>NZ_JBIBFQ010000003.1:0-79834 GCF_042955955.1 Streptomyces sp. NPDC008317
GCCCGGCCCCCCGCGTCCCCAGGCCCCCCAGCTTTTTCAGGCCCGGGCCCCCGCCCCCCCGGCGGGGGGGGGGGGGCGGCCCCCGCCCCCCCCCCCCCCCCCCCCCGGGCCGCCCCCCCCCCCGGGGGCCCCCGCCGCTGTCGTGTCGGGACAATCCGTTACCACGTTCCATCGGCCGCTCATGGGTAATTCATAGGAATAGCGGAACCGATAGCCGGAATACCGGGAAAAGTGCTGGCCGCACGTCCTGTCGGCCCGTCAGGGACGAGGCCGCGACACGGTCACTCGTTGGGGTGATTTATCCGTCGGCCATGACCTGATTGGCCCTGAGCGCGTTGTCTCCGGTGCGGGCATGCGGCCCGTGAGGATTTCCGGAAGGCAGGAAAGCGTATGAACAGGGTTGCCCAGAAGGGACTCGTCACCGCCATGGTCGCCGGCGGTCTGTTGGCGGGCGCCGGGTATGCCCAGGCCGATTCGGCCGCCCAGGGTGACACCACCGGATCGCCCGGTGTCCTGTCGGGCAATTCGGTGGAAGTGCCCGTCTCCATTCCGGTGAATGTATGCGGAAATACGATCAATGTGATCGGTTTGCTGAATCCGGTGACGGGCAACGCGTGCGCCAACACCTCGGCTCCGGCCGCCACGCACTCCTCCCCCGGTGCCAGGCCGGGTCGGCACGCGGGCGCACCGGCCGATGAGCGCGCCGTCCCCGCCGGGACGAACTCGGGCTCGGGCGGCGGCGCACACGCGGCGGGCGGCACCCGTAACTCGCCCGGCCTGCTGTCGGGCAACAGCATCCGGCTGCCGATCGACGTGCCCGTCAACATCACCGGCAACAGCGTCAATGTCGTCGGGATCGGCAACCCCTCCACCGGCAACACCTCGACGAACGGCTCGACTCCGCCGGTCGTCAAGCCCACTCCGGTGCCGACCACCCCGCCCGCCCCGGCCCACACTCCGGTTCCCGCGCCGCCGAACGTCGAGGACCCCGCGGCCCCGACGCTGGCGCACACCGGTGCGGACGGCCTGCCGTACACCGCCGGTGGCAGCGCCGCCCTGCTGCTCGGCGGCGTCGTGCTCTACCGCCGTTTCCGGCCCGGCCGCGGCTGAACCGGCAGCGGTGCGACGTCCGGGGCCGCTTCCGGCGTCTTGGACGCCGCCGGGGCCTCCGGCGGCGGCGCGGCCTTGCCGTCCAGTGCCCGCTGGGCGTTGAAGTGGGCGCCGACCAGCAGGGCCAGGTTGGAGAACCACAGCCACACCAGGAAGACCACGGTGCCGGCCAGCGGGCCGTAGAGCCGGTTGTACGTGCCCGCGCGGGCGGTGTACGCGGCGAATCCGACCGAGGTCAGCAGCCACAGCAGGACGGCGAGGGCGCCGCCGGGGGCCATCGCGCGCAGGCCGCGGGTGCCGCGGGGACCTGAGCGGAAGAGCACCAGGACCAGCGCGGCGGCCAGCACCAGCAGCAAGGGCCAGCGCAACACCCGCCAGGCGGTGATCACGGGGGTGTTCATGTGCGGCAGCTCCCCTATCCGGTGGGCGACCTCGCCGCTGACCACCAGGCTGCTGGCGCTGCACACCAGCAGGACGAGCAGCGCCACCGAGGTGATCACGATGCGCGGCGCGGTGCGCCAGGCGGGGCGGTGGTCGGTCACCCGGTACATCGAGTGCAGGGCGCGCCGGAAGACGCTGGAGTAGCTGCACGCCGACCAGACGGCGCCCGCGCTGCCGATGATCACCAGGGAGAGGGTCGCGGACCGGTCGTCGGCCATGTCCTGGAGCGCGGAGGCGACGATCGGCCGGGACGCGGTCGGGAGCAGGGAGGTGACCTCGGAGGCCAGCTGGTTCTCCGAGGCACCGCCCGCCAGGCCCAGCACCGACACGGTGACCAGCAGCGCGGGGAAGAGCGCGAGCACCGCGTAGTACGTGAGGGCCGCCGCCCGCTCCGTGGCGTCCTCCTCCCATGCCGCCCCTATGGCGCGGCCGAGGGCCCGGATGGCGCGGAAGGTCGCGACGGTCTTCGGCAGCCGTCTTCTGTCAGCCGGCCGCGTGCCGCGGACCGCGCTGTCCTCAGTGGTCAAAAGTGCCCCTCACAGCGTCGAGCGGTAGGCGACCTGTGGCCCGCAGTGACGTATGCCCGGTGCCGGTCCACCCATGTGCGCCTTTCCGGGTACTGCCCGCCGCGGGGTCGCGGCACCTATCGTCGGCAGCGAACAGTGGCCGAACGCTGGGCACACGACGAAGGGAAGGACCGGACATGGCACAGGAAGTCCGCGCAGTGATCGCACCGGGCAAGGGCGAGCCGGTACGGGTGGACACGGTGGTGGTGCCGGATCCGGGGCCGGGCGAGGCGGTGGTGCGGATCCAGGCGTGCGGGGTCTGCCACACCGACCTGCACTACCGGGAGGGCGCGATCAACGACGACTTCCCGTTCCTGCTCGGGCACGAGGCCGCCGGCGTGGTCGAGACCGTCGGCGACGGCGTCACCGAGGTCGCGCCGGGCGACTTCGTGATCCTCAACTGGCGGGCCGTGTGCGGCCGGTGCCGCGCGTGTCTGCGCGGGCGCCCCTGGTACTGCTTCGACACCCACAACGCGAAGCAGAAGATGACGCTCAAGGACGGCACCGAGCTGTCGCCCGCGCTGGGCATCGGCGCCTTCGCGGAGAAGACGCTGGTCGCGGCCGGGCAGTGCACGAAGGTCGACCCGGCGGTGTCGGCGTCGGTGGCCGGGCTGCTCGGCTGCGGGGTGATGGCCGGGATCGGCGCGGCGCTCAACACCGGGAACGTGGGCCGCGGCGACTCGGTCGCGGTCATCGGCTGCGGCGGCGTCGGCGACGCGGCCGTGGTGGGATCGCGGCTGGCCGGTGCGGCCAGGATCATCGCCGTCGACATCGACGACCGCAAGCTCGCCACGGCGTCCGCGATGGGCGCCACGCACACCGTCAACTCCCGCGACCGTGACGCCGTGGAGGCGATCCGCGAGCTGACCGGCGGGAACGGCGCCGACGTCGTGATCGACGCGGTCGGCCGCCCGGAGACGTACAAGCAGGCGTTCTACGCGCGCGATCTGGCCGGGACGGTGGTCCTGGTGGGGGTGCCGAGTCCGGAGATGACGCTGGAGCTGCCGCTGTTGGACGTGTTCGGCCGCGGCGGCGCGCTGAAGTCGTCGTGGTACGGCGACTGCCTGCCGTCGCGGGACTTCCCGATGCTGATCGACCTGCATCTCCAGGGGCGCCTGGACCTGGGCGCGTTCGTCACGGAGACCATCGCGCTGGACGAGGTGGAGGCGGCGTTCGCGCGGATGTCCGAGGGCGACGTATTGCGTTCGGTCGTGGTGCTGTAGCGGCTCTAAGGTGAAGGCGGGCGCATGCGCGATGAGGCGCATGCGCGCACCTGTACTGCGAAGACGTCATTTCGAGGAGCCTTCAATGGCGCTGCCGCAAGGCACGCTCAGCCACCGCTACCGCGGCGAACACCCCGTCCGTACCCTCCTCTACCTCTTCGAACCCGACCGTCGCCGGGTCGGGTTCGCCGTACTCGCCTTTTTCGCCAAGCACACCCCCGTCTGGCTGCTGCCGCTCATCACGGCCAACGTGGTCGACGTCGTCGTGCAGCACCGGCCGATATCGGTGCTGTGGTGGAACTCGGCCGTCCTGCTGGTGATCCTCAGCCTCAACCTCCCGCTGCACCTGGCGTACGTGCGCTGCATGCAGGGCTCGATCCGCAGGACCGGCACCCGGCTGCGCACCGCGATCTGCCAGCGGATGCAGCAGCTCTCCATCGGCTACCACTCCCGTGTCAGCGCCGGCGTGCTCCAGGCCAAGGTGATCAGGGATGTCGAGACCATCGAGACGGCGGCGCAGCAGACCGCCGACAACGGTCTGGCCGCGATCGCCACCCTGAGCGGCGGCCTGGTGGTGATCGGCATCCAGGCGCCCGCCTTCCTGCCGGTCTATCTGATCGTGGTGCCCGCCTCCGCGATGCTGGTGGTGCGGCTGCGCCGCCGGTTGCGGCACGACAACGAGTCCTTCCGCCAGCAGGTGGAGCAACTGTCCTCGCGGGTCAGCGAGATGACGACCCTGATCCCCATCACCCGTGCGCACGGCCTGGAGAACACCGCGCTGCACCGGGTGGACCGCACGCTGGGCGAGGTGCTGCACGCGGGGCTGCGGCTCGACCGGCTCAACGGCTGGTTCGGCTCGCTGGCCTGGATCCTGCTCAACGCGATCGGTGTGGCCTGCCTGGCGGGCTCGGCGCTGGTCGCCTACTACGGCTGGCTGAACGTTTCGGCGGGCACCGTGGTGATGCTCAGCGCGTACTTCTCCAGCCTCACCGGGTCGGTGACCACGCTGCTGACGCTGACCCCGCAGATCGGCAAGGGCCTGGAGTCGGTCCGCTCGATCGGCGAGGTGCTCCAGGCGCCCGACCTGGAGCAGAACGACGGCAAGGCCGAAGTGAAGGGCGTGGTGGGGCACTTCGAGTTCCGCGGGGTCGGCCACACCTATCCCGAGAGCGACCGGCCCTCGCTGGTCGACTTCGATCTGGACGTGCGGCCGGGCGAGACCGTCGCCCTGGTGGGCGGTTCCGGCGCGGGCAAGTCGACCGTGCTCAATCTGGTGATCGGCTTCCTGCGGCCGACGCATGGGCGGATTCTGCTCGACGGCGTCGACATGGAGGATCTGGACCTGCGCGACTACCGGACCTGGCTGTCGGTGGTGCCGCAGGACTCGATCCTGTTCGAGGGCACCGTCCGCGACAACGTCACCTACGGCATGACCGATGTGCCGGAGGAGAGAGTCAGGGCGGCGCTGCGGGACGCCAACGCGCTGGAGTTCATCGACCGGATGACGCACGGTCTCGACACCGTCGTCGGTGAGCGGGGCGCCCGGCTCTCCGGCGGGCAGAAGCAGCGGCTGGCCATCGCCCGCGCGCTGATCCGCGACCCGCGCGTGCTGGTCCTGGACGAGGCGACGTCCGCGCTCGACTCCCGCTCGGAGGCGCTGGTCCAGCAGGCGCTGACCCGGCTGGTGCGCGGCCGTACGGTCTTCGTGGTGGCCCACCGGCTGTCCACGATCCGCAACGCCGACCGTATCGTCGTCCTGGACGAGGGCCGTATCGCGGAAGTCGGACCGCACGCCGAGCTGGTGCGCGGCGGCGGCGCGTACGCGGGTCTCCAGGCCGCCCAACTGGCCTGAGCCGCCCGCGCGTCGAAGGGCCTGTCGTCCCTCACCCGACGGAGCGGAGCACGCGCTCCGGGGTCGCTCCGTCGGGTGGAGGGCTCGGCCGTCAGCCGTTCAGGGCACGGGCGACGATGGCCTGTGCCTCCTCCTGGACGGTGGCGAGGTGGTCGTCGCCGAGGAAGGACTCGGCGTAGACCTTGTAGACGTCCTCCGTCCCCGAAGGCCGCGCGGCGAACCAGGCGTTGTCGGTGCTGACCTTGATGCCGCCCAGGGCCGCGTTGTTGCCGGGGGCGTGGGTGAGCACGGAGGTGACGGGGTCTCCGGCGAGTTCGGCGGCGGGCACCTGCTTGGGCGAGAGCTCGGCGAGTACGGTCTTCTCCTCGCGGGTCGCGGGCGCGTCGATCCGCGCGTAGGAGGGGGCGCCGAAGCGCTCCGTGAGGTCCGCGTAGTGCTCGGACGGGGTGCGGCCGGTGACGGCGGTGATCTCGGCGGCCAGCAGTGCCAGCAGGATGCCGTCCTTGTCGGTGGTCCACACCGAGCCGTCGCGCCGCAGGAAGGACGCGCCCGCCGACTCCTCGCCGCCGAAGGCCAGGGTGCCGCCGAGCAGCCCGTCCACGAACCACTTGAAGCCGACCGGGACTTCGGTCAGCGGACGGCCGAGGTCGGCCACCACCTTGTCGATCATCGAGGACGACACCAGCGTCTTGCCGATCGCCAGGTCGGGCCGCCACTGCTCGCGGTGCCGCGACAGATAGGAGATGGCGACGGCCAGGTAGTGGTTGGGGTTCATCAGGCCGCCGTCGGGCGTGACGATGCCGTGCCGGTCGGCGTCCGCGTCGTTGCCGGTGGCGATGCGGTACTCGTCCTTGCGGGCGATCAGCGACGCCATCGCGTACGGCGACGAGCAGTCCATCCGGATCTTGCCGTCCCAGTCGAGCGTCATGAAGCGCCAGGTGGGGTCGGCGACCGGGTTCACCACGGTCAGGTCGAGGCCGTGCCATTCGGCGATCCGGCCCCAGTACTGGACCGACGCGCCGCCCAGCGGGTCCGCGCCGATCGTGACGCCCTCGCGCCGTACGGTCTCCAGGTCGAGCACCGACGGCAGGTCGTCCACGTAGCGGCCGAGGAAGTCGTAGCGCCCGGTGGTGTCGGCGGCGAGCGCCCGGGTGTACGGGACGCGGCGCACGCCCTTGAGGCCGTCGGCGATCAGCTCGTTGGCCCGGTCCTGGATCCAGCCGGTGGCGTCGGAGGCGGCGGGGCCGCCGCTCGGCGGGTTGTACTTGAAGCCGCCGTCCGCGGGCGGGTTGTGCGAGGGGGTGACGACCACGCCGTCGGCGAGGTGGGTGGTACGGCCCCTGTTGTACGACAGGATCGCGTGCGAAACGGCCGGGGTGGGCGTCCAGCCGTCGCTCTCGTCGATCAGCACCGAGACCTCGTTGGCGGCGAAGACCTCGAGCGCGGTGACCCGCGCGGGCTCGGACAGCGCGTGCGTGTCGGCGCCGAGGAAGAGCGGTCCCGTGGTGCCCTGCGCGGTGCGGTAGTCGCAGATCGCCTGGCTGGTGGCGGCGATGTGGTCCTCGTTGAACGCGGTGTTCAGCGACGAGCCGCGGTGCCCCGAGGTGCCGAACGCCACCCGCTGGCCGGTCTCGCCGGGGTCCGGGTGCAGCGCGTAGTAGGCCGTGATCAGGCGGGGTACGTCCACCAGGTCGTCCGGCCGTGCCGGTGTTCCGGCGCGCTCGTGCGGCATCCGCGTCTCCTTCGCTGCGTCATCGGTCGGGCCTGCCCTGACCATTCTTACCCCCGATGCGCGCCGGTGATCAGCGGGCGCGGTCGCGGTCGCGTGGCGGGCACGGTCGGGAATGCGCGGCGGGCGTGGTCGGGGTCGCTTGGCGGGCACGGTCGGGGGTGGGCGGCGGGCGTGGTTTTCACGGTTGCCGCGGCGCGGGGCCGCGACACTCACGCCTCGGCTCCCGGCGCTCTATGGTGACGGTCATGAGTAATCCGGAGCCGCCCGCCGAGGGTGTGCGGCTCTCCTCGGCGACCGGGCGCTGGGTGCTGGCCTGCTCGGTGCTCGGCTCGGGCATGGCGATGCTGGACGGCACCATCGTCAACATCGCGCTCCCCCGGATCGGGGAGGGCCTCGGCGCGACCCTGGCGGCGCTCCAGTGGACCGTCAACGGCTATCTGCTGACGCTCGCCGGGCTGATCCTGCTCGGCGGCGGCCTCGGTGACCGGTACGGGCGCAGGAAGGTCTTCGTCATCGGCGTCGTCTGGTTCGCGCTGGCGTCCGCGCTGTGCGGCGCGGCACCCGACAGCGGCGTGCTGATCGCGGCGCGGGCGCTCCAGGGCGTGGGCGGGGCGCTGCTGACGCCCGGTTCGCTCGCCCTGGTGCAGTCCACGTACCGCCCGCAGGACCGCGCGAAGGCGGTCGGCGCCTGGTCGGGCCTCGGCGGCGTGGCGGGCGCGATCGGCCCGTTCCTCGGCGGCTATCTGGTGGACGGTCCCGGCTGGCGGTGGATCTTCCTGATCAATCTGCCGCTGGCGGCGGTCGTGGTGGCCATCGCCGTCCGGCACGTGCCGGAGAGCCGCGACCGTACGGCGAGCGGGAGCTTCGACATCCTGGGCGCGGTACTGGCCGCGCTCTGCCTCGCGGGCGTCACCTACGCCCTGATCAGCGCGTCCGGTCACCCCTCCCCCGTCGCGGTCGCCGTGCCCGCGGCGGCGGGTCTGGCGTGCGGCTGGGCCTTCCTGCGCACCGAGCGGCGCCGCCCGTCCCCGATGCTGCCGCTGTCGGTCTTCGCCTCGAAGCTGTTCACCTCGATGAATCTGGTGACGCTCTGTCTGTACGCGGCCATCGGCGGGGTGTTCTTCGTGCTGCCGGTGCAGCTCCAGATCGCCGCCGGGTACAGCGCGCTGCGTGCCGGTCTCGCGACGCTGCCGGTGACCGTCCTGATGCTGCTGCTGTCCGCGCCCGCGGGCGCGCTCGCCCAGCGGATCGGGCCGCGCTGGCCGCTGACGGTCGGTCCGCTGGTCACCGCGTGCGGCCTGCTGCTGCTCACCCGCGTGTCGCCGGACACCTCCTCGTACGTCGTCGACGTGCTGCCCGCCGTCGTCGTCCAGGGGCTCGGCATGTGCCTGTTCGTGGCGCCGCTCACCGCGACCGTGCTGGCCTCGGTGGAGGTCGATCACGCGGGGGTGGCCAGCGGGGTGAACAACGCGGCGGCCCGCGTGGCGCAACTGCTGATCGTCGCGGCCCTCCCCCTGGCCGTCGGCCTGTCCGACCACGCCTACCGGTCGCCGCACGCGGTGAACTCGGCGTTCGGGAAGGCGATGCTGATCTGTGCGGGCCTGTGCGCCGTCGCCGCGGTGCTGGCCGCGGTGCTGGTGCCGTCGGGTGCGCTGCGCGAGGACGGGGCGAAGGGGCCGCTCGCGCAGCCGGAGTGCGCGCCGCACTGCGGTGTGCTGGCGCCCCCGGTCGAGCCGGGCCGGCCCGAGCGGCCCGGACAGCCGGAGCAGCCCGCCTGAGAGGCGAGGGCAGCCGAGGAGGCAGTCCGTAAGGGCCGGAGGCCAGTCCGCCGGGGTCAGTCCGGCAGGGTCCGTTCGGTGAGGAGCAGTTCCAGGACGGGGAGCGCCGCGTCCAGCGTCGCGCGCTGCTCGTCGGTGAGCCACGCCATCCTCCGGGCGAGCAGTGCCGCCCGCTCGCGGCGGATGCGCTCCAGCAGGGCGCGCCCTTCCGGGGTGATGCTGACGAGCCAGGAGCGGCCGTCGGAGGGGTCGGCCTCCTTGCCGATCAGCCCGGCCTCCGACAGCGGCCTGACCGTACGGGTCAGGGAGGGGGCGGCGACCTGTTCGCGGGCGGCGAGTTCACCGAGCCGGATGGGGCCGAACTGCCCGATCCTGGCGAGCGCGGAGAGCTGCGCGTACGTCAGGTTGAGGTCGTCGGCGGACGCCTGGGCGAGCTGGCGGTAGAGCCGGGCCACGATCAGCGCGACCGCGGCCGGAGTGGCGCCCCCGCGCCCGTCGGTGTGGTCCATGGCGGGGGGCGCCTCCTCGGTCGGTTCGGTTACTCCTGCGGGGCGTGGGCCGCGCGGACGGCGCGGCTGCGGATCAGTGACGCGCCCGCCGCGACCAAGGACATCACGATGGCCAGGGCGAACACCACCACGAGGCCGTCGTGGAACGGCCCGGAAATCAGGTGCGGGAAGAATTCACGGCCGGTGAGCGTGTGCTGGTTGGCCGCCGGGAGCTTGCCGAGCAGGTCGGGGCCGAGCAGGTGCTGGATCGGGTTGTAGCCGAGGAAGGCCGCGAAGAGCGTGCCGACCGGCGGCAGATTGGCGATCTCGTGCGCGTTGGCCCCCGGCACGCCCTGGGCGACCAGGCCGCTGCTGAGGGTGCCGGGCAGCGAGCGGGCGAGTCCGGCGACCATGAGCGAGAAGAACACGCCGATGGAGAGCACCATGCCCGCGTTCTGGAAGGTGGCGCGCATGCCGGAGGCGGCGCCGCGGGCCTCGGCGGGCACGCTCGCCATGATGATCGAGGTGTTCGGCGCCGCGAACAGACCGCCGCCGACCCCGTTGAGGAAGATCAGGAACGCGAAGGCCAGATAGTTGAAGTCGGTGGGGAGCAGCAGCAGTCCCGCGAAGGACGCGGCCATCACCACGAATCCGGCGGCGGCGAAGAGCCTGGCGCCGTACCGGTCGGAGAAGTAGCCCGCGATGGGCCCGGAGACCAGGAAGCCGACGGTGAGCGGCAGCAGGAAGATACCGGCCCACAGCGGGGTGTCGACGTAGTCGTAGCCGTGCAGGGGCAGCCAGATGCCCTGGAGCCAGATGATCAGCATGAACTGGAGGCCGCCGCGGGCGATGGAGCCGAGCAGGGTGGCCGCGTTGCCGCCCGCGAAGGCCACGTTGCGGAACAGGCCGAGCGGGAACATCGGCTCGCGCACCTTGGCCTCGACGAGGCAGAAGACGGCGAGCATCGCGACGCCGCCGATCAGGCCCGCGAGTACCCAGGGGTTGGTCCAGCCCATGGTGTGGCCGCCGTAGGGCTGGATGCCGTAGGTGATGCCCGCGAGCAGCGCGGTCAGGCCGACGGCGAAGGTGACGTTGCCCCACCAGTCGACTCTGGCCTTGCGGCGGACGCCGGTCTCGTGGAGCGAGCGGTAGGCCCAGACGGTGCCGATCAGGCCGATCGGGACGTTGACCCAGAAGATCGAGCGCCAGTCCCACTCGGAGAGCAGGCCGCCGAGGACCAGGCCGATGAAGGATCCGGCGATTCCCGCGACCATGTTCACGCCGAGCGCCATGCCGCGCTGGCGGGCCGGGAAGGCGTCGGTGATGATCGCGGCCGAGTTGGCCATCAGCATCGAGCCGCCGACGGCCTGGGCGACGCGCCAGCCGATCAGCCAGAGCGCGCCGCCGCCGCCCTGCATCGGGTCCAGGGAGAGGATCACCGAGGTGACGGTGAAGATCAGGAAGCCGGAGTTGTAGATCTTGACCCGGCCGAGGATGTCCCCGAGCCGGCCGAGGGTGACCACGAGGACCGCCGTGACCAGCATGTATCCCATCAGCATCCAGAGCAGATAGCTGACGTTGCCGGGCTGGAGGGGGTCGAGGTGGATACCGGTGAAGATCGCGGGGAGCGAGATCAGCACGATCGAGGAGTTGATCGTGGCGATCAGCATGCCGAGCGTGGTGTTCGACAGTGCCACCCATTTGTAGCGCGGATGGTCGGCCGCTATGCGCGGTGGCCTCCGTTGTATTCGTGCCGCTGGCTCTTCGGCCGTCTTCTCGCTCGCCAACCCTCACACCCCACAGGTCGCGCAGGTACTTAACTTAGGTTAAGTAACTCTAACACCGAAGGGTGAACGGCCGACGCCGACGCCGTCACCGCCTGCGCATCAGCAGCCCCCGCAGATACGCCGCCTGCCCGGCGTGCTGCAGGTCGTCGGAGACGACGCTGATCAGGCGTACGCCCAGGGTCACCGGCGGATTCCAGCGCTTGTCCACGACGCGGTCGAGGTCGTCGTCGGTCAGCTCCCGCACATGGCGGACGGTGTTCTCGTATACGGCGTCGTGGTAGCCGGTGAGCAGGTCGGCGGAGCTCACCCGGACGGCGGCGACGTCGTCCGGACCGTCGCCGTAGCCGATCGCCCCGGCGGGGAAGGGCAGGTCGAAGCGGGCGTCCCAGCCCTGCGCGGTCCAGGCCTGCTCGGTGCCCGCGACCTCGGCGACATGGTCGTCCTGGACGCGGGTCAGGTGCCAGATCAGCCAGCCGACGCTGTTGGCGCCCTCGTCCACGCGGAAGGCCAGCTCTTCGGGGGTGAGGCCGTCCACGGCGTCGTGGACCACTTCCTGGATCCGGCCGAAGGCGTCGGCCAGCAGTTCCGTGCTGTTCATCGGGGCTCCTCGTTAAGGATCGACAGCGGGCCACCGATGACAAGCGGCGGCGCCCCCTACTCCTTCCCGCCCCGCGCACATACTCCGCAATATCTCCGTACCGCAGATTTTTTACGTATCCACGTCGATTGTTTGCGAGGAGCCCGTAAGATCACTGCGGTACAGCGCACCGGTCCCGGGCGGGTGACATCGTCCCCGCCCGGGACCGGTCGATTCGCCTGTCCGCTCAGCTAGCGCTCAGCGGACGCGCGGGTCACGAAGGCAGCGTCCACTGCTGGTTCGCACCGCCCGCGCAGGTCCAGATCTGGAGCCGGGTGCCGTTGGCGGAGCTGGGCCCGGTCGCGTCCAGGCACTTGCCCGAGCCGGTGTTGACCAGGGTGCTGCCGCTGCGGGTCCACTTCTGGGCGGCCGTGCCGTTGCAGTCGTAGAGCTGCACCTGGCTGCCGTTGGCGGTGCCCGCCGCGGCCACGTCCATGCACTTGCCGAGCGCCTGGAGCGAGTTGTCGCTGCCGACCGTCCAGTTCTGCGCGGTGGTGCCGTTGCAGTCGTAGAGCTGGACCGCCGCGCCGTTGGCGCTGCTCGCGGAGGCCACGTCCACGCACTTGTTGGCGTAACCGGACCGGATCGGCCCGGTGGCGCCGCCGGTGGGCGGCGGAGTGGTGCCGCCGCCGGTGATGGCGTTGAAGATGCTGGAGAACTGGTACTGCGACTGGGGTGTGCCGCTGCACGAGTCCGACAACTGGCCGTTGGTGGCGCATGCCTTGTCACGGCCGAGCGACCAGAAGGACAGCTCCTGGATGCCGTTGTTCTTCGCGAAGGTCTCCAACGACTGCGCGTTGGCGGTCGAGAAGACCTCGTTGGTCGAGTCGTTCACCCCGATCATGGGGGTGTTGCCCTCCATCGCCCAGAGCTGCGCGGAGGTCTTGGTGTTCCAGATGGCGCCGAGCTGGCTGTGCAGCGCGGTGGCCGCGCTGATGGCCGCCTGGCCCATGTCCATCGACGGCCCGTAGTCCATCGTCATGATGTTGACGAGGTTGACGTTGAGGCCGTTGCTCTTGGCGTTGTTCAGCAGGCTGAGCGAGTTGGACTCCAGGCCCGTGGGGTTGACCGGGAGCGTGTAGTCGATGTCGAGCTTCTTGCCGGCCGCCGCGTACTCCTGCTGGAGCTGCGCGAGGGCCTGGTTGCGCCGGTCGTTGGCGGTGGTGTTGTTGAGCGCGCCGCCCTCGATGTCGAAGTCGAGGCGGGTCAGGTTGAGTCCGTCGATCACGCGCTTGTACTGGGTCTTGAGCGCGGCGACCGACGTACAGGAGATGCCGATCTCGGTGCCGCCCGCGCCGCCGAAGGAGGCGATGACATCGCCGCCGCCGGACCGCAGGGTGTTGATGGCCGACGTCCAGCTCGCGTCGGTGACCGAGGTACTGCCGTTGAAGGTGGCGTTGCAGCCGCCGCCGTCGATGACGAACGCGAGGGTGAAGTACTTCAGCCCGGTGGCGTTCTTCACCGCCGCCAGCGCCGACGGGGAGTTCCAGACCTCGGCGTAGGGCGCCGCGTACTGCGCGGGGAAGCCGGGGCCCGGATTGGCCGCGGCCTGCGCCGGAGCGCCCGCGGCCAGCAGCAGTCCCGCCGCGAGTGCGGGGACGGCGGCGAGTGCGGTCAGCGCCTTGAGCCGAATGCGCGGTCTGTTCATGGGGGGAGACCTTCCGGTAGCGGACAGCCGGACCCGCGCACCCGGATCGGTTCTGATCCGTGAACGGCGGACTCCGACATGACTGAGGGCGCATCGGCGAAGGTAGGACTAGACCAATGCCACGTCAAGCCCTCACGTTCACCAACTGAAGACAACCGCACGCCTTTTGCTCTCCAACCCCGCCCGCGAACGCATGCGGGAGGTGCCCGCGTTCGAGAGCCGAACGCGGACACCTCCCAGCTGACGGCCGCTCCTCAGCGGCTGCCCTTAGTTGTTGACCTTGATGGTGAAGGTCGAGGTGGTGTTCTTGATGTCCTGGAAGTTGTCGCTCAGGTGCAGACCGTTGAAGGTGACGGAACCAACGGCCGGTCCCTGGCCGGCCTCCGGCAGCTCATTGGCCCACAGACCGAATCCCGACTTCGCGTCGTACGCGTCACCGCTCTTGTGGGCACCGGTGATCGAGATGTTGGTCAAGATGGTGTCCGTGATCGGGAACTGCGGCTGACCGCCCACGTAGTTGGTCTGGAACATGATGCCGCTGTACGTCGGATCGGTGATGTCCACATCGCTGATGCGGATTCCCTGGAACACCTTCGAGGCCGAGAACAGCCAGATGGCGGGGAAGGTCTGGCCGTTCCAGAAGTGACCGCCCGTTCTGGCGAGCGACACGTTCTGGATGTTGGTCGGCACGGTTCCGAAGCCGTTCATCGCGTAACCGAAGTCCAGCGAGCTGACGGTGATTCCGGAGTAGACCAGGGTGTCCGCGATGTAGATGTTCCGGAAGGTGTTGTTGTACCCGCCGTACACCGCGACGCCCGCCGCGCGCCAGGTCAGCAGCGACGTCAGGTTCTCGAACACGTTGTTCTTCTCGTCCGCGCCGCCGGCGTCGATGGCGGAGAACAGCGCGAAGCTGTCGTCACCGGTCGCCCGCGACTCGTTGTTGAAGACGTGGTTGTCCGTGGAGCCGTTCGTCATGTTGACGCCGTCGGCGAACGTGTCACGGATACGGGAGTTGCTGATCACCATGTTGTCGGTGTTGGCACCCCAGTACATGCAGACCGTGTGCTCGACCCAGATGTTGTCGATGGTCATGTTGGCCACGTTGGAGAGGTCGAAGACCTTTCCGGGACCGTCGATGCGCGAGGTGTAGTTGCCGAAGAACGCGAATCCGGAGAACGTCGTCCCGTTGGCGGTGGCGTCCGCGCGGAATCCGGCGTCGGTGTTCGACTGGTCGGCCGGAGTGCGGAAGCGGGTGAACCACGGACCGGCGCCGATCACCTTGATCGACCGGCCGTAGACCTGGAACTTCTGGGCGGTCGAGTAGTCACCGGTCGGCAGGTAGACGCCGAGCTTGGTGGTGTCCTGTCGCGCCGCGTCCAGGGCGTTCTGCACGTCCTGCTGGGTGAAGCCGGCCGGCACGACGTACTTCGTCGGGTCCGGGTTCGGGATCACCGTGGCCTGCTCGGTGTTGATGAAGTCGATCGCGTACGTGCTGGTGTTCGCGGCGTCCTTCTGGAGCTTGATCGTGCTGCCCGCCGGGACGGTCGTCCCGAGCAGCAGGTTGGCCTCGTCGTAGATGTGACGGGGGCCGCCCGCACCCGGGCTGTTGCCGGGGCCGGTCTCGTTGCCGTACAGCCAGGCGTACTTGGACGTCAGGTCGATGGCCTTGAGGAACGTGCCGTTGACGTAGACGTTCAGGTTGGAGTTGATGCCGTCGCCGCCCGCGGCGTCCGGGATGGAGTAGCGGACCACCAGCGTGTTGGTGCTGGCGCGGGTGGTGAAGGACACCGACTGCCCGGTGGAGTTGAGCGTCACCGCCTTGCGGCCGGACGCCTCGCCCGCGATGTCGCCGACGGTCCGGTTGGGACCGACGACCTGGGCGCCGCCGCCGAGCACGCCGTCCTCGGCCTCGTACGAGTCGTACGGCATGTTGGCGCCGCGACCGACGAAGAAGGACAGGGTGCTGGTGTTGTTGGCCTGCTTGGTCGCCACCTCGTTGGCGTCGACGGCGATCACCGTCTTCACGGTGTACTTGCCGTTGACCGCGGTCCAGCTACCCAGGTTGATCGGGCTGGTGGTCGCTCCGGCCGCGATGGCGCCGCTGTAGGAGCCGGTCAGCGTCTTGATGACACTGCCGGTGGTGGCGTCGGCCAGGGTGAGCGTGACGTTGTGCGCGCCGCTCGCCGAGGCCACGGTGCCCTGGTTCTTGATGGCCACCGAGAAGTTGACGTTGTTGCCCGCCGACGGGTTGCCCGGCGACCAGGCGACCGGCGAGGCCACCAGGTCGGAGGTGTCGACCGGCTTGACCACCAGGGCGGTGGGGTTGGTGTAGCTGTTGTTGGTCTCGTTCTGCTCGACGACCTTGTTGGACTCGTCGACCTTGGCGGTGAGCTGGTAGCTGCCCGCGTCCTTCGCGCCGATGTTGGCGGTCACGACGCTGCTCGCGCCCGCGGCCAGCGCGCCGACGGTGCCGGTGCCGACCTTGGTGGTGCCGAGGTAGAAGTTGACGTCGGTGGAGGCCGCCGCGTCGGTGCCGATGTTCTTCACCGTCGCGCTGAGCGTGATCGGGTCGGTCTCGATCGGCGAGGCGGGCGAGGCCGTCAGGGAGCTGACGGTCAGATCGGGGTTGGGCCCCGGTACGCCGATGACCTGGAACTCGGCCGCCTGGCCGCCGCCCGCACCGGTGTTGGAGCTGAAGGTGAGGCGCACGTCAGCGACCCGGCCGGAGACCGGGATCGTCACCGAGTTGCCGGTGGACGGGCTGAAGTTGTACGCGGTCGCGGGCGAGAGCTGGGTGAACGTGCTCGCGCTCTGCTCCCGGCCGGAGACCGCGATGGTCTGGGTCCGGTTGCCCCACGAGGCGTCGGGGTTGAGCTTGACCACCACGGAGCTGGTGTCCACGTTGGAGCCCAACGAGACGGTCAGGGTGCTGGTGCCGCTGCCTTCCCAGTACGTCGACAGGCTGTCGTCGTTGGCGTTGGCGGCGACGAAGTTCTGCACGGTGGCGGACGCGACGATCGGCTTGCCGACCGCCAGGTTCGTACCGCCGACACTGGTGCCGTTGCGGGTCACCGTGTTGCTGTTCGCCGACTCGTTCCCGGCCGCGTCCTTGGCCCGTACGAAGTACGAGACGGTCGCGGTGTCGGGCTGGCTGTCGGTGTAGGTCAGCACGTTGGCCGCGGTGGTGGCGATCTGGCTGCCGTTGCGGAAGACCTCGTAGCCGGTGACACCGACGTTGTCGCTCGACGCCGTCCAGGTCAGCTTGATCTGGCCGGAGGCGGGCTGGGTGTACGCCAGGCTGCCCGGTGCGGTCGGCGCCTGCGTGTCACCCGAGGTGCCGGTGCGCGTCACGGTGTTGCTGTGCGCCGACTGGTTGCCCGCCGCGTCCTTGGCGACCACGTAGTACGCCACGGTCGCGGTGTCGGGCTGGCTGTCGGTGTACGTCAGCACGTTCCCGGCCACCGAAGTACGCAGCGCGCCGTTGGCGTACACGTCGTAGCCGGTGACGCCCGTGTCGTCGGTGGAGGCGCTCCAGGTCAGCTTGACCTGGCCGGACGCGGGCTGGGTGTACGCCAGGTTGGCGGGCGCGGTCGGCGCGGTGGTGTCACCGGTCGTCGGCCCGTACACCTCGAACTCGGATATCTGGCCCGCGGGCCAGCCGGTGTTGCCGGTGATGTTCAGCCGGACGTACCGGGTCGTCGTCGAGTTGAAGTTGATGGTCACCGTGTTGGCCGACGACGGGTTGAAGGAGTAACCCGCCGAGGCGACGATGTCGGTGAACGTGGTGCCGTTGGTGCTGCCCTGGACGGCCAGGGTCTGCGTGCGCGTCGACCAGCTCGTGGCCGGCGGCAGCTTCAGCACGACCTGGTTGACCGCCACCGCGGAGCCGAGGTCGACCCGGAGCCACTGCGGGAAGGCGTTGTTGGAGCTCTCCCAGTACGAATTCGCGTCACCGTCAACGGCGTTGCCCGAGCCGTAGACGTCCGCGTGGCTGGACTCCGCGGTCGGCTTGCCCTTGGCGAGGTTGACCGTCGAGGCCGCGGCGGCCTGCGCGGTGATCTCGGAGAGCTGGGCGGAGGACCCGGCGGAGTTCCCGGTCACCTCGGCGCGCACGTAGTGCGCCATGGAGGCCGGGAAGGAGATCTTGACGGTGTTGCCGGTCGACGGGCTGAAGGTGTACTTCGCCGAGCCGACCAGGGTGTTGAAGGTCTCGCCGTCCTCGCTCGCCTGGATCGAGAGCGTCTCCGACCTGGACTTCCACCCCGAGGGGACCTTCAGCCGCACCTGGTCGATGCGGGTGGTGCGGCCCAGGTCGATCTGCGCCCACTGCGGCAGGGACTTGCCCGAACTCTGCCAATAGGTGTTCTGGTCGCCGTCGTTGAGGTGGGCGGCGCTGTTCTTGCCGCTGGTGCTACTGACCGAGACCGCGCTGTCGGTCGCCGGACTTGGCTCTCCCGATGCCATGGCGGGAAGAGCGGACCCGCCCAGGAGCAGCAGGCTCGTCGCGGTCACCCCCGCCATCAGCCGTGGGATGGAGCGCTTCGTTCTCATAGCGTCCCTCTATGTCGTGTCCGGCGCTTCGTCGCGACCGGAGCGGTGGGAGGTTCAGGAGACGGACTATCCGAAACGTGCGGGTTGAGCATATGAAGTTGCGCTCTTCCCATGCAGATCCATCGTTGTTCTGCGAGAAATTTGCGTTTGTGTTGGCAGAGTGTTACAGACGCGCTACGGCGGCGTCTACGCCTCGGAAGGCAACGATTCATGCCATGGCAAAGCCAGTTGGCGGACCTGCCGGTTTCCGGACATGCCTGAGCGCCCGCGCGTGGGCGGGTCGGGTGACAGTGGGTACGCGTGAGAGCGGTCTCACGTCACAGCGGGTTCGCCCCCGTGCTTCAGGGGAAGGCGCGCAGTGTGGCGCCGAGCGTTACGCGCGGTCGTCGGAGCCGGCCAGCGCCTCTTCGACGGAGTCACGGACGGCCAGCACCATCGGCAGTCCGACCAGGCCGAAGAGCCGGGCGACGAAGGGAGAGGGAGCGGCGAGCCACAGGCGACCGGGGCCAAGATCGACATCGGCCCGCAGCAACTCGTTCACCGTGGAGGAGTCACAGAAAGTGACCTGCGACAGATCGAGCACCACGCGGGGCGCGTCGTCGCGCCTGGCCGCGGCCAGCGCCGCCCGCAGCGGCTCCAGGGTTTCCAGGTCGAGCTCGCCGCGCAAGGCGAGGACCAGCGCGGTCCCGGCCCGGCGGACGGCCACCTCGACCGGTCTCCCGGCACCCTCTCCGCCACCGCTCACAGCGCTTCCTTCACTCTCTGCCGCACCGGCGGCCGTACGAGGCGTTCTGTCGCCCCCGCGCTGCCCGACATGCGCAGTCACGCGAGCCACCCTAGTAAGATCGTTGCCACTTGACAACAATATCCATCGGACAAGAGTCTGTGCCGACGCACACGTGTTCGTGTCACGGCATGGGTGCGGGTCGGGATGCGAGTGCGCGGGCGACAGCGCCCGGGGCGGGGAGCGGTGCGTGATGCTAGGCGGAGTCCGCCGCACGGCGTGCGGGGTCGGCGGTGGTCGCACCGGGTACGGCCGCACCGGCGGCGGCACGGCGGAAGGCCGTCAGTCCCTCGGCGAGCGCCGCCAGCTCGTCCGGCGCCATCCGGCCGAGCACGGCCTTCACCTCGCGGGCCCTGAAGTCGCGGAATTCGGCGAGTGCCGCGTGCCCGCGCCGGGTCAGCCGCAGTTCCACCTCGCGGCGGCTGGTCGGGCTCGTCTGCCGGTCCACCAGACCGACCGCCTCCAGCCGGTCGCAGAGCCTGCTCACCGAGGACGGCCGCGATCCCAGCGCGTCGCCCAGTGTCCGCAGATTGGCGCCCTCGTACTGTTCGATCGCGAACAGCGCCCGCACCTGCGACGGTGACAGGGGGCCGGACGGTGCGGCCTCCTGGCCTCTCCCCCACAGAACCTCCAGCAGTTCCGACACAGCACTGGCTTCATGAGCGACCTGCTCATGGCGGTGAGGCGGAACGATGTGGGGCACCTGGCCACTGTGCCACTGACGACGGCGGTTTGTCAGCCCGCGCCTCCCCGCACGGGCCCGCTGCCACCCGCCGCGCCCCACCTCGTCACCCCGCCCTCACCTCGGCCGCCGTCCCCGACCCCCTTCACCGCCGCCGTCCGTCAGCACCGCTTCAGCCCCCCACCCGCCGTCTCTCCCACCGATAGCAAAGGCTGTCCCGCCCGTGACGAACTTCCTGGCCGTAGAACGCGCTCTGCGCTCCGCGGCTCCCTACGCTCTGCTGGACACCGCGCGCACCGCGCTGGCCGAGCACTACGGCACGGTCTCGGCCGACCTGCTGCTGGCCGACTACAGCACCACGGTGCTCCAGTCGGTCGACGTCTCGGCGCCCGCCAGGCTCTCGCTGCCGGTGCACAACACCCCGCAGGGCAGGGCGTTCGGCAGCCAGCAGCCGGTGGAGCAGCGCGCGGGGCGGGACGGCGAGGTCACCGTGCATCTGCCGGTCACCGTGCGCGGCGACCGGCTGGGCATCCTCACGGTCGTGCTGCCCGCCGACCGGCACGCCGTGCAGGGCGTCGGCGAGCTGGCCGACGTGGCCGAGCTGCTCGGACGCGAACTGGTGGTCGCCGAGCGGGACACCGACCACTATCTGATCGCGCGCAGGGCCACGCGGCTCACCCTGGCGGCCGAGATGCAGTGGGAGCTGCTGCCGGGCCGCGCCTTCGCCCGGCCCGAGTACGCGCTCGGCGCCCAACTGGAGCCCGCCTACGCCATCCACGGCGACAACTTCGACTGGTCGGCCAGCCCGGACACCCTGACCCTGGCCATCACCAACGGCATGGGCGCGGGCATCGAGGCGTCCCTGCTGACCAGCCTGGCCGTCAACGCGCTGCGCAACGCGCGCCGGGCGGGCATCGGCATCGCCGACCAGGCCGCGCTCGCCGACCAGGCGCTGTGGTCGCGCTACCGCGGCGCCGCCCACGTCGCCACGCTGCTGCTCTCCTTCGACGTGCCCAGCGGTGTCGTGCAGGTGGTGGACGCCGGGTCGCCGCGGCTGTGGCGGCAGCGCGGCAAGACCGTCGAGCGGGTGGCATTCGACGAGCAGCTGCCGCTCGGGATGTTCGAGGAGACCCTCTACGTGGCCGAGGAGTTCCAGGTGCTGCCCGGCGACCGGCTGCTGTTCGCCAGCGACGGCGTCTACGCCACGTACTCCCCCGAGGGCGACGCGTACGGCGACCGGGCGCTGATCCGCGGCCTGTCGGCGACGAGTCTGCTGCCCGCCGCCGACGTGCCGGGCGCGGTGCTGCGCGAGCTGCCCGACTACCGGGGGCACGAAGCGGACGACGACGCGCTGGTGGTCTGCCTCGACTGGTTCGGCCCGCAGGAGGAGACCGGGGCCTGAGCCGTACGGTCGTATACGGTCGCCGCGCCCGTCAGCCGTACGTTGACGCGAGCTCGCGCGCCGGCCGTCAGCGCAGGACCGCACGGGCGGCGCCCAGCCGCTTCTTGATCATGTGCAGCCAGGGGTGCCGGTCGCTCTGCTCACGCGAGTAGCGGTCCAGCTCCTCCACCAAACGCTCCGACCGCTTCTCGACGGCCAGCTCGTCCAGGATGCGGTCGACCTCGGCCAGCAGCGCGCCGTGCAGCTGCCACTGCCGGGGGTGCTCGCGCACCTTGGCGAGCAGCAGCTGGGCGGTCCTGTCACGGCTGGCCGTGCTGTCGGTGAGGGCCTGCGCCAGCTGCTCCTCCGCCGACTGCGCGTTGGCCGCGACCTGGGTGGTGATCAGTACGGCGAAGCTCTCGATCGCGTGCGCCACGTGGTCGAACAGCTCCTCCAGTTCGACGGCGACGTCGTCGGGGAACAGCGACTCCTCGGTGCGGTGCTTGGCGAGGTCGGTGAGCGTCCTGGACAGCACGCGCAGCACCACCGCGCAGATCTCCAGGGTGTCGAGCCCCGTCCGCAGCACGATCCGGGAGAGCACGCCCTCGCGGACCCGCGGATTCCACCGCAGGCTGTCCTCCGCCTGCCGCAGCGAGGCGTCGACCTCGACGATGTCGTGGTCGACGCGGCGCGCCTCGTGCAGCCGGGCGGCGGCGCGCTCGACGGGGAGGTGTCCGGCCAGCTCGCCGCCCATGTCGCGGAAGAGGGCGCCCATCCGGCGGGACAGCGACTCGATGGAGCCGCCCGCGGACTGCACCCAGACCGGCGGCGCGAACAGCAGGTTGAACAGCAGGCCGACGCCCGCGCCGATCAGCGTCTCCAGCACCCGGTCCCACGCGGTGTCCGCGACCCGGGTCACGCCGAGGACGAGCATCGCGCTGATCGCGACCTCGGGCACGAACTCGCCGACCCGTACGACGCGGCCGATCAGCAGCGCGCTGAAGATCGTCAGACCCAGGCTCCACCAGCTCAGCCCGACCAGCGCGCTGAAGCCGATGGCGATCAGGACGCCGACCACCACCGAGTTCACCCGCCGGATGCCGGTGGTCAGCGTGGAGTAGAGGGTGACCTGGACGACCAGCAGAGCCGTCAGTGGCGCGGTCAGCGGGGCGGGCTGCGGGGTGAGCTGGACGGCGGCGACATAGGCGATGACGGCCGCGGCGGTGGACCTGAGGGTCTGGGCCGCGGCCGGTTCCGTGGTCCACCGGACCAGCTTGACCATGGGTTCTGGTACGTCGGGCATCCCGTGCACGTTCCCGCTCTCGGCGATCTCAGTGGTCCGGGCCCACCCTAAAGTCGATCTCCTCCGGAACGGCCGGTGGCGCGCCTCGTACGGTCATTCGGGATTGGCGCACGGCACTTCGGGGTTCACCGCACCGCGCTTATTGACATGCTCACGCTGCACCGCTGAAATGTGGTTGCTTTCGTTCGACCCCGTTGGATTGTGCGCCATTGAAATGACTCGGAGCCGCACATGCCGCACGAACGACACACCAAAACACACCACCTCCGGCAGCGCCTCGCGGCCTCGGCCGCGTCGCTCACCCTCGTCGCCGGGGCGGGAGCCGGACTCACCGCACTGGCCGCGACCGCCGCCGTGACCGCTCAGATCGCCGCCGCGCCACCGGCCGCGGCCCTCGACAACGGCCTGGCCCTGACCCCGCAGATGGGTTTCAACAACTGGAACTCCACCGGCTGCGGGTCCCAGTTCAACGAGGCGATGGTCAAGGGCATCGCCGACCTCTTCGTCTCCCAGGGCCTCAAGGCCGCCGGATACACCTACGTCAACCTGGACGACTGCTGGGCGCTGCCCAGCCGCGACGCCTCGGGCAACCTCGTCGCCGACCCCGTGCGCTTCCCCGACGGCATCAAGAACGTCGCCGACTACGTCCACTCCAAGGGGCTGAAATTCGGCCTCTACTCCTCCGCGGGCACCAAGACCTGCAACAGCGCGGGCTTCCCCGGCGGCCTCGGCCACGAGCAGCAGGACGCCAACCTGTGGGCGTCCTGGGGCGTGGACTACCTCAAGTACGACAACTGCAACAACAACAACGTCGACGCGCAGCAGCGCTACAAGGCGATGGGCGACGCACTGAAGGCCACCGGCCGGCCGATCCTCTACAGCATCTGCGAATGGGGCTCCAACCAGCCGTGGAACTGGGCGCCCGCGGTCGGCAACTCCTGGCGTACGACCGGGGACATCAGCGACTCGTGGTCCAGCATGATCAACATCGCGCACCAGAACCAGCAGCTCGCGCCGTACGCCAAGCCCGGCGCGTGGAACGACCCGGACATGCTGGAGGTCGGCAACGGCGGCATGACCGACACCGAGTACCGCACCCACTTCAGCCTCTGGTCGGAGATGGCCTCGCCGCTGCTGATCGGCAGCGACATCAGGACCGCGTCCGCCGCCACGCTGACGATCCTGAAGAACGCCGACGTGATCGCGGTGGACCAGGACCCGTTGGGCAAGCAGGGCTCGGTGGTCTCCTCCTCCGGCGGGCTCGTGGTGATGTCGAAGCCGCTGGCCAATGGCGACCGCGCGGTGACGCTCACCAATGAGAACGCCTCCGCCCAGACCGTCAGCACCACCGCGCAGGCCGTCGGCGTCGGCGGCGCGTCCTCGTACGCGCTCAAGGACCTGTGGTCCAAGGCGACATCGAGCACCGGCGGCACGATCAGCGCGTCGGTGCCCGCGCACGGCACGGTGATGTTCCGGGTCACCCCGGGCAGCCCGGTGCCGCCGCCGACCGGGCTCAACGAGCTGAGCGACCTGTCGTGGACCTCGGCGGTGAACGCCTGGGGCCCGGTCGAGCGCGACCACAGCAACGGCGAACAGGCCGCGGGCGACGGCAGGACGCTCACCATCGGCGGGACCACGTACGCGAAGGGACTCGGGGTGCACGCGCCCAGTGACCTCTCCTACTACGTCGGCGGTCTGTGCGGAAAGCTGACCGTGGACGTCGGGGTGGACGACGAGGTGGGGAGCAACGGCTCGGTGGACTTCCAGATCTACCGCGACTCCACCCTGGTCGCCGACAGCGGGACCCGTACGGGCAACGACGCGGCGGCGCACCTGACCGCCGATCTGACCGGAGGGACGACGCTGCGGCTGGTGGCCACCGACGCGGGCGACGGCATGAACTACGACCACGCCGACTGGGCCGACGCCAAGATGGCCTGCGGCAAAGGCCCTTCGGCCGGCACGCACGCCCTCAGCGACCTCAACTGGTCGTCGGCGGTGAGCGGTTGGGGCCCGGTCGAGCGCGACCGCAGCAACGGCGAACAGGCCGCTGGCGACGGCAGGACGATCACCGTCGGCGGCACCACGTACAGCAAGGGGCTGGGCGTGCACGCGGCCAGCACGGTCGTCTACTACCTGGGCGGCGGGTGCTCCTCGGTCACCGCCGACGTGGGGGTGGACGACGAGGTCGGCAGCAAGGGCTCGGTGGACTTCCAGATCTACCGCGACTCGACGCTGGTGGCCGACAGCGGGGTGGTGACCGGCAGTGACACGGCCCGGCATCTGACGGCCGCTCTGGGCGGCGGTACGGAGCTGCGGTTGGTGGTCACCGACGGCGGCAACGGCAACGACTCCGACCACGCCGACTGGGCGGGGCCGGTACTGACCTGCGGCTGACGCGCAGGACTGGACCAATCATGGCGGCGGAGATTTTTCTCCGCCGCCATCGTCATGTTCACCGTCTCAAGCTCTTGCACACAGCGACAAGCCGCTTAACTCCCTTATCGGGACGAGTGGTTCGTTGACCCTTCGAGTGTCGACATCAAGGCGGGTCCGAGTGAATTCGCGGGGCGAATCTCGTTCACTTTCTTGACGTGTCAGCAACAGCGCCGTAATCATCGCAGCATTCAGAGAGCGCTCTCTCGCTCGGCGACCAATCAGGAGACGCCGTGATCGGCAACCCCCCACAGACCCTTCCGTCCCCCACGACACGATTCCCCAGATCGCTGATCTTCGCCTTCGTCGCGGCCCTCGTCGCGACGCTCGCGCTGGCGGTCTCACAGACTCCGGCCAAGGCCGCGGGCACCCTGCTCTCGCAGGCGAAACCGGCCACCGCCTCCTCCACGGAGAACGCGGGCACTCCCGCGTCGGCCGCGGTCGACGGCGACCTCGGCACCCGCTGGTCCAGCGCGGCGGCCGACCCGCAGTGGCTCCAGGTCGACCTCGGCGCCACGTCCACCCTCTCCCAGGTGGTGCTCAACTGGGAGACGGCGTACGCGAAGGCGTACCAGATCCAGGTCTCGGCCAACGGCACGACCTGGACGAACATCTACAGCACCACGACCGGCGCCGGTGGCACCGAAACCCTCGACGTCACCGGCTCCGGACGCTACGTCCGGATCAACACCACGGCGCGCGCCACCCAATACGGCGTCTCGCTCTGGGAGTTCAAGGTCTACGGCTCCACCGGCACGGGCAACGCGGCCTGCGGTACGGCCAACTCCGCGCTGAACAAGCCCGCGACGGCCTCGTCCACGGAGAACGCGGGCACTCCCGCGTCGGCCGCGGTCGACGGCAACATGGGCACCCGCTGGTCCAGCGCGGCGGCCGACCCGCAGTGGCTCCAGGTCGACCTGGGCAGTTCGCAGAACGTGTGCGGTGTGCAGTTGAGCTGGGAGACGGCGTACGCGAAGGCGTACCAGATCCAGGTCTCGGCCAACGGCACGACCTGGACGAACGCCTACTCCACCACCACGAGCCCCGGCGCGACCGAGCTGATCACCCTGACCGGCACCGGCCGCTACGTCCGGGTCTACACCACCGCGCGCGCCACCCAATACGGCGTCTCACTCTGGGAGTTCCAGATCTTCACCGGTGGCGGCGGCAGCACGACCCCGCCGACCACTCCCCCCACCACACCCCCGACCACCCCGCCCACCACGCCGCCGGGCGGCGCGGTCCTGCTGTCGTACAACAAGCCGGCCTCCGCCTCGACCTACCAGAACGCCAATAGCTGCGTCGGCTGCACGCCGGCCAAGGCGTTCGACGAGGACCCGGCCACCCGGTGGGCGACCAGCGACACCAACGGCTGGGTCGACCCCGGCTGGATCAGCGTCGACCTGGGCGCGACCGCGCACATCACGCAGGTCGTCCTCCAGTGGGACCCGGCCTACGCGACCGCGTACCAGATCCAGGTCTCGCCGGACAACACCAACTGGACGAGCATCTACTCCACCACCACCGGCAAGGGCTTCAAGGAGACCCTGAACGTGGACGGCACCGGCCGCTACGTGCGGATGTACGGCACCGCGCGCAGCAACGGCTACGGGTACTCGCTGTGGACCTTCGACGTCTACGGCACCGGCGGCAACCCCACCGCGCCGCCCGCCCTGCCGCCCGACCCGGGCAACCCCACGCACCTGGTGTGGAGCGACGAGTTCAACGGCGCCGCGGGCACCAAGCCGGACACCGGCAAGTGGACCCAGGACATCGGCGGCGGGCAGAACGGCGAGCTGGAGTACTACACCAACGGCGACAACACCTCGATGGACGGCAACGGCAACCTCGTCATCGAGGCCAGGAAGGAGAACGTCCAGGGCCACCAGTACACCTCGGGCCGGATCAACACCTCGGACCACTTCAACTTCACCTACGGCCACGTCGAGGCGCGGATCAAGGTGAGCGGCACGCAGGGTCTGTGGCCCGCGTTCTGGATGCTGGGGTCCAACTTCAAGACGGGCACGCCGTGGCCCAACTCCGGTGAGATCGACATCATGGAGCACGTCGGCAAGGTCGCCGACTCCGTCTACTCCACGCTGCACGCCCCCGCCTACAACGGCGGAAACGGTTACGGGTCCCCGTACACCCTCGCGGGCAGCGACTTCGCCTCGGACTTCCACACCTACGCCGTGGACTGGGACTCCCACCACATGACGTTCTCGGTGGACGGCCATGCCTTCTTCACCGCCGACAAGGCGACGGTGGAGGCGACCAGGGGTCCGTGGGTGTACGACCACCCGTTCTACATCATCCTCAACAACGCGGTGGGCGGTGACTGGCCCGGAGCTCCCGACGCCACCACGGTCTTCCCGCAGCGCATGCTGATCGACTACGTGCGCGTGTCGCAGTAACCGCGACGCCGCGCCCGCCGCGGTAGGCGCGTCCGCCTCCCCGTATGTGATGACGGTTCACACGGGGAGGCGGACGTATGTCCGGGGCAGGGGGTTGCCGGACCGGGGGGGTCGGGGGCCATGGGGTTCGGGGACCGGGATACGCGCTCCAGCGCACCGGGCGGCAATGTTGTCAGGGTCGCGTCATGAGCCTAGAGTGACGCGCGGAGTTTCCGGCCCCCACCCACCGGACGCGCGCGGCGAGAGCCGACCGGCAGCATTCACCCGCTCGTAACGCACGGCACATCAGTCACAGGTTCTACGCGCGCAGAATCATCTCCCGCACCCCCACTGACCGCCCCCCACCTGGAGGTTGACGGATGCTTGGAACCCGTGTGCCCCGCAGCCGTGTGCTGATCGGCGCGGCAGCCGCACTGGGCGCGATCGCGCTCGGCGCGGCCGGTCTCAGCGGCGGCTCCGCTCAGGCCGCCCCCGGCGCCCCGGTCGTGCCGGCCGCGGCGACGACGCACCGCGTGCTCTTCGACAACACCAAGGCCGAGACGGCCGGGAACGCCGACTGGATCATCAGCACGAGCCAGCCCGACCCGCTCGGCCAGAACGCCAACCCCACCAAGGAGACGGACTGGACCGGCGCCTTCTCCGCCTGGGGCGTCGCGCTCCAGAAGGCGGGCGGGTACACCCTCAACACGCTGCCGTCCGGTCGCACGATCACCTACGGCAACAGCTCCAACGCCCAGGACCTCAGCAACTTCGACACCTTCGTGCTGCCCGAGCCGAACGTGAAGCTGAGCGCGGCCGAGAAGACCGCCGTGATGAAATTCGTGCAGAACGGCGGCGGGCTCTTCCTGATCTCCGACCACAACAACAGCGACCGCAACAACGACGGCTGCGACTCCCCCTGCGTCATCACCGACCTGCTGACCAGCAACGGGGTCGACAACACCGACCCGTTCGGCTTCTCCGTCGACCTGCTGGACATCAGCACCGACAATCCGCGGGCGATCAGTGACGCGTCCAACCCGGTGCTGCACGGCCCGTTCGGCAATGTGACGGGCAGCATCCTGCGCGACGGCACCACCTTCACCCTCAAGCCCGCCGACAATCCGAACGTCAAGGGGCTGCTGTACAAGACGGGTTCGTCCGGCAACACCGGCGCGTTCTTCGTCACCAGCACCTTCGGCAGCGGCCGGGTGGCGATCTGGGGTGACAGCTCACCCGCCGACGACGGCACCGGCCAGTCGGGCAACACCCTCTACAACGGCTGGGACGACCCGGCGGGCACCGACGCCGCGCTCGCGCTCAACGCGACGGCCTGGCTGGCGGGTTCGGGATCGGGCGGCACGACGCCGCCCACCACTCCCCCGACCACCCCGCCGACCGGCGGCACCTGCACCGCACGCCAGCTCCTGGCCAACCCCGGCTTCGAGTCCGGCACTTCGTCGTGGACGGCGACCAGCGGCGTCATCAACAACAACGCGTCGCAGGCGGCGCACAGCGGCTCGTACAAGGCGTGGCTCGACGGTTACGGGACCGCCACCACGGACACCGTCGCGCAGTCGGTGACCATCCCGGCGGGCTGCGCCGCGAGTCTGAGCTTCTGGCTGCACATCGACACCGCGGAGACCGGCACCACCGCCTACGACACGCTCAAGGCGCAGGTCCTGAACTCCTCCGGCACCGTACTGAGCACCCTGGCCACGTACTCCAACGTCAACGCGGCCTCCGGCTTCCAGCAGCGCACCTTCAACCTGGGCGCGTACGCGGGGCAGACGGTCACCGTCAAGTTCACCGGGACCGAGGGCTCCAAGCTCCAGACCTCGTTCGTCATCGACGAGACGGCGCTGAACGTGAGCTGAGCGCGGCCGCGGTACGGGCGGCCGGGTCCCGGGAGCGGGGGCTCAGCCGTCCGTACCGGTCTCGTCCGGGTCGAATTCGCACCAGACGGCCTTGCCGTCGCCGCGCGGCTCCACGCCCCAGCAGGCGGCGAGCGCGTCGATCATCAGCAGGCCGCGGCCCGAGGTGGCCGCCTCGCCGGGCGATCTGCGGCGCGGCCAGACGCTCGACCGGTCCTGGACCGACAGCCGCACCCGGCGTACCGGTTCCGGCAGCACCTCAAGGGTGAGGACGGCGCCGCCCTCGGTGTGCAGCAGCACATTGACCAGCAGCTCGCCCGCGGCGAGCTCCACGTCGTCGGCGAGGTCGGCCAGGCCCCAGTCGGTGAGCGCCTGCCGCAGGGCGGACCGGGCGTCGGCCAGGCCCTCGGGGTCGGCCTGGTGGACGTAGCTGTGCATCCGCGGGGCGCGCGGGGTGCCGGTGTCGGGGGCGCGGCGCAGGATCAGCAGCGCGACGTCGTCGCCCGAGCCCCAGCGCTCCCAGAGGTTCTCCGCGAGGTGGTCGGCGAGCGCCTCGGCGGGCTGCGGGCCGAAGTGCACCGCCTCGGCCAGCGCCTCCATACCGATGGTGATGTCCAGACCGCGCTCCTCGACCAGGCCGTCGGTGCAGAACACCAGCGTCTCGCCGGGCACCAGGTCGATCCGGGTCTCGGGGAACTCGTGCAGTTCCAGGGTGGTGGCCAGGCCCAGCGGCAGGCCGCCGCGCACATTCGGCCAGCCCGTACGCCCGTCGGTGTGCCGGATCAGCGGCCCGAGGTGGCCCGCGCGGGCGGCGGAGACGGAGCCGGTGGCGAGGTCGATCTGCGCGTAGGCGCAGGTGGCGAAGCGCTCGGTGTCCAGTTCCGCCAGGAAGCGGGAGGCGCGGGCGAGCACGGTGGACGGCGGGTGGCCCTCGGCCGCGTACGCGCGCAGGGCGATCCTGAGCTGGCCCATCACGGCGGCGGCGTGCGTGTCGTGGCCCTGCACGTCACCGACGACCAGGCCGACCCGGTTCTGCGGCAGCGCGACCACGTCGTACCAGTCGCCGCCGACCTCCCGCCCGCTGCGCGCCGCGTGGTAGCGGACGGCGATCTCGGCGCCGTCGACGCGCGGGATGTGCCGGGGCAGCATCGCGGCCTGGAGGCCGGTGGCGAACTCCCGCTCCTGGTCGAAGAGGATCGCGCGCTGGAGGGACTGGGCCAGGATGCCCGCGAGCGTCATGTACAGCTCGCGGTCCTCGGGCCGGAATTCGGTGCGGTCGTGGTAGAAGAGCGCGAGGCCGCCGATGGAGCGGGCCTGGGCGACCAACGGCAGGAAGGCCGCCGCGAAGTTGCTGTCGGAGTCGACACCCGCGCCGGGCTTCATCTGGGCGCGCAGCAGCGGAAACTTCTCGGCCAGCGCCGGGAAGTCCGTGGCGAACCGCGGCTGCTGCGTGATGACGGCCTGGGTGAGCGGCAGCGAGTCGTCGAGCCGCCGCAGCCGCAGCCCCTCGTAGAAGGACATCTCCCGGCCGCTGAAGGCGACCACCTTGAGATTGCCGGTCTCTATCAGGCCGAGCGTCAGTCCGTCGGCGCCGAAGCGCTCCAGGCCGCCCGCGCCGGTGAGTACCGCGATGACGTCGTCGACCGTGACGGCCGTGGACAGCGCCTCGATCGTACGGCGGACGATCGAGGGCAGGCTGCGGCGCTCGTGCCGCGGCGGCGGGGTGCTGGGCGCGGGGGTCTGGGTCAGCTCGGCGGTCGCGTCCCTGACGATGCCCAGGACGCGGTACGCGTTGCCGAGGTCGTCGCGCAGGATGGCGCCCTGGGTGTGCGTCCACTGCTTGGCGCCGTCCCTGCGGGTGACCTGGAAGTATCCGCCGTAGCTGCGGCGGCCCGCTTGCAGGGCCCTGCGCAGCGCGATGTCGAGGCGGGCGCTCTCCTCCGGGGTCACCCGCAGCACCAGCGAGTCGATCCGGCCGTCGAATTCCTCCGGGCGCAGGTCGAAGACGTCGAGTCCCGCCTGGTCGAGGTCGAAGGTGCCGAGGTCGAGGTCCCAGTCGAAGGTGCCCATGCCGTTCATGGCAAGCCGCTCCCCGGGGCCGATCTCCGGGGCCGTCGGCAGACCCGTCGGGAAAGGCCCCACGCGGGGGTCGTAGCCGCCACCTGGTGGCCGCTTGCGTGCCGTCATGCACCTGCTCCGGGGTCGGGCGGCGGTCATCTGACCACATCCGCGAGGCGGGCCACACGGACCACCAGGATAGCTTTGGCATGATTTATCGCCATGAGGGACATTATCCAGCGTCCCACATTCCGCCACGGGGCCGCGCTTCCGGCTTCTAGGCGGCTCGGGCAGGCCGCTCGGGCAGGACTCAGTCGGGGCTCCGTGGGGATGCGCGTCAGGTGCGCGTGGACGACCGCGCGAGGGAGCCTCGCGGGCGGCGGTACGCCGTCAGCCGCGGGCGGCGCGTCTGCGGCGGACGACGAGCACGCCCGCGGCGGCGACCAGGACGCCGCCCGCGAGGATTTCCCGCGCGTTCGGGGCGGACACATCGCCGCCGAGGCCGGTCCGCACCGCGCCGGTCCGCACCGCGGCGGTCGGCTTCGTACCGGTGGACGTCGTACCGGCCGCGACGGTCAGCGCTGCGGTGCCCCGCTGGCTTCCGCAGGTGAAGGTCACGACGTACCGCGCGCCGGGCTTGGCCTCGCCGTCCACCGTGGCGGTGGCGACCTGCCCGGGCCCGTCGCCCTTGCCGGGGGTCACGTCGCCGAAGAGCGCCGGGGCCGAGGCGGTCGCCTGGCCGGCGCAGTCGGTGGCCGTGAGGGTGACCTTCCCGCCGGGCACGACGGTGGTCGGCGAGACGCCGAAGCCGAAGGACGTGAGGTCGGAGTCGGCCCGCGCGGCGGGTGCGGCCAGGGCCAGCGCGAGCGCCGTTCCCGCGACGAGGGCGGCCGTTGTCCGTCCGGGGGCACGTCCAGAGCGCATGTGGTCTCTCCACGCACCGGGGCGGTCTGGCGACCGCTCATGGGGGGACCGGCACGCTCCCCACCCAACCCGGCGGCGTCGCTGTCCGCCTTCCCTGCCGCCGCCTCCGGCCGCCCGATTCCTACCAACCCCCGTACCGCCGCGCCTCCTTGCCCTCGCCCGCCCCGTCCCCGGCCTCCGACCCATCCGGGTGACACCTCATCCCGTGGCCGGACGCGCACCCCCAAACACCCGATGGGCCATTCGGCCGCCGTCCCCGCACCGCGCGGAACGCGGTTCCCCCAAGCCGCCGCGAGGTGCCCTGGCCCTGCGCAAGGCCATGCCGTGAGGTGCGCGGGGCCGTGTTCGATGTGCGGCTGCCGCCACGGGGGCGCGACCAGCCACGACGGTCCCGCACGTCACCACCCGCCCCGGAGGGGCATTCCGGTCGTCCCCGGACCACCCGCCGGTGGGGGCCGGCCGCGCAGTTCCCCGCGCCCCTACGGGGCACGTCCCGGCCCGGATCGGTGAGCCGATCCCTCCAGGGGCCCGGCGCCGCGTTCGATGTGCGGCGCCGCCGCGCGGGCGCGACCAGCCACCACGCTCCCGCACGTCACCACCCGCCTCGAAGGGGCATTCCGGTCGTCCCCGGACCACCCGCCGGTGGGGGCCGGCCGCGCAGTTCCCCGCGCCCCTACGGGGCACGTCCTGCCCCGGAGCGGCTGCCGCCGCGTAGGCGCGACCAGGCACGACGCCCCCGTAGGTCACCGCCCGCGCCCCTGAGACGGGAGGCGTCAGGCGGTGGGGGCGAGGACGGACAGGACGACGAGGCCGGGCCGGGAGCGGGCCGGGGCAGGGGGACCGACCGCGGGAAAGCGGTCGACCAGGGCGTCGAAGACGCGATACGCGCTGGCCTCGTCGCGCGCGGTGATCAGGACGTGCACCACACCAGGTTCCCGCAGGTCTTCCCAGTCCTCTGCCATCACCGGCTCCTTCCGCCGTGGATCGGTCCCCCGGACAGACAACGCGCCGTGGGCGCGCAGTTGCGGGCGCCGGAGCGGTTCACTCCCACGGGAGCGCGCGCGGGGGCGCGCGGCATAGGCGCGCGATGACCGGGTACGTGTCGTGTCCAGTCGGCGAGGATCACGAAGAGGCCCTCGCCAGGACCTTCGGAGGCAGCGATGACCAACCCCGTGCCCGAGCCCTTCCCGACGCCGGGGCCCGATCCGTTCCCGTCGCCGGTGCCCGGTCCCACCCCCGGCCCGGGCCCGGTCCCGGTGCCGGATCCGACGCCGACACCTCCGGGACCCGAGCCGGTGCCTCCCGGCCCGGCGCCCGACCCGGTGCCGCCGACGCCTGAGCCGAGTCCCGCGCCGCCCCCGCCGCCGCCGTCGATGTACTGAGCAGCGCCGCCGCACCGCCGGTCGCCGGGCCGGACGCGCAGCAGAAACGATAATTCTGCCGCGTCGGGCCCGGCCGCGGGCGACAACCGTGGATCACGCACGGTGCCGCTGCGCCTGTTGATACGAAAGAGGGGACGCCGAGGAACCGGTTCGGCCCGTCGGCTCCCCGATGGCTCACCCTTGTCCGCGGATGTCAAGGCCCCCTTGGCGGGGCCACCTTGTTACCGCACCCTGGGGTGCGGGAGGTTTCGCGGGTGGGGATGATCCGGCAGTGGCGTGAGTGAAACCGGTGATGGACATGGAAGACGACAGGGCGGGGCAGCGGGCAGCGGACGGGGAGCGTCGGTACCGGCCGGACCGCGCGGCGACGTCGGTCGCGGCACCCGAGTCGCGAGGCTGCGGACAGGAGCCGCCGGATGTGATCGACGTGGTGTTTCCTGTGCCGGGGCCCGAGGACACCGGCCGCGCGGCGGCCGCAGGACCCGGTGACGGGCACGCCCGACGTGACCGGCTGCGCGAGCGCCCGCTGTTGCTCGGCGCGGTGTCCATCGCCGCGGTCGCGGTGGCGGCGGTGATCGCCTGGCAGGTGTGGCCGCAGTCGCCCGGCGCGACGGCGCCCGACCGGCCGGCTCCCCCGCCCTCCAGCACCCGGCCGCTGACCAGCGGCGGGATATCCGGCCACGCGGCCGGACCGCTGCCCTCGACCGGCGGCCACACGGGCCGGGCCCCGGCGCCCGACGGCGATCCGACCCGTCGGGCCACGCCACCGGCGGGGCCGTCAGCGATGCCCGGAAGCGGCACGGAAACCGGGACCGGGCACGGGAACGGCTCCCCCGCGCCGGGGCCGAGCGTGACCGGCGCACCGCCCACCACCGCCCCCAGCGACTCCCCCGCGCCGAGCGCCACGGCCCCAACTCCCCGCACGCTCCTGGCGGGTGACACCGGATCGGATGTGACCGATCTTCAGCGGCTGCTGTTCGCGCAGGGATTCACCTATGTGTCGCCCACCGGGGTGTACGACGACGCCACCGTGCGCGGTGTGACGCAGATTCAGCGGGACCGCGGAATCACCTGTGACCCCACGGGTGTCTATGGCCCCTGTACTCGCGCCGCATTGGCCCCGTAACCGCTTTCCGCACGGTCTCGCCCCGGTACGCCCCCGCTGTGCGCCTTATACGCCCCGCGTATTCCCCTCGTTCTCCGGGAATTCGATTCGATCATTTTCCGGTCATTTTCCACCACGCGGACGATCGATCCTCACCACGGTCGAGAAAATCGTAAATCCGAGCGATGATTCATCATTCAGGTCGATAATCCTTTCGCGCCGTGCTCATGTCATTCAGTAAACTCGCAGGTGGGAAGGGTCGGGCAGGCGCGTCACGCCGTTCGGTGTCCCCTGCCTTCCGGCCACCTCCGCAGAATGGTCACAAGTCCTCCGCACCGTGCCCCACGATGGTCCCCGTAATTGCGGCCGGGATTCGGCCGCTGCCAGTTGGAAGACGCTGAGCCGATTCATGCCGTCTTCCGGGGGAGGAAAACTATGGGCAGAGCATTGCGTGCTGCCGCTCTGAGTTCAGCGGCGGTTCTCGTGGCCCTGGGGGTGGCACCGAGCGGGGCGCAGGCCGCGACACCGCCCCGTATCGATCTGAGGGTGCTGGTCGTCGACGACGGCGGACCAGCGACACAGGCCATCACCGCGGAACTCGACGGGGCGGGGACCCCGTACACGAGGATCGATCTCAACCAGGCGGGCCGGCCGACCATCAACGCCGCCTACCTCAGCGACACCGTGAGCGGCCGGGCACGCGCCAAGTTCCAGTCGGTGGTGCTGCCCAACGACAACCCGTTCGGGGCTGGTTCAGCCGAGATGGCCGCACTGGCGGCGTACGAGACGGACTTCGGCATCCGCCAGGTGGACGCGTACACCTACGCCCAGCCCGGCGTCGGGCTGAACTACGCGCAGGATCCGGGGTACATCGGCCAACTCGACGGCATTCAGGGCCAGGTGACGGCGCAGGGCACCGCGGGCGACTTCGGTTACCTCAAGGGCGCGGTGCCCTTCGAGGACAACGACCCGAACGTGGCCGAGAGTTACGGCTTCCTCGCGACGCCGCTGGCGACCCAGGCCGCCGGGGCGGCCTTCACCACGCTGGTCGACGCGCCGATTCCGGACAGTTCGGCGCGCGGTGTGCTGGTCGGGCAGTACAACCACGACGGGCGCAGCGAGTTGGTGCTGCCATTCGTCTACAACCAGTACCAGCAGCAGTTCCGGCTGCTGGCGCGCGGGATCGTGGAGTGGATGACCCAGGGCATCCACCTCGGCGCCGACCGCAACTACTTCGAGGTGCAGGTCGACGACATCTTCCTGGCCGACGACCGGTGGAACACCACCCTCAACTGCACGCCCGGCGACGTGGACTGCCCGATCGGCACCGGTGAGGACACCGATCCGATCCGGATGACCGCGGCGGACGCGCAGTACGCCAAGCAGTGGTCGCAGGCGCACGGCCTCACCCTCGACTTCGTCTTCAACGGCGGCGGCAGCGAGGACTGGAAGGCCGACCACGACACCACCGTCGACCCGCTGGCCACCCAGCTCCTGGCCGACAAGAGCGCCTACCGCTGGGTCAACCACACGTATCTGCACCCCTTCCTCGGCTGTGTCCAGGACGTCAGCGTGGTGCCGTGGGTCTGCGGGACGGACGCCTCGGGGAATGTCCAGTGGGTCAGCAAGGCCGACATCACGGCCTCGGTGCAGGACAACCGCGACTGGGCCGCCTCGCACGGGCTGTCGCTGAACAACCAGGAGCTGGTGACCGGTGAGCACTCCGGGCTCAAGGTGCTGCCGCAGCAGCCGGTCGACAATCCGAACCTCGCGCCCGCGCTGACCCAGCTCGGCGTGAAGTACCTGGCCAGCGACAACTCCCGCGACCCGGGCCAGCGTCAGGTCGGTCCCGCGGTCACCGTGCCGCGCTTCCCGATGAACGTCTTCTACAACGCCGGTACGGCGCAGGAGGAGACCGACGAGTACAACTGGATCTACACCAGCTCCGCCCAGGGCGGCAGCGGCGCCTGCGCGACCTCGGGCAACTCCACCTGTCTGACCGCGCCGTTGGACACCGACACCGGCTACGCGTCGTACATCGTGCCGCTCGAGGCCAAGATCGACCTCGGGCACGTGCTGGGCAACAACCCGCGCCCGCACTTCATGCACCAGTCCAACCTCGCGGAGGGCCGCATCGCCTACCCGGTGCTGGAGCGCATCCTCAGCGACTACGCGTCGCTGTTCGCCGCCAGCACCCCGACCGTCAACCTGCGGACCTCGGACATCGCCACCGAGTTGCAGCGCAGGGCGGCGTGGGACACGGCGTGGAAGGGCGGCCAGGTGACCGCCTACCGGATCGGTGACGCGGTGACGGTCAACGCGCCGAGCGGTACGCAGATCACCGCGACGATGCCCGCCGGTACGCGCCAGTCCCAACTGCTCGGCACGACCGCCTTCGGCACCTCCTACGCGGGCAAGGTGTCCGGCTGGACCACGCCCGGCGTGCTCCAGAGCAATGTGTCGCTGACGCTGCCGTCCGGCGCGGTGCCCGCGCTGGTCAACCTGAACGTCTCGCTCGGGCCGATCACGATCAAGGCTTCCGTCGGCCATCTGCCGGTGCCCAAGGGCGTCGCCAAGGCCGTGCCCGTGGGACCGGGCGACCACACCAGGAAGTAGCACCGGAAAGTGAACCACCCGCGGGCGGGGCGTACTCGGCCCCGCCCGCGGTACCGGGGCGCCGCACGGTCACCGGCGCCCCGTGACACGAGAACGTCCAGGGGGGACACCATTTCCACGCACAGAATCTTCGGCGCACCGCCCTCACGCACCGCGCGGGTGACATTGCTGACCGAGGGCACGTATCCGCACAGCCCCGGCGGGGTCAGCGTGTGGTGCGACCAGTTGGTCCAGGGGATGCCGGACGTCGAATTCTCGGTGATCGCGGTGACGGGCACCGGCCGCGAGACCCCGGTCTGGCCGCTCCCGGCGCAGGTCACCGGGCTCGACGTGGTCCCGCTGTGGGGGCAGGCGCCGGAGGGCAGGGCGCCGCGCGGCCGGGACCGCCGCGCGTTCCTCGCGGTGTGGGAACGCTTTCTGCGGGCGCTGCTGCACGAGGACGGCGCGGACGAGCCGCCGGCCCGCGGCGGCCGGTCCGCGGCGCCCGACGAGGACTTCGGACCCGCGCTGTACGCGCTCGCCGGGTGGGCGGGCATGGGCGCGCTGTCGGCCGGGCTGCGCTCGGAGGAGGCGGTGCGGACGCTGATCCGGCTGTGGCGCCGCCCCGGTACGACCGTGTCGGCCGCGGTGCCGACCCAGGCCGACGCGCTCAGCGCCGTCGATCTGCTGGAGCACGCGCTGCGCCCGCTGGCCGTGGTACCGCCGCCGGGTCAGGTCGCGCACGCCGTCAGCGGCGGGCTGGCCACGCTGCCGGGACTGGTGGCGCACGAGCGGTACGACACTCCGCTGCTGCTCACCGAGCACGGCGTCTACCAGCGCGAACGCTATCTCGGCTACCGCACGGGCCCGTACCGCTGGCCGGTCAAGGCGCTGCTGCTCACCTTCTTCCGGCTGCTGTCGCGCGAGACGTACCGCAACAGCGCGCTGATCACGCCGGGCAACCGCTACAACCGGCGGTGGGAGGAGCACGGCGGGGCGGCGCCTGACCGGATCCGTACCGTCTACAACGGAGTCGATCCCGGGGCGTTCCCGATGGCCGGTCCCGAGCCGGAGGTGCCAACGCTCACCTGGGCGGGGCGGATCGACCCGATCAAGGACCTGGAGACGCTGATCCGCGCCTTCGCGCTGGTCAGGGCAGAGATACCCGCCGCGCGGCTGCGGATCTTCGGCGGCACTCCGCGCGGCGGCGAGGCGTACCGCGAGCGGTGCGAGGCACTGGCTGCGACGGTCGGCGCGGCCGACGCGGTCACCTTCGAGGGCCGGGTGGACGACATCCGCACCGCGTACGCGGCCGGGCAGGTCGTGATGCTCTCCAGCATCAGCGAGGGCTTCCCCTTCACCCTCATCGAGGCGATGTCCTGCGGGCGGTGCACCGTGTCGACCGATGTCGGCGGGGTACGGGAGGCCGTGGGCGACACCGGTCTCGTCGTGCCGCCGCGCGATCCGAAGGCGATGGCGCGGGCCGCGGTCGAGCTGCTGCGCGATCCGGCGCGGCGCGCCTCGATGGGCTGGGAGGCGCGGCTGCGGGTCATCGACCAGTTCACGCTCCGTCAGACGATCGACGCCTTCCGGGGGATCTACACGGGACTGAGCCGGGTCGAGGACCGCGGCGCGCAGATCTACGGCGGTGTCACCTGGATGTCCCGTGTCTGGCGCGGGGGTTCAGCGGACGCCGAAGCTGATGGACTGTCAACAGCCGTCGCTGAGAACGCCGATGACGCGACAGTCGTCGGTGTGCGGGCTGTCGGGGACGGCCGGTGAGCGGGCCGATGTCCCTGCTCAGCAGGGTCGCGGGCGGCGGTATGGCCGCGCTGCCCGAGCTGCCGCGCCCGCGCCGGGTGCCGTCCTGGGCGGTCGGCGACCCGGTCGCGGAGCTGGCGGAGCGGCTGTCGGCGGCGTGCTCGGCGGCCGTGCACCCCGACGAGATCGCGGCGGTGCTGGAGTCCGAGGGGCTGACCGACGAGCAGATCACCGGCCGCTACGGGCACCCGGACCTGTTCTCGCTCGCGCGGGAGCTGTTCGAGACGGTGCCGCGGCGCTTCCCCGAGCCCGAACCCGCCGACGACCCGTGGCAGGTCGACGTGTGGCGCTGCGTACTGCGTGGCCTGACCTTCGCGCTGCCCGGCGTCGCCTATGTGCTCGGCGGGCGCTGGGCGGGCGGCGACGACGGGCCGTTCGGGGTGTCCCGCGCGGTCGCCGCGTGGGGCGCGGCGGCGCTGTGCGGGTGGGGCTGGAACCAGGCGCTCGCGCACCGCGCGCACCTGCACCTGCTCGCCCAGCGACCGCGGGCCGCCGCGCGCTGCCTGGTCACCGGCGCGGCGGTCGGGGACTGCCTGGCCGGGGCCGCCGCCGCGGCCGTCGCGGGCCCCGGCCATCTCTCCGCCCTCGCCTTCGCGGCCGGCCAGTCGGTGTACGTCGCGTCCGCGACCGTCCTGCTCGTGCTCGGCCGCGAGCGCTCCCTCCTCTACGTCCTGACGCCGCTCGCCGTCGCGGTCGCCTGCGGCGCCGGCGGCCTGCCGTCGCCCGCGGTCGCCGCCGTCCTGGTCGCCACCGCGGCGGCGGCCGGCGGGGCGGCCCTCGCCACCGCGCTGCGCACCGCCCTGACCGGTGAGCCGCCCGAGCGCGGGCCCGCCAAGCCGCCGCGCGCGCCCTGGCGCGAGCGTGTGCGCGCCGACCGCGGCGCCCAACTGCGCGCTCGCGCAAGCCGGTTCGGCCGCAGGGCAGCCGGACCCGGCACGGGCACCCGCACCACACCCGGCCGATTCGGCCGCAGGGCAGCCGGACCCGGCACGGGCACCCCCACCGCACCCGGCCGATTCGGCCGCAGGGCAGCCGGACCCGGCACGGACACCCGCACCACACCCGGCCGGTTCGGCCGCAGGGCAGCCGGACCCGGTACGGGCACCCGCACCGGGCTCGTCTCCTCGCTCCGGACCCTGCCGGAGGCGGCCCGGCTGCTGTGGCGGGCCGACGACGGCGTCACCGACGCCAAGGGCCTGTCGCCGTATCTGTCGCTGCCGCACGGGATGGCGGGGCTCGCGGGCGGCGCGCTGGTGGTCGCGGCGGCGCTCACCGGGGAGTTCGTGGCCGCGCTCACGGTGAGCATGGGCGTCGCCGAATGGCTGCTCTTCCGCTTCCGCAGCCGGTGTCTGACCGCACTGCGCGGGACGACCGTGCACGAGCGGCTGCTCGCCAGGTCGTGGCGCGTGCTGGCGGGCTGTCTCGCGCTCTACGCCGTCGCGCTGGCCGCGCTCGCGGCCGTCGAGGCGGCGGTCGTGCCCGGCGCCGCCGCCTGGAACCCGGCGCACCTGTCGGTGCTGCTGGCCCTCGGCGGCACGCTGTGGCTGTCGCTGCTCCTCCAGTCCTGCGGCCGGGCGTGGACGGGGAGTTACGTGCTCGCCGCCGCCGTCCTGACGGCGGTCGTGCTGCTGGCGGCGCACACCGCGACGGCCGGGACCGTACTCGGCCTGGTCTGCGCGGGAGCCGCCGCCGTCCTGCTCACGGCGGCCTTCACGATGACCGGCCGCGTGACCACCCACCGCTGACCCCGCGTCCGCGGCGCGCACACCCGCGCCGCACACCACCGACCTCCGACCTCACCACTCCAACCGACCCTCCGCAGAAGGAGATTCATCCGTGTCCACCGAGACACCCGTCGCCGTCACCGGCGCGGAAGGCTTCATCGGCTCGCACCTGGTGGAGGCGCTGGTCGCCTCCGGGCGCCGCGTCCGCGCGATGGTGCAGTACAACTCGTTCTCGTCCCACGGCTGGCTCGAAGTGCTCGCGCCCGACGTGCTGGACCGGGTCGAGGTGGTCCTCGGCGACGTCCGCGACTCAGGTTCCGTACGGGATCTGGTCGCCGACAGCGACACCGTCTACCACCTGGCCGCGCTGATCGCGATCCCGTACTCGTACCGCGCGCCGCGCAGCTATGTGGACACCAATGTGTCCGGCACCCTCAACGTTCTCGAAGCCGTGCGGGAGTTCGGCGTCCCGCGGCTGGTGCACACCTCCACCAGCGAGACGTACGGCACCGCGCGGACCGTGCCGATCACCGAGGACCACCCGATCGTCACTCAGTCGCCGTACGCCGCGTCGAAGGCGGGCGGGGACCGGCTGGCGGACAGCTACCACGCCAGCTTCGAGACGCCGGTGGTGACGCTGCGGCCGTTCAACACCTTCGGGCCGCGGCAGTCGATGCGCGCGGTGATCCCGACGGTGATCGGCCAGGTCGCGGCGGGCGAGCGGGAGGTGACGCTGGGGGACCTGCGGCCGACCAGGGACTTCAGCTACGTCAAGGACACCGCCGCGGCCTTCGTCGCGGTCGGCACCGCGCCCGCCGAGAAGGTGGTCGGCCGGACCTTCAACGCCGGTACGGGCGGCGAGATCTCGGTCGGCGACCTGGTGCGGCTGATCGGCAAGCTGATGGACACCGAGCTGCTGGTGCGCGAGGACGCGCAGCGGCTGCGGCCCGCCGGTTCCGAGGTCATGCGGCTGGTCTGCGACGCGACCCGGCTGCGCGAGGCCACCGGCTGGCGACCGGCCCACAGCCTGGAGGACGGGCTGGCGCACACCATCGACTTCTTCCGCGACCCGGCCCACCTGGCCCGTTACAAGACCACCGCGTACAACGTCTGACGCCGCCTCATCAGCGCCGCGCCGGGCACCTGTTGACCACTTTCATCGCAGCAGAGAACCGCTGACATCCAACCGCAGGGGGGACCACCATGCACGCAGTCATTCTCGCCGGGGGCAAAGGCGTGAGGCTCCGGCCGTACACCACCGCACTGCCCAAGCCACTGGTGCCGATCGGCGACAGCCACGCGATCCTGGAGATCGTGATGCGCCAGCTCGCGGGCTTCGGCTTCCGCCGCTGCACCATCGCCATCGGCCACCTCGGCAACATCATCCGCGCGTACGTCGGGGACGGCTCCCAGTGGGGCATCGAGGTCGACTACGTGACCGAGGACAGTCCGCTGGGCACGATGGGCCCGCTGCTCACGATGATCGACCAACTCCCCGAACACTTCCTGGTGATGAACGGCGACGTGCTCACCGACCTCGACTTCTCCGCTGTCCTCGACCAGCACCGGGGCACGGGCGCGCCGCTCACCATCGCCACCTACGCCCGTACCGTGAACATCGACTTCGGGGTGCTCAGCACCGACGACGGGCGGGTGGTCGCCTTCACCGAGAAGCCGAGCATGGACTACCGGGTGTCGATGGGGGTGTACGGGGTCTCCCGGAGCACGCTCCTGCGCTACACCCCCGGTCTGCCGCTGGGCTTCGACGAGGTGGTGCTCGATCTGCTGGCCGCGGGTGCGCAGCCGCGGGCCTTCGACTTCGACGGCTACTGGCTCGACATCGGCCGCCCCGACGACTACGACCGGGCGAACGCCGAATTCAGCAGCCGTCGCGGCCTGTTGCTCAAGGGGGCGTGAGGGGACATGACGCGGACGCGGATTCTCGTACTGGGCTGTGGCGGTTTCCTGGGCTCCCGGGTGACCGCGCGGCTCCAGCGGACGCCCGGTGCGCGGATCCTGCGCGGCGGGCGGGGCGCGGGGGACGGTGCCAAGGGCGGTACGCGGGGCGGTCCGAAGGGCGGCGCCGGACTCGATCTGGCGGCCGACCTGGCGACCGTGCCGGTCGACGTCCTGGCCCGGCGGCTCGCCGCGCTGGCCCCCGACGCGGTGGTCGACTGCGCGGGCGTGGTGGCGGGCCGCGCCAGCGCGCTGTGCGCGACCAACGCGCGGGGGCCGGCCGCGCTGTGCGAGGCGATGGCGCTCGCCACGCCGTCGGCGCGGCTGGTGCACTTGGGCTCGGCGGCCGAGTACGGACCGGCGGAGCCCGGCGCCGCGCTGGCGGAGTCGGCGCCCGCCCGGCCGGAGGGCGTCTACGGGGCGGCCAAGCTCGCGGGCACCCTCGCCGTGACCGGCTCGGGCCTCGACGCGGTGGTGCTGCGGGTCTTCAACCCGGTCGGCGCGGGCTCGCCGACCTCCGGGCTGCCCGGCAGGCTGGCCGCCGCCTTCCGCGAGGCGCCGCGCGAAGGGGTGGTGCGCACCGGCAGTCTGGCCGCGTACCGCGACTTCGTCGCCGCGGACGACGTGGCGGACGCGGTGGCCCTCGCGGTGGCCGCGCCCGGCTCGGTGCCGCCCGTGGTCAACATCGGTTCGGGCGAGGCGACCCAAGTGCGCACGCTGGCGGCGGAGTTGGCCTCGGTCAGCGGCTTCGCCGGCCGGCTGGAGGAGTCGGGGCGGGGCTCGGAGCGCTCGGCCGGAGTGTCCTGGCACCAGGCGGACATCACGCTCGCGGCGTACGCGCTGGGCTGGCAGCCCACGCGGACGCTGCGGGACGCGCTCACCGCCCTGTGGGCGGCGGTGCCGGGCGAGCCGGTCAGGATCTCACCGTGAGCCATGGCTCCCCCGCGCCCTCCGCGGGCTCGCTGCTCGTGCCGCTGTACGTCCACCCGGCGGTGGACCCGGCCGCGTGGCGGGCCCTGGAGGACGCGGCACCGGCCCTGTACGGGGTGGTGCTCAACGCCGCGGACGGTCCCGGCGACCGGCCGGACCCGGTGTACACGCTCGCCGCGCGGCGGCTGCGGGAGGCCGGGGCGCCGGTGCTCGGCTATGTCGACACCGACTACGCGGCCCGCCCGGCGCACACGGTCTACCGCGATCTGCGCAGGCACCGGGCCTGGTACGCCACCGACGGCGTGTTCTTCGACCGGGTGGCGTCCGACGCGCGGCGGATCCCGTACTACCGGTGGCTGGCCAGGACGGCCCGGCTCTGCGGGGCGCGGACGGTGGTGTTCAATCCAGGGGTGCACCCCGATCCCGGCTACGCCCGTCTCTGCGACCTGCTCGTGACCTTCGAGGGGACCTGGGACGACTACCAGGGCGCGGGCGTGCCGCGCTGGACGGCCGGGCATCCGGCCGAACGGTTCTGCCATCTGGTGTACGGGGTGCCCGACGGTCTCGCGGGGCGGGCGGCCCGGCTGGCGGCGCTGCGCGGTGCGGCCGTGCGCTGCGCGGTCCCCGGTCTGCCGCCCAATCCGTGGCGGACCGCGCCCGTCCCGATCGGAGGAAACGTATGACCGCCCGCCGTAAGGCGCTGAATCTCACCGTGCGCACGGTGACCGCCGCCCTGCTGCTCGTGCTGGCGGCCTGCTCGTCGTCGGGTGACGGGGACGGTGGCGGAGGTGGACGTGGAGGTACGGACGGCGGGGGCACGGCGGGCGGCAGTCCCTCGGTGACCGCGTCCGGCCCCGCGAAGGGCGCCGCGTCGAGCCCCGCCACGACCGGCCCGGCGAGCGCCCCGGAAGGTACGCCCACGCACGCGGCGACCGGGCGGGGCGCGCCCGCGTACTGGCATCCGCGCGCCCGCACTCCCTGGCAGTGGCAGCTCAGCGGCACGGTCGACACCTCGGTGGACGTACCGGTCTACGACATCGACGGCTTCGAGAACGGCGCCGAGGTGGTCAGGACGCTGCACGCGGCCGGGCGCAAGGTGATCTGCTACATCAACGTCGGGGCGTGGGAGTCCTTCCGCCCCGACAGCGGGAAATTCCCCGCGTCGGTGCGCGGCGAGGGCGACGGCTGGGACGGCGAACGCTGGCTGGACATCCGCCGGGTGGACGTCCTGCGCCCGCTGATGGCCGCCCGCTTCGACATGTGCCGCGAGAAGGGCTTCGACGCGGTGGAGCCCGACCTGATGGACGGCTACGCGAACACCACCGGCTTTCCGCTGACGGCCGCTCAGCAGATCACGTACAACCGGATGATCGCCGACCTGGCGCACGAGCGTGGGCTGGCCGTCGGTCTGAAGAACGACGTCGGCCAGGTGGCCACGCTCGTGCGGTACTTCGACTTCGCGGTCAACGAGGAGTGCGCGCAGTACGACGAGTGTGCGCAAATGGCGCCGTTCATCGCGGCGGACAAGCCGGTATTCCACGTCGAGTACAAGCTGAAGACCGGTCAGTTCTGCTCTCAGGCGAGGAAGTTGGGGCTCAGTTCGATGGTGAAGCACCTTTCGCTGGACGCGTGGCGCGATCCCTGCTGAGCGGTCGGGCGACGGCGCTCAGATCATCCGCCACAGGTGGTCGGCGCTGCCGTTGTCGGTCCACTGGGTGACCTGGGCGGCGTCGGCCTGCGACATGCCGTCGACCGCGAGGACCTTGCCCGAGCGGACGTTGACGATCTTCTTCCAGCCGTCGCCGTTGTCGACGATCCGCCACAGGTGGTCGGGCGTTCCGTTGTCCTGGTACTGCTGGACGTGGGCGCCGTCGTCGAGGCTCTGGTCGTGGACGGCGAGCGCTTTGCCGCTGTTGCGGTTGATGATGCGTACGGTGCCGTCGCCGTTGTCGAGCACGGTCCAGACGTGGTCGGCGGTGCCGTTGTCGGCGTACTGGGTGACCTCGGCGGTGTCGGCGCGGGACATGCCGGAGACGGCGAGCACCTTGCCGGAGTTGCGGTTCTGGATCCGGCACCACACCACGGTGGACACGGCGGGTTTCAGGAGCAGGGCCAGCGCGCCGCCCACCACCGGGCGGGCCTGGAAGCCGCGTTGGGCGGCGCTGGCCACGGTGTACCAGTCGCTGAACGGGACGCGCATCCGGGTGGTGTCGGCGTAGGCGTAGACGCCGTTGACGAGCAGGTCGCGGACGCCGGGCCGGTCGGCGAGCCAGGCCGCCGTCCACAGTTCCCAGTCGGCCTTGGTGTAGTCGTTGCGCGGGTCGAGTTCGATGCCGTAAGTGCCGGCGTGGGAGGCGTACCAGTTGGCCTCCTGTTCGGCGAAGCCGACCGGGACCAGGTCGAGGCCGAGCAGCCGGTCGGGGAAGCCGTTGTACTTCAGGCTCCAGGTGCCGTCCTGGTCGTAGGCCAGTTTGAGGTGGGTGCCGGAGGAGTCCTGGGCGAGGGTGGTCCACTGGCTGAGGTAGCCGCGGGAGACCGAGCGGTAGCGGGCGGCGTCCGCGGTGTTGCCGGTGGCGGCGGCGATGACGCCCATCGCGCCGATGCCGACCATGCCCTTGAGCGCGAGGTTGGCGCTGTGCGCGATGAAGCCGGTGAAGTCGTCGGTCTGGTTCTGGTAGCCGGGGTCGAGGGTGTTGGCGACCAGGTACTCGGCCCAGCGGCGCAGCACCGCGTAGTGGGCGGCGGCGTATGACGCGCCGTCAGCGGTGGGCAGCCGCTGGACGATCGCCGCGACCATGATGAGCATGTTCGCGGACTCCTCGACCGGCATGCTCTCCTCGTTGCCGTCGGCGCGGCCGAAGGCGTTGGGGTAGGTGCCGAGGTCGTGCGGTGCGAAGTCCTGTGACCAGCCGCCGTGTTCGACGTAGTGGAAGAGCGGTTCGAGCACCAGTCGCAGGTAGGCCGGGGAGAGGTAGAGGTAGGCGGGGAAGGCGGGGTAGATCACGTCGACGGTGGACATGTCGCCGTTGGAGGAGATCTCCTTCAAGAACGCCCAGGGGCCGCCGTCGCGGTCGACCAGTTCGGTGCCCGCGACGGCCTGGCGCAGCGCGAGGGCGCAGACGGCGGCGTAGTGGTCGCCGGTGCTTCCGCCGCCGGCCGCGGTGACCGCGTCGTCGTGGATCTTCTGGTCGAGGGCGGTCGCGGCGGTCAGCGCGGCGCCGCGGTCGGCGTCGAACCAGTCCACCATGGCGGTCCAGGAGCTCCAGTAGTGCGTCCACCAGGGCTGGAGTTGTGCGCCGAGGTGGGTGACGGCGGGGGTGCGGACATGGCCGAGGACGACGGTGAACTCCGCCGACGGTGTACCGGAGTCGACGGTGCCGAAGTCCCGGTTGAGGCCGAGCACCGGCCATCGGTCGTTGATCGCGCGCGGCTTGGCGGTGTCCACCGAGCCGTCGAGCCGCCCGGTGGCCGCCGAGGCCGCGCGCACCACGGTGTCCTGGCCGATCTGATGGGTCACCGCGCCGCCGGTGGCGGTGGCCAGCACGAGCCGTCCCCAGGACGCCTGGTCGCCGCTCTCCTGAAGGACACCCGGGGTGGCGGGTTCCGCGCTGAGCACGGTCATCCGGCCGGTGGTCGTACGGTCCCACGTGATGGGCGTGGCGACGTTGTTGTGCACCCACTCGCCGGAGGCGTCGAGATGGACGTCCACGGTGTGGGAGCGGCCGTCGTTGCTCGCGGCCCGCACGGTGACGTAGCTGAGCGGTACGCACTGGCGCTGGAGATCGCCGACGTCGACGGGTGAGAAGAAGGTGACGGTGAGCGTCACGCCGCCGCCGCTGAGCTGGTAGATCGAGCGGGTGGCGGTGAGTTGCAGCGACACCTGCTGCATGGTCGTGAGCGCGGGGCCGCCGGGCAGCGCGGGGTTGCCGAGGAAGACGTACGCGGCGCCGTCGATCCGGGCGAGACCGCACAGCGCGGTGACGTGGCCGGTCCAGAAGGCGGGCCAGGTCCCCGCGAGGTTGTCGGCGGGCAGCCAGGTCGACAGGTACGGCGAGCGGACGGCCAGCGGTACGGCGGGCGGGCGCAGCGGGCTGAAGGTGGAGGCCGCCGCCTGGGCGGCGTGCGGGGCCGCGCCCGGAACGGCCGTCGCGGTGACGGCGTTCGCTGTGGCGGCCTGCGCGGGCACGGCGGCGAGCCAGCCGCCGGTGGCCGCGGCGGCGGTCAACGCGCCGCTCCAACGCAGGAGTTCGCGGCGTCCGGGGCGGGCGTGCGGGGTCGCGGAGTCGTCGGGGGTCACGGGGGTCCGTCCTCAGAGGTGGGGGGAAGGAGAGCGGAGCGGGGGTGGGGGGAGCCGGGGGCTCAGCGCAGTTGCCACAGGTGGTCGGCGGTGCCGTTGTCGTCGTACTGCACGACCGGCGCGCTGTTGGCCGTCGACATCAGGTCGACGCCGAGCACCTTTCCCGAGTTCTTGTTGCGGATGCGGTACCAGCCGTCGCCGTTGGCCACGAGCTGCCACAGGTGGTCGGCGGTCCCGTTGTCGTCGAACTGCACCACCTGGGCGCTGTTCGCGGTCGACATCAGGTCCACGCCCAGCATCTTCTGCGAGTTGAGGTTGCGGATGCGGTACCAGCCGTCGCCGTTGTCGACGAGCTGCCACAGGTGGTCGGCGGTGCCGTTGTCGTCGAACTGCACGACGTGGGCGCTGTTCGCGGTCGACATCAGGTCGACGCCCATGACCTTGTTGGAGTTCTTGTTCCAGATCCTCAGGTAGTCACCTGCCGGTGCCCACGGGGTGCCGTTGGGGGTGGCGGTGGGGAAGGCGGAGATCCGCAGCCGGGCGGCGCCCATCGGGATCAGCGTGACGGTCTCGACGGCCGCGGTGCTGCGGGCCGGGCTGGTCTGGAGCGGGTTGACGACCTGCTGTCCGTCCGCCTTCCACTCGGCGATACGGCGGGCGGGCACGGTGATCCGTACCGGCGTGCCGTCGTGCGTGAAGGGGTTGGCGGCCAGCGAGCCGCCCGACTTGGTGAAGGCCGGGGACCCGGAGTCGAGCGCGAGCCCGTAGTTCCAGGGTGTGGTGGCGTGCACCTCGTACTCGGGGAACTCGGCGTCGCCCGCGTACCGCACGTAGTTCTCACCGATGTTCAGCGCGTACGTGAGCGGTCCGTGGTCGACGGAGACGGCGCCGTGGTTGGCGGACCAGGTGCGGACGGTGGTCTGCTGCGGGAGCTGGACGGTGACGGTGTCCCCGCTGTTCCAGGTGCGGCTGATCTTGGTGAAGGCGGGTCCCGAAGGGGCGCTGACCGCTTGGCCGTTGACGGTGACGCGCGGGGCGGAGCACCAGCCGGGGACCCGCAGGTACAGCGGGAAGACCAGGGCGCGCGGTGCGGTGATCTTGAGCGTGACCGTGTCCGCGAAGGGGTAGTCGGTGGTCTCGGTGATGGTGACCGAGGTGCCGTCGGCGACCTTGGCCGTGACGCTGCTCGGTGCGTACATCGCGGCGGCCAGGCCGTTGTCGGGGGTGGCGAGCCACAGCTCCTCGGTGAAGTACGGCCAGCCCATGCCGTAGTTGTGCGGGCAGCAGCGGTACTGGTCGACGCCCGGCTGGAAGGACTGCATGGCGAAGCCGTTCTGGAACTGCCCCTGCGTCTTCGGGGTGTTGTTCAGATCGACGCTGTTGGCGCTGGTGATGTAGTGCACGCCCTTGCCCGCCGGGTCGAGGGCCGCGGGCAGTGAGTTGAAGGCCAGGTCCTCGCAGCGGTCGGCCCACAGCGGGTCGCCGGTGATCCGGGCCAGCAACTGGTGGCTGGCCATGAACTCCACGATGCCGCAGGTCTCGAAGCCCTGCCGGGGGTCGCCGAAGCCGGGCCTGGCGTTCTCGTCGCCCGCGAAACCGCCGCCGGGGAACTGGCCGTAGGCGGACATCACCGCGGTGTAGTTCTGGTAGGCGGCCTGGGTGAGGGCGTTGGACGGCGAGCGGAGCGCGTACTGCGCCGGTTCCCTGAAGCCCTGGGCGATGTTGACGTTGTGCAGCGACGGAAGGTTGTTGACCCAGTTGGCGCCGCCCGCGTGGATCTTGTCGGCGAGGTCGAGCAGATAGCTCTCGCCGGTGCGGTTGTAGAGCCAGAAGACGCTGTCCAGGCCGTCGCCCCAACGCACCGACACCCAGCTCTGGTTGAAGGCACCGGGGCCCTGGGCGTTCATGTAGCGGAAGAAGGCGGACAGCAGCGGGATGATCCTGGTGTCCCCGCTGTACTCCTGCCAGTTGCGCAGTGCCCAGGTCAGCGGGAGGAACGGCCAGAAGTCGGGGCCGCCGCCGAGCGAGGTGCGCAGGGCCGTCGGGCCGAAGAAGCCGTCGGACTGCCGGGTGGCCACGATGGCGTCGATCCAGCGGCGTACGGCGGCCAGCGCGGTGGCGTCCTGGGTGAGCACGGCGAGGTCGACATAGCCGCGCAGCCAGTACGGCACTTCCTCCCAGCCGGCGCGGTCGGGGTGCGCCCAGCCGCTGTTGTCCATGGCGAGGAAGTGCGAGATGTCGGCATACCGGCCGCACAGACCGGCGAGTTGGAGGCGCAGTTGGCCGTCGAGCCAGCCGCGCGCGGTGACGGCGCCGGGCGGCAGCCGCAGGAAGGCGGTGGGGGCCAGCGGTGCGGCGTTCGGCGCGTAGAGGCCGCCGCGGGCGGGGGCGACGCGGGCCGCGGCGGGGGTGGGGGCGGCCTGGGCGCCGCCCGCGAACCGCAGTTGGAGCCCTGCGGTGCCGGCGGCGAGTGCGGTGAGTGCGAACTGACGACGGTTCAGGGGCATGGGGGGTGGCTCCTGGTGGCTTCGGGTGGGGCGCTGCGGGGGCGCGAACCCTGGCGGCGACGGTCCTTCCAACGTTGGAAACGGCGGTGCCACCCGGAATGACAGCACGCAGGGATGGGCATGTCCAGAGCAGCGACAGAAGTCGTACGGGCCTGTCGGGGTTGTTGCCTGAGCACGGATCACAGCGGTGGGAAGCATTTTGGAAACATCGGGAACGACGGGTTGTCGAGGTGCCGCCGCGCGTATATAACGTTGTAAAGCCGAGGGAGGGAACGGGCGTTCCCACCCCCGGAGCGCCGCCATCTCCGCACGTCATACCGCCTCCTCGGGGAGCCCGGACCGGGCCCCGGAAGCGCACCCGCCCCGGCACGGAGCCGGACCCACGTACGACTCGACGGCCGCTGCCGTCGCGACCAAGGAGTGTCGTGAGCATGACGAACCACAGAACCCGCGCACTGGCCGCCACCTGTCTGCTGCTGGCCACCGCAGGGCTGGCCGCCACCGGCTGCTCCAAGTCGGAGTCCAGCGACAAGGGCGCCTCCCCCTCCGGCTCGGACCAGGCGGCGCAGCAGCAGGTCACCACGGACCCGACGGCGTCCGGCGCGGGCTGCACCCTGACGGCGTACGGCGCCCCCAAGCTCGACCTGAAGAACGCGGTGGTGGGCTTCTCCCAGTCGGAGAAGGAGGACAACCCGTTCCGTATCGCCGAGACCCAGTCCATCAAGGACGAGGCCGCCAAGCTCGGCGTGAAGAAGCTGCTGACCACCGACGCGCAGTCCCAACTCCCCAAGCAGATCAGCGACATCCAGGACATGCTCGCGCAGGGCGCGCAGCTCCTGATCGTCGCGCCGCTCAACTCCGACGGCCTGGACCCGGCGCTGAAGGCCGCCGCCGCCAAGCACGTGCCGGTGATCACCATCGACCGGAAGATCAACGCCACGTCCTGCAAGGACTACGTCACCTTCCTCGGCTCGGACTTCGTCGAGCAGGGCAAGCGCGCGGCGGACGCCATGATCAAGGCCACCGGCGGCAAGGGCCAGGTCGCGATCCTGCTCGGCTCCTCGGGCAACAACGTGACCACCGACCGCACCAAGGGCTTCGTGGACGAGATCGCCGCCAAGGCGCCCGGCCTGAAGGTCGTCGCTCAGCAGACCGGTGACTTCACCCGTGACAAGGGCCAGCAGGTCATGGAGCAGCTCATCCAGTCCAAGCCGGGCATCACCGCGGTCTACGCGGAGAACGACGAGATGGGCCTCGGCGCGGTCACCGCGCTCAAGAGCGCGGGCAAGAACCCGGGCAAGGACGTCAAGGTCGTCTCGGTCGACGGCACCCGCAACGCCGTGCAGGCGATCGTCAACGGCACGTACAACGCGGTGATCGAGTCCAACCCGCGCTTCGGCCCGCTGGCCTTCGCCACCGCGCAGAAGTTCTACAGCGGCGAGGCGATCCCGGAGAACGTCATCATCTCGGACCGCGCCTACGACGAGTCCAACGCCAAGGCGTCGGTCGGCGGGGCGTTCTGACCCTCGGTCAGGAGGAATCGGTGGCGCGGCTCCCCCCGCGCCACCCCTCGGACAGGCGTACGGCGGGATGCCTCCCCGCCGTACGCCGCACCATCGGCGGGTCGGCCCGCCGGGCTGTCGAGCCGGTGGGGGCGCCTGTAGCCCGTACGACCACAGGGCCGCCGCCTGCCGGCCAGCTCCACCCGTAAGAGCGCGCCCCACCCGTAGAGCCCGCCCAGCCCGTAGAGCCTGCCCCACCCGTAAGAGCCCGCCCCACCAGTAGAGCCCGTACAGCCCGTCAGCCCGTAGAAGAGTTCCCGCTTCCCCGCGACCCCGGAAGGCCACGACCATGGCACCACCCGAAGCCGCCGCGGCCCAGTCCGCGCCGCCCGGTCCGCCGAGCCCGCCACCGGCGGCCGGAGCCGTACTGGAGGCCGTCCGCGTCAGCAAACGCTTCCCCGGCGTGGTGGCGCTCGACGACGTCTCCTTCACCCTGCGCGAGGGCGAGATCCACGCGCTGGTCGGGGAGAACGGCGCGGGCAAGTCGACGCTGATCAAGCTGCTCACCGGGGTCTACCGGCCCGACGACGGCGAACTGCGGCTGGCGGGCGAGCCGATCGCCTTCCACCACCCGCACGAGGCGCAGCGCGCCGGGATCTCGACCATCTACCAGGAGGTGAACCTGGTCCCGCTGATGAGCGTGGCCCGCAACATCTTCCTGGGCCGGGAGCCGAAGAACCGCTTCGGCCTGATCGACTTCCCCCGGATGCACCGCGAGACCGCGGAACTCCTCGGCGGCTTCGGCATCACCGCCGACCCGCGCCGCCCGCTGCACACCCTGGGCATCGGCACCCAGCAGATGGTCGCGCTCGCCCGCGCCGTCTCCGTGCGGGCCCGGGTGGTCGTCATGGACGAGCCCACCTCGTCGCTCGAACCGCGCGAGGTCGAGACGCTGTTCCGGGTGATCCGTGAGCTGCACGAGCGCGGCATCTCGATCCTGTACGTCAGCCACCGGATGGACGAGCTGTACCGGATCTGCGACCGCGTCACCGTCCTGCGCGACGGCCGCCTCGTGCACAGCGGCGACCTGGCCGACACCGACCGGGTGCGGCTGGTCTCGCTGATGCTCGGCCGGGAGGTCGCCGAGGTCCGCAGGCACGGTGCCACCAGCTTCGGCGAGGGCCACACCGCCGAGCGCCAACCGGTGCTCACAGCGAGGAGACTGACCCGCCGTCACCTGCTGCACGACATCGGCCTCGACCTGCGGCCCGGCGAAGTGCTGGGCCTCGGCGGCCTGTTGGGCTCGGGGCGCAGCGAGACCGCCAAGGCGCTGTCCGGGGCGCTGTCACTGGACAGCGGCGAGGTCACCGTCGGCGGGCACACCGTGCGCCGCCTCACCCCGTCCGCCGCGATCAGGGCCGGGATCAGCCTGCTGCCCGAGGACCGCAAGGCCGAGGGCATCGTGCCCGGCCTCTCGGTCCGGGAGAACATCGTGCTGGCCGCGATGCCCCGGCTGTCCCGCGCCGGGATCGTGTCCCGGCAGCGGCAGGACCGGATCGTCGACATCTTCATGAAGCGGCTGCGGATCAAGGCCGCGGGCCCCGAGCAGAAGGTCGGCGAGCTGTCCGGCGGCAATCAGCAGAAGGTGCTGCTGGCCCGCTGGCTCTGCCTGGAGCCGAAGGTGCTGCTGCTGGACGAGCCCACCCGCGGCATCGACGTCGGCGCCAAGGCCGAGGTGCAGTCGCTGATCGACGACCTCGCGGGAGAGGGCCTGGCCGTCCTGCTGATCTCCTCCGACATCGAGGAGCTGGTCGAGGGCGCCGACCGCATCGTGGTGCTGCGCGCCGGAGCGGTGGCCGGTGAGCTGACCGGCGACGACGTCGAGGAGAGCGCGTTGCTCGCCGTACTGGCGGAGACCGGGGACGACGACAGCGCCGCCGCGCCGGACACCGACCCGGAACCCGCAGCCGCCGACGCGGAGCCCGTACCCGCCGACGCGGAGCCCCTACCCGCACCCGCTCCCGCGGCGGACTCCGGCTCCGCCACCGCGAAGGAGGACCCGCGATGACCTCGGCCCCGTACTCACTCCCGCGCGGCCTGGACCGGTCGCGGATCGCGGACTGGCTCCAGCGGTACGGCGTGTACGCCGCGGTCGCCGCGCTGCTGGTCTTCAACGGCGTCTTCACCGACCACTTCATGACGACGGACAATCTGCGCACGCAGCTCGTCCAGGTCTCCCCCGTCGTCATCGTGGCGCTGGGCATGGCGCTGGTGATCGGCACCGAGGGCGTCGACCTGTCGGTGGGCTCCACGATGGCGCTGGCCAGTTCCGTGCTGCCGCTCTACCTCGGATACGGCCTGCTGCCCGCGCTGTCGGTGGCGCTGCTCGCCGGTGTGCTCGTCGGCCTGATCAACGGCTCGCTGGTGTCGCTGGTCGGGCTGCAACCCATCGTGGCCACCCTGGCGCTCTTCGTCGGCGGCCGGGGCCTGGCCCTAGTCATCGCCGACGGGAAGCTCAAGCAGATCGAGAACCAGAGTCTGCTGGACCTCGGCACGAACAGCGTGCTCGGCGTCCCGATCGTCGTCCTGATCGCGGGCGTGCTCGCGCTGTTGGTCGCCTTCCTGGTGCAACGCACCACCTTCGGACGCCAGTTGGTGGCCATCGGCGGCAACCGCGCCGCGGCCAGGCTCGCCGGACTCCCCGTCAAACGGGTGCTGATCGGCGTGTACGTGCTGTGCGGGGTGCTGGCCTCGCTCGCGGGTGTGCTCGCCACCGCGCGGCTGACCGCCAGCGACCCGTCCTCGCTGGGCAATCTGATGGAGCTGTCGGCCATCACCGCGGTCGTGGTCGGCGGCACCCCGCTGACCGGCGGCTCGGTACGCGTCCTCGGCACGGTGTTCGGCGCGCTGCTGATGCAGCTCCTGCACGCCACGCTCGTCACCCACAATCTGCACGACTCCACCGCCCAGATGGTCCAGGCGGGCATCATCCTCGTCGCCGTCTACGTCGCCCGGGAGCGTCGATCCCGATGAAAGCCCTCGTGAAAACAGCCGCCCCCGCTCCCGCGCTCGCCGTGGCCGGTGACGCGCCGCTGCCGGTGAGCGCGGAGTCCCGCCCCTCCGGGCGGCAGCGCGCCGCCGAACTCCTCCAGCGCCAGGGCGTCCTGGCCGTCCTCGTCCTGCTCTGCCTGATCTCGTCCTTCGTCTTCGACTCCTTCGCCACCCTCGACAACACGCGCGGCATCACCATCCAGGCGTCGTTCCTGTCGATCGTCGCGCTCGGCATGACGATGGTGATCGTCACCGGCGGCATCGACCTGTCGGTCGGCTCGGTCTTCGCGCTCGGCGGTGTACTGGCCGCGTGGGCCTCGCAGTACGGATTCCTGCCCGCGCTGCTGGTGCCGCTCGTGGTGTGCGGCGCGATCGGCACCTTCAACGGACTGCTGGTCGCGCGGGCCGGGATGGCCCCGTTCATCGTGACGCTGGCCTCGCTGCTCGGCGCGCGCGGGCTGCTGCTCGCGCTCACCCACGAGGGCGCCACCACGTATCTCGTGCCGCGCGGCTCGGCCTTCCAGGAGCTGGGCGGCGGCGCGGTGTGGGGCTTCGGCTACCCGGTGCTGATCGCGCTGGCCCTGTTCGGGGTCGGCGGCCTCGTGCTCCAGCGCACCTCGTTCGGCCAGGCGCTGTTCGCCGTCGGCGGCAGCGGTGACGCGGCGCTGCTGATGGGGCTGCCGGTGGCCCGTACGAAGGTGCTGGTCTATACGCTCAGCGGGCTGCTCGCGGGGCTGGCGGGCGCGTTGAACGCGGCCCGGCTGTCCTCGGGTGTGACCATCATCGGTGTCGGCATGGAGCTGGACGCGATCTCCGCGGTGGTGATCGGCGGCACGCTGCTGGTCGGTGGCGCGGGTTCGGTGTCGGGCACGCTGTGGGGCGTGCTGCTGCTCGGTGTGATCCAGAATCTGATCAATCAGATCGGTTCGCTCAACTCCTCCTACCAGTCGGTGGTCAGCGGCGGCTTCCTGATCGTGGTCGTCGTCGCCCAGCGCTATCTGTCGGCCGCCCGCCGGGGCACCTGACCGGGCCGGGAGGGGCCGTCCGCGATCCGCGGGACCGGCTCCAGCACACTGAGGCCGGAACCGCCGCGCCTCGCACGAGGTCGGCCGAGGGAAGGAACTCCGTGGGCGCCAGCCTGAAGGATGTCGCGCGACTGGCGGGCGTGTCCGTCAAGACCGTGTCGAATGTGGTGAACAACTATCCGCATGTCACGCCGGGGATGCGGGAGCGCGTGCAGCGGGCCATCGACGAGCTGGGCTACCGGCCGAATCTGACGGCCCGCCATCTCCGGAAGGGCCGCACCGGCATCATCGCGCTGGCCGTCCCCGAACTCGGCAACCCGTACTTCGCGGAGCTGGCCGGGGCCGTCATCGACGCCGCCGCCCGGCACGACTACACGGTGCTGCTCGACCACACCGCGGGCCAGCGCGAGAAGGAGGTGCTGGTCTCGCAGGGCTTCCGGGCCCATGTCATCGACGGCCTGATCCTCAGCCCGATCGAATTGGAGGCCGCGGACCTGCTGGGCCGCATGGACGACGCGCCGCTGGTGCTGCTCGGCGAGCGGGAGTACGACGCCCCGTACGACCAGATCGCCATCGACAACGTGGCGGCGGCCCGTACCGCCGTACGGCACCTGACCGGCCTCGGGCACCGGCGGATCGCGTTCCTCGGCGCCCGCAGGGAGAGCGCCAGGCAACCGGCGCACCTGCGACTGCGCGGCTGGCGCGAGGAGTTGGCGGCGGCCGGGCTGCCGGACGACGACTCGCTGGTGGCCGCCACCGACGGCTACGGCCGCTGGGACGGCGCCGCCGCGATGAACGCGCTGCTCGACCGCGGCACCCGCCCCGACGCCGTGTTCGCGTACAACGACCTGATGGCGCTCGGCGCGATGCGGGCCCTGGTCGAGCGCGGGCTGCGGGTGCCGCAGGACGTGTCCGTGGTCGGCTTCGACGACGTCGAGGAGGGCCGCTTCTCGACGATCGCGCTCACCACGGTGTCCCCGGACAAACAGGCCATCGCACGGCTCGCCGTGGAGCGGGTCGTGGCGCGGCTGACCGGTACGCCGCAGATCAGGCCGGAGCGGATCACGCCCGGATACACGCTGGTCACCAGGGAGTCGACCGCGCCCAGAGCGGGGTGAGCGCGCCGCGTAGCGTTGTCCCCGGGGGGTCGGCCACCGGTGCCCGCCCGTGGTCGCCCGTGGTCGCGCCTCCGGCCGATTTCCCCGCCCGGTCTTCCCGTCGCCTTCTCGCCGCCTTGCCGCCGTCTTCCCGTCGCCTTCCCGCCGCCTTCCCGCCGCCTTCCCGCCGTCGGACGCCCGCCGCGTCCGGCATCCGTCGCCCCGACCCCCTTTACGAGGACTGCCGATGCCCCGTCCCACCCCGCTCAGCGAACCCTTCGGCACCACTCCCGACGGGTGGCGAGTGGAACGCTGGCGGCTCAGCTCGGCCTCCGGGGTGAGCGCCGAGATCCTCACCTACGGCGGCGTCCTGCACGCGCTGCACGTGCCCGACCCGACGGGCCGCCCCGCCAACGTGGTGCTGTCCCTGCCCGACCTGGCGGCGTACGCCTCCGACACCCCGTACTTCGGCGCGCTCGTCGGCCGTTACGCCAACCGGATCAGTGAGGCCCGCTTCACGCTCAACGGCCGCCACTACCGGCTCCCGGACAACGACGGCGGCCACAATCTGCACGGCGGCCCCGAGGGCTTCGACAGCCGCGTCTGGCGGGCGGAGCCGCTGCCCGGCGCGCTGCGGCTGACGCTGCACAGCCCGGACGGCGACATGGGCTTCCCCGGCGCGATGGACGTCACGGTGACGTACGCGCTCGACGACGACGGGACGCTGTCGCTGGACTTCGAGGCGCGCAGCGACCGGCCGACGGTGGTCAACCTCACCAACCACGCGTACTTCAACCTGGGCGGGTCGGAGGCGAGGGACGGCGCCGAAGCGGCGTCGCGGATCGCGGGAGGCGACGTGCTGCGCCACACCCTGTACGTCGACGCCGACCGCTTCCTGCCCGCCACGCCCGAGTCCATCCCGTGGGGGCCGGAACAGGCCGTGGAGGGGACGCCGTTCGACCTCAACGAGCCGCGCCCCCTCGGCGACGGCGTGCGGGACGCCGACCCGCAGATCAAGACGGCCGGAGGGTACGACCACTGCTTCGTGCTGCGCGGCAACTCCGGTGGTACGGGCGAGGCCGTGGGCGAGCCGCGGGTCGCCGCCGTCCTCTCCGACCCCGACAGCGGCCGGGTGATGGAGGTGCGCACCACGCAACCGGCCATCCAGGTCTACACGGCCAACAAGCTCGACGGTTCGCTGACCGGCCCCGACGGGCGGACGTACCACGCGCACGACGCGGTGTGCCTGGAGACCCAGCACCTGCCGGACTCGCCGAACCACCCCGAGTACCCCTCGACCGAGCTGCGCCCCGACGAGGTCTTCCGCAGCCGCACCGAATTCCGCTTCCCGCACCTGGCGGGCGGCCGGTGACGAGCGCGCCGACCGCACCCCTGCTCGTCGTGGACGGCGCCAACGTCGTCGGCTCGGTGCCCGACGGCTGGTGGCGCGACCGGCGCGGCGCCGCCGAGCGGCTGCGCGACGCGCTCGTGCCGCTCGCCGCGTCGGGCCTCGCCGAGGACAGCGGCGCCCCGCCGTGGGCCCGCGGCCACGGGCTGGACATCGTCCTGATCGTCGAGGGCGCGGCGCGCGGCGTCGAGCCGGTACCCGGCGTACGCGTGGAGTCCGCGCCCGGCAGCGGCGACGACCTCATCACCGAGGTCGCCGCCCGCTCGCGCACCGCGGACCCCGACCGCCCGTGCCTCGTCGTCACCGCCGACCGTGGCCTGCGAGCGCGCGTCACGGAGGTCGGCGCGGCCGTCGTGGGGCCGCGGGCGGTCCGGCCACGCTGACGCCGGTGCCCCCGGGGGCGGGGCTCCGGGGACGCCCTCGCTCGCCGGAAGGCCGTGTCCGATTTCCGCCAGCTCGGGGCGCCGGAGCCCTCGCATACTGGGACGCGTGACAGTCGAGGACAGCAGATACGAGGCGGTGAGCAGCCGGGACGCGCGCTTCGACGGAGTCTTCTTCTTCGCCGTGGCCACGACCGGGATCTACTGCCGTCCGAGCTGCCCCGCGATCACCCCGAAGCGCGAGAACGTGTCCTTCTACGCGACCGCCGCCGCGGCCCAGGGCGCGGGCTTCCGGGCCTGCCGCCGGTGCAGGCCGGACGCGGTGCCGGGTTCCGCCGACTGGAACGCGCGGGCCGACATGGTGGGCCGCGCGATGCGGCTCATCGGGGACGGCGTCGTCGACCGCGAGGGCGTCGCGGGCCTCGCCACCCGGCTCGGCTACAGCGCCCGGCAGGTGCAGCGGCAGCTCAACGCCGAGCTGGGCGCCGGGCCGATCGCCCTGGCCAGGGCGCAGCGCGGCCACACCGCGCGGGTGCTCCTCCAGACCACCTCGCTCCAGGCCGCCGAGATCGCCTTCGCGTCGGGCTTCGCGAGCGTGCGGCAGTTCAACGAGACGATCCGGGAGATCTACGCCGCCACCCCGACCGAGCTGCGCACGGACGCACGCTCCGGGCCGGTGGGTGGGGCTGCCGGGGTGCCGCTCCGGCTGGCCTTCCGCGGCCCCTACGCCTCCGCGCGGGTCTTCGACTTCCTCGCCGCACGCGCCGTGCCCGGCGTCGAGGAGATCGTCGGCGCCCCCGGCAGCCGTACGTACCGCCGTACCCTGCGGCTCCCCCACGGCACGGGCATCGCCGAGGTCGCCGAGCGGCCCGGCACAGGCAATTGGCTGGACTGCCGACTCCACCTGGGCGATCTCCGCGACCTCACCACGGCCACCCAGCGCGTCCGCCGGCTCTTCGACCTCGACGCCGATCCGTACGCGGTCGCCGAACGTCTCGGCTCCGACCCGCACTTTGCCCCGCTGGTCGCCGCCCTTCCCGGCCTCCGCTCCCCCGGCTCCCCCGACCCGGCGGAACACGCCGTCCGCGCCGCCCTGGGCGAAGGCACCGCGCCGTTCTCCCCGGCGCCCCTGGCCGCCTTGGTCGCCCGATACGGCACCCCGCTGAGCGCCCCCGACAGCGCCCTCACACACCTCTTCCCGCGGGCCGAGGATCTGGCCGAGGCCGATCTGGGCAGCCCGGCCGGCCGCTTCCCCGCCAGAGACCTCTGCCGCGCTCTCGCCGACGGTACGGTCGCCCTCGACCCGGGCGCCGACCGCGACGCCGCCGAACGGTCCCTCCTGACCGTCCCCGGCATCACTCCCCTGACCGCGGCCCACATCCGCATGCGCGCCCTCGGCGACCCGGACGTCTTCCCCTCGACGGAGCCGGTGCCGCCCGGGACGGAGAGGTGGCGTCCGTGGCGGTCGTATGCGGCTCATTACTGGTGGGGGGTGAAAGGGGGAGGTCAGGGGTGAGGGGGGCGTCTTGCGCGGGCGCACCGCCCTTCCCCCTTTTTACCGCCCCTCCGCCTCCCCGCGCCGCCGTACCGCAGGGGCGCAGGCTCTTGGGCGCAGCGGTGCCCGGCTGGGTGGGTCAGGGGTGGGGCTTGTTCTTGAGGTTGTCCCGGCGGAGCCGTTCTTCCTCGAAGAGGCGCATGAACTTCCGCATGTGCTCGTCCGGTTCGGGGTCGGGCTCCTCGTCCTCGTCGGTGAGGAGGCCCTGTTCGCGCAGTTGCTGGTCCTGGACCATGACGGGCGGGGTGGGGTCGGGGTCGGAGGGGCGGGGGCCCTCGGGGCCGTCGGGGCCGATGCGGATGAGGCGTTCGACGCGGATCACGCGGAAGTGGCGTCCTGCGACGTCGAGTTCGTCGCAGCGGTGTTCGTCGAGGTGGTCGGCGGCGCGGGAGTAGATCTCGCGCTGCTCGGGGCTGAGGTCCTTCTGCCAGGGGAGCATGACGCGCAGTTGCATGGCGAGGCCGTCGCGGGCCGCCTGCGGGGTGGTGGCGGTGCCGCTGGAGTCGGGGCGCCAACTGCCGCCGTCGCGTTCCGCGGTCATGAAGGTGGCGGGGAGCAGGACACCGCCGGGGTGGGTGTCGGCGGCGTGCCGTGAGTCGTCGCGGACGTCGGCGGGGACGGTGCCGCTTTTGCTGAGGGCGGCGAGGAGTTCCACCTTGAGGATGCCCTCGGACATGCCGGTCGCGTTGACGGGGTCGATGACCAGGCCCGCGGCGGGGTCGAAGCCGCCGGACTCGCCGGGGCCGCTCGGGTCGGGGTCGGTGTCGCGCGGGGGTTCGGGACCGTCGGGCCCCATGCGGATGAAGCGTTCGGCGCGCACCACGCGGTAGCGGCTGCCGCGTACCGTCACCTCGTCGAGAGCTTCCCAGTCCATGCGCTCGCCCGCGGCGAGGAGTTCGGCCCGCGCTTCGGCGTCACCGGCCTCGCTGGCCGCGTGGGCGAGGCGGCGGAAGTGGGAGCCGAGGCTGTCGCGGGCGTCCTGCGGGGCGAGTCCGCTGAAGTACGGGTGCAACTCCCAGCCGCCGGACTCCAGTTCGCACGCGATGCCGAAGACCGGGCCGCCCGCGAACAGCATCGAGGGGTAGGTCTTTCTCGCCTTCCACGCCTCGATGTCGGCGAGCGCCGCGACCGGGGACTCGGGCGTGGTGACCCGGATCGACTGGTAGGCAGGAACATCGTCGCCGTGCGCATCCATGGGACCAGCATGCCCACACCGCGGGGGCGTACGCGACCCATACGCCAAAGCCGTCATGGGTCCGTGAGTTGACGTGACGCGCGTCCACCGGCAGGTATGGGGGCAACAGTGGTTCAGACCGCGGGCTCCGCGAGCACGTGCCCGATGCCCTCGGGCGAGAGCAGATGCTGCACCGCCAGCCGCCGCGCGCCCTCGATGCCCGCCCTGCGGCCGAGCATCGTGGTCTCGATGGCGACGGTTCTGGTGGCCAGCGGGAGGGCCCTGCGGTAGACGGCGCCGCGGATGTCGGCGAGCAGGTCGTCGTGGAGGCTGGCGATGCTGCCGCCGAGCACGATGGTGTCGGGGTTGTAGAAGCTGACCAGCGAGGCCAGGACGTCGCCGAGCCGTTGGGCGGCCAGCCGTACCTGGCGGCGGGCCACCGGGTCGCCCGCGGCCACGAGGCGGACCACGTCGGCGGCGTGCTCGGCGGGCAACCCTGCCTCCCGCAGCTTCGCCGCGATGGCCGCTCCCGAGGCGACGGCCTCGACGCAGCCGGTGTTGCCGCAGTGGCACAGCACGTCGTCGTGGCCCGGCACGCGGATGTGGCCGATGTCGCCCGCGGCGCCGCTGGCCCCGCGGTGCACGACGCCGCCGGAGACGATGCCGCAGCCGATGCCCGTACCGACCTTGACGTACAGCAGATGGGCGGTGGCCGGACGGTGGCCGTACTCGCCCAGGGCCATCATGTTGACGTCGTTGTCGACGAGGACGGGCGCGTGGTAGCGCCCGGCGAAGAAGCCGGGGACCCGGTAGCCGTCCCAGCCGCGCATGATCGGCGGCCGGATCACCGTACCGGTGCGGGCCTCGACCGGGCCCGGCACGCCGATGCTGATCGCGCGTACGTGGTCGGCTGGGTGTCCCGCGTCGGCCAGCAGGCGGCCGATCTGCACGTGCACCCCGGTCAGTACGGCCTCGGGTCCCGCGTTGATGTCGAGGGCTTCGGTTGCTTCGGCGAGGACCCGGCCCCCGAGTTCGGCGACGGCGACCGTGCGGTGGGTGGCGCCGAGGTCGACGGCGCAGACCACCGCGTTCCGCGAGGCGAGTTGGAGGGTGAGCGGCGGGCGCCCGCGCTCGGTGGCCATGGTGCCGGTCTCGACCAGCAGTCCCTTGGCGATCAGCAGGTCCACCCGCTGGGCGACCGCGGCCCTGGACAGCCCGGTGGCGGTGGCGAGTTGGCTGCGCCGGGTGGCGCCGCCCGCCACCAGTCCCGCCAGTTCGCTGAGCGCGGTCAACTGCCGGTCGCTTGCGGCTGTCACCGGTTCCTGCCCTCCCCTGTGCCGTACGTCCGTCGTCCCGGTCCGCGTCCTGTGCGGCCCGGCCCCCGATTTATGACAGAAGATAGCGGAAATATTGCCATTGTCAACCGAAACAGCGATGGCTAGCGTTTCAAGCAAGCGGAAAGGGAGGGCACTTGTGGGCGGGACTAGCTCGGTTACAGCGGGTTCTTCGCTGCGCACGTCATCGCGTCCGGCACTGCGTACGGCCATCGCCGGTGTGGGGATGATCGGCCAGGTGCACCTGGACGCGGTGCGCAGGAGCGGTGCCCCGGTGGTCGGGGTCAGCGCGTCGACGCCCGCGCGGGCCAAGGAGGCCGCGGCGGCGCTCGGGGTCGAGCGGGCCTTCGACTCCTCGGAGGCGCTGGTCACCAGTGACGACGTCGACGTGGTGCACATCTGTACACCCAACGACGCGCACGCCGGGCTCGCCGAACTGGCGCTGCGGGCGGGCAAGCACGTGGTGTGCGAGAAGCCGCTGACCACGTCGTCGGCCACCGCGGACGCGCTCGCGGCGCTCGCCGCGGACAGCGGTCTGGTGGCGGCGGTGCCGTTCGTCTACCGCTACCACCCGATGGCGGCCGAGGCGCGGTCCCGCGTGCTGGACGGCCGGGCGGGCGAGGTCCGGCTGGTGCACGGCCACTACCTCCAGGACTGGCTCTCGGAGCCGGGCGACACCAACTGGCGGGTCGACGCGGCGGCGGGCGGGCCCTCCCGCGCCTTCGCCGACATCGGCTCGCACTGGTGCGACCTGGTGGAGTGGGTGACCGGGCACCGGATCGCGGAGCTGACCGCGGTCAGCCAGACCGTGGACCGTACGGGTCCCGCCGGCGACGGCGGCGCGCGGGTCAGGCCGGACACCGAGGACGTGGTGCAGCTCCTGTTCCGCACCGACCGCGGCGCCACCGGTTCCGTGACCGTCTCGCAGATCTCGCCCGGCCGGAAGAACCGGCTGTGGTTCGAGGTGGACGGCACGCGGACCTCGCTCGCCTTCGACCAGGAGAACCCCGAGTCGCTGTTCGTCGGCAGCCGCGGTGAAAACGCTGCGGTGCTGCGCGACCCGGCCACGCTCTCGCCCGCCGCGGCCCGGCTCTCGGTGGTCCCCGGCGGCCACCCGATGGGATATCTCGACTGTTTCGCCGCCTTCGTCCGCGATGTGCACGCAGCGATCCGCGCCCCGGGCGCGGCGGGCGGGTCCTCGGCCGACGGCACCGGGGGCACGTTCCCCACCTTCGACGACGCCGCCCGCATGGTGCGCCTGACCGAGGCCGTACTGAAATCGGCGGCGGACCGGACCTGGAAAGAGGTCTCCTGAGATGAAGCTGGGCTTCCTGACCGCCTGCCTTCCGCAGCTCCCGCTGGACGAGATCGCCGCGTGGGCGGCCTCGCACGACTACCAGTCGCTGGAGGTGGCCACCTGGCCGTCCACCGGCTCACGGGAGTTCGAGGCCAGCCACATCGACGTGACCGGCTTCGGCAAGCAGCGGGCCGACGAGGTGCGCGGCCTGTTCGACCGGCACGGCCTGACGCTGTCCGCGCTGGCGTACTACGAGAACAACCTGCACCCGGACGAGACCCGCAGGGCGGAGATCGCCGCCCACGTACGCGCCAATGTGGACGCCGCCCAACTGCTGGGCGTGGACTACGTCGGCACGTTCGTCGGCCGCCACCCCGGTCTGACGGTGAAGGAGAACATCGCGCTGGCCGAGCGGGAGCTGCCGCCGCTGGTGGAGTACGCGGGCGAGCGCGGTGTGAAGATCATCATCGAGAACTGTGTGATGGAGGGCTGGCACCCGGACGGCTATCCGGGCAACCTCGCCTACTCCCCCGAGCTGTGGGAGTGGATGTTCGGTCTCGGCCTCTATCTCAACTACGACCCCTCGCACCTGCTGTGGCTGGGCATCGACCCGGTCGAGGCGCTGAAGCCGTACATCGACCGCATTCCGCACGCGCAGGCCAAGGACGCGCAGCTCGACCCGCGGGCCAGGGACCGTTACGGCTTCTTCGGCCGGTCGGTGGCGCGGACCGACGGCTGGGACAGCGGCTGGTGGCGCTACCGGGTGCCGGGGCTCGGCGACGTCGACTGGCGCCGGATCGTCGACACCCTTTACGAGGGCGGCTTCACGGGCACGCTCTCCGTCGAGCACGAGGACCCCGTCTGGAGCGGCGACGTCCAGCGGATCACCCAGGGTCTGGAGATCGCCCACCGCACGCTGCGGCCGTTGATCGTCGGCTGATCCGACCGCGCGTCACCGCCGGCCGCCGCTCCCCCGCACCACCCGCACGCGCAGTACCCCGCCGTACCCGCACCCGCCGTACTTCCAGGAGGCATCGTCACGATGGCCACGCCCTTGAGCATCCAGCTCTACACCCTCCGGGACCAGATCGCCGCCGACCGCGACGGCACGCTGTCCCGCCTCGCCGGGATCGGTTACACCGCCGTCGAGGCGTACGACCCCACGGCCGACCCGACCGGTTTCCGCAAGGTCGCCGACGACTTGGGGCTGAGCGTCAACAGCACGCACGCGTACGCCCTGTTCGACAAGGAGGCGTCGGAGGTCTTCGACGCGATCGCCACGGTCGGCACCGACCTGGTGATCATCCCCGGCGGGATCGCGCACGAGGAGTTCACCACCCCCGACGGTCTCTCGCGCACCGCGGACCTCCTCAACGGCTTCGCCGAGAAGGCCGCCGAGCGCGGTATGCGGATCGGCTACCACAACCATTGGTGGGAGATCGAGCCGCGCTTCGACGGCAGGACCGCGCTGGAGGAGCTGGCGGACCGGCTGGCCCCCGAGGTGTTCCTGGAGGTCGACACGTACTGGGCGGCGGTCGGCGGGGCCGATGTGCCGGCGCTGCTGCGCGCGCTGGGCGACCGGGTGCTGGCGCTGCACGTCAAGGACGGTCCCGGCGTGAAGGACGAGCCGCACACCGCGGTCGGCAAGGGCAGCATCGACGTCCCGTCGATCCTGGCCGCCGCGCCCGACGCGCAGCGGATCGTCGAACTCGACTCCTGCGCGGGCGACATCTTCGAGGCCGTCGCGGAAAGCCTCTCCTACCTCACCGCGCTGGAGCGTTCATGACCACAGGCCCGGTCGGCGTCGCCGTCGTCGGCGCCGGTGTCATCAGCGCGCAGTATCTGGACCATCTCACCGCCTTCCCCGACCTGCGGGTGCTCGCCGTCGCCGACATCGACGTCGAGCGGGCCCGTACGGCGGCCGGGACGTACGGGATTCCGGCCGCGGGCGACCTCGCGTCGGTGCTGGCGATCCCCGAGGTGGAGATCGTTGTCAACCTGACGATCCCGGCCGTGCACGCGGAGGTCGCCACGGCCGCCCTCCAGGCGGGCAAGCACGTCTACGGCGAGAAGCCGCTCGCGCTGGCGCCGGCCGACGGGGCGAAGATCCTGGCCGAGGCGCGGTCGCGCGGGCTGCGGGTCGGGAGCGCTCCCGACACCTTCCTCGGGGCCGGGCTCCAGTCCGCGCAGCGGGCGCTGGCCGCCGGGGTCATCGGCGAGCCGGTGAGCGCGACCGCCGTCACGCAGGGGCCCGGCCCCGAGTCGTGGCACCCGAACCCGGAGTTCCTCTTCCAGTACGGTGCCGGGCCGCTGTTCGACATCGGTCCGTACTATCTGACGGCGCTGGTCGCGCTGTTCGGGCCGGTGGCGCGGGTCTCGGCCTCGGCGCGGCAGGCGCGTGCCCAGCGGGTGATCGGTTCCGGGCCGAAGGAGGGCACGTCCTTCGCGGTGGAAGTGCCCACGCACGTGCACGCGTTGCTGGACTTCGCCGGTGGCCCCAGCGGCTCGGCGACCTTCAGCTTCGACTCCTCGGTGCCGCGCCGCCTCATCGAGGTCACCGGCACCGAGGGCACGCTGTCGCTGCCCGACCCGAACACCTTCGAAGGGCCTTTGCAGGTCCGGGCGTTCGGTGACGACGACTGGCGTGACCTGCCCGTCACCGGTACGGTCGCCGGTCGCGGCCTGGGCGTCCTGGACATGGCCCGCGCCATCCGGGGCGGCACCGAGCACCGCGCCTCCGGCGAACTCGCCCAGCACGTACTCGACTTGATGGCCACGGTGACGGACGCCGCGCAAGAGCACGCCGTCCGCACCCTCGAAACCAGCGCCCCGGCCGTGTCACCGCTGCCGGACGCGTGGGACCCGGCGGCCTCGACGCTGTCCTGACGCAGCGGTCGAACCCCGTCGGCCCCGGTCGGCCCACCCGTGGGGGGATGGGTCGACCGGGGTTTTTCTGAGCACCGTTCACCGCCGCTTCACCGCTCCGCAGGTGGGTTCGCCGGTAGCCAGCGAGCCGAAGGCGGCTTCCCCCTAGGCCGCGGGCAATTGGTAGTCGGGGAAGTTGCCCGGGAGGCGGTCGAGGGTGGGGCCCTCGGTGACGGCGTGGACGAGGAGTTCGCCGCCGACGAAGGCGCCGCGCCAGGAGGCGCCGAGGCCGCCGAAGAGTTCGTCGCGGTCACCGCGGGAGCGGGGCGCGCCGCGGCCGACCTTGAAGGCGCGGACCTGGGAGGCGAGACGTTCGGTGGTGCGCGGGTCGTCGCAGGACAAGGCGGCCACCAGGGCGCCGTTGCTGGCGTTCATGGCGGAGAGCAGCTCGGCCTCGGTGTCGACCAGGACGATCGTGTCGACGGGTCCGAAGGGCTCGGTGTGGTGGAGCGGCGAGGACGGCGGAGGGCCCAGCAGCGTGACCGGGGCGAGGTAGGCGGAGGTGTCCTGGCCGGGGAGGAAGAGGCCGGGGTCGAGGGCGCCGTGGTGCAGCGGCACCGCGCCGCGGTCGACGGCCTCGGCGACCAGATCGGCCAGCTCCTTCGCCTTGGCCGCGTTGATCAGCGGCCCGAAGTCGAGCGCGGGCAGCGGGTCGTCGGGCCCGGCGACGGCCAACGGGTGGCCGGTCCTGACCGACTTGACCGCCGGGAGGTAAGCGGCGAGGAAGTCCGCGAAGCGGGAGCGCTGGACGACGAACCGCGGGTAGGCGGTGCAGCGCTGCTTGGCGTAGTCGAAGAGCTTGGGGATCTGCGCGCCGAAGGCGTCCCAGTCGCTGTACTCCCACAGGCCCCAGCAGTTGAGCCCTTCCTGTTCGAGGATGTGCCGCTTGCCGACGTCGGCTACGGCCGTCGCGATCCGGGCGCCGGTGTCCCGGCCGCCGACGAAGGAGACGCAGCCGATCTCCGAGGACTGCACCAGGGCCTCGGAGAGTTCGCCGCCGCTGCCGCTGACCAGCGTGACGGGAATGCCCTCGCGCCTGGCGAGCGCGGCGGCGAGGGTGAGGCAGGCCAGGCCGCCGTCGGTGGGCGTCTTGGCGATGACCGCGTTGCCCGCGAGCGCCTGGACGAGCATGGCGTGCACCAGCACGCTCATCGGGTAGTTCCAGCTCGCGATGTTGGAGACGGGACCGGCAAGTGCGGTGCGGCCCGCCACCATCGGCTCGATGCCGTCCACGTACCAGCGGACGCCGTCGATGGCCCGGTCCACGTCGGCGCGGGCCAGCCGCCAGGGCTTGCCGATCTCCCAGACCAGCAACAGGGCCAGCAGGTCGCGGTGTTCGGTGAGGGCGTCCAGAGTCGCCGAGACGCGCGCCTTGCGGTCGGGCAGCGGTACGTGCCGCCAGCTCCGGTGTTCGTCGAGCGCGGCGCGTACCGCCTGTCGCGCGGTGGCCGCGTCGAGCCGGGGCGGCCCGGCTATCGGGCTGCCGTCGACCGGTGAAGTGGCGGGCAGCGGGCGGCCGTCGGCCTGCCAGCGGCCGTCCCACAGATTCAGCACACGGTCGTCGCGGAATGCCTCGGGCGCGGTCCGCAGGGCGCGCCGCCACGCGTCGCTCCAGGCCGTTCCGGGCTTGAGGATGAGGGTCATTCGGAACTCCGCTCTCGTCGGGGGGCGGAACTCGCGCGGCGCACCACCGCGCGTCTGCCGACGATAGCGACTGGACTCCCGGGGGTTCCGGTGTTCGACCACGGGTGTGTCGGTCGTCACCGTGCCCGGCCACGGCACGGGAGGAGGCGGGTTACGGCGCGGGTGAGCGGGGGTCACCGCACGGGAGAGGGGCCGGCCGACGGGATGCGCCCCCTGTGCCGGCCGGCCCCACTGTGTCCCCCGTGTACCCCTGTGTGACTAGGGGTAGCTGGTCAGGTACGTGACCTGATGGCCGCTGTTCACGGCCGCTCCCGTGGTGTTGATGACATGGCTGATGGTGCCGACACCGCCGAGCGAGACGGTCACCATGTCGTGGAACTTCACCCCGGAGGTGTTGGGCACCTGGAAGGAGTTGGCCGACACCACCGAGGAGTTGGCGGAGAAGTAGCAGTAGCTGCCGAGCCCCCACGCCTCATGGCTGGTGACCGAGTCGGCCACCTTGTAGGCGGGGTAGCCCTGCGAGGAACCGTTCATCCAGGAAGCCTGGTTGGGCGGGTCGTAGGGCATCTCGTTCTGGAAGAAGTACGTTCTGCCGCCGTTGCCGTTCCACTGCACCTGGGTCTGCTGGTAGTGCTCGACGAACAGGCCGTACATGGTGACGTTCTGGCCGTTGACGACGAGGCCCGTGGCGGCGGTGTTGGTGTTCCAGCCGACGGTGCCGCCGTTGCCGTGGTCGGCGCGCCACAGCCACATGTGGTCGCCGATGACGTTGTTGCTGTTGACCACCAGCGACTGGGTGGCCTTGCCGACGGCCGCGCCGCCGATCCGGAAGAAGACGTCGGACAGGCTGGTCGGGTCGGCCGCGTGGTTGGCGGACGAGCCGGCCTGGCCGATCTGCATCAGCGTCTGCGAGTTGGTGGTGCCCGCGTCGATGAGCAGCCCGGCCAGCTTCACACCGTCCACGTCGGCCGTGGTCAGCGCGGTGACGCCGCCGTCCGGGACGAGCGTGGCCAGACCGAGACCGAGGACGACGGTGTCGGGCCGGGTCACGTTGATCGTCTGGTTGAGGTGGTAGACACCCGGCGTGAACAGCAGGTTCTTGCCCGCCGCGAGCGCCGCGTTGATGTCCGAGGCGGTGTTGCCCGGCTTGACGATGAAGAACTGGTCGATCGGCAGCGACTGTCCCGCCGGCGTCTTCCCGCTCCAGGTGGTGCCGGACGCGTTGGACTGGAGGGCGGGCACGAAGACCTGGTACTTGCCCGCGCTGTCGATGTACAGGAAGGGCTTCTCGCGCACCACGGGCGCGCTGGCGACGGTGGTGTACGTCGGGAAGCTCTGCGCGGGCGCGCCCTTGTCGCCGACGAAGACCATGTTCCAGTTGGAGCCGCTCCAGGACCCCATCTCGGTGTCCTTGGTGAGGAACTGCTGCTGGGAGCCGGACTGGATCTGCCCGTCGATCTTGGAGTCGGAGATGAAGCCGCCGCTCGACCAGCCGCCGTCGTCCAGCGCGAGGTTGCCGCGGACGTGCATCCGCCGGTACGGGGCGGCCTGCGAGACGGCCCAACGGTCGCTGCCGCCGGTCGGGTTGACGGACATGTTCTCGGCGTCACGCCAGAAGTTCTGGGTGGCGTTGCCCTGGAACCAGTCGGCCTCGGCGTGCACCTTGCCGTTGATGGTGACCGAGTCGGGGCTCAGGCCGAGTCCTGCGACCTGGGTGTAGAAGCCGACGTTGACGTCCGCGCTGTAGGTGCCGGGCTTGAAGAGCACCGCGTAGCGCTGGCTGCCGAACTGGTTGGTCTCCTGCTGGCTGAAGATCGAGTTCAGCTTGGACTGGATGGTCGAGGCGGACATCGACGGGTCGAAGACGACCGTGTTCGGGCCGAGGTCGGGGTCGCCGCCGCTGGGCGGGGTGGTCGGCGGCGTGGTGCCGCCGCCGCTGCCGCTGACGTTGAACGACTGCGCGGTGGTGCCGTTGCACGTGTACTGCTGGAGCTGCACGCTGTCGGCGGTCGACGCGCCGGGCACGTCGAGGCACTTGCCGCTGTTGCGGTTGACGAAGTGAAAGGCACCGCTGCTCTCGGCGACGGGCTGCCACTGCTGGTTGCTGCCGCCGCCGTACAGCCAGAGCTGTGTGGTGGCGCTGTCGGCGGTGGAGACGCCGGTGACGTCCCACACCTGGGCGGGCGCGGTGGACACGCCGATCCGGTAGTAGCCGCTGTCGGTGGCGGTGAACTGCCACTGCTGGGCGGCGCTTCCGTTGCAGGCGTACTGCTGCACCGCTGTGCCGTTGGCGGTGGCCGCGGCGCGCGCGTCCACGCACTTGCCGCTGCTGACGCTGGTGACGCTGGCCGGGGCGGCCGGGATGGTGGCGGCGCCCGCGTCCCGTGCGGTGACCAGGGCGATACAGGCCGAGACCGGCAGGACGAGCGCCGCCGCTATGGCGGCTGTTCGTCTGCGGGTGCGGGATGTGCGGGTGGGCGTGCCGGGCACGGTGGGGACCTGAGTCACACGTGTCTCCTCGGTCGCGTTGTGGGGTCGCGATGCGGTGTGGACGCTAGGGGCCGCCCGTCGGCGAGTCAATACACATCAAAAAATAAGTCGTGAACTATCCGGCCGGAAAAGAGGGCCCGGCCGTCCCGGCCGGACCCTCGGAGTGCGTCTGACGGTGAGTCAGGAACTGATCGTGTCCGTCGTCAGCAGGCCGATCAGCAGGAAGCCGACCACGATCCGGTAGATCACGAAGGAGTTGAACGAGTGCTTGGCGACGAACTTCAGCAGCCAGGCGATGGAGACGTAGGCGATCACGAACGACACCACGGTGCCGACGGCGAGCGCGGGCACGCCGACGCCCCCGCTGGTGGCGTCCTTCAACTCGTACAGCCCCGCGCCGGTGAGGGCGGGCAGGCCGAGGAAGAACGACAGGCGGGTGGCGGCCACCCGGTCCAGGTCGCGGATGAGCGCGGTGGAGATGGTGGCGCCCGACCGGGAGAAGCCGGGGAAGAGCAGCGCGAGGATCTGCGAACAGCCGACGATCATCGCGTCCTTGAAGGTGACCTGGTCCTCGCCGCGCTTGAATCGCGCCATCTGCTCGGCGCACCACATGACGACGCTGCCGCCGATCAGCGAGAAGGCGACGACCCACAAGGACGCGAGGGCGCCGTCGATCAGCGGCTTGGCGGCCAGTCCGACGACGACGATCGGGATGGTCGCGTAGATCACCCACCAGGTGAACTTGTAGTCGTGGTTGTCGCGCTCCCTCTTGTTCGCGAGCCCCTTGAACCAGGCGCCGACGAACCGCTTGATGTCGGAGAAGAAGTAGACGAAGACGGCGGCGATGGCGCCGGTCTGGATCACCGCGGTGAAGCCGACGACAGCCTTGTCGTCCACCGGGATGTTCATCAGGCCCTCGGTCATTTTCAGGTGCCCGGTGGAGGAGACCGGAAGGAACTCGGTCACTCCTTCCACGACGCCGAGAATGACGGCTTGGCCGACGCCGATGACGCTCATTGGGTGGTCCCGCCCCTTGTCCGCCGGTGATCGCCCCGGCCCGTTACGACTACATGTTCGTAGACAACGGTCAGACTTTAGAGGATCGGCGGCCGGACCCCGAATCCGGGGCCCGGCCGCCGCGGGAGGCGGATCAGCAGGCGCCGAGGTCCTGCCAGACACCCCACTCACCGGTGGTGCCGGGCGTCTCGCCCGTCGTCCACCACTTGGCCTTCCAGGTGTGACCGGCGTACGAGACGGTGTTGCCGCCCACGTAGACCGCGCTGCTGTTCCACGCGGTGGCGGTGCAGCCGGTGGTGGTCCCGGTGACCGTGAGCGTGTACGCGGCGGTGTGGGTCGTGGTGCCCGCCTTGCCGGTGACGGTCAGGGTGTACGTGCCGGGGGCCGCCGAGGCCGTGGTGGCGACCGACAAGGTGGCGTTGCCGCCCGCGGTCACCGAGGTCGGGCTGAGCGTGGCGGTGACACCGGCCGGGGCGCCGGAGACCGTCAGCGCGACGGACTGCGCGGTGCCGGAGGCGACGGCGGTGTGCACGCTGGAGGTGGTGGAACCGCCCGGCGCGACGGAGCCGGAGGCCGGGGTCAGCGACACCGAGAAGTCGTTCGCCGGGGGCGGGGTGGTGGTGCCGCCGCCGGTGAAGGGCTGGAAGGTGTGGCTGAACTGCCAGGTGCTCTGTGCGACGCCGGAGCAGGTGTCGGAGCCGCCCTGGCCGGGGCAGCCGCCGTTGTCGCGCTGGAGCGCCCAGAAGGACAGCGTGTTGATGCCCTTGCTGACCGCCCAGTTGTAGACGGTGGTGGCGTTGGCGGTGGTGAAGGTCTCGGCCGCGCCGAAGTCGTCGATGCCGGGCATCTCCGTGACGCCGACCATGCCCCAGATCTGCGCGTCGGTCTTCGACGGGTAGAGCCCGGCGAGCTGGTCGTGCAGGCCGGTGGCGGCGGTCTGGGTGTCGGTCGCCATGTTGTGCGTGGCGTTGTCGTAGTAGTCGAACGTCATCAGGTTCACGACGTCGACCTTGACGCCGTTGGAGATGGCGTTCTGGATCACCGACAGGCCCGAGCCGTCACCTGCGGTGCCCGTGGTCAGCCCGTGGGTGGTGGTCGGCAGGGTGTAGGAGAACTGCACCGAGCGGCCGTTGCTCGCCGCCCAGTCCTGGACCATCTTCACGGCCTTGTTGCGGCGGTCGATGCCGCCGGCGTTGGTCAGCGAGTTGTCCTCGATGTCGAGGTCGATCCGGCTGATGTCGTAGGTCGTGATGACCTTCTCGTAGGCCGCGGCGATCGAGCTGACGTTGGTGCAACTGTCGGCGATCTCGGTGCCGCTGTTGTCGGCCGCGTAACCGCCGAAGGACGGGATGACGTCGCCGCCGCCCGCCTGGAGGGTGTCGATGTCGGCGCCGAAGTTCGCCTGGGCGATCGGCAGCGAGCTGTCGCCGTTCCAGTACGGGGTGCAGGAGCCGACGGACGGCGTCTGGATGAACGCCATGGTGAGGAATTTGTTGCCGGAGGCCGACGCCAGGCCGGAGAGGCTGTCGCCGTTGTACGCCTCGAAGTACGGGGCGAACACGTGGGCGGGCAGCGGGGTGGCGGCGTGGGCGGTGCCGCTGCCGGTCAGGGCGAGCCCGGCCGCCGCGGTGGCGGTGACGAGTCCGGTGAGCAACGCGCGGAGGGGTCTGCGAACGGGTCCGGTCATGGACCGCGCTCCCTTCGAGGGGGGATGTGTGGGGGCCGACAGCACAGGGGGCGCTGCTGGTCTGGACCAATACTGTTGGTCTGGACCACCCGACTGTCAAGAGTCCTAACAGATAACGGAGTTGGACCACTCACCCCGCGGGACCGGACATTTCCGGCGTCCGGACAGCACGTGCCACCGCCGCGCCCGCGCGGACGCGGCGGTGACCTGTCAGTACCCCGCTCGGACGGTCAGCGCCGCCAACTGGCGATCGCCAGCGCGGGAACGAACCGCGCGGCGTCCAGCGTGCCGACACCGGTCGCCATGTCGTACCCCTTCACCGCGGTGTAGCCGGTGACGCCGTCGTAGGAGTTGTTCGTCCCGTCCTTGACGTCCTCGATCCCGGTGAGCCTGCTGTCGCCCCGGTAGAGCGCGTACAGCGCCTGGTGGATGTCGCCCACCCGGTGCCCGGCGAGCTGGTCGGCCAGCGCGACGATGCCGGAGAACAGCGGGCTGGACTCGCTGGTGCCGCCGTACACGTCCCATCCGACGGCCGTCGGGTCGAAGGAGGAGTACACCCACGCGCCGCCGTCCACGGCCGCGGTCATCGAGATGTCCGGGGTGCCGCGCCGGGCGCCGACGACGTTCTTGACCACGTCCTGGTACGAGGGCCTGGTGAAGACGTGCGACTGGCCGCCGCCGCCCGCGCCGTAGTCGTTGTAGACGCTGTCGGGCGCGGTGCGGTCGCCCGCGTCGTCCAGGTGGAGCTGCGTGCCGCCGATCGAGGTGACCAGCGGGTCGGACGAGGGCCAGGAGTTCACCGGGTACGGGTAGTCGGTGGCGCCGTCCGCCATCGAGTCGGTGGCGCCGCCGTCGCCGGAGGACGACAGCACCGTCACGCCGTGCGCGGCGGCTGCCTTGAAGGCGTACCGCAGCTTCTGGATGCTGGAGAAGTCGCCCCGGTCGAAGCCGGGGAAGGTGTTCTCGGTGGCGCCGAAGCTCTGCGTGATCACGTCGCCGACGCCGTGCTCGATCATCGACTTCTCGGCGTCCATCATCTCGGGCAGCCCCTCGACGCCCTCGGTCTCCGCGACGCCGGTCTCCACCAGCACGATGTGCGCGTCGGGCGCGACGGCGTGCGCCATCTCCACGTCCAGCGTGCTCTCGCTCGCCCAGCCGGTGTGGTCCGGATTCGTCGGGTCGAACGGCGGCACGTCACCCCACTTGACGACCTGTACGTGCGAGCTGGCGATGCCGAACTGCCGGCTGTACACGTCGAGGTCGTGCTGGATCGTCGGCGACCCGAACGAGTCCACGATCACGATCGTCCGCCCCTTGCCGGTGATACCGGCGCGGTAGAGCGGCTTGAGGTCGTACGCCTGGCGGTACTGCTGCGGGGTGTAGCAGTTGATGCCCCACTTCGCCTGGCACTGCGCGCTGCTGAGCGGGCTGCTCACCCCGCTCACCAGCCGGTGTCCCGTGACCGCGGGCACGGCCTTCACCACCGGTGCGGTACGCGCCGGGGCGGCGGTGGCGGACCCGGCGACGGGAGCGGCTGTCAAAGCGGCGGCGGCGAGGGCGGTGACCCCTGCCGCCGCGACCGCGGCGCGGGGCCGCGGACGGAATCTGCGCATGGACTCTCCTTGTGTGGAGTGCGACCGCACGAGACGGATGCCGCGATCACACCCACAGATCATGCCCAGGACAAGAGACTTCGCCGTTTGCTGCCGACCGCTTTACTCCGGATGGCCGCCCCTTGGTCATTTCATGGGCATGCCATGACGAGGCGTCGTGGTGCGGCGGCGTCGCGGGGCCCGTCATGCGGCGTCACGGCACGGCACGGCATACGCCACGTCACGACACGGCCGACGGCGGGTCAGGACACGATGTCCTTGGTGCGGAAGCCGCGGAAGGCCAGCGCCGTCAGCACGATCGCGTACGAGACCGACACCGAGGTGCCCTGGAGCATGCCGGACCACTCCATCGTCGGCTGGAGCGCGTCCGCCCAGGAGAACTGCCAGTGCGCGGGCAGCACGTCACGCCACCGCCCCAGCGCGGTCACGGCGTCCAGCACATTGCCGACGATGGTGAGGCCGACCGCGCCGCCGACCGCGCCCAGCGGCGCGTCGGTGACCGTGGAGAGCCAGAAGGCGAGCGCGGCCGTGACGAGTTGGCTCACGAAGATGTAGATCACGGCGACCGCCAGCCGCGGCAGCGCCTCACCGGACGCCAGCGCCCCGCCGGTCGGCAGTTCCAGGTCCCCCCAGCCGTACGCGACGGTCCCCGCCACCAGCGCGACCGCGGGCAGCAGGACGAGCGCGACCGCGCTGAAGCCCAGCGCCACGGTGAGCTTCACGGCCAGCAGCCTGGTCCGCGGCACGGGCGCGGCCAGCAGATAGCGCAGCGAGGACCAGCCCGCCTCCGAGGCCACGGTGTCGCCGCAGAAGAGCGCGACCGGCACGACGAGGACGAAGCCCGCGGAGACGAACAGGCAGGTCGCGCAGAAGTTGGCGCCCGAGGCGGTGGCGGTGTCGATCAGCGTTGGGCCGTTCCTGCCCTCGCCGCTCGGGGTGCCACCGATCGCGAAGGCGGCGATCAGGATGAACGGCAGCGCGGCGAGCAGCGCGGCCACGATCATCGTGCGGCGCCTGCGCAACTGCCGCCTGGCCTCGACGCGCAGCCGCAGCGTACGGCCGGGGCGGTAGCCGGGCGCGGTGGCGCGGGCCGGTGACCCGTCCGGTGCGGGCGCGGGGGCGGGCAGGGCGGGTGCGGCGCTCACGAGGAGCCTCCGATCAGGGTCAGGAAGGCGTCCTCCAGGCGGCGGTGCGGCCCGACCTGGGCCACGGGCACGTCGAGACGGACGAGTTCGGCCACGAATTGCGCCGGGGTCAGGCCGTCGAGCACCGCGAGCAGACCGTCCTCCTCGCGGACCGCGGTGGCGACCCCGGGCAGTGCGGCGACCTTCTCGACCGCGCTCTGCGGCAGTTCGCCGTCGATCCCGACCAGTACGGTGTCCGCCGAGCCGATGATGTCGGCGACGGGACCGGCCGTGACCAGCCGCCCGCGGTCCATGACCACCAGATGCGTACAGGTCTGCTCGACCTCGGCCAGCAGGTGGCTGGAGACGATCACGGTCCGGCCCGCCTGCGCGTAGCGGATCAGCACCTCGCGCATCTCGCGGATCTGCGGCGGGTCGAGTCCGTTGGTCGGCTCGTCGAGGATCAGCAGGTCCGGCAGGCCGAGCATGGCCTGCGCGATGGCCAGTCGCTGCCGCATGCCCTGCGAGTAGGTGCGCACGGCCCGTTCCAGCGCGTCGCCGAGGCCCGCGATCTCCAGGGCCTCCGCCAGGTGGGCGTCCTGCGCCGGGCGGCCGGTGGCCTGCCAGTACAGGTCGAGGTTGGCGCGGCCGGACAGATGCGGCAGGAAGCCGGCGCCCTCCACGAAGGCGCCGAGCCGGGACAGCACGGGCGCGCCGGGCCGTACCGCCTCGCCGAACACCCGGATCTCGCCCTCGTCGGGACGGATCAGGCCCATCAGCATCCGCAAGGTGGTGGTCTTGCCCGCGCCGTTCGGCCCGAGCAGGCCGAGCACCTGGCCGGGTTCGACGCGGAAGGACAGGTCGCGTACGGCGTACTGGTCGACGGACTTCGCGTACCGCTTGCTGAGGCCGGTGATCTGCAACGGGACCGCGGCGAGCGCCGGGTCGGCCGGGCGCGGGCGGACCCGGCGGCGGCCGGTGAGCAGCAGGACGGCGGCCACGGCCAGCGCGATCAGCGGCAGCGCCCAGGCCCACCACGCGACCGAGGTGGCGTCGGCGCGGAGCCCGGTGTCGGTGGGCAGGGTGAGTGTCGGCGACGCGAGCGAGACGGTCAGTACCGCGGGCGCGGCCGGGGAGGCGTAGCCGAGGTCGGTGGTGGACAGCACCACGCGCAGTCGGTGCCCGGCCGCGAAGTCGTGGTCGACGGCGGGCAGTCGGACCGTGACGGTGGTGCCCTGCCCGGACCCGACGACGCGTACGGGGGCGGCGAGCGAGGCGGGCAGGGTCTCCTTGCCGCCGGGCGCGACGTCGTAGAGCTTCGCGAAGAGCACGGCGTCGGGCGCGTCGGTGGCGACCTTCACCCGCACCGACGGCGCTCCGGTGAGCTGGGCGCCGTCGCGCAGCGGCGCGGACTCGAACACCGCGATCTGGCCGGGGAAGTCCAGGGAGATGCCGGCGCCGACCGAGGAGAGCTGGGTGAGCGCGCCGAGGCCGGGGACGGCGGAGATCGCGGGCGGGGCGCCGCCCGCCGGGTTGGTGATCCGCTGGGCGGAGCCGGCGAGCGCGATCTTCCGGCTGCCCGATCCGTCGAGGCCGGGGTAGCTGTCGCCGCTCGCGCCGCGCAGGGTGACGCTGCCGTCGGTGGAGTTGAGGCCGCCGGTGCGGGTGACCCGGAAGGCGGGTCCCGTGCTCGTGGACGTCTCGCCCTTGAGGTAGTGGTCGAACCAGGCGGTGACCCGCTGGTCGATCCTGCCGTTCTCGGTGTTGCCGCCGTCGTGTCCGCCCGCGATCCAGTCGACGGTCACGGGTGCGCCGTTGGCCTTGATCGCCTTGGCCATCGCGTCGGACTGGGCGAGCGTGAACAGCGAGTCGGTCTGGCCCTGCACGATCAGCGCGGGGACCTTGATACGGGAGCCGACCGCGGACGGGCTGAGCGCGTCGAGTCGCGCGCGGGCGGCGGCGTCGGGCTTTCCCGCCTGGGCCACGCGTTGGTAGAGCGCGCAGACGGACGGTTCGAACCGGCCGCAGAGGGGGTCGGCGGTCGTCGGCGCTCCGGCGGGCGTGGGCGTGCCCGTGCCTGTGCCCCTGCCCGTGTCCGGGGTCCGGTCGCCGCCCGTTGCCGCGTCCAGCGGGGTGGAGCCGCTGGAGAAGAAGATGCCGGCCCACAGCTTCTTGTAGACGTCGTTCGGGAAGAGCGCGTCGCTCAGATTCCAGTACGTCATGCGCGGCGCGATGGCGTCGATGCGCTGGTCGTAACCGGCGGCGAGCAGGGAGATCGCGCCGCCGTACGAGACGCCGGAGATGCCGACCCGCGGGTCGCCCGGCGCGTCGAGCCGCACCTCGGGGCGGTCCGCGAGCCAGTCGACGAGCTTGCCGACGTCGGCGACCTCGCCGTCCGGCGCGTTGAGCCCGATGCGTCCGGTGGAGTGCCCGAAGCCGCGCGCGGACCAGGTCAGTACGGCGTAGCCGTGCCGGGCGAGCGCTTCCGCCTGGCCGCGCACGTCGTCCTTGCTGCCGCCGAAGCCGTGCCCGAGCAGTACGGCGGGCCGCCTGCCGGGACCGCCCGAGGTGAAGTACGAGGTGTCCAGGCGTACGCCCCCGGCCCCGTCGAGCATCGCGTCGCTGCGGTGCACCGAGCCCCCGTCACCGGACGCGGTCGCCGTACCGACCGCGACGCCGCCCGCCACCAGCACCACGAGCGCCCCCGCGGCGGCGAACCACCTCTTGCGTCGCGGCCATCGAAGATCCATCCCTCGATCCTAGGCGGCTCGGGCCGCGGACCGGGCGTGGGCGGAGGGTTCTCCGGGTATTCCCATACTCCGCGCCTGTCAGGTGTCTTGACTTCTCCGGTGGCGCGTGCCATCCATGCGGTGCCCACGCGTCCATCCGGGCGCGGGCAGGAGGGGCCGCATGCTCTCGCTCGGCGATATCTCCGACCGGCTGGAAATCCAGGATCTGTTGATCGAATACAGCCACGCGGTGGACACCGGCCAATGGCCGCTGCTGGACGCGGTCTTCACCAAGGACGCGGTCCTCGACTACACGGCGACCGGCGGTCCGCGCGGAACTCTGCCGGAGATCAAGGAATTTCTCGCGGCCGTCATGCCGCGTTTTCCCGGATATCAGCATTTGCTCGGGAATTGCGCGATCCGGCTCGACGGGGACCGCGCGACGGGCCGCACCATGTGCCTCAACCCGCTCGTCCTGCCCGAGGGCGGCAAGGCCGCGGAGCGCGGTGTGCTGCTGTGCGGCTTCTGGTACGTGGACGGTTTCGCGCGGGACGGCGGCGGTTGGCGGATCGCCTCGCGGCGGCAGGAGACGTCGTACATGTACCGGGCGCCGGGCTCCGCGCAGGCGTGAGCGACCGGCCGCCTTCGGCACGTACCCGGCTCGCGCGGTGTCCGTGAACCGCCGCGGCGGGGGGGGGGGGGGGGGGGGGGGGGGGCCCCCCCCCCCGGGGCCCCCCCGGGGGGCGGGGGGGGGGGGGGGGGGGGGGCGGGCGGGGGGGGGGCGCCCCCCCGGGGGGGGGGGGCCCCGGCCCCCCCC
>NZ_JBIBFQ010000003.1:79843-164427 GCF_042955955.1 Streptomyces sp. NPDC008317
CCGGGGGGCGGGGCGCCGCCCTGGGTGGGCCGCCGGCCCGGGGGGGGCCCGGCCCGGGCGGGGGGGGGGCCCCCCCCCCCCGGGGGGGGGGGGGCGGGGGGGGGGCCGGCCCCCCCCGCGCCGGGACGCCGCCCGTGGGACGGGCGGCCGGTGGTGCGGCGGATCAGCGGTGTGCCGCGCCGCGCCTGCGGTTGAAGACGAGCAGGCCCGCGCCCGCGGCGACGACGGCCGCGGCGATGCCCGCGATCATCGGCGTCGAACTGGAGCTTCCGGTCTCGGCCAGGTCACCGGAGGCCGGGGAGGTGCTGGCCTGCACGACCGGGGCGTTCGAGGTCGCGGTCGTCTCGGGGGTGGTCGGCGGGGCGGTGGGCGTCTCGGACGCCGGGGTGGTCGGCGGCGCGGTGGGCGGCGGCGTCTCGGGCGTGGTGGGCGGCGGCGTGGTCGGCGGCTTCTCGCACGGCTCGGACGTCTTGTACTCGTCCCTGCCGTACTGCTTGCCGTCGCCCGCCTTCACGACCAGGTGCACCTTGATCGCGGTGCTGTGGTCGGGCAGCGCACCCGTGAAGTCGTAGCTGCCGCCGAACGACTCATTGCTCGCGAGCACGGCGCCGCCGTCCACGGAGACGGTCACCGAGTTGGTGACCCGGGCGTTGTAGGCGGTGAGGTGGACCGAGACCGAGTCGCAGTCCACCGACCAGTTGGGGGTGTGTGCCGATGCGGGCGCGGCCAGTACGGCCGACCCGATGAGCGCCGCCATTCCGGCGCCCGCTATGACACCGGAGCGCCTGCGGCTCTGGCGCGTCATTTGCATGAATCCTCCCTGAATTTCGCTGTGTTCTCCGACTCCCTGGCGACGCCCCCGTCCGCCATAACTACGGGGACCGGGACCCTACACCCGGCGGAATTCCGCCCGGCGACCGCCCCCCACCATTACGGAGGCCGTATCAATTCACCTGCAATTCCAGGGGATTCGATCACCGGGCGCCGGTCCGGGGCCCGCTGGTCGCGGCGCGCGGGGAGTGTCGGCCGCGGGCGGTACCGTGCGGCAGACAGCACGGGCACGTCAGGCGGAAGGAGGCAGGTCGCGTGGCCAAGGCACTGACCCCCGCTCAGCGGAAGGCGGTCGCCGGCTCCGATCCGTCGACCGGCCGGCTCTCGGCGCGCGCCGACGTCTGCGCGGCGCTGGTGGCGGCGGGTCTCGCGGTGCCGCACGGCCGCAGCGGCCACCCCGCCTACTACCTGTCCCAGGAGGGTCTGCGGCAGCGCGCCGCGCTGGCGGCGGCCGAAGCGGCACGGCAGGCGGCGCGGGAGGCGGAAGCCGCCGCGGAGCCGCCCGCGGTCCCCGTCGGCACCTTCACGGCCGACGACGGTACGGGGACGGTGACGCCCGGCCGCGGTCCCGCCCGCGCGGCCGAGGTGGCCGCCGCGTGGGAGGGCCTGCTGGGCATCCGGGCGGTGCTCCTCGACGGCGTGACCGACGTGCCCGCGCCGTGGGAGCGCGAACGGCTCGTGCACGCCGTGTCGTTGGCCCTCGAAGCGGCGGGCTGTCCGCCCGCCCCTGACGGTTATACGGTCACGCCTTCCGCGCAGGACGGCGCCGTCGAGGTGTCCTGGCGGGGCGCTGCCGCCCCGGACGAGGCCGCCGGCCACCTCGGCCGGTGCGCGGCGCTGCTCGAAGCCCGCGGCTGGCAGTCCACCCGGCACCGCGACCGCGCCGCCCGCCCCTTCCTTCTCACCTCCCCCCGGCGGTCGGCGCCCCGCCGCTGAGGTGCCGCTCAGCCGATGGTGACCACACGCGCCCAGGACGGCGGGGAGTCCGGGACGTACTCGGCGTCGTCCTCGCGCACGGCGCGCGAGGGGCGGGGGAAGAGGCCGACGACGGTACGGCAGGGCGGCTGCTCGGACGGCCACGGTGTCTGACCGTCCGTCAGGGCGACGACGACGTCCGGGCGGGGCCGGGAGCGCAGGGCGCGGGCGAAGCCGGAGCGCAGATCCGTACCGCCGCCGCCGATCAGCTCGATGCCCTCGGCGCGGCAGATCGGTACGGCCACACCGGCCGCGACATCGCAGGAGATCACCGAGACCAGGTCGCGCCGCCCGCCCACCGCCCGCGAGATCGCGGCCACCTCCAGCAGCGCGGCGCCCAGTTCGGCGTCGCTCACGGAGCCGGACGTGTCGATGACGACGCAGACCCGCGGCGGTGTACGGCGCAGGCTCGGCAGCAGCACTCCGGGGACGGCGGCCGAGCGCCGTGAGGGACGCCGGTAGCTGTGGTTCTCGCCCGCACCCGGCGCGCCCGCCGCCGAGCGGACCGCGGCGCCGAGCAACTGCCGCCACGGCTGCGGGGGATGGAACGCCTCCTCGGCCCATCTGCGCCAGCCCTCGGGCGCCTCCCCCGGCCGCCCCTTGATCCCCTCGGCGACCCGGAAGCGGACCGCGTCCCGCTGCTGCCTGCTCAGGGCGTGCGCCCCGTCCGGTCCCAGCTCCCACGACCTGGCCTGCCCGTCGGCGCCGCTGCCGCAGTCCAGCCAGGCCAGGTCCCCGACGAGCCCGGACATCGACGCCGTCCGCAGATACTCCTCCATCAGCAGGCCGTCGGGCAGCCGCAGCAGCGACGGCAGCACGGCCCCGGCGGGCCGGGGCAGACCGTCCCCGTAGATGTCGTCGTTGATCTCGAAGTCGGCGGCGATGTTGCGCCGCAGCCTCTCCCGACCCTCGGACGGGGGCGTTCCCGCCCCCTCCCGCCCGCCCGGACCGGGCTCTTCGTGCTCCCTGGCGTACCGCTCGCCCCGCGCGTGGTGGTCCCTGAGCAGGTGGGAGACCTCGTGCACCCAGACGCCGGCCAGTTCCTCCGTCGGGGTGCGCGCGACGAAACCGGGCGAGACGTAGCAGCGCCAGTACGCGTCGACCGCCATCGTCGGCACCGACCGGTCCTCCACCACGTGCAGGGCGAAGAGGGCGCTGGCGAGGTAGGGGCGGACCGTGACCGCGTGGAGCCGGGCCGCCATCAACTTCTCGGTGTCGAGGGGCAGTCCGGGAGCGTACGGCTGGTCGGCGGGGCGCTGCCGCCTCGGCGCGAGAGGCCGTACCGGGCGCGGCGGCGCAGGCGGAGGCATCGGGCGCGGTCGCGCGGTGACCGGCCGTTTCCCGGTGACCGCCACCGGCTCCTTCGCGGTGACCGCCACGGGCCCCTTGGCGGTGTCCGTCATCCGTCGCTTCGCCGTGTCCTTCATCGGCCCGTCCTCTTCGTCCGGGCCGCCTCGGCGTCCGCGACCCGCGCCACCGACTGCTCGGCGCGGCGGGCGAGGCCGATGACCGAGACCAGCCGCTCCACCGCGGCGGGCACCTCCCAGTCGTCGCGCCGCAGTCCGGCCAGCGCGGTGGCCGGGGCGACCAGCAGGTCGGGGGCGCCGGACTCCAGCGCCCTGACCAGCACCGCCCAGCCCGCCTCCCACCGCGCCCGCTCCGGCCGCGCGCCGACCGCGGCCACCACGCCCTCCAGCGCCGCCTGCCGCAGGTCGCCGCGCTCGGGCAGTTCCGCGGTCGGCGGGTCGGCCATCAGCGCCTCGGGGTCGGGCAGGTCCATCCGGTCCAGGTGGGCGAGGAGTTCAAGTCCCGGCCCGTCCCCCACCGCGCCCCGCACCAGCAGGGCCAGCACCTCGCGGGACGCGGAGGCCGCCGTACCGAACGCCAGCAAGGTCAGCGCGGCCTCCCAGCTCCGGGGCGAGGGCCACGCGCCGCCGCGCCGCGTCTCCGTGCTCGGCAGCCGGTGGATCAGCGTCGGCCTGGCTTCGAGGAAGCCGCAGACGGCGCGCCGCGCGAGGGCCACGGCCTCGGGCAGCGACTCCGGTACGAGCCTGGGCAGTTCCGGGCGCGGCCAGACGCCGCCGAGGCCGCGTACCACCACCTCACGGTCGTGCACCCAGAACAGATGGACGAAACGGTTGGCCAGCGGCGGGCTCAGCTCCCACCCGTCGGCCGCGGACGCGCGCGGGTTGGCGGCGGCCACGATCCGTACGCCGGGCGGCAGTTGCAGGGCGCCGACCCGGCGCTCCAGCACGACCCGGAGCAGCGCCGCCTGAACGGCCGGTGTGGCCGTGGACAGTTCGTCGAGGAAGAGCAGTCCGCGCCCGGCGCGGACCAGTTCCACGGCCCACTGAGGCGGCGCCATCGGCACACCGCGTACCGCGGGGTCGTCACCCAGGACGGGCAGCCCGGAGAAGTCGGTCGGCTCGTGGACGCTGGCGATCACGGTCGTCAGCGGCAGGTCGAGGGAGGCGGCGAGCTGGGTCAGCGCCGCGGTCTTCCCGATGCCGGGCTCCCCCCACAGCAGTACGGGCAGGTCGGCCGCGACGGCCAGGGCGAGCGCTTCGAGCTGTTCGTCGGGGCGCGGTTCCGTGGTGCTGGTCCGAAGGAGCGTCAGAAGGTCGTCGGCGACGGCGAGTTGGGGGTCGCTCACGGGGGCGGAGGCAGAGGTCAAGGCGGTCGTGGGAGCGGTCGTGAAGGCGGTCGTGGGCAGGAGGGTGCTGGACGTCATGGGCATCACCTGGGGTTGGTCAGGGGAACGGGACGGCCCGCTCCGAAGGGTTTGTGAGGCAGGGCGGCGCTCAACGCGCCGTGCAAAAAAGGGACCTGACGGTTGATCAGACGACGGAGGGGTCAGCGGGCCGTTCCGGTGCGGGGCCTGGCCCGGCTGCTGCGCTTGGCGCGAATGTGCCGCGGCGTATGGCGGACGAGGCGCGGACGGCGCTGCGCCGAGGCCGGGTGTTCCGCGACGAGTCCCGCGCGGAAGACGCCGTGGTCGACGCGGCGGACGGCGGCCCGCTCCAACTCCTCGCGGAGCGGCCGTCGCGGAGTACCGCGCGCGGCCCGAGCAGTCCTTCGACGACGGCCAGCGCCCCGGCCATGTCGCCGTGGCGCAGCCGTTCCCGTACCGCGGGCAGTGCCTCGGGGTCGCGGTGCACGGCGTCGATCGCCCGCAGGCAGGGCAGCGCCGGTCCGCCGAGGGCCACCAGCAGGTCCTCGCGGCGCAGTTCGGCCGGGTCGTGGTCGACCGCCGTCAGCACCCCGTCCCGCGGCGCGATCCGGTGGATCTCGCCGCGGCACTCCACCCGGTGCGGATCACCGGGCTCGGGGCCGTGACCTGCGGCCGGGGCGGTGTCGTACGACGCCAGCGCCGCGGCGACCAGCGGGTGCAGCCGGTCGGCCGTGATCAGCCCGGCCCGTAGCAGTTCCAGGTCCGGCAGGACGCGGGCCGCCGCTTCCGGCAGTACGGGCAGCGCCGCGATGTCGTGCGGTCGCAGCGGTTCGCGCAGCGGCCGGCAGGTCGGGGCATGGCTGTCGTCGGGGGCGACGAGTTCGAACGCGGCGCGGTCGCGCGCGCCCAGCCGTACGGCGAAGGCGCCGCGCGGGCGGCCTTCGGCTCGCAGCAGCAGTTCGGCCTCCGCGGCCCACCGCCCCGACGCCCACGGACCCTCGTCCGCGCCGCAGCGCCGCGCCAGTTCGCCGCTCCGCCCGGCGTCCCAGAGATGCCGGTGCAGGTCGAGCCGGAAGCGCCGCTCGGGATACGGGTGCGGGTGGATTCCGGCGGCGCCGTGCCCCGGCTCCTGCCACAGCGCCAGCGCCATCCGCTGCCCCGCGTCGGCTCTGGCCGGCGGTGTCCGTACGACCAGGTCGACCGGCGGACCGGCCGAAGCGCCGTACCGCGCGAGGAGGATGGTCACACCGGGCCGCAAGCGGCCGTCCGGCGCGATCCTCGGCATGTGCCAGCGCAGCAGATCGGGTGCCAACCGGCGCAGATCCGCCCGGAGTCGGGCGGCCAGTTCGGTGCCGTGCCGCGTGCGCACGGCTCGCAGATCGAGATCCGCGTCGACCCGGGCCGCGGCGCACGCCCCGGCCCAGTCGCCGACGGCGCGCCGCGCGGTGGCGGTCTCGATCATGGACGGTGGCACGGCGTACTCGCGTACGCGGCGCCACATCAACACATGGGCGGGAATCTCGTCCGTGAGGTGAGGTGCCATCAGCACTCACCCTGGTCGAACGATTCCCCCATTCCGTACGAGAAGGAGTTCGTCATCACGCCCATCATAGGCACAGCCGCCGCCCGGACTCCATCAACGGGTGAGCCTCCGTCAGACGGCCGGGGAGCCGGCGGCTCCGACGGACGGAGAGCGGACGGCGAGCGCACGGCGAGCAGACGGCTCCGGCGGACGGAGAGCCGGTGACGCCGACCGCCGGGCGTGACGGCCTCGGATGTGTGGAGCATCGGGAATTATCGGATTTTGGAGCCGTCTATGACGGTCAGGTGTCGTGAATATTGCGAGGAGCCATCGCATTTTTGCGCAGACTCATGGACTTACTGCGACCCGCCTCGTAGTCTCTCCACGCCTGGCCGGGTGTTCCCCCCTAGTTCCACCCCCTCACCCCCCTCGACGCGCAAGGACGTGTGCCTGTGTCGCACTCATTGCAGAGCCATGAGTTGAGTCCTCAAAGAAGCCGCAGAGTCAGACAGCGCGGCGCCGCCGCGGTGCTGTCGTTCGCCGTGGCCGCGGCAGCCGCGCTGACCGCCGTGACCTTGGCGAACGCCCCCGCCGCCCACGCGGCAGGCGTACCCGCCCCTTCACCCGTCGGCATATCGGGCCGCGGCGCGAACGTGCCGTTCAAGGAGCTCGAGGCCGAGTACGCCAACACCAACGGCGCGCTGATCGGCCCCGACCGCTACTACGGCCACCTGCCGTCCGAGGCGTCGGGCCGTCAGGCCGTCACCCTGAGCGCCGCCGGACAGTACGTGGAGTTCACGCTGACGGCGCCCGCGAACGCGATGTCGCTGCGCTACAGCCTCCCGGACACCGCGGACGGCAAGGGCAGGGACGCCACGCTGGACGTGCAGGCCAACGGGACCTCGATCAAGACCCTGCCGGTGACCTCGAAGTACAGTTGGTACTACGGCGGTTACCCGTTCAACAACAACCCGGGCGACACCAACCCGCACCACTTCTACGACGAGTCGCGGACGATGTTCGGGACCACGTACCCGGCCGGCACCAAGATCCGCGTGCAGGTGACGTCCACGGCGCAGTCCCCGACGTTCACCATCGACCTGGCGGACTTCGAGACGGTCGCGGCCCCGATCGCCAAGCCCGCGGGCGCGCTCGACGTGGTGACGGACTTCGGCGCGGACCCGACGGGTGCCACGGACTCCACCGCCAAGTTCCAGGCGGCCGTGGACGCGGGCAAGGCGCAGGGCAAGACCGTATACATCCCGCAGGGCAACTTCACGCTGTACAGCCACGTCATCGTCGACAAGGTCACCCTCGTCGGCGCCGGCCCCTGGTACAGCGTGCTCGGCGGCCGTGACCCGGTGAACCGCTCCAACGCGGCCGGTATCTACGGCAAGTACACCAACCAGGGCGGGCCGAGCACCAACGTCAACCTCAAGGACTTCGCCATCATCGGCGACATCCGCGAGCGCGAGGACAACGACCAGGTCAACGGCCTCGGTGGCGCGATGTCCAACTCCACCGTCGACAACCTGTGGTTGCAGCACGTCAAGTGCGGTGCGTGGATGGACGGTCCGATGGACCACTTCACCATCAAGAACAGCCGCATCCTGGACACGACGGCCGACGGTGTGAACTTCCACATCGGCGTCACCAACTCCACGGTCACCAACACCTTTGTGCGCAACACCGGTGACGACGGTCTGGCGGGCTGGCCGGAGAACGTGCCGAACGTCAACGACAGCTTCGACCACAACACGGTCGTGCTGCCGATCCTGGCGAACAACATCGTCACGTACGGCGGCAAGGACTTCAACATCTCCGACAACGTGATGGCCGACACCATCTCCAACGGCGGCGGCCTGCACATCGCCAACCGCTACCCGGGGGTCAACGCCGGTTCCGGCACCGCGGTCGCGGGCACCATCACGGCGGCGCGCAACACGCTGATCAGAACCGGTAACAGCGACTTCAACTGGCAGTTCGGCGTCGGCGCCATCTGGTTCGACGGCCTCCAGGGCAAGGTCGACGCCAACATCCAGATCACCGACACGGACATCCTCGACAGCTCCTACGAGGCGATCCAGTCGATCGAGAGCGGCGTCACGGGCGTCACGTTCAAGAACGTCAACATCGACGGCGCGGGCACCTACGCGATCCAGGCGCAGGCACCGGCCGACATGACGTTCATCAACGTCAAGGCGAAGAACATCGCCCAGTCCGCCACCCCGATCCACAACTGCGTCGGCACCGGCCTGAACATCATCGACGGCGGCGGCAACTCCGGTATCACCGGGCAGACCTGCACCGGCACCTGGCCGACCCCGATCTGGACCAACGGCGGCGTTCCGACCGGCGGTGGCGGCGGTACGACCACGCCTCCCACCACCCCGCCGACCACGCCCCCGACCACTCCGCCCACCACTCCCCCGACGACCCCGCCGACGACTCCGGCCAACGGCAACCTGGCGCAGGGCCACCCCGCGACCGCCTCGTCCGCGGTGCAGAGCTACTCGGCGGCCAACGCCGTCGACGGCAACGCGTCCTCGTACTGGGAGAGCAACAGCAACGCCTTCCCGCAGACGCTGACCGTCGACCTCGGCGCGGCCAAGTCGATCGGCAAGGTCACGCTCAAGCTTCCGCCGTCGGCGGACTGGGCGACCCGTACCGAGACCCTGTCGGTGCTGGGTTCGACGGACAACAGCTCCTGGAGCACGCTGAAGGCTTCGGGCGGCGTCTCCTTCAACCCGTCGTCGGGCAACACGGCCACGCTGACCTTCAACGCGGCCACCGCGCGGTACGTCCGGCTGAACATCACCGGCAACACCGGCTGGACCGCGGGCCAGATCTCGGAGTTCGAGGTCTACGCGGCCGACGGCACGCCGACCACGCCGCCCACGACTCCCCCGACCACCCCGCCGACGACCCCGCCGACGACTCCTCCCACCACGCCTCCCACGACCCCGCCCGCCAACCCGAACCTGGCGCAGGGCCGTACGGCCACCGACACCGGTCACTCCGACATCTACGTCGCGGCCAACGCGGTGGACGGCAACGTCAACTCCTACTGGGAGAGCGCCAACAGCGCCTTCCCGCAGTCCCTGACGGTCGACCTCGGCTCCGCCAAGACCGTCGGCCGGCTGGTGCTGAAGCTGCCGACCAACTGGGGCACCAGGACCGAGACGCTGAGCGTCCTCGGCTCCACCGACAACAACACGTACAGCACGCTCAAGGCGTCCGCGGGCTACACCTTCACCCTTGGTACCGACACCGCGACCGTCACCCTGACCCCGACCACCACCCGCTACCTGCGGCTCACCTTCACCGGGAACACCGGCTGGCCGGCGGGCCAGCTCTCCGAGCTGGAGGCCTACGCCTCCTGATCCGGTGACCGCACCGACTCCCCGCCCCGGCGGCCCCGTAGCTCAGGGCCCCCGGGGCGGGGCATTCGCGCCGGTCGCGGCGGTACGGGCGGGCGATCTAGAGTCGGTCCCATGGAATACCGTCACCTTGGCCGCAGCGGCCTGATCATCAGCGAAATCGCCTACGGAAACTGGCTCACCCACGGCTCCCAGGTGGAGGAGGACGCGGCGACCGCGTGTGTGCGGGCGGCGCTGGACACGGGGATCACGACCTTCGACACCGCGGACACGTACGCGCAGACCCGCGCGGAGTCGGTGCTCGGCCGGGCGCTGAAGGGCGAGCGCCGGGAGGGTCTGGAGATCCTCACCAAGGTCTTCTGGCCGACCGGTCCCGGACGCAACGACCGGGGTCTGTCCCGCAAGCACATCATGGAGTCGATCGACGGCTCGCTGCGACGGCTCCAGACGGACTACGTCGACCTCTACCAGGCGCACCGGTTCGACCGGTTCACGCCGCTGGAGGAGACGATGGAGGCGTTCGCCGACGTCGTGCACTCCGGCAAGGCGCACTACATCGGCGTCTCGGAGTGGACGGCCGACCAGATCCGCCGCGGGCACGCGCTCGCCCGCGAGCTGCGCATCCCGCTGGTCTCCAACCAGCCGCAGTACTCCGCGCTCTGGCGCGTCATCGAGGCCGAAGTGGTGCCCGCCTGCGAGGAGTTGGGCATCGGTCAGATCGTGTTCTCACCGATCGCGCAGGGTGTGCTGACCGGCAAGTACGTGCCGGGGCAGCAGCCGCCCGCCGGTTCGCGCGCCACCGACGCCAAGGGCGGCGCGAACATGATCGACCGCTGGATGAACGACGAGGTGCTGGGGCGGGTGCAGCAGCTCCACGCGCTCGCCGCCGACGCCGGTCTGACGATGGCTCAGCTCGCGGTCGCCTGGGTGCTCCAGAACCCGAACGTCTCGGCCGCGATCGTCGGCGCGTCCCGCCCCGAGCAGGTCGCGGAGAACGTGAAGGCGGCCGGCGTGACCCTGGACGCGGGTCTGCTGGCGAAGCTGGACGCCGTCCTGGAGCCGGTCGCGGTCACCGACCCGCTGAAGACACCGCAGATCACGCCCGCCGCGCGGCCGTAGGGCCCGAGGCACACACCCGCGGAACACGGTCCGATCCATCGCGCCGAGGGGAAGCCCGCCCGGCCGCCGCGTACAGTATGTCTACGTGCCTGTAGACGAAGCTGACGCCCGCGGCCGGGCGGACCTTTCGCGTACCGAGCGAGAAGGGCCGCTCCCCCGGTGACCGCCCGCGCGCCATGGCGCCGCGCACTGCTCCCGGCCGCCTTCGCCGCCGCCTTCGCGGTGCTCGCCTGGGTGGTGCTGGCCAGGCACGGCACGCCGTACGCGGTGGACACCGGGCCGCACCGCTGGTCGGTGGAGCACCGGCCGCACGCCATGGTGACCGTGGCCCGTACCGTCACCGACCTCGGCACCGGCCCGTTCCCGTATCTCGCCGCCGTGCTGGGCGGCTGGCTGGCGGGCGGCGGCGGTGTGGGGCGCGGCGCGCTGCGGACCTCGCGCGGTGTGCCCATGGCGCTGCTCGCGCTGGCCGTGCTGCTCGCGGGCCAGGCGGTACGCACGCTGCTGGTCATGGCGCTGCACCGGGCCAGGCCGCCCGCGGCGGACTGGGCGACGCACGCCTCCGGCTACTCCTTCCCCTCCGGGCACACCGCGTCCAGCGCGATGGCCGCCGGGCTGCTGGCCTGGGGGCTGCTGCGCTGGCGGCCGGGCCGCACGGGGCGGCTGCTCACCGCGCTGTGCGCGCTCGTCGCGCTGGCCGTCGGCTGCACCCGCGTGTATCTGGGCGTGCACTGGCCGACGGATGTCGTCGGCGGCTGGCTCTTCGCCGGTTGCTGGCTCGGCGCGGCGCTGCCGCCGCTCACGACGTTCGCCGGCCGGAGCGGGCCGGGCGGACCCGGCCCGTCCGATCAGATCGAGACGCCGTGAGCCCGCAGGTAGTGCAGCGGGTCGATGTCGTCGCCGTATTCGGGTCCCGTCCGCATCTCGAAGTGCAGGTGCGGTCCTGTGACGTTGCCGGTCGAGCCCGAACGCGCTATCCGCTGGCCGGAGGTGACCTTCTGTCCGACCTTGACCGAGATCTGCGACAGGTGCGCGTACTGGCTGTAGTCGCCGTCCGCGTGCCGGATGACGATCTGGTAGCCGTAACTGCCGCCCCAGCCCGCCGTCACCACGGTGCCCGCGGCCACCGACTTCACACTGGTGCCGGTGCCGACCAGGAAGTCCACACCTGTGTGGTAGCCGCTGGCCCAACTTGAGCCGGAGGCGTGGTACGGCGTGCCGATCGGCGCGCCGCTGACCGGCAGGGTGTACGCGGTGTGGGTCGGGGCCGCGGCGGGCTTCGTCGTACGGTCCAGCGTGCGGGTGCCCGCGGGGGCCACCGACTTCTTGGGCATGGCCTTCGGGGCGGCCTTGGGCGTCGGCTTCGGCTGCGCCTTGGGACGGGTCGTGGTGTGCGGCTCGCGCTGCGTCGTGTGCTGCGGGTGCGCCACCGGGGTCCGCAGGTCGAGCCGCTGGCCGGGGAGGATCAGGTCGGGGTCGTCGCCGACCACCGAGCGGTTGTCGGCGTAGAGCCGGGGCCAGCCGCCCGCCACATGGTGGTCGTCGGCGATGCCGGACAGCGTGTCGCCCGACCTCACCGTGTAACGGTCCTTGCCCGGGGCCGACTTGGGCTGCGCGGTCTTCGGCGTGGTCTTCTTCGCGGGCGCCTTGGCCGGGGAACTGGCCCGGGCCTTCGCGGTGCTCTTGGTCTCGCTCCTGACCGGGGCCTTCGCGGGCGTCCTGCGCGCCTGGTCGGACGCGGTCCGCACCTTCGCGGCGGGCACCTCGACCTTGTGGGAGGCGGTGGCGGCGGTACGGGTCAGCCCGGCGCGTACCGAGCAGACCGGCCAGGCGCCGGGGCCCTGGCTGTGCAGCACCTTCTCGGCCACGGCTATCTGCTGGTTCTTCGTGGCGAGGTCGGCGCGCGGCGCGTAGGCCGTACCGCCGAAGGACTTCCAGGTGCTGGAGGCGAACTGGAGCCCGCCGTAGTACCCGTTGCCCGTGTTGATCTGCCAGTTGCCCGAGGACTCGCAGTTGGCGACCTTGTCCCAGGTGCTCTCGGCGGCCGCGTGGGCGCTGCTCAGCCCGATCAGCGGCAGGGCGAGACCGGCGCCGCCCGCGGTGACGGTGAGGGATGCCTGCGATACGCGGCTGGGGCGGTATCGGCGGTGACGTCCGCGTAAGGGCATAGCACGAGTCCTCTCCAGGACCGGCCCGTGGGGCCTGGGCTGCCGTACGCCCGAATTGCCGGGCGGGCCAAAGATAGGGCCCGTACACACTCGGCCACAAGGGGTGACGACAAGTGTTCGGTTTCGGGCGGTTCGGGAATGACGGAGTCCGGTACGCGTTGGAATGAACGTGAGCTCTCCGCTGCGCGACACCCCGTTCTCCGTCCTTGACCGCTCCCGCACGAGGGAGGGCCAGGACGGCGCTCAGGCGCTGCGCGACACCGTGGCGTTCGCGCGCGAGGTCGAAGCGCTCGGCTACCACCGCTTCTGGGTCTCCGAGCACCACAGCGTGCCCGGCGTGGCCGGTTCCGCGCCGACGGTGCTCGCGGCGGCGGTCGCCGCGGCCACCTCGCGGATCAGGGTCGGCACCGGCGGCGTGATGCTGCCCAATCACCAACCTCTGGTCGTGGCCGAGCAGTTCGGGGTCCTGGAGGCGCTGTTCCCGGGCCGGATCGACATGGGTCTGGGGCGGTCGGTGGGCTTCACCGACGGCATCCGCAAGGCACTGGGCCGCGGCAAGGAGGCCGCGGGCGCGTTCGACGCGCAGATCGACGAACTGCTCGGGTACTTCACCGGCACCCAGCGGGTCCACCCGCAGGTGCACGCCTGGCCCGCCGAGGGGCTGCGTCCGCCGGTGTTCCTGCTGGCCGTCGGCAGCGGCGCGGACCTGGCCGCCGCGCACGGCCTGCCGCTGGTGATCGGCGGTGTGCGCGGCGAGGACGCGATGCTGCGCGCGGTGGACCGCTACCGCGCCGCCTTCCGTCCCTCCGCGTGGTCGGCCGCCCCCTATGTCGTGCTGTCCGGCACCGTCGCGGTCGCCGACAGCGGCGAGCGGGCCCGCAGGCTGCTGGTCCCGGAGGCGTGGTCGACGGCCTGGTCCCGCACCCGCGGCGTCTTTCCGGCCCTCGCGCCGTACGAGTCGACGGCCGCGCGCACGATGACGGGTCCGGAGCGCGAACGCTTCGAGGAGGCGATGGCCGGGCATCTGCACGGCACGCCCGAGGACGTCGCGAAGGCGCTGGAGTCGCTGCTGGAGCGCAGCGCGGCCGACGAATTCCTCGTCACGACCAGTACGTACGACCGCGCGGAGCTGCTGGAGTCCTACCGGCTGCTGGCCGCGATCACCTCGGGAGATCCGGCCGCCGCGTGAGAGCGCCGGGTTAGGGTCACCGAGTGAGCGAACAGATCATCGAACCGGTCTCCGGCGACCTCGATGTCCGCTGGCACGCGGGGTGGCCGTCGGCCAAGCACGACCCGGCGCCGGAGATCCAGGTGCACGCGTACGACGAACACACCCTGATCCTGCGGCAGAACATGTCGGTGCACTTCGAGGCGCCCTTCCTCTTCCTGCTCCTCGGCGCCGAGCGCGCCCTGCTGTTGGACACCGGCGCCACCGCCGACGCCCGCCACTTCCCGCTGCGCCGCACCGTGGACGCGGCGATCGAGGCGTGGCTGGCCCTCCAGCCGGGCACCGAGCCGGACGCGTACGAGCTGGTGGTGGCGCACACCCACGGCCACGGCGACCACATCGCGGGCGACGCCCAGTTCGCCGACCGGCCCCGTACCGTCGTGGTCGGTCCGGATCTCGACGCGGTGACCGCCTTCTACGGGCTGCGGGACTGGCCGCGGGGCACCGCCACGTTCGACCTCGGCGGCCGGGTCCTCGACGTGCTGCCGGGCCCCGGGCACGAGGCCGCCGCCACCGTCTTCCACGACCGGCGCACCGGAATCCTGTTCACCGGCGACACCCTCTACCCCGGTCATCTCTACGTCCGCGACCCGGCCGCCTACACCGCGACCGTGGACCGGCTGCTGGCCTTCTGCGAGCGGCACCCGGTCACCCATCTGCTCGGCTGTCACATCGAGATGACCACCACGCCCGGCGACGACTACCCGCGCGGCACCACCCACCAGCCGGACGAGCCGCCGCTCCAGATGGACGTGGGCCACCTGCGCGTCCTGCGCGCGGCGCTGACCGCGGTCGACGCCCGCCCCGGCGTCCACGGCTTCGCCGACTTCCTCGTCCACATCGAACCCCGCACCGAACCTCTCGACCCGGAGCGCGCATGAGGACCGTCAACGTCGGCGTCATAGGCGTGGGGAACTGCGCCTCCTCCCTGGTCCAGGGCGTGGAGTTCTACGCGTCCACGGCCGGGAGCGGCGACGGCCCGGAAGCGGGCCCGGCGGGCCTGACCCACCCGGTGTGCGCGGGCTACGCCGTCTCCGACGTGCGGTTCACCGCCGCCTTCGACGTCCACACGGCCAAGACCGGCCGCGACCTGTCCGAGGCGATCTGGGCGCCGCCGAACAACGCGCGGGCCTTCGCGAAGGTGCCGCACCTCGGCGTGGAGGTGACCGAGGGCGCGCTGAGCGACGGCGTCGGGCGCAGCGCCGCCGACCAGGTCGACGCGCGCGGTACGGCCACCGTCGACGACATCGCGCGGCGGCTGCGGGACAGCGGCACGCACGTCCTGGTGAATTTCCTGCCGGTCGGCAGCCAGGCCGCGTCCGAGCTGTACGCGCGGGCCGCGCTGCGCGCCGGGTGCGCCTTCCTCAACTGCATCCCGTCGGTGATCGCCCGCTCCCCGCGGTGGGCGGGCCGGTTCGCCGAGGCGGGGCTGCCGCTGGCCGGTGACGACCTGAAGAGCCAGTTCGGCGCGACGCTCGTGCACCGCGCGCTGGTGGACGTGCTCACGCGCAACGGCGTACGGCTGCGGAGCACGTACCAACTGCTCGGCGGCGGGAACATGGACTTCCTGAACATGCAGGACGCGGAGCGGATGGCGAGCAAGAAGGCCACCAAGACGCAGGGGATGTACGGGGGTTCGGGCGAGGCGGCGCCGTCGCACGTGGGCGCCGACTTCATCCCGTTCCTCGCCGACCGGAAGGTGGCCTTCATCCGGGTCGAGGCGGAGGGCTTCGGCGGCACACCGCTGGAGATCGACCTGCGGATGGAGGTCGACGACTCGCCGAGCGCCGCGGGGAACGTGCTGGACGCCGTCCGCTATCTGAAGGCCGCGCTCGACCGCGGTCTCGGCGGCGTGGTGGACCCGGTGTCGGCGGCCGTCATGAAGGCCACGCCCACGCCGCTGGACGAGGCCGCGATCGAGGCGGGGCTCGCGGCGCTGTCCGACGGGTGATCAGCGGGCTTCGGGGACCGGGGATGTGACGGCGCGTCGGATTCGGTAGCCGGCCGGTGAGCGGCCGTCAGCCGGTCGGCCCCCGGGCGTCACGCCGGTGGCGGCGGTGTCTCATCCTTATGGGTCACGTCGCCGCGCCGACCCGGCCGCGGCGTTCCTACGGTGACGGCATGAACGTCTTCCGCGCCTCGTCGTGCCGCCACGACCGTCCTCGTAAGACCGCCGCCCCCGCCGTCGCGGCCTCGGTGGCCGCCGCCAGGTGTCTGGCCGTCGGCTGCTGCCTCGCCGCCGCGACCGCGCTGGCCACCGTGTCCGCCGCCGCGACCGCCGCCGCGGCGGCCCTTCCCGCGGACGGCGGGCGCGGCTCGTCGGGCCCCGGCGCCGCGACGGTGGTCGCCGGCGGTCCGCTGCTCGCCGGGCACGGGGTGCTGGTGCAGCCGCACGCCGGGTCGCCGCGGCTGCCGTCCGGGCTGTCCGCGCTGTCGTGGACGGTCTCCGACGCGCGCACCGGCCAGGTGCTGGCCGCCAAGGACCCGCACCGCAGGCTGCCGCCGGCCAGCACCCTGAAGACGCTGTTCGCGGTCACCGTGCTGCCGCGCTTCCCCGGCGACGCCACCCACCGCGTCACCGACTCCGACCTCACGGGGATCGGCGCGGGCAGCAGCCTGGTCGGGATCCAGGCCCGGCAGACGTACACCGTCGCAGACCTGTGGCGCGGTGTCTTCCTCAGCTCGGGCAACGACGCCGTGCACGTCCTGGCGCACATGAACGGCTCGGTGCCGCTGACCGTCAGCCAGATGCAGGCCAAGGCCGAGATGCTGGGCGCGGACGACACCCATGTGGTCTCCCCCGACGGCTACGACATGCCGGGCCAGGTCTCCTCGGCCTACGACCTGGCCGTCATCGCCCGCGCGGGCCTGGCCATGCCGGATTTCGCGACGTACGCCTCCACCCGGTGGGCGCAGTTCCCCGGCGGCTACGACGCGCACGGCAAGTACGTGAAGTCGTTCGGCATCCAGAACACCAACCGGCTGCTCACCGGCGCGGACGGCGTCAAGCGCTACCCCGGCGTGATCGGTGTGAAGAACGGCTACACCACCAACGCGGGCAACACCCTGGTCGCCGCCGCCAAGCGCGGGGACCGCACACTGATCGCGACCGTGATGAATCCGCAGTCCGGGCTGCCGCAGGCGGTCTACCACGAGGCGGGCGCGCTGCTGGACTGGGGCTTCTCGGCCGCGGGCCGTACCTCGTCGGTCGGCACGCTGAACACGGCGACGACCGCGTACCACGACGATTCCGCGCACGCCTCACAGGAGGCCGAGCGGCCCGCGCGGCAGCCCGCCCAGGAGCCCGCGCGGCAGGAGCCGAAGCCCGCCCCCGCGCCGCAGGAGCCCAGCACCGCGGACGCCGCGTCATCGTCGCCTACCACCTGGTACGTGGGCGGCGCGCTGGCGCTGGGCGCGGCGGGCTCGGTGGTCGTGCTGCGCCGCCGGTCCGCGGCGAAGGCGCGCTGAGCGAAGGGCGCCGACTCGGGCCACGCTGTGGTCCGGAAGCGGTGACGACGCGCTGGCCAGGGGCGTACTCTCAGTTGCCGGGCAGGGGGCACGCACGGTGTCCGCAGCGCCGCGCCGAGAGGGAGCCGTACCCGCATGAGCCGCCGTACTTCCGGTCCCGTATCCACCTGGGCCGAGGTCCAGCGGCAGCGCCAGCGGCAGCAAGAGGCCCAGCAGCGCGCCTGGTTGCAGGCGCGGCGGGAGACCGAGCGGCAGCAGCGCGCGGCGGAGCGGGCCGCCTCCCGGCGCAGCCGTGAGCAGCAGGCCGCGTACCGCGCGAGCCGGGAGGCCGACGCGCGGCAGCGGACCGACGACCTGGAGCGCCGGTTCGCCGAGCTCCAGGGCCTGTTGGCGGCCGGCTGCGCGGCGCCCGTCTTCACCCCCGCGGCGCTGCTGACGCCTGAGGTGGTCGAGCCGTTCGCCCCCGGACGGCTCGCCGAGCCGATCCCGATGCCCGACCCGAACGCGTACACGCCCCGGCAGGGCGGCGGTTGGGGCGCGGCGCGGCACGAGCGCGAGCGGGCCCGCACGCTGTACGAGAACGACCTGCGGGCCGCGCAGGCCACCGAGGCGTTGCGGCAGCGCCAACTCGCCGACTACCAGCGGCAGTACCGGCAGTGGGCCGATCAGCGGCTGGCGGAGATCCGGCGGCAGAACGCCGAGGTCGAGACATCCGTCGCCGCACTGCGCGACGGGGACCCCGAGGCGGTCGAGGACTATCTGACGGCGGCCCTCTACGCGTCCGCCGCGTGGCCGCACGGCCTGCCCCGGCAGGTCTCGGCGTCCTACGACCGGGCCGACCGGCAGCTCGTGCTCGACTGGGAGCTGCCCGCCTTCTCCGTGGTGCCCGAGGCGTCGCTGGTGCGGTACATGCCGGGCGCCGACCGGGACAAGGAGGTGGCGCGCCCGGTCGCCGAGCGCCGCGCGGCCTACCGGGACGTCCTGGCCCAGTGCCTGCTGCTCGTGCTGCGCGAGCTGTTCGGCGCCGACGCGCACGACGTCCTGGACTCCGTGGTGCTCAACGGCTTCGTGGACGACACCGACCCGGCCACCGGCCACCGTACGAAGACCGTCGTCGCCTCCGCGCTGGTGTCGGACGCCGCCTTCGCGGCGGTCAACCTCGACCGGGTCAACGCGGTCGACTGCTTCACCGAGGCGCTGAACGGCCGGCTCTCCCCCCGCCCGGACAAGCGCGCGGCCGTCGAGCCCATCCGGCTGCCGGGCGAGGCGGGCCGCACGATGGTCTCGCACGGCGGCGAGGAGGAGCCCGACCTGCTGGCCATGGACCCGCTGGAGTTCGAGGAGCTGGTCGCGCGGCTGTTCCGGGCGATGGGGATGAACGCGGTCACGACGGTGCGCTCCGGCGACGGCGGTGTGGACGTCGACGCGCTGGACCCGGACCCGATACGCGGCGGCAAGATCGTGGTGCAGGTCAAGCGCTACCGCAACACGGTCTCGCCGAGCGCCGTACGCGACCTGTTCGGCACGGTGCAGAGCGTCGGCGCCAACAAGGGCGTGCTGATCACCACCTCCGGTTTCGGGCCGACCTCGCACGCCTTCGCCAACGGCAAGCCGCTGACGCTGGTGTCGGGCCCGGACCTGGTGGACCTGTTGCACAGCAACGGGCTCGGCGGCCGTCTGGGCCCCGCCCCCGGCACCGTCGAGCGCACCCCGACGCTGGTCTCGACGGTGCTGCCCGGTATCGACGCCGACGCGGACGCCGACTCCGAGGCGAGCGTGCTCGGCATGTGGTGGGCGGGCGGTGTGCGGCTCGACGTCTGCGCGCTGGTGTGCCGGGGCGGCCGGGTACTGGACGACGACCACTTCGTCTTCTTCAACAATCCGCGCACGCCCGACGGCAGTGTGCGGATGATGCCCGCGCTCGGCGGGGACAAGGCCGCGATCTGGGTGAGCTTCGACCGGCTGCCCGCCCGCGCGGACCGGGTGGTGCTGGTCGCCGCCGTCGACCCGGAGGCCGATCCGGACGCCGATCTGACCGGATTCACCGACGCCCGGATCAGGCTCACCGACCCCAGCGGAGCCGAGGCCGACCGCCTCGAGGTCTCCGACGGCAGGCCCGGTGAGACGGCGCTGGTGCTCGGCTCCTTCTGCAGGAGCGGTACGGGCGCCGACTGGCGCTTCGTGGCGGGCGGCAAGGGCTACGCGGGCTCGGGCGGGCTGGTGGCGCTGGTCGGGGAGCACGGGATCGCGGTCGACTGAGCGGCGGGTTCCCGCCCCGGATACGGGTTCGGGAACATCCGCCGACCCCGCCGTGTTATGGTGTGTGTGCAGCACATGTCTGCGCCCCTTCTTGCGGCGCCGGTGCTCGTTCTGAATGACAGCTCCTCGCGGTGACGCGCCCCAGGCCCCATGGCTCTGGTCCCGGTCCCCACGGAGTTCTCGAATCACCTGACGGTCGCACGACGGCCCTGTGGTGATCTCTGCGGTACGTGGAGCGTGTTGTGCCCGCTCGCGCCGAAATCCCTTTCCGGCATGCCCGTTTGACGCATCACACGCCAGACCCGCCGCACCCCGTACTCGCACGGCGACCTGCCGCGCACACGACATTCCTCTCGTCCGAGAAAGGACGACTCCCATGACTGACATCCTTGAACGCCCTCCCGTCCGGCAGGAGACGCCGGTTCGAGTGGCGGGCGTACTCGACATCCACGGCGGCCAGGGCCGCCTCCGATCCGCCGGGCTGCTGCCGACACCCGACGACGTACACGTACCGCAGGCCCAGATCCGGCAGGCCGGACTCAGGAACGGCGACCTCGTCGAGGGCACCCTCGGCGGAAAGCCCGGCACGCTGGGCGGCGTCGACCTGGTCAACGGCGTCCCGGCCGAACACCTGCGCGGGCGACCGCACTTCAGGGACCTGACGCCCCTTCACCCCCGGCAGCGGCTGCGGCTGGAGAGCCCGGCGCTGACCGGCACCGGCGCGCTCGCCGGACGGGTGATGGACCTGGTGACCCCGGTCGGCAAGGGGCAGCGCGGCCTGCTCGTGGCCCCGCCCAAAGCCGGAAAGACGATGCTGCTCCAGAGCATCGCGACGGCCGTCGCCGAGAACCACCCCGAGTGCCACCTGATGGTGGTGCTGCTGGACGAACGCCCGGAGGAGGTCACCGAGATGCGCAGAACCGTGCGCGGCGAGGTGATCGCCTCGACCTTCGACCGTCCGGCCAAGCAGCACATCGCGGTCGCGGAACTCGCCGTCGAGCGGGCGAAGCGGCTGGTGGAACAGGGCCAGGACGTGGTAGTCCTGCTCGACTCGCTGACCCGGCTGTGCCGGGCGCACAACTCGGCCGCCTCCACCGGCGGCCGCACGCTGACCGGCGGTGTGGACGCCGCCGCGCTGATCGGCCCCAAGCAGTTCTTCGGCGCCGCCCGGCTCGCCGAGGAGGGCGGGTCGCTGACCATCCTGGCCACCGCGCTGGTGGACACCGGGTCGCGCGCCGACGACTACTACTACGAAGAGCTGAAGAGCACCGGCAACATGGAGCTGCACCTGGACCGCTCCCTCGCCGAGCGGCGGATCTTCCCGGCCGTGGACGTCGGCATCTCCGGCACCCGCCGCGAGGAACTGCTGCTGCCCGGCCCCGAACTGGCGGTCGTACGCGGCCTGCGCCGGGTCCTGCAAGGGCGCGGCACCCAGTCCGGCCTCGAAGTCCTGCTGGACAAGATCCGGCAGACCCCGGACAACAACGCCTTCCTGCGGCAGATCCGGAGCACGGTGCCCGGCGAGGTCTGAGCCGGCCGGGACCCGGACCCGGACCGGGCACGAGCCCGCGCCGGTGCCCGTATCCGCACCCGTATCCGCACCCGCACCCGCACCCGGAGAAAATCCGGTGGCCGTCGCACATCGCGCGACGTGATGATCGGGGGATGGACGACGCCACGGACAGCCACGCCGACGACGCGTGGGAGCGGGCCTTCCTCAGGGACGGCTTCGTGAGGATCGAGGGCGCGGTACCCGCCCCGACCGCCCGCGCCTGCGCCGATCTCCTGTGGAAGGAGACCGGCTGCGACCCCGCCGACCCCGCGACCTGGACACAACCGGTGCACTGGGTGGGCGGCATGGCCCAGCCGCCGTTCGCCGAGGCCGCCAACACCCCCGTCCTGCACGCCGCGTTCGACCGTCTTGTCGGCGCCGGACGCTGGTCGCCGCGGTACTCCCTCGGCTCCTTCCCGCTGCGCTTCCCGCACCCGGACGAGCCGGACGACGCGGGCTGGCACATCGAAGGCAGCTACGAAGTCCCCGGCGAGCAGTGGTACTTCGCCAACGTCCGCTCCCGCGACCGCGCGCTGCTCATGCTGTTCCTGTTCACCGAGGTGGACGAGGAGAACGCGCCGACCCGGATCCGCGTCGGCTCCCACCTGGACGTGCCCGCGGTCCTCGCCCCGTACGGCGAGGCCGGCGCCTCGATCCTGGCGGTCTCCGAGCAGATCGCGGCGGCCACGGAACACCGCCCGCTCGCCCTCGCCACCGGCTCCCCCGGCGACGTCTACCTCTGCCACCCGTTCCTCGTGCACGCCGCCCAGCCGCACCACGGCAGCCGTCCGCGTTTCATGGCCCAGCCGCCGCTCCTGCCCGCGGCGCCGTACGAACTGGAGCGGGCCGACGGCGGCTACTCGCCGGTCGAGACCGCGATCAGACGCGGCCTCGGCATGGAGTCCGCGCGGGTGCCCTCGGGGAGGGAGGCGGACTCCCGGCCCGTGATCGGTTAGCGTGCCCGGCATGTTGTACGGACGGGACACGGAGACGGCCGCGCTGGAAGAACTGCTGGCGGGGGCGAGGGCGGGCCGCAGCGGAGCGCTCGTGGTGCGCGGTGACGCCGGGATCGGCAAGACCGCGCTGCTGGAGCAGACCGTGGCGGCGGCGGGCGACCTGACGGTCGTCCGCAGCTCCGGCGTGGAATTCGAGGCCGAACTCCCCTACGCGGGGCTTCAGTTGCTGCTGCGCAGGGCGATGGGTTCGCTGGACGCGCTGCCCGTGCCGCAACGGCGGGCGCTGCGGGCCGCGTTCGGCCTGGAGGCCGACGCCGCGAGCGAGCCGATGTTCGTCGGCCTGGCCGTGCTGTCGCTGCTGTCGGACCACGCGGGCGAGGGGCCGCTGCTGTGTGTCGTGGACGACGCGCAGTGGCTGGACCGGGCGTCCACCGACGCGCTGGTCTTCGCGGCGCGACGGCTCGACGCCGAGGGCGTGGCGATGGTCTTCGCCGTACGTGACGGCGCCGGGTCGTTCACCGCGCCCGGCCTGCCCGAACTGCGGCTCGGCCCGCTGCCCGAGGACGCGGCGCGGGCGCTGCTCGCCGACCGCGGCGGCGCACCGGCCGACACCGTACGCACCCGCGTGCTCTCCGAGGCGCGGGGCAATCCGCTGGCGCTGCTGGAACTCCCGCTCGGACCGTCAGCCGACGCGCGGGGCGCGGGCGGTTCCGCCGCGGCCGGCGGCGGGCTGCCGCTGACCACGCGCCTCCAGATGGCCTTCCACGGCCAGGTCAGCCACCTGCCGCCCGGCACGCAGACGCTGTTGCTGGTGGCCGCGGCCGACCACACCGGCGACCCCGACATCCTGGTACGCGCGGCGGCGGTGCTGGGCGTCGGCGTCGACGACCTGCCGCCCGCGGAGGAGGCGAACCTGGTCTACGTGGACGACGAGGACATGCTGCGCTTCCGGCACCCGCTGGTCCGCGCCGCGATCCATCAGCGTGCCGCCCTCCCCGACCGTCTCGCCGCGCACCGCGCCCTCGCCGAGGCCGCCGACCCGGTACGCGACCCCGACCACCGCGCCTGGCACCTGGCCGCCGCGGCCACCGGCCCCGACGAAGCCGTGGCCACCGCCCTCCAGCGGACCGCGGGCCGCGCCCGCGAACGCAGCGGCCACGCGGCGGCCTCCGCCGCCTACGAACGCGCCGCCCGCCTCAGCACCGACCCCGTCGCCCGCGTCGAACGCCTCCTCCTCGCCGCCGAATCCGCCTCCGAAGCGGGCGACATCCCCCGCGCCCGCGCCTTCGCCGACCAGGCGACCCGCGCCGCCGAGACCGAGGCGGAAGCAGCGGCCGTACGAGGCGGCGCGGAGCCGTCGTCGGCCCCAACGGCCCACGCGGAGCCGGGCACTTCACCCCGCGCGTCCACGCCGGGCGGTCAGGCACCCGCCGGATCGACTTCCGGTGTCGACGCCGCCGTCGGGCAGAGCGCTCCGCCCGGCTCGTCCGGACCGGGCGGCCCCGCACCCGGCGATCCGGCGTCCACCGCCGACACCGGCGGCGTCGGCGGGCCCGTTCCGCCGCACCCGTCCGGGCCGGGCCGCCCGGCGCCCACCGAAGCCGCGTCCACCGCGGCGCGGGGCGCGGCGAACCCGTTGTCCGCCGTGCGCGGCAGAGCGCTCTATGTGCGGGCGCTCGCGGACTTCTGGGAGGGGGATTTCGGCGCGGCGCATCAACTCCTTTTGGAAGCGGCGGATTTGCTGGCGGAGGCGGATTCGGCGGCGGCGGCGCGGATGCTGGTGCAGGCGACGCATACGGCCTGGTACCTCGGCGACGACGAGGTGGCGGGGACGTTGGGGCGGCTGGCGGCGCTGGAGCTGCCGCCGTGGGCGCCGATCCGGCCGGTGGCGGAGTTCCTGGTGCGGGCGATCGGGCCAGGCAGCGCGGCGGCCGGGCCGCCCGACGTGGCCGAGGCCGCGGCGGCGTCACGGGCCGCGCGCGGCGGCCGGGTCGATCCTCGGGACCTGGTGATGCTGTGCGGGGTGGGCCTGGCGCTCGGGCAGGACGCGGCGGCGTACGACCTGGCGACGACGCTGGCGGCGGAGAGCCGCGAGAGCGGCGGTGTCGGCAGGCTGACGACGCTGATGTTCTTCCGCGCGGAGGCGGAGCTGTTCGACGGCCGCCTCGACGAGGCCGTCGCCACGGCGTCCGAGGGGCTGCGGATCTCACGGGACACCGGACAGCGGCAGTGGGTCAGCCAGTTGAGCAGTGCGCTGGCGCATGTCGCGGCGCTGCGCGGGGACGAGGACGAGTGCCGCCGGCTGGTGGACGAGGCCCTGGCGGGCGGCGCGGGCACGGCGATGGCGCCGGGCGCGCCGTGGGCGTACTGGTCGCAAGGGCTGCTCGAACTGGGCCTGGGCCGTACGCAGTTCGCGCTCGACCGGCTGTCGCTGCTGACCGAGCCGACCGTACGGCACCACATCTCCGCGACGCGCGGCGTCCCCGACCTGGTGGAGGCGGCGGTGCGACTGGGCGTGCCGGAGCGGGCGGACGAGCCCGTGGCCAGGTTCGAGGCGTGGGCCGCGCGTTCCGGGCAGGACTGGGCGCGGGCGCTGGTGGCGCGCTGCCGGGCGCTGCGGGCCAAGGACGCCGACGCGGAGGCGTACTTCATCGAGGCGCTGGCCCTTCACGACCCGCACCGAAGGGTGTTGGAGTCGGCGCGTACGGCGCTGCTGTACGGCGAGTGGCTGCGCAGGGCCCGTCGCAAGAGCGAGGCACGCGGACACCTGCGGGCCGCGCTGGAGACCTTCGAGCGGCTCGGCGCGCGCCCGTGGGCGGACCGGGCGCGCAGTGAACTGGGCGTGTCGGGAGCGTCGGTGACGGTGGGTCAGGACACGGTCAGGTCGGTCGCGGACGAGGCGGGGCTGACGCCGCAGGAGTCGCAGATCGTCCGGCTGGCCGCGCTCGGGCTGACCAACCGGGACATCGCCGCGCAGCTCTTCCTCAGCCCGCGCACGGTCGGCCACCACCTCTACAAGGCGTATCCGAAGCTCGGCGTGGTCTCGCGCGGCGAGCTGGCCGCGCTGTTCCCGGACACGTGAGCGCGTAACGACGTCACCGCGTAACGACGTCACCGCGTAACGACGTCACCGCGTGACCACGTCACCCGCGTGACCACGTGGACTCGCGGCCCGTCACGCGGGTGTGCCCGCCCGGTGGTGAGGAACCGGGCGGGCACGGATGCCGCGAGGAGCCGCCACAGCGGCTGTGGAGCGGGTGGGTCAGGAAACGGTGACGCCGTGGGAGGCCAGGTAGGCGACCGGGTCGATGTCGGAGCCGTAGTCCGGGGTCGTGCGGACCTCGAAGTGCAGGTGCGGGCCGGTCACGTTGCCGGTCGCGCCGGAGACGCCAATCTGCTGGCCCTCGGTGACGGTCTGCCCGGCCGAGACGAGCGCCTGGGTCAGGTGGCCGTACAGCGTGTACTTGCCGTCGGCGTGCTTGACGATCACGTCGTTGCCGTAGGCGCCGTCCCAGCCCGCGGAGACGACGGTGCCCGCGGCGACCGACTTCACGCTGGTGCCGGAGCCGACCAGGAAGTCCACACCGGTGTGGTAGCCGCTGGACCAGTTGGCGCCGGAGGCGTGGTACTGGGTACCGATCGCCGCGTCCCCGACCGGCTTGGTGTAGCCGGAGGAGCTGGCGGCGGTGGTGTCGGCGGACTTGGTGGTCGTGGTCGTCGTGTCGGACGACTTCGACGGGGCGGTGGTCTCGGCGGGCGCCGGGGTCGCCTTCTTGGCGGGGGCCGGGGCCGACTTCTTCGGCGCCGGGGCGGACTTCTGCGCGGTGGCGGGCTTTTCGGCGGAGGCGCCGTTCAGCGTGAGGTGCTGGCCCGGGTAGATCAGGTTCGGGTTGGAGCCCACGACCGACTTGTTGTCGGAGTAGAGCTGCTGCCAGCCGCCGTTGACGTGGTGGCTGTCGGCGATCTTCGACAGCGAGTCACCGCTGACCACGGAGTACTTGGTGGTCTTGGCCTTGGCGGCCTTGGGCGCGGCGCTCTTGTCCGCCACGGTCGTCGCCTTGACGGCGGAGGTGTGCGAGGCGGTGGCGGGGGCGCTGTGGGCGGGCTCGGCCGCCGAGGCGATGCCCGCGCCGACCAGCGGCAGGGCGATGGCCACGCCACCCGTGCCCGCGGCGATGCAGATGCGGGTGAGGCGGCTCATACGGGTCTTGCGGTGCTGTCCCTTTGCGGGCATGGGGGATTTCCTCTCCTACGCCTACGAGGTGAGCTGTCGGGTTCGGGCAGGAGATGCCCGGTCACGTGGAAATGCCGTTGCGTGTACGCAAGGCGCCGCGACTTCACCCCGAGCCGTCCGGTACTGCTGGACGGCGACTTACCTGGGTCCCCCGCCCCTGCCGTGTGTGATCAAAGATCCAGGAAACCGGGCGGCGGCAGGATTCGGCGTTCCGCCCGACGGACATTCGCAATTCGCGGGCATCCGGCCCGCAGGAGGCGAAGCTAAACGACCGGCCGAGCGGCGGGCAACCAACCGTGATCGTCGTCGGGCGCACCGCTTGGAGCGCGGTCACTCCCGGTCGTCCGCCGTCACCGCTGCGTGTGCGAGCCGCTCACCGTCCGTGCCTCCGTGACCGATTCCTGGTGACAAACCGCCCGGATCGGGAACAGTGGGTACATCGGGGGAATCGGACCGTGTTCCCGAGGTGATGCCGCTCACTGCGGACCGGCCGAGTGAGCCGCATCACGCCTAAATGCCCGATTTAATACGCTACTTGGGGATATCAGTAGCTGCCGGGCGAGCCGCCGATCCGGCCGTCGAGCGACCTGCTGAGCCGGTACGCGACCGGCCGGAAGCCGACCGCGGGCCAGTGCCCCGCCGCCAGCGGTGAGGCGGAGTGCCAGCGGGCCGACATGTAGCGGTGGCCGTGGTCGTACGCCCAGGCCAGCGCGGTGGCGAGCAGGACGCGGCTGACGCCCTCGCCGCGCGCGGAGGGTTCGACGTACGCCTCGGCCAGCTCCACGCAGGACTCGGGGATCACCGGGTCGGGCGTGGCGGGGACCAGCAGCACCATGCCGATCTCCTCGCCCCTGCGGGAGGCGATCCAGGCGCCGCTGCGCGGGTCGCCGAGCGCGTCGGCGTAGTAGACCCGCAGGGCGGCGAGCGCGCGTTCCGGCTGGGGCTGGAACACCGCGGACTCGCGCTGCCTGCGCGAGGACTCGGCGGCCATCCGGCCGATCTGCGGCAGGTCGCCGACGCCCGCGCGCCGGATGCCGAGCCCTTCGACGCCGCGCGGCTGGCGCCCGCGCGCCTTGACCGCCATCAGACCGTGCACCAATTCGCGGCCGAAGCCGAGGTCGGCCCAGGGCAGGGTGGCGGTCTCCCCCGCGGGCACGTCGACGTAGTGGACCAGCCGTCGCTCCGCGACGAGCCGGGCCGCGACGCGGGCGTACAGCGCGCGCAGCACCTCCGACTCGCGTCCGCCGGGCAGCGCGTGACCGCCGTGCGGGACCAGCGCGGAGTGCGGGTGGCTGCGCAGCCCCGCCGGGTCGTCCTGGGTGAGGTCCACCGGGACGGCGGCGAGGTGTCCGATCAGGCCGCCGTCGCCGTCGAGCGCGCGGGCGGCCTCGAGACCCGGAACGCCGATCAGCTTGCCCAGCAGTTCCTCACCGCGCACGGGGCCGTCGGCGAGCCACGAGCGTTGCGACGGCGGGCGGCGGGCGCGCGCGAACCAGCGGTCGTAGCGCTGCACGGCCTGGGGTATGTGCTCGGTGGTCAGCGGCGCGATGGCGACAGTCATGGTGGATGGGGACGCTAGCGGGGTGCGCGGTCCCACGGCAAGGCGAGGCCGGACCGGCGGCGGCCGGGAGGTCAACGGGCTTACGCGCGAGGGTCGTTCAGCCTGTCCAGGCGGGGTGTCGCGGGTCGTCGGCACGTACCAGGACATCGGCGGCCTGTTCCGGCATCGCCTCCCGGTCGTAACGGTCGAATGCGGGCAGCGTCCACCGGTCGGCCTGCGCCGTGCGCCGCTCCAGCGCGGCCGGGGACAGCCGCAGATGGACCGTCAGATCGAACGGCAGCCCCTGCCCGAGGAGCAGCGGCCCGTCGAGTACGAGGACGCCGCCGGGCGGCAGGCGCACGTAGTCGGCGCGCGTGGCGCGGTCGGTGGCGGCGTCCCACAGCGTCGGCAGGACGCGGCCCGAGCCGCCGGTGCCGAGCGGGTCGAGCACTTCGCGGCGCAGCGCGCCGGTGTCCAGCCAGAGCTGGTAGTACGCGTCGGCGTCCTGGTGGCCGTACTCGTAGCGCAGGGACGCGGGCCGCAGGAAGTCGGCGGCGCGCACCCGGAGCGCGCGGCGGCCGAGAGCGGGCAGCGCGGCGGCGACGGCGTCCGCCAGATCGCCGGGGCGGGCGGCGTCCGCGCCGTCCACGGCCACCCGCCACCAGGGCCCCGGCCCGTCCGCGCTCACCCCCGCGGTCGCGTCCGCGATCCGCTCGGCGAGGGTGTCGGCCAGCCGTGACCAGGTGATCGGGGTGAGCTGCACACCGGCCATCCTGCACCGCCGTCACCCGTTCGGGCGACTTCACTGCGCCAGGAGCGGGGCGGGGGGCGCGGTGGGCACATGAACCGGTCCTGGCGGGCAATGCTCGCGCCGGGCACCGTTCGCCGCCTCCCCCCACATGGTGGAAATTCGCTACAAATCACTCATTTGCCACCGTGCGTGATCTATTACTTTTTGTGAGCCTGGAAGAACTCATGGTGACCGTCCCCATCACCCAGGAGAAAGCCCAATGATCCTGTCGATCTCCGGCGTCGTCCTTCTCGGCGTCATCTGCTTCCTGTTCTTCCGCAAGGACGGGCTGAAGGTGTCCCACGGCCTCGTCTGCGCCCTCTTCGGCTTCTACCTCGCGGGCACGGCCATCGCCCCGAGCATCAAGGCGGGCGGCGCGAGCCTGGCCAGCCTGCTGGGCGGGATCAAGGTCTAGGGCCCCGGCCCGGGACCTGGCCGTCGCCGGCGGGCGGCCACTCCAGTACGGGCCCGGCGCGGTCGTCCGCTCCGGGCCCGTGTCCATTCCGGCCGCCGCCCGTCCCCCCGCCGCACCCTCAGGGCGCCGCCCTTCCCCACGCGGCCCTTCCCGCACCCGAAGCCCGAACCCGAACCACCCATGGAGCACCCCGTGGCCAGGCGTCCCCTTCCCAGCATTCTGACCAGCCGACCCGCGCTCGTCCGCGGGCGCGATCTGGCGCGTACCGCGGCAGACAGCGCCACCGACGTGCTCCATCCGGTCATCACCATCGCCCGCGGCATGCGCAAGCAGGTGCTGTGGGCGGGCGGCTGGTGGGGCCGCACCCCCAAGGACCGCCGCGGCCCCGCGCTGCTGCTGGCCGCCGCGGGCGTGGTCGTCGTCGTGATGATGCCGTACGGCCCGCTGCTGGCGATCGGCGCGATCATGGCGTCCGCCGCCTGGATGGGCCGCGACCGCACCCCCGCCGCCCCGGCGGGCCCGAGCGAGGCCGAGACCGGCCGGCTCCAGGCGCTGTACGAGGCGCTGGTGCCGTACCTGTCGGACGCCGGGGACCCCGCGCCGCTGTACGCGCACGAGGGAAGCTGGGAGAAGGTGTTCAGCGAGTACGAGTTCCAGGGCGGTCGGCTCGCCCGGCTGCACCTGCGCTACCCGGCGTACTTCACCGACGGCGAGGCCGAGTCGCGCGCCCGGGTGGAGCAGCTTCTGCACGCCAAGGCGGGCCGGGGCCGGGAGTACCGCTTCGACTGGAACGAGGAGGAGAACCACCTCACCCTCACCGCGCTGGCGCCGCTGCCGACCGACATCGTCGCGCAGCGCTTCATCACCTCGCCCGGCGAGACGGTCCTCGGCTTCACCGACGCCGGTGCCGTCCAGCGGACGGTGCCGGTGACCGGCGGCGAGGGCACCAGGGACGCCCCGCCGGTCGTCTGGCGCACCGGCCCCCGCTCCACCGAGCCGCACCTGCTGGCGCTCGGCCAGCCCGGCACCGGCACCACCAGCCTGCTGCGGTCCATCGCGCTCCAGGCGCTGGTCCACGGTGACGTGGTGGTCGTGGACGGCAGCGGCACCGGTGAGTACGCGTCGCTGATCGGGCGGCCCGGCGTCCTCGCCGTGGAGGGCGGCCTGTCCGGCGCCTCCGCCACCCTCGAATGGGCCGCGCACGAGACGGAACGGCGGCTCATCGCCGTCAACCGGGCGCGGCAGAACGGCGATCCGGTCTCCGAGGACGTACGCCGTCCGCTGTGGATCCTGGTGGACCGGCCCACCGCGCTGACCCAGCTCGCCCTCGCCGAGGGGCGGCCCGATCCGCAGACCCTCCTCGACGTCCCGCTGCGGCACGGGCGCGCGGCCAATGTCGCCGTCGCCGTCGCCGACCAGCTCGACGCCACGGAGGCGCTGGCGCCCGTCGTGATCGCCCAGACCCGGGCCCGGGTCGTCCTCGGGCCGCTCGCCCCCGAGCACGTCGAGGCCGTTCTCGGCGCCCCGCAGCGCACCACCCCGGCCGCCGATGTTCCCCCCGGCCGCGGGTACGCCCGGCTCGGCACCGGGCCCGTCCTGCGCCTCCAGGTGCCCTCCACCCCCGACCCCTACGACGACGAGTGCGCCCAGTCGCACCGCGACGCCGTCCTCGGCCTCCTCCCCACCACCTCCGAAGCCGACTCCGACTCCGTCGAGGTCCCCGAGCCCGAGGAGTCCTCTCCCGCCGTCCTCGAACCGGCCCCCATCGCCCTCCGCAAGGACGCCGTCGTCCGCACCGTCGCCGACCTGGAACTCGGCTAGCCCCTAGCCCCTAGCCTCGCGGCGGGACGTGCCCCGTAGGGGCGCGGGGAACTGCGCAACCAGCCGTCGCGGCGGCGAGCTGTGAGAACCGGCCCCGGCGGGGCAGTCGCTGTCGTGTCCGGGCTGACAGCCCGTCGTGGCTGGGCGCGCAGTTCCCCGCGCCCCTGAAAGAGCGGCGCGCCGCCCCGGCGCAAAGGGGGCCGCAGAGGGGCCCTAGGCCACGAAGAGGCCGGTGGTTTCGCCGTCGGCGGCGCCGCCGGAGCGGACGACGTGGGCGGCTTGGGCAAGCCGGGCGGCAGCCTCAACGGCGGCGGCCCCGCTGACGGTGAAGGGAAGCCGGATGTACGGCTCAAAGGCGCCGTCGACGCCGAAGCGCGGCCCGGACGGCACGCGGACACCGAGCCGTTCACCGGCGACGGCCAGCCGCGAGCCGGACACGTCACCGGTGTGGACCCACATGGTCATACCGCCGCGGGGCACCGCGAAGTCCCAGTCGGGAGTGTGCTCACGCAAGGCGGCGACGAGGTCGTCGCGACACTCGCGGGCCCGCTCGCGGCGAGCCGCGAGGGCCAGGTCCCAGCCGCCACCGCGCAGCAACCAGGCGACGGCGAGCTGGTCGACGACGGGCGAGCCGATGTCGAGGTAGGCGCGGGCCGAGACCAGGCGGCGTACGACGTCCGGGGTGGTGCGGACCCAGCCGATCCGCAGCCCCGCCCAGACCGCCTTGCTGGCGGAGCCCACGGTCATGACGGTGCCGCCGCGGTCGAAGGCGGCCATCGGCCGCACCCCCGACTCCTCACCGTCCAGGACGAGTTCGGCCATCGTCTCGTCGGCCACGACGACGGTGCCCGCCGCGCGCGCGGCCTCGACCAGGTCGCGCCGCTGGTCCTCCCCGATGAGACTGCCGGTCGGGTTGTGGAAGTCCGGCATGACGTACGCCATGCGCGGCGCGGCGTCCCGCAGCACGCGCCGCCAGGCGTCCATGTCCCAGCCGCCGAGCCCCTCGCGCAGCGTGACCGGCACGAGCCGGGAGCCGGTCTCGCGGAAGAGCTCCAGCACATTGGCGTAACTGGGCGACTCGACGGCGACCCGTTCCCCGAAGCCGACCAGCCGCCGGGCCGCCGCCGCGATGGCGCCCATCGCCCCGGTGGTCACCATGATCTGCTCCGGCATGGTGGGCACACCGCGCGCGGTGTAGCGGTCGGCGATGGCCTCGCGCAGCACCGGCAGCCCCGCCGGGAAGTCGCCGTGCGTGGCGGCGTAGGCGGGCAGTTCGGCGAGCGCGCCCTCCATCGCGCGGGTCAGCCACGGCTCGGGCGCGGGCAGCGAGGCGCAGCCGAGGTCGATCACGGACCCGGCGGCGTCCGGCGGCAGCGGCTCCAGGCTGCGCGAGGGCAGCACATGGCCGTCGGGGATCGCGGTCCAGCTTCCGGCGCCGCGCCGCGAGCGGGCGAATCCCTCGGCGCGCAGCGCCTCGTAGGCGGCGGCGACGGTGGTCCGGCTGACGCCGAGCGCGAGAGCCAGTTCCCGTTCCGCGGGCAGCCGCGCGGCGACCTGTACCCGGCCTTCGAGCACCAGCAGCCTGATCCCGTCGGCCAGCCCCCGGTAGGCGGGCAGTTTGCGCCCGTGGCCCGCCGCCGCTCCGGCGCCGCGGCCGCTTCGCGGGCGCGGTTCGAGAAGCCGGGCGAGGTGCGCGGCGCCGACCGTCGCAGTCCACTGGGACACAGAAATCAGTCCACCTTCCACAGATTGGCCGTGGATCCGAAGCACTTACAGGCCACAGAGTGGCATGTGCGCCAACACGTCCGCCAGGGGGGTTCCGTTGTTCTCGTCGTTCCCGCACCCGTCGCTCTCGCCGGTCCCGTACCGCCGCCTCGTCCGTCTCTACGTCGGGCTGGTCCTGTACGGGGCCAGCTCAGCGCTGATGATCCGCGCCGCGCTCGGCCTGGACCCGTGGGACGTCTTCCATCAGGGGCTGTCCCGGCTGACCGGACTGAGCATCGGCGTCGTCTCCATTGTCGTCGGTGCGGCCGTTCTCCTCCTGTGGTGGCCGATCCGGCAGCGCCCCGGACTCGGCACGGTCTCCAACGTCTTCGTCGTGGGCCTGGCGATGGACGGGACCTGCCGCCTGGTGCCGCACGTGGAGGCCCTGGCCGTACGCGTCCCGCTGCTGGTGGCCGGGGTGGCGCTCAACGGCCTGGCGACCGGCCTCTACATCACCGCCCGTTTCGGCCCCGGACCGCGCGACGGCCTGATGACCGGCCTGCACCGCAGGACCGGCCGTTCCGTACGGCTGGTGCGTACCGGCATCGAGGTGACCGTGCTCGCCGCCGGTTTCGCGCTGGGCGGCGGCGTGGGGGTCGGTACGGTGCTCTACGCGCTGGCCATCGGCCCGCTCGCGCAATTCTTCCTACGGATCTTCGCGGAACCGGAGGGAGCGCCGGGTCCGGGCGTGGTCAAGGACGCGAACAGGGACGGGGCCACGGACGCGACCAGGGACGGGGAGGTGAATTCGGATACGAATTCGGGTGCTGACGCGGGCTCGACCCCGGACGTAATGCCCGCTTCTGCGGTGATTCGTCGGGACGCGCCCGAACGCGCTGCGGTCGATCCGATTTAGCCGGAGGCGGTGCGGACCGGTAGTGTACGCGGTTGGCCCAGCAGCTTGACCGTTACTGCACGCAAAAGATATGACGACACCGGGTGACATCTCCGCTCAGATGTGACAAACCGGGCACCGGTGGGTACAAACAGGGGCGACACGACGGGCGACGCATCTCCCTAAACGGGAATCTTCACCGCCGACCGGACGTTGACCGGATGACGACGACAGCGACACCTGTCCTGTGGGCGACCAAGCCCGGGAGGCACGATTCATGAGTGAGCGAGCTCTCCGCGGCACGCGACTCGGGGCCACCAGCTACGAGACCGACCGCGGTATCGATCTGGCCCCGCGCCAGACCGTTGAGTACGCATGCCGGAACGGACATCGATTTGAGATGCCGTTCTCGGTTGAGGCCGAGATTCCGCCGGAGTGGGAGTGCCGCGCCTGCGGCCAGACCGCCCTGCTGGTGGACGGAGAGGGCCCGGAGGAGAAGACGACCAAGCCCGCGCGCACGCACTGGGACATGCTGATGGAGCGGCGCACGCTCGAGGAGCTGGAGGAGGTGCTGGCCGAACGGCTGGCCGTCCTGCGCTCCGGAGCGATGAACATCGCCGTGCATCCGCGCGACAACCGCAAGAGCGCCTGACAGCGCGGGCTCACCCATGGGGGCGCCCCAGGGATCACCTCCCCGGGGACCAAGGCCCCCCGACACTTCCCCGCCGGGGGCGGAGCACCTGCTCCGCCCCCGGCGGGTTTTTGCGTGGCACGGCGCTGATCCCGAGATCCGCGGGGCGCGGACCGCCGGACCCGCGCGCGTGATCAGTCCCGGTGGTCGACGACCTCGCCCTGGATGACCTTGCCGTCGGGCTTGTGGATCCGGATCTGCTCGTTGGCGTCCCGCGCCTGCTGGAAGAGGTCGCCGACGGAGCCGGGCTCCCCGGCGGCGGGCCGCGCCGCGAGGGCGCGGGCGTTGAGCCGGTCGACGCCCTTGCCGATGAGCCTACGGGTCGGCGGGAAGAGCAGGAACAGCGCCACGGCGTCGGAGAGGAAGCCGGGGATGATCAGCAGCAGGCCGCCGAGCATCGCCAGTCCGTTGCGCCCCTTGCTCTCGGCGGGCGGGGTCGGGGCCGCGTTCGGGTCCCGCGCGGCCTGCGCCTGGGCGGCCTGCACCTGCGCGGTCAGATTCCGCCACGCGCTGCGCCCGGCCCGCTTGACCGCGCTCGCGCCCAGTATCAGCCCGGCGACGATCAGCAGGAAGACCGTCAGCCCGCTGGTCGCCCCCGCCACCACGATGAGCAGCCAGATCTCCAGCACCGCCCAGGCCGCGACAGCCAGCGGCAGGATGGTGCGGACGCGCGAACGGCGCCGTCGCCGCGGGCCGGGCTGCTGCGGACGGACAGAGGGCGGAGTGCTCATCGTCATAGCTCAAGTGTGCCAAAGATCAGGTAAAGACCGGATCGGTGGACGCTTCCCTCTTCGGGTTCCGCGGGGGATTCCCGCGGTCGCCCGTGCGCACGTCCGCGCGTCCCGCCCCCGCATGCCCCACGAAGGGGCTCAGGGGGCCGTGGGCGGCCTTACGCCTTGCGGCCGACGATCTTGCCCGCCCGGGAGCCCACGCCCCACGCGGTGACCCGCCACAGCGCCTCGACCACGATGTTGCGGCTCATCTTGCTGTCGCCGCGCTCGCGTTCGACGAAGGTGATCGGCACCTCGACCACGTGGAAGCCGCCCTTGACCGCGCGCCAGGCGAGGTCCACCTGGAAGCAGTAGCCGGCGGAGGCGATCTCGGCCATGCCGAGACCTTCCAGGGTCTCCTTGCGGAAGGCGCGGTAGCCGCCGGTCACGTCACGGATCGGGACGTCCAGCAGGAGCCGGGAGTAGGTGCTGCCGCCGCGCGACAGATACTCGCGGGACTTCGGCCAGTTGACGACCCGTCCGCCCGGGATCCAGCGCGAACCGAGCACCAGGTCCGCGCTCTTGAGCGCGGTCAGCAGCCGGGGCAGTTCCTCCGGCTGGTGGGAGCCGTCCGCGTCCATCTCGACCAGGACGCCGTAGCCGTGGTCGATGCCCCACTGGAAGCCGGCGAGGTACGCCGCGCCCAGGCCCTCCTTGCCCTGCCGGTGCAGGACGTGGACCTGCTCGTCGGCGCCCGCCAGCTCGTCGGCGAGCTTCCCGGTGCCGTCCGGGCTGTTGTCGTCGGCGACGAGGATGTGGGCGTCGGGTACCGACGTGCGCACCCGCTGCACGATCGGCTTGATGTTCTCGGCCTCGTTGTAGGTCGGGATGATGACCAGAACCTTGCCGAGCGGCCCGAAGCTCCGCTGCTCGCCGTCGTTCACTACTGCCCCTTTGCCATGCCCATGCGTGTGCGGTCGCGCCTGCCGAGCGCGAAGGCGACCGCACAGGACAGGAGCCCAACAATAGCGAGTGACCACTCAGGAAACGTACCGACGCGGTCGGCGAGAGTGATCTCGTCGCGCAGCGGGATGTCGGCACTCAGCACCTGCTGGGTGAACTCCGCGCTCTGCTGTTCGATCTTGCCATCAGGAGCGACGATCGCACTGATTCCGCTGGTCGCGGCGGTGACGATGGCGCGGCCGTGCTCGACGGCGCGCAGCCGGGACATGGCGAGCTGCTGTTCGGGCTGGCCGGTGCGGCCGTAGGTGGCGTTGTTGGTCTGGACGACCAGGGCCCGCGCCCCGGCTTTCACCGTGTCGCGCACAATGCCGTCGTAGGCGACCTCGAAGCAGATCACGTCGCCGAGTTCGGCCGGACCGATCCGCATCACGCCGGTGCCCTTGCCGGGGTAGAAGTCCCGCGGGATCTGGTTGAGCATCGGGACGACCTTGGTCAGCGCCTTGCGGAAGGGCACGTACTCGCCGAACGGCACCGGGTGCTGCTTGGTGTAGTGGGCGCCGGGGCCGGTGACCGGGTCCCACACGATGCCCTCGTTCTGCACGTGGTCCTCGTCCGGGCCGTCGACCAGGGCGCCGACCAGCACCGGCACGCCCACCGCCTTCACGGCCTCGGTGATCTTGTCGTACGCCTCCGGGTACGTGAAGGGGTCCAGGTCGGAGGAGTTCTCCGGCCACAGCACGATGTCGGGCTTGGGCACCTTGCCCGCCTCGATGTCGGCGGCGAGCTTGAGGGTGGCCTGTACGTGGTTGTTGAGGATCTGCATCGGTCGGCCGAGGAAGTGCATGCCGGGCTGCTGCACATTGCCCTGGACGACGGCGACGCGCACGTGGCCGACGGCATTGGTGTGCACCGGCACGAGCAGGCCGGACAGCAGGACGGCCACCGACAGGGCCAGGGCGGTCACGCCCGGCAGGACGGCGGCGCGGCGGGCTTTGTACGCCCGGTACCCGGCCAGGGCCGCCGCGGCCAGCAGCGTGCCGCTGAGCGCCACCGCGAAGGTCACCAGCGGGGCGCCGCCGAGCGCGGCGAGCGGGGTGTACGGGGAGGCGGTGTTGGCGAACGCCAGGCGCCCCCACGGGAAGCCGCCGAACGGCAGCCGATCGCGTACCAGCTCCTGCGCGACCCACAGGCACGCGGTCCACAGCGGCCAGCCGGGCAGCCGCCGGGCGAGCACGATCAGCGCGGCCATCAGCACGAGATACGCCGCCTCGACCGCCGACAGCAGCGGTACGGCCAGCCAGATCACCGAGCGCAGCCACACCAGGAGCCACAGGAAGAAGGGGAACGCGAAGGCGAAGCCCAGCCAGGCCGCCTGGCGCACCGTCCTGCCCTCGAGCACCAGTGCCAGGGCCGCCACCGCCACCACCGACAGCGGCCACACCCCGTACGGCGGAAACGCCAGCGCCAGCGCGCAGCCGCTCACCGCGGCCACCGCCGACCTGGGCGCGGCCGCCCGCGCCGCCGCCGCGAACCGCTCGCGGCGCGACGCCTTCCCCTCCGCCCCAACCCCTGGCGCCGCTGACGGCTCCGTCAACGGCTCAACCGCGGTCGCCGCGGAAACGGTGTCGGGTCGCGGGCGCACGTCGCGGCCTTTCTTGCAGGTGAAGTGGTGATGAAGGCGACGGTACCCCGCCCCACCCGCCTGGGGGCACCCCCGGACGAAGTCTGGGGACCCCCAGGCCGCGGAACAGAGAGCGGAAGGGCAACGGAACGGGCCCAGGCGCCCTTCGGGCCGACGCGGGACCCTCCCCCAGACTCCGTCCGGGGGGACCCCCAGACTGCGGAAGGGCAACGGAACGGGCCCGGACGCCCATCGGGCCGACCTGGGACCCTCCCCCAGACTCCGTCCGGGGGGACCCCCAGACTGCGGAAGGGCAACGGAACGGGCCCGGACGCCCATCGGGCCGACCTGGGACCCTCCCCCAGACTCCGTCCGGGGGGACCCCCAGGCCGCGGGAGGGCAACGGAACGGGCCCGGACGCCCTTCGGGCCAACGCGGGACCCTCCCCCAGACTCCGTCCGGGGGGACCCCCAGACTGCGGGAGGGCAACGGAACGGGCCCGGACGCCCTTCGGGCCGACCTGGGACCCGCTGGCTGCGGGTCAGTACCAAGGCCGTTGTCTACTGGGCGTCCGGGCCCTTCCCGGGTCACACCTGCCGACCGGGGCGCGTACGCGTTCCGGCGCCGCTGACGCTGGACCTGGCTGCCAGTGGCGGCGTGCACGTGCGGCGCGGCGCCCCATGGCCCAGCGGCGGTCGACAGAACCGCGGAGGGCCCCCGGTCCGACGTCCTGTGGTGGACTTGGCCGAACCTACTCGCCTCCGACCATCGGCTGTCAACACCCCCTTGACCTGCGGGGTTTCGCCAAATCAGCAGGTCAGTGCGGGGCCCTGCGACACGCCGCGACAGGCCGAGGGCACACCGTTCGGCCGCATGTGCCGAGCGATGCTCACCCGTTCGGCCGCTCGAAGACGGTACGGCCGCCGACGACGGTGCGCAGGGCGGACGGAAGCGGGCGTCCGGGGGTGAGATCGGGCAGGCCCGGGGTGCCGGAGCGCGGGTCGGTGGACCAGTTGGCGACGCGTTCGTCGGGGGCCTGGACGACGAGGTCGCCGCTGTCCCAGACGGCGTAGTCGGCGGGGGCGCCGGGGACCAGGACGCCGGTGTCGTCCCGCCCGATGGCGCGCCAGCCGCCACGGGTGTGGGCGTTGAAGGCGGCGCGAGCCGAGACGCGGTGCTCGGGGGTGCGGTGGAAGGCGGCGGCGCGGACGGCGCCCCAGGGGTCGAGCGGGGTGACGGGGCTGTCGGAGCCGAGGACCAGCGGCACCCCGGCACGGGTCATGGCGGCGAAGGGGTTGAGGTCGCGGGCCCGGTCGGCGCCGAGCCGGTCGGCGTACATGCCGTCCTCACCGCCCCAGGCCGCGTCGAAGGCGGGCTGCACGGAGGCCACGAGGCCGAATTCGGCGAAGGCCGCGATGGTGTCGGGGGTCATCAGTTCGGCGTGCTCCACGCGGTGCCGCAGGGCCCTGACGCGTTCCAGGCCGACGGCCGCGGCGGCGGCCCGTACGCCGTCGACGACCGCGCCGATCGCCGCGTCCCCGATGGCGTGGAAACCGGCCTGGAGGCCCGCTTCCGTGCACAGGGTGAGGTGGCGGGCGATGGTCTCGGCGTCCAGGTAGCTGACGCCGGTGTGCGGCGCGTCGGCGTACGGGGCGTGCAGGCAGGCGGTGTGGGAGCCGATCGAGCCGTCCACGAAGAGGTCGCCGCCCGCGCCGATCGCGCCGAGGTCCCTGACCCGGTCGAGGTCGGCGGGGTCGGACGCGGCCTGCGCCCAGTAGCCGAAGACCCGCGGCCCGGCGTCGGCGGCGGCCAGCGCGAGGAGGCCGGTGAGGTCGCCCTCGGAGGAGATGTCGGGGCCCGCGCACTCGTGCAGCGCGCCGATGCCCTGTTCCGCGGCGTGCAGCAGCGCGGCGCGCTGGGCGGCGGCGCGCTGGGCGGGGGTGACGGCGGCGTACGCGGCGCGGCGTACCGCGTGGTGCGCGTCGCGGGTCAGCGGCGCCTGCGGGTCGAAGCCGGGCTCGTCCCGGACGCCGGGCACCAGGTCGAGCAGCGCGGTGCTGACGGCGGCCGAGTGGACGTCCGTACGGGTCAGGTAGAGGGGTCGTCCGCCGACCGCCTCGTCCAGCTCCGCGCGGGTTGGTGTGCGCCGCTCGGGCCACCGGCTCTCGTCCCAGCCGTGGCCGAGCAGCACGCGGTCGGCGGGCCGCTCGGCGGCGTACGCGGCCGTACGGGTCAGCGCGTCGGCCAGCGACGCGGCGCCGGACAGGTCGAGGCCGATGAGGGCGAAGCCGGTGGCGGTGGTGTGCACGTGCGCGTCGGTGAAGGCCGGGGTCACCAGCGCCCCTTCGAGCCGGACGACACGGTCCACACCGTCCGCGAAGGAGTCCGCGGCCCCTTCGGAACCGACCCACGCGACGGTGCCGCCGTCCACGACCATCGCGGTCGCGAAGGGGTCGGCGGGGCTGTAGACGGCGCCGCCGCGGAGCAGGACGGTTCCGGTCGGCGCGGGGGCGGCGGGGGGCTGCGGAGAGGAGGTGCGGTGCATGGGCACAAGTCTCCCCCGGTCGGGGCGCGCGCCGGACTCCGGGGTGGCGCCCCCGGCGCCTGCGCGCCTCCCGTGACGGCGGGTCCGCGGCGGCCGGACTCACGCCTCAGACGCGCGGCGGCCTGGCCTCGTACGCCGTGGACAGGACGACCGTGGTGCGGGTGGAGACGCCCGCGAGGGTGCGGATCCGGGTCAGGAGGTGTTCCAGCTCGATGGGGGCGGAGACCCGCACCTTGAGGATGTAGTTCTCGTCGCCCGCGACGCTGTGGCACGCCTCGATCTCGGGGACCTCGGCGAGGCGGTCCGCGATGTCGTCGGGGGCGCTGGGGTCGAACGGTTTGACGGAGATGAAGGCCGTCAGGGACAGGCCGACCGCCTCGGGGTCGACGATGGCCGCGTAGCCGCGGATCACCCCGCGCTGTTCGAGCCTGCGCACGCGCTGGTGCACCGCCGAGGTGGACAGGCCGGTGGCCTTGCCCAGGTCGGTGTAGCTCATGCGCCCGTCGGCGACGAGAAGTTCCACGATGTGCCGGTCCAACTCCTCCATAGCGGATGACCTTACCCATAGGCACAGCGCCGCGTTACGTATGCATGTGCACGGTTCGGTCACATCCCGCGCCGGGTGTCGCCGTCGCGCTCACGCGGGCAGCAGCCGGTCCAGGTGGGCGCTGCTGAAGGTGCGGCCCGGATCCACCTCGGCGGCCAGCGCCCGGAAGTCCGCCATACGGGGGTAGCGGGACCTGACCTCGGCGGCGTCGGCGACGTAGACCTTGCCCCAGTGCGGGCGCGGCGCGTACGGCGCGAGGCGCTGTTCGAGGCGGGCGAGGACGGGGAGGACGGCGGCGGTGTCCGGCACCCAGGTGAAGTGGAAGGCGACGCAGTCGTGCCCGTAGGCGGGGCTGAGCCAGAGCCGGTCGGCGGCGACGGTCCGCACTTCGCAGATCTGGAGCAGCGGCGCGATGTCGGCGCCGAGCCCGGCGAGGGCGTGGAGCGCGGGCAGGGCGTGTTCGCGGGGCAGCAGGTACTCGGACTGCAACTCGGCGCCGCTGCTGGGGGTGAATCCCGGCCTGAAGTGCGGCAGTCGCTCGTGCCAGGGTCCGGCCACGCCCTGCTGCGCGGTGCAGTTCACCGGGTCGGCGCCGGGGACGGGGTGCATCGGCCCGGTGGCGGGCGCGGCCCAGGGGAATTCGGGCGCGGGCGCGTCGGCGAGCTGCTTGAGCCAGACCTGCCCGAAGCGCGGCGCGCGCCAGTCGGTGAACATGCTGACGCTGTACGCGGCCCCGGTGATCGCGTCGAAGTGCCCGTCCAGGTCGGCCAGTTCGAGCCCGGTGAAGACATGCTGGCGGAGGGCGAAGTCGGGGACCAGGTCGAGGGTGAGGGCGGTGACGACGCCGAGCGCGCCGAGCGAGACCACGGCGCCGTCGAAGCGGTCGCCGTCCTTGTCCCGGCTGAGCACGGCGACTTCACCGTCCGGGGTGACGAGTTCGAGGGCGCTGACGGAGGTGCCGAGGCCGCCGTTGGCGTTGCCGGAGCCGTGGGTGCCGGTGGCGACGCTGCCCGCCACCGAAATGTGCGGCAGCGACGCCATGTTGGGCAGCGCGAAGCCGGACTCGTGCAGCCGCTGGGCGAGTTCGGCGTAGCGGACGCCCGCGGCGACGCGGACGGTGGCCGCGGCCGTGTCGATGTCGATCTCCGGTGGCAGGCCGGAGAGTTCGACGAGGGCGCCGTCGGTGTCGGCGATGTCGTTGAAGGAGTGGCCGCTGCCCAGCACCCGCACGCGGCGGCTCGCGGCGACCAGGGAGCGCAGGGCGCCGGTCGACTCCGGGCGGTGCACCCGTTCCGCCGAGAAGGTGATGTTCCCGGCCCAGTTGGTCCGCATCCCACCGTCACGCATTACGCCGCCACCCGTCACGCATCACGTCGCCACGCATTCTGCCGAGCCGCTTCCACCGGTCGGCGGGGCCCTGCCCGGCCACGCCCGCTCGCACCTTATCCGGCACTCCCGCAAGATGCCGCGCGGGGGCACGAGGGGTGCGCGGAGGCATGGCGAGGGCGCATGGACCGGCCAAAAGGCGGGATGTGACGAAGGCCACACCCCATGCATCCCTATGAGGTCGATGGCGTGATTACCCGCGTAGCGCGGCGGGAAGTGCTCGCTATGGCCGCGGGATTGACGCCGGGCCGGCCCGATGGAGGGCACATCCGTCCGATGGGGGAGACGCGAATATGCGTAACCATGTGCGCCACAACCGCAGTGAGCGGACCCAGCCGGCGCCCGAGGAGGGGCACGAACGCGAATTCGCGCTCGCGCTGCTGCCGGGACTGCCGGACGACGACGACACGGATGACTCGTTCGAGGACGATCTCGACCTGGTCCGGGTGGACTGCCCGGAGTGCGCGCGGCCGATCGCGGTCTTCGCCGACGAGGACCGGCTTCCGGAGCACGCCCTGTGCCCCACGCCGTGGAACCCCTTCGGCCTGACCGTCTGCTCCGGCTCGGGCCGCCCCGTCGAGGAGGCCCGCCCCCTCGACGGCTCCCTGCCCGGCGAGGTCCACGACCTCGACCTCGGCACCCTCCTGGTCCTGCCCGACACCCTGGACTGGCGCACCCAGCCCTTCTCGCACGTGGGCGGCCCCGGCTCGCGCCCCTTCCGGGTACCGGCGCCCCGCGCGGCCTGATCCGGCGCCCCGACCGGGGCGCCGGGTCACCGCCCGCCGCCGGGCGACCGCTCAGCTCCGCGACTCGGGGCCCGCCACGTGGCGCGCGATCACCATGCGCTGGATCTGGTTGGTGCCCTCGACGATCTGCAGCACCTTGGCCTCGCGCATGTACCGCTCCACGGGGAAGTCGGCCGTGTAGCCGTAGCCGCCCAGGAGCTGGACGGCGTCCGTCGTCACCTGCATCGCCGCGTCGGTGCAGAAGAGCTTGGCCATGGCGGCCTGCCGGGAGAAGTCGAGACCGGCGTCGCGGGTCCTGGCCGCGGCCAGGTACAGGGCGCGGCCCGCCTCGATCTTGGTGGCCATGTCGGCGATCATGAAGCGCAGCCCCTGGAAGTCGGCCAGGGGCCGGGCGAATTGGCGCCGCTCCTTGACGTACGCGAGCCCGGCGTCCAGCGCGGCCTGGGCGAGGCCGACGGCGCAGGCGGCGATGCCGAGCCGCCCGGCGTCCAGCGCGGCCAGCGCGATGGCGAACCCCTGGCCCTCCTCGCCGATGCGGCGGCTGTCGGGGACGGTCACGCCGTCGAAGTGCACCTGCGCGGTGGGCGAGCCCTTCATGCCCATCTTCCGCTCGGGCGCGGCGGCGCTCAGGCCCGGCGCGTCGCCCGGCACCAGATACGCGGAGATGCCGCGCGCGCCGTCGCCGCCGCTGCGGGCCAGGACGGTGTAGAAGTCGGCGACCCCGCCGTGGGTGATCCACGCCTTGGTGCCGTCGATCGTCCAGTTCCCGCCGTCGCCGTCCGCGCCGCCCCCGTCCGCGCCGCCGCCGGTACGTACGGCGCGCGTCCGCAGGCTGGCCGCGTCGGAGCCCGCGGCGGGCTCGGAGAGGCAGTAGGCGCCGAGGAGGCTGCCGCCGAGCATGGCGGGCAGGTGCTCGGCGCGCTGTTCCTTGGCGCCGAAGTGCGCGAGCGCGTGGCAGGCGAGGGTGTGGACGCTGACGCCGAGGCCGAGGGTGAGGCGGGCCGCGGCCAGTTCCTCCAGCACCTGGAGGTAGACCTCGTACGGCTGGCCCCCGCCGCCGTGCTCCTCCGCGTACGGCAGGCCGAGCAGTCCGGTCTCCCCGATCAGCGCGAAGGTCTCACGCGGGAAGTGGCCCGCGTCCTCCTCCGCGGCGGCCGCGGGCGCGATCTCCCGCTGGGCCAGGTCCCGGGTGAGCGCGAGCAGATCCCGCGCCTCCTCGGTGGGCAGGTGGCGGACAACCGGCTGCGGGCCGTGCTGCGACATCGCGGCACGCTCCTCCCTGTCGGGGGCGTCGGCGGCACGCCCTGGGTGTGGCGGCGCCGTCGGTGGGCAGTGCCCATGAACCGATGGTCCCCTGCCGGGTCGCGGCACGCGGTGATCAGCGGTTCTGGCGCGTTGGAGTATGCCTGATCGGACGCGCCACGTCACGGGCGCGAGTGTGTCTTGTCTTTCCCGCCCGCCCACCCGTGCAGGTGCTTTCTCCGTCTGCGGGTGCCGCCTGTGCCTGGTCGGTGCCGGTCCGGGGCACCTCCTCGAAATCCGTACCACCTGGCCTCTGCGAATCCGGCACCCGGCCGTCAACGTATTTCTGCGGGGGCACCCCGCCCCGTCCCCTCCTCGCCCATCGGCGTCCGCCTGCCGGTGGGGGTTGCCGGGGAATGGGGGTGGGTGGGGGCTCGGCCCCTGCGCCCCCCGACCCGCCCGCGTAGGCGGGAGGGGGATGGATGGGCTCGGGCACATCGGCGTCCGACGGTCCACTGTGGCTGAGGAAGGTCCCAAAGACCGGCGACGGCGCCCGGCCGTTCCTCCACCGTGGAATCGACGGAGAGCGCCCTCAGGGCGGAAGACACCCGGGGCACCCTCACAATCTTGGACACCCACCCCGGCCCCCCACGGACAGGCGGACGCCGACAGACCCGAGCCCACCCACCCCCTTTCGCCCACCCCGCCGGGCGGTCGGGGGCGCAGGGCCCCGGCCCCCACCCACCCCCCTCCGCCACCCCCACCGGACAGGCGGACGCCGACGTACCGGGAGGGGACGGGCCGGGGTGCCCCCGCAGAAATGCGGTGACAAGAAGGGTGCCGGATGAGCAAAGAGCAGGTAGCCGCATTTCGAGGAGGTGCCCCGGACCGGCACCGACCCAGGCACAAGCGGCACCCGCAGACGAAGAAAACACCCGCACGGGTGGGCGGGCGGGCGGGAAAAGAAGCAAGACACGACTGGAGTGACAGGTGAGTACGGCGACGGAGGCGGATGAGTACGATCACGCTCCCACGGGGCCGCGAGCGGCCCTACGCTGCTGCCCATGGAGAGCTTGGACGCCACGGATCCGCGCACAGTCGGCGGATACCCGCTGTTCGCGCGGCTCGGCGCGGGCGGCATGGGACAGGTCTATCTGGCGCGCACCCCCGCCGGGAGGGCACTGGCGCTGAAGACCGTACGGTCCGAGTTCGGACTCGACCCCGGCTTCGGGGAACGGTTCGCGCGGGAGATCCGCCACGCGGACCGCGTGCGTTCGCCGTGGACGGTGGCGGTGGTGGACTACAGCCCGCCCGGCACCCGCCCCCCGTGGCTGGCGACGGAGTACGTGGCGGCGCCCTCACTGGCCGAGTGGGTCTCGGCGCACGGCCCGCTGCCGGAACCGGCCCTGGCGTCGCTGGCCGCCGAACTCTGCGAGGCGCTGCGGTCGGTGCACGCGGTGGGTCTCGCGCACCGCGACGTGAAGCCGTCGAACGTACTGCTCGGCCCTGACCGGCCGCTGCTGATCGACTTCGGTATCGCGCGGGCCGCGGAGGACTCCCGGCACACCAGGACCGGCGGGGTGATCGGCTCCCCCGGCTACATGGCGCCCGAGCAGGCGACCGCGGGCGCGTCCGCCGAGCCCGGCGACCTGTTCGCGCTGGCGGCCGTACTGGTCTACGCGGGGACCGGGCACGGCCCGTTCAACCGGCCGGGCGAAGAGCCGTCGACGCCCGCGCTGATGTACCGGATCGTGCACGAGGACGGCGACCTCACCGGGCTGCCCGACGCGGTGGCGCCGCTGGTCCACGCGTGCCTCGCCAAGGAACCGGCCGACCGGCCGACCGCCGAGGAGGCGCTGGCGCTGCTGCGGGAGGCGGGGCACCGTACGGGCGTGTGGCACGAGGTCCCGCCGCCCGGCCTCACCGACGAGCTGCGCGGCCGAGAAGCGCGGGTCCGCACGCTGCTGGCGGACCCGACGGCCGCCGTGGGGCCGTCGCCCTACTCCCCCACGGCGCCGCTGACCGCGCCCGGCCGCGGCCCCGGCTCCGGAGGCCAGACCCCCGCTCCCCCGCACGCCGCGTACGCGCCGCCGCGTACACCGTCGCCCGTGTCGGGCCCCGTCCGGCCCACCGGGCCGTACTCCGGGCCGCAGCCCGCGCCGTGGGGTGCCGCGCGCCGCGCGCCGGGGATGGGCCGCGGTGCCCGCGTCGGACTGGTCGTCGCGGGCATGCTGGCCCTGTGCGTGGTGGTCGGCGTGATCCTCGACCAGCAGCGCGGCTCCGGCGACGACAACAACGGGAATCCCGGCCCGAGCACGAGCACCCACACCTCCGCGCCCGCCGACGCGCTGCCCGCCTCGTGGGTCGGCACCTGGGTCGGTACGGGGCCCGGCAATCCGAGCGGCAGCGGCGGCCAGCCGCGCAGCGACCGGTTCACCGTCACGCTCACCCTGCACGCGGGAGCGCGCGGCGAGGCCGTCGGCCAGGACGTCAGCAACATCCCCGAGGCGGGCACGGGGGCGGAGCGGGGCTGTACGGAGGCGCTGTCGCTGGCGCAGGTCCGGGGGAACACCATGACCTTGCGGGTCACCGCCGCCGAGCCCACGGACCCCGACTCGTCGCTGACCTGTCTGACAGGGCATGAGTACTCCGTCTCCATGACGGACGCGCGCACCCTGCGGATCGAGGCGGGGCCGCAGGCCGAGGGCGCCCCGAGCACGCTCACCAAGCGGAGCTGACGGGGAAGGCGCCGGTCAGGTTCCGGTGAGCCGCAGGCCCGCCCAGAGCGCGACCGTGGAGGCGATGAGCGTCGGCGGCACCGTGAGCAGCCCGAGCCGGGTGAAGGTGCCCAGGTCGGAGTCGGTGCCGTGGTCGCGCAGCACGCGCCGCCACAGCAGGGTGGCGAGCGAGCCCGCGTAGGTGAGGTTGGGGCCGAGGTTGACGCCGATGAGCACGGCGAGCACGGGGCCGGGGCCGCCCGCGGCGGCCAGCGGGAGCAGTGCGAGCACGGCGGGCAGGTTGTTGATCAGATTGGCCAGGACGGCGGCGAACGCGGCGGTCCCGAGCAGCGCGAGCAGGCCGCTGCCGTGCGGCAGCACCCGGTCGGCGGCGTCGGACAGCCCGTTGTCGACCACGGCCTTCACCACGACGCCGAGGGCGAGCACGAACAGGCAGAACAGCGGCCCGGCCGCCGCGACCAGGCCGCGGACCGTCGCCCGGCGGCGGCGCAGCGCCCGTACGCCCAGGACCAGCGCGCCCGCGAGCGCCGCCCAGGCGGGGTTGAGGCCGCCGAGCGAGGTGACCGCGAAGCCGGCCAGGGTCAGGCCGAGGACGACCAGCGTGAACACCGGTACGGCCGGCGGCTCGCCCTGCTCCGGCGGGTGCTCGCGGACGGCGAGGTCGGCGGCGAAGTAGCGGCGGAAGACGGCGTATTCGATGCCGACGGACAGCAGCCACGGCAGGGTCATCAGGAGCGCGAAGCGGGTGAAGGACACGCCGGCGGCCGTGAAGGCCAGCAGATTGGTGAGGTTGGAGACCGGCAGGAGCAGGGAGGCGGAGTTGGCCAGGTGCGCGGTCGCGTACAGGTGCGGGCGCGCCTTGGCGCCCGCCCGTGCGGCCGTCGCGATGATCACCGGGGTGAGCAGGACGACGGTCGCGTCCAGGCTGAGCACCGCCGTGACCAGCGCGGCCACGACGAACACCCCGGCCAGCAGCCGTTTGGGCTCGCCCCGGCAGGCCCGCGCGACCGCGTCGCCCGCCGCTGTGAACAGACCGTCGTCGGCGCACAGTTCCGCCAGGACGAGCACGGCCGCCAGGAAGCCGACGACCGGCAGCAGTTCCCTGGTCTCGTGCCAGGCGGCGGACGGCGTCACCGCCCCGATGCCGATGAGCAGTCCCGCGGCGGGCACCGCGGCCACCGCCTCGGGCCAGCCGCGCGGGCGCAGGACGGCGAAGCCGAGGACCAGCAGGAGAGCGAGGGCGGAGATCGTCTCCGCGACGGCGGTGTTCAGGGGGCTCTCCTCGGACGGACCACGGGCTCGCGTACCGCCTGATTCCACCACGTGGGCCGCGCGGCTCCGCCCCGACGCCCGCCCGACGCACTCAAGTGCGTCGTTTCTCACGGCCCCGCGCGCTGGCGGAGCCGTGACGGCGGACCGGGCGGCTAGCTGGCGTCGGCCAGCGACAGGGTGTGGAGCCGTTCCGGCGGGCCGGGGCGGGCGTAGTACCAGCCCTGGCCGGTGTCGCAGCCGAGGGCGCGCAGATGGTCGGCCTGGGTGCGGGTCTCGACGCCTTCGACGGTGACGGTCAGGTTGAGGGCGTGGGCGAGCGAGACGATGCCGCCGACGATCTTGAGGTCGACGGGGTCGGCGGCGTGGCCGCGCATGCCGCGGGTGAAGGAGCGGTCGAGCTTGAGGACGCTGACGGGGAGCCAGCGCAGGGAGGACAGGTTGGAGTAGCCGGTGCCGAAGTCGTCGAGGGCGATGGAGACGCCGAGGTCGACTATCTGCCGCAGGGGCTTGAGGGTGTCCTCGTCGGCGCCGATCAGAGCGCTCTCTGTGACCTCGAGGCAGAGCGACGCGGGGTCGAGGCCGGTGTCCTCCAGGACGCGGGAGACCTCCTGGACCAGCTCGGGGTGGTGCAGCTGGATCGGTGAGAGGTTGACGTTCACCCGTGGCGGCGGACCGCCGCCGATGTGCTCGCTCTGCCAGGCGTACGCCTGGCGGGCGGCCCGCTCCAGGACCCAGCGGCCGAGCCCGACGATGTGTCCCGTGCTCTCGGCGAGCGGGATGAACTGGTCGGGCCCGAGTATGCCGTGGGTGGGGTGGCACCAGCGCACCAGCGCTTCGGCGCCGTGCACGGCGCCGTCGTCGAGGCCGACGAGGGGCTGGTACTCGATGAAGAACTCGTCGTGTTCCAGGGCGCTCGGGAGCTGGTTGGTCAGGCCGTGCCGGGTGATGGCCCGGGCGTCGGCGACCGGGTCGGCGACCTCGTACCGGTTGCCGCCCTGTTCCTTGGCGCGGTACATCGTGATGTCGGCGCTGCGCAGGACGTCGGCGGCGATCCGGGACTCGACGGGGCCGTGGACGATGCCGATGCTGCCGTGGACGGGCAGTTCGCGGCCGTCGAGCAGGACGGGGGCGGACAGCGCGTCCAGGATGCGTTCGGCGAGCGCGGTGACGGCGGCGAGGCTCGGCGGGTCGGTGTAGAGGGCGACGAATTCGTCGCCGCCGATCCTGGCGACGAGCTGGTCGGGCGAGGTGACGCAGGACTGGAGGCGTTCGGCGACGGCGACGAGGAGCTGGTCGCCCACCGCGTGGCCGAGGCTGTCGTTGACGGCCTTGAACCCGTCGAGGTCGAGGTAGCAGACGCCGATCCGGCTGGTGCCGTTGGCGGGGTCGGCGTCGAGCGCGGCGTCGAGGCGTTCGAAGAACAGGGCGCGGTTGGGCAGTCCGGTGAGCGCGTCGTGGGTCGCCTGGTGGCGCAGTCGGCGCAGCAGTCCGCGCCGTTCCGTGACGTCCTCGACGAGCGCGAGCTGGTACTGCGGGCGGCCGGTGGCGTCGCGCAGCAGGGACGCCCGGACGTTGGCCCACAAGATGGTGCCGTCGACCCGCTGGTAGGCGCGCTCGACGTCGTACGTGTCGCGTTCGCCGCGTACCAGCTCGCCGTTGAGCCGGCGGGTGCCGGTGCCGGTGCCGTCGTCCTTGTGGACCCACTCGGTGACATTGCGGCGCATGGTCAGGGATTCGCTGCCGAACATCCGGGTCATCGCGTCGTTGACCTCGAGGACTTCCCCGTCGAGGTCGGCGATGCCGATGCCGAGGGCGGCGCCCTCGAAGACGGCGCGGAAGCGGGCCTCGCTGGCGGCCAGGGCGCCTTCGGCGTCGCGCTGGGCGTCCAGGGCGGCGCGGATGATGGACTCCTGCTCGCGCAGGGTGCGTTCGCGCAGGGCCCGCGAGAAGCCGACGGCGACCGCGTGCTGGAGGCGTGAGCAGCGGGCCCGGCAGTCGTCGGTGTCGAGGCCGGGGCCCGGCGGGCAGTACAGGACGAGGTAGGCGTCGATGACGCCGAGGATGCTGGGCAGCGCCTCGGGGTCGGTGCAGTGCGCGGCGACCAGGGCGGTGCCGACCTCGGCGGCCGGGCGGGGGTCGAACGGGCGGCCCCTGAGGGTGTCGCTCAGCACACGGGTGAGCGGCACCAGGTGGTCCTCGAACTCGGCGCGGGTCATCGAGGTGACCGTCACCGGGTAGATGGCGCGTGCCCAAATGGCGGCGAATCTGCGCAGATTGTCGCCGGGGCGTGCGCCGGGCGCGTGCGCGCCCTCGTTTCCGGCCGCGGCCGGGAGCGCGGTCACGCTTTCAGCCCCACACCGGCGAGACCGTGGAGTACGGCGGGGTCGTCGTCGTCGCTGAGCGGGGCCTCGGGGCGCCAGTGCGGCAGCGGGACGACGCCGGGCTCGACGAGTTCGAAGCCGTCGAAGAAGCGTTCCACCTCTTCTTTGGTGCGCATGATCAGCGGGGTGGCGGTGCGCTGGTAGACGGCCTGGACGCCGCGCTGTCCGGAGGGGACGGGGCCGAACTGGAGGGTGGCGTGGGTGACGACCAGGACGCTGCCGGGGGCCAGCGCGTCGCGCAGCGCGGCGACGACCTCGTTGGGATGGTCGGCGTCGGACAGGAAGTGCAGGACGGCGACGAGCAGCAGGCCCATGGGGCGGTCGAAGTCCAGCAGCCGCTTGGTCTCGGGGTTGTCCAGCACCGAGCCGGGGTCGCGGAGGTCGGCGGCGGCGATGGTCGCCTTGTCGTTGCCCTCCAGGACGGCGCGGCTGTGGGCGACGGCGACCGGGTCGTTGTCGACGTACACCACGTGGGCGTCGGGGTTGGCCCGCTGCACCACCTCGTGCACATTGCCGAAGGTGGGGATGCCGGAGCCGATGTCGAGGAACTGGTCGATGCCGCGGTCCATCGCGAAGCGCACGGCGCGGTGCATGACCGCCCGGTTGGCCTGGCCGATCTTGGGCGCCCCCGGCATGGCCCGCATGGCCAGCCGCGCCGCCTCCCGGTCCACCTCGAAGTTGTGCGAGCCACCGAGGAAGTAGTCGTAGATCCGGGACACGCTGGGCACCGTCAGGTCGATGCCCTGCGGGGCCCAGGAAGGACGGTCGGTCACGGTTGCTGTCTCCAGGTCATCGGGCTCAACGGGCGCGTCGCACACGGTGGTTCGGCCGACGGGCGCGCACCTGTCTACCCTGTGAGGCTACTGATCACGTGTTCGGAGTGAAACACGCGACCGGAGATCCAGGGTCCGTTTTTGGTCAACAACCACCAGCATGTGCATATGCGAAAACGCGCAGATGCGGACTCGCGCACACACCAGCGCGGGTCCGCTGCCGGTGACGGCCGCGGACCCGCGATAGATTTTCGGACAGCATCAGACCAGTTCAGACCAGTTCGACCGACAGCGGTTCGGCGGCCTGTGCGGTCGCCGCCCCGGAACGTCGGACGGTCGCGGCCGGCGGCCGGTCAGCAGGTGCCCTCGTCCTGCCACACGCCCCACTCACCGGTGGTGCCGGGCTCCTCGTTGGTGGTCCACCACTTGGCCTTCCACTTGTGCCCGTTGTGCGCCACCTCGTTGCCGCCGACGTAGACGGCGGAGGCGGCCCACTGGGCGACCGTGCAGGTGCCGCCGCCGGGCGGGGTGGTCGGCGGTGTGGTCGGCGGCGTCGTGGGCGGGTTGGTGGGAGGCGTGGCGCCCGCGAACTTCACCGAGTACTTGGCGAAGTCCCAGGAGTTCTGCGCCACGCTGCTGCACGTGCCCGAGGTGCTGCCGTTGTTGTCCGGCGGGCTGCACTGGCGGTCGCGGTTGAGCGACCAGAAGGTGAAGCGGCCCATGCCGTGGCTGGTCGCGTAGTCCAGCACGGTCTGGAAGTCGGCCTGGTAGAAGAACTCGCCGGTGTCGCTGCGGCCGTTCATACCGGAGAAGCCCTCGTGGGCGTACGCGGTGGCGGTGTCCCAGCCGAAGGTGGTCTTCAGCAGGCCGTTGAAGGCGGTGAGCGCGCTGGTCTGCGACGCCGCCCCGTTGAAGCCGCCGTCGAAGGGCATGATCGAGAAGTTGTTGGGGGTGAAGCCCTGCGACTTGGCCTCGTTGAGCATCTGCTGGCCGAACCAGCCGGTGCCCGCTGCGGTGCCCGCCGTGGTCACCGAGATGAACAGGCCGGGGTTGTTCTGCTGGAGGATCTTGGCCGCGCCGATCTCGCGCGCGACGGCCGCGGTGTTCTCGTACTCCGGCTCCTCCAGGTCGAAGTCCATCGCCTTGAGCTGGTACTTGGTGATGACCTGCTGGTACGCGGCGGCCGTGGACGCGGCGTCGGAACACGCCTGGCCGAGCTTGGTGCCGCCGTAGCCGCCGATGGAGACGGACACGTCTCCGCCCTTGGCCCGGATCGCGGAGATCACGTTCGCCACCGCGGTGTCGGAGGACACCGCACTGGTCCCGTCCCATGTGGGGCTGCACCCACCGCCGTTGGGGGCGAGGATGAAGGCGAGCTGGAACGCCTTCAGGCCGGTCGCGTCCATGATGGCGGTCGCGCTCGGCGGGTTGTTGTCGTTGGGCATCAGATACGGGGCGGCGGCGTACCAGTTGTTGGTCAGGGCGTTCGTCGAGACCGTGGCTCCGCTGGCCTGACTTGGGCCGAGAGCGGCAACGGTACCGAGCCCGGCCACGGCCAGGGCGACGGCGGCCACGCCCGAGCCGATTGCTTTGAGACGGTTCACGTCTAGCCTCCTGTGGGGGAACGTGGCAGACAGAATCCTGCGGTGACGCGAACCCGTCAATAGTTGGTCCAGACCTTTGGACTAAACCACGAATTGGTCTCTACCACTTCGAGTCCAATTCCCCACGTGCGACGGCCTGTCCACCCCCGCACGCACCCGGCCCCGCCCCTCGCGTACGAGGAGCGGGGCCGGGCCGGAAACGGCCGGTCGGCCGGTCGGAGAGATGACCGGAGACGACCGGAGACGACCGGACGGACGGATGTCAGACGATGCCGACCGCCGCCAGCGCGCGGCGCTGGCCGGGGCTCGGCTGCGCCGGGAAGTAGACGTAGGCGACACCGCCGGTGCCGCCGCTGACGCCGCCGGTGGCGTTGATCCGCTTGGTCCTCAGCCAGATGGTCTCGAACTGGGCGCGCTTGTAGACGTTGCGCACCGCGTCGTCACTGGAACTGGCCGGGTCGTTGGCGACGACGTCGCCGTCCGCGGTGAAGCCCGCGATGCACATCAGGTGGCCCGAGGTGCCGTATCCCGCGCCGTCCAGTTCGGTGGCGAGGAAGGACTGCGAGGTGATGACGGGGATACCGGCCTTGATCAGCCGCTCGATGTCGTCGAGCGAGCGCAGCCGGGTGATGACGCCCTGGAGGTCCTTGTACGTGGCCGCGTAGGCCGCGTTGAAGGGCCAGTTGCCGCAGCCCTCGTACTGGTAGTCGTACGTGTAGCGGGCGCCCTGGTCGACCTGGGGGTCGGCGTAGGCGGGGTTCACCCAGGCCAGGTCGGCGGCCGTGGGGCCGCGTCCCCAGTACTCGATGACCATCGTCGAGGAGGTCGGGCTGCACCAGGCCTCGCCGCCGTTGTCGTACTCCGGGTACTCGCCCTTGTGGATGTTCTGCGAGTAGCGCGGCACCGGGAGTTCGACGCCCTTGGCCACGCCCGGCACCGACGCCGGGACGGTGAAGCGGTCCGGGATGTTGGACGCCATCGCGCCGAGCCGCCACACGGTGGGCGTGGCGCGGCTGCCGGGCTTGCGGAAGAGCGTCAGCCGCAGCCGGTACGAGGCCAGCAGCGGCCCGGCGGTGGTGTCGTCGATGGAGAAGGTGTCGGTCCAGATGCTGCTCTTGCCGTCGGTCTGGTCGTCCACCGAGGTGCGGCGGATGTCCTCGGGGCCGTCGCCCGCGGTCCACCGGCCCATGACGTACGCCGGGGTCGCGGTGCCGTCGGTGTAGGTGCCGAGCAGTTCGATCTGGATCCAGGTGCCCGCGGGGGTGTGCGCGTTCCAGGACGCGATCAGCTCGCTCGCGGGGTGCGGCACCCGGCGGACCGGCGAGGTCCAGGTGGCCGACTCCCACGTCGCGGTGGTGCCGGTGTGCGGGTCGGTGTAGTCCAGCGTGCCGGTGGCGCGGCCGATGACCACGCCGGGCCGGCGGCCCGGCAGCGGCAGCGTGCCGCGGTGGGTGCCGAACAGCCAGTCGGGCAGCGAGGTCCAGCCGTGGTAGTCGACGGGGGCGGCGTCGGGCGTGCCGCCGCCTGCCTGGTGTCGCGCGGCGTCGGGAACGGCCGCGCCGGAGGCGGTGGCCGGGGCGGCGGAGGCGGACTGCGCGGACGCGGTCGCGGTGGCCGCGGCCGCCGCGAGCGCGGCGGTCAGTACGGCACGCCGGGGCGCGGGTCTGGTCATGGCGGTGTTCCCCTCGATGTGATCGGGAATTCCTGCCCGCTCCTACGAGTGCATGACAGGTGGCCCCAACTATCGTCGTTCACCGGCGGTTTCCACCAGGGTTTCCGGCCGCGCGCCGGGAACAATATTGGACTGGACCACTGGCGCTCAACAGGGAAGAACCACCAGGTCACGCCCTGTCAGATTGAGCCGCTCGCCACCGCTTTCCGTACAGACGGCAATATCCTCGATGCGGGCACCGAAGGTGTCGGGCAGATAGATGCCCGGTTCCACGGAGAACGCCATTCCCGGCTCGAGGGGGCGTTTGCTGCCCGCCACGATGTACGGCTCCTCGTGGGTGTCCAGGCCGATGCCGTGTCCGGTGCGGTGGATGAAGTGCTCGCCGTAGCCCGCGTCGGTGATGATGTCCCGGCCGACGGCGTCCAGTTCCTCCGCGGTGACACCGGGCCGTACCGCCGCGGTCTGCGCGGTCTGGGCGCGCAGCAGCACGTCGTACAGCTCGCGGAAGGCGGCGGGCGGCTCTCCCACGGCGTAGGTGCGGGTGGAGTCCGAGCAGTAGCCCTCCGCGGTCGTGCCGCCGATGTCGATCACCACCGGGTCGCCCGCCCTGATCACCCGGTCGGACACCTCGTGGTGCGGGCTCGCGCCGTTCGGCCCCGAGCCGACGATCACGAAGTCGACCCGCTCGTGGCCCGCCTCGATGATGGCGTCCGCGATGTCCTTGGCGACCTCGCGCTCGGTGCGGCCGGGCACCAGCCACTCGCCGATCCTGCGGTGCACCCGGTCGATCGCCGCGCCCGCGCGGCGCAGCGCCGCGATCTCCGCCGGGGTCTTGCGCATCCGCAGCTCCGCCAGCACGTCACCGGCGAGGACGGCCTCGGCGTCCGGGAGCGCGGCCCGGAAGGCGAGCAGCTTCTCCGCCCACATGTGGTTGTCGACGGCGAAGCGGGCCACCGCGGCGGGCAGCCGCCGGGCGATGAGCGCGTACGCGTCGTCGGTCTCGTCGAAGCCGACGATCTCGATGCCGAGGCCGCCGGCGGGCGACGCCTGCGCGGCGGGCTTCTCCAGCCGCGGCACCACCAGGAAGGGCTCACCCTCCACCGGCACCACCAGGCACGTCAGCCGCTCCAGCGGCAGCGCCTGATACCCGGTGAGGTAGCGCAGGTCCGCGCCGGGCGCCACCAGCAGGGCCTGGACGCCCGCCGTTTCGGCCTCGGCACGCGCCCTCGCCAGGCGCTCGGAGGTGTACAGCACGGATGCGGCTGCGCCGCCGCTCTCGGAGTGGGTCACCTTCGCACCGTACCGGGGCGCCCCCGGCGGCGCGTGCAGCGGTGGCGGGTCAGCGGCCCCGAGCCCCCGGACACGCGACGGCGCGCGGGCCGCCGGGCGGGGCCCGCCGTAAGGTCGGGGGGTGAACGGACTGACGGTACGGGAGCTGGGGCGGCTGCTCGACGGGGCGGAGCCGTCCTGCGGGCGGACGCGGCTGATCGCCGTGGACGGGCACGCGGGCTCGGGCAAGAGCACGCTGGCCGGGCGGCTGGCGGCGGAGCTGGGCGGCGCGCCCGTCGTCCATCTGGACGACCTGGCCACGCACGAGGAGCCGTTCGAGTGGACCGGCCGCCTGGTCGAACAGGTGCTGACGCCGCTGAGCGGGGGAAGGGCCGCCCGGCACCAGGTGTACGACTGGACGGCGCGCCGTTTCGCGGGCGAGCGGGAGATCCCGCCCGCGCCCGTCGTGCTGCTGGACGGCGTCGGCAGCGGGCGGCAAGCGCTGCGCCCGTATCTGGCGTTGCTGCTGTGGCTGGAGGTGCCGCCGGCGACCGCGCGGCAGCGCGGACTGCTGCGCGACGGACCGGAACTGGCGCATTTTTGGACCGGCTGGACTCGCGCGGAGGACGCGCATTTCGCCACCGATCCGTCCCGCCCCTTCGCCGACCTTCTGGTGCGCCAGACCGACGACGCCGGCGGCTGCCGGGCCGTCCCGAACCCCGCCCGCGATCACCGGGAGTGACGGCTCGGCGGCAGCCCGCCGCCACTCCCCCGCCGCCGGGCACACGTCCGTCAACACCGCTTGACCGGCCGGGTATCCAGCACTTACGTTTTCAACAAGCGGCCGGAGGCGGCCGTTGACAAGACGCGGAGCCCCCGGTTGTTCCCCCGTGACCGGGGGCTCTGCCCTGTCTCCGGGCCGGAATCGGCCCGTCGAGAGCCGGTTTTTCTCACTCACGGTCACCGCCCGACGGCCGTACGTCGGGGCCGAGTTCCCCGCGCTCGCGCGGATTCCCGCTGTCCCGCAGGTCACGGCACCCTACGGCCCGCGGGACATCGCGGGTACGATGCGAAAAGGGCGGACCGGCAGCCGGGGGTGGACTGTCGCCTGTCCCAACTCCCGCCCGGTGCGCACGGGTTGGGACAGCGGGCGACAGTGCGGCGCGGGGGAACGATTGGTGGGGACTTGATGGACTTCGGCACCGAGCGTCCGGGCGCCCCGGCCGATCTCGCCTGGCTGCGCGGCGTCGACGCGTACACGATGGGCGCCTACGTCCAGGCCGAGGAGGAGTTCAGGACCGCGGTCCGGATCGACCCCGGCATGGCGGACGCCTGGCTCGGGCTGCACGCGCTGCGCGCCGACACCGCCACCGCGCTGCTCCAGATGTACCGGCACCGCGACCGCTTCGGCGAGCAGCGGGCCGCCCACCGCAGGACCCTCAACTCCTGGTACTGGCTGGGCTGGTGGGTGCAGCCGGTGCTCGAGACCAGCCGCGACCTGCTGCTGGCGCACGCCTCGCACTGGCTGGACGGCCGCCATGTCGCCGAGCTGGACCGGGCCCTGGCGGACTGCCCGCCGGTCGACACCGACCCGCAGGTCCGCTTCCTGCACGCCTGCCGCGCCTATCTCGTCAAGGACTGGGAGCGGCTGGTCCGGCACACCGAGCCGCTGCTGGGCGATCCCGTACTCGGCATCGAGGCCGGGCTGTTCGGCGGCATGGCCAGGGTCAGGCTGGAGATGTGCGGCCAGGCCGAGCCGCTGCTGGCCGCCGCCTTGATGCGCTGCCGCAGCGAGCAGCCGCAGCGCAAGGAGTTGCGCTACTGGCTGGCCCGCGCGTACGAGGGCACCGGGCGTACGGCGGCGGCCGTGCCGCTCTACCGGGCGGTGCACCGCGTCGACCCCGCCTTCATGGACACCTCCGCCCGGCTGGCCGCGATCCACGAGACCGACGACGGCCTCGACGAGGGCGTGGGGCTGGCGGCCGTATCGCTGGCCGGGACCGGGCAGGCGATGCCGGAGGGCGGCGCCGACATGGAATCCGCGCTGCTGGCCGACCCCGGCGAGGGCCGCGGTCCGGGGCCGGAGCCCGACGAGTCGCTGCTGGCCGCGGGCCCGCTGGACGACGACGTACGCGACCGGTCCGCCGCCCCGCTCGGCGGGTCGCTGCCGGTGCAGGTCCCGATGGGCGGCTCCGACCCGGTGCTGCTCACCCAGGCGCTGGCGGAACTGGACAGGATGGTCGGTCTGGAGCCGGTCAAGCGCCAGGTCAAGGCGCTGTCCGCGCAGTTGCGGATGGCCCGGCTGCGGGCCGGGCAGGGCCTGCCGGTGCAGCCGCCGAAACGGCACTTCGTCTTCTCCGGGCCCTCCGGCACCGGCAAGACCACCGTCGCCCGCATCCTCGGCCGGGTCTTCTACGCGCTCGGACTGCTCGGCGGCGACCACCTGGTGGAGGCCCAACGCTCCGATCTGGTCGGCGAATTCCTCGGCCAGACCGCGGTGAAGGCCAATGAGCTGATCGACTCCGCGCTCGGCGGCGTGCTCTTCGTGGACGAGGCGTACGCGCTGTCCAACTCCGGCTACAGCAAGGGCGACGCGTACGGCGACGAGGCGCTTCAGGTGCTGCTCAAGCGCGCCGAGGACAACCGCGACCGGCTCGTGGTCATCCTCGCGGGTTACCCCGAGGGGATGGACCGGCTGCTGGCCGCCAACCCCGGACTCAGCTCCCGCTTCACCACCCGCGTCGACTTCCCCAGCTACCGGCCGCTGGAACTCACCCGGATCGGTGAAGTCCTCGCCGCGGAGAACGGCGACCGCTGGGACGAGGAGGCGCTGGAGGAGCTGAAGGCCATCGCGGGCCACGTGGTGGACCAGGGCTGGATCGACGAGTTGGGCAACGGACGGCTGCTGCGCACCCTGTACGAGAAGAGCTGCGCCTACCGGGACCTGCGGCTGTCCGAGTACCCGGCCTCACCGAGCCGCGACGAATTGTCCACCCTGCGCCTGCCCGATCTCATGCAGGCGTACGGCGAAGTCCTCTCCGGGCGCGGGCCCGGAGCGACCCCGACCGACCCGGTCGAGTAGCACCCGGCCGCCGGGACGAGATCCGGAAGGGGCGTGCGGACCGCGTGTTCAGCGGCTTCGCACGCCCCTTCCGGGCACTGCCTACCGGACCAGTTCGCCGGAATCCTCCGCGGCGTGCGGGACGGGCACCTCCCGGGCGGGGGAAGGCGCGCGGTGGGCGGGGTCCTTCACCTCGCCGACGAGCATTTCGAGGACGTCCTCCAGCGCGACCAGGCCGAGGACCCGCCCCGAGGCGTCGGCGACGGCGGCCAGGTGCGAGGCGGCGCGCCGCATCGCGGTGAGCGCGTCGTCCAGCGGCAGGTCGGCCCGCAGGGTGGTGATCGGCCGCCAGAGCCGCTGCGGCACGGGCCGGTCGAGGTCGTCCACGTCGAGGACGTCCTTGACGTGGAGGTAGCCGAGGAAGTCCGCGCCCGCGCCCGCGATCGGGAACCGCGAGTACCCGGTGCGCACCGTCAGCTCCTCGACCTGCCGCGGGGTGGCGGCCGGGTCGAGAGTGATCAACTCCGCCGGGGTGAGCAGCACTTCGGTGACCGGACGGGTGCCCAGCTCCAGCGCGTCCTCCAGGCGTTCCTGCTCGTCGATGTCGAGCAGCCCGGCCTGCCGGGCGTCCTCGACCAGCACGGTCAGCTGCGCGCTGGTGAACACGGAGTCGACCTCGTCCTTGGGCTCCACGCCGAAGGCCCGCAGGATCAGCCGGGAGCAGGTGCCGAGCACCGAGATCACCGGGCGGAACACCCTGGCGAAGCCGACCAGACCCGGACTCAGCCACAGCGCGGTCTTCTCCGGCGCGGCCATCGCCAGGTTCTTCGGCACCATCTCGCCGATCACCAGGTGCAGGAAGACCACGACGGCCAGCGCCAGGACGTATCCGATCGGGTGCACGAAGTCCTCGGGGACGCGCACCGCCTCGAAGATCGGTTCCAGCAGGTGCGCGACGGTCGGTTCCGCGACCGCGCCGAGGGTCAACGAGCAGACGGTGATGCCGAACTGGGCGGCGGCCATCATCTGCGGGAGGTGTTCGAGGCCGTACAGCACGGTACGGGCCCTGCGCTGTTCGGCGGCGAGCGGTTCGATCTGGCTGCGGCGGACCGAGACCAGGGCGAATTCCGCGCCGACGAAGAAGCCGTTGCCGAGCACCAGCAGGACGGCGAACAGGAGTTGGAGAGCGCTCATCACGAGGTCGCCTCCCCCGCGACGCGATCCGTACGCACGATCCGTACGCGTTCGGCCCGGTGGTGGGTGACCTCGCGGACCAGCAGCCGCCAGCCGGGCAGTTCGGCCTCGTCGCCCGGTTCGGGGATCCGGGTGAGCAGGTCGGCGACGAGGCCGGCGACCGTCTCGTAGGGTCCCTCGGGGGCGAGCAGGCCGATTCTGGCCAGGGTGTCGATCCGGCAGCTTCCGTCGGCGTCCCAGGCGGGACCGTCGGCCTCGGCGGCCGGGACCTGTGCCAGTTCGGGCAGGTCGGCGGCGTCGTGCTCGTCGCGCACCTCGCCGACCAGTTCCTCGACGATGTCCTCCAGCGTGACGACCCCGGCGGTGCCGCCGTACTCGTCGACGACCACGGCGATCGGCTGCTGGCTGCGCAGCAGCTCCAGGAGCTGCTGGCCCGGCAGGGTCTCCGGGACGAGCAGTGGGGCGACCGCGATGGTCCCCGCGGGGACGCGGTCGCGGCGCTCGGCGGGGACGGCGAGGGCGTCCTTGAGGTGGACCATGCCGATGATGTCGTCCAGCCGCTCCCGGTAGACCGGGAAGCGGGACAGGCCGGTGGCCCTGGTCAGATTGAGCACGTCGGCGGCGGTGGCGGTGTCCTCCAGCGCGCTGACCCGGACGCGGGGCGTCATCACGTTCTCCGCGATGAGGTCGCCGAGCGACAGGGTGCGCACGAAGAGGTCGGCGGTGTCCTGCTCCAGCGTCCCGGCGAGCGCCGAGTGCCGGGCCAGGGAGACCAGTTCCGTGGGGGTGCGGGCGGACGCCAGCTCGTCGGCGGGCTCGACGCCGACCAGCCGCACCAGCCGGTTGGCGGCGGTGTTCAGCACCTCGATGACGGGCCGGAAGACCCGCGAGAAGGCGCGCTGCGGTCCGGCCACCACACGGGCGACGGCCAGCGGGCGGGAGACCGCCCAGTTCTTGGGGACGAGTTCGCCGATCACCATCTGGACGGCGGAGGCGACCATCATGCCGACGACGACGGCGACGCCGGGGGCGGCGCCGTCCGGGACCCCGGCCGAGGTCAGCGGGCCGGTCAGCAGGTCGGCGAGTGCGGGTTCCGCCAGCATGCCGACGACCAGCGAGGTGATGGTGATGCCGAGCTGGGTGCCGGAGAGCTGGAAGGAGAGTTTGCGCAGGGCGGCCACGACACTGCGGGCCCGGCGGTCACCGGCCGCGGCGGCGCGTTCGGCCGCGGGGCGCTCCACGGTCACCAGGCCGAATTCGGCGGCGACGAAGAAGCCGTTGGCAAGGATCAGGACGAGGGCTGCCGCGAGCAGCAGCAGTGAGGTGCTCATGAGGCCGCCGCTCCGGATTCCCGGGAGGGAGGGGCGGCGCAGGTACTACCGGACGGTTCGTCCATCGGGGTGTGAGTGTCACTCCTTGGTTGGTCGGGGCCCCGCGGGCGGTGCTCCAGGGGTGCGGGGCAAGCGCGGTGGGCGCCGTTCGTCCCCCAGAGTAGCCATTGGTGCCGCGCCCGCGAAGGACGGCGGGGGCCGGGTTCACGGAAGGGTTCACGGACGGGTTCGCGGACGGGTTCGCGGAAAGGTCACGGTCGGATCGCGGGCCGCCTCGCGGCCCGGTCCGTGGACGGAGCGCCCGCGGACGCGTGGCGCGGCGCGCACCGCCGCGCGCTCAGTGGCCGGCGGACGTCGTGCCCTGCGCCTCGCCCAGCGTCTCCACCAGCGAGCGCAGCAGCCTGGCGTCGTGCAGCGCCTGCTCCTTGGCGATACCGGGCTGGATGCCCATCACGGGCAGCGTCGTGCCGTCGGCGAGGTCGAGGTGGACCCAGGCGTCGCCCGGCCGCAGATTGACCCGCACCACCTCGGCCCACGCCAGCCGCCGCTTCACCGTGAGATTCACCACGGTCACGCCGTCGGCCGTCACCGTCACCTTGGGGCGGCTGAGCAGCGCGAGCACCGCGGCGATCAGCACGCCCATCATGATCACGGTGATCCGGTCGCCGGTGCTCCAGGGCCCGGCGCCGTCGTGCGGCATCATCAGCGCGACGACGGTGAGCGCCACCACCAGCGCGGCGCCCAGGGACAGCAGCACCACGCGGGTGACGACGGGTCGGAAGGTACGCGGCAGCCCGTCGAGCGCCGCCCGCGTACGGTCCTCGGCGCCGGTCACAGCCGCGCGGCGTGGATGCCGGTGGTCAGGATCGCGCGGGCGCCCAGGTCGTACAGCTCGTCCATGATCCGCTGGGCGTCGCTGGTCGGGACCATGGCGCGGACGGCGACCCAGCCCTCGTGGTGCAGCGGGGAGACGGTCGGCGACTCCAGGCCCGGGGTGAGGGCGACGGCCTTCTCGACCTGCTCGACGCGGATGTCGTAGTCCATCATCACGTAGCGCCTGGCGACCAGGACGCCCTGGAGGCGGCGCAGGAACTGCCGGACCTTGGGCTCGTCCGGGTCGGCCCCGGTGCGCCGGATCACCACGGCCTCGGACTCCATGATGGGTTCGCCGAAGGCTTCGAGCCCGGCGTTCCGCAGCGAGGTGCCGGTCTCCACCACGTCGGCGATGGCGTGCGCGACACCGAGCTGGATGGCGGTCTCGACGGCGCCGTCGAGGTGGACGACGGACGCCTCGATGCCGTTGTCCGCGAGGTGCTTCTCGACGACGACCTCGTACGAGGTCGCCACCGTCTTGCCGTTGAGGTCCTGGACGGTGTCGGCGGTGCCGGGCTCGGCGGCGTAGCGGAAGGTGGAGCGGGCGAAGCCGAGCTGGAGGATCTCCTCGGCGACCGCGCCGGAGTCCAGCAGCAGGTCCCGGCCGGTGATGCCGATGTCGAGGCGGCCGGTGCTGACGTAGATCGCGATGTCGCGCGGGCGCAGGTAGAAGAACTCCACCTCGTTGTCCCGGTCGACCAGCACGAGCTCCTTGGACTCCTTGCGCTGCCGGTAACCGGCCTCATGGAGCATGGCCGCCGCGGGTCCGGACAATGAGCCCTTGTTGGGGACGGCGATGCGCAGCATGAGGACGGTTTCCTTCTCTGAAGAGAGTCTCGGCTCGTGGGCAGGGCTGTGGAGCGGTACGGGTGACAGCGGTACGGGTGGCAGGGGTGGTGGCCGGCTGTCTCTGAGCGCGTACGGGTCGCGTACGCGCTCAGAGATGGGCGTAGACGTCGTCGAGGGAGATACCCCGGGCGACCATCATCACCTGAACGTGGTACAGCAGTTGGGAGATTTCCTCGGCGGTGGCGTCGGCACCCTCGTACTCGGCGGCCATCCACACCTCGGCGGCCTCTTCGACCACCTTCTTGCCGATCGCGTGCACGCCCTTGCCCACCAGCTCGGCGGTGCGGGACGTGCTGGGGTCGCCGGTGGCGGCCTTGTGCCGCAACTCGGTGAAGAGCTGCTCGAATGTCTTGTTGGCCATGGTGGGCCCTAGCCTACGGGGAACCGCCGCCTGCTCAGCGCCAGGGTTCGGAGACCGAGCGCAGGATGGTGGCCGTGGCGACGGCCGCGGTGACCGCTTCGTGCCCCTTGTCCTCATTCGAGCCCGGCAGTCCGGCGCGGTCCAGCGCCTGCTCCTCGGTGTCGCAGGTGAGGACGCCGAAGCCGACGGGCACGCCGCTGTCCACGGCGACCTGGGTCAGCCCGGCGGTGACGCCGTGGGAGACGTACTCGAAGTGCGGGGTGCCGCCGCGGATGATGACGCCGAGCGCCACGATCGCGTCGTAGCCGCGGCCGGCCAGCACCTTGGCGACCACGGGCAGTTCGAAGCTGCCGGGCACGCGCAGCAGCGTCGGCTCGTCGATGCCGAGGTCGTGCAGGGCGCGCATCGCCCCGTCGACCAGGCCGTCCATCACCTGGGTGTGCCACTGCGCCGCGATCACGGCCACACGCAGGTCGCCGCAGTTCTTCACGGTCAGCTCGGGGGCGCCCTTACCGCTCACTTCTCTCCTCGGTGCTCGATGTGCTGTCGTGCCGGTTGTATCAAGCTGATCGCCCGTATCAAGGCCATCAGGTGTCTCATGGCAATCGTCCGTATCAGGACGTGGTCAGGACATGCTCGGAACATAGTCGGGACGCGCTTCGGACGCGCGGTCCCGCCGACCCGGCCGGGCTACTGGTTGGCGCAGGTGGTGCTCTGGCCCGCGTCGAGCCACGGCAGGTCGTGACCCATCCGGTCCCGCTTGGTCCGCAGATAGCGCAGATTGTGCTCCCCGGCGGCGACCGGCATGGGTTCCCTGCCGAGGACGTCGAGGCCGTGCCGGACCAACGCGCCGGTCTTGGCGGGGTTGTTGGTCATCAGCCGCAGCGAGCCGACCCCGAGGTCGGTGAGGATCTGCGCGGCGGCGCCGTAGTCGCGTGCGTCGGCGGGCAGGCCGAGTTCGAGGTTGGCGTCCAGGGTGTCCCGGCCGCGCTCCTGGAGTTCGTACGCGCGCAGCTTGGACATCAGGCCGATGCCCCGGCCCTCGTGGCCGCGCAGGTACAGCACCACGCCCCGGCCCTCCTCGGCGACCTTGCGCAGCGCGGTCTGGAGCTGCGGGCCGCAGTCGCAGCGCTGCGAGCCGAAGACGTCACCGGTCAGGCACTCGGAGTGCACCCGGACCAGGACGTCGGTGCCGTCGCCGATGTCGCCCGCGACCAGCGCGATGTGCTCGACGCCGTCGGTGGTGGAGCGGTAGCCGAAGGCGCGGAAGTCGCCGAAGGCGGTGGGCAGCGTCGTCTCGGCCTCGCGGCGGACGGTGGGCTCCGACGAGCGGCGGTACGCGATCAGGTCCTCGATGGAGATGATCGACAGACCGTGCTTGCGGGCGAAGGGCACCAGTTCGGGCAGCCGGGCCATCGTGCCGTCCTCGCGGGCGATCTCCACGATGGCGGCGGCCGGGTGCAGTCCGGCGAGCCGGGCCAGGTCCACGCCCGCCTCGGTGTGGCCGTTGCGGACCAGGACGCCGCCGGGCCTGGCGCGCAGCGGGAAGACGTGTCCCGGCCGGACGAAGTCGGTGGCCCGCGAGGCGGGGTCGGCCAGCAGCCGTATCGTGGCGGCCCGGTCGGCGGCCGAGATGCCGGTGGTGACGCCGTGCTCGGCGCTCGCGTCGACCGTGACGGTGAAGGCGGTGCGCATCGACTCGGTGTTGGCGTCGACCATCTGCGGCAGGTCGAGCCGGTCGAGGTCGGGGGCCTCCAGCGGTACGCAGATCAGCCCGCGGCACTCGGTCATCATGAAGGCGACGATCTCGGGCGTGACCTTCTGCGCGGCCACGACGAGGTCGCCCTCGTTCTCCCGGTCCTCGTCGTCCACCACCACGACCGGGCGGCCCGCGGCGATGTCGGCGATGGCCTGTTCGACCGGGTCGAGCACCAGGTCACCGTCCTCGTACCAGTCGTTGTGCAGTGCGGTCACGGCGTTCATGCCGTCACTCCCTCCGGAACGGTGTTCTGCGAGGTGGAGTCGGAAGCGGCTGCGTCGGAAGCGGTGGTGGCCGCGGCGGCCCTGGTCTGCTGCCACCAGGCGTACATCCCGACGATCACCAGGAAGAAGTAGATGATGTAGACCAGGCCCGAGAACGGCAGCCCGCTGTGGAAGTTGAGCGGTACGCCGACGGCGTCGACCGCCAGCCAGGCGAACCAGAACTCGACCCAGCCGCGCGCCTGGGCGACCATCGCCGCCAGCGTCCCGACGAAGATGTACGCGTCGGGCCACGGGTTCCAGGACAGCGACGGGTAGGCGAGGAAGAGCGAGGCGACGGCCACGGTGCCGAGCCCGGTGGCGACGACGAGCACCGCGCGCTCGCGCCAGGTGGCGAAGCGGACCGCGAGCCGTCCGCTGCCGTCCCGGCCGCGCCGCCACTGGTACCAGCCCCACACGGCGACGGTGATCACCACGAACTGCTTGCCGACGCCGCCGCCGAGGTGCGCGGCCCAGAAGGCGGCCACCAGCACGGCACCGGAGAGCAGTTGGACCGGCCAGGTGAGCATCGCGCGCCGCCAGCCCAGCGCCAGCGCGCCGAGACCGAGCAGATTGCCGATCATGTCCGACCACATCACGTGCTGGTCGAAGGCGGTGAATGCCTCGCTGTTCAACCAGTGCAGGGCGCTCACTTCACGGCCTCCGGTTCCGGATCCTGCCCGGTGACGGCCGCGCGCTCGCCCAGCATCCGCTCGACGTACTTGGCGATGACGTCCACTTCGAGGTTGACCGGGTCGCCGGGCTGCTTGAGGCCGAGCGTGGTCAGCGCGAGGGTGGTCGGGATGAGGCTGACGGTGAAGAAGTCGGCGCCCGCCTCCACCACGGTCAGGCTGATGCCGTCGACGGTGATGGAGCCCTTCTCGACCACATAGCGGGACAGGTCGTCGGGGAGCGAGATCTTGACGATCTCCCAGTGCTCGGCGGGCTTGCGCTCGACGACCTCGCCGGTGCCGTCCACATGGCCCTGGACGAGGTGGCCGCCGAGCCGCCCGCCCAGTGCCATCGGACGCTCCAGGTTGACCCGCGAGCCGGGGCCGAGCGCGCCGAGGCTGGAGCGGTTCAGCGTCTCGGCCATCACGTCGGCGGTGAAGTCGTCCTCGCCGAAGTCGACCACGGTCAGGCAGACGCCGTTGACGGCGATGGAGTCGCCGTGTTTGGCGCCTTCGGTCACGACGGGTCCGCGGACCCGGAAGCGGCTGGCGTCGCCCAGGTCCTCGACGCCGGTGATCTCACCCAGTTCTTCGACGATTCCGGTGAACACTTCAGCGCTCCTGAGGAGAGTGGGAGGAGTGGGACACGGCCGGTACGGCCGTGACGCGCACGTCGGGCCCGAGGCGGGCGACATCGGTCACGTCGAGCCGCAACGTCTGCGCGATGGTGGTGATTCCTGCGTCGCCGAGCGCGTTGGGCCCGGCGCCGAGCAGCGCGGGCGCCAGGTACGCGGTGACCGCGTCGACGGCTCCGGCGGCGACGAACGCCCCGGCCAGTGTCGGCCCGCCCTCCAGCAGTACCGAGCGCACCCCGCGCGTGTGCAGTGCGGCCAGGAGCGCGGCCACGTCGACGCCGCCGCCCTCCGTACCGTCCTCGGTCCTGGCGTAGGGCAGACGTACGGTGTCGACGCCCGGCAGGTGGGAGGTGTCGGCGTCCTCGCCGACGGCGATGAGGGTCGGTGCCGCGTCGTCCAGCACGCGGGCGTCGGCGGTGGTACGGGCCCGGGTGTCGACCACGACGCGCAGCGGCTGGGTCACCCCGTCGATACCGCGTACGGCCAGATGGGGGTCGTCGGCCCGCAGGGTGCCGGAGCCGACCACGACGGCGTCGGACTCCGCGCGCAGCCGGTGCACGTCGGCGCGGGACTCGGCGGAGCTGATCCAGCGGCTCGAACCGTCGGCCGCGGCGATCCGGCCGTCGAGGGTGGCGGCGTACTTCCAGCGCACGTACGGGCGGCCGAGGCGGACCGAGGTGAGCCAGGCGACGTTGACCGCCTCCGCCTCGTCCCGCAGGAGTCCGCTCTCGACCTCGACGCCCGCCGCGCGCAGGGTGGCGGCGCCACCGGAGGCCGACGGGTTGGGGTCGGCGACCGCGTAGACCACGCGGACGATCCCGGCCTCGATGAGCGCCTGGGCGCAGGGGCCGGTACGGCCGGTGTGGTTACAGGGTTCGAGCGTGACCAGGGCGGTGCCGCCCCTGGCCCGCTCACCGGCCGCGAACAGCGCGTGCACTTCCGCGTGCGGGCCGCCGGCCCGCTGGTGCCAGCCCTCGCCGACCCGGGCGCCCTCGGCGTCGAGGATCACGCAGCCGACGACCGGGTTGGGGGCGGTGTCTCCGAGCGCGCGGGCCGACAGCGCGACAGCGCGTCGCATCGCGTCGGTTTCCGTGGCGGTGGCCACCGGGTCCTCCTGCCTCTTCGGGCACGGACTCCGGGGCGTTGGGATGCTGAGCGGGGAAACCGAACCATCGCGTACGCCGGTGACGGCCGCGGACCGCTCGCGCTGTGCGCGCGGGGCCGCTGACGGCGGCGTACCCGAGTGAACGCCCGCCGCGCACTGCCTCCCATCCGGACTTTCACCGTCGGTCCAGGAATTTCACCTGGTCAACCGGCCGCTGGCTGCGGACGGGTCGCGGACTGTAACCGCCGGTTCGGAATTACACCGACCCCGGAGTGCGCAAACGTCACTGGTACGGCACCAGTGTGCCACGCACACCCCCGCGGCCTCCAGGGCGTCCGTGTGCCCTGCCTCACACCGCGGGGGCGAACAGCTCCTCCTGGGCCGCGTCGGTGGCGGTGACCACGGCCCCGCGCAGGACGGCGCCGCCGTGCACGGCGCTGGCCCGTACGACGGTCGGCAGCGGCGAGATGCGTCCGAGGCACTCGGCGACGCGTTCGGCCAGGGCGGCCCCTCCGGCCTGGGCGACCTCACCGGCGAGGACGACCCGTCCGGGGTCGAGCACGGCGCAGATGGCGGCGGCCCCGACGGCGATCCGCGTGGACAGCTCGGCGAGGAAGCCTTCGGTGGCGGCGCCTCCGGCGAGCGCGGCGGTGACGGCCGCCGCGGCCCCCTCGGCCTCGTCGGCGCCCCCGACGGGGATTCCGTGCTCGCGGGCGAGCGCGCAGACGGCGCGGCTGCCGACCAGCCCGTGGTAGCCGTTGTCGCAGTCGGTGGCGGTCGGCAGTTCGGGGGTGCCGAGCAGCGGGAGGAAGCCGACCTCGCCGGCTCCGCCCGACGCGCCGCGGCGCAGTTTGCCGTCGAGGACGACGGCGGCGCCGACTCCCCCGCCGATCCAGAGCAGGACGAAGGTGTCGTCGTTCCGCGCGGCGCCGACGCGCTGTTCCGCGACGGCGGCGAGGTTGACCTCGTTCTCCAGCAGCACGGGCACGCCGAGCCGGGAGCGGATCTCGTCGACCAGGTCCGCGTGCCAGGAGCGCAGCGCGTTGGCGGCGCGCAGCCGTCCGGTCTCCGGGTCGACGAGGCCGGGCGCGCCGCAGGCGACGGTGTGGAGTTCGGTGGCGCCCGCGGTGCGGATGGCGCGGCGCAGCAGGGCCACGCCCTCGGCCACGGTCCCGGCCGGGTCGGCCCCGTCCGGCACGTGCAGGTCGGCGCGGGCGACGGTGCGGCCGAGGAGGTCGGCGATCTCCACGCCGATGCTCTCGACGCGGATGTCGAGTCCGGCGACGTACGCCCGGTCGGCGACGATGCCGTACACCCGCGCGTTGGGCCCGCGTCTGTCCTCGCCCGCCTCGCCGACCACCTCGATCAGTCCGGAGTCCTGGAGCCGCTCGACGAGGTCGGCGACGCTCGGCCGGGACATTCCGGTGAGTTCCTTCAACTGCCCCGCGGTGAGCGGGCCTTCCTGCTGGAGGAGGCGCAGGGCGAGGCGGTCGTTGATGGCGCGGGCGGTGCGCGGTGACGCGTTGCGGCCCGGAAGCGCGCGGGTGACGGTCATGCGGGGATCCTTCCAGACCGGGGCGGTGGGCCCGTACGCCGTACGGCTTCCCGGAGCGGGTGCTCGACGGGAGCGCGGACTGATCGAGCCCGTGAACCCGTAGAGCCGTCGGCCCGGCAACCCGGTCTCCTGGCGGCCGATGACCCCTTAACTTTCAGGGAGCCTTCCTGATAGTTTACGCCGCATGAAAACCGCCGCCGCCGACGACAAGACGGCTCCGTCCCGGATCCGCCGGGCCCATATGGCCATCGCCATCGCGTTCGCCGTCCACGGCGCGGCGAGCGGCACCTTCGCCACCCGTATCCCGTGGATCAAGGACCATCTGTCCCTGAGCCCCGGCGCTCTCGGTCTGGCGCTGGCCTGTCCCGCGATCGGCTCGTCGCTGATGATGCCGCTGGCGGGGCGGCTGATGCACCGCCTCGGCTCCCGTACCGCGCTGCGCGTCCTGCTCGGGATGTGGACGGCCGTACTGGCGCTGCCCGCGGTCATGCCGGGCCTGCCGTGGCTGTGCCTGGCGCTGCTCGCCTTCGGGGCCAGCGCGGGCATGGCGGATGTCGTCATGAACGCGATCGGCATCGAGGTGGAGCACCGCAAGGGCAAGTCGATCATGTCGGGGCTGCACGGCATGTGGAGCGTCGGCACCCTGGTGGGCGCGGCGATCGGCGTGCCCGCGGCGCACGCGGGGCTCGACGGCAGGATTCATCTGGGCGCGATGGCCGCGGCGCTGCTGGTGGCGAGTTATCTGATCTGCGCCGGGGTGCCCGACATCCGGCCGGACGCGGACCAGGCCGCGCCGCCGCGCTTCGCCCTGCCGCCGCGCACGGCGCTCGTGATCGGGGCGATCGGCTTCTGCGGGGTGTTCGCGGAGGGCGGCAGCTCCGACTGGTGCGCGGTCTACCTGCGCGATGTCGCCGGGGCCTCACCCGGCATCGCGGCGGTCGCGTACACCGCGTTCTCCTGCACGATGGCGGTCACCCGGCTCTTCGGCGACTTCGCGGTACGGCGGCTGGGCGCGGTACGGACGCTGCGGTCGGGCGGGGTGCTCGCCACCCTCGGCGGTCTGCTGGTGGTGCTCTCGCACTCGCCGCTGCCCGCCATCGCGGGCTTCGCGCTGCTCGGCATCGGGATATCCGTGGTCGTGCCGCTGTGCTTCGCCGCCGCCGGGCGCAGCGGCCCCAATCCGAGCCAGGCCATCGCGGGCGTCGCCACCGTCACGTACACCTCGGGCCTGGTCGCCCCGGCCGCGATCGGCGGTATCGCCGGGGCCACCTCGCTGACGGTCTCCTTCACGCTGGTCACCGTCCTCACCCTCGGCCTGGTGGTGGGTGCGGGCGTCGTCCGCCCGGCCGCGGGCAAAACGGTCACCGGCTCCTCCCCCGCGCCCGCGCCGGGGGTCGCCGCCGCGGCCGACTGATCCGGTACGGGGACGGCCGGGCGAGGCCGTACGGTCCCGCTCGGCCGTCCCCTTAAGGCGAACACGTCGACGGGGCACTCGGCACGCGGGGTGGCGGCACGGTCCGGAACGTCCGGGAAGCCCCTGGGAATCCCGGGGAATCGAAGGTCCGGCGGGCACGCACGGGGGATTCGTGCCCGCCGGACCGTGTCTTCACGTTAGCGGCCCTTCACTCACTGTTGGGCATACCCGGGGGCAAATCATGCCGCGGGAATACGCCATGGCACAGGCGCGCCTCCATACCCCTTACGTAGGCACCATCGCCCGTACGTACGAAGGGAGTTGGGCCGTGACAGTCACATTCCGCGGCGCGCCGGGGACGACGGTCCGGGGACCGTTTCAGCCGACGGCCAGGTCCTGGAGGCCGACCACCTTGAGCAGCCGCAGCCGCTCGTACGCGGCGCTGCCGGGGCGCGCGGTGTAGACGATCAGCCGCTGGTCGTGCTCGGGGCTGAGCAGCACCTCGCAGTCCAACTCCAGCTCCCCGACGACCGGATGGCGGAAGCGCTTGGTGTCCGAGCGGCGCACCGCGACCTCGTGGTCGTCCCACATCCGGGCGAACTGCGGGCTCTGCGCCCGCAGTTCGGCGACGAGCGCGGCCGGGCGCGGGTCGTCGGGGCGGGCCGCGAGCACGGCGCGCAGATTCGCCACATGGTGACGGGCCAGCGTCTCGTGGTCCTCCTCGGGGAACAGCGCGCGGGCGGAGGGGTCGGTGAACATCCGCCGTACGACATTGCGCAGCGCGGGCGGCCGCGCCGACACGTCGCCGAGCAGGGCCGCGGCCATCGCGTTCTGCGCGAGGACGTCGCCGAAGTCGCTCACCACCTGCGCGGGCGTGTCGTGCAGCCGGTCGAGGACCAGCAGCAGCCCCGGCCTGACGTGCCCGCTGCCGCCCGCCTCGCGCGGCGGCTCCTCCCCCGACAGGTGGAACAGGTGGTCCCGCTCGTCCGCGGTCAGCCGCAGCGCGCGGGCCAGTGCGGTGAGCATCTGGCGCGAGGGGCGCGGGCCGCGGGACTGTTCGAGCCGCGTGTAGTAATCCGCCGACATCCCGGCGAGCTGGGCGACCTCCTCGCGGCGCAGCCCCGGCGTGCGGCGCCTGACCCCCTCGGCCAGGCCCACGTCGGCGGGGGCGAGGCGGGTGCGGCAGCGGCGCAGGAAGTCGGCGAGCTCGGGTCGGTTCACCCTTCCAGCATGCGTCCGCGCGGCGCGGCTATCCAGGGAGTGCCACTCCCCGGATAGAGAGGTCTCTGCCGCCCGCGCTCCGGGCCGCGCAGGGTGGGAGACAGCGGCGGAACACCGGGTCCCGCCGCAGGTCCGCACCACGAGGAGCACCCCATGAAGATCCTGGTCACCGGCGCGACGGGACAGGTCGGACGCCGGTTCGTACCCCGCCTGCTGCAACGGGCGGGGACCGCCGACACCGTACGCGTCCTGGTACGCGACGAGGCGCGCGCGGAGCCCTTCACCCGGCTCGGCGCGGAGGCGGTGGTCGGCGAGCTGCGTGACGCCGACGACGTCCGCGAGGCCGTGTCGGGCGCCGACGCCGTGCTCAACATCGCCGCCGCCTTCCGCGGTGTCCCCGACGAAGAGGCGTGGGCCGTCAACCGCGACGCCGCGCTCGGCCTCGGCCGCGCCGCCGCCGACGCGGGCGTGGGCCGTTTCGTGCAGGTCAGCACCACCTTGGTGTACGGCGCGGGCCGCGGCCGACCGGCCGTCGAGGACGACGAGACGCTGCCCGGCGCCTCCCTGTGGGGCGCCTATCCCGCCGCCAAGCGCGAGGCCGAGGTCGGGCTGCTCGCCCTCGGCCGCGACAGCGGGGTCGACGTGCGCGTCGGGCGGCTCTCCTTCGTCTACGGCGAGGGCGATCCGCACCTGCCGCAGGCGCTGCGGTGGGCCCAGGACTGGCCCGCCCACCGCCGGATGTCCATGGTCCACCACGCCGATGTCGCCCAGGGTCTCCTGCGCGTCCTGTACGCCCCCGGTGTGGCCGGGCGGATCTACAACATCACCGACGACGCGCCGGTCACCGCCCTCGACATCCACTGGATCAACGGGGCCGAGGTGCCTGCCAGTATGGCCGACCGCCCCCTCGCCGACCCCTGGGAGGGCATCTCCTCCCCCCTCCGCATCCACCACGAGCTGGGCTTCCGCCCCCTCCACCCCACCGTCTGGTCCGCCGCCGCGGCGGGCGCCCTCTAAGCGGCGCGTCCGGCGCCGCACCCGCACAGGCGCGCCCGCCGGCGAACTCTGATCCGCACGGGTGGTGCGGGCGGCGAAACCGGTCGCGCCGCGGGCTCGGGGGTGGAGCGGGCCGGGAGGGTGGGGGGATGCGGACGACGGACGAGGATATCGCCTCGGTGGTGGGGCGGATGCGGCGGGTGGGGGGCCGCCGCGACGGACTGGGCGTGTTCAACGCCGTGTACGTGGAGGTGACACGCGCGGTGGGGCGGCAGTTGGCCGCGAACGGTTTCGAGGACGCCGAGACGGCGGCCCGGTTGGCGGTGCGGTTCGCGAACCGCTACCTCAAGGCCGTCGAGGACGACGCCGGGGGAAGGCAAGCGCCGGCGTCCTGGCGGCCCCTGCTCCGTATGCGCGCCCACCGCGACATCCACCCGCTCCAGTTCGCGCTGGCGGGCGTCAACGCCCATGTCGGCCACGACCTTCCCCTGGCGGTGGTCGACACCTGCCGCGCCACCGGCTGTGAACCCCCCGCCCTGGCCGCCGACTTCGACCGTGTCGGCGAGATCCTGACCGCCGTCGAGGAGCGCGTGCGCGAAGAGCTGATGCCCGGCCCCGACCTGCTCGAACTCGCCGATCCGCTGACCCACGTCGTGGGTTCGTGGAGCCTGGACCGGGCGCGGGACGCGGCCTGGGCGGCGGCCCGGCTGCTGTGGGCGCTGCGCGACCGGCCGGACGCGTACGAGGAGTGCGTGCGCCGCCTGGACGCGGGCGTCGGCCTGATCGGCCGCTGCCTGCTCACGCCGGTGGGCCGTCGCAGCTGACGTACCGGTCCGGTACTTAGTCCTCCGGCAGCAGCACCGGTGCGATCTCGTCGTAGCGGTCGCCGGGACCGGGATTCAGCGGGTCGGTCGCGCCGCCGAGGTGCCGCATGACACCCCACACCGCGTTGAGCGCGGTCTGCACAGCGCCCTCGGCCCAGCCCGCGGTCCAGGAGATGTCGTCGCCCGCGAGGAAGATGCCGCGCTTGTCGGCGGGCAGCCGGTCCTGCATGAAGTGGGTGAACAGCCGCCGCTGGTACCGGTAGTGGCCGGGCAGGTTGGCCTTGAACGCGCCCATGAAGTACGGCTCGTTCTCCCAGGAGACCGTCACCGGATTGCCGATGATGTGCCTCCTGATGTCGACGCCCGGGTAGATCTCGCCGAGCGACTTCAGCATGACCTCCATGCGCTCGTGGGCGCTGAGCGGCAGCCACTTGAGGCTGTCGTCGCACCAGGTGTACGACAGGCAGATCGCGGCGGGCCGGTCGGGTCCGTCGTCCAGCAGGTACGTGCCGCGGGTCATCCGGTCGGTGAGCGTCATCGACATCAGGTCGCGGCCGGTCCGCGGGTCCTTGTCCAGCCAGAACGGCCGGTCCACCGGCACGAAGAGCTTGCTGGACTCCATGTAGTGGGTGCGCTCCATCGCCGTCCAGTGGTCGATCGGGAAGAGCGAGTCGTCGCAGGCGATCTTGGACAGCAGCAGCCAGCTCTGCGCGGTGAAGACGGCGGCGCGGTACGTACGGATGTCCCCCGACGCGTCGGTGACGGTGATCCGGTTGCCCGCGGTGCGGTGCAGCCCGGTCACGGCCGGGCGCGGCCGGCCGTCGCGGGCTGCGTGCAGCGAGCGCAGCGAGGTGCCCTTCGGCCAGTGCACGGTCTTGTCGGGCTCGCGTTCCCACAGTCGCAGCGGGAGTTGCTGCGAGCCGCCGACGATCCCGCGGTGGTCGTCGTCCGCGCCGGTGTAGACGACCCGCAGGATCTCCAGGATCGAGTTGGGGAAGTCGGTGTCCCAGCCGCCGGTGCCGAAGCCGACCTGCCCGAAGATCTCCCGGTGCCGGAAGGACGCGAAGGCCGGGGAGTCGCACAGGAAGCCGTAGAAGGTCTGGTTGTCCAGCTTCTCGACCAGTGCCGACCAGATCTCCCGGATCACGGGGATGTCCCGCTCGCGCAGGGCCCGTTGCATCGCGGAGAAGTCGGCGCCGTCCTCCAGGCACGCGTTCCAGGCGTGCATCACCTGGTGGTAGACCTCGGGAAGGTCGTCCACCGAGGTGGCGTAGTGCGACTCGCCCTTGAGGTCCACGACGGTCGAAGGCGTGCCGGGCGCGAGCGGGTTGGGGAACGGCTTGGTCTCCAGGCCCACCAGGTCCACGTAGTGCTGGAAGGCGGTGGACGAGGGCGGGAAGCGCATCGCGCCCAACTCCGCGGTGAGGCCGGGGTCGCAGCCGTCGAAGCCGACCGTGCGCAGCCGCCCGCCGATCTGGTCCGCCTCGTAGACGACGGGCTTGAGGCCCATCTTCATCAGTTCGTACGCGGTGACGATGCCGGACAGGCCGCCGCCGATGACCGCGACCTCCGTGCCGTGCTCGGTGGGCGGCACCGCGCCGAGGCCCGCGGGGTGCGCCAGGAAGTCGTCGTAGGCGTAGGGGAAGTCAGGCCCGAACATGGTGACGGGCGGCTGCTCCTGGGCTTCGGCGTGCTGCTCGTCGTGGACCGCGGTGGGCACGGACGTCATGGGCGGCTCTCCTGGCTGAACTGGCGTGCGGGAAAAGGGGGGTTACGGGCGCTCGCGGGGCACTCCGGCGCGCGGGCTCAGCCGAGCGCGCGGTACAACTCCGGGCGGCGGTCGGCCAGATACGGCGTCTCCGCGCGGGCGGCGTCGATCAGCGCCGGGTCCACATCGGCGAAGACCAGTTCCTCGCCGGTCCCGGCCCGCGCGCGCACCGCGCCGTCCGGTCCGACGAGGCAGCTCAGCCCCGCGAAGTGGTAATCGCCCTCGGCCCCGCAGCGGTTGGCGTACGCCAGGTGCAGCTGGCTCTCGTACGCGCGGGCCGGGACGAGGGTGTGCGGCACGAATTCGTACGGCCGCATCAACGCGGTCGGCACGACGAGGAGTTGGGTGCCGCCGAGCGCGTGCGCCCGTACCGCCTCGGGGAATTCCACGTCGTAGCAGATCAGCAGCCCGATCCGTACGCCGTCGACGTCGGCCTGTACGACGGGTGTGTCACCGGCGGTGAAGGCGGACCGCTCGAAGTCCCCGAACAGGTGCGTCTTGCGGTAGTTGGCGAGCGGGGCGCCGTCCGGGCCGATCAGCCGCGCCGCGTTGTGCACGGCCGTACCGTCCCGCTCGGGGTAGCCGTAGACGATGGCGATCCCGTACCGGGCGGCGATCTCCGCCACCCGCCGCGCCGACGGTCCGTCGGCCTCCTCGGCCAGCGCCGCGAGGCGGTCGCCGACCGCGTAGCCGGTCAGCGACAGCTCGGCCGTCACCAGCAGCCGCGCTCCCCCCTCGGCGGCCCGTCGAGCCGCCTCCTCGAACCCGGCGAGCGCCGCGTCCACCGACTCGGGTACGCCGCCCGGCCCCTGATACAGCGCAGCGCGCAACGGTGCCATGAGTCTCTTTCGCCTGTTCAGAGGGGGTGTACGGGACTCCTTCGACAGTACGGTTCCGTGCGCGGCGGCGGCAAGACGCGATCATTGCGGCTGCTGCCGCTGTTCGTTGCGTCTTGTCCGGCACTACCGGCGATTCGTTGCGCCGGGTCGCCGCTGAGGGGCTCGCGCGGCGCGAGCTGAGGGGCTCGCGGGGCGCGTCCTGGGGGCACGGAAGCGGGCCCCCACCCCGGGATTCAGGGGTGGGGGCCCGCTCGCGTGGTGCGGTGAGGCCGTTCGACCGGCCGTCAGGTCGGTTCAGCTACCGAAGCGGCGGTCCTTGCGGCCCTGCTCACCCTCGTAGCCGCTGGTCTCCTCGGTGGTCGCGGGACTCGTGTCGGTCTCGATCCGCTCCTTGCGGACCCGGCCGTGCACGGTCTTCTGCTCGACGTGCTCGTCGACGCGCATGCGGACGCGCTCCTTCGGCACGACCTCGGTCTCGATGATCGCCTTGTCCTCGTGGAGGGTGACGACCTGTTCGGCCTCGCTGATGTCGCCCGTACGGCCCGCGGCGGTCTTCGGGTCGATGGGCTCACGGACGAGGTGGACCTCTTCGTGCCGGATCGGCACCGTCTGCTCGACTTCCTCGACGTCCACGACCTTGTGGAGCCGCGCCTGGCCGATGGTCTCCCGCTCGACCCGGACGTGCATCTCCTCCTCGGAGCGGATCATGGTCTCGCTCTCGGGGTCGAGACCGTCCGCGGCGAGGCGCTGCGGTGCGCCCGAGGCCATGGCGGGCGTGTCCTTGCCGGTGGAGGCGACCGGCGCGCCCGCGCGGGCCGCGGCGGTCTTGTCGGTGCTCGGCGCTCCGGTGTCCGCGGTCCGCGCGTGACGGCCAGCGGCGGTGCCTGCGGCCACTCCGGCGGCACCGGCCGTACCGGCGGCGGCTCCGGCCTTCGCGTCGCCGGTCCCGGCGCCCTGCCCGTTCGCGGCGCGGCCCACGGACCCGCCGGACCTGGCTTCCATGCCGTAGTAGCGGTAGAGGTTCTGCTCCTCCGACGCCGAGAGGTGTCCGCCCGAGTCCACGTCCACATTGGGCGCGCCCTTGACCTGGTCCTTCTCGTACGGAACCTCAAGATGGTCCTCGACCAGGCGGGCGGCACGCGTCGGCACGAATGTCTCGTTGTTGCCGAAGAAACCGGTCTTCACCGCGACCCACTCGACTTCGCCCGTGGCGTCGTCCAGGTACAGGTGGGCGGCTTCGCCGATCTTCTTCCCCTGAGCGTCATGCACCGCATGGCCCATGACCTTGGGAATCTGCTCACGCGTGATCATGTCGCCTCCTTCGTGCTGCCGGGGCCGATCTGGCCTCAGTACCCGTTGTACCCCGATCGGGTGACTTCAGCCACAATTCGCATGATTTGCGACATTACCCAACTTATGCCTCGGCAGGCGCACTCCGCGCTCTCACTCCGGGGCGCCTGCGCCGTAGCGGCGCAGCAGCGGGGAGAGGATCAGCACGGATTTGGTGCGGGTCACGAACGGCTCCCCCGCGATCTTCTCCAGCACCTGCTCGAAGTGCCGTACGTCGGAGGCGAAGACCTGGACCACGGCGTCCGCCTCGCCGGTGACAGTGGAGGCGGACGCGACTTCCGGGTAGCGGGCCAGGCCGCGCCTGATGTCGCCCGGCGAGGTGTTGTGGCGGCAGTACAGCTCCACCAGCGCCTCGGTCTGCCAGCCGAGCGCGGCGGGGTCGACCCGTACGGTGAAACCGGTGATCGCGCCCGCCGCCAGCAGCCGGTCCACGCGGCGTTTGACGGCGGGCGCGGACAGGCCCACTTGGGCGCCGATGTCCGCGTAGGACCGCCGGGCGTCCTCGGCCAGGGCGTGCACGATGCGTTCGTCGAGATCGTTGAGCGGCTTCACAGCTCGCAGGATAGAGACATCTCCGACGACTCGGGACCAAGGCCCCCTGGCGACACCGGGACGGGCACCGGCGAGGGCACCGGTACCGGCGCGGGCACGGGCACCTGCGAAGGCACCGGCGCCCGACCCCGCGTCAGTTCCAGCTCGCGTGCAGCGGCTTGCCCTCCGCGTAGCCCGCCGCGCTCTGGATGCCGACGATCGCCTTCTCCGCGAACTCGTCGAGCGAGGCGGCCCCGGCGTACGTGCAGGAGCTGCGCACCCCGGCGATGACCGAGTCGATCAGGTCCTCGACGCCCGGCCGGGCCGGGTCGAGGAACATCCGCGAGGTGGAGATGCCCTCCTCGAACAGCGCCTTGCGCGCCCGGTCGTACGCCGACTCCTCGCTCGTACGGTTGCGGACCGCGCGCGCCGAGGCCATGCCGAAGGACTCCTTGTACAGCCGCCCGTCGGCGGCCTGCTGGAGGTCGCCCGGCGACTCGTACGTACCGGCGAACCAGGAGCCGATCATCACGTTGGACGCGCCCGCCGCCAGCGCCATGGCGACATCGCGCGGGTGCCGGACGCCGCCGTCGGCCCAGACGTGCTTGCCGTGCTTGCGCGCCTCCGCGGCGCACTCCATGACGGCGGAGAACTGCGGGCGGCCGACGCCGGTCATCATGCGGGTGGTGCACATGGCGCCGGGTCCGACGCCGACCTTGATGATGTCGGCGCCCGCCTCGATCAGGTCGCGGACGCCCTCGGCGGCCACGATGTTGCCCGCCACGATCGGCACCCGCGGGTCGAGCGCGCGCACGGCGCGTACCGCCGCGAGCATCGACTCCTGGTGGCCGTGCGCGGTGTCGACGACCAGGGTGTCCACCCCGGCGTCCAGGAGCTGCTTGGCCTTGCCCGCCACGTCGCCGTTGATGCCCACGGCCGCGGCGATCCGCAGCCGCCCGTTCGCGTCGACGGCGGGCTCGTACAGCGTGGCGCGCAGCGCGGCCTTGCGGGTCAGGATGCCGACGAGCAGGCCCTGGGCGTCCACGGCGGGCGCCAGCTTGCGGTGCGCGTCCTCCAGCCGGTTGAACGCCTCGCGCGGGTCGATGTCCGCGTCGAGCAGCAGCAGGTCCCTGGACATGACCTCGGAGAGCTGCGTGAAGCGGTCCACGCCGCTGAGGTCGGACTCGGTGACGACGCCGACCGGCCGCCCGTCCTCGACCACCACGCCCGCGCCGTGCGCCCGCTTGGGCAGCAGGGACAGCGCGTCGGCGACGGTCTGGGAGGGGGCGAGCGTGATCGGGGTGTCCAGCACCAGATGGCGCTGCTTGACGTAGGCCACGACATCGGCGACCACGTCGTGGGGGATGTCCTGCGGGATGACGACGAGGCCGCCGCGCCTGGCCACGGTCTCGGCCATCCGGCGGCCCGCGATGGCCGTCATATTGGCCACGACCAGGGGGATGGTGGTGCCCGTCCCGTCAGGGGACCTGAGGTCCACACCCTGGCGGGAACCGACCGCGCTGCGGCTCGGCACCATGAAGACGTCGTCGTACGTCAGGTCGTACGGCGGCCGAATATCGTTGAGGAATTTCACGCTGTTGCTCCCACCTGCGGCTTTGCCTTGCAGGCGAGCCGAAGTCAGCACGGAACCAGCACGGTGGCACTGGTCAGTACCTCGTCCATCACACGCTTCAGCTTGTCGTCCGAGCCCGGGGTCAGGTGACCATAGATGTCCGCGGTTATCTGAATTGTAGAGCGCCCCGACCAGCGGGAGACCTCCAGGAGGGACACCCCGTCGAGGCCGCCGCGCAGGGGCCTGCCGGAGGAGGTCCGCGGCGTACCGGAGCGAGCAGGCTGAATCTGTCAGTCTGCATGGTCGATACACGATGAATGACATAATCGCATGGCATCATGGCCTTTCGGACGGCCGGCAGGTGTGAGCGATCGGGGACCCGTATGGAGGCCAAGGGCTACGGCCACGCGGGAGCGCGTATTGATGTCACAGCGCTGATCCGAGCCGAGCTGCCGCACCTGACGGGCTCACTGCGGAAAGTGGCCGAGCTGGTGCTCGCCGACCCCAACTCCGTGATCGGCTGCTCGGCCGCCGAGCTGGGGCGGCGCACCGGCACGTCCCAGCCTACGGTGACGCGGTTCTGCCGTGCGGTGGGCCTGGAGTCGTACCAGCATCTGCTGATCGAACTGGTCCGTGAGAGCGCGCGCGGCGACGAGCCCGCCTGGGGCACCTCGGAGATCGGGCCGGACATCTCCCCCGACGACGACTTGCGGCGGGTGGTCACCGTCGTCGGCCAGGCAGATCTCGGCGCGGTGCAGCGGACGTTGGACACCATCGACCTGGCGTCGCTTGAGCGCGCGGCCCAGGCGGTCGCCCGAGCGCGGCGGATCGACGTGTACGGCGTCGGCGGCAGCGGCGCGGTGGCGGTGGAGACCGAGCTGCGGCTCTTCGGGATCGGATGCGCGGTGCGCGGGTGGAACGAGGTGCACGCCGCCACGACGTCGGCGGCCCTGCTCACCCCGGCCGATGTCGCCATCGGCATCTCTCACTCCGGATCGACCCGGGAGACGATCGAGCCGTTCGAACTCGCCCGCGCACGGGGCGCCACCACAGTGGCGATCACCGCCGACCACAGGTCACCGCTGGCGCGGGCCGCTGAGGTCCGGCTGATCTCCGCAACCGCCGAGACCTCCTTCCGCGCCGGCAGCATCGGAGCCCGGCACTCGGTGCTGGTGCTGATCGACTGCTTGTACGTGCGCGTGGCGCAGCTGTCGTACGGCCGGGCCAGCGCGTCCATGGCGCTCACCGGGCACATCCCGGGCGACCACATGGTGAAGGGGCGCCGCGGGCGCTGAGTTTCAGCGCCCTGAGTTCAGTGCGCCCGAGTTTCAGTGCGCCGAGTTCAGTGCGCCGAGTCCGTCTGCCGATACCGGGGCGCGGGCGCGGCGGTGCACGCCGCGTCCTGCATGATTCATTCATCATTTCTGCGCATCGTGGTTGATTGAACCACCATCGTCTGCCAGCATGTGTGCGTCCGCCACGGTCGCCGGTGCACCGATGGGACCTTCAGCCCCCTCCCCGCTCCCGCGTTCCAACGATCGGAGTAGGCCATGCCAGAACAGAACTCCTCCCTCTCCAGCGCTTCACAGCCGATGCACCGCCGGACGCTGCTACAGGCCGCGGGCCTGGGCGCCGGTGTACTCGCCGCGGGCGGACTGGCCGCCAACCGGGCGGCGGCCGCGCCGGGGCCCGGCGACCCGACCGCCGGGGCGCTGAGTTCGGTGGGGGCCGGAGACGGCACGCACGCCGCCGGCGCGGCGGACTCTTCCGCCGCGAGCGTGGACCTTCCGCTCACCGGAGGGCCGGACTTCCCGATCGGGCTGTTCTGGCCGCCGCACCCGTACGAGACCACGCTCGACCGCTACCAGGAGATCAAGGACGCCGGGTTCACCTTCCTGATCACCGGCAACTACCAATTCGATCCGCAAAGCGGCGGCTACGCCTTGCAGATGGCCGACCAGGTGGGCCTGAAAGTGCTGATCTCGGGCGACCCCCGGATCCAGGCGATCGCGCAGTATCTGTCGGTCACCGATGACCGGAGCGTGCCGTCCTCGCTCACCACCGCTGACGCGACGTCATGGGTGCGTGCGGCACTGGCCAGTTACGCGAACCACCCCTCGCTCGCCGGGTTCAACGTCTTCGACGAACCGGCCCAGTCCAGATTCCCCACGGTCGGGGCGCTCACCGGCATCGTGCGTGACGTCGCACCGGGGCTGCTGCCGTACTCCAACCTCGTGCCGGGTAACGGCCCGGACTACGCGGCCTTCGTGCAGGCGTACATCGACACCGTCAAGCCGCCGCTGATCTCGTTCGACCGGTACCCGATCCTCACCGACGGCATAGACCTCAACTACTTCGACAACTGGGCGATCTACCGCGAGGCGTCGCTGAAGTCCGGTCTGCCGGCGTGGACGTTCATCCAGTCGGTCGGCTACAACAACCACCGGGTGCCCACCGCCTCGCAGTTGGCCTGGCAGACCAACATCAGCCTGGCGTACGGCTGCAAGGGCATCCAGTACTTCACCTACTGGACGCCGGACCCCGCCCGTGGCGAGGGTTTCACCAAGGCGCTGATCACCGCCGACGGCAAGCAGACCCCGCTGTACGGCGCGGCCCGCAGGCTGAACCGCACCTGGCTCCAGCCGGTCGGCCGCCAACTCAAGCCGCTCCGCTCGGAGTCGGTCCAACACGCCAACGACGACCCGCTGCCGCCGAGCGCGGTGGCCTTCACCCCGGGCGACCACCTGACCTCGGCCACCGGGGACGCCGCCGTCATCGGTCTCTTCAGGAACACGCAGGACGACGGCACCCGCTACCTGCTCGTGGCCAACCGCAACCCCGACGCCCCCGCCTCGGTGCGGCTCGGCGTCAACCAGGCGCACGTCGGAAGCGTGGCGACCTTCGAGCCGGCCACCGGCCGCTACCGCGGAGCGGCCCAGCACGGCACGCTGAAGGTCCACCTCAAAGCGGGCGCGGCGGCGCTCTACCGCCTGTCGCCGCGCTGAGTCCGGAGGCTGAGCGGCACTGGGCGGCCCCGGCCCGCCCGCACACCATGTGCGGGCGGGCCGAGCCATGCGGGGGGGCACGGCCGTCGGCGACGGACGCCTCGCGGTAACGGGTCGTCCCGTACGTCGGCGCCTCGATCACGGGCCGGTACCCGCCCGACCGTTCCGATATGAGAGCCGCATGGGACACCCGCCCCGCCGACTGACCCGCGGCGTCCCCCCGCACGGTCGACTCTCCCGGGTCGGTGATCCAGGTGGCTGTCCGCCGGGAGGGCTTCCGGCGGACGGCGACCCCTCGGAACACGGTCCGGGCACAACCAGATGAGGTCTGTTCGGCTGGGTAGACGCCCCCGGTGAGACACGGCGTACCGGCGTGTTGTGAGGGAGAGTCAGCTGATGCAGTTCGACGACGATGCCGCCCTGGACACCTCCGAGGTGCAGGACAACCGAGGCGGCACACGGGGCGGGATTCCCGGTGGCGGAAAGACCGTGGGCGGTGGGGTGGTAGGGCTGCTGGTCGTGATCGCCTCTGTGGTGTTCGGGGTGGACCCCGGTCTGCTCAGCTCGGGCGGCACCTCTGACAGCGCCGCGCGATCCGGCGGCTCCCAGGGCGTCGCGCCCGGCGATCTCGCGGCGAACTGCCGGACCGGGGCGGACGCCAACAAGAAGGACGACTGCCGGATCGTGGCCGTGGTCGACAGCGTCCAGGCATTCTGGAAGCAGACGGAGACAGCCGCAGGAAAGTCCTACACCCAGGCGCCGACCCTGCTGTTCACCGACAGGGTCAACACCGGTTGCGGGGAGGCGACGTCGGAGGTCGGCCCCTTCTACTGCTCCGCCGACGACAAGGTCTACCTCGACCTCGGGTTCTTCGACGAGCTCACAGGCAAGTTCGGTGCCAAGGGAGGCCCGTTCGCCGAGGCATACGTCATCGCGCACGAATACGGACACCACATTCAGGACCTCAGCGGCACCATCTCGCGCGGCAGCGGCCAGGGCGAGAACAGCGGCTCGGTGAAACTCGAACTCCAAGCCGACTGCTACGCCGGAGTGTGGGCCCACCACGCCACGACCACCCCGGACCCGGCGAGCGGAAAGCCGCTGATCACCGACCTGACGCGGTCCGACATCACTGTGGGCCTGGACGCGGCGGCCGCTGTCGGCGACGACCGTATCCAGCAGAAGTACCAGGGCAAGGTCACGCCGGACACTTGGACCCACGGCTCGTCGGCGCAGCGCCAGCAGTGGTTCACCAAGGGCTACACCTCCGGAGCCGTCTCGGCCTGCGACACCTTCGCCTGAGAGGTCAGCTCGTCCGGCCCCGTCCGCGGTGAGCGCGGACGGGACATGCCGAACACCCGATACCGCGCGCGGACAACGCCGTGCGCGGCGCGGAATGAGCGCCGCGTTCCTGCACGCTGAATGTCAAATGATGTCAATGCCGCTGAATGCCACTGCCCCTGAATGCCAGTGCCGGGGTCGCCCCGGCCCGGTCGCGGGCACTGGAGCGCTGCCCGCTGGAGGTGGAACCGCTGGTGATGCGGGCGGCGCCCCAGCATTGTCATCCTGTCCCGGAATATCCGGTGTACCCGTCATCGGAGAACGTTGTCGCAATACGACTGAGCGGTGGGGGGCCCCCCCCCCGGGGGCCCCCCCCCCCCGGGGGGGGCGCGGCGGCGCGACCACCCGGGCCAAACCCCCCCCCGGCCCCCCGCCAAGAG
>NZ_JBIBFQ010000003.1:164437-394702 GCF_042955955.1 Streptomyces sp. NPDC008317
CCGAAATCTCGGGGGACCCGGTCTGGGGACACCGTGGCCCCACTCCCGGTGCGGGGGGCCCCCCCCGGGGGGGCCCCCCACCGCTCAGTGGCAGGTCGAAGTGCGTCGCTACCAGCGGTACCAACGGCCACGGCTGCCACCGGAATTCGTCGAGCGGACAACGAATCCCAGCAGCCAGACCACCAGGACGACGATCGCCACCCACCACAGAATCTTGAGGGCGAACCCGGCGCCGAAGAGAATCAACGCGAGCAGAAGAACGAGCAGAAGCGGTCCCATAGTTTGTACCTCCCACTCGCGCGCTTGCCCCACGCCCACACTGACATGCGCGGATAATGTCACGGAACGGTATCCATCAGCTGGTGACAGGTGTCCTGGCGATGAGCGGGACAGGCGGTCGGGCGCCATAGTCACCGTGCCTCGACGACAGGCGCACTCGATTCCGAGTGCGCGCCAGACCCGTATCACCCCGTACCGCTCCGCAATTGCTTGTCCTCACGATGACGACCGGACGCTGCGGACTGTGGCGCGGACACCGCTGCGGGGATCCGGGCCGTTTCCGGCTTCTGGTGCGACCGGTGGTGTCTCGCGCTGCGTCAGCGCGGTGGCGGGACGGGGCGGGGCCGTCGAGGCGCGTCGACCGGAGTGACACACCGCCGACCGCCGTGTGCGGCCCGTGCGGCGTATTGACGCATACACGACCAATGGCTAGCTTCAGAGAGCGCTCTCTCGCCTCGTCGCGCCGGTCAACTCAACTCCGCTTCCCGCACGGCGAATTGGACCATGGACAACGATGTCAGGCTCTGTCGAGGACTACGGAAGGCATGCCCATGCGCCCACGCCGCGTCGGATCACCTCTCTCGCCCCGCAGGAGCCGGGCGCTCGTGCTGGGTTCATGCCTGGCGCTGTTGTCGGTCACCGCCGTCGACAGCGCCGTGGCGCGGCAGGCCGCCCCGCCGGCGCGGGCCGCGGCGTCGAGTTCCGTCGTCACCGATGGGAACGCCCGCTTCGAAGTGCTCAGCCCGACCCTGGTGCGGCTGGAGTACGCGGGCGACGCCGTCTTCCAGGACGGGACGACGTTCAACGCCGTCAACCGGTCCTTCCCCGTATCCGACGTCACCACGGACGTCACCGCGGACGGGTACCGCGAGATCACGACGTCCGGGCTGACGTTGCGCTACAAGCGGGGCAGCGGCCCTTTCACGGCGGCCAACCTCACGGTGACGATGACGGGCACGGGGGTGACCGCCAAACCGGCGTTTCCTTCCTACTGCCCGGTCAACTCCGCCTGCGAGGCTGAGAATTCGCTGCTCAGCGGCTACGGCGTCGCCGCCTACGACCACACCGGGCACACCGGCTCCGGCTTCGTCGCCGGATACGAGCACACAGGCAGCGGACTCACCCAGGACGTCTCCGCGGTGCCGTCGACCGGCGACTACCGGCTGTGGGTGCGCTACTCCAACGCGGCGGGCGGCACGGGCACCCTGTCCACCCGGGTCGGCTCGACCGCGGGCCCGGCGCTCAGCCTGCCCGCCACCTCGTCGTGGAACGCCTGGTCGACCGCGTCCGCCACGGTGCACCTGACCGCTGGCGCCAACACCCTGAGCATCGTGCAGAACGCGGGTGACACCGGCCGGGTCAACATCGACAGCCTGGCGGTCACCCCGGTCGGCACCACGGCGTACCCGGCCGCGTCGACGGCGCTCACCACGACCGGCTACGGCGCGGGGCCGACGAACACCCTCGGCGGCTGGTCCCGGACACTGGACAATCCGGCGGCCGTGCCGGTGCCCGAGCACCCGGGGATCCTGGATCGCGACGGCTGGTACCTGCTGGACGACACCCGGACGGCACTGCTGTCGGGCGCGCACGCGGTGACCGACCGTCCCTCGCACGGCGCCCAGCCGTACCAGGACGGCTACTTCTTCGGTTACGGCCAGAACTACAAGCAGGGCCTCGCCGACCTCAACTCCCTGACCGGCGGCGCCAATCTGCTACCGGAGTCGGCCTACGGCGTGTGGTACTCGCGGTACTACGGCTACTCGACGGCCGACTACGAGAATTCGCTGCTGCCCACCTTCCGCAGCACGAACACGCCGATCGACTGGCTGGTGGTGGACACCGACTGGAAGTCGCCGACGCAGTGGAACGGCTGGAACTGGAACAGTTCGCTCTTCCCCGATCCGCGGGCATTCCTCGACTGGACCAAGCAGCAGGGTCTCGCGGTGTCGATGAACATCCACCCGACCATCGACAGCGGCGACCCCAAATTCGCCGCGGCCAACTCCCGCGCGGGCGGCCTCCTGCCCGACGGCGGCAGCACGTACGCCTTCGACTGGTCCAACCCGGCGCATCTGGCCGCCTATCTCGATCTGCACCAGCCCTTCGAGCAACAGGGCGTGCGGGAGTGGTGGCTGGACTACTGCACCAACTGCGGTGCCTCGACCGCGTCAGATCCGCATGTGGGGCCGGACAATCTGATCAACCAGGCCTATGCGGACGACGCGGCGGCCAAGGGGCTGCGCGGCTTCTCCTTCGCACGGATCGGCGGCTCGGAGGAGGGCGGCGACAACAGCAACTACCCGGTCGGGCCCTGGTCCGAGCGGCGCAACTCGATGCAGTTCACCGGCGACACGCCCGCGACGTGGGACATGCTCGCCTTCGAGGCGAAGTTCACCGCCGCCGAGGCCGCCGCGGGAATCTCCAATGTCAGCCATGACATCGGCAGCTTCCACGGCGGTCATCTCGCCGACGATCTGTACGCCCGCTGGGTGCAATTCGGCACCTTCCAGCCGGTGGACCGGCTGCACTCCGACCACGGCGACCGGCTGCCGTGGAACTACAGCGGCGCTGCCGCGGCGAGCGCCGAGTCCTTCCTGCGGCTACGGGAGGCGCTCGTCCCGTACACGTACACGCTCGCACAGCAGGCGAACGCGACCGGTGTGCCCATCGTCCGGCCGTTGTATCTCGACTACCCGTCCCAGGACGCCGCCTACAGCGCCACCGGCGAGTATCTGTACGGCGACGACGTCCTGGTCGCGCCGATCACCTCGCCCAACGACTCCAGCGGCAACGGCTCGGCGTCGGTGTGGGTGCCGCCGGGGAGCTGGACGGACTACTTCACCGGCCGTACCTACACCGGGCCCGCCACCGTCACCATCACCGGTCCGCTGTCCCGGATGCCGGTGCTGATCAAGGCCGGCGGCATCCTCCCCACCCGCACCGACTACGTCGACAACCAGGGGCAGCGGCCGTTGACGCAGGTGACGGTGAATGTCGCCGCGGGTGCCGACGGGGCCTTCTCGGTCTACTCCGACGCCGGCGAGGGCACGGGCTATCGCAGCGGCCAGGCGACCGAGGCGCCCCTGTCGTGGAGTGAGGCGGCTCGGACACTGACGATCGGCGCGCAGACCGGTTCCTTCAGCGGCGCGCCGACCTCCCGGGCCTACACCCTGCGGCTGTCCAACTCGCAGGCGCCGACCGCCGTTTCGGTCGACGGGGCGCAGGTCCCGGAGACCGCGTGGTCGTGGAACGTCAACCGCAGGACGGTGACGGTGACGACGGGCGCGCTCCCGCTCGGCTCCTCGCACACCGTGACGCTGTCCGGCAGCGCGTCCGCGAACCCGGCGTCCGGCGAGGTGATCGGCGCGGGCGGCCTGTGCCTCGACGTGCGCGGCGGGGTGGCCGACGACGGGACGGCCGTGCAGCTGTGGGGCTGCAACCACAGCGCGGCCCAGCAGGTCGCGTACCAGGCCGACAGTACCGTCCGGGTCCTCGGCAAGTGCCTGACGGCCACGGGCGGCGGGACGGCGAACCGTACGCCGGTGAGCGTCGCGGGCTGCTCGGGTGCCGCTTCGCAGACCTGGACGCACCGCTCCGACGGCAGCCTGCTCAACCCGGCCTCGGGACGCTGCCTCGACGTGCCGGACGGCAACACCACACCCGGCGCCGTACAGCTCCAGCTCTACGACTGCGCCGGTGTGACCGCGCAGTCGTGGAAGCTGCCGCCCGGTGCGGTCTCCGGCCCCGCTGCCCTGTGCGTGGACGTGACCAACGCCGATCCGGCCTCCGCCACGCCCGTGCAGTTGTCCGGCTGCAACGGCTCCGACGCGCAGCGCTGGTCCGCGCCCGGCGACCGCACGCTGCGGACCTTCGGCAAGTGCCTCGACGCGGTGGGCGGCAACACCGGCAACGGCACACGGACCCAACTGTGGGACTGCAACGGCACGGGCGCCCAGGTGTGGGAGAGCCGGGCCGACGGCACCTTGTTCAATCCGCAGTCGGGCCGCTGCCTCGACGACAAGGACAACGGCCAGCAGGCCGGGGATCCCGTGCAGTTGTGGGACTGCAACGGGACGGCGGCACAGCGCTTCCGCCTCGGCTGACCGGCACGCCCCGTCCGCTGTGACCCACCCCGTCGCGGACACGGTCAGGCCGGCTGCCGGACCGTGTCCGCGACGGACCTCCGCGACGCCCTCGTCAGCAGCCGAGCGGCGCGGAACCGACGGCCACGTCGTCGAACCACAAGGTGTCGTCGCCCGTGGCGTAGCTCTCCCAGCCGAGTCGCAGGGCGGTCGGCCTGGGCGGCGTGGTGCGCGATAGCCACTGCTGGTCGATGTCCTGGGTCGGCACGCCGTCGGCGTGCAATCCGGGTATCTGCGTGTCATTGAGCCAGGTGTCGAGCTTCGGCGCCGTGGTGTCGACCGCGAAGCGCAGACACTGCCAGGTGAGGGTCGGCAGCGGACTGCTCAGCGAGACCCCGGCCGGACTCTGCGCCGGGAGGGTGGCGTCGTCACTCTCCCGGTTCCACTGCAGGGCGCCGTTCTGGCCGCCGATCCGCAGCGCCCGGCCGCCCTGGGAGGAGTCCGGCATGGAGACGAAGGCGACGTGCGAGGTCGGGAGCGCCGTGGTGTGCCGCACCCACATCCGGATGTAGACCACCGGGCCGACCGACGACAGATCAGCGGTGGAGGCGACGAAGGCGTGGTTGCAGTAGCCCGCCTTCCCGTCCACCCGCAGGGACTTCGAGCCGCTGTGCGCGACTGTCGTGTCGATGGCGGCCGTCCCCGTGCCTTGGCAGTCGGGCGCGGTGAAACGCCAGTCCCCGGCGGGACCGGCACCGCTCTGGTCCTCAAAGCCCGTGCATATCGTCGCGGAGTCGCATCCCGCGGGCGGCGAAGTGGGCGGCGGCGTGGTCGGGGGCGTCGTAGGCGGGGTGGTCGGGGGCGTCGTCGGCGGGGTGGTCGGGGGCGTGGTCGGCGGGGTGGTGCTGACGGCTCCACAGGGCAGGTCGTTGAGGGCGAAGTCAGCGGGTTGCGAGCCCGCGGACCCAGCCGTTCCCTGCACGCCGAAGTCGACCGTGCCTCCTGCTGCCACGACGCCGTTGTAGGACGCGTTGACGGCGGTGACGGAGTGTCCGTTCTGGGTGACGGTCGCGTTCCAGGCCGAAGTGATCCTCTGATCACCGGCATACGTCCACGTCAGCCGCCAACCGCTCAGCGCCGCGCCGAGGTTGGTGACGTGCACCTGCGCGGTGTAGCCACCGGGCCATTCGTTGAGCGTGTACTCGGCCCGGCATCCGGACGCCGACGCGCCGAATCCGCTGGTGGGCACCGAGATCAGGAGCGAGACGGCCAGCGCTATGGCGGCGGCGACCGCCGTCCACAACCTGGGTGGTAACCGGAGAGTGCGAGCGGGCATAGGTGCCTCTTTCGGGGTGCTTGCGTGGGGGGAGCACGACATATGGGAGCGCTCCCATCCATCACAGCGCCCTAGCTGCACACTGTCAACGGATGCGGCCCGACCCAAGCACGGCGCGACTCGGGCCAGTCTCGTCCGCAGGTGTTTACGAATTCTTGATCCACTGTTAGCTTCACAAATGGGAGCGCTCCCACTCGCAGATCCGTTCCCTCCCCCCACGCTGTCCCGGTGGCCCGGCCGCGGTGCGCCGCGGCCCCGGGAAAGCTCCCGGAAAGGTCATGATCTTGAAGCGAAAAAGAAGCTGGCAACTGTCGTTATTCGGTGTCTTCGCTCTTTTGCTCTCGGCGTTCGGCGCGGTCCTGCTCAGCCAGGGCTCCGCGCAGGCGCACGGCGTGGCGATGATGCCGGGCTCGCGCACCTACCTCTGCTACGAGGACGCCCTGACCCCCACCGGCGCCCTCACGCCGACCAACCCGGCCTGCGCCGCGGCGGTCGCCCAGAGCGGAACGACGTCGCTGTACAACTGGTTCGCGGTGCTCGACTCCAACGCGGGCGGTCGCGGCGAGGGTTACGTCCCGGACGGAACGCTGTGCAGCGCCGGCAACAAGTCACCGTACGACTTCTCGGCCTACAACGCGGCCCGCGCCGACTGGCCGAGGACGCACCTCACGTCGGGCTCCACGATCCAGTTGCAGTACAGCAACTGGGCCGCACACCCGGGCACCTTCCGTGTCTATGTGACCAAGCAGGGCTGGTCCCCGACCACTCCGCTGGCCTGGGCCGACCTGGAGTCGATCGGAAGCACCACCAACCCGCCCGCGGTGGGGTCGCCGGGAACCGACGGCGGCCACTACTACTGGGACCTGACGCTGCCCTCGAACCGCACGGGTGACGCGATGGTCTTCATCCAGTGGGTCCGCTCGGACAGCAATGAGAACTTCTTCTCCTGCTCCGACATCGCGTTCGACGGCGGTCACGGCGAGGTCAGTGGCATCCACAACGGCGGTTCGACCACGAGCGGCACGACCACTGGCACCACAAGCGGCACCACAAGCGGCACGACTACTGGCACCACAAGCGGCACCACGACCGGCACGACCACCGGCACCACAAGCGGCACCACGACCGGCGGCAGCACAGGCGGGACCGACCCCGGCTCCTGCATGGCGATGTACGCGGTCTCCAACTCCTGGAGCGGTGGGTTCCAGGGGCAGGTCACCGTGATGAACCACGGCGCCTCGCCGTCGAGTCACTGGAAGGTGAACTGGACGCTCGGCACCGGAACGCAGATCACCAGTCTGTGGAACGGAGTCCAGTCAGTCAGCGGAGGCAGCATCAGCGTCACCAACGCCGCCTACAACGGCACGATCCCACCGGACGGCGCTTCCACGACGTTCGGATTCACGGCCAACTCGACCGGCAACAACACGCCCATCGGCTCGATCACTTGCACGTTCTCCTAGCGCGCTGACGCGGCCGACGCGCCCCGTACGGCCTCCTGCCGTGCGGGGCGACGGGCGCGGGGCGGCCGTCCCCGAACGGCGACCGGTTCACGTACTTCATATTCGCGTGCGAACGCATCGTGCGCCTACGGACGAGCGTCCCTCTCTTCGGCGTCCCCGTTCGTGTCTTCCTCCAAGGCCACGGTCAGCTCGGTGTCGGTATCGCGCCAGAAGGTCTCCGCGTCGCGCAGGATGTCCTTCACGATCCGCCACTCGCGCGGCTTGGCCGCCGCGTACTCCTGCCAGCCCTCGATCCGCAGCCGCCGCCCGTCGGAGCCGACCGGCCACCACGACAGGTCGGTGAGGCAGTCCGCGAGCGCGTCCCAGTTGCGGCCGAACCAGTCCGGCAGGTGCAGCCGCTCGGTGCAGCGGTCCATGAACGACTGACGGTCGACGACCCCGGTCAGATCCAGTACGAGGGTGTCGCCCGGCGGTGTGGTGGCCGTCATCGCAGCACCGCCTCGAAGCTCTGGTAGTGGTCGGAGGTGTAGAAGATCTCGCCGTTGCGGCCGGTCACGATCCGCCGCGCGCCGCGGTCCGGGGCGTCCGGGGTCGGCACCGTGTACTCGTGGTAGTAGCCGCGCGTCCGGGCGGGCAGTTCCTTCTCGTAGTTGCCGAAGACGATGCCGTCCCTGCTGTACGGGTACGGTCCGCCGCGGTCGATCAGCGCCAGCGTGGTGCGGGCCTCGGGGGGCAGGTCGGCGGGGTGCACGACGTGGTGGCCGTCGGCCCAGGCGGGGGTGGACGAGGCGTGGGCGGCCCGCCCGGAGCTGTGGGCGGCCGGGACGACGGTGGGGGTCGCGCAGCCGCCGAGGAGGACCCCGAACAGAGCGAGCAGGCAGGTGGCGAGCACGGGGGCGACCGCGCGTGGAACGGACCGCAGCAGCATGCCGCCGATGCTGCCACACTTGATCACTTCCAGCGCGGAACGGCACTCCGCACGGGTCAAGCCGGGGGCCTCGCGGGTGGCCGTGGGGCGGTGCCGGTTGGCCGTGCCGGTTGCCGTCGGGTCGGGGTCGGTTGCCCGCGCCGGCTGTCCGTGGGTCGGTGCCGGGCCGGCCCGCGCCGGCTGACCGTGGGTCGGTGCCGGGCCGGGGCACCTCCTCGGAATGCGTCACACCTGGTCACACGGAATTCGGCACCCGGCTGTCAACGCACTCCTGCGGGGGCACCCCGGCCCGTCCCCTCCGGTCGTTCGGCGGGCTGGTGGCCGTCCTCGTACCGCGGCGAAGCCTGAGGGGTCAGGGGCCGTCGGGGTCGGCGCGGTCGAGGGCGGGGCGGGGGGCGGGGGCGGTGGAGTGCAGGAGGTGGTCGGCGGCGGCGGTGTCGGTGACCAGGCTGGTGACGAGGCCGGAGCGCAGCACCGCGTCGATGGCGGCGGCTTTGCGGCGACCGCCCGCGATGGCGAGCACTTCGGGGATCCGGCGGAGCCGGTCGGCGTCGATGGTGATGCAGCGCTCGCCGAGGTCGCGGCCGACCCTGCGGCCCTGGGCGTCGAAGAGGTGGGAGGACATCTCGGCGGCGACGCCGAGGCCCGCGTAGTGCTCGCGCTCCTCGTCGGTGAGGGCGTCGTGGACGGTGGAGACGCCCGCTTCCCAGGAGCCGACGGAGACCACGGCGACGGTGACCTTGTCGAAGTAGCCCATGGCGGCGGCGATTCCGCTCTGGGCGCGCAGGGCGCTGGCCGTGGCGGGGTCGGCGAGCACCATCGGCGCGTACAGCGGATGCGCCTCGCCGCCGGAGACGGCGGCGGCGGTGCGTACCGCCTCGACGGAGCCGCGCTCGGTGGTGCCGACGTCGTAGACGCCGGTGAGTTGGACGACGGTGCAGGGCGCGAGCCGGTCCAGCGCGTTGGCCATGGTGATGATGGAGCGGCCCCAGGCCAGGCCCAGTACGTCGCCGTCGTCCACCAGCTCGCCGAGCAGGTCGGCGGCGACGGCACCCAGATTCTCCGGGTCGGGCGCGTCCGCCTGGTCGGGCGGGGTCTCGACGACGACGGCGTGCCGCAGGCCGTAGTGGGCGCGCAGGGCGTCGGAGCGCTCGGCGTCCAGCTCGGCGGGGACGCGGATCTCGATTCTCACCAGGTCGCGTTCGAGGGCGGTCTCCAGGACCCTGGCCACCTTGAAGCGGCTGACCCCGAACTCCTCGGCGATCTGGATTTTGGACTTGCCCTCCAGGTAGAAGCGACGTGCCATCGCCGCCGCCTGGACCATCTCGCCGGGGCCCATGCGCACCTGTGTGCGGCCTGTGCTCACGTCGGTTCTCCCCAGTCGCCTATCTGATCCGCGTTGCCCCATGTGATCCGCTCCGCGCTCATCCTCGCAGATCGTGCCGTGTTACGGGCGCGTAGCGAAGACGCTTCCGCCCGTGGTAACCCCCGGTAGGCGCCCCCGTCACCGGGGCACTTCCGCGGCCTTCGCGGCGGCCTGCTCGCGCAGCGCGCGGACCGCGGCGGCGGGGTCGTCCGTGCCGTACACCGCGGAGCCCGCGACGAAGACGTCGGCGCCCGCCTCGGCGCACCGCTCGATGGTCTCGGCCGAGACGCCGCCGTCGACCTGGAGCCACATGTCGAGGCCGTAGCGGTCGATCAGCGCCCTGGTGCGGCGGATCTTCGGCAGCATGATGTCGAGGAACGCCTGGCCGCCGAAGCCCGGCTCGACCGTCATGATCAGCAGCATGTCGAGTTCCGGCAGCAGGTCCTCGTAGGGCTCGACCGGGGTGGCGGGCTTGAGCGCCATCGACGCCCGCGCGCCCTTCGCCCGGATCTCCCTGGCGAGCCGGACCGGCGCCGCCGCCGCCTCCACGTGGAAGGTCACCGAGCCCGCGCCGGCCTCCACGTACGCGGGCGCCCAGCGGTCCGGGTCCTCGATCATCAGGTGGCAGTCGAGCGGCGTCTCCGTCGCCCTGCTCAGGGACTCCACGACCGGCACCCCCAGCGTGAGGTTCGGCACGAAGTGGCTGTCCATCACGTCGACATGGAGCCAGTCGGCGCCCTCGACCGCCTTCGCCTCCTCGGCGAGCCGCGCGAAGTCGGCGGAAAGAATGCTGGGGTTGATCTGCACGCTCATGGGTCCAGCAAACCAGATCCGGAGGACGTGTGTTCCCACCCACCGGTCCCGCCAACCCTCGGACACGGCACGAACGCCAGTGCCATGCTGGTGCCGATCACTCTCCGGCACGGTCCGGCGCTCCCAGGGCGTCGCGTCGGACGGCGGGGGGACGACACCACGAGCGGGCCCGGGGGGCACTCATGGCGGGCGGAGCGGGACGGATAGCGCACGTCGTCTGCGGGCGGCGGAGCAAGTGGGTCGTCCTCGGCCTGTGGATCGTCGTGCTGGTGGTGGTCTCGCCGCTGGCCCAGAAACTCACCGACGCGCAGAAGAACGACTCGGCGAGCTGGCTACCGAGCAAGGCGGAGTCCACCCGAGTGCTGGAGCTCCAGAAGCAGTTCGTGCCGGAGAGCGCGCCCGCGGTCGTCGTGTACTCCCGGCCCGGCGGCCTGACCGACGCGGATGTGGCGAAGGTCGGCGCGGACGCCGCCTCGGTCAAGTCGCTGACCGCGCACGGCATCGTCGGCAGCCGTACGGTCGGACCGCAGCTCGACCGGCGGACCGCGCCGCGCGCCGCGCTGCTCATCGTGCCGATCACCATCGACCCGAGCGGCTGGAGCACCATCGCCGACGCGGTCGAGCAGCTCAGGTCCACCGTCGGGCAGGGCGACGACGGGCTCAGGACGCACATCACGGGCCCCGGCGGCTTCTCCGCGGACTCCGCCGACGCCTTCGCCGGGATCGAGGGCACCCTGCTGTACGCGGCCCTCGCCGTCGTCGTCGTGATCCTGCTGATCACCTACCGCAGCCTGAGCCTGCTCTTCGTGCCGGTGCTGTCCGTGATCGGCGCGCTGTTCACGTCGGAGGCGGTGATCTACCTCCTCGCCGAGCACGCCGGTCTGGTGGTCAACGCCCAGAGCGCGGGCATCCTCACCGTCCTGGTGTTCGGCGCGGGGACGGACTACGCGCTGCTGCTCGTCGCCCGCTACCGCGAAGAGCTGCGCGATCACGAGGACCGGCACGAGGCGATGGCGCTCGCCCTGCACCGGGCGGGCCCCGCGATCATCGCGAGCGCGGCCACGGTGGCGCTGAGCATGCTGTGCCTGCTGGCCGCCGACATGAACTCGACCTCCGGGCTCGGCCCCGTCGCCGCGATCGGTGTCGCGGTGGCCCTGCTGGCGATGCTCACGCTCTTCCCCGCCCTGCTGGTGATCTTCGGCCGCTGGGTGTTCTGGCCCGCGATCCCGCACGTGGGCAGCGCGGAGCCGACCAAGGCCGGTGTGTGGTCGCGGATCGGCACGGCGGTCGGCCACCGGCCGCGGTCGGTGTGGATCACGACGGTGGTCGTGCTCGGCGCGCTCGGCCTCGGGCTGTTCTCGCTGAAGGCGACCGGCCTGTCCAGCGCGGACAGCTTCACCGACACCCCGGACTCCGTGGTCGGCCAGAAGGTGCAGTCCCGCTACTTCCCGGCCGGTGGCGGCCAGCCGCTGGTGGTGATCGCGCGGGCGGGCGCCGCCGACGAGGTGCGTACGGCGCTGGCCTCGGTGAAGGGCGTCGTGCCCGGCTCGGTCGGCACCCCGCCGGGCGTGGCCGCGCAGAGGGACGGCCGGGTCTACCTGGAGGCCACTCTCGCCGACCGCGCGGACAGCGGGGCCGCCCAGCGGACCGTACGGCTGGCCCGCGACACCCTGCACCGCGTCCCCGGCGCGGACGCCCTGGTCGGCGGCGGGACGGCGGTGCAGAAGGACACGAATCAGGCGGCGGGCCGCGACAACAAGCTGCTGATCCCGCTGATCCTGCTGGTCGTCCTGCTGATCCTGGCGCTGCTGCTGCGGGCCCTGGTGGCGCCGCTGGTGCTGATGGCCACGGTGGTGCTGTCCTTCGGCGCCGCCCTCGGCGTCAGCTCGCTGGTCTTCCGGCACGTGTTCGGATACGCGGGCGAGGACACGGCGTTCCCGCTGTTCGTCTTCGTGTTCCTGGTGGCGCTGGGCATCGACTACAACATCTTCCTCATGACCCGCATCCGGGAGGAGACCGTCCGGCGCGGCACCCGCGACGGCGTCCTTACCGGTCTCGCCGCCACCGGCGGGGTGATCACCTCGGCCGGGCTCGTCCTCGCGGGCACCTTCGCGGTGCTCGGCACGCTCCCGGTCGTCGGCTTCGCCGAGATCGGCTTCGCGGTCGCCTTCGGCGTCCTGCTCGACACCTTCGTCGTCCGCTCGGTGCTCGTCTCCGCGATCACCCTCGACCTGGGCCACCGGGTGTGGTGGCCGAGCAGGCTCGACGCGCCCCGAGCCGCCCCGGCGCAGGCGCGCGAGGAGGACCGGGAGCAGCCAGCGGACAGGCCCTAGCCGCGCACACGGGCGCGTCAGCGCTCGCGGCGGGTGTTGAGCCGGGCCGCCTGCCGGGTCAGGTGGTCGCGCTCGGCGAGGTTCGGCGCCTTCGGGGCCGCCTGCGCGTAGAGCCGGGCCGCCGTCGCCAGATCGCCGTCGCGCTCGTGGAGATACGCGGCCACCGCCGTGTACCGGGGCAGCGTGTCGTCGAGGGCGGCGAGCGCCGCGAGACCGGCGCGGGGGCCGTCCGCCTCGCCGACCGCCACCGCCCGGTTGAGGCGGACGACCGGGCTGTCGGTCAGGGCCGCCAGTTCGTCGTACCACTCGACGATCTGCGCCCAGTCGGTCTCCTCGGCCGTCGGCGCGTCCGCGTGGAGCGCCGCGATGGCGGCCTGGGCCTGGAACTCGCCCAGCCGGTCGCGGGCCAGCGCCGCCTGAAGGATCTCGACGCCCTCGGCGATCGCCCCGGTGTCCCACCGGCCGCGGTCCTGCTCGGCGAGCGGTACGAGGCTGCCGTCGGGCGCGGTCCTGGCGGCCCGGCGGGCGTGGTGCAGCAGCATGAGGGCGAGCAGCCCCGCCACCTCGGGGTGGTCGATCACGGCCGCGAGCTGCCGGGTGAGCCGGACGGCCTCGGCGGACAGGTCGACATCGCCGGAGTAGCCCTCGTTGAAGACCAGGTACAGCACCCGCAGCACCGTGGCGACGTCGCCCTGCCGGTCGAACCGCACGCCGGAGACGGTGCGTTTGGCCCGGCTGACGCGCTGCGCCATCGTCGCCTCGGGCACCAGATACGCCTGGGCGATCTGCCGGGTGGTCAGGCCGCCGACGGCCCGCAGGGTGAGCGCGACCGCCGACGACGCGGTCAGCGACGGGTGCGCGCACAGGAAGTAGAGCTGGAGGGTGTCGTCCGCGCCGGAGGCGGGCCCGCTCGCCGGTTCCTCGTCCACCCGGTCCTCACGCCTGCGCCGGGCCGTGTCCGCCCGCGTCGCGTCGAGGAACCGCCGCCAGGCCACCGTCACCAGCCAGCCCTTCGGGTCACGCGGCGGATCGTCGGGCCAGACGCGTACCGCTTCGACCAGTGCGTCCTGCACCGCGTCCTCGGCCGCCGCGAAGTCGGCTCCGCGCCGGACGAGGATCGCGAGCACTTCCGGGGTGAGGCTCCTGACCAGAGCCTCGTCCATCAGTGGGGGCACCCCGTGACGGTGGGGTGGGCGCCGAGGAACGGACGCAGCTCCAGCCACTCGTGGATCGGCTTACCCCCGGCGCCGGGCGCGGCCGACAGCTCCCCTGCCAGTTCGAGGGCCCGCTCGTAGCTGTCGACGTCGATCACCATCCACCCGGCGATGACGTCCTTGGTCTCGGCGAACGGCCCGTCGGTGACCGGCGGACGCCCCTCCCCGTCGTACCGCACGAAGGTCCCCTCGGGGGCGAGCGCCTGGCTGTCGACGTACTCGCCGGTCTCCTCGAGGCGGGTCGCGAAGTCGTTCATGTACGTCACGTGCGCCGAGATCTCCTCGGGCGTCCATTGCGCCATGGGTACGTCGTTCACCGGCGCCGGGGCGCCCCGGTAGTGCTTGAGCAGCAGATACTTCGCCATGGTGCTTCTCCTCGGTGCGGATGCGGCCCATTGTGGTCGCGCTTCACCTCGGGGACGGAGCCGTGCGCGGTTTCTCGACATCGCCGCCGGATGTTTTTCGCCCGCGCGGCTGAACGCGGGCGACCGGCTCTCGGCGGGCGGTCAGGCCGTACGGCGCAGGAGGGCGAGGTACATCGCGTCCGTGCCGTGCAGGTGCGGCCAGAGCTGGATGTCGGGGCCGTCGCCGAGGGCGGGGACACCGGGCAGCAGCGGGCGTACGTCGATGCGCTCGGCGGCCGGGGCGCGGTCGTCGCGGAGGATGTCGTCCACGACGGCGCGGGTCTCCGCCAGGTGCGGGGAGCAGGTCGCGTAGCCGACGACGCCGCCGACGCGTACGGCGTGCAGGGCCTCGGTGAGCAGGCCGCGCTGGAGGGGGCCGAAGGTGGGTACGTCCTCGGCGCGCCGTCGCCAGCGGGCCTCGGGTCGGCGGCGGAGCGCGCCGAGGCCGGTGCAGGGCACGTCGACCAGGACGCGGTCGAAGGAGCCCTCGGCCCAGGCGGGGCGGGTGCCGTCGGCGACCACGACCTGGTACGGGCCGGGGTTGCCCGCCAGGGAGCGGGCCACGAGGCGGGCGCGGTGGGGCTGCTTCTCGGCGGCGACGAGTTCCGCGCCGCGCTGGGCCGCGAGGGCCGCGAGGAGCGCGGCCTTGCCGCCGGGGCCCGCGCAGGCGTCGAGCCAGCGGGCGTCCCGGCCGTCGAGCGGGACGGCGGCCAGCGCGGCGGCGACGAGTTGGCTGCCCTCGTCCTGCACGCCGGCCCGGCCCTCGCGGACCGCGTCCACGGCCGCCGGGTCACCGCCCTCGGCCAGCCGTACCGCGTACGGCGACCAGCGGCCGGGCTCCGTCGTGTCCGGCGGCAGCGACTCCATCAGCTCGCGCGCGGTCGACCGGCCGGGGCGCGCGACCAGCGTCACCTCGGGCCGCTCGTTGTCCGCCGCCAGCAGGTCCTCGATCCCGGCCCGGCCGCCGCCGAGCGCGTCCCACAGCGCCGAGACGACCCAGCGCGGATGCGAGTGCACGACGGCCAGGTGGTCCTCGGGGTCCTCGTCGTACGGCGGCGCGACCAGTTCGAGCCACTCGTCCAGGTCGTGCGCGGAGACCTTCCGCAGCACCGCGTTCACGAACTTCGCCCGGCCGTCGCCGAGCACCACCCTGGCCAGCTCGACGCTCGCCGAGACCGCCGCGTGCGTCGGGATACGCGTCCCGAGCAGCTGGTGGGTGCCCAGCGCCAGCACGTCGAGCACCGGCGGGTCCACCTCGCGCAAGGGCCGGTCCACGCAGGCCGCGATCACCGCGTCGTACGTTCCCTGCCGCCGCAGCGTCCCGTACACCAGCTCCGTCGCCAGCGCCGCGTCCCGCCGGTCGAACTCCCGGCCCTTCTTCACCGCCTCCGCCTCCGCCGCCTTCAGCAGGCCGGGCAGCACCAGATTCGCGTACGCGTCCCGCTCCCCCACCGCCCGCAGCGCCTCGAACGCCAGGATTCTGACGGGGTCACGCTGGGGTCGGCGGTACGGCTTGCCCTGCGGGCGGCGGCGCGGCTGGTCGTTCACGTGTGAAGGTGCTCCGATTTTTACGAAGGTCGGTCGCCGTCCACCCTAAGCGCCTGCGGCGCGGGGCGTACTCCTGCCCTGCGGGCAGGCCCCAGGGCGTGTCCGCCCTAGGCCCCGAGGCGGGAGCCGGACGGGATGCGGGCGCCCCGGGCCCAGTCGGCGGCGGCCATCCGCTTCTTGCCCTGCGGCTGCACCTCTCCGAGGAGTACGGCGTGGCTCCCCGTGCCGACGTACACGGCGTTCTTGGCGACGCCCAGCTCGCCGGGGGCGAGGTCGACGCGGTCGGGCTGGGGCCGGACGGGCCCGAGCTTGAGGCGTTCGCCGGAGGTCAGGGTCCAGGCGCCGGGCGCGGGGGTGCACCCCCGGATGAGGCGGTCGACGCGGAGCGCGGGCGCCGTCCAGTCGACGGCGGCGTCCTCGACGGTGATCTTGGGTGCGAGGGTGACCCCGTCGGCGGGCTGGGGCCGGGCGACGAGGCGGCCGTCCTCGATGCCGTCCATGGTGGCGACGAGCAGCCCGGCGCCGCTGCGGCCGAGCCGGGTGAGCAGGTCGCCGCTGGTGTCGGTCGGGCCGATCTCCTCGGTGAGGACGCCGTAGACGGGCCCGGAGTCGAGCCCCTGCTCGATGAGGAAGGTGGACGCGCCGGTGACCTCGTCACCTGCCATGACCGCGTGCTGCACGGGCGCGGCGCCGCGCCAGGCGGGCAGCAGCGAGAAGTGCAGATTGATCCAGCCGTGCGCGGGGATGTCGAGCGCGGCCTTGGGCAGCAGCGCGCCGTAGGCGACGACCGGGCAGGCGTCGGGGGCGATCTCCCGCAGCCGGGCGAGGAAGTCCTCGTCACGGGGGCGCGCGGGCTTGAGGATTTCGACGCCGGCCTCGGCGGCCCGCTCGGCGACGGGGCTGGCCAGCAGCTTGCGGCCGCGCCCGGCCGTCGCGTCGGGCCGGGTCACGACGGCGACGACCTCGTGCCGGTCGGAGGCCAGCAGTGCGTCCAGTGCGGGTACGGCGACCTCGGGGGTGCCGGCGAAGACGAGCCTCATCGTGCGGGGTGTGCCTCTCGATGGTGGTTCACGGGCGGGCTTTTCGGCCTGACGGCTGGCCGCCGTCAGGGGGCGGGCGTCACTGCCCGCGCCCGAAGGTGTCGTGCGGCGAGATCTTCACCTGCGGCACGCTGTTCTCGCCCGGCACCCGCCAGATGCCGTCCGGGCCCTCGGTCGCCTCGCGGATCGCCTTGAGCGCGGCCTTGCGCTGCTCGGTGTCGAGCCGGTCGATGAAGATGACCCCGTCCAGGTGGTCCGTCTCGTGCTGGATGCAGCGGGCGAGCCGCTGCGTGCCCTCGATCGTGACCGGGTCGCCGTACATGTTGCGGCCCTTGGCGACGACGCCGTACGCGCGCTTGCAGTCGTACGTCAGGCCAGGCAGCGACAGGCAGCCCTCGGGACCGTCCTGCTCGTCCTCGCTGAGCGTCAGCTCCGGGTTGATCAGGTGGCCCAGCTCGCCCTCGACGAAGTAGGTGAACACCCGCAGGGAGACGCCCAGTTGCGGCGCGGCCAGGCCCGCGCCCGGCGCGTCCCGCATGGTGTCGGTCAAGTCCTGTACGAGCGTGCGCAGTTCCTTGTCGAAGGTCGTGACCGGCTGCGCCGTCATGCGCAGCACCGGGTCACCGAAGAGGCGGATGGGCTTGACGGACACGGCGGCGGTCTCCTGGAACGGGCGTACGGCGGCGGCTCCGGACGCCGGGTGCCGGCCGTCCTGACCGCCCCGGGGACGGGGCAGGGGTCAATTCTAGAGGCGCGTTCGGCCCGCCGCGGCGGGGGTGCGCGCCCGGCCGCGCGCCCCCCGAGGGGTGGGCTGCGCCCCTTGCTGCGTGACTCCATGGGCGGCTGGCGCGTTGGTCAAGAGAGTTTGCCCGAATTCGGGTCAATGCACACGGCCCATTCCTTAAGTAACCGCCGGTTGGAGAGGCTTGTTGATGCCCGACCACGCAACCCCTGACGCCCAGGCACGGGCCAGCCTGCACCTGCTGGTGCGGGACATCGAAAGGGTCCGCCGCCAAGTGGACGCGCTGCGGACCCTGACCGCCCAGTTGGGCAACGTCTACCGGCCGCGCCGCAGCGGCCCCACCGCCGGATTCGTCGTGTACGGCCGCGCGCCCGCCCCGACCGTCCGGCTCGCTCAGGAGCTGCGCGACAGCGTGGAGACCCTGGTCACCGCGGCCGTGGAGTTCGACCGCTCCCTGGGGTTCTCCTGGGACGCCGTCGGCTCCGCGCTCGGCGTGACCAAACAGGCGGTGCACCGCCGGTACGGCGGGCGCCGCAGCGCGCCTCCCGGACCCGACGAGCAGGCCGCCTCCGGGCACGGGGTGGTGACCGGCAGCCCCGCGCCCCTCGCCTCCGTCCCCGCCGCCCGTTCCATGCCGGGGGCGCTTCCGCCGGGCCCGCTTCCGCTGGGGGCACTGGAAGCGCGTGAGCCACGCGACGACCGTGAGGACGCCGTCACGTCCTTCCCCGGGCCGCGCAACGGCTGACGCCGTCCCCTCCCCCCTCCCTCCTCCGCGCCGTAGTCCCGCCGCCGCCCGCCACGCCGACAGGTCGGGCACCGCGCGCCTGCGGCGCGCTTCCGGGAGGGGGTTGCCCCCTTTTCCCCCACGACGGCCCGTCGCGGCTCGCCGTGCCTTCCCCCATCCTCCCCCCAGGGCCCTGGGACACGCGGTCCGCTTCCCACGACGGTCCGTCGTGGCTCGTCGCGCAGTTCCCCGCGCCCCTGCCGGGGCTGTGGCCCCGTAGGAATAGATCCGTCCGCGTGGGCTGAGCCCGCAGGTGCTCGTGCAAATGGCGCGCGTTTCGGCGGCGAATCGTGGGACGGTGGCGCCGGTCTTTTGAGGGGCGCGGGGAACTGCGCGACAAGCCACGACGAGCCGTCGTGCGCATACGACAGGTACAGCCCCCTCCAGGGGCGCGGGGAACTGCGCGACGAGGTACGACGAGCCCGTCGCGGGACAGGGGCCGTTCGGGGCGGTCAACCGGGTCACCGGGAACGTGGGGAACCCCCGGCGGAGCCGGTCAGCCGATGTTGGGGGGGTCCATGCGGACGTGGACCGGGTCGGAGGCGCCACGGGTGGCGCGAGCGATCTGGGCCTCTTTGAGGGCGGCGGCGAGGGCGGAGCCGGTGCCGGGGGGCACGCGGAGCAGTAGCCGTTCCCACTGCTCGCCGGGCGGCGGCTCCCCGTGGCGGCGGGTGCGGCCGGGGCCGGACGTGGGGACGGGCAGGGGCACGGGCCCGAGCTGGTCGGTACCCGGCGGGAGCCGCAAGGTGTCGAGGAGGTCGACCACGGCGGCCGGGGGCCCGACGACCGAGGCCATCCGGGAGACCGGCGGAAAGCGCAGCTCGGCGCGTTCGGCCAGCTCGCGCAGGGCGTGCCCGGCGGGGTCCCAGCGGACGAGGGCCTGGACGGGCCGCAGGGTCGGCTCGCCGAGGATGACGACGGTACCGCCCTCGCCCGCGGGCCGTACGAGGGCGGCGGCGTGCGCCCAGCGCCGGAGCGCCTCCTCACCGGCGCGCAGGTCGGGCCGGTTCAGCAGCGCCCAGCCGTCGAGCAGCAGGGCCGCCGCGTAGCCGGTGTCGGCGACGGGTTCGGCGCCGGGGGTGGCGATGACCAGCGCGGGGGCCGCGCCGACCGAGGCGAGGACGGTGTCGCGCCCCGAGGTGCGTACCGGCACTTTGGGGAAGGCGCGCCCCAGCTCCTCGGCCGTGCGCCGCGCGCCCACGATCTGGGCGCGCAGCCGGAAGCCGCCGCACTCGGGGCAGTGCCAGTCGGCGGCGGGCCGCCCGCACCAGCCGCAGTGCGGGGTGCCGCCCTGCTCGCGGACTTCGAGCGGCCCGGCGCAGGCGGTGCACCGGGCGGGTTCGCGGCAGTTGTCGCAGGCGAGCCGGGGTACGTAGCCGCGGCGCGGCACCTGGACGAGGACCGGGCCGCGCGCCAGCGCCTCCCGCGTGACCTGCCAGGCGATCGACGGCAGCCGGGCGGCGCGCGCGGCCTCGTCCCTGGCCTGGTCGCCGTCGCCGACCGTGCGGATCAGCGGCGCCGCCGCCCGTACCTCGTCCCGGCCGGCCGCCAGCGGCAGCGCCCAACCGCTGTCCACGAGCTGGGCCGCCTCGACGGTGCTGGTGAGGCCGCCGAGCAGGAACGCGGTCCGTTCCTCGGCGGCGCGCAGCAGCAGGACGTCACGGGCGTGCGGCTGCGGGGCGTGCGGCTCGGCGTGGCTGGAGTCGCCGTCGTCCCAGAGCGCGACGAGGCCGAGGTCGGTGACGGGCGCGAACATCGCGGCGCGGGTGCCGACGACGGCCCGTACCGCGCCGCGGCTGACGGCCAGCCAGCGCCGGTACCGCTCCTCGGGGCCCGCGTCGGCGGTGAGCAGGACGTGGCGGCCCTCGCCGAGCAGTTCGGTCAGCGCCGCGTCGACCCGGGCGGCGGACCGGCCGTCGGGCAGTACGGCCAGGGCGCCGCGGCCAGAGGCGAGGGTGGTGGCGACGGCCACCGCCAGTTCGCGCGGCCAGTGCGGTCCGGGCAGCGCGAGCCAGACCGCGCGGGGCGTGTCGCCGCGGGCCAGCGCCTGGAGGTACGCGGGGCCCGTCGCGTACCGCTGCCAGCTCCCCGGCTCCGGCGCCGCCGGGTCCGGCAGCGGTCCCGGTGACGGATCGCGCTCGGCGCGGGCCATCCTGGGCGGTACGGCGAGCTGGACGACGTCGGCGAGCGCTCCGGCGTACCGGTCAGCGACCTGGCGGCACAGCTTCAGCAGCGGCGGGGTCAGCACCTGCTCGGTCGACAGCACCTGCGCGAGCGGGGCGAGGGGGCCGCGGAAGTCGCTCTCGGCCCGCCGTTCGACGATGAAGCCGTCGTGCAGCGAGCCGCCTTCTCTCCTGCCCTTCACCACGCGCGCCCCGAAGCGGACCCTGACCCGTACGCCGGGTCTGGCCTCCTCGTCCATGGCCGCCGGCACCGCGTAGTCGAAGAACTGGTCCAGGTGCAGCAGCCCCTTGTCGACCAGCACCCGTGCCACCGGCAGACCTTCGGCGAGGGCCGCCCCGCGCCATGTGCGCGGCTTGGCCTTGGGCTCCTTCGCCTTCTTGACGGTCTCCCGAATGAGCGCGAGCTGCTCCCCTGCGGGGGGCTCGGCGTCCTGACCGTTCTCGCTGCTCACCTTGCGATTCTTACAGACCCCTCGGACACACTCGCGCCGCCGCGAGACGGCGCCCCCATACCGGGGCGGGGGCGCCGTACGGACTTAGAGCCCGGCGGCCGCGCGCAGGGCGTCGACGCGGTCCGTCCGCTCCCAGGTGAAGTCCTCCAGCTCGCGGCCGAAGTGGCCGTAGGCGGCGGTCTGGGCGTAGATCGGGCGGAGCAGGTCGAGGTCGCGGATGATCGCGGCGGGCCGCAGGTCGAAGACCTGGCTGATGGCCTGCTCGATCTTCTCGACGTCGACGCTCGCGGTGCCGAAGGTCTCGACGAAGAGACCGACGGGCTCGGCCTTGCCGATGGCGTAGGCGACCTGGACCTCGCAGCGCGCGGCGAGCCCGGCGGCGACGACGTTCTTGGCGACCCAGCGCATGGCGTAGGCGGCGGAGCGGTCGACCTTGGACGGGTCCTTGCCCGAGAAGGCGCCGCCGCCGTGGCGGGCCATGCCGCCGTAGGTGTCGATGATGATCTTGCGGCCGGTGAGCCCGGCGTCACCCATGGGGCCGCCGATCTCGAAGCGGCCGGTGGGGTTGACCAGCAGCTTGTAGCCGTCGGTGTCGAGCTTGATGCCGTCGTCGAGCAGGGCCTTCAGCTCGACCTCGACGACGAATTCCCGGATGTCGGGCGCGAGCAGCGACTCCAGGTCGATGTCGGAGGCGTGCTGCGAGGAGACCACGACGGTGTCGAGGCGGACGGCCTTGTCGCCGTCGTACTCGATGGTGACCTGGGTCTTGCCGTCCGGGCGCAGGTACGGGATCTGGCCGTTCTTGCGGACCTCGGTCAGCCGCCTGGACAGGCGGTGGGCGAGCGTGATCGGCAGCGGCATCAGCTCGGGCGTCTCGTCGGACGCGTAGCCGAACATCAGGCCCTGGTCGCCCGCGCCCTGCTTGTTCAGGTCGTCGTCGGTCGCGGCGGAACCCGCGACGCGCTTCTCGTACGCGGTGTCGACACCCTGTGCGATGTCAGGGGACTGCGCGCCGATGGACACCGAGACGCCGCAGGAGGCGCCGTCGAAGCCCTTCTTGGAGGAGTCGTAGCCGATCTCCAGGATCTTGTTGCGCACCAGGGTGGCGATATCGGCGTAGGCGGTGGTCGTGACCTCGCCCGCGATATGCACCTGACCGGTGGTGATCAGCGTCTCGACGGCGACCCGGGAGTGCGGGTCGGCCTTGAGGAGGGCGTCGAGGATGGTGTCGCTGATCTGGTCAGCGATCTTGTCTGGGTGTCCCTCGGTGACGGACTCCGAGGTGAACAGGCGGCGGGACACATCGCTCCCTGGGGTTGCAGCGGCTGCTGGCTGAATCTGGGCGGAGTGCGCAGGGCTGCGCCCGGCACTCCACTGCAAGCTTATAGTCCGCCGCCGCGGACGTGACACGGCATCTCGGCCTTTGGATTCGTGGCGGAACGCGTCATCACGCGTCCACCCGAGTGTCGCTTTCCGGCAATCTCGCGCCGACAAGATCCCACACCCGGTCCGCGAGATCCTCCTTGGGCCCGTACGGTACGGGGGTCTCGCTGCCGTCGGCGCCCAGTACCACAGCCTCGTTCTCCTCGGTGCCGAACGCCTTGCCGTCACCCACTTCGTTGACGACGAGCAGATCACAACCCTTTCGGGTGAGCTTGGCGCGTCCGTTGACGAGGACGTCGTCGGTCTCGGCGGCGAAGCCGACGACGAGCTGTCCCGGCCGGGCGCGGTGCGCGGAGATCTCGGCGAGGATGTCGGCGTTGCGGACCAGGGTGATCGGCGCGGGCTCCTGGTCGTCCTTCTTCTTGATCTTGCCCGCCGCGTACCGCGCGGGGCGGAAGTCCGCGACGGCGGCGGCCATCACCACCACGTCGGCGTCGGCGGCGGCCTTGAGCACCGCTTCCCTGAGCTGTTCCGCGGTGCCGACGGTGACGACGTCGGCGCCGGCCGGGTCGGGGAGTCCGGTGTTGGCCGCGAGGAGGGTGACCCGGGCGCCGCGCGCCACGGCGGTACGGGCCAGCGCGTAGCCCTGCTTGCCGGAGGAGCGGTTGCCGAGGTAGCGGACCGGGTCGAGGGGTTCGCGGGTACCGCCCGCGCTGATCACCACATGCCGTCCGGCCAGGTCCCGCTCGGCGGGTCCCCGGCGCAGCACGCGGCGGCAGACCTCGTAGATCTCGGCGGGGTCGGGCAGCCGTCCCTTGCCGGTGTCGACGCCGGTCAGCCTGCCGACGGCGGGTTCGATGACGACGCAGCCCCGGCGGCGCAGGGTGGCGACGTTCTCCCGGGTGGCCGGGTGCTCCCACATCTCGGTGTGCATCGCGGGGGCGAAGACCACCGGGCAGCGGGCGGTCAGCAGGGTGTTGGTGAGCAGGTCGTCGGCGAGGCCGTGGGCGGCCTTGGCGAGCAGGTCGGCGGTGGCGGGGGCGACCACGACGAGGTCGGCGTGCTGGCCGATCCGTACGTGCGGGACCTCGTGGACGTCGTCCCAGACGCGGGTGGAGACCGGGTTGCCGGACAGCGCCGACCAGGTGGCCTCGCCGACGAAGTGCAGCGCGGACTCGGTGGGCACCACCCGCACGCCGTGCCCCGACTCGGTGAGCCGCCGCAGCAGCTCGCACGCCTTGTAGGCGGCGATGCCACCGCTCACACCCAGCACGACCTGTGGTTTCGCCATCGTGTCTCCCGACCCGAGATCCGTCGTCCGAACCGTCCTGCGACCTGTCCCGCGACCCGTTCCGCGCGGGTCACCTGACACGTCCCATGACACACCACGGGCCCGGCGGTCGCTCCGCCGGGCCCGTGCTGAAACGCGTGTGGATGTGTGCTGGCGTCAGTGCGCGGGTGCCTCGACCGCTTCGGAGGTCAGCAGACCCGCGTTGATCTCGCGCAGCGCGATGGAGAGCGGCTTCTCGTGCACGTGGGTGTCCACGAGCGGGCCGACGTACTCCAGCAGGCCCTCACCGAGCTGGGAGTAGTACGCGTTGATCTGGCGCGCGCGCTTGGCGGCGTAGATCACCAGGCTGTACTTCGAATCGGTGGCTTCGAGCAGCTCGTCAATCGGAGGATTGATGATGCCCTCGGGCGTGGTGATGGAAGAGGACACGCTCTACCTACCCCTACTACTGATGGAAAACGGAAAAGACTGAGTCAGCTCAGTCAATCTGCATCAAGGCTAGCAGCTCACGCGCTACAGCCTCGACCGAGGTGTTGACAAGGGTCACGTCGAACTCGGCCTCGGCGGCCAGTTCGACCTTGGCCGCGCTCAGCCGTTCCTCGATCACCTCGGGCGATTCGGTGCCGCGCCCGGTGAGGCGGCGGACCAGTTCCTCCCAGCTCGGCGGCGCGAGGAAGACCAGGCGCGCCTCGGGCATCGACTCGCGGACCAGCCGGGCGCCCTGGAGGTCGATCTCCAGCAGCACGGGCTCGCCCGCGCCGAGCTTGTCGAGCACGGCCGCGCGGGGCGTGCCGTAGCGGTTCCCGGCGAATTCGGCCCACTCCAGCAGTTCGCCGTTGGCGACGAGCTTGTCGAACTCGTCGTCGTCCACGAAGTAGTACTGGACACCGTGCTGCTCGCCGGGGCGCGGCTTGCGCGTGGTGGCGGAGACCGACAGCCAGACGTCGGGGTGCACCGTGCGCAGGTGGGCGACGACCGTGCTCTTGCCGACCCCTGAGGGGCCGGAGAGCACGGTCAGTCGCGGGTGTCTGTCCGGGGGGGCCGGAGTGGCCCCCTGCGAAGCGAGGGGGCGGGCCGCCCCCCGGGAGACTGTAGAACTCATGGAGCGATTATCCCTGGTTCCCGGAGGTGCTGGTGCCGCGGCGGGGCAAAGCTTGCCGGGGGCACGAGGACCGTCAGGCGGAGGCGCCGCCGAACTCGCGCTCCAGGGACGCGATCTGGTTCGAGCCCAGACCACGGACGCGACGGCTCTCGGAGATCCCGAGCCGCTCCATGATCTGCTTGGCGCGCACCTTGCCGACGCCGGGCAGGGACTCCAGGAGAGCGGAGACCTTCATCTTGCCGATGACGTCGTTCTCCTGGCCCTGCTTGATGACCTCGTGCAGAGAGGCGCCGGAGTGCTTGAGCCGGTTCTTGACCTCGGCGCGCTCCCGGCGAGCCGCGGCGGCCTTTTCGAGCGCGGCAGCGCGCTGTTCAGGGGTAAGGGGCGGAAGAGCCACGCCTACGTCACCTCGGATGTAGAGCAATCGGATATGGACCGTGTGGTGGAGCACACTCCCCCCGCGTTTACGGGGCGAGAAGCGACGCGAGTGAACGTCGCCGCTCCTGTCGGAGACTAGCGGTCCGAACGGCTCAAGTCAGCGAGAACAGACGAAAAGTCCTGGTCAGACTCGATCCAGCGGGATATTTGGGGCAAAGCGGAACAGGTTTCTGCGTCAATTCGTTCGGTGGTTGAATCTGAACCTTCTTTTTGACGTTTAAACAGCGCGCGACCGGCCCCATCAGGGGCTCGACCGGGGCAACGTTTTGGGGTCCGTCCGGGCCCCGGAGGACCCGGACTCCCCTGCCGCGCACCGTCGTTGGGCCGCCTACCCCCGACCGGTACGGCTACCCGCCCGAGACCGCCGCGCGCACCTCGTCGGTGAAGCGCGCCGCCGCCTCGCGCAGTCCCGCCGCGTCGGGTCCGTGCCGCAGCACGTCCCGGCTGACGCTGGGCACCACATTGGCCACCGCGGAGCCGAACAGCGCCGGCAGTCCCGCGGGCGTGGCGCCCTGCGCCCCGATGCCGGGCGCCAGCAGCGGCCCGTTGATGTCGAGATCCGCGCCCGCCTCCGACAGCGTCGCGCCGACCACCGCGCCGACCGAACCCAGCGGCGTCACACCCGCGTTCTCGGCCGCCATGTGGTCGAGCATCACCTGCGCGACGGACGCGCCGCCCGCCGCCGTCGCCCGCTGCACCTCCGCGCCCTCCGGGTTGGAGGTCAGGGCGAGGACGAAGACCCCGGACCCCGAGATCCGCGCCGCGTCCAGCGCGGGCCGCAGCGACTCGAAGCCGAGATAGGGGCTGACCGTGACCGCGTCGGAGAACAGCGGCGAGTCCTTGTCCAGATACGTGGCGGCGTACGCGGCCATCGTCGAGCCGATGTCGCCGCGCTTGGCGTCCATCAGCACCAGGACGCCCGCGGCCCGCGCCTCGGCGACCGCCCGCTCCAGTACGGCGATACCGCGCGAGCCGAAGCGCTCGAAGAACGCCGACTGCGGTTTGAGGACCGCCGTACGGTCGGCCAGCGCCTCGACCACGGTCATCGTGAAGCGTTCGAGACCGGCCACGTCGTCGTTGAGGCCCCACGCGGTGAGCAGCGCGGCGTGCGGGTCGATGCCGACGCAGAGCTGTCCGCGGGTGTCCATGGTCCGGCGCAGCCGCGCGCCGAAGGGTTCGAGTTCCACCTGCGGCGGGGTCGGGGTCATACCGGCACCTTCCGTGTGTCGGCGCCGACGGCGTCGGCGAGCGTGGCGTACGGGCTGGTGGCCAGGCGGGCGGCCAGGCCCTTGTGGACCGCGCGCATCCAGAAGGGGCCCTGGTAGATGAAGGCGCTGTAGCCCTGCACCAGGGTGGCGCCCGCGAGAATCCGCTGCCAGGCGTCCTCCGCGTCGCGGATGCCGCCGACGCCGACCAGCGTGATCCGGTCGCCGACCCGCGCGTACAGCCTGCGCAGCACCTCCAGGGAGCGGTCGCCCAGCGGCGCGCCGGACAGCCCGCCGGTCTCCGCGGTCAGCCGGGGGTCGGACGCCAGGCCGAGGCCGTCCCTGGCGATGGTGGTGTTGGTGGCGATGATGCCGTCGAGGCCCAGTTCCACGGCGAGGTCGGCGACGGCGTCCACGTCCTCGTCCGCCAGGTCGGGCGCGATCTTGACCAGCAGCGGCACGCGGCGGTCGGTCACCGTACGGTCGGCGGCCTCGCGTACCGCCGTCAGCAGCGGGCGCAGGGCGGCGGTCGCCTGGAGATTGCGCAGTCCCGGCGTGTTCGGCGAGGACACGTTGACCACCAGGTAGTCGGCGTGCGCGGCCAGCCGCTCGGTGGACGTCACGTAGTCACCCGCCGCCGCCTCCTCCGGGACCGTCTTGGTCTTGCCGATGTTGACGCCGACGGTGGTACGGAAGACCGGTCGCCGGGCGGCGAGCCGATCCGCGACGGCGGCGGACCCGTCGTTGTTGAAGCCCATCCGGTTGATCAGCGCGCTGTCGGCGACCAGCCGGAACAGCCGGGGCCGCGGATTGCCGGACTGGCCCTGCGCGGTGACCGTGCCGATCTCGACGTGGTCGAAGCCGAGCATGGCCATCGCGTCGATGGCGACCGCGTTCTTGTCGAACCCGGCCGCCAGCCCGAACGGCCCGTGCATCCGCAGGCCCAGGGCCTCGGTACGCAGCGACGCGTAGCGCGGCGCGAGCGCCGCCGCGACGAAGGTGCGCAGGACGGGGATCCGCGCCACCAGCCGGATCCACCGGAAGGCCAGGTGATGGGCGCTCTCGGCGTCCATGCGCCGGAAGAAGAGCCGGAAGAAGAGGTGGTACATCGTGTAGCGGTCATCTCCTCGGAGGGGGATGCGCCCCGGAAGGGGCGCGGGAAACTGCGCGCACAGCGGGCGCCGGGCCGCAGCTCACCCCTCGCGCGCCGCGATCAGATGCCGCGCGTGCTCCTGCAAGGAGCGCACCCCGATGTCGCCGCGCGTCAAGGCGTCGATGCCCTGGACGGCCGCGGCGAGCGCCTGGACCGTGGTCAGGCAGGGGATGCCGCGGGCGACGGCGGCGGTGCGGATGTCGTAGCCGTCGAGGCGTCCGCCGGTGCCGAAGGGGGTGTTGACGATGAGGTCGACCTCGCCCTCGTGGATGAGGGTGACCACGGTCGGCTCGCCCTCGGGTCCCACGCCCTCGCTCTGCTTGCGCACGACCCGCGCCTCGATGCCGTTGCGCCGCAGGACTTCCGCGGTGCCCGAGGTGGCCAGCAGTTCGAAGCCGTGCTCGATCAGCGCGCGGGCCGGGAAGATCAGCGCGCGCTTGTCGCGGTTGGCGACCGAGATGAAGGCGCGGCCCTTGGTGGGCAGCGCGCCGTACGCCCCGGCCTGCGACTTGGCGTACGCGGTGCCGAAGACCGCGTCGATGCCCATGACCTCGCCGGTGGAGCGCATCTCCGGGCCGAGGATGGTGTCGACGCCCCGGCCCTGCATGTCGCGGAACCGCGACCAGGGCAGCACCGCTTCCTTGACGGAGATCGGCGCGTCCAGCGGCAGGGTGCCGCCGTCGCCCGTCGTCGGCAGCAGGCCCTCGGCGCGCAGTTCCGCGACGGTGGCGCCGAGCGAGATCCGCGCGGCGGCCTTGGCCAGCGGCACCGCGGTCGCCTTGGAGGTGAAGGGGACGGTACGGGAGGCGCGCGGGTTGGCCTCCAGTACGTAGAGGATGTCCCCGGCGAGCGCGAACTGGATGTTGATCAGGCCGCGTACGCCGACTCCGGCGGCGATGGCCTCGGTGGAGGCGCGCAGCCGCTTGATGTCGTGGCCGCCGAGCGTGATCGGCGGCAGGGCGCACGCGGAGTCGCCGGAGTGGATGCCGGCTTCCTCGATGTGCTCCATGACGCCGCCGAGGTACAGCTCGTGGCCGTCGTAGAGCGCGTCCACGTCGATCTCGATGGCGTCGTCGAGGAAGCGGTCGACGAGCACGGGGCGGTCGGGGCTGATCTCGGTGGACTCGGCGATGTAGGAGGCGAGCCGGGTCTCGTCGTAGACGATCTCCATGCCGCGCCCGCCGAGCACGTACGAGGGGCGGACGAGCACCGGGTAGCCGATTTCGTCGGCGATGGCCTTGGCGCCGTCGAAGGTGACGGCGGTGCCGTGCTTGGGCGCGGGCAGTCCGGCGGCGGCCAGTACGCGGCCGAAGGCGCCGCGGTCCTCGGCGAGGTGGATGGCCTCGGGCGAGGTGCCGACGACCGGCACCCCGTTGTCCTTGAGGGCCTGTGCCAGGCCGAGCGGGGTCTGGCCGCCGAGCTGCACGATGACACCGGCGACCGGGCCCGCGAGCGTTTCGGCGTGCACGATCTCCAGGACGTCCTCCAGGGTGAGCGGCTCGAAGTAGAGCCGGTCGGAGGTGTCGTAGTCGGTGGAGACGGTCTCCGGGTTGCAGTTGACCATCACGGTCTCGTACCCGGCGTCGTGCAGCGCGAAGGAGGCGTGGACGCAGGAGTAGTCGAACTCGATGCCCTGGCCGATCCGGTTGGGCCCGGAGCCGAGGATGATCACGGCGGCCTTCTCGCGCGGCGCGACCTCGCTCTCCTCGTCGTAGGACGAGTAGAAGTACGGGGTGTCGGCGGCGAATTCGGCGGCGCAGGTGTCGACGGTCTTGTAGACCGGGCGGATGCCGAGCGCGTGCCTGACCTCGCGGACGACGTCCTCGCGCAGCGAGCGGATGCCGGCGATCTGGGCGTCGGAGAAGCCGTGCCGCTTGGCGTCGGCGAGCAGTTCGGGGTCGAGGCGGTCGGCCGCGGCCAGTTCGACGGCGTACTCGTGGATCAGGAAGAGCTGGTCCACGAACCAGGGGTCGATCTTCGTGGCGTCGAAGACCTCCTCCGGGGTGGCCCCGGCGCGGATCGCGGTCATGACGGTGTTGATCCGGCCGTCGGTGGGAACGGCGGCGGTGGCCAGCAGCGCTTCCTTGTCCGCGGCGGAGACCGGGGTCACGAAGTCGAACTGCGAGCCCTTCTTCTCCAGCGAGCGCAGCGCCTTGTTGAGCGCCTCGGTGAAGTTGCGGCCGATGGCCATGGCCTCGCCCACCGACTTCATGGTGGTGGTGAGGGTGGCGTCGGCGGCCGGGAACTTCTCGAAGGCGAAGCGCGGCACCTTGACGACGACGTAGTCCAGCGTCGGTTCGAAGGACGCGGGGGTCTTCTCGGTGATGTCGTTGGGGATCTCGTCGAGCGTGTAGCCGACGGCCAGGCGGGCGGCGATCTTCGCGATCGGGAAACCGGTGGCCTTGGAGGCGAGCGCGGAGGAGCGGGAGACGCGCGGGTTCATCTCGATGACGATGACCCGGCCGTCCTCGGGGTTGACCGCGAACTGGATGTTGCAGCCGCCGGTGTCGACGCCGACCTCGCGGATGACGGCGATGCCGATGTCCCGCAGGATCTGGTACTCGCGGTCGGTGAGGGTCATCGCGGGCGCGACGGTGATGGAGTCGCCGGTGTGCACGCCCATCGGGTCGAAGTTCTCGATGGAGCAGACGACCACGACGTTGTCGTGCTTGTCGCGCATCAGCTCCAGCTCGTACTCCTTCCAGCCGAGGATGGACTCTTCCAGGAGCACCTCGGTGGTCGGCGAGAGGGTCAGGCCCTGGCCGGCGATGCGGCGCAGTTCGTCCTCGTCGTGCGCGAAGCCGGAGCCCGCGCCGCCCATGGTGAAGGAGGGGCGGACGACGACGGGGTAGCCGCCGAGGGTGTCGACGCCGGCGAGCACGTCGTCCATGGTGTGGCAGATCACCGAGCGGGCGGAGTCGCCGTAGCCGATCTTCGCCTTGACGGCCTCGACGACGCCCTTGAACAGGTCGCGGTCCTCGCCCTTGTTGATCGCCTCGACGTTGGCGCCGATCAGCTCGACGCCGTACTTGGTGAGGACGCCGTTGTCGTGCAGCGAGATCGCGGTGTTGAGCGCGGTCTGGCCGCCGAGGGTGGGCAGCAGCGCGTCGGGGCGCTCCTTGGCGATGATCTTCTCGACGAATTCCGGGGTGATCGGCTCGACGTACGTGGCGTCGGCGATCTCCGGGTCGGTCATGATCGTGGCGGGGTTGGAGTTGACGAGGATGACCCGCAGGCCCTCGGACTTGAGGACCCGGCACGCCTGGGTGCCTGAGTAGTCGAACTCGGCGGCCTGGCCGATGACGATCGGGCCGGAGCCGATGACCAGGACGGACTGGATATCGGTGCGCTTAGGCACGCTGGCCCTCCATCAGGGAAACGAAGCGGTCGAACAGGTAGGCGGCGTCGTGCGGTCCCGCCGCCGCCTCCGGGTGGTACTGGACGCTGAAGGCGGGCCGGTCGAGCAGCCGCAGACCCTCCACCACGTCGTCGTTGAGGCAGACGTGGCTGACCTCGGCGCGGCCGTACGGGGTGTCGCTGACCCGGTCGCGCGGCGCGTCCACGGCGAAGCCGTGGTTGTGCGCGGTGACCTCGACCTTGCCGGTGCCGCGGTCCTGCACCGGCTGGTTGATGCCGCGGTGGCCGTACTTGAGCTTGTACGTGCCGAAGCCGAGCGCCCGGCCGAGGAGCTGGTTGCCGAAGCAGATGCCGAACAGCGGGGTCCCGCGCTCCAGGACGGCCTGGATGACGGTGAGGTCGGCGGTGGCCGGGTCGCCGGGGCCGTTGGACAGGAAGACGCCGTCGGGCGCGACCGCGTAGACGTCCTCGACGCTCGCGTTCGCGGGCAGGACGTGCACCTCGATGCCGCGCTCGGCCATCCGGTGCGGGGTCATGCCCTTGATGCCGAGGTCGAGGGCGGCGACGGTGAAGCGCTTCTCCCCGATCGCCGGGACGACGTAGGTCTGCCGGGTGGCGACCTCGGCGGACAGGTCGGCGCCGGTCATCTCGGGGGCCTGCCGGACCCTGGCGAGCAGCGTGCCGTCGTCGGCCAGTGCCTCGCCGGAGAAGATGCCGACCCGCATGGCGCCGCGTTCGCGCAGGTGGCGGGTGAGGGCGCGGGTGTCGATGCCGCTGATGCCGACGACGCCCTGGGTGGTCAGCTCCTCGTCGAGCGAGCGCCGCGAGCGCCAGTTGGACGGGGTGCGGGCGGGGTCGCGTACGACGTAGCCGGACACCCAGATGCGGGACGACTCGGCGTCCTCGTCGTTGACGCCGGTGTTGCCGACGTGCGGGGCGGTCATGACGACGACCTGGCGGTGGTACGAGGGGTCGGTGAGCGTTTCCTGGTAGCCGGTCATACCGGTGGAGAAGACGGCCTCGCCGAAGGTCTCCCCCACCGCCCCGTAGGCACGGCCGCGGAAGGTGCGGCCGTCCTCCAGGACGAGTACGGCGGGTGCGGTGGCCGCCCGGACGGAGGTCGTCATTGTGCGCCTTCCTTCTTTGCCTGTTGTTCGGCCGGGCCGACGCCCGGTGTGTGGTCCGCGAAGGCGACGTCCGCCGCCCGTCGGCCGGGGGCGTCCTCGCCGCCGCTGACGCGGTTGATCTCCGCGACCCAGGCCGGGTGCTGCGCGGCCTGGTCGGCGCGGAAGCCGGAGTCGATGAGGGTGCCGCCGTGCTCCCAGGTGACGACCAGCAGGCCGCCTTCGGTGAGGACCTTGCCCGCGATGCCTTTGTCGAGGCGGGCGCCGCGCAGGGCGGCGGCGGGGACGAAGAAGCCGGGGGCGCCGACGCGGTCGGCGTCCAGGCCCTCCTCGGTGAGGGTGAGCGTCACTTTGCTGCGTACGCCGAGGCCGTGGGCGACGATCCGGTCCAGCCACTGCCCCGCGGTGGTGCTGCCGTGGTAGCGGCCGTCGAATTCCAGGAGCGGTTCGCCGGTCTCCTCGGGGGCCTGCGGGAGTGCGGGCAGGCCGCCCTGGAGGGTGCGGCGCCACTGCCAGCCCTGGCGCATCAGCCAGTACAGCAGGCCGACGAACAGGGCGAGGCCGACGATCCAGCCGATCCGGTCGGTCCAGTCGGTGACCTTCGCCGAGTGCTTGTCCGCGGCCCGCGCCGTACCGGCCGCCAGCAGTGTCAGAGGTGTCACGTGAGCTTCCCGTCCATGACCGTCGCCTGGCCCCGCAGGAAGGTGGCGTGCACCCGGCCCGGCAGTTCGCGTCCCTCGTAGGGGGTGTTGCGGCTGCGGGAGGCGAAGCCCGCGGGATTGACCACCCCACGGTATGCGGGATCGACCAGGACGAGGTTGGCGGGCTCGCCCTCGGCGAGCGGCCGTCCGTGGCCCGCGAGCCGTCCGATGACGGCGGGCCTGGCCGACATGCGGTCGGCGACGCCCGCCCAGTCCAGCAGTCCGGTGTCGACCATGGTGTGCTGCACGACGGACAGCGCGGTCTCCAGGCCCACCATGCCCATGGCGGCGGCGGCCCACTCGCAGTCCTTGTCCTCGTGCGGGTGCGGTGCGTGGTCGGTGGCCACACAGTCGATGGTGCCGTCGGCCAGTGCCTCGCGCAGCGCGAGCACGTCCGCCTCGGTGCGCAGCGGCGGGTTGACCTTGTAGACCGGGTTGTACGTCCGCACCAGCTCGTCGGTGAGCAGCAGGTGGTGGGGGGTGACCTCGGCGGTGACGTCCCAGCCCTTGGACTTGGCCCAGCGGACGAGTTCGACGGAGCCCGCGGTGGACAGGTGGCAGATGTGCACGCGGGAGCCGACGTGCGCGGCGAGCAGGAGGTCGCGGGCGATGATCGACTCCTCGGCGACGGCGGGCCAGCCGGTCAGGCCCAGTTCGCCGGAGACGGCGCCCTCGTTCATCTGGGCGCCCTCGGTGAGCCGGGGCTCCTGCGCGTGCTGGGCGACGACGCCGTCGAACGCCTTCACGTACTCCAGCGCGCGGCGCATGATCACCGCGTCGTCCACGCACTTGCCGTCGTCGGAGAAGACCCGTACCCGGGCGGCCGAGTCGGCCATGGCGCCCAGTTCGGCGAGCTGCTTGCCCTCCAGGCCGACGGTGACGGCGCCGACCGGCTGCACGTCGCAGTAGCCGGACTCCTTGCCGAGCCGCCAGACCTGCTCGACGACGCCCGCGGTGTCGGCGACGGGGAAGGTGTTGGCCATGGCGTGCACGGCGGTGTAGCCGCCGATCGCGGCGGCCCTGGTGCCGGTCAGCACGGTCTCGGAGTCCTCGCGGCCCGGCTCGCGCAGGTGGGTGTGGAGGTCGACCAGGCCGGGCAGCAGGACCATCCGGCCCTCGCCGTCGACCACGGTGGCGTCCTCGGTCCCGTCGCCGGACAGGCCCGCGCCGATCCCGGCGATGGTCTCGCCGTCGATCAGGACGTCCTGCGGCTCGCCGCCCAGTACCTTCGCGCCACGGATCAGGATCTTGCTCATGGTTACTTGCTCTCCTCGGTACGGGCGGGGCCGGTCGTCGCGGGTGCGGTCTCGGGGACGGGCGCGGTGGCGGCGATGGCCGGTTCCGAGCCGCCGAGCAGCAGGTACAGCACGGCCATCCGGGTGCTGACGCCGTTGGCGACCTGCTCCACGACGGTGCAGCGCGGCGAGTCGGCGACCTCGGCGGTGATCTCCATGCCGCGGTTCATCGGCCCCGGGTGCATGACGATGGCGTGCTCGGGCAGCACCGCCATCCGCAGTCCGTCCACGCCGTAACGCCGGGTGTACTCGCGCTCGGTGGGGAAGAAGGCGGCGTTCATCCGCTCGCTCTGCACGCGCAGCATCATCAGCGCGTCGGTCTTGGCGAGCACCGCGTCGAGGTCGTAGCTGACCTCGCACGGCCACTGCTCGACGCCGATCGGCAGCAGGGTCGGCGGGGCGACCAAGGTGACGCGCGCGCCGAGGGTGTTGAGCAGCAGCACGTTGGAGCGGGCGACCCGGCTGTGCAGGATGTCGCCGACGATGGTGACGCGGCGGCCCTCCAGGTCGCGGCCGACGCCGGACAGGTGGCGGCGCATGGTGAAGGCGTCCAGCAGTGCCTGCGTGGGGTGTTCGTGGGTGCCGTCGCCCGCGTTGACCACCGAGCCGTTGATCCAGCCGGAGGTGGCCAGGCGGTGCGGCGCGCCGGACGAGCCGTGCCGGATGACGACGGCGTCGGCGCCCATCGCCTCCAGCGTCAGCGCGGTGTCCTTGAGGGATTCGCCCTTGGAGACCGAGGAGCCCTTGGCGGAGAAGTTGATGACGTCGGCGGAGAGCCGCTTGGCGGCGGCCTCGAAGGAGATGCGGGTCCGCGTCGAGTCCTCGAAGAAGAGGTTGACGACGGTACGGCCGCGCAGGGTGGGCAGTTTCTTGATGGGCCGGTCGGCGACGCGGGCCATTTCCTCGGCGGTGTCGAGTACGAGGAGGGCGTCGTCGCGGCTGAGGTCGGCGGCCGAGATCAGGTGGCGCTTCATGCGGGTCACTCCGGGGGTGCTGGGGCGGGTCAGGGCGCGCGGAAGCACAGGACCCCGGCGGGGGTCCTGTCCTGGGTGCGCTAGTCGTCCGCCGGGAGGCCCTCGCGCGGCGCCGCGTCGTCCCGGTCACGGCGGTCGCGCCGGTCGCGGTCCTTGTCGTCCTTCTGGCCGAGCAGGACGGTGTCGCGGCCGTCCTCCTCGGTGAGCTGGACCTTGACGGTCTCGCGCAGCGAGGTGGGCAGGTTCTTGCCGACGTAGTCGGCCCTGATCGGCAGTTCGCGGTGGCCGCGGTCGACCAGGACCGCGAGCTGTACGGCGCGGGGGCGGCCGATGTCGTTGAGCGCGTCGAGGGCGGCGCGGATGGTGCGGCCGGAGAAGAGCACGTCGTCGACGAGGACGACGAGCCTGCCGTCGATCCCGGTGGCCGGGATCTCGGTGCGGGCCAGCGCGCGCGCAGGGTGCAGCCGCAGGTCGTCGCGGTACATGGTGATGTCGAGGGAGCCGACGGCCGTCGTGCGGCCGGTGATCTCGGCGAGCTTGGCCGCCAGGCGCTGCGCCAGGTAGACGCCGCGGGTCGGGATGCCGAGGAGCACCACGTCGTCCGCGCCCTTGGCGCGTTCCACGATCTCGTGGGCGATACGGGTGAGGACGCGCGCGATGTCGGGTGCTTCGAGCACCGGACGGGCGGGCGCGGGGTTCCACTCGGCGGTATCGCGGTCTTCCGGGGTACTGCGGTCTTCGACCATGGGTCGGGGACCTCCTTCCCCGCCTCACGGGACGGGCATTAAAGGACGTCAGGGGTACGCGGCAACGGTATCAGGTGGCGCAGAGCGCCCAGGTCAGCGACCGATCGGCCCTTTCCGGCTTGACGAGCACGGATTACGCTGCGTAACCTCACAGTGAGTCACCGAGTTTCCGTCCGGGGAGCCATATGTCCAGCGATTACGCCAAGCAGCTCGGAGCAAAGCTCCGGGCCATCCGCACGCAGCAGGGCCTGTCCCTGCACGGCGTCGAGGAGAAGTCCCAGGGCCGCTGGAAGGCAGTGGTCGTGGGCTCGTACGAGCGCGGCGACCGTGCCGTGACCGTGCAGCGACTCGCCGAGCTTGCGGACTTCTACGGAGTTCCGGTCCAGGAGTTGCTGCCGGGTACGACCCCCGGCGGGGCGGCCGAGCCGCCCCCGAAGCTCGTCCTCGACCTGGAGCGCCTGTCCCAGGTCCCGCCGGAGAAGGCCGGGCCTCTCCAGCGGTACGCCGCCACGATCCAGAGCCAGCGCGGCGACTACAACGGCAAGGTGCTGTCGATCCGCCAGGACGACCTCCGCACCCTGGCCGTGATCTACGACCAGTCGCCGTCCGTACTCACCGAGCAGCTCATCGGCTGGGGCGTCCTCGACGCCGACGCGCGGCGCGCGGTCCAGCACGAAGAGGGCTAGGCGCCCGGCTCGCCCGAATAGTGCAGAAACGTCCCGCCGCCCGGTGCGGACCCCTTCCCGGGGCCCGCACCGGGCGGCTCCGCGTTCCGGGGCGCCCGCCCCGAGAGGCGCGGTCCGCCGCGACGTGTCCCGCGGTTCCCCACGCCCCTGACGGGTCCGCCCTCCCGTCTTCCGGGCAGCGGACGACTCCCCGGGGGCGCGGGGAACCGCGCACTCAGCCGACGCGGCGCCGCACTCGGGACGACACCGCAAGCGGCACCCCCGGGGTCCTGGTCACCGCGACGGGGCCGGGAGGTAGCCCGCGGGGCAGGTGCTGAAGGTGCCACGGCCATGCGTGCGGCTCCGCATCCCGGTGGCGTAACCGAACAGCTCGGCCAGGGGGACGGTCGCCGTGAGGACCGTGGAGCCCATGGCCACCGCGCCGGAGGCGGTCACCCGGCCGCGGCGCGCGGCCAGGTCGCCGAGGACGGCGCCCACGGCGCTCTCGGGCACGGTGACCGTCACCTCGGTCACCGGTTCCAGCAGCACCATCGCGGAGGCCCGCAGCGCCTCGCGGAGCGCGAAACGGCCCGCCGTGCGGAAGGCCAGCTCCGAGGAGTCCTTCGCATGGGTCGCCCCGTCCGTCAGCGTGACGCGCACCCCCGTCACGGGGTAACCGCCCAGCGGCCCCTGCGCGAGAGCGTCACGGCAGCCGTCCTCGACCGCGCGAACGTACTCGCGCGGCACCCGGCCACCGGTCACCGTCGAGGTGAACACGAACTCCTCCTCCCCCTCCTCGGCGCCGAGCGGCGCCACATCGATGACGACATGGGCGAACTGCCCCGCCCCGCCGTCCTGTTTGACATGCCGGTGGACATGACCCGTCACCCCGCGGACGACCGTCTCCCGGTAGGCGACCTGCGGGCGGCCGACGCCGACCTCCAGGCCGTGGGCGCGGCGGATCTTCTCCACCGCGACCTCCAGGTGCAGTTCGCCCATGCCCGCGAGCACCATCTGGCCGGTCTCGGGATCGGTCCTGACAGCGAGCGACGGGTCCTCCTCGACCAGCCGTGCGAGCGCCGACACCAGCCGTTCGGTGTCGGTGTTGCGGGCGGCCTCGACCGCGACGGAGACGACCGGGTCGGCCGCCACCGGGGGTTCGAGCACCAGCGGGGCGCCCGGCGCGCACAGCGTGGTGCCCGCGCGGGCGGCCTTCGGCCCGACCACCGCGACGATGTCCCCGGCGACCGCCTGTTCCAGCTCGGTCTGCCGGTCGGCGTGCAGCCGCAGGATGCGGCCGATCCGCTCGCCGCGCCCGGTGCCCGCGTCCAGCACCGTGTCTCCCTTCCTGATCGTTCCCGCGTAGATCCGCAGGCAGGTCAGCCGCCCGGTGGCGGTCGAGTTGACCTTGAACACCAGCCCGGCGAAGGGTTCCGCCGGGTCGGCCGCGCGTTCGCGCGTTTCGCCGTCGAGCGTGCCCCGGACCGGGGGCACGTCCAGCGGCGACGGCAGATAGGCCGCCACCGCGTCCAGCAGCGGTTCGATGCCGCGGTCACGGTAAGCCGAGCCGCAGAGGACCACGACGCCCTCTCCGCCGCGGGTGAGGTCGCGCAGGGCCGCCGTCAGGGTCGGCTCCGACAGCGCCGAGCGCGCGCAGAATTCCTCCAGCGCGGCCGGGTGCAGCTCCGCCACCGTCTCCTCCAGCAGCCGTCGCCGCCGGTCCGCCTCCTGCTTCAGCTCGTCGGGCACCGCGCCTTCGCGCGGGCCGCCGCCGTCCGTCCAGACCAGGGCGCGCATCCGCAGCAGGTCGACGACGCCCGTGAAGCCGTCCTCCCGGCCGATCGGGAGCTGGACGACCAGCGGGACGGTGTGCAGCCGCCGTCGGATGGAGTCGACCGCCCGGTCCAGATCGGCGCCCGCGCGGTCCAGCTTGTTGACGAAGACGATCCGCGGCACGCCGTGCCGGTCCGCCTGCCGCCACACCGACTCGCTCTGCGGCTCGACGCCCGCTACGGCGTCGAACACGGCGATGGCGCCGTCGAGCACCCGCAGCGAGCGCTCCACCTCGTCGGCGAAGTCGACGTGCCCCGGGGTGTCGATCAGGTTGAACCAGTGCCCGTCCCACTCGCAGCTCACCGCGGCGGCGAAGATGGTGATGCCGCGGTCGCGCTCCTGGGAGTCGAAGTCGGTGACGGTCGTCCCGTCGTGGACCTCGCCGCGCTTGTGGGTGGCGCCGGTGAGGTAGAGGAACCGTTCGGTGACGGTGGTCTTGCCCGCGTCCACGTGGGCGAGGATGCCCAGGTTCCTGACGTCGGCGAGTGCCGGTACGGACGGACGGTTCGGGTTGCTGCGCACGGCCTGTGACCTTTCGGATGATCCGGTGAGGTGGCGGCGCGATTGTCGTGACGTACGACCGATGTGGCCCCGTCCGGAGAGCCGTGAAGCCGCGCGGCCGTAGCGCCGAGCCGCGCCCGGGTGTCCGGGCGTACGGGTACGGCGGCGGGCCTGGCAGGCAGGGCGGCGGGGCGGCGGGGTCGAGCCGATCGGTCGGGGGCCCGACGGGGTCAGGCGGGCGTCACGGGGCCACGGTGCCGGCCGCGCAGCGGGCACCGGGCGGACCGAGACACCAGAATCACCCGGTGCCGGGTCGGGGGAACGACGACTGCGCTGCGGTGACGCACGGCCGGGCTCCCCTCATTGGTCCGTTCACTCGTCATGGCACGCGCCGTCCGATGGTGGCGGCGCGTGGACGCGTGCCGAGTGTAGGGAGGCGGCTCCGGTCGCCGCACCGGGTTTTTCCGGTGCGGCGGGTCCGGGTCGGTGGCGGGCGGCGTCAGGCCGGGGCGCTCGCGTACATCCGGGAGACGACCTCGGGCAGCAGGCGTTCGGTGAGGCGCGGGGGCAGGGCCTGGAGGACGGCGAGGACGGGGGCCATGCGGTCGGGCAGCGCGCCGCCGGGGCCGACGCCCGCGAGCTGGAGGGCGAGCGCCACCTCGTCGGGGCCGAGGGTGTCCGGGTCGAGCGCGGCGGCGAACTCCACGAGTCCGGGGTCGACGGCGGTCGGGCCGTACGCGCGGGCCCTGGTCACGGCGTCGGCCAGGTGGGCGAGGAGTTCGTCGATCCGGTCCGGGTCCGCGACGGCGGCGGTGACCGTGAGGTGCACATTGGACGGTGAGCCGCCGAAGGCGGGCTGCGGCTGGAGGTACCAGCCGAGCAGCCGCATCTCGTCCGCGACCACGAACGGGTCGAGCGCCGGGTCGGCGGAGGCGACGGCCACCAGCGACGCCTCGGGGGCGCCGAGCACCCGCAGCCCCTCGATCCGGCCGATCCCCTCGACCAGCCGTACGGTCGCCGCGTGCACGCGGCGGGACAGGTCGGTGTACCCGTCGGTGCCGACCCTGCGCAGCACCGCCCAGGCGGCGGCGAGCGGCCCGGCGGACTTGGTGCCCTGCAAGGTCGCGTTGACGACGGGGTAGCCCGGCCAGGAGGCGTGCGCGAACCAGCCGTGCCTGCGCAGTTCCGCGTCCCGGAAGAGCAGCACGGAGGCGCCCTTGGGCGTGTAGCCGTACTTGTGCAGGTCGACCGAGAGCGAGGTGACGCCGGGCACCGCGAGGTCGAAGGCGGGCGGCGGCGCGATGCCCTCGGCCAGCCGCCGGTGCGCCAGGTACCAGCCGCCGATGCAGGCGTCCACGTGGCACAGCGTGCCGCGTTCCGCTGCGGCCCGCGCCACCTCGGCGACCGGGTCGAGCACGCCGTGCGCGTAGGAGGGCGCGGAGACGACGACGAGGGCGGTACGGGGGCCGATGGCGGCTGTCATGTCCTCGGCCCGCACCCGGAAGGTCTCCGGGTCCACCGGGACGCTCACGACAGTGAGTCCGAAGAGCGCCGCGGCCTTGTGGAAGGCGGCGTGCGCGGTGACGGGGAGCACGATCTCGGGGGCGGTGACGCCGCGCGTCCTGCGGGCGTGCTCGCGGGCGGTGAGGACGGCCAGCAGGCAGCTCTCGGTGCCGCCGCTGGTGAAGGTGCCCGCCGTCCGCGGGCCGCCGCCGAGCACGGCCGCCGCCCGCCCCACGACGTCGTTCTCCAGCGCGACCACGCTGGGGAAGGCGGTCATGTCGAGGCCGTTGACGCCCGCGAAGGCGGCCTGGGCGCTCGCCGCCAGATCGTCGAGCCCGTCGAGTCCCGCGTCGTAGACGTACGCCATCGTCCGTCCGCCGTGCACGGGCAGGTCGGCGGCGCGCAGTCCGGCGAGGTGCTTCAGGATCGCGTCGTCGGTCCGGTCGTCCGTTTCGTCCATGCGCGGGAATCTAGGCCAGCGCCAGGACACACACCAGGCCCGAAGCAGAATATTGTTCAACTTCTGCTTCGGGCCCGGAAGGACGGGCCGGGCGCTCGGGCGCGGTTCCTACCGCTTGAGCGTCGGCTTCAGTTCCATCAGCCGGGCCAGCAGCCCGTTGACGAAGGCCGGTGACTCGTCGGTGGAGAACTCCTTGGCGAGCTGCACCGCCTCGTCCAGCACGACCGCGTCCGGGACGTCGTCCTCCCAGAGCAGCTCGTACGTGCCGAGCCTCAGCACATTGCGGTCCACGACCGGCATCCGGTCGAGCGACCAGCCGACGGAGTAGCTGGACAGCAGTTCGTCGATCCGCTCGGCGTGCGCCTCGCAGCCCTCGACGAGCTGCATCGTGTACTCGGTGACCGGCGGCTGCCGGTCGTCGGTCCTGGCGAGCCGGATCCAGTCCGCCATGGCGGTCTTGGGGTCGACGCCCCGCTGTTCCGCCTCGAAGAGGATCTGGAAGGCCCGCTTGCGGGCCTTGTTCCGGGCAGCCACGGTTAGCTGTTCACCCGGCCGAGGTAGTCGCCCGTACGGGTGTCGACCTTGACCTTCTCACCCGTGGTGATGAAGAGCGGGACGCCGATCTCGTAACCGGTCTCCAGGCGGGCGGGCTTGGAGCCGCCGGTGGAGCGGTCGCCCTGGACGCCGGGCTCGGTGTACTCGATGACCAGCTCGACGGAGGCGGGCAGCTCGACGTAGAGCGCGGAGCCCTCGTACATCGCCACGACCGCCTCGAAGCCCTCGAGAAGGTAGTTGGCGGCGTCGCCGACCGTCTCGGGCGCGATGATGATCTGGTCGTAGGTCTCGGTGTCCATGAAGACGAAGTCGGTGCCGTCCTTGTAGGAGAACTGCATGCCGCGCTTGTCGACGTTGGCGGTCTCGACCTTCACGCCCGCGTTGAAGGTCTTGTCGACGACCTTCCCGGAGAGCACGTGCTTCAGCTTGGTGCGCACGAAGGCGGGGCCCTTGCCGGGCTTGACGTGCTGGAACTCGACTACGGTCCAGAGCTGGCCGCTGTCGAGCTTGAGCACGAGGCCGTTCTTGAGGTCGTTCGTGGTGGCCACGGTTGCGGAATCTCCTGAAAGTGCTGCTTCGGGGACCGAGGAGGGCACGCGCCCGTCACAGGGCGAGCAGTTCCTTGGTCGTGATGGTGAGTAGCTCGGGCCCGCCGTCCGCCAGTGGACGTACGACGAGTGTGTCGTCGATGCGGACACCGCCGCGGCCCGGAAGGTGGACCCCCGGTTCGACGGTGACCGGCACGCAAGCGTCCAGTTTACCCATGGCCGCAGGTGACAGCCGAGGGTCCTCGTCGATTTCCAGACCCACGCCGTGTCCCGACCACTGTGCCAGACCCTCCGCGTGGCCGGCGGCGGTGAGCGGGCTCCGGGTCGCGTGGTCGACGTCTCGGCAGGCCACACCGGGTGCGAGCGCCTCGCGGCCGGCCCGTTGGGCGGCGAACACCAGCTCGTAGAGGTCGATCTGCCAGGCTGCGGGAGCGGTGCCGATGACGAACGTACGGCCGACTTCGCAGCGGTAGCCGCGGTAGCGGGCGCCGAGCCGGACGGTCAGGAAGTCGCCCTCCTCGACGCGGCGGTCGGTCGGCACGTGCCGGGGCGCGCCGGAGTTCGGCCCGGTGCCGACGGAGGTGCGGAAGGCGGGGCCCTCGGCGCCGTGGTCGACCAGGCGGCGCTCCAGCTCCAGGGCGAGGTGCCGTTCGGTGCGGCCGACCAGGATCGACTCCAGCAGCTCGCCGAGGGCCTGGTCGGCGATCTCCGCGGCGATCCTGAGGTTGGCGATCTCGTGCTCGTCCTTGACCAGCCGGAGCTGTTCGACGGCGCCGCCGAGGTCGGACAGCGGGAGCGCGCCGACGACCGAGCTGATCGCCCGGTGCCGGGTCACCGTCAGGTGGTGCTCCTCGACGGCGAGGGAGTCGGCGCGGTGCTCGCGGGCCAGGTCGGCGGCGGCCACCGCCGCGTCGCCGTCCGGCGTCGCCAGCACCACCGCGCGCAGGTCGCCGGGCAGCGGTTCGTCGCGGTCGTCCTGCGGCGGTGTGAGGTGCACCAGCGCGTCGTCGTCCGGGCCGATCAGCAGCGCCGCGCCCTGCGGCGCGCAGCCGGTCAGGTAGCGGATGTTCGCGGGACGGGTCACCAGCGCGGCGGACGCGCCGTTCGCCGCGCACCGGTCGCGCAGCCGTGCTCTGCGTGCTGCGTGCACCTCGGACATGTGGCGAGCGTATGGGCGCGTCGGCGGCCCGGCTTCCTGAGCGCGTCCACCCGTGGCGCCGGACCGCCGGCCGCCGCCCGCGCCCGTACCGCCGAAGGCTCGCCTGCCGCGTGAGCCCGTACGCGGGCCGCTCGCCCGCCGCCGCCGGATCGTGCGGGCGGGCTACCAGACGGGCGGGCCCTGGGCGCTGCGGGCCACGACGCGGTCGAGGGCGGCGGCGGCGGAGACCACGTCGAGCTGGGAGTTGTCGATGATGGGCAGGCCCGAGCCGTACCAGCCCGCCATACGGCCGTGGATCCGGGCGACTTCCTCGTCCGACAGGCGACGGTTGCCGGTGCGCTCCGCGTTGCGGGTCAGGACGACGTCCAGTCCCGGGAGCAGGACGACGGGGAGCAGGCCGGGCCCGACGTGCCGCTTCCAGCCGCCGAGGCCGACGGCGGGGCGGTCGGGGAAGACGGCGTCGTCGATAATGCAGGAGACGCCGTTGGCCAGGAAATTCCGGGCGGCGAAGCCGCAGGTGCGGCGGGCCAGCCGGTACTGCGCCTCGGAGTGCTCGTTCCACCCCGCCTGCGGGTCGGCGAAACCGGCCCGCACCCATTCGCGTACGTCGTCCAGGCTGATGTGCGCGGTCGGCGCGCCGCGGTGGTCGGCCCAGTGCCGCGCGATCGTCGTCTTGCCCGCCCCCGCCGCGCCGATCAGCAGCACGGCTATCGGGCCGTGCGAAGCGCCGGACAGCGAGCCGTTGCCGTGCGGCGCCGGGACCTGCACGGGCGCGGGCGACGACAACGGGAAGTGCCCCGTACTGACGCCCGTCCCCTGGGGCGGGGTGGGGCCACCGGGCTGCGGCGCCCCCACAGCGTGCTGCATCTCGCCCCACTCCATCCCGTACGGAGGACCAGCTTCTTGAACCGGCCGGTAACGAACCCGTTCGACACGGAACGGTACAGCCCCTGACGGCCGTTGTGTGAACGAGCCGCGCTCCTCCAGGGTGCCCCGCTAGGAGCCGCCGTCCTCCGCGAGGGCGCGCAGCGCCAGCCGGTACGAGCCGATGCCGAATCCGGCGACCGTACCGGAGGCGACGGCGGCCACGACGGAGTTGTGCCGGAACGCCTCGCGCGCGTACGGGTTGGAGATGTGCACCTCGATCAGCGGCGCGGTCCGCTGCGCGGCGGCGTCGCGCATCGCGTAGGAGTAGTGCGTGAAGGCGCCGGGGTTGAGGACGACGGGAATCCGGCCGTCGGCCGCCTCGTGCAGCCAGCCGATCAGCTCCGCCTCGTCGTTGGTCTCGCGGACCTCGACGTCGAAGCCCAGCTCGGCGCCGAGCTTGGTGCACTCCTCGACCAGACCGGCGTACGAGGTCGCGCCGTAGACGTCGGGCTCGCGGGAGCCGAGGCGCCCGAGGTTGGGGCCGTTGAGCACCAGGACGCGGGTGGTCACGCGGAGACCTCCCCGTAGGCGGCGAGCAGGACGGCCGGGTCGGGGCCCTCCAGCACGGTCGGCTTGGCGAGTCCGTCGAGGACGATGAAGCGCAGCATGTCGCCGCGGGACTTCTTGTCGACCTTCATGGTCTCCACCAGCTTCGGCCACTGGTCGCCGCGGTAGGTCAGCGGCAGTCCGACGGACTCCAGGACGGCGCGGTGCCGGTCGGCGGTCGCGTCGTCCAACCGCCCGGCCATGCGGCCGAGTTCGGCGGCGAAGACCATGCCGACGGAGACGGCGGCGCCGTGCCGCCAGTTGTAGCGCTCGTTCTTCTCGATCGCGTGCGCCAGCGTGTGGCCGTAGTTGAGGATCTCGCGGAGGCCGGACTCCTTGAGGTCGGCGGAGACGACCTCGGCCTTGACCCGGATGGCGCGTTCGATCAGCTCGCCGGTGTGCGGGCCCTCCGGGCCGCGGGCGGCGGCCGGGTCGGACTCGATCAGGTCAAGGATGCCGGGGTCGGCGATGAACCCGGCCTTGATGATCTCGGCGAGGCCGCTGACGTAGTCGTTGACCGGCAGCGAGGCGAGCGCGGCGAGGTCGCAGAGGACTCCGGCGGGCGGGTGGAAGGCGCCGACAAGATTCTTGCCCTCCGCGGTGTTGATGCCGGTCTTGCCGCCGACGGCCGCGTCGACCATGCCGAGCACGGTGGTGGGCACGGCGATCCAGCGCACTCCGCGCAGCCAGGTCGCGGCCACGAAACCGGCCAGGTCGGTGGTGGCGCCGCCGCCGACGCCGACGATCACGTCGGTGCGGGTGAAGCCGGTCTGGCCGAGCGCCTTCCAGCAGTAGGCGGCGACCTCGGCGGTCTTGGCCTCCTCGGCGTTCGGGAGCTGGATGGCGATGGCCTCGAAGCCCTGCTCCGCGAGGTCCTCGCGGATCGCCTCGCCGGTCCCGGCCAGCGCCTCGGGGTGCAGGACGGCCACCCGGCGCGCCTTGGGCCCGATCAGTCCCGGCAGCTCGCCGAGGAGCTGGTGACCGACCAGCACCTCGTACGCCTCGGTGCCCGCCGTGGCACCGACCTGGATACGGGTGGGGGGCGCCACCGCGTCGTTCTCGCTCATGCGTCCTTCAGTTGGAGTGCGTCGAGGACGGCCTCGGCCACGTCCTCGGGGGTGCGGTCGTCGGTGCTGACCACGGCGCGGGCGATCTCCGTGTACAGCGGGCGGCGTACGTCCATCAGCTCGCGCCACTGCTGGCGCGGGTTGACCGCGAGCAGCGGGCGCGGCGCGTCCAGGCCGACGCGGCGGACGGCCTGGTGCAGGCCGACGTCGAGGAAGACCACCGGCAGACCGGCCAGCAGGTCGCGGGTGGGGCCGTCCATGACGGCGCCGCCGCCCAGCGACAGCACGCCCTCGTGCTCGGCGACGGCGGTGCGGACCGCGGCGCGTTCCAGCTCGCGGAAGCGCGGCTCGCCGTCGTCGATGAAGATCTCGGGGATCGGCTTGCCCGCGACGGCCTCCACATCGGCGTCGGTGTCGCGGTACGTGGTGCCCAGCCGGTCGGCGAGCGCGCGGCCGACGGTGGTCTTGCCCGCTCCGGGCGGGCCGACGAGGACGATCGCCGGGCCGGTCACTTGATCGCCAGGTTGTCGAGGAAGCCGCGGACGCTGCGCCGGGTCTGTACGACCGAGTCGCCGCCGAACTTCTCCGCGACCGCGTCGGCCAGCACCAGGGCGACCATCGCCTCGGCGACGATGCCCGCCGCGGGCACCGCGCACACGTCGGAGCGCTGGTGGTGGGCCTGGGCGACCTCGCCGGTGGTGACGTCGATGGTGGCGAGCGCGCGGGGCACGGTGGCGATCGGCTTCATCGCGGCGCGGACCCGCAGCACCTCTCCGGTGCTCATGCCGCCCTCGGTGCCGCCGGACCTGCCGGAGGCGCGCCGGACGCCGTCGGGGCCCGGCACGATCTCGTCGTGCGCCTTGGAGCCGGGCACCCGGGCCAGGTCGAAGCCGTCGCCGACCTCGACGCCCTTGATCGCCTGGATGCCCATCAGCGCGGCGGCCAGCCGTGCGTCGAGTCTGCGGTCCCAGTGCACGTGCGAGCCGAGGCCGACCGGCACTCCGTACGCCAGCACTTCCACGACGCCGCCGAGCGTGTCGCCGTCCTTGTGGGCCTGGTCGATCTCCGCGACCATCGCCTTGCTCGCGTCCGCGTCCAGGCAGCGCACCGGGTCCGCGTCCAGCCGCTCCTCGTCGCCGGGCACCGGCACCACGCCGTAGGGCGCCTTCGCCCCGGCCAGTTCCACCACGTGCGAGACGATCTCGATGCCCGCGGTCTCCTTCAGGTACGACCGCGCGACCGCGCCCAGCGCCACCCGCGCCGCGGTCTCCCGCGCGCTGGCCCGCTCCAGCACCGGCCGTGCCTCGTCCAGGTCGTACTTCTGCATTCCCGCCAGGTCCGCGTGGCCGGGTCGCGGCCGGGTCAGCGGCGCGTTGCGCGCCAGGCCCGCCAGGATCTCCGGGTCCACCGGGTCGGCCGACATGACCTGTTCCCACTTGGGCCACTCGGTGTTGCCCACCATCACGGCCACCGGGCTGCCCATGGTGAGGCCGTGCCGTACGCCGCCCAGGAAGGTCACCTCGTCGCGCTCGAACTTCATCCGCGCCCCGCGCCCGTATCCCAGCCGCCGCCGCGCCAGCGCGTCCGCCACCAACTCCGTGGTGACCGGCACCCCGGACGGCAGCCCCTCCAACGTCGCGACGAGTGCGGGTCCGTGCGACTCCCCCGCGGTCAGCCAGCGCAACCTGCTCAACGGTGCTCCCTCGATGTGCGCGTCCCGGTCCGGCCGCCCCCGAGCAACGGCGTGCCGTCCTGTCCCCCGATCCTCCCACGCCGACGTGCCGTGCCCCGACACGGTCCACCGTGCGGACAGCGACCGGCCGGAACCGTCACCCCCGCGGCAGCGCGGCCTCGCCCGCCGCGCGCATGGCCGCGAGCGGGGCGGGGGTGTGGCCGGTGTACTGCTCGATCTGGAGGACGGCCTGGTGGACCAGGAGGTCGAGGCCGCCGACGACCGGGGCGTCGCGCCGGGACCAGGCGGCGGCCAGCGGGGTGGGCCAGGGGTCGTAGAGGACGTCGAAGAGGGCGCCGGGGGCGGGCGGGACGGCGGCGGCGAGGTGGTCGGCGGCGCCGGCCGGGGTGGTGGCGATGACCAGCGGCTCGTCGAGGGCCTTGGCGGCGTCGGCCCAGTCGGCGACGCGCACGGCGACGCCGAGGCGGTCGCCCCACTGCCGCATCTCGGCGGCGCGCGCCGGGCCGCGCACGTACGCGGTGACCTCGGCCGTGCCGAGCCGCGCGAGCGCGGCCAGCGCGGAGGAGGCGGTCGCCCCGGCGCCGAGGACCGCCGCGGAGGGCACGGAGGTGATGCCGCGCTCCCGCAGGGCGGCGAGCATGCCGGGGATATCGGTGTTGTCGCCCCTGCGGCGGCCGTCGGGGCCGAGCACGACCGTGTTGACGGCCTCCACGGACGCGGCCGTCTCGGTGATCTCGTCCAGCAGCGGGATCACGGCCCGCTTGAGCGGCATCGTCAGCGACAGACCGCGCCAGACGGCGGGGTCGAGGCCGCCGATGAAGCCGGGCAGCGCGGCCTCGTCGACCTCGAAGCGGTCGTAGCGCCACTCGTCGGCGAGGCCCATCGCCTCGAACGCGGCCCGGTGCAGCACCGGGGAGAGCGAGTGCGCGATGGGTGACCCGAGCACCGCCGCACGGCGGGTGCCCGGGTGTCCGGTCGTGTCCACGGAAGAAGTGCCCCGGTCCTACTGGCTGTTGTACTGGTCGTAGAGCTTCTGGAACTCGGCGTGCGTCGAGGTGAACTTGGTCGTCTTGCCGTCCAGCGAGATGAAGTAGTACCAGTTCCCGCTGTCGGGGTTCATCGCCGCCTTCAGCGCGTCGACGCCCGGGTTGCCGATCGGCCCCGGCGGCAGGCCCTTGTACTTGTACGTGTTGTACGGGTCGTCCAGGGACTTGATCTTGGCGAGGCTGATGTTCGTGGCGCTGGTGTTCTTGATGTAGTTGTACGTCGAGTCGAACTGGAGCAGCCCGAAGGTCTCCTTGTTGGTGGGGACCATCCGGTTGTAGACGACCTTGGCCATCTTGCGGAAGTCGTCGTCGGTCTTGCCCTCGGCCTGCACCAGGCTGGCGACGGTGAGCAGTTGCAGCGGCGAGCTGAGATTCTGCTTCTTCGCCTCGGCGACCATGTCGAACTGGGCGTACTGCTTCTTCGCCTCGCCGACCATCTCGCGCAGCAGCGCTTCGGGCTTCATGCCCTTGGCGACGCCGTAGCGGGACGGGAAGAGGAAACCTTCCAGCGGGTCCTTCACCTTGGAGCTGGTGTCCGCCCAGTCCGGCAGTCCGAGGTTCTTGGCCTGGTCGTGCGCGACCTTCTTCGTGCTGCCCGCGGAGAGGCCGAGACGCTTGTCGATGGCGTCGTAGATCTGCGCGTCGCGCATGCCCTCGGCGATGATCATCGCGTTCTGGGACTTGGGGTCGAGCATCATCGTGACGGCCGAGGCCGCCGACATCTGCTTGTTGAGGACGTAGACGCCCGCCTGGATGAACTGGCCCTTGGGGTTCTTGCGGGCCGCGGCGGTGAAGGCGTCGACGCTCTTGACCACACCGTCGGACTTGAGGATGTTGCCCATGGTGGTGATCGTCGAGCCCTTGGGGATCTCGACCTGGACCTCGCCCGCCCCGTTGCCCGAGTAGTCGGGCGCCGGGCCGAAGCGGTCCTGGTAGAAGTTGTAGCCGAAGTAGCCGACGCCGCCGAGGCCGCCGCCCAGGACGACCAGGACGACCAGGCACGCGCAGCCGCTGCGGCGCTTCTTGCCGCCCTTGGCGGGGGCCGACTTGCCCGCGCGCCTGCCGCCGCCGCTCGTGCTGGTGGTCGCGGGGGCGTCGTCATCGTCGTCGTCACGGCCGGAGAAGAAGGCGTGCTCGCGCGGGTCGTCGTCCTCCCCCGCGTCCCAGTCGCCGGTGTTGCCCGGAGCCGTCCGCAGCGGGCGCGCGCCCGGCTCCTGCGGGTGACCGTCCTGCGCCCCCTGGACGCCTTGCGTGCCCTGCGCCGGGCCCTGGCCCTGTGGCTGGCCCTGGCCGTGCAGCGGCGCCTGCGGCTGGCCCTGCCCCGGAGCGCCCTGACTCAGACCGCCCTGTCCCGGACCGCCCGGCCCCTGCCCGGGCCCCTGGCCCTGGAACGGCGCCTGCGGCTGCTGCCGGTACTGGGGCTGCTGCGGCGGCGGGTAGCCGTTCTGCCCGTAGAAGTCGGGCTGCGGGCCGCCCGCGTACGGATCCTGCGGCTGGTGCCCGCCATACGGGTCCTGGTGGCCGTATCCGCCGACCGAGTGGGCGCCGGTGTCGTAGCCGTCGTACTGCGCCTGCGGGTACTGCTGCTGTTGAGGGTGCTGCTGGGGGTGCTGCTGAGGCTGGTACTGCCCCTGCGGGTGCTGCGGCTGCTGCTGCGGGTACCCCTGCTGCTCGTACTGCTGCGGGGTCTGGGGGTACTGCTGGCCGCCCTGCTGCTGCGGGTACTGCTGCTGGTGCTGACCGGTGGCGTAGGGGTCGTACTCCGCCTGCGGGTACGGCACCTGCTGCTGCGGCGGGTAGGGCTGCTGCGCCTGGTCGTAGCCGTCACCGAAGAGCGGGTCCTCGGGATGCCACGGTTCGGAGCCGGCGCCCCGGCCATAGTCAGTCATCGGTCCCCTTGGTACGCGGTCTGCAACCGGCTTGCCGACCCTGTGAAACGGGCGGCGCCCGAGGGGCGCCGCCGTGTCGCGCGAGACGTTACCGTATCGCGATCAGATGACCACTTCGACGCTCTCGCCCGGAGCTTTACCCGACACCCGTTCGGTCTCCAGCGCACTTTGCAAAATAATGACCGCGGCAGCCTGATCCACTACGGAGCGTCCCTTTTTCGCCTTCACTCCGGAGGCGCGGAGCCCTTGCGTGGCCGTGACCGTACTCATGCGTTCGTCCACCAGGCGCACCGGAACCGGCGAGATGACTTTCGCCACATGCTGGGCGAAGCCGCGGACCTTGGCCGCCGCCGGGCCCTCGCCCCCATTGAGGGAGCGCGGCAGCCCGACGACGACCTCGATCGGCTCGTACTCCGCCACGATCGCGGCGAGCCGCCGCAGCGCGGCGGGCACGTCCCGGCCGGGCACCGTCTCGACCGGCGTGGCGAGGATTCCGTCGGGGTCGCACGAGGCGACCCCGATGCGGGCGTCCCCGACGTCCACCGCGATCCTCCGGCCCCTCCTCATGCCGCCTTCCCGCCCCGGGCGGCTCGGATCCGGCGAACCGTCCGTCACGCCTTCTCGCCCACCAGGCGCTGGACGGCCTCGACGGCGTCCTGGACCGCGGCCGGGTTCTGGCCGCCGCCCTGGGCCACGTCGTCCTTGCCGCCGCCTCCGCCGCCGAGGGTCTTGGCGGCGGTGCGGACCAGCTCGCCGGCCTTGATGCCGCGCTCGCGGGCGGCCTCATTGGTGGCGATGACGGTCAGCGGGCGGCCGTTGGCGACGGTGAAGAGGGCGACGACGCCGGGGCGTCCGCCGCCGATCCGCTGGCGGACATCGAGGACGAGCTTGCGCAGGTCGTCGGCGCCGGTGCCCTCGGGGACGGTACCGGCGACCAGGGCGACGCCCTTGATGTCGGCGGCGCTCTCGGCGAGCCCGGCGGCGGCCTGGAGGACCTTCTCCGCGCGGAAGCGCTCGATCTCCTTCTCGGCGTCCTTGAGCTTGGCGAGCATCCCGGAGATCTTGTCGGGCAGCTCCTCGGGGCGGCCCTTGACCAGCTCGGTGAGCTGGGCGACGACCGTGTGCTCGCGGGCGAGGAAGTGGTAGGCGTCCACGCCGACCAGGGCTTCGACGCGGCGCACGCCGGAGCCGATCGAGGACTCGCCGAGCAGCTTCACCAGGCCGAGCTGCGCGGTGTTGTGCACATGGGTGCCGCCGCACAGCTCCTTGGAGAAGTCGCCGATGGTGACGACCCGGACCCGCTCGCCGTACTTCTCGCCGAATTCGGCGATGGCGCCCTGCCTCTTGGCCTCGGCGATCGGCAGGACCTCGGCGGTGACGTCCAGTTCGCGGGCCAGCACCTCGTTGATCTTCTGCTCGACGTCGGTGAGGACGGTGCCGGGGACGGCGGCCGGGGAGCCGAAGTCGAAACGGAAGCGGCCGGGGGCGTTCTCGGAACCGGCCTGGGCGGCCGTCGGGCCGAGGGCGTCGCGCAGCGCCTGGTGGGTCAGGTGGGTGGCGCTGTGGGCGCGGGCGATGGCGCGGCGGCGTACGAGGTCGATCTGGGCCAGCACCCCGGCCCCGACGGTGACCTCGCCGACCTGGACGACGCCCTTGTGCACGCTGACGCCGGGCACCGGCTGCTGGACGTCGCGGATCTCGATCACCGCGCCGTTGTCGGCGCGGATGCGGCCGGTGTCGGCGAGCTGGCCGCCGCCCTCGGCGTAGAACGGGGTGCGGTCGAGCACCACTTCGATCTCGTCACCCTCGGTGGCGGCGGGCGACGGGACGCCGTCGACCAGCAGGCCGACGACGGTGGCCTCGTTGTGGTTCTGGGTGTAGCCGGTGAACTCGGTGCTGCCGGAGCGGTCGGCGACCTCGCGGTAGGCGGACAGGTCGGCGTGGCCGGTCTTCTTGGCGCGGGCGTCGGCCTTGGCGCGGTCCCGCTGCTCCTTCATCAGGCGGCGGAAGCCCTCCTCGTCCACCGACAGGCCCTGTTCCGAGGCCATTTCGAGGGTGAGGTCGATCGGGAAGCCCCAGGTGTCGTGGAGCAGGAACGCCTTGTCGCCGGGGAGCACGCTGCCGCCGGCCGACTTGGTCTCGGTGATGGCGGTGTCGAGGATGTTGGTGCCGCCGCTGAGGGCCTTGAGGAAGGCGGTCTCCTCGGCGATGGCGACCGTCTCGATCCGCTTGCGGTCCGAGATCAGCTCCGGGTACTGCTCGCCCATGGTCTTGATGACGACGTCGGCCAGTTCGGCGACGACCGGTCCGGTGGCGCCCATCAGCCGCATATTGCGGATGGCGCGGCGCATGATGCGGCGCAGGACGTAGCCGCGCCCCTCGTTGCCCGGGGTGACGCCGTCGCCGATCAGCATCACGGAGGTGCGGATGTGGTCGGCGACCACGCGCAGCGACACGTCGGTGTCGTGGGCCTGGCCGTAGCGCACGCCGGTCAGTTCGGTGGCGCGGTCCATGACGACGCGCAGGGTGTCGGTCTCGTACATGTTCTGCACGCCCTGCAGGATCATCGCGAGGCGTTCGAGGCCGAGGCCGGTGTCGATGTTCTTGCTGGGCAGGTCGCCGAGGATCGGGAAGCTCTCCTTGCCCTCACCGGCGCCGCGCACGTACTGCATGAAGACCAGGTTCCAGATCTCCACGTACCGCTCGTCGTTGACGGCGGGGCCGCCCTCGACGCCGAACTCGGGGCCGCGGTCGTAGTTGATCTCGGAGCAGGGGCCGCAGGGTCCGGGGACGCCCATGGACCAGAAGTTGGGGCCCATGCCGAGTCGCTGGATGCGCTCGGCGGGGACGCCGATGACGTCGCGCCAGATCTGCTCGGCCTCGTCGTCCTCCTGGTAGACGGTGATCCAGAGCCGGTCGGCCTCCAGGCCGTAGCCACCGTCCTCCAGGGAGCCGGTGAGCAGCTCCCAGGCGTACTTGATGGCGCCTTCCTTGAAGTAGTCGCCGAAGGAGAAGTTGCCGCACATCTGGAAGAACGTGCCGTGCCTGGTGGTCTTGCCGACCTCTTCGATGTCCGGGGTGCGGACGCACTTCTGCACGCTGGTGGCGCGGTCGAAGGGCGGCTTGACCTCACCGAGGAAGTACGGCTTGAACGGGACCATGCCCGCCGGGACCAGCAGCAGAGTCGGGTCGTCCGCGATGAGCGACGCCGAAGGGACAACGGTGTGCCCGCGCTCCTCGAAGAAGCGCAGCCAGCGGCGGCGGATTTCTGCCGACTCCATCAGTGTTCGTCCTTCCGGTTGTACGCAATGCTCCGGCGCGGTGCCGGGAGTTCGGACGGGATTTCGGATTGCGGGGCGCTGCCGGTGAGGCCGAGCGCGTCCTGGAGCTCGCTCTCGCGCTGCGTCATGCCCGCCCGTACGTCCTGGGCGAACACCCGCAGCCGCGCGCCGGTCTCCAGCGCGCGGTCGGCCGCGGTCGCCGCGAGGCTCTCGGGCGTGAGGCGGCGCAGCGCCCGGTTGACCTTGGTGGTGGCCCAGACGCCGGTGGCGGCGCCGGTGACGAACCAGAACATACGGCGGAACATGTGGCCTCAGTCCTTCGAGCGGTTGCGACGGCCGCCGCGCCGGGCGGCGGGGAGCACCTTGCCTGCCTTGACGGTCCTGGCACGGGAGCGGTCGGTGCCCGCCGCGCCGTTGGCCGCCGCGCCCGCGCCCGCTCCGCCGGAGGTCCGCAGGCCGACCGCGCGCCGTACGCCGTAGCTGAAGGCGGCGACCTTCACCAGGGGTCCGCCGAAGGCCGACGCGACGGTGGAGGAGAGCGCGGAGGCGTTGGCCGTCACCTCGGCGACCTCCGCGGTGATGGTGTCGACCCGGTCGAGCTGGCTGTGGGCGGTGCGCAGCGCGTCGGAGGCGTCGCCGAGCAGCGGTACGGCCTGCTCGGTGATGCCTGCCACGAGTTCGCTGGTCCGCTTGAGCGTCTGGGCGAGCCTGACCAGCGCGACGGCCAGGAACGACACCAGGATCGCCCAGAAGACCGCCACGATGAGGCCAGCCACCTCTGCACCGGACACGTTGCTCCGCTCCCTCACCGTCGGCATCTCACGGACACTTCGCCGCGCTGTTTCGGCCGCTTCTCACGGCTGCTTCCCGCGACCGCTTCCACGGCCGCTTCTCACGACCGCGGTCCGCGGCTGGTTTTCACCACGACATCGGCCTCCGACCCTATCGCGCCGGGCCTGCGCGTCCGTACCGCATTACGCGCGCGCCGGGGCTGTCCCACAACCGGGCAAGCGCGGGCGTTATACCACTACTCGGCGACGGGATTGTACGGTCCGCGCACAGTCAAGTACGCTCCGTACACCATGGAGACTGTGGGTAACCTCCCCGCCGAGCTGACCGGCTTCGTCGGCAGGACGTCCGAACTCGCGGCGCTCGACGCGCTGTTGTCGCCGGCGGCGGAGTCCCGGCTGAGCACCGTGACCGGGGTCGGTGGGGTGGGCAAGACGCGGCTGGCGCTGCGGGCCGCCAGGCACGCGCAGGACCGTTTCCTCGGCGGCGTCTGGCTGGTCGACCTGTCCGGGCTCGGCGACGCGTCGCTGCTGGACCACGCGGTCGCGGAGGCGCTGCGGCTGGCGGACCACACCACCCGCTCGACGCGTTCGGTGCTGACCGAGGGGCTGGCCGGCCGCGAGCTGCTGCTGGTCTTCGACGGCTACGACCGGGTGCACGCCGAAGTGGCCTCCCTCGCCGCGGAGTTGCTGCGCCGCGCGCCGGGGCTGCGGGTGCTGGCGGCCGGCCGCAGGCCGCTGGGCATCACCGGGGAGCGGCTGCTGCCGTTGGCGCCGCTGCCCGCGCCGGACGCCCGCAGCGACGCCGTGCGGCTGTTCGCCGAGCGCGCCGCGGCCGTGCTGCCGGGCTTCACCGTGACACCGGCCAACAGCGGTCCCGTCCTGGAGCTGTGCGCCCGGCTCGACGGCCTTCCGCTCGCCCTCGAACTGGCGGCGGTCCGGCTGCGGGCGCTGTCGGTGGAGCAGGTGCTCGAACGGCTCGACGACCGCTTCCGGCTGCTGACCGGCGGCGACCCCACCGCGCCCGCCCGGCACCGCGCGCTGCGTACGGCGATCGGCTGGAGCCACGAATTGTGCACGCCGGGCCAGCGGCTGCTGTGGGCGCGGCTGTCGGTCTTCGCCGGACGGTTCGACCTGGACGCGGTGGAGTACGTGTGCGCGGGTCCCGATCTGGCAGAGGAGGACATCGTGGAGACGGTGTCCGCGCTGGTCGACCAGTCGGTGCTCAGCCGCGAGGAGGGCGCCGACGGTCTGGTGCGCTACCGGATGCTGGACACGGTCCGCGAGTACGGCGCGGGCTGGCTGGCCGCGCTCGGCGACGACGTACGGATGCGGCGGCGGCACCGCGACTGGTACCTGGGGCTGGCCACCTGGTGCGAGCTGGACTGGTTCAGCCCCCGGCAGTCGGAGGTGGCCGCGCGCGTCGAGGCCGAACTGCCCAATCTCCGGCTGGCGTTGGAGTTCAGTCTGGACGGCGCCGCGGACCGGCCGCCGGAGGACCCGGCCGTCGGCCAGTATCTGGCGGGCACCTTGTGGTTCTGCTGGGTCGGCTGCGGGCGGCTCGCGGAGGGCAGGCACTGGCTGGAGCGGGCCCTCGACCTCGCCGCGGGGCGCTCGGAGGCGCGCGCCAAGGCGATGTGGGTGTACGGCTATGTGACGCTGCTCCAGGGCGACTCGGTCACCGCGCTCGACGTGCTCCAGCAGTGCCGCAGCGAGGCCGAGGCGGCCGACAACGGCACGGCGATGGCGTACGCGGTCCACCGGCTGGGCTGCCTCGCGCTGGTCTCCGACGACATGCCGCGGGCCGAGCGGTTCATCGGGGACGCGCTGCTGCGCTACCGCCGGATCGGCGAGCTCAACAGCAACGTCCTCATGGCGCAGGTCGAGTTGGCGATGGCGGTGGCCTTCCAGGGCGACCTGGACCAGGCGGTGACCCTCGCCGCGGAGGCCCGCGACATCTGCCACGACCACGGGGAGCGCTGGACGCTGGCCTACGCGCTCTACGTCCTCGGTTACGCCGCCTGGCTCGGCGGCGACCGCGCGGAGGCGCGGCGGCTGGCCGAGGAGGCGCTGGCCATCGACCACGCCTTCCGCGACCTGGTCGGCGCGGTGCTCGCCCTGGAGCTGCTGGCCCTCATCACCGAGGACGAGGGCGCCCCGCACGAGGCCGCGGTCCTCCAGGGCGCCGCGGGGCGTCTGTGGGCCTCGGTCGGACTGCGCCTGTTCGGCTCCCGCTTCTTCAACGCCCCGCACGTGCTGTGCGAGGCGCGCGTGCGCGCGGCGCTGGGTGACGACGCCTACGCCGCCGCCCTGAGCGAAGGCGAGCGGTTCGGGCTGGACGCGGCGGTCCACCGCGCCCTCCACCGCCCGTCGCCCGCCGCCGCCACCCGCGAGCGTCCCGCCCGGAAGGCCCCCGCCAGGAGCGCGGCCCCCGCGGAGGTGGTCGCCCCCGAGTAGAGGGGACGGGGGTACTTCCCAGCGGCGGCTGGAGGACGCGCTACACGACCGACCACGACGGCGGCGTCACCGTCGGCCCCGGGGGCCGCTTGCCGCTGGCCGGTTGACCGGGACCCCGGGGGGCGACCGCCTCCCGTACGGAGCGCGGCGCCCCACCTCGGCGACCTCCCCGGAGGGGGTCAGCGGGCGTAGTACTCGACGACGAGCTGCTCGTCGCAGATGACGGGGATCTCGTTGCGGTTGGGGTCCCGGTCCAGGCGGAAGGCGAGGGCCTGGAGGTTGGTCTGGAGGTAGCGAGGGGCCTCGCCCTCACCGGCCCAGCCGCCTTCGCGGGCGACGATGAACGGCGTCTTCTCGCGGGAGCGCTCGCGGACGGTCACGACGTCGTCCGGGCTGACCCGGAAGGACGGCTTGTCGACCTTGCGGCCATTGACCTCGATGTGGCCGTGCACGACCATCTGGCGGGACTGGTAGATCGTCCGGGCCAGACCGGCACGGAGCACGAGGGCGTCCAGACGCCGCTCCAGCTCGATGATCAGGGCCTCGCCGGTCCGCTTGCCGGAGACCTTCTTGGCGCGGTCGTACGCGCGCTGCATCTGCCGCTCGCTGATGTCGTACTGCGCGCGCAGCCGCTGCTTCTCCAGCAGCCGGGTCTTGTAGTCGCTGTTCTGCTTGCGACCGCGACCGTGCTCACCGGGCGGGTAGGGGCGGGCCTCGAAGTACTTGACCGCCTTGGGGGTGAGCGCGATGCCCAGCGCCCGGGACTTCTTGACCTTGGGACGCGACTGATTCACGTGCGTGGAACCTCCGTGTAAATTAGGTAAGGCTTACCTTAGCTGAGGAGAACGCATGTTTCGACCCGGGAACCCCATGCCTGGCGTACCAGCACATGGTCAGCCGCGTCCCGAAGTGGAAGAAGCGCCCCGGCTGCCCTCGGCAGCCGAACGCGCGCGAACTCTCGTCGAGAATAACTCGTCCGCCGTCGTGACGATTCCCGGCCTGGCCACGGCCGGATCCGACGTCATGACCCCGGTGCGCCGCTCCGTGGGGCCCACCGGCGACGTGTTCCTGCTGTTCCCCGACGAATCCCCCGCCGTGCGCGTGGTGCGGGCCGCGGGCGGCGAGGAGATCGAGGCTGTGCTGGAGATCACGGATGTGGCGCCGGTCGGGGTGCCGCACCGGATCCGCGGCAGGGCCTGGGTCGCGGGCTGGCTGACACCCGTCCCCGGCGGCGCGATGGAGTCCGGTACGACGCTGCTCCGCCTGGAGACCGGCGAGATCTCACTGGACGACCTGTGGGGCGCCGCCCTGGTCGAGCCCGACGAGTTCGCCGACGCCGCCGCCGACCCGCTCGCCGAGTACGAGAGCGAACTGCTCCAGCACCTCGCCGCCGCCCACAGCGCCCAGGTGGGTCTGCTGTGCGCCCTCGTCGGCCGCCGCGAGGCGTCCTGCGACGGCGCCTTCGCGGGCTCGCGCCCCCCGCTGAGCGCCGTGCCGCTGGCGCTCGACCGCTTCGGGCTGCGCGTGCGCTTCACCGGCGACAACAGCGTCTTCGACGCCCGCTTCGACTTCCCCGAACCCGTCCGCGACCGCGACGGGCTGCGCCGCTCGATGCACGCCCTCTTCGACGCGGCCCGCGACTGCTGATCCGGGGATGTGTCAGTCCGAGGCCGGGGCCTCGCCCGCGAGCCGGGCGCGGACCCGGTCCAGGACGTCCGCGTAACGGGCCTCCGTGCCGTGCCGGGTCGGCTCGTAGTAGCGGCGGTCGCGCAGTTCGTCCGGCGCGTACTGCTGCGCGGCGATGCCGCCGGGCACGTCGTGCGGGTAGACGTACCCCTGGGCGTGGCCGAGCTTGGCGGCGCCCTTGTAGTGGCCGTCGCGCAGGTGCGCGGGCACGGGTCCCGCCTTGCCCGCCCGTACGTCCGCCAGCGCCGCGCCGATCGCGGTGGTGGCCGCGTTGGACTTCGGCGCGAGCGCCAGCGCGATGGTGGCGTGGCTGAGGGTCAGCGCGGCCTCGGGGAAGCCGATCATGGCGACGGCCTGGGCGGCGGCGACGGCGGTGGGCAGGGCGGTGGGGTCGGCGAGGCCGATGTCCTCGCTGGCGGAGATCATCAGGCGCCGCGCGATGAAGCGCGGGTCCTCGCCCGCGTCGATCATGCGGGCGAGGTAGTGCAGGGCGGCGTCCACGTCGGAGCCGCGGATGGACTTGATGAGGGCGCTGGCCACGTCGTAGTGCTGGTCGCCGTCGCGGTCGTAGCGCACGGCGGCCCGGTCGACGGACTCTTCGAGGGTGGCCAGGGTGAGCGTGTCCTCGCCCTTGTCCAGGGCGGATCCCGCGCCCGCCTCCAGGGCGGTCAGGGCGCGCCGCGCGTCGCCGCCGGCGATCCGCAGCAGGTGCTCCTCCGCGTCGTCCGGCAGCGTCACCGCGCCGTCCAGACCGCGCTCGTCGGTCACCGCGCGGCGCAGCACACCGCGCAGGTCGTCGTCGGTGAGCGGTTCGAGGGTGAGCAGCAGGGAGCGGGACAGCAGCGGCGAGATGATCGAGAAGTACGGGTTCTCCGTGGTGGCCGCGATCAGGGTGACCCAGCGGTTCTCGACGGCGGGCAGCAGGGAGTCCTGCTGGGCCTTGCTGAAGCGGTGGATCTCGTCCAGGAACAGCACGGTCTCGCGCTGGTACCCGCCCGCCTGGCGCTTGGCGCTCTCGATGACCGCGCGGACCTCCTTGACGCCCGCGGTGATCGCCGAGAGTTCGACGAAGCGCTTGTCGGTGGCCTTGCTGACCACGTACGCCAGCGTGGTCTTCCCGGTGCCCGGCGGCCCCCACAGGATCACCGAGGACGCGCCCGCCGGTCCCCCGCCGTCGGCCACCAGGCGGCGCAGCGGGGAGCCGGGGCGCAGCAGGTGCTGCTGGCCGACGACCTCGTCGAGGGTACGGGGCCGCATCCGTACGGCGAGCGGGCTGCTGCCCGGATCCCGCTCGTGACGGTCCTCTGCGGCTGCGGTGAACAGATCTGGCTCCACTCCGGCAGCCTATGCGCTGGGTGTGACAGCCCGGTCGGCGGCGGCGGCGAGCAGGGCGTGGACCAGGCGCGGGTCGGTGCCGTTCTCGGGGTGCCACTGCACGCCGAGGGCGAAGCGCTCGCCGGGCGCCTCGACGGCCTCGACGGTGCCGTCGTCGGCGTGCGCGGCGGCGGTGAGACCGTCGCCGAGGCGGTCGACGGCCTGGTGGTGGTAGGTGGGCACGTCCTGGGGGCCCGGCAGTACGCGGGCCAGCAGGGTGCCGGGCACGGGCGTGACGCGGTGCTCGCCGAAGACGCCGGGCCCGGGGGCGTGGGCGTCGTGGCCGACGCGGTCCGGCAGGTGCTGGACGAGCGTGCCGCCGTACAGCACGTTCATGAGCTGCATGCCGCGGCAGATCCCGAGGACGGGGACGGCCGCGTCCAGCGCGGCGCGCAGGACGGCCGACTCCCAGCCGTCGCGCTCCGGTGCGGGCGGCCCGGTGCGCGGGTGCCGTGGTGCGCCGTAGTGCTCGGGCGCGATGTCGGGGCCGCCCGCCACGATCACCGCGTCCATCCGCGCGACGGCCGCCGGTGCGCGCTCGGCCGCGTCGGGCGGCAGCAGGACGGCGACGGCGCCCGCGGCCTGCACCAGGCGCGGGTAGACGGCGGGCAGCAGGACGGCGGAGGTGTCCCACAGCCCCCAGCGCGCCCGCTCCAGATAGGTGGTGACCCCCACCAGCAGCGTCCTCGGCACCGTCCCCGTCCTCCCGCGTCGGCCAATGGTCCGGACTCGTACCTTAACCGGCGCGATCTTCCGCCCCGGTGCTAGGACAGAAAGCCCCGCAGTAGTGACGCCGTGCCCGCGAGGTGCTGCCGCATCGTCTGCCGCGCCCGCGTTTCGTCGGCGGCCAGGACGGCGGCGACCAGGGCGGCGTGCTGGCCCTGGGAGTGCTCGATGTTGCGGACCAGCATGGGGATGCCGTCCAGGAGTTGGTTGACCCGGGCGCGGACGGCGGCGTACTGGCGGGCCAGCGAGGGGGAGCCGGACAGCTCGGCTATTGCGAGGTGCAGGAGCGTGTCGGCGCGCCGGTAGTCCTCGATGGAGGCGTCCCCGGTGGCGCGCAGCCGGGCCCGCAGCAGGTCGGCGTCCGCTCCGGTGAGGCGAGCGCGGGCGCAGAGCCCGGCGGCGCCCACCTCCAGCACCTCGCGGAAGCGGAGCACGTCGTCCAGGGCCGCCGCGTCCAGACCCGCCGCGCCCCGGCCCGCCGCGCCCACGGGCGGGCCGTCCGCGCCGGGCGGCCTCGGCCGGACGAAGGTGCCGCCCTGGCGACCGCGGCGGCTCTCGACCAGACCCTGCTCGTGCAGCACGCGCAGCGCCTCGCGCAGGGTGACCCGGCTGATCGCCAGCCGCCCGGCGAGTTCCCGTTCCGGTGGCAGCCGTCCGCCCGCGGGGACCAGGCCGAGCCGGACCACTTGGAGCAGCCGTTCCACGGCCTCCTCGAAGCCGTTGCCGCCGCGCACCGGGCGCAGCACCGTGTCGAGCGGATCGGCGGGCAGCGCCGGGGGCTCCGCCGACCGCTCGGCCGCTGACCCGGCCGCCGGCTCGGCCGTCGAATCGGCCGTCGAATCGGCCATCGGCTCCGTCATCCGCTCCGTCATGGCGAGGCCCCCTTCCCTTCAATGGTTCTCAGCCATACCTTAAGTCTTCCGACCGATCCGAGAGGTTCCGCTGTGGCAGAACACACTCCAGCCCTGTCCGTCGGCGCGCTCCGCTCGCTGGTGGCGGCGGGCGAGATCCACACCGTCGTCCTGGCCTTCACCGATATGCAGGGGCGGCTCCAGGGCAAGCGGTTCGCGGCTCCGTTCTTCCTGGACGAGGTGCTGCCGCACGGCTCGGAGGGGTGCAATTACCTGCTCGCCGTCGACATCGACCTCAATACGGTGGACGGCTACGCGATGTCGTCCTGGGAGCGGGGCTACGGCGACTTCGCGATGCGCCCCGATCCCTCGACGCTGCGCCGCGTCCCCTGGCAGGACGGCACCGCGCTGCTGCTGGCCGATCTGACTTGGGAGGACGGCAGCCCGGTCAGTGCCTCGCCGCGGCAGATCCTGCGGCAGCAGCTCGACCGGCTCGCCGGGCACGGCCTGACCGCGCACGCGGGCACCGAGCTGGAGTTCCTGGTCTTCCGCGACACCTACGAGCGGGCGTGGGACAGCGGCTACCGCGGGCTGACCCCGGCCAACCAGTACAACGCCGACTACTCGGTGCTGGCCACCGCCCGGGTCGAGCCGCTGCTGCGCCGCATCCGCAACGAGATGGCGGGCGCCGGGCTCGTCCCGGAGTCCGCGAAGGGCGAGTGCAACCTCGGCCAGCACGAGGTGGTGTTCCGATACGACGAGGCGCTGACCACCTGCGACCAGCACAGCGTCTACAAGACCGGCGCCAAGGAGATCGCCTCGCAGGAGGGCATGGCGGTCACCTTCATGGCGAAGTTCAACGAGCGCGAGGGCAACTCCTGCCATATCCACCTGTCGCTGCGGGACGCGGACGGCGCCCCGGCGATGGCCGACCCCGAGGACCACTCCCCCACCGCGATGTCCCCGCTGATGCGGCACTTCCTGGCCGGACAGCTCGCCGCCCTGCGGGAGTTCTCGCTGTTCTTCGCGCCGAACATCAACTCCTACAAGCGGTTCCGCCCCGGCTCCTTCGCGCCCACCGCGGTCGCCTGGGGCCGGGACAACCGCACCTGCGCGCTGCGCGTGGTCGGCCACGGCCCGTCGCTGCGGCTGGAGAACCGGGTGCCGGGCGGCGACGTGAACCCGTATCTGGCGGTCGCCGCGATGGTCGCGGCCGGACTGCACGGCGTCGAGCGGGAGTTGGAGCTGCCGGAGCCGTGTACGGGCAACGCGTACACGGAGTCGTACGAGCGGGTGCCCGGATCGCTGCGGGAGGCCGCCGAGCTGTGGTCGGGCAGCGACCTGGCGCGTGAGGTGTTCGGCCCCGAGGTCGTCGCGCACTACGCGAACATGGCGCGGATCGAGCAGCGGCAGTTCGACACCGCGGTCACGGACTGGGAGCGGTTCCGCTCCTTCGAGCGGATGTAAGGGCGGACGCGATGCAGGAGAGCCACGACGTACTCAACCCCGCCACCGAGGAGGTCGTCGCGACGGTCGCGGCGACCTCCCCGGAGGGCGTGGACGCGGCGGTCGCCGCCGCGGTGCGGGCCCAGCGGGGCTGGGCGGCGCTCGCGCCGGGTGAACGCGCCCGGCTGCTGCGGCGGTTCGCCGCCGAGGTCGACGCGCATCTGGAGGAACTGGCCGCGCTGGAGGTGCGCGAGGCGGGCCACACCGTGGGCAACGCCCGCTGGGAGGCGGGCAATGTCCGGGACCTGCTGGAGTACGCGGCGGGCGGCGTCGAGCGCCTGAGCGGCCGTCAGATCCCGGTGGCGGGCGGCCTCGACCTGACCTTCCACGAACCGCTCGGCGTGGTCGGCGTCATCGTGCCGTGGAACTTCCCGATGCCGATCGCCGCCTGGGGCTTCGCCCCCGCGCTGGCCGCGGGCAACGCCGTCGTGCTCAAGCCCGCGGAGACCACCCCGCTGACCGCCCTGCGGCTGGCCGAACTCGCCCTGGCCGCCGGGCTGCCCGAGGGCCTGTTCCAGGTGGTGCCCGGCGCGGGTCCCGTCGCCGGGGCGCGGCTGGTCGACCACCCCGACGTGCGGAAGATCGTCTTCACCGGCTCCACGGCGGTCGGCAAGCGGATCATGGAGCGGTGCGCGGCCCAAGTGAAGCGGCTCACGCTGGAGTTGGGCGGCAAGAGCCCCAACGTCGTCTTCGCGGACGCCGATCTGGAACGCGCCGCGGACCCGATGGCGTTCCTGGACAACGCGGGCCAGGACTGCTGCGCCCGCACCCGGCTGTTGGTGCAGCGCGAGGTCTACGACCGCTTCCTCGACCTGCTGGCCTCCGGCGTGCGGGCGGTGCGGGTCGGCGACCCGGCGGACCCGGCGACCGCGATGGGCCCGCTGATCTCGGCGGTCCAGCGCGAGCGGGTCCGCGGCTACGTCACGCCCGAACTGCCGGTCGTGGCACGGGGTTCCGCGCCCGAGGGCCCCGGTTTCTGGTACCCGCCGACGGTGCTCGCCCCGGCCGACCCCGGCGTGCCAGCGGCCACCGAGGAGATCTTCGGCCCGGTGGCGGTCGTGCTGCCCTTCGACGACGAGGCGGACGCGCTGCGGCTGGCGAACGCGACACCGTACGGCCTGTCCGGCTCGCTGTGGACCCGCGACCTGGGCCGCGCGCTGCGGCTCGCGCGCGGTGTCGCGGCGGGGAATCTGTCCGTCAACTCGCACAGCAGTGTGCGCTATTGGACGCCCTTCGGCGGCTTCAAGCAGTCGGGGCTCGGCCGCGAGCTGGGACCCGACGCGCTCACCGCGTTCACCGAGACCAAGAACGTCTTCATCGGCACCGAGGAGTAGCAGGGTATGCCCGAGACCACAGACAGCACAGACGTGACCGGCACGGCTGCCGCCGCCGGGACGGAGCAGCCGGTCTGCCGCCGCCTCGTCGGCCGTACCGCCGTCATCACCGGCGGCGGCAGCGGCATCGGCCTGGCCACGGCGCGGCGGTTCGCCGCGGAAGGGGCCAGGGTCGTGGTCGCCGACATCGACCAGGACAGCGGGCGGGCGGCGGCCGAGGAGACCGGCGGGCTCTTCGTCGCCACCGACGTGACCGACCCGGAGCAGGTCGAGGCGCTGTTCAAGGCCGCCCACGACACCTACGGCTCGGTCGACATCGCCTTCAACAACGCGGGGATCTCACCACCCGACGACGACTCGATCCTCACCACCGGGCTGGACGCGTGGCGCCGGGTGCAGGAGGTCAATCTGACGTCGGTCTACCTGTGCTGCAAGGCCGCGCTGCCGTACATGCGGCGGCAGGGCAAGGGGGCGATCATCAACACCGCGTCGTTCGTGGCGGTGATGGGCGCGGCGACCTCGCAGATCTCGTACACCGCGTCCAAGGGCGGGGTGCTGGCGATGACGCGGGAGCTGGGCGTGCAGTTCGCCCGCGAGGGAATCCGGGTGAACGCGCTGTGCCCCGGGCCCGTGGACACCCCGCTGCTGCGCGAGCTGTTCGCGAAGGACCCGGAGCGGGCGGCGCGGCGGCTGGTGCACATTCCGCTGGGGCGGTTCGCGGCGGCCGAGGAGATCGCCGCCGCCGTGGCGTTCCTGGCCAGCGACGACGCCGGATTCATCACCGCCGCCGAGTTCCTGGTGGACGGCGGCATCTCCGGCGCCTACGTCACGCCGCTGTAGCGGGCGGGCCGCTCGGCGGACCCGCTCAGACCAGCGTCTTCCAGTACGACCACCAGCGGGTCAGGATCAGCAGGATGAGCACCCCGTACCAGAGCACCGGCACGACCCAGTGGAACTCCAGCACGGCGGTGCGCGCGCCCTCGGGCACCTTGATGATCCGGTGCTTGACGTTGTGCACCGCCGTGTACCAGAACGCGGCGATGGTCACGACCCAGGCGAGGCTGCACCACAGGCAGAGCGAGCCGATGCTGTACAGCGACTGGTACTGGAGCCAGGTGCAGAATCCGACACCGAACAGGGTGCCCGCCTGGAGGCCGAGCCAGAACCAGGGACGGTAGCGGGCGCCGGCCAGGATGCCCATCGCGACGCAGATCATGACCGGGTAGGCGATCATGCCGATCATCGGGTTCGGGAAGCCGAACGCGTGGGCCTGCTCGCTCTTCATGATGTTGCCGCAGGAGATGATCGGGTTCAGGCTGCACGCGGGGGTGTAATTCGGGTCTTCCAGCAGCTTGAACTTGTCATCGGTGATCACGAACGCGGCGACCGTGCCGAGCAGGCCGCAGATCAGCAGCAGCCAGGTGTACGCGCGCCCTGCTCCGATGCCGTCGGCCGGCCGCCGCTCGTCCTCGGCGCCGCCGTCCGTACGCGTCTCGTCCAACGCGGAAGTCGTCATGATCGCCGATCTCTTAGGTCGTGGGGAGCGGGCACCCAACATTGTGCACCAGGGCGGTCAGGACTGGATAAGTCCTGCACGCCCTGGTACACGGAAGAGGGTCAAACGAGCCGCGCCTTGACGCTCGCGACCACCTCGGCGAGCGGGACCGCCGTCTGCTCGCCGCTGCCCAGGTCCTTGAGCTGGACGACGCCCTCGGCGAGGTCCCGCTCCCCCGCGACGAGCGCGAATCGGGCGCCGGAGCGGTTCGCGGACTTCATCGCGTTCTTCATGCCCTTGCCGCCGAAGGCGAAGTCCGCGGCGATCCCGGCCCTGCGCAGCGCGGTGACCGTGCCGAACAGCGCCCGCCGCGCCTCGTCGCCGAGCGGTACGGCGTAGACGTCGGTGACCGCGGGAAGGGCCAGTTCCACGCCCTCCGAGCGCAGCGCGAGCACCGTACGGTCCACGCCCAGCGCCCAGCCGACCGACGGCAGCGCGGGGCCGCCGATCATCTCGGAGAGCCCGTCGTAGCGCCCGCCGCCGCCGACCGCGGACTGCGAGCCGAGCCCGTCGTGGACGAATTCGAAGGTGGTGCGGGTGTAGTAGTCCAGGCCGCGCACCAGCCGGGGGTCGTCCTCGAAGGCCACGCCCGCCTCGGTCAGCAGCGCGCGCACCTCCTCGTGGTACGCCTTGCACGCCTCGCACAGGTGGTCGCGGATCAGCGGCGCGTCGGCGAGCTGTTTCTGTACGGAGTCGCGCTTGTCGTCGAGCACCCGCAGCGGATTGATCTCGATCCGGGCGCGGGTCTCCTCGTCCAGGTCCAGGCCGCGCAGGTAGTCCTGGAGGGCGGCCCGGTAGACCGGACGGCACTCGCGGTCGCCGAGCGAGTTGAGCAGCAGCCGGAAGTCGCGCAGCCCGAGGTCGGTGTACGCGTCCACCGCCAGGATGATCAGCTCCGCGTCGAGCAGCGGGTCCTCGGCGCCGATCGCCTCCGCGCCGACCTGCGAGAAGTGCCGGTAGCGGCCCGCCTGCGGGCGCTCGTAGCGGTAGTAGGAGCCGGAGTACCAGAGCTTGACCGGCAGATTCCCCGTCTTGTGCAGGTTGGCCTGGAGGGCCGCGCGCAGGACGGAGGCGGTGCCCTCGGGGCGCAGCGCGAGTTCGCTGCCGCCCTTGGTGGTGAGGGTGTACATCTCCTTGGTCACGATGTCGGTGGACTCCCCGACACCGCGGGAGAACAGTTCGACGTTCTCGAAACCGGGGGTCTCGACATAGCCGTAACCGGCCCGGCGGGCGGGCGCGGCGATGGCCTCGCGCACCGCGAGGAACACCGCGGAGTCGGGCGGCAGCAGGTCGTAGGTGCCCTTGGGGGCCTGGAAGGCGCGTACGGCGGAACTCACTGAATCCGTCACAATCCTCGTCGCGGAGCCGGGTCTCCGGCTCCTGGGCCGCGGGCCACCTCACCCAGGTAGGGGTTGGCGGCGCGCTCGCGGCCGATGGTCGTCTGGGGGCCGTGGCCGGAGAGCACCACGGTCGAGTCGTCGAGCGGCAGGCACACACGCGCCAGCGACTCGTACAGCTCGGCCATGGAGCCGCCGGGCAGGTCGGTGCGTCCGACGGAGCCGGCGAAGAGCAGGTCGCCGGAGAACAGCACCGACGGGATGTCGGCGGTCTCTGGCAGCCTGAACGTCACCGACCCCCTGGTATGGCCGGGCGCGTGCGCGACGGAGAACTCCAGACCCGCCACCGTCAGCGCGGCGCCGTCGGCCAGTTCCTTGACGTCGTCGGGCTCGCCGATGGTCAGCTCCCCCATCAGCGGCTGCCCGATGGCGCGGCCGAGCGCCTTCTCGGGGTCGCTGAGCATGTACCGGTCCTCGGGGTGGATCCAGGCGGGCACGTCGTGCGCGCCGCAGACCGGTACGACGGAGGCGACATGGTCGATGTGGCCGTGGCTGAGGATGACGGCGACGGGCTTCAGTCGGTGCTTGGCGAGGGTGTCCTCGACGCCCTGGACCGCGAGGTGGCCCGGGTCGATGATCACGCACTCCTCACCCGCGGCGGGGGCGACCACATAACAATTGGTGCCCCAGGCCCCGGCGGGGAACCCGGCAATGAGCACGTTCGTCCTTCTGTCGTCCGCGGTGTCGGCCGCGGGAGATATCGGCCGTTCACGAGCCTACCGGCCGCCGTACCGCCGCAGCGAACTCGTATTGTGCCTTCATCGGACCGCGTGCGGACTGGACGGGGGACGCGCATGCCGCGAAGATCTGCGGCACGCGTATTCGCGTTCGAGCGCACCGCGGCACACGGCCTGCCGACAGGTCGTGGACAGCGGAAACACAGTCATCGCACAGCACTCACGAGACACGACCGGGAGACGGCGAAGTGGTCACCAAGGATCAGCGGCGGCGGCAGCTCGCCCGGGAGAAGTTCGAGCGGCAGCAGCAGCGGCGGGTGCAGATGCGCCGCAAGTCGCGGACGCGCAATTCGGTGATCGCCGCCGTGCTCGCCGTGGTCGTCATCGGCGGCGGTTCCGCCTGGGGCCTGGGCGCCTTCGACAGCAGCGGCAAGAAGAAGTCCACGGACGACGCGGCGGCCAACGCCAGCGCGTCGCCGTCGGCGACCCCCTCGAAGGCGCCGGACCCGTGCGGCAAGGCGGACGCGGGCGCGCCGGGCACGGAGCAGTGGAAGACCGAGCCGAAGATGGCGATCGACAAGAGCGCGAAGTACACCTTCACGCTCCAGACGACCTGCGGCTCGATCCCGATCGCGCTGGACGCGGCGAAGGCCCCCGACACCACGAACTCCTTCAAGTTCCTCGCGGACAAGGGCTTCTTCGACCACACCAAGTGCCACCGGCTGACCACCGAGGGCATCTTCGTCCTCCAGTGCGGCGACCCCACCGCGCAGGGCAACGGCGGCCCCGGCTACACGATCCCGGACGAGAATCTGACGGCGTTCGGCAAGGCCGACGCGCAGAAGACCGTGACGTACCCGGCGGGCACCGTGGCCATGGCCAACACCGGCCAGGCGCACACCGGCGGCAGCCAGTTCTTCCTGGTCTACAAGGACAGCCCGCTGGCTCCGAGCTACACGCCGTTCGGCACGATCGACGCCGCCGGTATGAAGGTGCTCGACAAAATCGCCGCCGCGGGCGCCCAGCCCGCCGACCAGACGACGGGCAACACCGCGCCGAACGCGACCGTGGTGATCAACAAGGCGACCGTCAGCAAATCCTGATTGGGCCCGCATCGGATGCGGACAGCCGGGGTGCTGGTCGCCTATGTTGGCGTTGGACCGGTCAGGGCGTGCGGCCCAACCGGTGAAATTCTGTGGAAGATGTCCGGCCGTGAGCCGGCCGGGCATCACGTGGAGGAGGCGCTGTGAGCAGCGACCCGTGGGGCCGCGTCGATGAGACGGGGACCGTGTACGTGCGTACGGCCGACGGGGAGAAGGAGGTCGGTTCGTGGCAGGCGGGTTCTCCTGAGGAGGCGCTCGCCTACTTCGAGCGCAAGTACGAAGGACTCGTCGTGGAGATCGGCCTCCTCGAACGACGGGTGCGGACCACCGATCTCGCGCCCAAGGACGCGCTGGCCGCGATCGAGCACCTGCGCGTCTCGGTGACCGAGGCGCACGCGGTGGGCGATCTGGCGGCGCTGGGCGAACGGCTCGACGCGCTGGTCGCGCTGGTGGACTCCCGGCGCGAGGAGCGCAAGGCGGCCAGGGCGAAGCAGAGCGAAGAGGCGAAGGTCGCCAAGGAGCAGCTTGTCGCGGAGGCCGAGCAGCTCGCCGAGAGCGAGCAGTGGCGGACCGCGGGCGAGCGGCTGCGCGCCCTGGTCGACACATGGAAGGGCCTGCCGCGACTCGACCGCAAGGCGGACGACGAGCTGTGGCACCGCTTCAGCCACGCCCGTTCGGTGTTCTCCAAGCGCCGCAAGGCGCACTTCGCGTCGCTCGACGCGCAGCGCGAGGAGGCCAGGCGGACGAAGGAGAAGCTGGTCACCGAGGCGCAGTCGCTGTCGAACTCGACGGACTGGGGGCCCACCGCGGCCCGCTACCGCGAGCTGATGACGGAGTGGAAGGCGGCCGGGCGTGCGCAGCGCGAGGCCGAGGACGATCTGTGGAACCGCTTCCGCGGCGCCCAGGACGTCTTCTTCGCCGCCCGCTCCGAGGTGTTCGCCGAGCGGGACACCGAGCAGCGCGACAACCTCGCGCTCAAGGAGGAGCTGGTCGTCGAGGCCGAGAAGCTGCTCCCGGTGACCGAGCTGAAGTCGGCGCGTGCCGCCTTCCGCTCGCTCAACGAGCGCTGGGAGGCCATCGGGCACGTGCCGCGGGACGCGCGGCCGCGGATCGAGGCCCGTATGCACGCGGTGGAGCGTGCGCTGGCCGAGTCCGAGGAAGCCGAGTGGCGGCGCACCAACCCCGAGGTCCGGGCGCGGGCGGCCGGTCTGACCGGTCAGCTCCAGGCGGCGGTCGAGAAGCTCCAGAAGCAGATCGACGCGGCGCGCTCCGCGGGGAACACCGCGAAGGCGGACAAGCTCCAGTCGGAGCTTGACGGGCGTCAGGCGCTGCTGGACGCGGCCCTGAAGGGCATGGGCGAGTTCGGCGGCTGACCGGCCGCTCGCACGCCCGACGGCCCCGGCGCTCATGATGAGTGCCGGGGCCGTCGGGCGTCCGCGGGCCGGTGGGTCGTGCCCGCCCGCCCGCGGCCTCGCTTACCTCTGGCGGCCCGAGGTCACCCGGTAGACGTCGTAGACGCCCTCCACGCCGCGTACCGCCTTCAGGACGTGGCCCAGGTGCTTCGGGTCGCCCATCTCGAAGGTGAAGCGGGAGGTGGCGACGCGGTCGCGGGAGGTCTGGACGGCCGCGGAGAGGATGTTGACGTGCTGGTCGGACAGCACGCGGGTGACGTCCGAGAGCAACCGGGACCGGTCGAGGGCCTCGACCTGGATGGCGACCAGGAAGACCGACGACTGGGTGGGCGCCCACTCGACCTCGATCATCCGCTCGGGCTGCTGCGAGAGCGAGTCCACGTTGACGCAGTCGGCGCGGTGCACCGAGACGCCGTTGCCGCGGGTGACGAAGCCGATGATCGGGTCGCCCGGCACCGGGGTGCAGCAGCGGGAGAGCTTGACCCAGACGTCGCTGGCGCCCTTGACGATGACACCGGGGTCGGCGTTGGCCCGCCGCTTGGTGCGCCCCTGTGTGGGGGTGGTGATCTCCGCGATGTCCTCGGTGGCGCCCTCTTCGCCGCCGAGCGCGTCGACCAGCTTCTGCACGACGGACTGCGCGGTGATGTGCCCCTCGCCGATCGCCGCGTAGAGCGCGGAGATGTCGGGGTAGCGCATCTCGTGCGCGAGGGTGACCAGCGAGTCACCCGTGAGCACCCGCTGGATCGGCAGATTCTGCTTGCGCATCGCGCGGGCGATGGCTTCCTTGCCCTGCTCGACCGCTTCCTCGCGGCGCTCCTTGGAGAACCAGGCGCGGATCTTGTTGCGCGCCCGCGGCGACTTGACGAAGCCCAGCCAGTCGCGGGACGGCCCGGCTCCCGCGGCCTTGGAGGTGAAGACCTCGACGGTGTCGCCGTTGTCGAGCGTCGACTCCAGCGGTACGAGGCGGCCGTTGACGCGGGCGCCTATGGTCCGGTGGCCGACCTCGGTGTGCACGGCGTACGCGAAGTCCACCGGGGTGGCGCCCGCGGGCAGCGCTATCACGTCGCCCTTGGGTGTGAAGACGAAGACCTCGCTCTGCGAGAGGTCGAAGCGCAGCGACTCCAGGAACTCGCCGGGGTCCTCGGTCTCCTTCTGCCAGTCCAGGAGCTGGCGCAGCCACGCCATGTCGTTGACCGCGTCGTCCTTCTTGTCGGACCGCGGGCTGTCGGTGCGCACCTTGGAGGCGCCCGCCACCGCCTCCTGCTTGTACTTCCAGTGCGCGGCGATGCCGTACTCGGCGCGGCGGTGCATGTCGAAGGTACGGATCTGCAGTTCGACGGGCTTGCCGCTGGGCCCGATGACCGTCGTGTGCAGCGACTGGTACATGTTGAACTTGGGCATCGCGATGTAGTCCTTGAACCGGCCGGGGACCGGATTCCATCGCGCGTGGATGGTGCCGAGCGCCGCGTAGCAGTCGCGGACGGTGTCGACCAGGACGCGGATGCCCACCAGGTCGTAGATCTCCGCGAAGTCCCGGCCGCGGACGATCATCTTCTGGTAGACGCTGTAGTAGTGCTTCGGGCGGCCGGTGACGGTGGCCTTGATCCGGGCGGCGCGCAGGTCCTGCTGGACCTGGTCGGTGACCACGGCGAGGTATTCGTCGCGCTTGGGGGCGCGCTCGGCGACCAGCCGGACGATCTCGTCGTACATCTTGGGGTAGAGGATCGCGAAGGCGAGGTCCTCCAGCTCCCACTTGATGGTGTTCATGCCCAGCCGGTGCGCCAGCGGGGCGTAGATCTCCAGCGTCTCGCGGGCCTTCTTCTCCTGCTTCTCGCGCTTGAGATAGCGCATCGTGCGCATATTGTGCAGCCGGTCGGCGAGCTTGATCACCAGGACGCGGGGGTCCTTGGCCATCGCGACGACCATCTTGCGCACGGTCTCGGCCTGCGCGGCCTCGCCGAATTTGACCTTGTCGAGCTTGGTGACGCCGTCGACCAGCAGCGCCACCTGGTCGCCGAAGTCGCGGCGCAGCGCGTCCAGGCCGTACTCGGTGTCCTCGACGGTGTCGTGCAGCAGCCCGGCCATCAAGGTGGCGGGGTCCATGCCCAGTTCGGCGAGGATCGTGGTGACGGCCAGCGGGTGCGTGATGTACGGGTCGCCGCTCTTGCGCTTCTGGCCGCGGTGCCAGCGCTCGGCGACCTGGTAGGCCCGCTCGATCTGCCGGAGCTGGGCGCTGTCGCCCTTCGGGTCGTTGCCCCGCACCACGCGCAGCAGCGGTTCGAGCACCGGGTTGTACGGGCTGGAGCGCTGCACGCCGAGCCGGGCGAGGCGGGCACGGACGCGGCTGGAGGAGGCCCCGGGACGCGTCGGCGCGACGCTGCCGGGCGTACGCACCGGGCGTACGGCGGGCGCGGCCGGTTCGGGCGCGGCGGGCTTGGCGGGCGCGGGAGCGGGGGTGGGTGCGGCGGTCCGGCTGTCGGCGGACGTCCCCGTGCCACCCGCGGCCGGTTCCTTCCCGCCCGCGGCGTCGAGTGGCTGGGCCTGGTCTGGCAAGAGCACTCCTCACGCGGGGTAGAAGTTCCATGGTATCGACCTGCGGCGAGAGGCGGGCGCCCGAGCCCGCCGGGCGCCCGCCTCAGGGCCCCGTACGGGCCCCGCGTACGCCGTACGGGGCCGCAGGACGCTCGTAGGAGGCCGTAACCGGGCCCCGCGGACCCGAATGGCGTACGAGAGCCCGTACGCGGCCCGAGAGCCCGTACGCAGTCCGGAGCGCGTCAGATCGCGACGAGGGTGTCCAGGGGGGCGTCCCCCAGGACCCGGGCCAGCCGCGCCCGGCCGCCGAGGAAGCCCAGCTCCAGCAGGACGGCCACGCCCGCGACGGTCGCGCCGGTCCGCCGGATCAGCTCAAGCGAGGCTTCCGCGGTGCCGCCGGTGGCCAGGACGTCGTCGATCACCAGGACGCGGTCGCCCTCGGCGAAGGCGTCGACCTGCACCTCGATCTCAGCGGTGCCGTACTCCAGGTCGTACGACTGCGCCAGGGTCTTTCCGGGCAGTTTGCCCGCCTTGCGGACCGGGACGAAGCCGAGGCCCGCGCGGGCGGCGGCCGGGGCGGCGAGGATGAAGCCGCGGGCTTCGAGGCCGACGACCTTGGTGGCGCCGTGCCGCGCGCACAGGGCGGCGAGCGCGTCCACCAGGGCGCTGAAGGCGACGGGGTCGGCCAGCAGCGGGGTGATGTCCTTGAAGATCACGCCGGGCTGGGGGTAGTCCGGAACGTCGCGGATGCGGCCGAGCAGCAGTTCCCTGAGCTCGGCGGAGGCTGCGTCCGTGGTGGTCATCGCGCTACTTTCGTCGGTTCATGTCGCGTCGGTCCATGACGTGCTTGTCGTTCCACGGCGCTTCGGGCCATGGAGCGCTCGTCGGTCGACGAGGGTCGGTCGATGTGGTTCGGGAAACGGAAAATCGCCGCCGCCCGGTCGGTGTCGACCGGGCGGCGGCGATTCACGGTCAGCGCCGCTTGCCCGAGGGGCGGTTGCGGCCACCACGGGTGCCGCGGTTGGCGGACGCGCCGCGGGTGCCGCCGGAACGGCTGCCCGGGGCGGTGCCCTGGGCCCGCGGGCCCACCACACCGGCTCCGGCCGCTGCGGCTTCCGCCTGGTCGTCGTCGTCCCCGTCCCCGTCCTCGGGGTCGGCGGGCTCCTCGCCGCGGGCGGCCGCCTCGGCGGCCTTCGTGGCGTCGGAGGCCCGGCGGGCGAGCACCCGCTTGCGGACCTGCTTCATCGCCGGGTCGCGCTCCTTGAGGTCCGCGACGATCGGAGTCGCGATGAAGATCGAGGAGTACGCACCGGCGGTGAGGCCGACGAACAGCGCGAGCGCGATGTCGTTGAGCATGCCCGCGCCGAGGATGCCGCCACCGATGAAGAGCAGCGCGCCGACCGGCAGCAGGGCGACGACCGTGGTGTTGATCGACCGCACCAGGGTGCCGTTGAGGCTGCGGTTGGCGATCTCGCTGTAGGTGTACCTGTTCTGCTTGGTGATGTCCTTGGTGGACTCCTTCAGACCGTCGAAGACGACGACGGTGTCGTAGAGGGAGTAACCGAGGATGGTGAGCAGACCGATCACCGTGCCCGGTGTGACCTCGAAGCCCACGATGGCGTAGACACCGACCGTGATCGTGAGGTCGTGGAGCAGGGCGATCAGTGCCGCGACGGCCTTGCGCCACTCGAAGGCGATGGCCAGATAGGCGACCACCAGCACCAGGAAGATGATCAGACCCTGAAGGGCCTTGTGGGAGATCTCCTTGCCCCAGCTCGGACCGACGATCTGCGCGTCGATGTCCTTGAGCGGGATGCCCAGTTCCTTGGAGATGTTCTGCTGGACGGACTTGGACGCCTCGGTGGAGATGTCGCTGACCTGGATGCGGAGCTTTCCGCTGCCCAGCTTCTGGATCGTCGCGTCGTGGCCGGCGGTGTGGCCCTCGATCTTGCTCTGCGCGTCCGCGACCGAGATGGAGGTCTTGGCCGTGGTGAAGTCCGCGCCGCCGGAGAACTCGATGCCGAGCTTGAGGCCGTTGACCACCAGGCCGACCGCGGCGACGACCGTGATCAGGATCGATACGCCGTACCAGATCTTGCGGTGGCCGACGAAGTCGTACGCGATCTCGCCGCGGTGCAGCCGGTGACCGAGATTGCTGAGCTTGGACATCAGGCTTCCTTCGTCTCGGTGGGCCGGTTGTGGCGGACGCTCCGACGCAGCGGCGCCTTCACGCCGAGCGCCTTGGGATCGAGACCGGACCACCTGTGGCCCTGAGCGAAGAACGGGCGACGGGCGAGGATCGTCATCAGCGGCTTGGTGAACAGGAACACCACGACGACGTCGAGCACGGTGGTGAGACCGAGCGTGAACGCGAAGCCCTGGACCTTGCCGACCGTCACGGTGAACAGCACGGCGGCGGCGAGGAAGGACACGAAGTCCGACACCAGGATGGTGCGCCGGGCGCGCGGCCAGCCGCGGGCGACCGCGGGTTGCAGCGAGCGGCCCTCACGGAGCTCGTCCCTGATCCGTTCGAAGAAGACGATGAACGAGTCGGCGGTGATACCGATGGCGACGATGGCACCACAGACCGCGGGCAGGTTCAGGGCGAAGCCGATCGCCTCACCGAGCAGACACATGATCGTGTAGGTGAGCGCGCCCGAGACCACGAGGCTCGCGAGCGCCACCAGGCTCAGTCCGCGGTAGTAGGCGAACATGTAGAGCACGACCAGGACGAGGCCGACGGCGCCGGCGATCAGACCGCCGCGGAGCTGCTCGCCGCCGAGGGCGGGAGAGACCGTGGTCGTGTCCTGGATGGAGAACGCCAGGGGCAGCGAGCCGTACTTCAGCACGTTCGCCAGGTCCTCGGCGGACTTCTGGGTGAAGCTGCCGGAGATCTGGGCGCTGCCGCCGGGCAGGGCCTGGGAGACCGACGGGGCCGAGACGACGTTGCCGTCCAGGTCGATCGCGAACTGGTTGTTCGGCTGGGCCTGGGAGGCGAGGTCACCGGTGACCTTGGTGAACTGGCTGGCGCCCTTGGAGTCGAACGTCAGGTTGACGACCCAGCCGTTGCCCTGCTGCGAGTCGAAGTTCGCGCTGGCGCCGGAGACGCGCTTGCCGTCGATCAGCGTCGGGCCGAGCGCGTACTTGATCCACTGGTTGCCCTGCTGACCGCAGGCGACGACCTTGTCACCGGGCTTGGTGCCCTTGCTGGCCGCGGTGCGCTGCGTGGGGTCGGTGCAGTCGAGCTTGTCGAGCTTCGCCTGGAGGTCGGCGGGGATCGACAGGTCGGCGGCGCCCGTGCCGGGCGTGGTCGCCGGGTTGCTGGGCGTCGCGGTGGGCGTCGGTGTCGGCGCCTTGTTCACACTCGACTTCAGCGCGTCGGTGACGGCGCGGCCCTGCGGACTGGACGTGGTGCTCCCGGTGGCCTTCGGGGTGCCCGTCGCGCTGGGCGTGCCGCTCGGCTTCGGCGTCGTACCGCCGGAGGCCGAGGGGCTGGCCGAGGGCTTGGGCGCGGCCGTGGCCGGGTTGCCGTCCGCGGCGGTCAGCACCTGACGGAAGGCGAGCTGCGCGGTGGTGCCCACCTGCTGCTCGGCCTGGGCGGCGTTGGTGCCCTTGGGGATGTTGACGATGATGTTGTTCGATCCCTGGGTCTGCACCTCCGCCTCGGAGACACCGAGTCCGTTGACACGGCGGTTGATGATGCTGACCGCCGTGTTCATATTGGACTTGGTGACCGCGTTCCCCTGGTCCGCCTTGGCGGTCAGCGTGATGCTGACACCGCCGGCCAGGTCGATGCCCAGTCGGGGAGTGGTGTTGCCGGAGAGGAACATTCCTCCGGTCAGCGCCACCAGGGCGATCACGATCACGGCCAGAGCGCGCCCGGGGTATCCCTGACTCCCCGGGGACGGCCTGCGGCCCTTGTTGGCTGCTGCCACCTTCTTGATTCTCCCTGTCCTACCGCCCCTGAGCCTGCACGCTCATGGGGTGGCCACGAAGTTGTGAGAGCCGGACCCTTACTTGGACGTGGAGTCGGGGCCGTCCTGCCCCGGCGCGTCCTCGGTCTTGCTCAGATCAATGCGGTGCTCGCCCGAGTCCTTGGCGTCCTTCTTGACGTCGTCCGTCGCAGCGGCATCCCCGGAAGCCGCGTCGGCGGTGACGTCGCCTTCGGTGTCCTCGGTGTCGTCGTGCTCGATCTCCTCCGGCTCGATGCCGTGCACGATCCGGTTGAACTCCTCTTCGGCCAGCACGGCGCCGATGGCGTTCTTCGCGAAGTGTGCGTGCACCCCGTCCGTCAGCTCAAGGAGGACCGTCTCCTCGTTCACTTCCTTGACCACGGCGTACATGCCACCGATCGTGCGGACGCCCGATCCGGGCTCCATCTGGTTCCGCATGGTCAGTGCCTGGCGCTGCTTGTTCTTGGCCGAGCGCGTCATCATGAACATGACGCCAACAATCAGGACCAAGGGGAGGAGAGTGACGATACTCACGGTCTGGACGTTCCTTCGCACGGCCAACGTGGGGCTGGCCTGGGTTTCGGGATGTGGGTGCCGATCCGGAGGAAGGGCGTCGGCGGAGTCTAAGCGCTGGCTCGCCGCCTGAACAACGCCAAGCATGGCACTGGGGTTCCTGAAGGGGCGAGTCTATCGGCGGTCAGGGTCCGAACAACCCGCTCTGTCCGGGTCCGGCGGGATTGTGCGGCGGTACCAGACCGAGGTGCGTCCAGGCCGCGGGCGTGGCCACCCGGCCGCGCGGTGTCCGGGCCAGCAGGCCCTCCCTGACGAGGAACGGCTCGGCGACCTCCTCGACGGTCTCGCGCTCCTCGCCGACCGCGACGGCGAGCGTGGACAGGCCGACGGGCCCGCCGCCGAAGAGCTTCAGCAGCGCCTGGAGCACGGCCCGGTCCAGCCGGTCGAGCCCGCGCTCGTCCACCTCGTAGACCTCCAGCGCCTTGGCGGCGATCTCCCGGCTGATCACACCGTCCGCCCTGACCTGGGCGTAGTCGCGGACCCGGCGCAGCAGCCGGTTGGCGATCCGGGGGGTGCCGCGGGAGCGTCCGGCGATCTCGGCGGCGCCGTCGTCGGCGACCTCGACGTCCAGCAGCCCGGAGGAGCGGCGGATGACCTTCTCCAGTTCGGCGGGGGCGTAGAACTCCATGTGGCCGGTGAAGCCGAAGCGGTCGCGCAGCGGGGGCGGCAGCAGTCCGGCCCTGGTGGTGGCGCCGACCAGGGTGAAGGGCGGCAGTTCCAGCGGGATCGCGGTCGCGCCGGGGCCCTTGCCGACGATCACGTCGACCCGGTAGTCCTCCATCGCCATGTAGAGCATTTCCTCGGCGGGCCGTGACATCCGGTGGATCTCGTCGAGGAAGAGCACCTCGCCCTCCTGGAGCGAGGACAGGATCGCGGCGAGGTCGCCCGCGTGCTGGATGGCGGGTCCCGAGGTGATCCGGATGGGCACGCCCATCTCGGCCGCGATGATCATCGACAGCGTCGTCTTGCCGAGGCCGGGGGCGCCGGAGAGCAGGACGTGGTCCGCGGTGCCCTGGCGCTGGCGGGCGGCCCTGAGCACCAGGTCGAGCTGCTGCCGTACGCGCTCCTGCCCGATGAACTCCCCCAAGTCCTTGGGGCGCAGCGCCGCCTCGACCGCCTGGTCCTCATGGTCGGCGGTGGCGCCGACCAGTCGCTCCGGCCGCTCGTCGGTGGCGTCGTCCCAGTTCATGGTTGGTCTCTCGGGTCGGTGTGGGGTCGGCGGTACGGACCGGCGTCACCGGTACGGGTGCGGCCGGCGGCGTCAACAGGGCGGTCAGCGGGTGCGGTTGAGGGTCTGGAGGGCCGCGCGCAGCAGCGCGCCGACGTTCGGCTCCCGCTCGGCCTCGGCCTGCGGGGTGACGGCGGCGACCGCCTCGTCGGCCTCGCGGGTGGCGTAGCCGAGGCTGAGCAGCGCGGCGTGCAGCTGCTCGCGCCAGGAGTCGCCGACCGGGCTGCCGATTCCCCGGTCCGCGCCGGAGCCGACCGGTTCGCCCAGCCGGTCCTTCAGCTCCAGGAGCAGCCGCTGCGCTCCCTTCTTGCCGATGCCGGGCACCGCGGTCAGCGCCTTCTCGTCGCCGACCGCGACCGCGGAGCGCAACGCGTCCGGGGTGTGCACGGCGAGCATCGTCTGGGCGAGCCTGGGGCCGACTCCGCTGACGGTCTGGAGCAGTTCGAAGACCTGCCGCTCGTCCTCGTCCGCGAAGCCGTAGAGGGTGAGCGAGTCCTCGCGGACCACCAGGGAGGTGGCGAGCTTGGCGGGCTGGCCGATCCGCAGCGCGGCCAGGGTGTTCGGGGCGCACTGGACGGCCATGCCCACGCCGCCGACCTCGATGACCGCGGTGTCGGGGGCGAGCGCGGCGACCTGGCCGCTGACGAAGGCGATCACTTGGCGGACTCCTGGGGTCGTACGGGGCGGTGGGCGGCGATGGCCTGCTGGAGGCGGTTGGTGGCGGCGCCGCGCCAGATGTGACAGATGGCCAGTGCCAGCGCGTCGGCGGCGTCGGCCGGTTTCGGCGGGGCGTCGAGCCGCAGCAGCCGGGTCACCATCGCGCCGACCTGCGCCTTGTCGGCCCGGCCGCTGCCGGTGACGGCGGCCTTGACCTCGCTGGGGGTGTGCAGGTGGACGGGCAGGCCGCGGCGGGCGGCGCACAGCATGGCGACCGCGCTCGCCTGGGCGGTGCCCATCACGGTGCGCACATTGTGCTGGCTGAAGACCCGCTCCACGGCGACCGCCTCCGGGCGGTGTTCGTCGAGCCACTCCTCGATGCCGCGCTCGATCAGGACGAGCCGGTCGCCGATCTCCGCGTCGGCCGGGGTGCGTACGACGCCGACGCCGACCATCGTCAGCGGGCGTCCGGGAACGCCGTCCACCACTCCGATGCCGCACCGGGTCAGACCCGGGTCCACGCCGAGCACTCGCATGCCGCCCCCTTCCGCGCCCGTCAGCCGCCGTCTTCGCCAACCTGTTCGTGCAGGTTATCGGTTGGGGCCGACAAACAGCGGAGGGGCCGACGGGGTGTGTCCCGTCGGCCCCTCCGGCTGACCGTCCGTCAGGGTCCGCTCGCGCGCGGCCCCAGCGTCACCGCCTGAGCGCGGCTCAGGCGTCGACCTTCTCCATGACCTCGTCGGAGACGTCGAAGTTGGCGAAGACGTTCTGCACGTCGTCGCTGTCCTCCAGCGCGTCGATGAGCTTGAAGATCTTGCGCGCGCCGTCCTCGTCCAGCTCCACCTGCATGGTGGGCAGGAAGTTGGCGTCGGCCGAGTCGTAGTCGATCCCGGCCTCCTGGAGCGCCTTGCGGACCGGCACCAGGTCGGTGGCCTCGCTGACCACCTCGAAGGACTCACCGAGGTCGTTGACCTCCTCGGCGCCCGCGTCGAGCACCGCGTCCAGCACGTCGTCCTCGCCCAGCTCAGCCTTGGGGACGATCACCACGCCCTTGCGGTTGAACAGGTACGACACCGAGCCCGGATCGGCCATCGAGCCGCCGTTGCGGGTCATGGCCACCCGCACGTCGGACGCGGCGCGGTTGCGGTTGTCGGTCAGGCACTCGATGAGCACCGCGACACCGTTGGGACCGTAGCCCTCGTACATGATCGTCTGGTAGTCGGCGCCACCGGCTTCGAGACCGGCGCCGCGCTTGACCGCGCTGTCGATGTTCTTGTTCGGTACCGAGCTCTTCTTCGCCTTCTGGATGGCGTCGAACAGCGTCGGGTTGCCGTCCGGGTCGGCGCCACCGGTCCGCGCCGCGACCTCGATGTTCTTGATCAGCTTCGCGAAGAGCTTGCCGCGCTTGGCATCGATCACGGCCTTCTTGTGCTTGGTCGTAGCCCATTTAGAGTGGCCGGACATCCGACTGTCTCCTTCGCGTCACCAAATGCTGTCTTTCGTCGCGCCGTCGATCCTACCGGGATCCGGTCAGCCCGCCGCGCGCACAGTGTCCACGAAGAATTCATGGACCCGGTGGTCGCCGGTCAGTTCGGGGTGGAACGACGTGGCGAGCACATTGCGCTGACGGACGGCGACGATGTGGCCACCGTACTCGGCGAGCACCTCCACGTCCGCACCCACCGACTCGACCCACGGCGCGCGGATGAAGACGCCCTCGACCGGGCCGCCCTCGACGCCCGTGACGTCGACGACCGCTTCGAAGGACTCGTTCTGCCTGCCGAAGGCGTTGCGGCGGACGATCATGTCGATGCCGCCGAAGGTCTCCTGGCCGGACCTGGGGTCGAGGATCTTGTCGGCGAGCATGATCAGTCCCGCGCAGGTGCCGTAGACCGGCAGGCCGCCGCGGATCGCCTCGCGCAGCGGTTCCATCAGGCCGAAGAGCACGGCGAGCTTGGAGATGGTGGTGGACTCGCCGCCGGGTATCACCAGGCCGTCGATTCCGGCCAGTTCCTCCGGGCGCCGGACGGGACCGGCCGCGGCGTCCGCCGCGGCCAGTGCCGTCAGGTGCTCCCGGACGTCGCCCTGGAGTGCCAGGACGCCGATGGTGGGAGAGCTGGTCATCGTCGCCTTACCAGCCGCGGTTGGCGTAGTGCTCGGACTCCGGGAGGGTGTCGATGTTGATGCCGACCATGGCCTCGCCGAGGTTGCGGGAGGCGTCCGCGATGACCTTCGGGTCGTCGAAGAAGGTGGTGGCGCGGACGATCGCGGCGGCGCGCTTGGCCGGGTCGCCGGACTTGAAGATGCCGGAGCCGACGAAGACGCCCTCGGCGCCGAGCTGGCGCATCAGGGCGGCGTCGGCCGGGGTGGCCACACCGCCCGCGGAGAACAGCACGACGGGCAGCTTGCCCAGCACCGACACCTCCTTGACCAGCTCGTACGGGGCGCGCAGGTCCTTGGCGGCGGCGTACAGCTCGTTGTTGTCCAGGCCCTTGAGGCGGGAGATCTCGCCCTTGATCTGGCGCAGGTGGCGGACGGCCTCGACCACGTTGCCGGTGCCGGCCTCGCCCTTGGAGCGGATCATGGCCGCGCCCTCGGCGATCCGGCGCAGGGCCTCGCCGAGGTTGGTGGCGCCGCAGACGAAGGGGGTGGTGTAGGCCCACTTGTCGGAGTGGTTGACCTCGTCGGCGGGGGTCAGCACCTCGGACTCGTCGATGTAGTCGACGCCGAGCGCCTGGAGGACCTGGGCCTCGACGAAGTGGCCGATCCGGGACTTGGCCATCACGGGGATGGACACCGCGTTGATGATGCCCTCGATCATGTCCGGGTCGGACATCCGGGCCACGCCGCCCTGCGCGCGGATGTCGGCCGGAACCCGCTCCAGTGCCATGACGGCGACGGCGCCCGCGTCCTCGGCGATCTTCGCCTGCTCCGGGGTGACGACATCCATGATCACGCCGCCCTTGAGCTGCTCGGCCATACCGCGCTTGACGCGTGCGGTGCCGGTCTCGGGGGTGGTGGCGGAGGGGCTGGTGGACACGGTGACCTCACTCGCTGACGAAATCGGTGGCTTTTCTCCATGGTCCGGCCGGTCGCCGGGGGCGGGAAAGGGCCAATTCCGCCGCGGTGGCTCCCCGCGGACCGGCGGGTGGCCGTGTGGCCCGCGCGGATCGGTGTGTCCGGCGGGTGCCGGTGCGCTCCGTGGTGCCGGGGCGTTCAGTGCGACCCGGCGCCGTCCGCCGTGAGCGGCACCGGCGGCTCGTCGTCCATCTCGAAGGCCAGCGGGAAGGGGGCGTGGCCCGCGAGCCGGAACCAGCGCACCACGCGGTGTCTGCGGACCGCCCGCGCGGCGCGTACCGCGTCGTTGTGGAAGCGCCGGGCCATCGGCACCCGCCGTACCGACTGGGTCAGCTCCTTGATCGCCTCGGTGCCGCCCGGCGCCTCCCCGATCTCGGCGACCGCGCCCGGCTCGGAGAAGACCGCGCGCAGCGCCTGGCTCAGCTCGCTCTCGGCGACCTCCCGCTGCTCCGGCTCGGCCTGCCGGGCGGCGTGCGCGGACTCGTACAGCACGATCGACGCGGCCGGGTCCAGCACACCGGCCGTGGCCAGTTCCTGGGCGACCGAGGCGCGGCGCAGCAGTTGCGCGTCCAGGGCGGCGCGCGCCGCGTCGATCCGGGCGTGCAGGCGGTCGAGGCGCCCGGCCGTCCAGCTCAGGTAGAGGCCGATCGCGACGATCGCGACCGCGACCCAGATGATGGTGGTCACTGTCAGTCCCTTGCCAGGCCGAATCTCGCCCGAAGGCTGGTGCGTTCGTCCGCGGCGACATGCGCGGCGCCGTCGGTGACGGTCTCGTAGACGGACAGGATGTCACCGCCGACCACCGACCAGTCGAAACGCCGCACATGGGCGCTGCCGCGGGTGCGCAGTTCGGTACGGCGGGCGGGGTCGCCGAGCAGCCGCAGGGCGGCGGCGGCGAGCGCGTCGGCGTCCTCGTTGGCGAAGAGTTCGCCCGCCGCGCCCTGGTCGAGGACCTGCGCGAAGGCGTCGAGGTCGCTGGCGAGCACGGCGGCGCCCGCCGACATCGCCTCGACCAGGATGATCCCGAACGACTCGCCGCCGGTGTTGGGCGCCACGTAGACGTCGACGCTGCGCAGCAGCCGCGCCTTGTCCTCGTCGCTGACCATGCCGAGGAATTCGACCCGGTCGCGCATCGCCTCGGGCAGCGACTCGACGGCCTCCTCCTCGTCGCCGCGGCCCGCGACCAGCAGCCGGGTGCCGGGCAGCTCGGCGAGGATCTTCGGCAGTGCCCGGATCAGCACGGGCAGGCCCTTGCGCGGCTCGTCGATCCGCCCGATGAAGCCGATCGTGCCGCCCTGCCACTCCTTCTTGGGCTCGGCCCGCGCGAAGAAGTCCACGTCGACGCCGTTGGGGATGACGACCGCGTCGCCGCCCAGGTGCTCGACCAGGGTGCGGCGGGCGTACTCGCTGACCGCGATCCGGGCCCTGATCTTCTCCAGCGCGGGTTGCAGGATCGGGTACGCGGCGATCATCGCCCGCGACCGCGGGTTGGAGGTGTGGAAGGTGGCCACGATCGGGCCCTGCGCCGCCCAGCAGGCCAGCAGGCCGAGCGAGGGCGAGGCGGGTTCGTGGATGTGGATGACGTCGAAGTTGCCGTCGTGCAGCCAGCGGCGGACCCGGGCGGCGGACAGGAAGCCGAAGTTGAGCCGGGCGACCGAGCCGTTGTACGGGACCGGCACGGCGCGGCCCGCCGACACCACGTACGGCGGCAGCGGTGTCTCGTCGTCGGCGGGGGCGAGCACGGAGACCTCGTGGCCGAGGCCGATCAGGTGCTCGGCGAGGTCGCGGATGTGGAACTGGACGCCGCCGGGGACGTCCCAGGAGTACGGGCAGACGATCCCGATCCTCACGTTTTCTCCGTTCCGGAGTGGTCAGGTGGGCCGCCGGCCGTACCGCCCGCGCCCGACGGGCCGTCCGTGCCGGCCGTGCTGTGGGCGCCGTCCGTGCCGTCGGCCCTACCGGCGCCTTCGGCCGCGGCGGTGCCCGGGCCGCCCCGCGGGGAGACGCCGGACGTGCCCTCCGCCGTTGCTCCCGCGCTCTCCCCCGCCGTGTCGGCGCCGCCCGCCGGGGGTTCGGGGCGGGGTTCGAGGTCGGACAACCACAGGCGTTGCAGCATGTGCCAGTCCTCGGGGTGCTCGGCGATGCCGGAGGCGTACGCGTCGGCCAGTCGCTGCGTCATCGCGGCCGTCTTGGACGTACGGTCGCCGGTCGCCGGGACCTCGACCGGCGGGTGGACGCGACCGCGCATGACGGGCGACTCGTCGTACCAGAGGGTGACGGGGAGCAGCAGCGCTCCGGTCTGCTGGGCGAGCATGGCCGGGCCCGCGGGCAGCCGGGTGCGCTCGCCGAAGAAGTCGACCTCGACGCCGCTGGCCGACAGGTCGCGGTCGGCGACCAGGCAGACCAGGCCGCCGGACCGCAGCCGCCGGGCCAGGGTGCCGAAGGCGGCGCCGCCGGTGTGCGGCAGCACCTCCATGCCCAGGCTCTCGCGGTAGGCGACGAAGCGGTCGTACAGCGTCTCGGGCTTCAGGCGCTCGGCGACGGTGGTGAAGGGGGTGTCGAGCGCGGTGGTCACCCAGGCGCCGGCCAGGTCGTAGTTGGCCATGTGCGGCAGCGCCAGGATGACGCCGCGCCCGGCGGCGAGGCCGTCGGTCAGGTAGTGGACGTCGGCGGGGTCGAAGCCGCCGCGGATGCGGTCCTTGCTCCAGGCCGGGAGCCGGAAGGACTCCATCCAGTAGCGCAGGTAGGACCGCATGACCGAGCGCGACAGCGCGCGCAGCCGTGCCTCGTCGGCGTCCGGCACGACCCGGACCAGGTTGGCCTCGAGGCGTCGGACGCCCTTGCCGCGCTGCCGCCACGTGACGTCCGCGATGGCGCGGCCGAGCGCTCGGGCGGCCGGTTCCGGCAGCGTCTTGACCGCGCTCCAGCCGAGCCCGTAGAGCCCGTCGGCGAGGCTCCCCCTGAGCCGCGCGGCCCGGGAGGCGTCCTCGCTCACGCGCTGCTCCCCTGCCCCGAGGTGGCGGCGGCTGCGGCGTCGGCCTCCGCGGACTCGCGGCGTACGGTGACGACCCGCTGGACGAGGGTGACCAGGCTGCCCGCGGCGACCGCCCACAGGGCGATCGGCAGCAGGTACTGGATGCCGGGGACGCCGAATTTGTGCAGGCCGGCGAAGCCGCACAGGGTCAGCGTGATCACCAGGCGCTCGGCGCGCTCGACCAGGCCGTTGACGTTCACCGGCAGGCCGATCGCCTCGCCGCGCGCCTTGGTGTAGGACACCACCTGGCCGCTGGCCAGGCAGAAGATCGTCACCGCGCACAGCACGAGGTCGTCGCCGCGGCCCGCGTACCACATGGCGAGTCCGCCGAAGATGCCCGCGTCGGCGACCCGGTCGAGGGTCGAGTCGAGGAAGGCGCCCCAGCGGCTGGAGACCCCGGCCTGGCGGGCCATGTTGCCGTCCACCAGGTCGGAGAAGACGAAGAGCGTGATCACCACGGTGCCCCAGAAGAACTCGCCCCTGGGATAGAAGGCCAGTGCGCCCGCCATGACACCCGCGGTGCCGAGCAGGGTCACCGCGTCGGGGCTGACCCCCTTGCGGAGCAGAAATGCGGCGAACGGCGTGAGAACACGCGTGAAGAACGCACGCGCGTACTTGTTCAGCATGGCCTTCCCGACAGGTCGGAGGATGGTGTCACGGCGGCCGGAGCGGCAGCCGGATGGCCCATCGTAGCCAGCCCGCGCGCACCGGATGTCCCAGGCCGTGCCGGAGCGGCGGGGGCGGCGGCCCGGCGTACGACGTATGGACGCACCCGGACGGCCGTGGGAAGGTCGAAAGACCGCGGGCGTCGTCGAGGCCGCCTGTGCGTGGAGCGGTCTCCCGTGGCGCCCCTGTGACGCGCCCCCCACCGAGGGCGCGGTCCGTGCAGTGAGGACCGGGAGGCGAGAACGCGTGGGTGGTGCAGCGGACAGGAGAGACGCACAGCCAGGAGCCGCCGGAAGGGCACCGGCGGCCGACCGCCCCGAGAACGTGCGCAATGTGGTGCTGGTCGGCCATTGCGGATCGGGCAAGACGACATTGGTGGAGGCGCTGGCGCTGACCACCGGCGCGGTGAACCGGGCAGGCCGGGTCGAGGACGGCGGCTCGGTGTCCGACCACGACGAGATCGAGCAGCGGCAGCAGCGCTCCGTACAGCTCTCGCTCGTCCCCGTGGAGTGGGGCGGGATCAAGGTCAATTTGCTGGACACCCCCGGCTACGCCGATTTCGTCGGGGAGTTGAGGGCCGGTCTGCGCGCCGCGGACGCGGCCCTGTTCGTCGTGTCGGCCGCGCAGGACGGCGAGGGCATCGGCGGCGCGACCCGGATGGTGTGGGAGGAGTGCGCGGCCGTCGGGATGCCGCGGGCGGTCGTGGTGACGCACCTGGAGTCGGTGCGGGCCGGTTTCGAGGAGATGGCGGCGCAGTGCGCGGCGGAGCTGGGCGGCGACTCCCCCGATTCGGTGCTGCCGCTGTATCTGCCGGTGCACGGGCCCGCGGGCCCCGACGGCCACGCCCCGGTGACGGGCCTGGCGGGGCTGCTCTCGCAGCGGGTGTACGACTACGCGTCCGGCGAGCGGGCCGAGGCCGAGCCGGACGCGGCGCTGGCGCCGCTGGTGGAGCAGGCGCGCAACCGGCTCATCGAGGGGATCATCGCCGAGAGCGAGGACGAGACCTTGATGGACCGCTACCTCGGCGGCGAGGAACTGGACGTCAGGACGCTCGTCGACGACCTGGAGCGGGCGGTGGCGCGCGGCTCCTTCCACCCGGTGCTGGCCGCCGCGCCCGCCGCGGACGGCGCCCGGCAGGGCCTGGGCACCGTGGAGCTGCTGGAGCTGATCACCGGCGGTTTCCCGACCCCGCTGGAGCGGGAGGCGCCGCCGGTCACGACGCCGGACGGCGGCGGGCGCCCCGCGCTGGTCTGCGACCCGGAGGGGCCGCTGGCCGCCGAGGTGGTCAAGACGTCCTCGGACCCGTACGTGGGCCGGATCAGTCTGGTGCGGGTCTTCTCCGGCACCCTGCGGCCGGACGAGACGGTGCACGTGTCGGGCCACGGCATGGAGGACCGCGGGCACGAGGACCACGACGTGGACGAGCGGGTCGGGGCGCTGTCGTCGCCCTTCGGCAAGCACCAGCGGCCGGTGCCCTCGGCGGGCGCGGGCGATCTGGTGTGCGTGGCCAAGCTGACCCGCGCCGAGACCGGCGACACGCTCTCGGCCAAGGACGGGCCGCTGCTGATGGAGCCGTGGGTGATGCCGGACCCGCTGCTGCCGATCGCCATCGAGGCGCACAGCAAGGCCGACGAGGACAAGCTCTCCCAGGGCCTGGCGCGGCTGGTCGCCGAGGACCCGACGATGCGTCTCGAACAGAATCCGGACACCCGGCAGGTCGTCCTGTGGTGCCTGGGCGAGGCGCACGCCGACGTCGCCCTGGAGCGGCTGCGCAACCGGTACGGGGTGCAGGTCGACGCGGTGCCGCACAAGGTGTCGCTGCGGGAGACCTTCGGCGAGCCGGTGACGGCCCGCGGGCGGCACGTCAAACAGTCCGGCGGGCACGGGCAGTTCGCGATCTGCGACATCCAGGTGGAGCCGCTGCCGGTCGGCTCCGGCATCGAGTTCGTGGACAAGGTGATCGGCGGGGCGGTGCCGCGGCAGTTCATCCCGTCGGTGGAGAAGGGCGTCCGCACCCAGGCCGCCCGCGGGGTCGCGCTCGGCTTCTCGGTGGTCGACATCCGGGTCACCCTCACCGACGGCAAGGCGCACTCGGTGGACTCCTCCGACGCCGCCTTCCAGACCGCGGGCGCGCTCGCCCTGCGCGAGGCCGCCGCGGGCGCGCCCATCCATCTGCTGGAACCGGTCTGCGAGGTCGGCGTGCTGGTGCCGGACGCGTACGTCGGTTCGGTGATGAGCGATCTGTCGGGGCGGCGCGGCCGGGTGCTGGGCACCGAACCGGCCGCAGACGGGCGGTCGGTGGTGCGCGCCGAGGTCCCGGAGATCGAGATCGGCCGCTACGCCGTCGATCTGCGGTCGCTGTCGCACGGCACCGGCCGGTTCAGCCGGCACTACGCGCGGCACGAGCCGATGCCCGCCCAACTGGCCACGAGACTGCGCCGGCAGGAGGAGAAGGACGAGGCGACCGCGCACGGCAGATGACGGGCGCGCGACGGAGAATCAGCGCCGGCGGACGCCGGAACAGCGCCGCTAAGTCGCCAAGTGGACATGTCCGCTGGCCAATCGGCGGCTCGCGGCCACGCCGCGGGCCGTCGCGCCGCTAATCTGGAGACTGCTCCGAACGTGTGACGTTCACCCGTGCGGGGAATGGGCCGGTCGGAGCCGTATGGACCGGTGAACCGGTGGATGTACGGGACTGGCGACTGGGGGCCTGTGGTGACGGACGGTATCGGGTTCGATTTCAGCCCAGGTGCGCAGATTCCGCTGACCGGCAGCGACGGTGAGACCGGTGCGACCCAGGCGCTGGCGTCCGCCGCGTACCGCGACACTCCGGTGACGACGCTGGTCGACGCCAACAGCGAGGCGAGCGTCAAGGCGCCGCGGCTGTCGCTGTTCGCGCCGAATCTGGGCGAGGCGTTCTCCCGCGCTATCCAGGTCAGGATGCTGGGCGCGGCGCGCAGTGAACTGGTGCAGTCCTTCGGTGTGGTGCCGCAGACCGTGGTGGAGCACGCGCTGGCCGCCAACCGGATTCGGCAGGAGCGCGACAACCGGCTGACCGTGGTGATGGGCGTGTGCGGGGTGCTCTTCCTGCCCGGCGTGCTGCTCTGGCTCGGCGCCTTCCAGTTGCGCAAGTCGCTCGGGTCGCTGAAGGCTCGGGGCAACAAGTCGGGGGCCTTCGGGGCCGTCGTGCTGGCCGTGGCCGCCGCCTTCACCGTGCTGCTCGCGGTACGGCCGCCGTTCAGCGGTTTCTGGCAGCAGTATTTCCGCGTCCTGATGATCGCGCCGATCATCGGCTGGTTCTGGGCGAAGCGGATCTGCGAGGCCACCGCGAAGGATCTGCGCAGCCGCTGGGCGGGCCTGGTCGCGGGCACCGCGGTCGGCGCGAAGATCCCCGAGGCGGTGCCGCGCAACCCCAACCAGACCCGCGCGGAGCTGCTGCGGCAGAGCCTGGCCAAGCTGTCCGCGGAGCAGAACAGCAATGTCGTCTTCTACGCGGGGCCCAAGGGCATACTCGGCATGGGCAGCCGGTGGGCGAACTGGCAGATGGCCGAGGAGCTGATCCCGCGCGAGGGGCTGGCCGAGATCCACCCGTTCCGGAGCTGGGACGTCATCCGCGCCATCCACGACCAGCTACGGATGATCGAGCGCGGCCCGCTGCACACCGGCGGCTTCCCCAAGCCGTCGATAAAGCACTGGGTCGTGGTGCCGGTCGGCGAGGGCGCGGGCAAGATCTCCCGGCCCACCGGACCCGAGGTCGACTCGTTCTCGGTCAAGGACTTCGAGATCCAGCGGATCTGCAACACGCAGCAGTTCGGCAAGGGCAACCGGCACTATCTGGGCATCCAGTTCACCCTCTGGGACGGCAATCTCGTCATCACGCTGATGACGACGGTGACGGTGCTGGCGCACACCCTGCGGATCGAGGTCACCGGGCACGCGCTCGGCCCGATCCACGGGATCTTCACCTCCGGGCCGCCCGCGAAGGAGAAGACGATCACCAAGCCGGTGAAGTTCTGGGAGACCAGGACCGTACAGCTCCCGCTGATCGAGTCGGACGAGGTGGTACGGCTGGCCGCCCGCGCGCCGCTGACCCGCTTCCCCGCCGTGTTGGACTACCTCGGCGGCACGCTGAAGCTGCCCGAGCCGTTCGGGCTGCGGCACACGTGGGCCGACAAGCCGTGGAAGCACCGGTTCATGGCCGACGACGCGCTGCGCGCGGCCACTCCGGTGCTGCGGGCGGTGCACGCCGCCGCGATCCAGGTGATGAGCGAGAACGGCGTGGACACCTCGCACTTCACCAGCCGCTCGATGATGCTGAGCGGTCTGTCGCAGAGCGTGGAGCCCAGGAAGGCCGACGCGTACGACGCCTAGGACCTGTCCGGGCTCCGGCTCCGGCTCCCGCTCATGCGGGGTTCAGGGCGACGGGACGTTTCAGGACGACGGGACGTCCGTCAGGAGGGCCAGACGTCCGCGAGCATCTTGCGGGTGTCGGCGAGGAGCTGCGGCAGCACCTTCGTGTGTCCGACGACCGGCATGAAGTTGACGTCGCCGCCCCAGCGCGGCACCACGTGCTGGTGCAGGTGCGCGGCGATCCCGGCGCCCGCCACATCGCCCTGGTTCATCCCGATGTTGAAGCCCTGCGCGCCGGAGGCGGACCGCAGGGCGGTCATCGCCTGCTTGGTCAGCACGGCCAGTTCCGCCGTCTCGGCGCCGTCCAGCTCGGTGTAGTCGGCGACGTGCCGGTAGGGCACCACCATGAGGTGCCCGCTGTTGTACGGGTACAGGTTGAGCACCGCGTACACGTGCTCGCCGCGCGCGATGACGAGGCCGTCCTCGTCGGACTCGGCCGGGACCGCGCAGAACGGACATCCGTCACCGGCACCGGGGCCGGTGGGCTTGTTCTCGCCCTGGATGTACGCCATCCGGTGCGGGGTCCACAGGCGCTGGAACGCGTCCGGCACCCCCGCTCCGATCTGCTGTTCCGGCTCACTCGTCATGCCGTTCAGCATAGGACTTCCCCCGGAGCACGCGTGCTGCGGGGGAAGTCCCGGATCTCACGGGCGGCGGACGTCGGCGCCGTCAGACCTGGATGCGGCGCTCCACGGCGTCCACCATCTCGGCGATGGCCTCGTCGCGCGGAATGCCGTTCTTCTGCGAGCCGTCGCGGTAGCGGAAGGAGACCGTGCCGCCGGACATGTCCTCGTCGCCGACGATGACCATGTACGGCACCTTCAGCTTCTGCTGGTTGCGGATCTTCTTCTGCATGCGGTCGGAGGACGCGTCCACGTCGACCCGCAGGCCCTTGCGCCTGGCCTCCGCCGCGAACTCCTGGAGGTACGGCACGTGCGCGTCGCCGATCGGGATGCCGACCGCCTGCACCGGGGCGAGCCAGGCCGGGAAGGCGCCCGCGTAGTGCTCGAGCAGCACGGCGAAGAACCGCTCGATCGAGCCGAACAGCGCGCGGTGGATCATCACCGGGCGGTGCTTGGTCCCGTCGGGGCCGGTGTACTCCAGGTTGAACCGCTCGGGCAGGTTGAAGTCGAGCTGCACGGTCGACATCTGCCAGGTGCGGCCGATGGCGTCCTTGCACTGCACGGAGATCTTCGGCCCGTAGAAGGCGGCGCCGCCCGGGTCGGGGACCAGCGGCAGCCCCTGCTTCTCGGCCACCTTGCGCAGCGTCTCGGTGGCCTCCTCCCAGACCTCGTCGGAGCCGACGAACTTCTCCGGGTCCTTGGTGGACAGCTCCAGGTAGAAGTCGGTCAGTCCGTAGTCGCGCAGCAGATTCAGCACGAAGGTGAGCGTGGTGTCCAGCTCGTCGGCCATCTGCTCCTTGGTGCAGTAGATGTGCGCGTCGTCCTGGGTGAAGCCGCGGGCCCGGGTCAGACCGTGCACGACGCCGGACTTCTCGTACCGGTACACGGTGCCGAACTCGAAGAGCCGCAGCGGCAGTTCGCGGTAGGACCGGCCGCGGGCGTCGAAGATCAGATTGTGCATCGGGCAGTTCATGGGCTTGAGGTAGTAGTCCGTGCCCTCGTCGAGCTGCATGGGCGGGTACATGCCGTCGGCGTACCAGTCCAGGTGGCCCGAGGTCTCGAACAGGGTGCCCTTGGTGGCGTGCGGGGTGTAGACGAACTCGTACCCCTCCTCCTCGTGCCGCCTGCGCGAGTAGTCCTCCATGGTGCGGCGGATGATGCCGCCCTTGGGGTGGAAGACCGCGAGGCCCGAGCCGATCTGCTCGGGGATGGAGAAGAGGTCCAGCTCATTGCCCAGCTTGCGGTGGTCGCGCTTGGCGGCCTCCTCCAGGAAGTCCAGATGCGCCTTCAGCTCTTCCTTGGTGGGCCAGGCGGTGCCGTAGATCCGCTGGAGCATCGGGTTCTTCTCGCTGCCGCGCCAGTACGCCGCCGCGTTGCGCATCAGCTTGAACGCCGGGATGTTGCGGGTGCTGGGCAGGTGCGGGCCCCGGCAGAGGTCCTTCCAGCACAGCTCGCCGGTCTTCGCGTCCAGGTTGTCGTAGATGGTCAGCTCGCCGGCGCCGACCTCGACGTCCGCGCCGTCGTCCGAGGACGCGGCGCCGCCCTTGAGGCCGATCAGCTCCAGCTTGTACGGCTCGTCGGCCAGCTCCTCGCGGGCGGCCTCGTCGGTCACGACCCGGCGCGAGAAGCGCTGGCCGCGCTTCTGGATCTCCTGCATCTTCTTCTCGACGGCCTTGAGGTCGTCGGGGGTGAACGGCTTCTCGACGTCGAAGTCGTAGTAGAAGCCGTCCTTGACCGGCGGCCCGATGCCGAGCTTGGCCTCGGGGTGCAGCTCCTGCACGGCCTGCGCCATCACGTGCGCGGTGGAGTGCCGCAGGATGTTGAGGCCGTCCTGGCTGGTGATGTCCACCGGCTCGACCTCGTCGCCGTCGGCGAGGGCGTACGCGAGGTCCTTCAGCTCGCCGCCGACGCGGGCGGCGATCACGGACCGCTCGCCGGGGAACAGTTCGGCCGCGGTCGTGCCCGTCGTGACCGTCCGCTCTTCCAGCTCAACGGAATCGCGTTTGATGATCACACGGACATCTGACACCGGTCTGCTCCTGACTCAGGTCCTGCTGGCTGTGGTGACTCGGCGGCGGCGGGCGCCGCACCGCTGAATCGTACCGAGCCGCGAGGGCTGCCCGCGAAGCGATAACCCGCGGGGGTGGCGGCGCGAGGTGCCGTGAGTCCCGACGACCGGCCGCATCGCGGTCCTCATCCCTGGGGCCGGTCCTGAGGAAGGCCCTGGGGAGGGCCGCCGAGCGGCGGTGCCGGGGTGTCGTCGCCGAGCGGTGTCCGGCTGAAGTCCAGCGGCAGCCGCACGTTCCGGTAGCGGCCGACCGCCGGATGCTCCAGGGTCTCCACGGTGCGCCGCTCGCGCAGATAGTCGTCGTCGGCCAGGGACTCCAGGGTGCGTACGGGCGCGCAGGCGATCCTCGCGGTCCGGCACGCCGACACGATCCGCGCGACGGTCCGGCCGGACACGTAGTCCGCGATGACCGCCTGGACCTCGTCCGACCGGCCGCCGCGCTGTCCCGCGGTGGCGAACCGGGGGTCGTCCAGCAGGTCGTCGCGCCCGGCGAGCACGAGGAAGCGCCGCCAGTCGGTGTCGGTGTACGGCATGACGCAGACCCAGCCGTCGCGGGCCGGATGCGGGCGCCGGGCGGGTGCCAGCGACCGCGCCCACCCGATGTCGCCGCGCGGCGGGTCGAAGGTGTGGCCCGCGAGGTGCTCGACGAGGTTGAACGCGGCCATGTTGTCGACCATCGGCACGTCCACCCACTGCCCGTGGCCGTCGCGCAGGCGGCTGTACAGGGCCGAGACCGTCGCGAGCGCCATCAGGAGGCCGCAGGTCTTGTCGGCCGTGACCGACGGCGAGTACGCCGGTTCGCCGCCGCGCAGGCGGTAGCTGTCGGCCATGCCGGACAGCGCCTGGACCGTGTCGTCGTAGCCGGAGACGTCACGCAGGCCGGAGCGGGAGCTGTACGCCTGTCCGGTGCAGAGCACGATGTCGGGACGGACCCGCGCGAGCGCGTCGTAGTCGAGGCCGAGCCGTTCGCGGGCGCTCGGCAGGATGTTGGTCACCACCGCGTCGGCCCCGGCCACCAGGTCGGTGAAGCGGCGTCGGTCCTCCCCCGTCGCCAGGTCGAGCACCACGGAGGTCTTGTTGCGCAGCAGCCGGAGCGACAGGGCCGAGAGACCGTCGGCCGCCGTCGGCCCGATCCGGCGCCCGATGTCGCCGCCCGGCGGCTCGACCTTGACGACCTCGGCGCCGAGGTCGGCCAGCAGCGAGGTCGCGTACGGCCCCATCACCACCGACGTGCAGTCGATCACGACGGTGCCCGCCAAGGGACCGCCGCGCGGGGCCGCGTATCGCGTCGGCCCGGAATCTCCTGTCGGCACGGAATCTTCTGTCGGCACGCGGTCTCCTGTCGGCACGCGGTCTCCTCGAAGACGTCGGTCTCGGCCCCGGGACCGGGCCACTTGTGCGCCGGGGGCGCGGTGGCATCGTCTCCAGGACAGCCCCGGCGCCGCCCTGGAGTTGCCCACGCACTCGGCGGCGCCGACTTGTGCTCAGCCACAAAGGGGGCCGATAGCCTGGGGCGATGGACACTGGCGAGGGCGTCGCACGGTCGGTGACCCCCGCCGCCGCGTCCTCGGCGGCCGTGGGCACGCTGCGCGACCTGCTGGAGAGCCTGGGACCGCACACGCTGCGGCTCGTCGGCGGTGACCGGGCGCGGTTGGCCCGGCCCGCGGGCGAGCCCGTGGTCCACGGTCCCGACGAGCCGATCCACGACGTGGTGGGCGCTGTCGTACTGCTCACCGGGGGCAGGTCCGATCCCGCCGAGGTGACCGACCGGATACGGCAGGCCGCCGCCGCGGGCGCGAGCGCGGTCGTGGTGAAGGCGTGGGGCCGGGACCTGGGCCGGGCCGTCGAGGCCGCCCGCGAGGCGGACATCGCCCTGCTGTGCACGCCCGACGAGATGGCCTGGCGGCGCCTGGACGCGTTCGTCACCGCGGCCGGTGCCGCTCGGGCCGCCGTCCCCGGGGAGGCGGGCGGCATCGGCGACCTGTTCGGCCTGGCCAACGCGATCGCGGCGTCGCTGGGCGGGCCGGTCACGATCGAGGAGGTCGACGGCCGGATCCTGGCGTACTCCAACCTGCCGGACCAGGAGATCGACGAGATCCGGCGGTTGGCGATCCTCGGCCGCCGGACACCGGAACGGCCTGGCGACGCGGCGAAGTACCAGGCCGTGATCGCCGCGCAGGGCCCGGTGCGGTTCGCCAGTTCGGGTCCGGAGTACGCCGACCGGATGGCCGTCGCCGTACGGGCGGGGCACCAGGTGCTCGGCGTGATCTTCGTCCTGGCGGACCGGCCGAAGCTGGTGGACGACGCGGAACGCGCGCTGCTGGACGCCGCCCGCAGCGTCGCCTTGCACCTGCTGCGGTCGCGGGAGGCGGTCAGCCCCGAGCGGGAGCGGCGCGGCGACGCGCTCCGCGGTCTGCTGGCCTCCTCGCTGGACGCGGCGAGCGCCGCCGCAGCGCTGGCGCTGCCCGCGCGTGCCTCGTTCGTCCTCGCGACGGTACGACCGGTCGCCAGTGAGCTGCGGGCCGCCGACGCCGCCCGCGTCCGCGACCTGATCACGCTGCACGGTGAGCACTGGCACCCGGAGTCGGCGGCCGTGCTGGAGGCGGGCGACGTCGTCCTGCTGCTGCCCGTACTCGACCCGCCCCAGGACGACCGGGGCCAGGCGCGGCTGGCCGCGCGGCTGCGCAGGCTGGGCACGGACCTGGTGACGGCGGCCCGCAGGTCCGCCGGGGTGGAACTGGTCGTCGGCTTCGGCGCCGTCGTCGACGGCCTCGCGGCCGTCGCCGGGTCCCGGCCGCTCGCCCGGCGGGTCGTGGACACGCTGCTCGACCCGCGCGCCGATCCGCCCCACGGCGGTGTCGCCACCCTGCACGACGTGCGCCCTCAGGTCGTCCTCGCCTGTCTGCGGTCCGGGGCGCCGATCGACGAGGACGTGCTGCGGCTGCCCGCCGTGCGCGCCGTCCTGCGCCACGACGCGGACCAGGGCACCGACTACGCCGGGACGCTGCTGGCGTATCTGGGGTCCGCCGGGAGCGTCGCCGCGACCGCCCGCGCCCTCGGCGTCCACGAGAACACCGCCCGCTACCGGGTCCGCAGGCTGACCGAGATGTTCGGGGTCGCCCTGGACGCGAGCGACGACACGCTCGTGACGTGGCTCCAACTGCGCAACGCCGTGCGCGGCCCCCGGGGCGCACGCGGCTGAGGCCCTTGTGGGGACCGACAAGCCGCGGGGTCGGGCCCGTGGCGTGACGACAACGGCGGCGGCGCCCGCGCCTTCTACCGTTCGGGGCGGAACGGAGGAATCACATGACATCAACCCTGCTCGCCCACGTCCGCGTCGGCCTCGGCGGCCCACCTCGCGACGTCCTGGTCCGCGACGGGCGCGTCACGGCGATCGGCGGCGTCGGCGGCGTCCCGCCCGAGCCGGACACCGAGGTGATCGCGTTCGCCGACGCCACCCTCGTCCCCGGTTTCGTCGACGGCCATGTGCACATCGAGCAGTGGGTACGGAATCTGCGCGCCGTCGATCTCGGCGCCGCGCGGAGCCCGCGCGAGGCCGCGGTCATGATGCGGGACGGCATGCGCGCGGCGCACCGTACCGGGATCGTCTGGGGTCAGGGCATCGTGCCCGCGCTGTGGGAGGAGGCTCCGCACAAGCGTGTCCTGGACGAGCTGGTGGGCGACGCGGCGGTGGCCGTCAGCACCATCGACCTGCACACCACGTGGCTGAGCAGCGCCGCGCTCGACCTGGTCGGCCTGCGCGGGCACCCCACGGGGGTGCTGCGGGAGACCGCGTCGATCGAGACCAAGGCGCGGCTGGCGGCGATGGTGCCGCCCGCGGAACTCGACGCCTGGGTCGGGGAGTCCGTCGCCGCGCTGCCCGCGCTGGGCGTCACCGGCCTGACCGACCTCGCCTACGCGGACAACGTCGAGGCGTGGCGCCGCCGGTCCCGGCCCGGCGCGGTGCCGGTCAGGGTGCTGGCCGGCGTCTGGACGCCATGGCTGGACGGCGCCATCGCCGCGGGGCTCCGTACGGGGCAGGTCGTCGCGGGGACCCACGGGCGGGTGCGGGTCGGGCCGTACAAGATCGTCAGCGACGGGTCGCTCAACACGAGGACGGCGTGGTGCGTCGATCCGTATCCGCACCCGGCCGGGGCCGGTGACGCGTGCGGGCTGTCGCTGGTGCCGCTCGACGAGCTGGTCGAGCTGATGGGCAGGGCGTGGGCGGCCGGGCTCGAACCCGCGGTGCACGCGATCGGCGACCGGGCGAACTCCGCGGTGCTCGACGCGTTCGAGCGGGTCGGGTGCCCCGGCAGGATCGAGCACGCCCAGCTGGTGAGCGAGCGGGACATGCCGCGCTTCGCCCGGCTCGGCGTGGTCGCGTCGGTCCAGCCCCAGCACGCCGTGACCGACCGGGACGTGGCCGATCTGCACTGGCCGGGCCGCACCGACCGGGCCTACGCCTTCCGCTCCCTGCACGCCGCCGGTGCCCGTCTTGAGCTGGGCTCCGACGCGCCGGTCAGCCCGCTGGACCCGAGGCTGGCCATCGCCGACGCGGTCTTCCGCACCGACGACGACCGGCCCGCGTGGCACCCCGAGCAGAGCGTCCCGCTGGAGGTGGCGTTCGCGGCGGCCGCCGCGGGCCGGGGCCCGGTGTCCGTCGGCGACGTCGCCGACCTCGTGGTCATCGGCGGGGACCCGCGCGCGTTCGACCGCGCCGCGCTGCGGACCATGCCGGTGCTGACCACGATGGTCGGCGGCACGCTCACGCACCGGTCGGTCTGAGGGGCCGCCCCCGCGTCGGGCCCGCCCGGCCCCGGTCGGGCGTTTCCGGCGACGGCGTGCCTACGGGCCGGGCGCGTCCTCGGGGGCGCCGATCAGCCGCGACACGCGGGCGCCCAACCGCCGTGCGACGCCCTCCAGTTCCCGTGTCCGCGGCCTGATGCTGTCGGTCGAGCCGACCAGGCAGGCCGCGGCGGCGACCGAGTTGCTGGAGTCGCGTACCGGCGCGGAGATGGAGATGATCCCCAGTTCGTCGATGGACTTCATCGACAGCACGCCGTCGCGCCCGGCGCGGGCGAAGCGCCGCAGGAACTTCTCGACCTGCTCCGGCGGGTGCCTGTTCGGCAGGACCCGGCGCAGCTCGTCGGCCTCGAAGTCCGATGCCAGGGTCGGTCCGCCGTCGGAGCCGATGATGGGGGCGAGGCGCCCGAGCCACGGCGTCATGCTCAACCCCTCGCCGACGCTCTGGAGTTCTTCGACGAGCGTGAGGCTGTGCATCCCGTTCAGCACGGTGATGAACGCGCACACCCCGGTCGTCGCCGCCGCTTCGGCCACGAGCGGCCGACCCTTTTCGAGGATCATCGGCAGGGTCGCGGCGCGATGCCAGCCGTGCACCGCCCAGCTCGCCTCGAACCGCGCGCCGTCCTTGCTCCTGCGGACGACTCCCGCCCGGCCGCACGACTCCAGCAGGCGGCGGACCCGGTCGGGCCGCAGCCCCGTCCCGCTCGCGATACCGGCCAACGAGTCGCGCCCCGCGGACAGATGCCACACGATCCGCAGTGCCGCCTCAAGGCCCAGCGGGCTGCCGTCGCGGCCGAGCGGACCTCCGGCCGCGATGTTCGGCCGGTCCAGTTCGTCGTCCACCGTGCGTTCGAGCAGCCGCCGCGCCTCGTCGAGCACACGGCGCGCCCGCGGTACGACCTTGGCGGCGCGGCTGACCGGCAGCCGGGCCGCCAGTACGGCGACGCATTCGCCGACGGGGCTCATGACCGGCACGGCGATCTCCACGCCCATGCCGATGGTCGACTCGGCGCGGAGCGCCCGCGGCGGGCCGTCGGTGTCTTCGAGGCGCGCCGCGCGCACGATCGCGCGCCGGGCGTTGTCGACCGACTCGCCCACCTTGGCGTGCGCGCGCAGGGGCCATACCGACTCGACCGAGGCGACCACCCGCATGCCCTGCGCCGTCGGTGCGGCCAGGCACGCGGTCTCGCCGGTGAGCGTCGCGACGAGCGTCAGCGCGGACCGGACGGACCTGGCGAACGGGGCCGCCGCGCGGCCGGAGAGCTCGATGGCCCGCCGTCCGATGCGGTAGGTCCCGTACGCGCTCCCGCGCTCCAGCAGTTCGAGTTCCGCCAGTTCACCACAGAGCCGGGAAGCGCTGCTCAGCACCGTGCCCAACCGTCCGGCGATCTCCCCGACCGGCATCGGCAGGGTGGGGTCGGGACGATTGCCGACCTGCTGCACCGCGTTCAGTCCCGACAACACATGTGTCGTCATCACCGGGTCCTCGACGATCCGTGTCGCGTGGGCCTTCCGTCGTGGCCGGGGCGACGTGCGTTCCCCGCACCGTAGCAGTGGCCCGCCCGCGCGCCCGGTGGTGCGCCGCCGCGGCGACCGCCCGGCCCGGGCGTTCGCGCAGAACCGTCAATTCGCCGTGCCGCGGTTTGCCGGAAACGCATCGTGCGGCGTGACAGCACTTCCGCGGTGCTTATAGTGAGCCAACTCGTTTTGAGCACCGCCGGATTTCCCTTTTCCACAGAACGGAAAACGGCGTATCGGTCCTCGCATGTTGTTCCCGACTGCCGCAAGGAGCCCGACTCACGTGTTCAGCAAACACCTTACTGGTAGACCGGCGACAGCCGTGACAGCAGTGGCCGGATTCGCCTTGACCGTCGGCGTCCTCGCCGGTTGCACCTCGCATGCCACCGCGACCGCCGATTCCGTGGGCGAGGATTTCATCCGGGGGACGTACGACAAGAGCGTCGCGCGACTGGTTCCTTCGGACATCGCGGGAAAGGGCGGGATCGACGTGGCGAGCGGGCCCGGCTATCCGCCGTTCTTGCTGCTCGCCGAGGACGGCAAGACCCTGGCAGGCGCGGAACCCGAGCTTCTGCGGGCCGTCGCCGACGTGCTGGGGCTGAAGGTGAGGTTCGCCGACGTCAAGTTCGACGCGATGATCCCCGGCCTCCAGACCGAGCGCTACGACATGGTCGCCGCGGCGCTCAGCATCACGCCCGCCCGGCTGAAGCAGGTCGACTTCGTCAGCGAGTACTCCGGCGGCACCTCGCTGATCGTGGACGCGGGCAACCCCGAGAAGCTGACCCTCGACACGATGTGCGGACACACCATCGCCGTCATGAAGGGCAGCATCTACGCCGAGAACTACATGCCGACGTTCGACCGGGACTGCGTGCGTGCGGGCAAGCCCGCCATCACCGTCTCGGTGTTCCCCGCCCAGGCCGATGCCACGCTCGCGGTCAGCAGCCGCCGCGCGGACGCCAGCATGTCCGACTACGGCCCGCTGTCCTACATCGCGGGGCAGTCCAACGGCCGGCTCGACGTGCTGAACGCGAACTACCTGCCGACCACATGGGGCTACGCGCTCCCGAAGGGCTCCGCCCTGGCGCCCGCGGTCGCCGCCGCGGTGAACAATCTGATATCCGACGGCACGTACGGCAAGATCCTTGCCAAGTGGAAAGTGAACCAGGGCGAGATCGCGAAGTCAGAGGTGCACACCGATGGCCAACGCTGAAATGCCCTCGCTCGCGCAAAGAACCGGCAGCCCGGACGGCGGCGTGCTCAAGGTCGCGCGCACCCGGCATTACGGGCAGTGGATCGCGACCTTCGTCATCATTTCCCTGGCGGCCCTCGTCGTCAATTCGCTGATCACGAATCCCCGCTATCAGTGGGACGTCGTATTCAGCTATTTCCGCGATGTGCAGGTGGTGCACGGACTTGTCACGACGATCGTCCTGACCGTCGTCGCCATGGTCGTCGGAATCGTCATCGGCGTCCTGGTCGCGGTCTGCCGTGATTCCAGGAACCGGTCCGTCGCCGCCGCGGCGCTGGCCTACGCCGGATTCTTCCGCGGCACGCCGCTGCTGGTGCAGTTGATCTTCTGGTTCAACCTGGCCGCCCTGTACCCGGTGCTGTCGCTCGGCGTCCCGTTCGGCCCGACGCTGGTGTCGGGTGAGGCGAACACGCTGATCACGCCGTATGTCGCGGCGATCCTCGGCCTCGGGCTGAACGAGGGCGCCTACATGTCCGAGATCGTCAGGGCCGGGCTCCAGTCGGTCGACCCCGGCCAGACGCAGGCCGCGCAGGCGCTGGGCATGCGCAGGGGCCAGATCTTCCGGCGCGTCGTGCTCCCCCAGGCCATGCGGGTCATCATCCCGCCCACGGGGAACCAGACGATCTCGATGCTCAAGACGACGTCGCTGGTCAGCGTCATCGCGATCCCGGAGATCCTCTTCCGGGTGCAGGAGATCTACTCGCGGACGTACGAGGTGATCCCGCTGCTGATCACCGTCAGCCTCTGGTACCTCGTGGTGACCACCGTGCTGAGCACGGGCCAGTTCTACCTCGAACGGCATTTCAAGCGCGGTGACACCCACTCCCCCGAGCCGTCGCTGCTGGCGGCGCTGCGGGCCGGGATCGTCCCGCGCAGGGCGAGGGCCGCCGCGCCGACGGGCCCGGCCGGCACCGAGGGAGGCCGCGCATGACCGCCGTCTCCACCCGGCCGATGGTCGAGGCCGTGGGCGTGCACAAGTCCTACGGCGGCAATCGCGTCGTCAAGGGGATCGATCTGACGGTCGCGGAGGGCGAGGTGCTGTGTCTCATCGGCCCGTCGGGGTCGGGCAAGAGCACGTTCCTGCGCTGCGTCAACCATCTGGAGAAGATCGACGCGGGCAGCATCAGCGTCGCCGGCGACCTGGTCGGCTACCGCGAGCACAACGGGTGGCTGCACGAACTGCGCGACGCGGAGACCGCCAAGCGCCGCAGCGAGATCGGCATGGTCTTCCAGCACTTCAACCTCTTCCCGCACATGACGGTGCTGGAGAACCTGATCGAGGCCCCGCTCCGGGTCCGCCGGGAGAAGCGCGGGGCGGCCGTCGAACACGCGCGGGCGCTGCTCACCCGCGTCGGGCTCGCCGACAAGGCGGACGCGTACCCGCGGGCGCTGTCCGGCGGGCAGCAGCAGCGGGTCGCGATCGCACGGGCGCTCGCCATGCGCCCCAAGCTGATGCTGTTCGACGAGCCCACCTCCGCGCTCGACCCGGAGCTGGTGGGCGAGGTGCTCGACGTGATGCGGGGTCTCGCCGCGGACGGCATGAGCATGATCGTGGTCACCCACGAGATCGGCTTCGCCCGCGAGGTCGCCCACACCGTGGCCTTCCTCGACGACGGCGTGGTCGTCGAGAGCGGCCCTCCCGAGCGGGTGCTGGGCAGTCCGCGGCACGAACGCACCCGTTCCTTCCTGGCGAAGGTCCTGTCATGACAACTCATCGAATCCGGAAGGAAGCACCGTGAGCAACCCGCTGGAGACCTTCGACGTGGCCGTCGTCGGCCTGGGCGCCCTCGGCAGCGCCGCCGCGTACCACCTGGCCAAGCGCGGAGTCCGCACCGTCGCGTTCGAGCAGTTCGACCTCGGACACGTACGGGGCGCGTCGCACGACACCTCACGCATCATCAGGACGTCCTACGGCGCGACCAGATACGTCCGGCTCGCCACGTCCGCGTACCAGGACTGGGCGGACTTCGAGAAGGTCGCGGGCGAGCGGCTGGTCACGGTGACCGGCGGGGTGATCTTCCTGCCCGCCGACGGCCCCTACAGCGCCGGTGACTTCACCGGCAGCCTGACCGAGGTCGGCGTCCCGTACGAGCTGCTGGACCCGGACCGGGTCCGGGCGCGGTGGCCGCAGTTCGACATCCCCGAGAACGTCGAGACCGTCTACACGCCCGACACCGGGATCGTGAACGCCTCCCGTACGGTGGCCGCGCTCCAGATGCAGGCGCGGGCCCACGGCGCCGAGTTGCGGGCGCGCACGCCCGTGACGGCGCTGAGGCCGGGCGGCGCGGGCACCGTACTGGAGACGGCGGCCGGTCCCGTGCGGGCGAGGAAGGTGGTCCTGGCGGCAGACGCGTGGACGAACCGGCTGCTCGCCCCGCTGGACGCCGCGATACCGCTGGAGACGATGCAGGAGCAGGTCACGTACTTCAAGCCCGCCGACGCCGAGGCGTTCGACCCCGACCGCTTCCCGGTGTGGATCTGGGAGGACACCGACTGCTTCTACGGATTCCCCGCCTACGGCGAACCCACCGTCAAAGCCGCCCGCGACGTGTCGAACAACCTGATGACGCCCGAGGACCGGACCTTCGAGCCGTCCGCCGAACTGCTCGACCAGCTCTCGGCGTTCATGGGCGCCACGATCCCCGCCAGCGGCCGTGTGCTGCGCACCGTCACCTGCCAGTACGCGATCACGCCCGACCGGGAATTCGTGCTGAGCCCGCTCGCGCGGTACCCCGACATCATCGTCGCCCTCGGCGCGGGCCACGCCTTCAAGTTCACCCCGGCCATCGGCCGCATCCTCGCCGAATTGGCGCTGGACGGTGAATCCACCGACGACATCTCGGCGTTCGCCGCGCCCGGCGCTGCCGCCTGACGGTCTCACAGGCCGGCGTTCCGCGACGGCCGCCGCGGAACGCACAACGGCCCGCCGACTGATGTCGGCGGACCGTCACGGTACTTCGAGGCCGGTGAGCCTCGGTGGGCGATACTGGGATCGAACCAGTGACCCCTTCGGTGTGAACGAAGTGCTCTCCCGCTGAGCTAATCGCCCGGGACGCCTCGAACCATACAGCGCGACGGGCCCGCCGTTCAAACCACATGCGCGGCGTCGGCGGCGAGCCGCGCGAGCAGCCCGTGGCGTCCGCCGCGCATCATCAGCGCGTGGTTGGCGAGGAAGAGCGGGCGGCAGGGGACGGAGAGCAGCCGCATCAACGGCTTGCGGACGACGACTTCCTGTTCGTAGAGCAGGCGGGTGCGGGTCCCCGGGAGGCCGCCCGGCGTGATCGTCCAGCGGAACCAGCCCTCCAGGTCGCCGGTCATCGCGGCTTCCAGGACCCGCGTACTCGGGTCGTGCCGGACGGATCTGGCGCTGACGACGAGGTCGTACGGGAGGAGGGAGCGGAAGCGCAGCATGCCGGTGGTGTCGCCTGTCTGCCGCACCTCGCGGATCTGGGGCCACCAGACGGGGTAGTCGTCGGGCCGTTCCAGCACCCGGTAGACGGCGTCGGGGTCCGCGTCGAGCTGCCACGTCCTACGGAATCGGTAGTGACTCCAGTCCATACCGCAAGTGTGCGCGATCGAATCCGCGTACGGCGCGGGAACGCAAAGGATCCCGGGGAGCGGTGTGGAAACCGCTCCCCGGGATCCTCGAATCCGGTGGGCGATACTGGGATCGAACCAGTGACCCCTTCGGTGTGAACGAAGTGCTCTCCCGCTGAGCTAATCGCCCGGACGCGTGGACAACTTTACCGCACGTGGGAGGGGCCTCGGACCAGGCTCCCGAGGGCCCGCGACGGGCGCGCGGGGCCTAGCTGTCGGCCCAGGGCGTGTCGAGGCCGAACTGCCACAGGTAGCACCCGGCGAGTCCGGCCAGGGCGAGCACGGCGGCGGTGGTGAGCAGCAGATTGCGCCGCCGTACGCGGGGGTCCAGGGCGGCCCTGGCGGCGTCGGCGACCTTGCGGCGGGTCCAGCGCAGGACGCGCTGGGCCCAGGCGAACTCGGTGGCCCAGATCGCCATGCCGCCGAAGATCACCACCCAGCCGGGGCCGGGCAGCGGGAGCAGGACGACTCCGCCCGCGACGACGGCGAGGCCGACGAGGAAGACGCCGACCCGCCAGGACTGGTGCAGCAGCCGTGACTTCCTGATGAAGCCGGGGGCCCGTGACCCCAGCCGCGAATCCTTGGCCACGGCTCCATCGAACTCGTCACTCTCCGCAGTCATACCGGCAATTTACCCGACCGGCGTTCGTCACCGAAATGGCTGATCGGCCCGTCTCGGGACTAGGCCGGACGAGGTACCAGAAGCCTCACAAACCCCTCAGAGGGGTTTACAACGTCCTCGCAGGTGGCATGTCGATTTCGCCGACGTGCGAATCCCCGAGCGCACACTGAGCGAAAGGCCCTGGCGCTTATGAACACCACGGTCAGCTGCGAGCTGCACCTGCGCCTCGTTGTGTCGAGCGAATCCTCACTGCCTGTACCCGCGGGCTTGCGGTACGACACGGCCGATCCGTATGCCGTGCACGCCACCTTCCACACCGGAGCCGAAGAGACGGTCGAATGGGTGTTCGCCCGCGACCTGCTCGCCGAGGGGCTGCACCGCCCCACCGGCACCGGAGACGTCAGAGTCTGGCCGTCCCGCAGCCACGGTCAGGGCGTCGTCTGCATCGCCCTCAGCTCCCCCGAGGGCGAAGCGCTGCTGGAAGCACCGGCGCGGGCCCTGGAGTCCTTCCTGAAGCGGACGGACGCCGCGGTTCCGCCGGGCACCGAGCATCGTCACTTCGACCTCGACACCGAGCTCTCCCACATCCTCGCGGAGAGCTGAGACCCAGCCCGTCACCGCAGTCCGCGGCCGTCCTACTCGGGGGGACGCCCGGACCCGACCAGCGGAGCCGGACGCTCGCGCCCGGCCCGGCCGCCTGTCATCTCGACACGACTTCGCACGCGATTTCGCTCATGACATCGCTCGTGACGTCGCTCGCCGCGACACGCACGACACCGTCACCCGTCGCGTACGAGACACGCACGACAGCCGTCTCCGTGGGGCCTGCACCCCCACGGCGGCGGCTTTCGCGCGCTAGAGTCACCGGAACGCAGCCGACCGATCACGCCGGCAGGGAGCAGTTCCGTGCTGATCAACCATGACACCAGGTGCGCGCTCGACAGCGTCGTCGACCTCGTCAACACCGCGCCGCAGATCGAGGGCCGGGAATCGCTCGCGGACGTCGCGGACCTCCGCGGCTTCGTGGAGCGCAACCAGGTCAGCGAGGTCGGACGGCTCGACGAGCGCGACCTCACCGCCGTCCACGCCGTACGCGCCCGCTTCACCGCCGTCTTCGGCGCCGCCGACAACGCGACGGCCGCCACCATGCTGAACGCGATGGTCGCCGAGGCGGGCACCACACCGCGGCTGACCGACCACGACGGCTACGACTGGCACGTGCACTACTTCGCGCCGGGCGCCTCGCTGGCCGACCACCTCGCCGCGGACTGCGGCATGGCGCTGGCCTTCCTCATCGTCGCCGGGGAACGCGACCGGCTGCGGCGGTGCGACGCGCCCGACTGCCGCCGGGCCTTCGTCGACCTGTCCCGCAACCGCTCACGCCGCTACTGCGACAGCCGCACCTGCGGCAACCGGCTCCATGTGGCGGCCTACCGGGCCCGCCAGCGCGAGGCGAGCGCCTGAGCGCGGGCGGCACGAACAGCCGACCGCGGACGCCGCCGCGTGCGTCCGCCCCCGGCCCGCGGCGTCAGAGCAGCAGCAGGTCGTAGATCGCGCCTGCCCCGAGCAGCCCTCCGATCACGCACAGGAACAGCATCAGCGGGGGCTGCGAGAGGGCGTACAGGCACCCCTGCGGCTCTCCCTCCCCCGCCCTCGCGGCGGGTTCACGACCCTCGGCGCGCGGGCCTGGAACGACGTTCTCGACAGTGGATTCGGCACGGTCCGGCCGCGGAGGGGAGAGACGATCCCCGGAGGTGGGCAGCACAGGCCGATGATCGCGCAGAGAACGATCACTCGTCTCCCAACACGCCAACTCCCAGGGGTGTTTCGGACCCCCACACCCGTTCGAAGAGGGCCGTGCGGCGCACGCCTTCCGGTCAGATACCGCGCCGCTTGAGGATCTCCTCGACGTCGGCGAAGTCGGACAGACCGCTGTCCGCCGAGGCGCGCCGTTTCGTGCTCGGGCGGGAGGAGGCGGGCAGCGCGGGGCTGGAGGCGCCGGGCACGGCCGCCGGGGGCTGCTGCCCCTCCTCGGGTCCGACGCGCGCGGCGATCAGCCGGGTGACGCCGTACAGCAGCACGGAGACGCCGATGACGCCGAAGCCGAGCCAGACGGTGGGCTTGAAGATCAGGTCGGCCGCCCAGTCGCCGGTGGCGGTGCCGATCTTGCGGCCGAGGGTCACGAGCCCCGCCATGGCCAGGCCGACCGGCAGCAGGGACACGGCGGCGATGCGGGTGGCCCGCAGATAGCGTCGGCGGTAGGCGGTCTGCACGGCGATGGCCAGGCCCGCGGCGGACAGGACGGCGCATAGGGCGGTGGTCAGCATCCCGAGGCTCCTGCGGCAGTTGCGGATGGCCCCGTGAGGTCCGGCCAAGGGCCCGCACGAGGTCGCGTCCTCCCATCCTGCCTCGACACGGGCGCGCGAGGCCACGGCGGGGGGCCGGGTTCAGGGGGATCTCGGGGGTGCCTCCTCCCCGAGTGGGAGACTTGGACCATGGATCAACCCTCCCCCGCCGTGTCGCGTCCCCCCGTCCTCGAGGTCTGGTGCGAGCTCCAGTGCCCGGACTGCCGCACCGCCCTGGACGACGTCCGTGCGCTGCGCGAGCGGTACGGCGACACGCTCGACATCCAGCTCAGGCACTTCCCGCTGCCCAAGCACGCGCACGCCCTGGCCGCCGCGCAGGCGTACGAGGAGGCGTACGAGCAGGGCAGCGGCTGGCCGTACGCGGAGGCCGTGCTGGCCAGGGTCGAGGAACTGGACAGCCGCGGTGAGGCGGTGCTGGTCGAGGTGGCGCGCGATCTCGGCCTGGACGCCGACGAGGTGGACACCGCGCTGATCGACGGCCGCCACCTGCTGGTCGTCGACTCCGACGAGGCGGAGGGCAAGGCCATCGGCGTCACCGGCACGCCCACGTATGTGATCGGCGGCGAGCGTCTGGACGGCGGCAAGAGCCAGGACGGGCTGCGCGAGCGGATCACCGCCATCGCCGACCGCCTGCTGGCCGAGGCGGGCTCGGCCGTCCCCGGCCCCGGCCCGGCCACCGGCGACGACGGGCAGGTCTGCCGGATCCCCGGCCGCGACTAGACGACCGGCGCCGGGCCCATCGGGGTCGGGATCAGACGCGGGCAGCGGGCACGGGACCGGGCTCGGGCTCAGACGCGGGCAGCGGGGTCGGGTCCGGGCTCGGGGTCGGGCTACAGCAGCGGCTTCGTCAGGTGCCGCACCGTCGTGCCGTAGCCCAGCGACTCGTACAGCCGCAGCGCCGGTGCGTTGCCCGCGAAGACGTCGAGGGCGACGGCGGGGGCCCTGGCCTCCCGGCAGGCGTTCTCGGCGGCGAGCATGAGCGTACGGCCGTGTCCGCGGCCCCGGTGCGCGGTGTCGACCTCGACGGCCAGCACCCACGCGGGCGCGGCACGGTCGGCCTCGTCGTACAGCCGCAGCGCCACGCGGCCGACGGTCACACCGTCGTGCGCGAGGGCGTACAGCGCGGCGCCCGGAGTGTCCCGGCCGCGCGGCAGCACGTGGTCGAAGGCGGCGGCCTCGCGGGCCGCCGCCTGCTCGCGCGGCATGCCGCGGTCGACCAGCGAGGCGATGAGCTCCTCCGCGCCGTGCTCCCGCCACGGCCCGTACTCGGCGGCGGTCAGCGGGCGCGTGCGGCTGCCGGGCGGCAGCGGGTGCGGCGGGGCGGGCTCGCGCAGCGGCTTGAGCATGCCGCGGGCGCGTTCGACGTAGCCGAGCGCGGTGGCCAGCCGCAGCCCGTACTCGGCCGCGGCCGGGACCGAGACCTCCGCCCGCGCGCAGCCCCACAGCCGCAGCACCTCCTCGGCGGCCAGCGCGGCCACGGTGCCGCGCCCGCGCCGCCGGTCCGGCTCGTCGACGGCCAGCGCCGCGATCCGCCCGGTGCCGGGGCCGAGCCCCAGTTCCGCGCTCAGCTCGACACCGCCGACCGGGCGGCCGTTGACGCAGACGGTGAAGGCGCGGGCGCGACCGCCGTCGGGCGCGCGCCGCTCCGGGCCCGCGGGTCTGAGGGTCGTCGTCATGGTCGCGCTCCCGGGATGTCGCCGTACCGATCGCATGGGGTGCCGGGTGACGTTCTACCGCGCCCGGCCGCCGCCGTGCCGGGACTTGGGGGACCTACGGGTTCGGATCGGCCGCCGCGCGCTCGGCGAAGATCCGCATGGCCTTGGCCGTGACGGGCCCCGGAGCGGCGGACAGCCGACGGTCGTCCGTCCGGTGCACGCCCTGCACATCGCGCAGCGACGAGGTCAGGAAGATCTCCTCCGCCCGGTCGAGGACGTCGAGCGGCAGATCGGTCTCCTGCGCGCCGGTCCAGTCGATCACCAGCTCGCGGGTGATCCCGGCCAGGCAGCCGGACGCCAGCGGCGGGGTCAGCAGCCGGCCGTCGAGGACGACGAAAACATTGGACCCGGTGCCCTCGCAGAGCCTGCCCCGGGTGTTGGCGAACAGCGCCTCGCTGGCGCCGTGTTCGTGCGCCCGCGCGAGAGCGACGACGTTCTCCCCGTAGGAGGTGGTCTTGAGCCCGGACAGCGCGCCCTTCTCGTTGCGCGCCCACGGGACGGTGACGACGGCGGTGGTGTCGGGGCGTACGGACGCCTCGCCGAGCGCCACGACCAGGGTGGTGCCCGCGTCGCCGCGGTCGGAGCCGAGCGGCGACGGGCCGCCGGTGTACGTGATCCGCAGCCGTCCGAGCGGCATCGGGTTCGCGGCGAGCACGGCGTCGCAGGCGCGGCGCACCTCGTCCTGGTCGGGCTCCGGCAGGCCGAGGCCGCGGGCGGACCTGGCGAGCCGCTCCAGGTGGCGGGTGACCGCGAAGGGCCGGCCCTCCACGGCCTTGAGCGTCTCGAACACGCCGTCGCCGACCGTCAGTCCGTGGTCGAGCACCGACACGGTGGCGTCCGCGGTGTCCCGCAGTCCGCCGTCCACCCAGATCTTCACCGAAGCATCCCTCCGCTTGTCTCCTGGACTCCCGACGCTACCGCCAGCAGCCTGGCCGCCTTCAATTCGGTCTCGGCCCACTCGCCTTCCGGATCCGAACCCCAGGTGATCCCGGCGCCGGTGCCGAAGCGCAGCAGGGGGGCGCCGGGGGCCGTCCTGTCGATCCAGAACGTCCGGATGCCGACGGCCAGTTCACCGGTCCGCCGGTCGGCGTCGACCCAGCCGATCCCGCCGCAGTACGGGCCGCGCGGGGCGGTCTCCAGCTCGCCGAGCACCCGCAGCGCGCTCGACTTGGGCGCGCCGGTGACCGAGCCGGGCGGGAAGGCGGCGGCGAACAGCTCCGGCCATCCGGCGTCGGGGCGCAGCTCGCCGCGGACGGTGGAGACCAGGTGCACCAGGCCGGGGTGCGGCTCGATCGCGCACAGCGCGGGCACGGTCACCGAGCCGGTGGCGCAGACCTGGCCGAGGTCGTTGCGCACCAGGTCGACGATCATGACGTTCTCCGCGTGGTCCTTGGGCAGCAGCTCGTCCGCGGTCCGCGCGGTGCCCTTGATCGGCCCCGACTCGACCGTCGCGCCGTCGCGCCGCAGGAACAACTCGGGCGAGGCGGTGGCGATCTCGACGCCGTGCGCGGGCAGCCGAATCGTTCCGGCATACGGGGCCGGGTTGCCGCGGGCCAGGACCGCGGACAGCGCGTCGATGTCCGGGCCGCCGTACCCGCCCCGGCTCTCCGCCTCGGGCAGCGGCGCGGTCAGGACCCGGCAGAGGTTGACCTGGTAGACCTCGCCGGCCGCGATGCGCTCGCGGATCGCGCGCACCCCGGCCACATAGGCCGCGCGGTCCAGCGAGGAGGTCCACGCGGCGGGGTCGGGGCCGCGCCAGGGGCGGGTCCGGGGTGTGGAGGGGGCGGGGTCGCGGCGTACGTCGCCGAAGCGGGCGCAGACCGTACGGCCCTCGAAGTCGGCGGCGACCGCCCAGAAGCCCGTGGAGTCGAGCGCGCTCAGGTCCGCGGTGACATCCCGCAGGTCGGAGGCGACGAGGCCGCCGAAGCGGGCCATGGGGGCGAGGTCACGCACGGGGCTTCCCTGGTGGACGGCGAGTGGACGACGAGAGGGCCGAACCGGTGCTCGGCGGCAGGTGGAGCCGAGTCTAGGCGGGGCGCCGTCGCGGTGCTCCGCCGGTCATGCGCCCGTCATTGGCCCGGCACGCTGCGGAAACCAGTTTTTGAGCTTGACCGGGAATCCGCTAGAGTTCACCACGTCGCCGGGACACGAGAGTGCCCCGGAGCTACGGCGCCTGCGGACGTGGCTCAGTTGGTAGAGCATCACCTTGCCAAGGTGAGGGTCGCGAGTTCGAATCTCGTCGTCCGCTCGACGTGGGGGATCTTCCCGAACCCCCGCTGTGTTGGTGGAGTGGCCGAGAGGCGAGGCAACGGCCTGCAAAGCCGTCTACACGGGTTCAAATCCCGTCTCCACCTCCAAGGACGATTAGCTCAGCGGGAGAGCGCTTCCCTGACACGGAAGAGGTCACTGGTTCAATCCCAGTATCGTCCACTGGACCCCACAGGGTCCTGGAGAAAGATCCCGCGCGATTAGCTCAGCGGGAGAGCGCTTCCCTGACACGGAAGAGGTCACTGGTTCAATCCCAGTATCGCGCACGCGTCATCAGCACCATCCGCGTCACCCGCACGACCGAGGACGATTAGCTCAGCGGGAGAGCACTTCCCTGACACGGAAGGGGTCACTGGTTCAATCCCAGTATCGTCCACGCGCAGGACACCGAGGGCCGGAAGCGATTGAGCTTCCGGCCCTCGGTCGTGCGGGTCCACTCGGCCGTTGCGGGTCCCCTCGGTCGCGGGAGGACCGCCTCCGTCGTCGGGATCGGGGTCAACTGGCCCCGGAAAAGCGCAATGCCCGGGTATCTCGCGATACCCGGGCAAACGCAGTCGTCCGCCGTACCCCCGTCCCCACGGGGTTCACCGGTATGTCCCCGGCCCGGACCGCTCTTCCGGGCCTGGGGCGTTGTGTCAGCGCCCCATCAGGCCGGCTACGGACGACGCTTGTGTGACCACCGCGTCCACTCCACCGAAGAAGTAGGCGAGCAGCGCTGCCAGCGGCAGCACCATGGCCGCCGCCACCAGCGGATGCCGGGTGCCGGTCGGACGGGCGCCGACGATCAGCGCCCTGCCGCCGCGCACGGCACGCGCGGTGCGTTCCACCGTGTTCGCCATGGCCCTCTCCAGAGGTGTGGTGTGGTCAGATCTTCTGTTGTCAGATTTGGGGCGGCGGACGTTTGACCTCGGGGGACGAGTGCTTCGCCCGCCGCTTGACCTCAACATTAGGGGCGCGACGGCGGCCGGTCGTCATGCCCTCGTACCCCTTTACCGGCCTCCCGGAGGATGACGGCGAGCGGCCCGGATACTCCCCTGGGTGGAGGAGGCGACCTAGGTCACCAGGGGTATCCCGGAGGGGACACCGGGCCGGAGGGGCGGCTTTTCCTGAGGAGGGGTCCGGGACCGCGTCGGTAGCGGGCGGGTGACAGGGTGGTGACGGGGTCGGGCGACGGTGCGGTGGCGGGGCGGCGCTCAGCCCGCCTGCTCGACCTCGCGCGGTACCGGCTGCTCCACCAGGGCGAGCACCCTGGTGGACATGAAGCGGGCGGTGCGGACCACCGTCCCATTGCGGGTGACTTCACTCACTTCCACGACACCTCGGCGCACCGCCGTCTCCACTCTGCGGCCCGCCCGGGTGGCGATGACCTCATAGGTGCGGGTGGTGTCCCCCGCGTCGACGACTATCTCCACACGATCACCTTTCACGGCGTCATTCCCCCTTGGCAGACGGTCCGTTGGCGAAGCGGGCGCGGTGCTGACCACCCGTCGGACGGGCGCGCTCCCACCTCTCAAGGATCCCACCGGGCACTGACAATTAGCGTCCGCGCGCCTGCGGGGCATCAGCGCGCGGGGGGACTTGAGTCCGTAAGCTGTGGGCGGCCGGCCCAGCGGCCGGTCAGTTCAGTGGAGTGGGGCCTCCCCCACCGGAGGCAGGGGACGGACGGACATGGCGATGATGCGGCTCCGGCGCGAGGATCCGCGGGTCGTCGGCGCGTTCCGGTTGCACCGGCGGCTCGGGGCGGGCGGCATGGGCGTGGTCTACCTCGGCGCGGACAAGCGCGGGCAGCGCGTCGCGCTGAAGGTCATCAGGCCCGAGCTGGCGGAGGATCAGGAGTTCCGCTCGCGGTTCGCCCGTGAGGTGTCCGCCGCCCGGCGGATCCGCGGCGGCTGCACGGCCCGGCTGGTGGCGGCCGACCTCGAGGCCGAACGCCCGTGGTTCGCCACGCAGTACGTGCCGGGGCCGTCCCTGCACGACAAGGTCGCCGAGGGCGGCACGCTGCCCGCCGCCGAGGTCGCCACGATCGGCGCGGCCCTCGCCGAGGGGCTGGTCGCCGTGCACGAGGCCGGGGTCGTGCACCGCGACCTCAAGCCGTCGAACATCCTGCTGTCCCCCAAGGGCCCGCGGATCATCGACTTCGGCATCGCCTGGGCGACCGGGGCCAGCACGTTGACGCACGTCGGTACGGCGGTCGGCTCGCCCGGCTTCCTCGCGCCCGAGCAGGTGCGCGGCGCCGCGGTCACCCCGGCCACCGACGTCTTCGCCTTCGGCGCCACCCTGGCGTACGCGGCGACCGCCGACTCGCCCTTCGGGCAGGGCAGTTCCGAGGTCATGCTCTACCGCGTGGTGCACGAGGAGCCGGATCTGACCGGCGTGCCCGACGCGCTCGCGCCGCTGGTCTACGCGTGCCTGGCCAAGGACCCCGAGGAGCGGCCGAGCACCGTGCAGCTCTCGGAACGGCTCGCCGAGATCGCCGCCCGCGAGGCCCGCGGGATCGGCGCGCCGCGCCGCGAGGGGCTGCCGAAGGCGGCCGGGCCGCGCCCGGAGCGGCCGACCGGCCGCAGGGCCGAGGAGTACGCGCAGCAGCACACCGAACGGCGGCCGGCCGGCGGGCCGACCAACGGGCGTACGGGTCCCGGTACCGCGCCCGGCCGCGGCAGCCGTACGGGCGGTGGCCAGGGGCCGCACGGCACCGGGGCCGGTGCCGGGGGGCAGGGCGGCGCCGGCACGTCCGGGGGGCGCTCCGGGTCGCGTACGCCGCCGCCTCGGCCGCCCGGCCCCCGGTCCTCCGGGACCCGCACCCCCGCCGCCCGGACGCCGACCGGGCGGCGTCCCGGTGCCAGCCCGAAGCGGCGCCTGTTGCGCCAGCGCGTCTTCGTCTTCGTCATCGTCACCCTTCTCGCGGCCGTCATCATCGCCGCCGCCCAGGGGTGCCACCGGCTCTCCCGTGGACTCGGCGTCCCGCCCACGCTCACCGTCTCGGCTTCCGCCGGGGATTCAGGCCCCTAGGGCTGCCGCCCGGGCGGCCCGATGTCGGCTTCCGTCACGGCCGATCGCGCCGTTCCCCCGGGTGGGGTGCCACTTTCGACCGTGCGGACAGTCCCGGCCGGCCGTGGCTGGTCGCGCAGTTCCCCGCGCCCCCAGGTCAGTGCCACATTCCCGCCATGGGAACAGCACCGGCCCGTTGCGGTTGCGCGCGCAGTTCCCCGCGCCCCTACGGGGCCCCAGTGCGGACGCCGGGTGAGGCGGGCTTTTGAGGGGCGCGGGGAACTGCGCGACCAGCCCATGTCGGGGCGCGGGTGAAGGACGGCAGGTACGAGCCCCGAAGGGGCGCGGGGAACTGCGCGGGCGGCCAGGGTGGGGCGGGGCTGGCTCCGCGACGGGATGTGGCACTCGCGCGGGCGTCCGTACTCGTGAAGCCTCCCCCGCAGGGGGGCTGGCGTGGGTGGGCGGACTTCGGCTAGGTTTCCAAGCGCTTGCTTAGTAGGCTCGGGCGATCGGAAGGACGCGGCGTATGACGACCACCACCGCGAAGGACGGCCTCGGCGAGGAGGAGCTGCGCCGGCGGGCAAGAGCGCTGCTGGCGGCGTGGGAGCCGGGGCGGACGGAGCCGCTGGAGTTTCTGCGGGCGCGGTTCGACGCGGGACTGGCGTGGGTGCACTTCCCCGAGGGCCTCGGGGGCCTGGGTGCGCCGAGGGCGGCGCAGGCGGCGGTGGACGCGGAGCTGACGGCGGCCGGGGCACCGGACAACGATCCCCGGCGGATCGGCATCGGGCTCGGCATGGCGGCGCCGACCATCCTGCGGTACGGCACCGAGGAGCAGAAGTCCCGCTTTCTGCGACCGCTGTGGACCGGCGAGGAGGTGTGGTGCCAGCTCTTCAGCGAACCGGGCGCGGGCTCGGACCTGGCCGGGCTGCGCACGCGGGCGGTCCGCGACGGCGACGAGTGGGTCGTGGACGGCCAGAAGGTCTGGACGTCGAGCGCCCACACCGCGCGCTGGGCGATCCTCATCGCCCGTACCGACCCGGACGTGCCCAAGCACCGAGGGATCACGTACTTCGTGTGCGACATGACCGACCCCGGCGTCGAGGTGCGTCCGCTGCGGCAGATCACCGGGGAGGCCGAGTTCAACGAGGTGTTCCTCAGCGGGGTGCGGATTCCCGACGCGCACCGGCTCGGCGAGGTCGGCGACGGCTGGCGGGTCGCGCAGACCACGCTCATGAACGAGCGGGTGGCGATCGGCGGGCAGAGCCTGCCGCGTGAGGGCGGCATGATGGGCCCCGTCGCCGCGACCTGGCGCGAGCGGCCCGAGCTGCGGACGCCGGAGCTGCACGACCGGCTGATGCGGCTGTGGGTGGACGCGGAGGTCGCGCGGCTCACCGCCGAGCGGGTCCGCCAGCAGCTCGTGTCCGGCGCGCCGGGCCCCGAGGGCTCCGGGCTCAAGCTGGCCTTCGCCCGGCTCAACCAGCAGATCAGCGGCCTTGAGGTGGAACTCCTCGGCGAGGACGGTCTGCGCTACGGCGACTGGACGATGGTCAGGCCGCGCAGTGTCGACTTCTACGGCCGCGACGCGGGCTACCGCTATCTGCGGGCCAAGGGGAACTCGATCGAGGGCGGCACCTCCGAGATCCTGCGCAACATCGTCGCCGAGCGGGTCCTCGGCCTGCCCTCCGAGCCCCGCACCGACAAGGACGCCGCCTGGAAGGACCTCCCCCGATGACCGCCGCCTCCGTCCCCTCCCCCGGCCCCGCCGACCTCCTCTACTCCGAGGTCGAGGACGACCTGCGGGCCGCCGTGCGCGACGTCCTCGCCGACCGCTGCCCGCCGACGGCCGTGCTGGCCGCGATCGAGACCGACACACCGTACGACCCGGCGCTGTGGCGGGTGCTCGCCGCCGAACTCGGCCTCGCCGGGCTGCTGGTGCCGGAGAAGCTCGGCGGCCAGGGCGCCTCCGCGCGGGAGGCCGCCGTCGTCCTCGAAGTCCTGGGCGGCGGCGCCGCGCCCACGCCCTTCCTCGGCAGCGCCGTCCTCGCCACCACCGCGCTGCTCGGCTGCGACACCGAGGACGCGGGGACGGCGGCGCTGCTCGGCCGCCTCGCCGCAGGCACGGCCACGGCGGCGCTGGCCGTCCCGCTGTCCGCCGCTCCCGGCGGCGCCTTCCCCACGGCGGTACGCGCCGACGCGGGCGGTCTGCTGACCGGCCGGGTCACCAGCGTCGTGGAAGCCTTCGTCGCGGACGTGCTCGTCGTCCCCGCCGTCGGCCCGGAAGGCCCGGGGCTCTACGAGGTCGCGGCGGCCGACGTCCGTACCGTACGGCCGGTCTCCCTCGACCTCACCCGGCCGCTCGCCGATCTGGAACTCTCCGGCGCCGCCGGGCGTCTCCTGCCCGCCGCAGACCCGGCCGCCGCGCTGGACCGCGCCCTGCTCACGGGTGCCGGGCTGCTCGCCTCGGAACAGCTCGGCATCGCCCAGTGGTGCCTGGACGAGACCGTCCGCTACCTCGGTGAGCGCCACCAGTTCGGGCGCGTGGTGGGGTCCTTCCAGTCGCTCAAGCACCGGCTCGCCGACCTCTGGCTCGAGGTCGTCTCGGCCCGCGCCGCCGCCCGCGCCGCCGCCGACGCCCTGGCCACCGGCGCGCCCGACACCGCCGTCGCCGTGGCCGTCGCGCAGTCGTACGTCGCCGCCACGGCCGTCCACGCCGCGGAAGAGGCCCTTCAACTGCACGGCGGCATCGGCATGACGTGGGAGCATCCGCTCCACCTCTACCTCAAGCGCGCCAAGGCGGACGAGATCGCCCTCGGCACGCCGGGGTACCACCGCGCGGCGCTGGCCTCTTTGGTGGGGCTCCCGTCCCGCCCGTGAGGACGCGGGCCCGTGGGCGCGCTGGGGGTGCCCCCAGCGCGCCTGAAGACCTGGCCCCGGCCGCCGCCCAGCGCGGCTACAGCCTCGTGGCGTAGAAGGCGACGGCCGACGCGGCGGCGACGTTGAGGGAGTCGACGCCGGGGGCCATCGGGATGCTGACCCACTCGTCGGCGGCGCGCAGGGCGTCCACGGAGAGGCCGTCGCCCTCGGTGCCGAGCATGAGGGCGAGTTTGGGGTAGCGGCGGGCGGCCAGTTCGTTGATGGTGATCGACTTGTCGGCGAGGCAGAGCGCCGCGGTGACGAAGCCCTGCTGGCGGAAGCGTTCGATGTCCTTGGGCCAGGAACTCAGGCGGGTCCAGGGGACTTGGAGGACGGCGCCCATGGAGACCTTGACGGCGCGCCGGTAAAGGGGGTCGGCGCAGCGCGGGGAGAGGAAGACGGCGTCCACGCCGAGGGCGGCGGCGCTGCGGAAGGCGGCGCCGAGGTTGGCGTGGTCGACGATGTCCTCGAAGATCGCGACGCGGCGTCCGGCGCCCTGGGCGGGGGCGGCGGCGAGCAGGTCCTCGGCCGTCGGCAGCGGCTTGCGCTGCATGGAGGCGAGGGCGCCCCGGTGCACGTGGTAGCCGGTGACCTGCTCCGCGAGGTCGGGGCTGACGGCGTAGACGGGAGCGGGCACCTCGTCGATGACATCGCGCATGACGTCCACCCACTTGGCGGACAGCAGCATCGAGCGCATGCGGTAACCGGCGTGCCGGGCCCGCCTGATGACCTTCTCGCCCTCGGCGATGAAGAGACCTTCGGCGGGTTCGCGGCGGCGGCGCAGGTCCACGTCGGTCAGCGACGTGTAGTCGTGCAGGCGCGGGTCGTCGGGGTCGTCGATCGTGATGAGCTCAGCCACAGCCTGATACTGCCCTGTCCTCCGGCACCTGCCAACGGCGCATCCACAAGCCGTTCACCGGCCGGTACGGCCCTGCGCGACGCCGCCGCCCACGGTGACCACGTCGCCGATCACGATCACGGCGGGGGGACGTACGCCTTCCGCTTCCACGACGTCCGCGACGGTCGCCAGCGTGGCGTCCACCCGGCGCTGCGCGGCCGTCGTGCCCTCCTGCACCACGGCCACGGGTGTGTCGGCGGACCGGCCGCCCGCCACGAGCGTCGCCGCGATCGGGCCGATCCGCTCGACCGCCATCAGCAGCACGAGGGTGCCGCGCAGCCGGGCCAGCGCCGCCCAGTCGACCAGCGAGCGCGCGTCGTCGGGCGCGACATGGCCGCTGACCACCGTGAACTCGTGGGCCACACCCCGGTGCGTGACCGGGATACCGGCCGCGCCCGGCACGCTGATGGAGCTGGAGATGCCGGGTACGACGGTGACCGGGACACCGGCCGCGGCCAGCGCCTCGGCCTCCTCCATACCGCGCCCGAAGACGTACGGGTCGCCGCCCTTGAGGCGGACCACGGCCTTGCCCGCCCTGGCGTGCTCGATCAGCGCGCTGTTGATGGCCTCCTGGGCCATCGCCCGGCCGTACGGGATCTTCGCCGCGTCGATCACCTCGACGTGCGGCGGCAGTTCGTCCAGCAGGTCGCGCGGGCCGAGCCGGTCGGCGATCACCACGTCCGCCTCCGCCAGGAGGCGGCGTCCGCGCACCGTGATCAGGTCCGGGTCGCCGGGGCCGCCGCCGACCAGCGCCACGCCCGCCGTCCGCGTCCGGTGGTGCGGCGCCACCAGCGTGCCGTCCCGCAGCCCCTCGACGACCGCGTCCCGCACCGCCGCCGACCGCCGGGGGTCCCTGCCCGTCAGCACCGCCACCGTCACGCCCTCCGAACGGCCCGTCGCGGGCGTCCACGCCGTGGCCGCCTCCGCGTCGTCGCTGCGCACGCACCACACCCGGCGGGACTCCGCCTCCGCGGACGCCGCCACGTTCGCCGCCGCGTCGGTACTCGCCACCAGGGCGTACCAGGCGCCCTCCAGGTCCCCGTCCTCGTACGGCCGCCGCTCCCAGCGCAGCTCGCCCGCGTCGGCCATCGCCTCCACCGACGGCGTCGCCGTCGGCGACACCACCACGATGTCCGCCCCCGCCGACACCAGCGCCGGAAGCCGCCGCTGCGCCACCTGGCCACCGCCGACCACCACGACGCGCCGTCCGGCGAGGCGCAGCCCTACGGGGTACGCCGGGGCGTCCTTGCGATCCATGCGGTCCGGCTCCTTCTCAACGGTTTCCACTGCGTGCGGCGATCCTACGTTTCGGCCCCGGCCCCGGTCGGCCCCACCGTGGTCGGCCGCGCGCTTCCCCCGCCCCTCCGGGACGCGTCCTCTTCCGCAGAAGGGTGAGCCGTCCTTCTTGGGGGCGCGGGGAATCGCGCGGCCGACCACGACGCACCGCCACTGTGCACGCCACAACGGGCGGCACCCCCTCGGGGCGCGGGGAACCGCGCGCTCGGCCAGGACGCACCCCGAGACTGTGCTCGCCACAGCAAGCGGCACCCCCTGGGGCCACGACCGCGCCGCCGGGGTGCATGCAGCCGTCAGCGGCACCCCCCTGCGGGGAGGAGGAACAGGGCCCGGGGAGGGCCTGAGCTTCAAGCGGGGGCACCCCGTGCGGGGGCTACCCCTTCTCGGTGACGCCCGCCGCGTCGAAGGTGGCGACTTCGTGCATGACGCGCGCCGCGCTCTGGACGAGGGGCAGCGCGAGCAAGGCCCCGGTGCCTTCGCCGAGGCGGAGGTCGAGGTCGACGAGGGGCCGCAGCCCCAGCGTCGTGAGCGCGGCGACATGCCCGGGCTCGGCGCTGCGGTGCCCGGCGATGCAGGCGGCGAGCACCTCGGGGGCGATGGCGCGAGCGACCAAGGCGGCGGCACCGGCGCTGACGCCGTCGAGGATGACGGGAGTACGGAGGGCCGCGGCGCCGAGCAGGAGCCCGACCATGGCGGCGTGTTCGAGACCGCCGATGGCGGTGAGGACGCCGATGGGGTCGCCGGGGTCGGGCCGGTGCAGGTCGAGGGCGCGCCGGACGACCTCGACCTTGCGGGCGTGCATCTCGTCGTTGATGCCGGTGCCGCGCCCGGTGACCTCGGCGGGGTCGACGCCGGTGTAGACGGCGATGAGGGCGGCGGACGTCGTGGTGTTCGCGATGCCCATCTCGCCGGTGAGCAGCGCCTTGTTGCCCGCGGCGACGAGGTCGCGGGCGGTCTCGATGCCGACCTCGATGGCGCGCAGCGCCTCTTCGCGGGTCATCGCGGGCCCCGCGGTGAAGTCGGCGGTGCCCGCGCGGACCTTGCGCGGCAACAGCCCCGGGGTGCTGGGCAGTTCGGAGGCGACGCCGACGTCCACGACGCAGACCTCGGCGCCGACCTGGTTGGCGAAGGCGTTGCAGACGGCGCCGCCGCCGAGGAAGTTGGCCACCATCTGCGCGGTAACCTCCTGCGGCCACGCGGTGACGCCCTGGGCGTGCACCCCGTGGTCACCGGCGAAGATCGCCACGGCCGCGGGCTCGGGAATCGGCGGCGGGCACTGCCGCGAAAGCCCGCTGAGCTGCGCGGAGATGATCTCGAGCATGCCCAGCGCGCCCGCCGGTTTCGTCATCCGCTTCTGCCGCTCCCACGCCTCGCCGAGCGCCTTGGCGTCCAGCGGGCGGATGCCGCGCAGCGTCTCTTCCAGCAGGTCGTGCGGCTCCTCGCCGGGCAGCGCGCGGTTGCCGTACTCCTCGTCGTGCACGACCCACGACAGCGGGCGGCGCTGCGACCACCCGGCCTGCATCAGCTCAGGCTCGTCGGGGAATTCGTCGACGTACCCGACGCACAGGTAGGCGACGACCTCCAGGTGCTCGGGCAGGCCGAGCTCGGTGACCATCTGGCGCTCGTCGAAGAAGGAGACCCAGCCGACGCCGAGTCCTTCCGCGCGGGCGGCGAGCCACAGGTTCTCCACGGCGAGCGCGGAGGAGTACGGCGCCATCTGCGGCTGCGTGTGGCGGCCGAGGGTGTGCCGGCCGCCGCGGGTGGGGTCGGCGGTCACCACGATGTTGACCGGGGTGTCGAGGATCGCCTCGATCTTCAGCTCGCGGAACTGCCGCGCCCGGCCCTTGGGGAGCGACTTGGCGTACGCCTCCCGCTGCTGCATGGCCAGTTCGTGCATCTTCTCGCGGGTCTTCGCCGACCTGATGACGACGAAGTCCCACGGCTGCGAGTGCCCGACGCTGGGCGCGGTGTGCGCCGCCTCCAGGACGCGCAGCAGCACGTCGTGCGGGATCGGGTCGGAGCGGAAGCCGTTGCGGATGTCTCGCCGTTCGCGGATCACCCGGTGCACGGCGTCCCGGACGGCGGGCTCGTACGCCTCCGCCGCGGGCCCCTGCTGCGGGGCGACCGCGACCGGCAGCGGCTGGGCCTCTTCGGCCTCGGCGACAGCGTCGGCGACCGGCTCGGGTGCGACGGGCTCCGCGACGACGGCCTCGGGTACGGCCTCCACGGGCGCGGCCTCGGCTTCGGGAGTCGCCTCGGGCGCGGTCTCGGCCGACTGCGCCGGAGCAGCGGCCTGTTCCGGTACGTCCGCCGGTTCCGGCACGGCGACCGGCTCGGCCGCGGCGGGCGCGGGCGTCCCCTCGGCGGGCGTCTGCTGGACGGCCTCCACGGGTACGGCTTCCACGGGCGCGGCCTCGGCCGGTGCCGCTTCCACCGGTACGGCCTCGGGCAGCGGCGCCGGAGCCTGTACGGCCGCCGACGGCTGCTCCTCGGGCGCGACGTGCGGCGCCTCCTGCTCGACCGGGGGCGCGGGCGCGGCCTGCTCGGGAGCGGGCGCGTACTCGGCTGCGGTGGGCTGAGCGGGCGGCACGGGCCGCACCGGCTCGACGGCCACGGGCTGCGCCACGGCCTCAGGTTGCGCGGCGGGTTCGGGCTGCGCGGCGGGTTCGGGGACGGCCACCGGCGCCGGGGCCTGGGCCGGGACGGCGGCGACCGGGGCGGCGGCGACCGGAGCCGTGGTCTCCTCCGGCGCGTCGTCGGGCGCGAGGAACGCGCGCAACGGGTCGGCGGGCCGCGGCGGGACGACGCTGTCGGCGTGCGGGATCAGCGACGGCTGGGAGGCGGCGGGGGCGGCGGGCCAGCCGCCGACCTGCTCGGCGCCCGCCGTACCGGAGGCGGGAGTCCGGTCCGCGGCCTCGCCGGTCTGCTGGGCCGGGATGCCGGAGGTGTCGTCCTGCGGCACGTCGAGGTATTCGGGGCCGGAGGTCGGCGGCCCCGAGGCCCGTACCGGGGTCTGCGCCGGTGCCTGGGCGTGCGCGGGCCCGCGGTCAGCCAGGGAGCGTACGGAGACGCCCCCGCCGATGCTGTCGGGCATCGGCGGGCCCATGTGCAGCGGGCGGCGCGGCGCGGCGGTCTGGGCGGTCTGGGCGCCGGCCGGCTGCGGCACACCGGCAGACGGCATCGGGACCGCGCCCGTGTCGCCGGGGCCGGCGAACTCGGCGGCCGGGGCCGCGTGCTCGGTACCGGTGTCGAAGCCGTAGCCGGGCGCCGGATTCCCCGCGGCGGGCGTCGCGGCCGGGGGCAGCGCCTCGCCGCCCTGCTGGGCGGCCTGCTGGACGTCCTGGGGCAGGCCCTGCGGGAGCGGCTGCGGCGCGAGCACGGCCGCGTAGTCGATGGAGCCGGAGTCCCGGCCGCCCGCCTCGTGCGCGTCGGCGGGTACGGGCTGCGGCGGCACCGGCTGCGGGTCGCTCCAGGACCCCTGCGGGCCCGGCATGAGCAGCACGTCGTCCTCGTCGTCGATGCCCGCGCCGGGAGCGGCGGGCTGGTCGAGGTAGGTGTACGCGGGTGCGCCCTGTTCGTCGGGAAGCGGTTCCGCGCCCCAGCCGGGGACGGACGGCTGCGGTACGGCAGTGCCGGGAAGCTCGGAGTGCGGCTGGCGAACCGCTTCCCCGACTGCGTTCTCCGGCAGCCCCTCGCCGGGGATCCGACCGGTGTCCGTCATGCGTGCCCCTCGCCCATCGGTTTCGCTCCTTCCAGCGCTGCACCGCGCGCGGCCCGACCCCCTCACGCAAGAGAACGAGCGTGCGGAGCAGCGGGCACGTGAGCGCCGGACGCCGCGGTTCTCGACGACCCGTCAACGCACGACGACGGCACAACGATCCGCCAGCCTACCCCGCTCGGCGCGGCGGCCCGTCCGGTGGTCCGCACCTCGGGACGCCCCGCGTACGATGCCCCGACACACGTCCGCGACCGGCGCAAACGCCTTCTGCGCAGGCGTTTTTGATCATGCACAGATCAGCGGCGCGTGCCGCAGAGGGCAAAGGTCACCGAGCGTTCCCGCTCGGCCCACTCGGAATCCAGTTCGACGGATTGCAGGAGAGCGCGTTCCACCTCGTAACCGCCTTCCTCCAGTGCCCTGCTGACCGCTTCGGCCTCGTCGCGGGTGGTCGCGCCGGTCACGATCCGCTCCGGGCGGCGGGCCGCGCAGGCGGCCGTCACCTCGGCGTCGACGCACCCGATCCGTACCGCGTCGGGCTCCGGAAGGTCGTCCAGCACTTGGGGCGCCGGGCCGTGTACGACCTGGAGTTGGACCCCGGCCCTGCGGCCGGTGGCGGTGACCCAGTCGCACGCGTCGGCGTCCCGGTCGACGGCGATGACGGCGGCGCCGAAGCGCGCGGCCTCGACGGCGACGGCGCCGTCCGCGGAGCCGATGTCCCACACGAGGTCGCCGGTGCGCGGGCCGAGCCGGGCGAGTTGGAAGGCGCGCAGATGCGCCGAGGTGTCGCCGCCGTATTCGGACGAGGGCAGCGCCCAGCCGCGGACCGGGCCGGGAAATCCGGGGTCGCGCCCGGCGATCCAGCCGCCGCGCTCCGCCGACGGTACGCCGAGACCGGCCGCTCCCGAACCGGCGGAGGTGGTGCCGCCGACGACCAGGACGACGTTCGGATCGCGCCAGATGTGGTCGGCGACGTTGTCGGAGGTGAGAACTGTCACCTGTTCCTGCTCGGTGCCGAGCGCTTCGCAGATGACGAAGGTGCGGTGGACTCCGGTGAGCAGCAGGGAGAGTTCGACCGGGCCCGCGCCGGGCGCGGTGAGCACGGCGACCTTCGGGTAGGCGCGGCAGACGTTGACCGCGCGGCGCAGGGAGCGGCCGTGCGCGACGACCACGCGGGCGTCGTCCCAGGGCATTCCGGCGCGGGCGAAGGCGGTGGCGACGGCGGAGACGCCGGGGATGACCTCGATCTCCAGGCCGTGTTCCGGCGCCCGCAGCGCGCGGACGACGCCGAAGAAGCCGGGGTCGCCGTCGGCGAGTACGACGGCGCTGCCGCGGTGCTTGGCGATCCTGCGGGCGGCGATCTCGATGCTGCCCAGCACGATCCGCTCGGCGTGCTCGGGGACGTGCGACAGCGCGAGATGGTGTTTGGTGCCCGCGACCAGGGTGGCGGCGTTCAGTGCGGCGCGGGCCGCGTCGGACGGAGGTGATCCGTCCCATCCGATCACGGTGACCCGGTCGGCCATCGTCGTCTGCCTCCATGGCTGTGCGGATCGCTGCGGACCAGGTCACGGCACGGCGGCGTGGCGCGCCCCGGTCCCGGGGGGAGAACACTATCCGGGCCCGGGTGCCCGGGGACGAGGCGAGGGGGCAGGTATCCGCCACGGCGTCCTCGGAGCCGGTGGACGGGAGGGCTCAGCGCCAGTCGGCGTACGCGCTGAAGTCGGCGTGGGCGTCGTATCCGCCGTCGCCGGGAGCCTGGCCCGGACCCTCGTCCAGGTCCTCGGGCAGCACGCTCCACACCAGCAGGTCGGTGCGGATCTCGGCCCAGCGGCCGTCCTCGGTCTGGCTGCGGACGATGCCCGCGTTGCGCAGTACGCCCTCGCTGACGCAGCCGATCTTCTGCGCGACCTGCTGGGAGGCGGTGTTGTCGGCCGCGGTGCGCAGCTCCAGCCGTTCGAAGCGCTGGTCGGTGAAGAGCCAGTGGCAGACTGCCTGCACCGATTCGCTGGCGTATCCCTCGCCGCGCGCCCAGGCGGCGGTGAGGTAGCCCACCTCGCTGCCGCGGATCCGCCAGTCGGTGTTGTGCAGGTGGACGGTGCCGACCAGCCGCTGGGTGAGGAATTCGGTGACGGCCAGCACGATGCCGCGGCCGGACTCGCGCTCGGCGGGCGCGGTCCTGGTGACGAACGCGCGGGCGTCGTCCTGCGAATACGGCTGCGGTACGCCGGTCCACGCGATGATCAGCTCGTCGTTCATCATCTCCGCCAGGGCGGGGATGTCGGCCTCCTCGTACGCGCGCAGCACCAGCCGCTCCGTACTGATGGAGATGTCCGGAAAGGTGGGCGTCATTCGCTGCTCCGTAACCAGGGCATGTGTGGATTGCACAGCATGCAGCATCCCGCACGGCATGGGCCGGGCAGGGTCGCCGGGGCGGGAGTGGGGTGCGCGGCGGCGAACGCCCTTCCAGAGTAGGGCGAATGCCGGTCAGGGCGGGTATCCGTGAACGTCATCCGATCCTGCTACCGTCAGCCCGCGTGACAGTGCACCACGCAGCAGGAGTCGGCTACCAACGGGCAGCGGAGGTCTACGAGAGCTCCCGGCCCTCCTATCCGCTCGCCGCGCTCGCCGCGCTGGCGGACGCGTTGCCCCTGGAAGCGGGCCGTACCGTGGTCGATCTCGGCGCGGGCACCGGCAAGTTCACCCGTCTGCTGGCACTGACCGGGGCCGAGGTGCTCGCGGTGGAGCCGGTGAAGGAGATGCGGGAGCGGCTCGCCGAGCTGCTGCCCGCGGTCGCGGTGAACGCGGGGACGGCGGAGACGACGGGGCTGCCCGACGGCTGCGCGGACGCCGTGGTGGCGGCGCAGTCCTGGCACTGGTTCGAGGAGCCCGCCGCGCTGACCGAGGTGGAGCGGCTGCTGCGGCCGGGCGGCGCGCTGGCGCTGGTGTGGAACACCTTCGACACCTCGGAGCCGTGGATGCGCGACTTCCAGGACATCTACTTCCGGCTGGCGCCGCGCGATCTGCCCCGCCCGCCGCTGTCCTCCGGCCTCGGCGACGCGGGCTGGCGCAAGCCGTTCGAGTCGCGGCCCGGCTGGGGGGCGATCGAGGAGCGGCACTGGCCCAATCCGCACTCCACGACGGTCGCGGACATCGTCGACCGGATGATGTCGTCCAGCCATATCGCCGTCCTCGACGCGACCGCGCAGGGGCGGGTGCGCGCGGAGTTGGAGGCGGTGCTGGGGGCGCACCACGCGACGCGCAGCAGCGGCGCGATCGAGATGCCGTACGTGACGGACGTGTACTGGGTGCGGCACGGCTGAGGCCCCGCGCCCTCGGGGGGAGCGGGGCCCGTGCGCGGCGGTCAGGCCGCCGGGGCGCCGAAGGCCGGTATCACCGAGCCCTTGAAGGTCGTCTCGATGTACTGCTTCACCTCGGGCGAGTTGAGCAGTTCCGCGAGCTTCTTCACGCGCGGGTCGTTCTCGTTGCCCTTCTTGACGGCCAGGAAGTTGGCGTACGGGTTCCCGTCCGCCTTCTCCAGCGCCAGCGCGTCCTTGGCCGGGCTGAGATCGGCCTGGATCGCGTAGTTGCCGTTGATCACGCCCGCGTCCACGTCGTCCAGGGAGCGCGGGAGCTGGGCGGCCTCCAGCTCCTTGAACTTCAGGTGCTTCGGGTTGGCCGTGACGTCGGCGGGGGTCGCGGTCTGGTCGGTGCCCGCCTTGAGGGTGATCAGGCCGTTGTCGGCGAGCAGCTTGAGCGCGCGTGCCTCGTTGGTCGTGTCGTTCGGTACGGCGACGCTCGCGCCGTCCTTGAGCGCGCCGATCGACGTGATCTTGTGGGAGTACAGGCCCAGCGGCTCCAGCTCGACGTTGACGACGGGCACGATGTGGGTGCCGTTCTTCTTGTTGAAGTCGTCCAGGTAGGGCTTGTGCTGGAAGAAGTTCGCGCCGACCTCGCCCTGCTCGGTGGCGGTGTTGGGCAGCACGTAGTCGGAGAACTCCTTGACCTGGAGGTCGAGTCCGGCCTTCTTCGCCAGGTGGTCCTTGACGTAGTCGAGGATCTGCGCGTGCGGGGTGGGGCTGGCCGCGACCACGAGCGGGCCGCTGGTGTCCTTGGCGCTCGCCTTGGAGTCGGAGTCGGAGCCGCAGGCGGTGAGGCCGAGCGAGAGCGCGGCGGCGGCGAGGACGGCGGCGGTGATGGTGGTGTTCTTTCGCACGAAAAGTGCCTCTTTCTGGTTTATCCGGGTCGTGCTGGGTGGTACGGCGCCGCGACGCTGCGGTGCCAGGGGGACAGAAGCGGGTCGGGACGGGAGAGTCGGGCGGTCAGGAGGCTGTCGCCGGGCGCAGCAGGCGCAGCCGGGGGGCGGCGCCGGACCGGCCGCGGCGGGCGACGGTGCGGGCGGCGAAGTCCCCGACGAGCTGGACGAGGGTGACCACGACGACGAGCACGGCGACGATCACCCACATGAAGCCGGTCTCGAAGCGCTGGTAGCCGTAGCGCAGCGCGAGGTCGCCGAGGCCGCCGCCGCCGACCACCCCGGCCATCGCGGAGTAGCCGATCAGCGCGATGACGGTGGTGGTGGCGCTGGCGATCAGTGAGGCGAGCGACTCCGGCAGCAGCACCTTGCGGACCACCGTCCACGTACTGCCGCCCATCGCCTGGACGGCCTCCACCAGGCCGTGGTCCACCTCGCGGACCGCCGTCTCGACCAGCCGGGCGAAGAACGGGATCGCGCCGACGGCCAGCGGGACGACGGCCGCCTCCCAGCCGATGGTGGTGCCGACGATCGCCCGGGTGAAGGACATCAGGGCGATCATCAGGATCACGAACGGCAGCGACCTGCCGATGTTCACGACGACGCCGAGGACGCGGTTGACGGGCAGACAGCGCAGCAGGCCGCCCCGGTCGGTGAGGACCAGCAGGACACCGATCGGCAGCCCCGCGGCCACCGATATGACCGTGGCCCAGGCGACCATGCGCAGCGTCTCACCACCCGCCTGCGTGAGCAGCGGGTGCATCTCGGACCAGGTCACTTCGCCGTCTCCCCGACCGTGTTCCCGGCCTTCTCCCCCGCCGTGTTCCCCGCCGTGTCTCCTGCCGCGACCGGCTCGGCCTTGGCGGCGACGACGGCGACGTCCAGGCCCTGCTCGCGCAGGTAGCCGATCGGCACCACGTTGTCCTCGAAGCGGCCCGGCAGCTCGATCCGCATCCGGCCGATCTGCCGTCCGTCGTAGGTCTCCATGGCCGCGCCGAGGATGGAGATGTCCACGTTGTACGTGCGCGCCAGCCGGGAGATCACCGGCCGGGTCGCGCTGTCGCCGTGGAAGGTGAGGTCGACCACCGTACGGTCGGGGCCCGACGCGTCGCCGTCCACGGGGAACAGCTCGTCGGCCAGCTCGGAACCGGGGGTGGCCAGCAGTTCGGCCACGGTGCCTGACTCCACTACGCGTCCGCCTTTCATGAGTGCCGCCGAGTCGCAGACCTGCTTGACGACGTCCATCTCGTGGGTGATCAGCAGGACGGTCAGGCCGAGCTGCCGGTTGAGGTCGCGCAGCAGTCGCAGCACGGACCGGGTGGTCTCCGGGTCGAGCGCCGAGGTGGCCTCGTCGGAGAGCAGCACCTTGGGGTCGCCCGCCAGGGCGCGGGCGATGCCGACGCGCTGCTTCTGGCCGCCGGACAGCTGCGCGGGGTAGGCGCGGGCCTTGTCGGACAGGCCGACCAGGTCGAGGAGTTCACCGGCCTTGCGGGCCCGCTGGCGGCCGGAGATCCCCAGGATCTCCAGCGGGAGTTCGACGTTGTCCTGCACGGTGCGCGAGGAGAGCAGATTGAAGTGCTGGAAGACCATGCCGATCCCGGCGCGGGCGGCGCGCAGGGCGGCGGGGGCGCGGTCGGAGCGTCCGGCCAGCGCGGTCAGGTCGCGGCCCGCCACCTCGACGGTGCCGGAGGTGGGGCGCTCCAGCAGGTTCACGCAGCGGATCAGGGTGCTCTTGCCCGCGCCGCTGCGGCCGACGACGCCGTAGACCTCGCCTTCGCGTACCCGCAGGTCCACCCCGTCCAGGGCGGTGACCTCACGGTCGCGCGAGCGGTAGACCTTTCTCAGGTCGGTGGTGGTGATCACAGGAGCGTCCATCGGGGTCGAGCGCGCGGCGGACGTACCACCGCACACGGGGGCGTTCTTCTCGGGACGCGGCACGCGGCGGCACACCGGAAAGGGCGGCGGGCCTCAAAGGATTTCGGCGGCGCTCTGGGCGCTGCGCCGGTGCGTGACGCGGGGCACTCGCTTCGGGGCGCGAGGCGTGGAGGTGGGCCCTCGGTCAGTCACACATTCGACACGCACAACGAACACCGGGCGTGATCGCCTCGGTCGCGCGGCTGCGGCTGTTCGTCGTGGTCATGCGTTCCAGTAAACCAGACGGGTGGCCGCGTTCCGAAATCCGGTCCGATTGTTCATTATGCGGACACACTCACGGGGCCGCCCCGGCGGGCGGCAGGGCGGACGGGGACGGGAGATCCGGGCGGGCAGGGGTGGGAGATCCGGGCGTCACGCCCCGTAATAGAGTCGCCGCATGCTCGACGCGGTCCTCATCACGGTCTCGGTCACGGCGCTGCTGCTCGCGGCGTGGTGCGGTTTCGCCGCGTACCGTGACCAGCCGACCAACGACTGGCACTTCATCGCGATGGCCGTGGTCACCGCGGCCGCGCTGGTGCAGCTCGTGATCGCGATCGTGCAGCTCGCCCGCGGCGACCGGCCGCAGCACGGGATGGCGGTCTTCCTCCCGTATCTGCTGGGCGCGGCCGTGACGGTCCCGGCGGCGGCCTTCATGTCCCTTGCCGAGCGGACGCGTTGGGGCTCGGCGATCGTGGCGGCCGGCGGTGTGGTGCTGGCCGTGCTCGAACTGCGGCTCAACGAGATCTGGGGAGCCGGCCATGGCTGACGGCACACGCGCGACACGCGCACGGGCACGGACGAAGACGCTGACGAAGGGCACGGACGGCATGAAGGACACGGGGGACGGCACCGCGGCCGAGGCGGCCCAGGACGCGCCGGGGACGCGGATCGGCCAGGGCCCCGGCCGGCTGCTGCTCTCGCTCTACGCGGTCTTCACCGTCGCGGCGCTGTCCCGGTCGATCGTGCAGATCGCGACCAAATACCACGAGGCACCGCTGGCGTACGTCCTGTCGGGCGTCGCGGGCGTGGTCTACGCGGTGATCACCGTCGCGCTGTGGAAGGGCGGCGAGGCGGCCCGCAAGGTGGCGCTGGTGTGCTGCTCGGCCGAGCTGGCCGGTGTGATCGCGGTGGGCACCCTGACGGTCGTGGACTCCTCGGCCTTCCCCGACGCGACCGTCTGGTCGGACTTCGGGATCGGCTACCTCTTCCTGCCGCTGGCCCTCCCCGTGGCCGGTCTGCTGTGGCTGCGCCGTGCCGCCCGCGAGGCGGGGCGGCCACAGGAACAGCAGACCGGGTCCGGGGCCTGATCCGTACGCGAGGCGCCGTGGATCGCGGCTCAGGCGGTGGCCGCGTAGCCCGCCGTGGCGGCGGCCTTCTCCATGGTCACCAGGCTCAGCCGACGGCTGACCGGCTCCGCGGCGCCCACCTGCTCGTAACCGAGCTTGCGGTACATCCGCAGATTGACCTGGCTGCGGTGGCCGGTGAAGAGCCGGTAGCGCTTGGCCTCCTCCTCGGCCGCCAGTCGCTCCTCGACGGCGTTGAGCAGCCGCCCGCCGAGGCCGTGTCGTTGAAGTCGCGGGTGGACGATCAGTTTCCCGATCCGCGCGGTGCCGTCGTCGTCGACGACTCCGCGTACCGAGCCGACGACCTCGTCGCCCAGGCGCGCCACCAGGACGCACCCCCCGGCGAGTTCGGCACGCAGCTCGTCCAGGGTCTGGGTGAGAGGTTCGATGCTGTAGTCGCCGTACAGCTCCGCCTCGCTCTGGTAGCAGAGGTACTGGAGTTTGAGGATCTTCTCGGCGTCCGAGTGCTCCGCCGTAGAGATGGTCACGCTCATGCCCATGCGCGCAGGCCTCCCCTTCGAATCCGTCCGGGCAGTTTGAGGGTGAGGTATGCGCCCGGAACGAGTGCCTGAACGGAGTTGGTGCGGATATGCGCCGCCTCCGTGGCGCCGATGATCGCACAAACCCTTCGGTGGGGTACCGCCTGCGCCCCACCCAGTTCAGTCTCGTACGGGCGCGCCAAGGGTGCCCACTGCCGCCGACTGTTTACCGTGCATTACCCCGTCTCACCGGGGATCCAACCCTCGAATTCAGGATCGTCCGAAGACAGCCGAGGCAGCGCGACCTCAGCGGTCCGATGCTGCCCTGTGAGATTCCCAACTCGCGGGAGATTTCCCGGTAAGTGGGGTCGGAACGGGACATCAGGGCCGTGACGACCTGCGGGCAGCGGCCGGGCAGCCGCCGTACCGCGGCCTGGACCGTACGGTGTTGCTCCGCCGCAAGCACCAACTCCTCGACCCCGCGCAGCTGCGCGGGCGGGCCCGCGGCGTCCGGGTCCCCGTACGGGCGTTCGCTGCGGATCCGGCGGGCGTGGGCGCGGGCCTCGGCGCGGACCGCGCGGCGCACCCAGCGGTCCGGCTCGGGCGGCGGGCCGCCCAGTTCCAGCAGCCGCAGCCAGACGGCCTGTTCGAGGTCGGCGGCCTCGACACCGCCGCCGGGCAGCGCCTCGGCCGCGGCCTCGGCGGCCAGCAGCGGCCCGAGCGGCGCGTAGGGGTCCGCGGGGGTGTCCGCGGGACGGCGGGCGCGGTCGTCGGCGTGCGGGGCCGCGGACAGGTCGGGGTGGTCCATGGGGATCTGCATATCCGCTGGCACGAGACGGCCGCGCCGGACGGTTGCCCGGCGCGGCCGTTTTCACCACATGGAGTGGCGGTGGCGGTTCAGGACGTCGGGGTTCAGGACGTCCAGAAGTCCTCGCGGGCCAGTACGGCGGTGTCGGCGTTGTCGGTGAACAGGCCGTCGATGCCGGTCGCGAACCACGTCTTGAAGGCGGCCAGCGGGTCGCCGTACGCGTTGGGGTCCGTGCCGACCTGGAAGTCGGCGGGCAGGAACTGGTTCTCGTTGCGCGCGGTGAAGGGGTGCAGCACCAGACCGGCCTTGTGCGCGTCCTTGACGACGGCGGTGGGCCGGAGCAGCCTGCCCGAGGCGTCGCGCGGGATGATCACGTCGGTGGTCGGGCCGATGCCCTGGGCGAATCCGGCGATCCAGCGCAGCCCGGCCGGGGTGACGAGGTCGGCCACGGTCCGCTTGTCGCCGGAGACGACGAAGTCCCAGGGCCGCGAGGTGAGGCCGTTGAGCAGGAAGATCTTGGGCGCGGCGCCGCCGAGCGCGCCGAGCCGCTGGAGGCTCTGCGCCTCGAAGGACTGGAGGAACTGCGGGGCGTCGGCGCGGTGCCTGCCGTACTGCTTGAGCAGCTTGATCAGCCGCTCCTCCAGCGGCAGGCCGATGCCGCGGAAGTACGTGGGGTGCTTGGTCTCGGTGTGCAGCCAGACCGGCTTGCCGCGCTTGCGGCCCTCTCGGTCGGCCCAGGCCAGCACCTCCTCGAAGGTGGGGATCGCCCAGCGGCCGTTGTAGACGGTGTTGCGCTGGCGGACGGCGGGCAGCCGTTCGACGGCGCGCAGCCGCTTGAGTTCGGCGAGGGTGAAGTCCTCGGTGAACCAGCCGGTGGTGGGGGTGCCGTCGATGGTCTTGGTGGTTTTGCGGCCGGCGAACTCCGGGTGGTCGGCGACGTCGGTGGTGCCGCCGATCTCCGGCTCGTGGCGGCAGACGAGGTGGCCGTCCCTGGTGGGTACGACGTCCTGCTCGACGACGTCCGCGCCGATCTCCAGCGCGTACTCGTAGGAGCCGAAGGTGTGCTCGGGCCGGTATCCGGCGCTGCCGCGGTGCCCGACGATGGTCGGGACCGGCAGCTTGGGCGCGCCGCCGTGGCCGGGGGCGCCGTGCCGGGGCCGGGCGGTGGACTGTTCCCGGGCCTGCGCCGTACCGGCCGTGCCGAGTACCGCGCCGCCCGCGCCGAGTGCCGCCGCGGACAGGACAGCGCGCCTGCCGAGGCCGGTCTTGTGCTGGTCATCCGTCATGCGCGCATCGTGCCGTGAAAGTCTGTCGCCCCGTCGACATCAGCCGTAACACACACCTAACGCGTGTCAACACTGCGTAGCGGACGTGTGAACCCGGCGTGCGGCGGGGCCCCGCGCGGAAGTATCGTCCTTGTGTACGGTGCGGCGTCCCGCGGTCCCGCCGGTCCTGCGGTCAGGCTGCCGTCGTACCGCGACATCGCAGCACCGCCGCCGTCCGTCCCGCCCAGGCGTGTCCGAACCGGAGGATCCGTTGTCCCGCATGTCCCGCAGCTTGCTCAAGGCGATTCTCGGAGTGCTCATGCGCGTCCTGTACCGCCCCGTGGTCGAGGGCGTGGACGGCATCCCCGGTGACGGTCCGGTGATCCTGGCCGGGAATCACGTCACCTTCGTCGACTCGATGTTCCTGTCGCTGGTGGTGGACCGGCAGGTGTACTTCATCGGCAAGGACGAGTACGTGACGGGCAAGGGCGTCAAGGGCCGGCTGATGGCCTGGTTCTTCACCACCTGCGGCATGATCCCGGTGGACCGGGACGGCGGCCACGGCGGTGTCGCGGCGCTGATGACCGGCCGCCGCGTGCTGGACGAGGGCAAGATCTTCGGCATCTACCCCGAGGGCACCCGTTCCCCCGATGGCCGTCTGTACCGCGGCCGGACCGGAATCGCCCGGTTGGCCCTGATGACCGGCGCCCCGGTGGTGCCCTTCGCGATGGTCGGCACCGACAAGGTGCAGCCCGGCGGCAAGGGGATGCCCCGGATCGCCCCGGTCACCATCCGCTTCGGCTCCCCGCTGACCTTCTCCCGCTACGAGGGCATGGACCGCGACCGCTATGTGCTGCGCGCCCTGACCGACGAGGTCATGAGCGAGGTCATGCGGCTCGGCGGCCAGGAGTACGTGGACATCTACGCGACGAAGGCCAAGGCCGCCTGATACGGCGGGGGCCGCGCCCGGCGCCCGCTGTGACATGGCGGGTTCACGGGGGCCGGTCTCGCGGCTGACCATGGCCGGTTCGGCGGCTCGCCGCGGACGGCTGATAGCGGGCGTCGACGACTGGACGGGCTGCCTGATGCTGATGCAGCCCGGCCAGGTCGACGCGGCCTCGACCGACGACACCATCCTGAACGGACTGGCCGCGCGGGACCCGAACACCAAACCGATCGGCCCGCGTTTCACCGAGCCGCCCAGGACCGCGACTAGACGGCGTCGCCGTCCGCCCCGTCCCAGGCGTGCGCCCAGGTGTGCTGCACCGTCAGATCCGCCTTGATCTCGGCGAGTTGTACGGCGACGGCGGAAGGCGCCGTGCCGCCGCGTCCGTTGCGGGAGGCCAACGCGCCGGGGACGTCGAGGACATGGCGTACCTCGGGCGTCAGATGCGCGGAGATCTTCGCGAACTGCTCGTCGGTGAGCTGGTCGAGTTCGATGCCCTCGGCCTCGCAGACCTTGACGCACTCCCCCGCGACCTCGTGCGCGACCCGGAAGGGCACGCCCTGCTTGACCAGCCACTCGGCGATGTCGGTGGCGAGCGAGAAACCGGCCGGTGCCAGGGTCTCCATCCGCTCGCGGTGGACGGTGAGCGTGGCCATCATGCCGGTGAACGCCGGGAGCAGCACCTCCAGTTGGTCGCAGGAGTCGAACAGCGGCTCCTTGTCCTCCTGGAGGTCGCGGTTGTACGCGAGCGGCAGCGCCTTGAGCGTGGCCATCAGTCCGGTGAGGTTGCCGATGAGCCGTCCGGACTTGCCGCGCGCCAGCTCCGCGATGTCGGGGTTCTTCTTCTGCGGCATGATCGACGAGCCGGTGGAGAAGGCGTCGTGCAGGGTCACGAAGGAGAATTCCTTCGTGTTCCACAGGATGACCTCTTCGGCGATCCGGGAGAGGTTGACGCCGATCATCGCGGTGACGAAGGCGAATTCGGCGGCGAAGTCGCGAGACGCGGTGCCGTCGATGGAGTTGCCCACCGAGCCGTGCAGGAAGCCGAGTTCCTTGGCGACGGCCTCCGGGTCCAGGCCGAGCGAGGACCCGGCGAGCGCGCCTGACCCGTACGGGGAGACGGCCGTGCGGTCGTCCCACTGCCGCAGCCGCTCCGCGTCCCGTGACAGCGCCTGTACGTGGGCGAGCACGTGGTGTGCGAAGAGCACGGGCTGGGCGTGCTGGAGGTGGGTGCGGCCGGGCATCGCGGTGTCCGGGTGCGCCTCGGCGAGGCCGACCAGCGCGCTCTGGAGGTCGGCGATGAGCCCGCCGATGGTCCGCGCGTGGTCGCGCAGGTACATCCGGAAGAGCGTGGCGACCTGGTCGTTGCGCGAGCGCCCGGCCCGCAGCTTGCCGCCGAGGTCGGCGCCGACCCGCTCCAGCAGGCCGCGTTCCAGCGCGGTGTGCACGTCCTCGTCGGCGATGGTGCCGGCGAAGTCGCCGGAGGCCACGTCCGCTTCGAGCGCGTCGAGTCCGGCGATCATCCGGTCCAGCTCGTCGGCGGTCAGCAGCCCCGCCTTGTGCAGCACCCGGGCGTGCGCGCGGGAGCCCGCGATGTCGTACGGCGCGAGCCGGAAGTCGAAGTGCACGGAGGCGGAGAGCTTGGCCAGCGCCTCGGCGGGGCCGTCGGCGAACCGGCCGCCCCACAGCCGCAGGTTGTCGTCGCCGCCGCCGGGGCCGCCGGTGTTCGTGTCCGTCACTTCGTCAGGTCCCGCTTCGCGGCGATCTTGCTGGACATGCCGAAGATCTCGATGAAGCCCTTGGACAGCGACTGGTCGAAGGTGTCCCCGGTGTCGTACGTCGCCAGGTTGAAGTCGTACAGCGACTCGCCGGACTTCCGGCCGGTGACGACGGCCCGGCCGCCGTGCATGGTCATCCGGATGTCGCCGGAGACGTGCTCGTTGGCCTCGGCGATGAAGCCGTCGAGCGCCCGCTTGAGCGGGGAGAACCACAGGCCGTCGTAGACCAGTTCGCCCCAGCGCTGCTCGACCTGCCGCTTGTACCGGGCCAGTTCGCGCTCGACGGTGACGTTCTCCAGCTCCTGGTGCGCGGTGATCAGCGCGATGGCGCCCGGCGCCTCGTAGATCTCACGGGACTTGATGCCGACCAGCCGGTCCTCGACGATGTCGATCCGGCCGATGCCCTGGGCCCCGGCCCGCACATTGAGCTGCTGGATGGCTTCGAGCACGCTGACCGGCTTGCCGTCGATGGCCACCGGGACGCCCTGCTTGAAGGTGATGACCACCTCGTCGGCCTCGCGCGGCTCGGCCGGATTCTGCGTGTACTCGTACACGTCCTCGATCGGGGCGTTCCAGATGTCCTCCAGGAAGCCGGTCTCGACGGCCCGCCCGAAGACGTTCTGATCGATGGAGTACGGCGACTTCTTGGTGGTCGCGATCGGGAGGTTCTTCTCCTCGCAGAAGGCGATGGCCTTGTCGCGGGTCATCGCGTAGTCGCGGACCGGCGCGATGCACCTCAGGTCGGGCGCCAGCGAGGAGATGCCCGCCTCGAACCGCACCTGGTCGTTGCCCTTGCCGGTGCAGCCGTGCGCGACGGTGGTGGCGCCGTGCTTGTTGGCTGCGGCCACCAGGTGCTTCACGATGGCCGGCCGCGACAGCGCGGACACCAGCGGATACCGGTCCATGTAGAGGGCGTTGGCCTTGATCGCCGGGAGGCAGTACTCGTCGGCGAACTCGTCCTTGGCGTCCGCGACCTCGGCCTCGACCGCCCCGCAGGCGAGCGCCCGCTTGCGGATGACGTCCAGGTCCTCGCCGCCCTGGCCGACGTCCACCGCGACCGCGATGACTTCGGCGCCGGTCTCCTCGGCGATCCAGCCGATGGCGACGGACGTGTCCAGACCGCCGGAGTAGGCGAGTACGACGCGCTCGGTCACGGGGCTCTCCTTACGATGCATACGCTGACTGGCATAAGTATGCACTCGACCGTATGCTTCGTCAACGCGGCAGGTCAGAGGGGGTGTGAGACCGTATAACCGGCCGGACCGGAGCTATGCCTCGCCCTGGGCGAGACGGAGCAGGTGGTCGGCGAGTTTCTTGCCGCCGGCCGGGTCGCGGCTGATCAGGACGACGGTGTCGTCGCCCGCGATGGTGCCGAGGATGTCGTAGACCTCGGCCTGGTCCATGGCGGAGGCGAGGAACTGGGCGGCGCCGGGCGGGGTGCGGACGACGACGAGGTTGGCGGACGCCTCGGCGGAGATGAGGAGTTCGGCGGCCAGGCGCCGCATGCGCTCTTCCTTGACGGACTCGCCGAGCGGGGCCTGCGGGGTGCGGAAGCCGCCCTCGGAGGGGACGGCGTAGATGAGTTCGCCGTCGTTGGTGCGGATCTTGACCGCGCCGAGTTCGTCGAGGTCGCGGCTGAGCGTCGCCTGGGTGACGCTCAGCCCGTCGTCGGCGAGCAGCTTGGCGAGCTGGCTCTGCGACCTGACCGGCTGGCGGCCGAGGATGTCCACGATCCTGCGGTGCCGCGCGGTACGGGTCTGCGGTACGGCCTGGCTGCCGTTGTGCTGCTGCGCCTCGGTCATCGTCGTGTCAACTCCGTCATTCTCCGGCTCCGCTCGCCCCGGAGGCCCGGTGCACCTGGTCGAGGACGCCGGGCAGCGCCTGGAGGAACGCGTCCGTGTCGTCGTCGCCGACGATCAGCGGGGGCGCGAGCCGTACCGTGTCGGGCACGGCGGCGTTGACCAGGAACCCGGCATCCTGAGCCGCCTTCTGGATCTGCGCTGAGAGCGGCTCGGTGAGCACGATACCCAGCAGCAGGCCCGAACCGCGCACATGATCGACCAACGGGTGTCGCAGCGCCTCGACGCCCTGCCGCAGCTTCTCGCCCTGCCGCTTGACGTGGTCGAGCAGGCCGTCGGCCGCGATCGTGTCGAGGACGGCGAGCGCGGCGGCGCAGGCGACCGGATTGCCGCCGAAGGTGGTGCCGTGGGCGCCGGGCGTCATCAGCTCCGCGGCCGGGCCGAAGGCGAGGGCGGCGCCGATCGGCAGGCCCGCGCCGAGGCCCTTGGCCAGGGTCACCACGTCCGGCTCGACACCCTGTGCCTGGCACTCGAACCAGTGGCCGGTCCTGCCGATGCCGGTCTGCACCTCGTCGAGCACCAGCAGCGTGCCGGTGGCCGCGGTGATCTCGCGGGCGGCGGCGAGGTAGCCGGGCGGCGGCACGACCACACCGTTCTCGCCCTGGATCGGCTCGATGATCACCAGCGCGGTGTCGGTGGTGACGGCCGCCCGCAGCGCGTCCGCGTCGCCGTACGGCACGTGCGTGACGTCGCCGGGCAGCGGCTCGAACGCCTCGCGCTTCTTGGGCTGGCCGGTCAGCGCGAGCGAGCCCATCGTGCGGCCGTGGAAGGCTCCGTCGGTGGCGACCATGTGCTGACGCCCCGTCAACCGGCCGATCTTGAAGGCCGCTTCGTTGGCCTCGGCGCCGGAGTTGGCGAAGAAGACCCGGCCGGGGCGGCCGGAGAGCTGGAGCAGCCGCTCGGCGAGCGCGACGGGCGGTTCGGCGACGAAGAGGTTGGACACATGGCCGAGCGAGGAGATCTGCCGGGTCACCGCCTCGACGACCGCGGGGTGCGCGGTGCCGAGGGAGTTGACCGCGATGCCGCCGAGGAAGTCGACGTACTCCTTGCCGTCGGCGTCCCAGAATCTGGCGCCCGCGCCGCGGACCAGCGGGATGCGCGGGGTGCCGTAGTTGTCCATGAGCGAGCCCTGCCAGCGCTGGGTCAGTCCCTCGTTGCCGCTCACCGCGCTTCTCCTTCTCCCTGGTCGGATACGGTGCCCGCGGCCGGTGCGCCGGCCGCGTCGGTGACGTCGTCCGGCACGACCATCGTGCCGATGCCCTCGTCGGTGAAGATCTCCAGCAGGATCGAGTGCTGGACCCGGCCGTCGATGACGCGGGCGGTGTTCACGCCGTTGCGCACGGCGAACAGGCAGCCCCGCATCTTGGGGACCATGCCGCTGGACAGGTCGGGCAGCAGCTTCTCCAGCTCCGTCGCGGTCAGGCGACTGATGACGTCGTCGCTGTTCGGCCAGTCCTCGTACAGGCCCTCGACGTCGGTGAGGACCATCAGCGTCTCGGCGCCCAGCGCGGCGGCCAGGGCGGCGGCGGCCGTGTCGGCGTTGACGTTGTAGACGTGGTGGTCGTCGGCGGAGCGCGCGATGGAGGAGACGACCGGGATACGGCCGTCGGCCAGCAGCGCCTCGATCGCGCCGGTGTCGATGGCGGTGATCTCGCCGACCCGGCCGATGTCGACCAACTCGCCGTCGATACGCGGGCGGTGGCGGGTGGCGGTGATGGTGTGGGCGTCCTCGCCGGTCATGCCGACGGCCAACGGGCCGTGCTGGTTGAGCAGTCCGACCAGCTCGCGCTGGACCTGGCCCGCCAGCACCATCCGGACCACGTCCATCGCCTCGGGCGTGGTCACCCGCAGACCGGCCTTGAACTCGCTGACCAGGCCGTGCCGGTCGAGCTGCGCGTTGATCTGCGGGCCGCCGCCGTGCACGACGACCGGCTTGAGGCCCGCCTGCCGCAGAAAGACCACGTCCTGCGCGAAGGCGGCCTTCAACTCCTCGTCCACCATGGCGTTTCCGCCGAATTTGATGACGACGACCCTGCCGTTGTGGCGGGTCAGCCACGGCAGCGCCTCGATGAGGATCTGGGCCTTGGGCAGTGCCGTGTGCTTGCGCGCGGTGGGCCGGCCCTCCGGCTTCGCGGCTCCGGGGTTCCGATCGTCGGTCATGAGCTGTACGCGCTGTTCTCGTGGACGTAGTCGGCGGTGAGGTCGTTCGCCCAGATCACCGCGGACTCCGTACCGGCCGCGAGGTCCGCCGTGACGACCACCTCGCGGAACCGCATGTCGACCAGGTCGCGGTCCTCGCCGACCGAGCCGTTCCTGCACACCCACACGCCGTTGATGGCGACATTGAGCCGGTCGGGCTCGAAGGCGGCCGAGGTCGTGCCGATCGCGGACAGCACACGGCCCCAGTTGGGGTCCTCGCCGTGGATCGCGCACTTGAGGAGGTTGTTACGGGCGATGGAGCGGCCCACCTCGACGGCGTCGTCCTCGGAGGCCGCGTTGACGACCTCGATCCTGATGTCCTTCGAGGCGCCCTCGGCGTCGCCGATGAGCTGGCGGGCGAGGTCGCCGCAGACCGCGCGGACCGCCTCGGCGAACTCCTCGTGCTCCGGGGCGATTCCGGACGCCCCCGAGGCCAGCAGCAGCACGGTGTCGTTGGTCGACATGCAGCCGTCGGAGTCGATCCGGTCGAAGGTCAGCCGGGTGGCGGCGCGCAGCGCCGTGTCCAGGGCGGGGGCTTCCACGTCGGCGTCCGTGGTGAGGACGACCAGCATGGTGGCCAGGCCCGGCGCGAGCATGCCCGCGCCCTTGGCCATGCCGCCGACGGTCCAGCCCGCGCCGCCCGCGACGGCCGTCTTGTGCACGGTGTCGGTGGTCTTGATGGCGATGGCGGCCTTCTCGCCGCCGTACTCGGACAGTTCGGCCGCGGCCTTCTCGACTCCCGGCAGGAGCTTGTCCATCGGGAGCGGCAGACCGATCAGGCCGGTCGAGGCGACCGCGATCTCGCCCGCGCCGTGGTCGTCGGCGCCGAGGACCTCGGCGACCTTCTCCGCGGTCGCGTGCGTGTCCTGGAAGCCTTGCGGGCCCGTACAGGCGTTGGCGCCACCGGAGTTGAGGACCACGGCCGCGACGGAGCCGCCCTTGACGACCTGCTCCGACCAGAGCACCGGCGCGGCCTTCACGCGGTTGGAGGTGAAGACGCCCGCGGCGGCGCGGCGCGGTCCGGTGTTGACCACGAGGGCCAGGTCCGGGTTGCCGTTCTCCTTGATCCCGGCGGCGATCCCCGCCGCCGTGAATCCCTTGGCTGCCGTGACACTCACTGCTTCTCCTCGTTCCCTTCTCCGCCCGCCCGGCACAGAGCCGCGCCGTGCGTCACGGTGCGACTCCGATGGTGGAGAGTCCTGTCGCCTCGGGGAGTCCCAGGGCGATGTTCATGCTCTGCACCGCGCCGCCGGCGGTGCCCTTGGTCAGGTTGTCGATGGCGCTGATCGCGATCAGGCGGTGGGTGCTCTCGTCGTACGCGATCTGGATCTGGACGGCGTTCGAGCCGTAGACGGCGGCGGTCGCGGGCCACTGCCCCTCGGGGAGCAGGTGCACGAACGGCTCGTCGGCGAGGGCCTTCTCGTACGCGGCCCGCAGGTCGTGGCCGGTGACGCCGGGGCGGGCCTTGGCGCTGCACGTGGCGAGGATGCCGCGCGGCATGGGGGCGAGGGTGGGCGTGAAGGACACACTGACCCGCTCGCCGGCCGCCGCGCTGAGGTTCTGGATCATCTCCGGCGTGTGCCGGTGGCCGCCGCCGACTCCGTACGGGCTCATCGAGCCCATCACCTCGGAGCCGAGCAGATGCGGCTTGGCCGCCTTGCCCGCGCCCGAGGTGCCGGAGGCCGCGGTGATGACGGCCTCCGGCTCGACCAGCGCGGCGGCGTAGGCGGGGAACAGCGCGAGCGAGACCGCCGTCGGGTAGCAGCCGGGCACCGCGACGCGCTTGGACCCCTCCAACGCGTCGCGGGCGCCCGGCAGTTCGGGCAGCCCGTACGGCCAGGTCCCGGCGTGCGGGCTGCCGTAGAACCTCTCCCAGTCGGCGGCGTCGGTCAGCCGGAAGTCGGCGCCCATGTCGACGATCAGCACCTCGTCGCCGAGCTGCGCCGCGACCGCGGCGGACTGGCCGTGCGGCAGCGCGAGGAAGACCACGTCGTGTCCCGCCAGCACCTCCGCCGTGGTCGGCTCCAGCACCCGTCCGGCCAGCGGCAGCAGGTGCGGCTGAAGCGCGCCGAGCCGCTGCCCGGCGTTGGAGTTCCCGGTCACCGCCCCGATCTCGACCTCGGGGTGCCCCGCGAGCAGGCGCAGCACCTCCCCGCCCGCGTACCCGCTGCCCCCGGCCACCGCTGCCCGCACCACCATCGAACCCTCCTCGTCGATGGCATGACTATACGTTTCAACGCAGTATTATGCAAAGGTCCCGCCACCCCGCCTACCGGCACTTCCCCCGTTGCTAGGCTCCGCGCATGCCGAACCTGGGGCCCGTCGTCTGGCCGCCCGAGCCGATCAGGACCGCGAGGCTCGTACTGCGCGGGTCCGAGGCGCGTGACCGGGCGGCGTTCATCGAGCTGCTGGCGTCGCCGGAGGTGCATACCTACCTCGGCGGCCCCCGGCCGCGTGCCGAGCTGGAGCGCGAGCTGCCCGAGGTGCCCGAGCGGTGGCCGGGAAGCTTCGTCGTGGAGCTGGACGGCGCGATGATCGGCCAGCTCCTGCTCAGGCGAGCGGCGGAGAGCCACCGCCCGGCCGCCCGGGGGAAGGCCGATCTCGGCTATCTGTTCCTGCCGCGGGCGTGGGGCCTCGGGTACGCCGCCGAGGCGGGCGCGGCGGCGCTCGACTGGTTCGACGGCGTCCTGCCCGGCGAGCCGGTGATCCTGGCCACCCAGAGCGCCAACCTCGCCTCGATGCGCCTCGCGGCCAAGCTCGGGTTCACCGAGGTGGAGCGGTTCCACGCCTGGGACGCCGAGCAGTGGCTGGGCCTGCGCCCGCCGCTCCCGGCATCCGCGTAGGACCGAGGGCCCCGGTCGCAGCGGCCGAGCCGTACGTCGGCGCGGCCCTCGGCGGAGTCAGAGGGCGCGCAGGGCGGGCAGGAGCGTCTTCTGCGACCAGTCGAGGAAGGGCTCCTGGTGGTCGCCGCCGATCTGGATCAGGGCGATCTCGGTGAAGCCCGCGTCGATGTAGGACGCGACCGCTTCGGCGAACACGTCGGGGTCGCTGCCGCAGGGAATGGCCTCGGCGATGTCCTCGGGGCGCACGTGCTCGTTGGCTCCGGCGAAGGCCGCCGGATTCGGCAGTTCCGCATTCACCGGCCAGGGCCCCACGGACCAGCGGAACTGCTCGTGGGCCCGGGCGACGGCGGCGTCGGTGTCCGGGTCGTAGCAGACCGGGAGCTGGCCGACCCTCGGCTTTCCCGTACCGCCGTGCGCGTCGAAGGCGTCGAGCAGTTCGCTCTTCGGCTCCGTGGCGATCACCAGATCGGCCAGCCGGCCCGCGAGCGAGCAGGAGCGCTCGCCCGAGACCGCGATGCCGAGGGGCGGCGGGGTGTCCGGGAGGTCCCACAGCTTGGCGTTGTCCACCTCGAAGTGGGCGCCCCGGTGGTTCACGACATCGCCCGCGAGCAGGGCGCGGATGATCCCGACCGCCTCTTCCAGCATCTCGACCCTGGTCCGCGCGGAGGGCCACCCACCGCCGACCACGTGCTCGTTGAGCTGCTCACCCGAGCCCAGCCCGAGCCGGAAGCGCCCCTCGGACAGCAACTGCATCGTCGCGGCCTTCTGCGCGATCACCGCCGGGTGGTACCGCTTGGTCGGGCAGGTCACGTAGGTCATGAGCGGGATGCGGTACGTGGCCTGGGCCGCGGCTCCCAGCACGCTCCAGGCGTACGGGGAGTGCCCCTGGGAATCGAGCCAGGGGAAGTAGTGGTCCGAGGTCACGGAGAAGTCGAATCCGGCCCGCTCGGCGCCGACCACATGGTCCACGAGCGCGCGGGGGCCCGCCTGCTCCGTCATCATCGTGTATCCGAATTGCACCATGCGAGGCGTTTAGCCGATCTTCCCGGCCGGGAAACCTCCCGCTCGGCTGAGGGGGCGGTGCGGGGGTAGGCGTAACGGGCGGGCAGGAGGGGGGACCGGTCCCCCGGTCAGGACACGTCGCGATCGCACACGGGCAGGTGGCTTCAGGATGACAAGCGGGACCGGCGGCAGTGCCGCACCCGGCAGGGACGAGACACCGGAGCAGCGCGCCGACCGGCAGTGGGGCGAGCTGCTCCAGGAACTGCGGGTCGTCCAGACCGGTGTGCAGATCCTCTTCGGCTTCCTGCTGACGGTCCCGTTCCAGCAGCGCTTCGCGCACCTGTCCGACGGCGAGCGCACGCTGTACATCGTGACGGTGATGCTGGGCGCGGCGACGACGGGCGCCCTGGTGGGGCCCGTCTCGCTGCACCGGATGCTGACGGGACAGCGGTTGAAGCCCGAGACGGTCGCGTGGGCGTCGCGTCTGACCGTGGTGGGTCTCGTCCTGCTCGTGTGCACCATGGCCACGGCCCTGCTCCTCGTCCTGCGTGTCGCCGGTGGCGCGACGGTCGCGATCCCGATAGTGGCGGGAATGGTCGTATGGTTCGGCCTCGCCTGGCTCGTCCTCCCCGCGGTGGCGCGACACCGCGCCCTGTCGGCGGACGGGTCCGACTGACCTCGACGTTCCCGCAGGGGAGCAGGACACGGAAAGAAGCGAGACATGACAGAGTCAGAGCCCACCGGCAGTGAGACGCGGCGCGCCGACGGAGCGGTGCTGTTCGACGTCGACGGCACCCTGATGGACACCGTCTATCTGCACACCGTCGCCTGGTGGGAGGCCCTGAGCCAGCACGGCCACCGGGTCGGCACGGCCCGGATCCACCGGCTGATCGGGATGGGCAGTGACCATCTGCTGGACGCGCTGCTCGGCGAGGACCGCGACCACGGCGAGGACGACACGATCAGCGCCGCTCACGACACCCTCTACGCCCAGTACTGGTCCCGGCTGGTGCCGCTGCCCGGGGCTTCCGACCTGCTCAGGGCCTGCGCAGCGCGCGGCTGGCAGGTCGTGCTCGCCTCGTCGGCGAAGGGCGAGGAGGCCGACGTGATGCTCCGCGCCCTCGACGCCGATGAGGCGATCACCGCCGTGACCACCTCCGACGACGTGTCCTCCAGCAAACCCGCCCCCGACCTCGTACGGCAGGCGCTGGAGAAGGCGGGGGTCCCGGCCGGGCGCGCGGTTTTCGTCGGCGACGCCGCCTGGGACGCGCAGGCGGCCTCCAAGGCGGGCGTGCGCTGCCTCGGCGTGCTCACCGGCGGCTGGACGCGCCAGGAGTTGAGCGAAGCGGGAGCCGAAACCGTCTACGAATCCGTCGCGGACCTGCTCACCCACCTGGACGACAGCGTCCTCGCCACGCCACGCCGATGACCGGCCGCCGGGCCGGCGTACGCGTGGCGTCACGACGCCGTCGCGGAAAGTTTCCCGCTCTCGGGCCCCCCGTCACACGTGTCAATCATGTGACGCGGGTACGCGGACAGTAGGGGATTGTCACTTCTGTGGGTGATTGTTCCGTTTCGACCGCTCCCGAAAGGAACGACGACATGAAAGCGCTGGTCTACAACGGCCCTTACGACGTCTCCGTCGAGGATGCGCCGGACGCGCGGATCGAGCAGCCCAACGACGCGCTGGTCCGGATCACCACCACCAACATCTGCGGCTCCGACCTGCACATGTACGAGGGCCGCACGACCGTCGAGCGGGGCAAGATCCTCGGCCACGAGAACATGGGCATCGTCGAGGACACCGGGCCCGCGGTGACCCGGATCAAGCCCGGCGACCGGGTGTCGGTGCCGTTCAACATCGCCTGCGGAAGCTGTCGCAACTGCGTGAACGGCTGGACCGCCTTCTGTCAGCGCGTCAACCCCACCGAGGGCATGGACGGCGCCGCGTACGGCTACGCCAACATGGGCCCGTACGACGGCGGCCAGGCCGAACTGCTCCGCGTGCCGTACGCCGACTTCAACCTGCTCGAACTGCCCGCGGGTGACGAGCACGAGGCCAAGTTCACGATGCTCTCCGACATCTTCCCCACCGGCTGGCACGGCACCGAACTCGCCGGCCAGCGCGCCGGGGACAGCGTCGCCGTCTTCGGCGCGGGACCCGTCGGACTGCTCGCCGCGCACAGCGCCCTGATCCGCGGCGCGTCCCAGGTCTTCGTCGTCGACCGGCAGGCCGACCGCCTCGCCCTGGCCGAGTCCATCGGCGCCACCCCCGTCGACTTCTCCGAGGCCGACCCCGTGGAGCAGATCCTGGACGCCACCGACGGGCGCGGCACGGACTGCGGCGTCGAAGCCGTCGGCTACCAGGCGCACGACCCGTCCGGCCAGGAGCACCCCGAACTCGTCCTGGACAACCTGGTCAAGGCCGTCCGTACCACCGGCGGCATCGGTGTGGTCGGCGTCTACATGCCCGAGGACCCGGAAGCCGCCGAGGAGGGCGCCAAGCACGGCCGGATCGCCTTCGACTACGGCACCTTCTTCACCAAGGGTCAGCACATGGGCACCGGCCAGTGCCCCGTCCTGCGCTACAACCGCGCCCTGCGCGACCTGATCGTCACCGGCCGGGCCGACCCGTCCTTCCTGGTCTCCCACGAACTCCCGCTGGACGAAGCCCCCGACGCCTACCGGCACTTCGACAAGCGCGACGACGGCTGGACGAAGGTCCTGCTCCACCCCTGACGCAAGGCCGCGAAGGCGGCCCGACGCGACCATGGGCCGGCGATGACCGGAGCTTGACCCGGCGGGCAGCATGGAGGGATCGGGGCGGGCAAGGAGCCCGACGTGATGAGAACCGGTGCCGTGGCCCTGACCCTGCTCGTGGCCGTCGCGGCGGCGGTCGCCGCCGTGGCGGTCGGCCCCTGGTGGTGGACGGCCGCCGCCGTCCTGGCCCTGCTGGGGCTGCTCGGCCTGTACGACCTGACGCAGCGCCGCCACTCGGTGCTGCGCAACTACCCGGTGATCGGCCATGCCCGCTACCTGCTGGAGAAGATCCGCCCGGAGCTCCAGCAGTACTTCGTCGAGCGGAATTTCGACGGCCGCCCCTTCGACCGCGACACCCGCAGCATCGTCTACGAACGCGCCAAGGGCACCGCGGCCGAGGAGCCGTACGGCACCGAACTCGACGTCTACCGCTCGGGCCACGAGTTCCTGGTGCCGTCGATGGCGCCGCGGCCCGTACCGGACGATCCGCCGCGGGTGCGGATCGGCGGTCCCGACTGTGCCAAGCCGTACGACATGGCGCTGCTGAACGTGTCGGCGATGAGTTTCGGCTCGCTGTCGGCCCAGGCGGTCCTGGCGCTCAACAAGGGCGCGGCGGACGGTGGTTTCGCGCACGACACCGGTGAAGGGGGCCTGTCGGAGTACCACCTGCGGCACGGCGGCGACCTGGTCTGGGAGATCGGCACCGGCTACTTCGGCTGCCGCACCGACGACGGCGACTTCGACGCCGGGGAGTTCGCCGACAAGGCCGCCCACGACAGCGTCAAGTGCGTGTCGCTGAAGCTGTCCCAGGGCGCCAAGCCCGGTATCGGCGGCGTCCTGCCAGGGGCCAAGGTCAACGCCGAGATCGCCCGGGTGCGGGACGTCCCGCAGGGCGAGACCGTCGTGTCCCCGCCGTACCACCGGGTCTTCGGCACGCCCCGTGAGCTGATCCGGTTCATCGCCCGGATGCGGGAGCTGTCGGGGGGCAAGCCCGCGGGCTTCAGGCTGTGCGTCGGTTCGCGCCGCCAGTTCCTGGCCGTCTGCAAGGCGATGGTCGAGGAGGGCACCGCGCCGGACTTCATCATCGTGGACGGCGCCGAGGGCGGTACCGGCGCGGCGCCGCTGGAATTCGCCGACCACGTCGGCACCCCGCTCACCGAGGGCCTGACCACCGTGCACAACGCGCTGGTCGGCGCCGGTCTGCGGGACCGGGTCAGGATCGGCGCGAGCGGCAAGATCGCCACCGGCAGCGACCTCGTCAAGCGCATGGTCCAGGGCGCGGACTACGGCAACGCCGCCCGCGCCATGATGTTCGCCGTCGGGTGCATCCAGGCGCAGCGCTGCCACACCAACACCTGCCCCGTCGGCGTCACGACCCAGGACCCGCGGCGGGCCCGCGCGCTGGACGTCGGCGACAAGTCCGTCCGGGTGCGCAGGCTCCAGGAGTCCACCGTCGCCAGCGCTCTTCAGATCATGGCGTCGATGGGCGTCACCGATCCGTCGCAGCTGCGCCCGCACATGCTGCGCCAGCGTGTCGACCCCTACACCGTCCGCTCCTATGACGAACTGTACGAGTGGCTGGCTCCCGGTCAGCTGCTCGCCGAACCGCCCGCCTCGTGGGCCGCCGACTGGGCCGCCGCCGACCCCGACCGCTTCACCGTCTGAGCCGTCCCGCTGTGCGCACCGGCTGCCGCGCACCGCGCCGCACCCCGAAGCGCCGCACCGCCACACCGCCCCACCGCCACACCGCCACACCGCCACACCGCCACACCGCCACACCGCCACACCGCCACACCGTCTGAGCTGGAGGAATCATGGCCCGTACCGTTGCCCGCGTCATCGTGGACGCCCTGGCCGAACTGAACGTACGCCAGGTCTTCGGCGTCGTCGGCGACGCCCTCAACCCCCTGACCGACGCGATCCGCACCACCGAGGGCGTGGAGTGGGTGGGCTGTCGGCACGAGGAGGCGGCGGCCTTCGCCGCGAGCGCGCAGTCCCAGCTCACCGGCGGCCTCGGCGTCTGCATGGGCACGGTCGGCCCCGGCTCGGTGCACCTGCTCAACGGCCTGTACGACGCGGCCAAGAGCCACACCCCGGTGCTGGCCATCGCCGGTCAAGTGCCGCTGTCCGAGCTGGGCAGCGACTACTTCCAGGAAGTCGACAACGACGCGCTCTTCAGCGATGTGGCGGTCTTCCGGGCCACCGTCACCTCGCCGGAGCAGATGCCGCTGCTGCTGGAGACCGCGGTCCGCACCGCCCTGGGACGCAAGGGCGTCGCCGTGCTGTCGGTCCCCGGCGACATCGGGGAGAAGGAACTGTCCACGGACCGGCCGGCCCGTTTCTCGCTCACCACGCCGAGCACCCGGCCGGACGAGGACGCCGTCCGCGCCGCCGCCGATCTGCTGGACCGGGCCGAGCGCGTCACCCTGCTGGTCGGCCGCGGCGCCCGGGGCGCCCGCGACCAGGTCATGGCCCTCGCCGACCGGCTGGCGGCGCCGATGGTGCTCACGTTGAAGGCCAAGGAGGGCTTCGAGGGCGACAACCCGTTCCAGGTCGGACAGACCGGTCTGATCGGCAACCCCGCGGCGGCCTCCGCACTCCAGGACGCCGACACCCTCCTGCTGCTGGGCACCGACTTCCCTTACCGCGACTGGTATCCCGAGGGCCGCACCGTGGTCCAGGTCGACACCGAGCCCACCCACATCGGCCGCCGCGTCCCGGTCGAGATCGGCCTCGTCGGCGAGGTCGGCGCGACCGTACGGGACCTGCTGGTCCGGTTGGACGCCGCACCGTCCGCGTCGGCGAAGGCCCGTGACCGCAAGCACCTGGACCAGGCCGTGGAGCGCTTCGCGTCCTGGCGGGAGGGGCAGGCCCGGCTGGCGGCCCCCGACCACGACAAGGGACTGATCGGCCGCGTCCGCTCCGCCCTGGACAACCGCGAGCACGGCATCCGTCCCGAGGCGCTCGCGGCGGCGGTCGACCGCCACGCCGCCGACGACGCGGTGTTCACCTCCGATACGGGCATGGCCACCGTGTGGCTGTCGCGTTTCGTGGAGATGCGCGGCGACCGTCGCCTCCTGGGCTCGTACAACCTCGGCTCGATGGCCAACGCCATGCCGCACGCGCTGGGCGCGCAGATGCTGGACCGGGGCAGGCAGGTCGTGGCGTTCTGCGGCGACGGCGGACTGAGCATGCTGCTCGGCGACCTCATGACGCTCAAGACGTACGACATGCCGGTCACCCTCGTCGTCTTCGACAACCGCCGGCTGGGCATGGTCAAACTGGAGCAGGAGCAGTCGGGGCTGCCGGAGTTCGGCACCGTCCTGGACAACCCCGACTTCGCGGCGGTCGCGACCGCCTTGGGCCTGACGGGTATCCGGGTCACCGACCCCGACGAGTTGGACGACGCCGTCCGCACCGCGCTGGCCGCGCCGGGCCCGGTGCTCCTGGACGTCCTCACCAACCCGGACGAGATCGCCGTTCCCGCCAAGCCCACCGTCGAGCAGGGCTGGGGCTTCGCCGTCGCCAAGATGAAGGAGATCGTCCGGAGCTCCGGCGACAACTCGCACTGAGGGCACCGGCGTTGCGCGGTCGGGGGCATCGGGGCATCGGGGCATCGGGGCATCGAGCCGTCAGACCGTCGAACCGTGTGCCGTAAGTGCCGTCGTGCCGTCGAGCCGTCGTCCCAAGTAGCCTCCCGCGTGGGATCTTTGAGGTGTCGCCCGGCCGACTCCGGCCGGCCGACGTGGAGATGGGGGAGACATGATCGCTCTGGTACTGATCGGCGTGCTGGTGGTCGTCGTCGGCGGGTGCGCGTGCGTGGTGTGGGCGAGTCGCGGCGGGCCCCGCTGGGTGCGCGCGGTGGCGTCGGTGACCCTCGCCGCCGGTGAACTGGTGCGCGGCTCCGAGCGGAACCGGCGACAGCGGGAGCGCCGACGCCTGAACCGGTCCGGCAGCGGCAGCGACTGACGGCGGTCGCCGCTGGGTTGGCGGCGTCACCTCACCGCCGCACCGGCCTTGGAGCAGCGCATGTCGTCGTTGGATGAGTTACGGTCCCTGCTGGGCGAACCCCCGCACCGGCGGCCGGATCCGGAGGGCTGGCGCGACGTCGAGCAGTACGTGGGCTCCGCGCTGCCCGGCGACTTCACCGCGTTCCTCGACGCCTACGGCAGCGGAGTCGTCTCCGCCGAACTCGTCGTCTTCCACCCCCGGGGATCAAGCCCGTTGCTGGACCGCACGCGCAGGACGAACGCGATGTTCACCGCGCGGCGGGAGAGCGCCGTGAGCGACGGCGACACCGAGCACATCCCGTACCCCTTCCGCCTTCGAGCCGTTCTGAGCGCGGCGCGGTCAGGACTTGGTGGCGCGGAGGATCACGAATTTGGGGTCGGAGGCGACGATGTCGCAGGTGCCGAAGAGGCGGCGCAGGCGGAGGTGGTAGCCGAGGTGGCGGTTGCCGATCACCCAGAGTTCGCCGCCGGGGCGCAGGACGGTACGGGCGGCGGTGAACATCCGGCGGGCCGTGATGTCGGTGGTGGCCTGGTGGGAGTGGAAGGGCGGGTTGAGGAGGACGAGGTCGGCGCTCTCGGCCGGGACCCCGGTCAGGCCGTCGGCGACCAGGAACTCCGCCTTGGTCGCGGGGTCGGCGTTGGCGCGGAAGGTGGCCTCGGCCGAGGCGACCGCCTGGTGCGACTCGTCGGCGAACAGCACGGCGGACTCGGGGTTGGCGAGCGCGGCGGCCGTCCCGACGACGCCGTTTCCGCAGCCGAGGTCGACCACGCGGTCCGGGCCGTGCCGCACGGGGAGGTGCTGGAGCAGGAAGCGGGTGCCGATGTCGAGCCGTTCCGCGCAGAAGATGCCCGCGTGGTTGGTCACCGTACGGCCGGAGACCGCACCGATGCCGTCCGGCAGCGCGTAGGTGATCGGCCAGGGGCTGGCGGTACGGGTCCGGCCCGCGGCCGGGGCGCAGAAGATCAGCCGCGCCTTCTTCTCGGCCAGTGACGTACGCGTCGGTCCGAGGATCCGCTCGAAGAGGTTGAGCGTCGAGGTGTGGATCTCGGTGGTCATGCCGGTGCCGACCACGACGGTGCCCTCGTGCACGGCGGGCGCGAGGCGGTGGAGCTGGTCCTCCAGCAGCGCGAGGCTCTTGGGGACCCTGATCAGCAGGACGTCCACGCGGTCCGGCGGGGTGTCGCGGGTGGACAGCAGCCGGACGCCGTCGGCCTCCTCCGGGGCGTTGCGCAGCAGATTCGCGCGGGTCGCCTCCTGGGCCAGGAAGGAGTCCGAGATCTGGGTGGGGCGGTGCGCGGCCAGCGCGGTGGTCAGCGCGCCCCAGCGGTCACCGACCACGACGACGGTCCCCGACAGGTCCACGGACCCGGCCGCCGTACGCCCGCCGGCCGCGCCGGCCGCCTGCGCGGCGGAACGGGAACCGGCGCGGGCGTCGCCCGGCGGATCGGCCCGCTGACCGGTGCGGGTGTCGCCTCGCGCGTCGGCCCGCGTGTCCGCCCGAGCGTCGGCTCTCGTGTCGGCTCGGGTGTCCGCGAGATGCCGGAGCGCGTACGCGTCGGCGGCGTCCCAGGCCCGCAGTTGGTCGCGCGGGTCCTGCGGGAAGCGAGTGAGGTCGAGGTCACCCCAGGGCGTCGTGAATCGGATCATGGTGCTCACAGGCTAACCGCTACGCCACCACTGAGCGGTCGGCCGGTGGCCGTGAGGCGTCGGACGGGGGTCGGGCCACCCCCCCTCGGGCCCCCTTCAGCCCCCCTCGGGACCCCCTCCAGGCCCCCCTCGGAGCCGCTTCCGCGGGGGTTTCACCGAGCTGGCGGGGCACGGCTCCTTCACCGCCGCGGGCCGGGCGTTGGGCTACACGCGGGCAAGGAGCGGGACCCGGAGGCATGTCCAGCCCCCGGGCCCCTCGAAGTGCCGCCCCGTGCACACACCGGCGCACTTGAGGCCGCGGGTCAATCTGATGTCGACTCGTTCTACCGTTGAACTACCGGCCCGTGAAAGAGGACCAGACAGGATTCGAACCTGCACCTGACGACCTTGCCCGCGGCCGATCGATCCGGTGATCGGCGGCGACTGCTGAGTCTGGAGCGAGAGTCTGAGATTGATCGCGGTCTGCCTCTGCCATTTGGGCTACCCCCGCGAGTGGTGCGGGGCGAGGGACTCGAACCCCCACTGGAACCGCGTCGTTCACGACAAACTTCAGCTTCAGCTTTGCGCTCCTGGCGCACCCTCCGCGCTCCGGCGGAGGGGATCTAGGGGGTCACTGCGCGAACAGGAACCCGAACACGGCCTCGCCGACGCGCCGGTCGGTGACCTCAGTGCCGTTGGCCTCCTCGCGGGCGAACTTCACCGCCTGCTGCAACTTCTCGACCCGGTCCAGCAGTTCGTTCACCCGGCGGGCGGGGAGCGCGCCGGAGAACTTCACCGTGGTCCAGTAACCGACCGCCACGTCCTCGTAGTACACCTCGACCTGGGCCGGGTGCTTCTCGGTGGCCTCGGCCTTCACGTGGTTGCGCGGGACCTTCTTGGTGCGGATCGTCCGTACCGGCTCGGTCTTCCAGGCGTCCGTGGAGGCGTCCAGATTCCAGCCCTCGGCCGCGTCCAGCACCGGCAGCTTGCGCACGAAGGTGTTGAGGTCGGTGAGCTGCTTCTCCAGGAAGAGCAGATACGACACGGGCACGTCGCTGACGACGGTGCGGCCGTCGACCGTGACATCGGCGCGCGCCTCGCAGTTGGCCCAGTCCTTGGTGGCGGTCACGTCGAAGAGCCGGGTGAGCGCCGCGGCGGTGTCCCGCAGCACATTCTCGGCCTTGACCTGCACCCGGGTGGACTCGGGCGGCAATTGCTCGCCCTCCTCGTCCTTCGGCTGATAGCTCCGCGAGATCCCGGAAAGCAACGCGGGCTTCTGCAAGTCGTGATGAGCGGTCGTCAGTTCCTGCTGCGCCTTGGACTTGACGCCCTTCTCGACCGCGATGATCTGATTGAGTTTCGCCACACACAGACCGTAACAGCGCGCCGACCACGCGTTCGACCGGTTTTCGCGGCGCCGGGCTTCGAATGTCCCGCCCGGCCGCCGACTCCGGAACCCCACGCCTCACTTCCGCCGCGACCCGACGCCGACTCCCCCGCAGGTAACCGCACATTATGGACGAAGTCCCGTTGAGAGCTTGGTCGTTACCGGCGCGCACGCCTCGGGCGTCTGGTACTGTCACGACCGCCAGTCAGCCATAGGTCGGTCTTCAACGACGGATCTGACTGATGACACGGGGTAGGAATCAGAGCTCGGCGCAGTGCTTCCCGGGGATCCACGGGCCGAGCGATGTGAATTCGCAATAGATTTTTGAGTGTCGTTGCCGCGATCGACCGCGCCCGAATACGGGGGTGCGCCGTCCGATCGCGACAACGTCTATTGGTCGCTGCCGGCTGGAGGTTCAGCCGTGGGCGAGATTGAGATCGGGGGCGATCTTGCGAAGGCCGAATCATTTCACCGAGCTTGTGCTGCGTCATGCCGCTGAACTGCCGGACAAGGACGCGTACTTCTTCCTGCCCGGCAGCACGCCGGGCGCCGAGGCACAGCGGCTGACCTACGCGGCGCTGGACGCCGAGGCCAAGCGGATCGCCTCCTGGTTACAGGAACACGGTGCCGTCGCAGGACAAGTGCTCCTGCTCTACCCCTCGGGCCTGGACTTCGTCGCGGCCTTCGTCGGCTGCCTCTACGCGGGTTCGGTCGCGGTGCCGGCACCGCTTCCCGGCGACCAGGGCAACCAGGCCGCCCGGCTCACCGGCATCGTGCGCGACGCCGAGGTCCGCGCGGTGCTCACCGACTGCGCCAACGAACCCGGCGTCAGCGCCTGGCTGCGCGAGTCGGGCGTGACCGGCGTCGCCGTCCTGGCCAGTGACGACCCCGCCCAGGGCGACGCACGCGCGTGGACCAGTCCTCAACTCACCGCTGATTCGCTGGCGTTCCTCCAGTACACCTCCGGCTCCACCAGCGAGCCCAAGGGTGTGATGGTCTCCCACGGGAACCTGATGGCCAATCAACTCGCCATCCAGCACGTCCTCGGCACCCACCAGGACAGCCGCATGGGGTGCTGGCTGCCCGCGTACCACGACATGGGCCTGATCGGGCACATACTCCACTCGCTGTACGTCGGCGGCTCGACCGCGCTGATGTCCCCGGTCTCCTTCCTCATGCGGCCGGTGCGCTGGTTGCAGATGATCAGCGAGTACGGCGTCGCCGTGAGCGGCAGCCCCAACTTCGGCTACGACCTGTGCCTGCGCCGGGTCACCGACGAGCAGTTGGCCACCTTGGACCTGAGCAAGTGGCAGCACGCCTCCAACGGGGCCGAGCCGATCAGGGCGGAGACGGTGCGCGCGTTCACCGAGCGCTTCGCGCCCGCGGGCTTCCGGCCCGAGTCCGTCAGCCCCTGCTACGGCATGGCCGAGACCACACTGCTGATCTCCGGCGTGCGGGCGGACCAGAACCCCGTCTTCCGTACCGTGGACGCGGCGGCCCTGGAGCAGGGGCGGCTGCGCGACGCACCGCGGGGCGGCGGCACCCGCGACCTGGTCGGCAGCGGCGTGGTCGACCCGGCCGACTTCAGTGTGAAGATCGTCGATCCGGACGAGCGCTGCGAGCAGCCCGAGGGCGGCGTCGGCGAGATCTGGGTCAAGGGCGCCAGCGTGTCCTCCGGGTACTGGAAGCGTCCCGACACCAACGCCGAGATCTTCGACGCCGCGATCGTGTCGGCGGCGGGCTCGGACCCGGGCTGGCTGCGCACCGGCGACCTCGGCGTCCTGGACGCGGGGCAGCTCTACGTGACCGGCCGTCTGAAGGAAATGATCCTGATCAACGGGCGGAACATCTACCCGCACGACGTCGAGCGCGAGGTGCAGTCCCTGCACCCGGCCTTCCGCGGCGGCGCCGGAGCGGCGTTCTCGGTGGACGACGGCGAGGAACACCTCGTGCTGGTGCAGGAGTTCCGCCGCGGCGCCGCGCAGGACCCGGCGGAGCTGTGCGCCGAGGTACGCGCCCACGTCCGCCGCGAATTCCAGGCCAGTTGCAGTGTGCTCCTGGTCCGCCCTGCCACGGTGCGCAAGACCACCAGCGGCAAGATCCAGCGCACTTTGATGCGGTCGCTGCTGCTGGAGGACCGGCTGGGCGCGGTCCACCAGGATCTCGACAAACAGGTGGCCAACCTCGTGGCCGGGCCACTGGTCACCTCGGCGGGCTGAGCCGTGGACCACACACCTCACCGCCTCGCCGAGCGGCTGGAATGGGATCTCGGCGATCCGAGGGAGCCGGGCACGCTCTTCAGCCATGCCCGCAGCCTGGAGCTGGACGAGCGCGAGGAGTTCCCCGCCGCGCTCTGCGACCTGCTGGACGGACTCGGCCTGCACGAGTTCTACGTCCCCGCCGCCCACGGCGGCCGGCTGACGGACTACGAGCAGTTGGTGCAGCTCATGCGGACGGTGGCGCGCCGCGACCTGACGGTGGCGATCGCGCACGGCAAGACGTATCTGGGCGCGGTGTGCGTCTGGGTGAACGGCTCGGCGGAGCAGTCCCGTCGGCTCGGTGCGGCCATCGCCTCCCGGCTGCCGGTCGCTCTCGCGCTGACCGAGCGCGCCCACGGCAGTGACCTGCTGGCGGGCGAGGTCGTCGCGGAGCCGTCCACCGGGACACCGGCCACCGGGACCGCATCCACCGGGACACCGGCCGCCGGTACCGCGCCCACCGGTTCGCCCACCGGGGCGCCGGCCGCGGACTATCTGCTCAGCGGCGAGAAGTGGCTGATCAACAACGCCACGCGCGGCGCCCTGCTGTCCGTGCTCTGCCGTACCGATCCGGCGGGCGGCCCCCGTGGCTACTCCGTCCTGCTGGTGGACAAGCGCGACATGCCCGCCGACGCCTACCGGCACCTGGACAAGGTGCGTACGCACGGCATCCGCGGCGCGGACATCTCCGGGATCGCCTTCGACCGGGCCCGGGTCCCCGCCGACGCCGTGGTCGGCGAGGTCGGGGGCGGCCTGGAGACGGTGCTCAAGGCGCTTCAGCTGACGCGCACCATGTGCGCGGCGCTCTCCCTGGGCGCCGCCGACCACGCGCTCGCGCTCGGTCTCGACTTCGCCGCCGAACGCGGCCTGTACGGCCGGTCGTTGATCGAACTGCCGCAGGCGCGCAGGACCCTGGCGGAGAGCGCCGCCGACGTGCTGGCCGACGAGGCGCTGACGCTGGTCGTGGCCCGCGCGGTGCAGACCCTCCCGGCGGAACTCTCGGTCGTCTCGGCGGTCACCAAGTACCTGGTGCCGACCCGTACCGAGGCGGTCGTCACCGCGCTGACCCGACTGCTCGGCGCCCGCGCCTTCCTCAAGGACGTCTACGCGGGCGGCCGGTTCCAGAAGGTGGACAGGGACCACCGGATCGTCGGCCTCTTCGACGGCAACACCCTGGTCAACCTCAACTCGCTGATCAGCCAGTTCCGTTTGCTGGTGCGGGCCCACGAGCGCGGTACCGGGGACGCGCCGGGAGCGGTCACCGCCTTCCGCCTGTCCGCGCCGCTGCCCGCCGTCGCCGTCGACCGGCTCTCGCTGATCGCCCGCCACGGCAGCGGTGTCCTGGCCGCGCTGCCCGACTGCGTCGAGGAGTTGCGCGGCCTCGCCGCGCGCGATCGCGCGGTCGAGCCCGCCCTGCGCGCCGCACGGCGGCTGCTGACCGTCGTGGACGAGGTGCACGCGGAGATGGCCGGGTTCCAGGACGCGCAGACCGAGACGCCGCCGGCGGCCTTCGAGGCCGCCCGCCGCTTCGCGCTGTGCTTCGCCGCGGCGGCCTGCGTCGGCCTGTGGACGCACAGCCACGTCGAGGCGGAGACGGGCGCGACGGCGCCCCTGTGGCGGGACGCCCTGTGGCTGCGGGCCGCCCTCGCCCGGCTGCTCACCGCGCTCGGCGTGCCCGACGCGGCGGACCCCGAGGCGCTGGACGACGTGCTCGACGCGGCGGGCGCCCTGCACGCGCAGGGACGGCTGGTCTCGCTGCTGCCGCTGTCGCTGCGCCCTGACGGCCCCGCGCGGGAGGCCGACCGGACCGCCGCGACCGGCCACGCGCCGACACCGGCACCCCCTTCGGCGGCGGCAGTGGGGAGCGCGACATGACGGACGGTCAGGAAGCGCGCGTGGCGGCCCGGGTCGCCGAACTCAACGCCGCCTTCGGCGATCCCGCCGACCCCGCCAACCCGGTCGGCAACGCACGGCTGTTGGCGGCCGACGAGGCCGGTGAGCTGTCCGCGGACGGCGAGAAGCTGCTGGACGCGTTCGGCCTCAACGCCGAATTCGTGCCCACGGCGCTCGGCGGCCGGCTGGAGCGGATCGACTCGCTGGCACGCGTCCTGCGCGAGGTGTTCCGGCGGGACGTGGCGCTCGGACTCGGCTACGGCGTCACGTCGTTCATGGCCGCGGTCAACGTGTGGACCGAGGGCGACGCACGGCAGCGGGCCCGGCTGGCGGAGATCCTGCTGGGCGGCGGCCGGGTCTCCGTGGCGTACCACGAACTCGCGCACGGCAACGACTTCCTGCGCAACGAGTTCGAGGCGCGGGTGCGGCCCGACGGCTCGTTCGTCCTGCACGGCGCCAAGCAGGTCATCAACAACGCCGAACGGGCCCAGGCATGGCTGCTGTTCAGCCGCACCGACCCGGCGCCGGGGCCGCGCAGCCACTCGGTGCTGATGGTCGAGCGCGCCGAGGTGGCGCCCGAGCGGCTGACCGTACTGCCCCGCTACGGCACCGTCGGCGTACGCGGCTGCCTGCTGTCCGGCCTGGACTTCGACCAGGCACCGGTCCCGGAGCACGCACTCGTCGGGCAGTTGGGGCACGGCGCCGACGTGGCCCTGCGCTCCTTCCAGCTCACCCGCAGCGCGCTGCCGGGAATGGCGCTGGGCGCGGCGGACACGGCGCTGCGCACGGTGGTGTCCTTCGCGCGGGAACGGCACCTCTACAAGCGGACGGTGGCCGAGATACCGCAGGCGCGGGCCACGCTCGGCGGCGCGTTCCTGGACCTGCTCATCAGCGACTGCCTCTGCCTGGTCGGAACCCGCGCCGTGCACCTGCTGCCGGACGAGGCGAGCGTCTACGCCTCGGCGGTGAAGTATCTGGTGCCGACGCTGCTGGGCGAGGCCGTCCACGGTCTCTCGGTCGTGCTGGGCGCCCGGTTCTACCTGCGCGACGGGGAGTTCGGCGTCTTCCAGAAGCACCTGAGGGACCTGCCGGTGCTCAGCCTGGGCCACGCGGGCGCGGCGGCGTGCCAGGCGACGATCATCCCGCAGTTGCCGCGGCTGGCCCGGCGTTCCTGGTTCAGGACGGAACCTGCCCCCGACGCCCTGTTCGACCCGCGCGCCGATCTGCCGGGGATTCCGTTCGACCGGCTCGCCCTGACCGGCGACCGGGACGGCCTGAGCGCGTCGCTGGTCGCCGCCGCGGACACGGCGCCGGACGGCACCCCGCACGAGGCGGCCGTGCGCGCGCTGGCGCTGCACCTCACCGACGAACTGCGCCTGCTCCAGGCGGAGAGCCTCGCGCTCGCGCCGCTGGACCGTACGGCGCTGGCCTCGCCCGCGAGTTTCGCGCTGTCGGACCGCTACGCGGTGGTGCTGGCGGGTGCCGCGGTGCTCGGCGTGTGGCACGGGGCACGGGCGCGGGGCGGGGATTCCTTCCTCGCCGACCCGGCGTGGGCCGCCGCGGCCCTGGACCGCCTCGTCCGGCGACTCGGCCGCCGTCCCGCCGAGCCGCCCCCCGACTGCGCCGGGCGGGTGTGGGAGGAGTTGCTGCGCCGCCACACCGAGCGCCGCGGTTTCGATCTCTACGACACCGCCCTGGCCGGTTGACGGCGCCCGCCGCCCCGTACCAAGAACCCCTACTCGGATCTGGAGGAACCCGTGACCGACACGACTACCGGCAGTTCGGCGCCCCGCCCCGACAGCACACCGCGGCCGCACACGGCCGAGTCGCTGGCCGGGTGGCTGGTCGGCCACGTCGCCGCCTACACCCGGCTGTCCGCCGACGAGATCGATCCGACGGCGCCGCTGACCGACTACGGCCTCGACTCCGTGGCGGCGCTCAGCCTCTGCGGTGACATCGAGGACGAGTTCGACCTGGTCGTCGAGCCCACGGTGGCGTGGGACCACAGGACCGTGGACGCGCTCGTGGCGTACCTGCTCGACGCACTCGGGCCGCGGTCGGAACCGGCCTGACGGAACGCACCGGCCGCCGCCCACGCGAACCCGGCGACCTTCCGCCCGGCCCCGGCGGCCGTCCGCCCGCACCAGCCGTCGTCCGCCCGCACACCAGCCGTCATCCGCTCGAACCCCCGCCTTCCGACCGCCGGACGCTCCGGCCCGGAGGGTCCCCCCTCCCCCGCAGATGCCGACCGAACCAAAGGAAAACGAGAATGCACCTCAGCCCCAGCCCGTCGTGGCCGCAGATCGTGCTCGCGGTACTGCTGGCCTCCGATGTCCTGATGTCGCTGCGCCCGCCGAAGTTCATCCAGGTCTGCCTCGACGGAGTCAACCTGCCGCGGGACTGGTGGTGGGTGCTGATCGTCGTCAAGACCCTCGCCATCGTTGGCCTGTTGGTGGGCATCAAGCACGACGGCATCGGCTTCGCCGCGAACGTCGGCGTGATCGTCTACTTCCTGTGCGCGTCGTTCGCGCACATCCGGGCGCGCTTCCTGAAGCAGGAGTTCTGGGTCAACTGCCTCGGGTTCCTGGCCATCGCCGTCGCCGCCTTCATCGTCTCGTTCGCGGTCTGAGGAGGCGTCGGATGAAGAAGCCGCCGAAGAACCTGGGGCTGCTGTTCGACTGGCACGTCGAGCAGTCCCGCACCACCGAGCTGATCCTGGACCGGCCGTTCGACATCGCCCCCGACGGCGGCGCGGACTACGACGCCGCCGCCCTGGCCGAACTGGTGCGGGAGGCGTCGGCCTGGCTGTACGAGGCCGGCGCGCGCAAGGGCGACCGGATCGCCGTCGTCAAGCGCAATCACTTCGACATGATCCTGCTGGCCGCCGCGGCCGCGCGGATCGGCGCCACCGCGGCGACGATCTCCGGGGCCAACTACCCCGAGCACCTGGCGGTGATGCTCAAGCGGCTCGACCCCTCGGTCACCGTGATCGCCTCGTACGTGCTGGAGGCGGCCGACCGCGTCGGGGTGGACCTGCGGTCGTTCGGCACCACCGTCCTGATCGACGGAGCCGACGCGGGAGCCGGTCTGCTCACGATCGACGGGCTGCGGGGCAGCGCCGTCCCGGCCCTCGATCTACGGGCCGACAGCGAGCCGATGATGATCACGCACACCTCGGGCACCACGAACACGCCGAAGCTCGTCGCGCACACCGCGGACTCCTGCCGGGCCGGCACCCGCCTGGAGCTGCTGCCGATGCCGCTCGCCGTCAACGGCCAGAAGGACATCGCGCTCAGCTCCATATCGTTCGCGCACTCGCGCGCCTACGCCTGGGCCATGGCGCAGCTCCGGTGGGCGCCGAAGGCGCTGGTCATCGCCAGCAGCCACGAGGCCGACGACGTCGAGCGGGTGCTCGACCGGGCCCGGCCGACGACGATCGAGGCCACCCCGAACGTCTTCCAGCGCTGGGTGCCGCTGGTACGGCGCAGGCCGGAGCTGTTCGCGCGGGTCCGCTACTACATGAACACCTTCGACCTGATGCACCCCTCCATCGCCCGGCCGTTCGTGAACGCCTCCGAGCGCCGGTTCGTGCTGTGGGGGCACAGTTGGGGCCAGAGCGAGGTCGGCCCGATGGCCGGCTTCGGCTACACCCGCGGTCAGATCAACCGCCGTGCGGCCTCCGGCGGGAACATGAACATGATGGGCAACCCCTGGCCGGGGCTGGTGAGCGTCAAGGCCGCGGACCCCGAGACCGGCGAGCCGGTCAAGCGCGGCGAGGTCGGCGTGCTGTTCGCCAAGGCCAAGTCGATCTGCGTCGACTACGTCGGCGAGTCCGACCGTTACGCGGAGAAGTGGAAGGGCGCCTGGTGGAACACCGGTGACGTCGGCCACCGGGACGCCCTCGGCCGGATCCACTTCGTGGACCGCGCGGTGGACGCCATTCCGGGCGGGAGCGCCACGGAGCTGGAGAGCGAGCTGCTGGACCGGATCGACAACGCCGTCGAGGTGATCGTCCTGACCCGCGGCGACCAGAGTCCCGTCCCCGTCGTCAGCCTCGACGGACCGGACCTCACCGCCGAGGAGTGGGCCGAGGTGACGCGCGGTCTGGCACCGCTCGCGGCCCCGGTGTTCATCCCCTGGGACCGCCTTCCGCGGACGTCCACGTGGAAGGTGCGCCGTAAGGAACTGCGCTCGATGGTGTTCGAGGAAAGCGCCGACGACACCGTATTGGAGGAGCGATTCACGTGACAGCGACGCGCGATCCGTACGGCACCGCCCTGGAGTCGGTGCTGCGGACCGTCCCGTACAACAGCGGGACGGAATACCTGCACTGGTACCACAAGAGCGCGCCCGATCCGCGGCACGGGCTGGCGTGCATCTACCAGACGCTCTACGTGGCGGAGCGCGCGACGGCGCTCGGCGCGCCCGAGGCGAAGATCCTCCAGGATCTCCGGCACATAGCGGCGGTCTTCGAGACCGGCGGCGACGTCGTGGTGCTCGACCCGTACCTCCTGCACCTGACGCCGATCCGGTTCCCCGCGCGGGAGGTCGCGGCCGGGCACTCGTCGGTCGAGGTCGACGCCGCGCCGGTCAGGCTGGACGCCCGGGGCGGGCGGCACCCCGGCCGGCTCGCGGCGGTGTACCGGTCCTCCGACCACGGCTACCGGATCCGGCTGAGCTACTCCAAGTACAGCGTGGAGAAGGACACGTACATCCTGAGCAGGCACTTCACGCTGCGCTCGGAGAACGAGTTCGTGTACGCCGACTTCTCGTCCGACATGCTGGGGCTGCTCACCCACCCCGAGCAGAACAGCGTGTCGATCCGGGCGCTGGTGGCCGGGGCGGAGGTGACCGCCGAGGCGATCATCCCGCTCAAGGGCTTCGCCGACCGCGAGTTCTCTGCCGCCGACATCTGGCTGCGGTCCGGCCAGGGCGTGGCGTCCCGCAACGGCGACGGCGCGCACGCCTCGGCGGTCTGGGCGGACCTGGAGCGCAGTACGGGCCTGGGGCGCGCGGACATCGAGGAGCATCTGGTGTCGGCCGCGCAGGTGTATCAGAAGATCGCCGATCACCGGACGGACCTGCCGGGCTACTCCTTGCAGGACGCATGACGAATCGGGAGCGCATGGAGCTTCGGCGCGTTTTCATCGCCGGCACGATCCAGGGGGCCAACGCCGATCTGCGGATCGACGACCAGGGCTATCGCGAGCAGATCGCGGCTCTGGTGCGGGCGCGTTTCCCCGAGGCGGAGTGCTTCGACCCGAGCACCGGGGTCACCCGTCAGCTCGCCGACCCGACGACGATGTCGGTGATCGGCAAGCTGATCGGCGACGTTCCCCCGGTGCTCGACCTCGGGTCGCTGCCCGCGGAACTGGCCGCGCTGCGGGCCACGTTCAACGAGATGACCCGGGAGGCGGCCGACTGCGACCTGTGCATCGCCTTCCTGCCGGGCCGCACGCTCAGCATGGGCACCGCCATGGAGATGCAGGCCGCGTTCTCGGCCGGTGTGCCGGTCGTGGCGGTGACCTCGCTGGTCGACAACCTCGCGGTGATGTCGGTGTCGTCGTGGGTCGCGCGTGACCTGGACGCGCTCGCGGGACTCCTGGACGGACTGCGGGAGATGAGCGTGCCGCTACCGGAGCGGGGTCACGGTGCGGAGAGCGCCCTCGCCGGGGACGCCGCTCGCTGAGCTCCCGCACGCGGGAGGCGGCTCACGCCCGGCGCGCCACGCGGTAGCGCAGGTAGAGCACGCTGGAGCTGAACGCGCGGGTCTCGACGAGGTCGAGGTCCACCCGGTGCTCGTCCCGGGGGAAGAACGGGACGCCGCCGCCGACGAGTACCGGGTAGACGCGTGCCCGGTACTCGTCGATCAGGCCCGCGGCGGCGGCCTGGGCTGCGAGCGTCGCGCCGCCGATCGCGATGTCGCCGTCCCCCGGCTCGGCCCGCAGCCGCTCGATCTCCCCCGCCAGGTCGCCGGAGGCCAGCCGGGCGCGACCCTCCACCTCCGACAGCGTGGTGGAGAACACCACCTTGGGCAGCGGCTTCCAGAGCGCGGCCCATTCGAGTTGGGCGGCGTCCATCGGCGGATCGTGGTCGGCGGTCTCCCAGTACAGCATCGTCTCGTACAGCCGCCGCCCCAGCAGATGGACGTCGATCTGCCGGATCTCGTCGATCCAGGAGCGAAAGACGTCCGGGTCCGGCTCCGTCCAGTTGAAGTCGCCGTCCGGCCCGACGATGTAACCGTCGAGTGAGACGTTCATCGAATAGGTCACCTTGCGCATGAGAAGTCCTCCTCCATGGCGAATGCGAAAGTCACGACCCGATATCTCGACATACCCCACGCAATTGCCGGAGAATCTCGCATCGTTGATCGGCTCGTATCCAGGCTGGTATACCTGCACGCATGTCACGCACCGCGCATTCCATGACGCCGCGCGCGCTTTTCCTCGCGCTGGTCAGCTTAGCCTCGACCCTGGCCCTCTCCGCACCCGCGGCGGTCGCGGACGACGCGAAGGCACCGCCCGGATTCGTCGCCCTCGGTTCGGTCGACCGCTCGATCATCCAGGAAATGCGTTACGCCACTGCGCACGACTTCGTCGGAGCGCCGGTGGACGGTTACGTCCAGCCGATGTGCGTCCTCACCCGCCCGGCGGCATTGGCACTCCACAAGGTGCAGCGCGCACTGCTGAGGACCGGGTATTCGCTGAAGGTCTACGACTGCTACCGCCCCCAGCGCGCCGTCGACCACTTCGTCCGCTGGGCGGAGGATCTGAACGACCAGAAGATGAAAGGCGAGTTCTACCCGGACGAGAACAAGGCCGATCTGTTCACCGACGGCTACATCGCGGCGAAGTCCGGCCACAGCCGGGGCAGCACGATGGACCTCACCATCGTCAGGCTTCCGGCCGCCAAGACCCGCGCCTACGTCCCCGGCGAGCCGCTGACCCCGTGCTACGGCGCCCGCGCCGACCGCTTCCCCGACAACTCGATCGACATGGGGACCGGCTTCGACTGCTTCGACACCCTCGCGAACACCCTGGACCCGCGGATCACCGGCGTCCAACTGGCCAACCGGCTGACCCTCAAGAACGCGATGGAAGCCGCCGGTTTCACCAACCTGCCGGTCGAGTGGTGGCACTACACCCTCGACCACGAGCCCTACCCGGACACCTACTTCGACTTCCCCGTCGCGCGGTCGTCGCTGAACTGACCCCGGAGCCGGGGCCCGGCCGCCGCCCCTTGAGGGCTCGGCGGCGGGCCGTTCCGGCGGGCGACGGACGACGGGCGTCAGGCGTCAGGCGTCAGGCGAGGGAGCCGGAGGCGCGGCCGGGCGGCGGGCCGCCCGGGTCTCCGCCCTCGGAGGCGGCGGACGCCGCCGTGTCGTCGCTGTCCTGCGGCAGGGCGGCGCGCTTGGGCAGGAACACCAGGGCCAGGACGGCCGCGACGACGACGATGACGCCGCAGGCCAGCAGCACGGTGTGCATCGCGACGACGAACGCGTCGCGGACGGCGTCGAGAACGGCCTGGCTCTTGAGCTTGGCCGCCACGGCGACGCCCGCCGCGGGGCTGCGACCGGCGGCGTCCTGGATCTGCTGGGGCGACTTCCCGAGGTCCAGGTGGCCGCGGTACGTGGAGTTGGCCGCGGAGCCGAGCACGGCCACGCCGATCGCACCGCCGACCTGCCGTACCGCCTGGGTGAACGCCGACCCGACGCCGCTGCGTTCCTTGGACAGCGAGTTGAGGGCCGCCGCCATCGTCCGGGTCAGGGACATGCCGAGTCCGGCGCCGATGATCGTGAGCCAGATGGCGATGAACCCGTAGCCCGAGGTGGTCGAGGTGGCCATGCCGATGAACAGGCCGACGCCCATCAGCACGAACCCGAGCGCCGGTACGGCGCGCGGACCGAGCTGCGCGGGGAGCTTGTTGACGACGCTGGCGCCGACCAGCAGGCCGCCGATCAGCGGCAGCAGCCGCAGGCCGGTGCCGAGCGCGTCGGTCCCGAGCACCGCCTGGTAGTACTGCGGGAGGGCGAAGATCAGGCCGAACATCGCGAAGCTGACGACGGTGGCGAGGACCGAGCCCCACACGAAGCCGCGGCTGCGGAACAGTTCGAGGTCCACCAGCGGACTGCCGCCCGCGGCGGTGACCCGGCGCTCCCAGAAGGTGAACAGCACCAGGGCCAGCGCGCCGCCGACGATCGCCAGCACCACCACGGTGTCGCCCCAGCCGCGCACACCGGCCTCGATCGTGCCGTACGTGATCGCGGTCAGGCCGAGGCTGGAGATGAGGACGCCGACGTAGTCGATGCCGATGCCCGCGCTGCCGCGGGACTCGGGGACCAGCTTCGCGACCGCGAAGCTGCCGAGCGCCACGAGCGGCACGTTGACCAGGAAGACCGAGCCCCACCAGAAGTGGTTGAGCAGCGCGCCGCCGACGATCGGGCCGAGCGGCAGGCCGAGCATGGTGGAGATCGCCACGACCGTGATGGCCTTGGTGCGCTCCTCCTCGCTCTCGAAGATGTTGAGCAGCACCGATGTGCTCAGCGGCACGAGGAAGGCGCCCGCCAGGCCCAACAGCGCGCGGGAGGCGATCAGTTCGGTCGCCGTGTTGGAGTAGGCGCAGGCGAGCGAGGCCACGCCGAACAGGATCAGCGAGGCGAGCAGGAATTTCTTGCGGCCGTATTTGTCGCCCATCAGGCCCGCGGGCAGCAGGACCGCGGCCAGGACCAGCGTGAAACTGTCGACGATCCACTGGAGTTGGCTGGTCGAGGCGCCGAGGTCACCGCTGATCGTGGGGACGGCGACGTTGAGGATGGTCGAGTCGACGCCGACGGCCAGCAGGCTTAACCCGATCGCCCCGAGTGCCCACCATTTCCTGGTCTCCGTGCTGCTCATTCCGCCGCTCCTAGGTCTCGGGGAGATCGGCCGGGCCGTCGGTGTTCACCGCGTCCCAGCGCTTCCACATGGGGTCGGCCTCGGAGTCGAGCCAGGCGAACAGCCGGTGGGCCGCCCGCACGCGCCCGGCCCGTTCCGAGTCCTCCGGGAACAGCGCCAGCCCTTCGCCGGTGATGTCCACGAAGGACGTCAGACTCTCCAGCCGTCGTTTGAGCACGCCCGACCACGCGTCCTCGGTGATCTGGTAGTAGGTCGAGCGCTGACCGGCCCGGGTGACGGCCTGCACCATCCGCGCCTCGGTCAGCAGTTTCAGCGTGGTGGTCAGGGACGCCCGGCTGGCCTGGACCGCCTGCGCGATCTGCGCGGGGGTCTGGGCCGGCGGCTCGCTGACCATGAGCCAGGCCACCGTCCGCCCCATGATCGGCGGCCACCCGGCCTGGCTCATGAACCAGGACGTGACGCGTTCCATCCACGCCTCGACGTCCGGACCCGGCCTCGACTCCCCGCCCTGGCCGAGGGGTTGGGGTGTGGGGTCAGGACCCGGACCGGTCATGTCTGCCATCGTACGGAACCTTCTCGTTGTTGCTGTACCCGCTACTCGTTTCAGTCATCAATGTAACGTCAAGATACGGCTTCCGCACGGTCGTCGGCGGTCACGGCGCGCCACTCGGCGGCGGTCAGGGTGGGTTCCGCGGGCGCGACCGTGCCGACGACGGCGGCGAGCGCGGCCTGGACGTCCGGTGCGCCGAGCGCGTCGGCCTCGCCCGACAGCGTGTTGACCAGCAGCGCGGCGGAGCAGACGACGGGGTCGAGCAGCGCCGCCTCGCCGATCGTGTCGGCCTGGCGGCGGCGTTCGGCGGCGTAGCGGGTCAGCCGCGGGTCCTCGGACCTGGTCTGCACGTCGGGGTAGCAGACGTCCTGCGACGTGGCGAGGATCCAGGGCGTGTCGACGACCGCGCCGACCGCGCGCTGCACGGCCTGCGCCGCGCCGGGGACCAGGCCGCCGCACTCGGACAGCGTCCGGTCGAGGGCGGCGGCGGCCAGCGCGGCGCTGCTCATGCCGTGTCCGTAGACCGGGTTGAAGGCGGCGACGGCGTCGCCGACGACCGCGAGCCCGTCGGGCCAGCGCACCAGGCGCTCGTAGAAGAGCCGACGGTTGGCCGTCGAGCGGGATGCCTGCACGGGGGTCAACGGCTCGGCGTGGCGCAGCAGTTGCGAGATCAGCGGGTGGCGCAGGGAGTCCAGGTAGTCGCGGAATCCGTCCTCGTCGCCGGGCGGTTCTGCGCCGCGGGTCCCGGAGAGGGTGACCATCCAGCGTCCCCGCTCGATCGGCAACAGGATGCCGTTGCGGCCCGGCACCCCGGCGCGGTGGTCGGCGTAGACGCTGACCAGCGGGAAAGGACCGCGGGCGCCCTCGGGCGCGGCGAAGATCCGGGTGGCGTAGGCCATGCCCGAGTCGATGACGTCCTCCTGGACGGGCGGCAGGCCCAGCACGCCGAGCCAGCGCTTCATCGGGGAGCCGCGGCCGGTGGCGTCCACGACGATGTCCGCCTCGACGACCGACATCCCGCCGCCCGTACGGGGCTTGTAGGTGACGCCGGTGATCCGGTCGGCGTCGCCGCGCAGGCCGATGATGTCGGTGTCGGCGAGCACGGTGATCCGCTTGTCGCGCAGCGCCTGGTCCCGCACGGTCCAGTCGAGCAGCGGCCGGCTGGCCGCGATCATGAACTGCGTCTCGGGCATGCGCTGTTGCCAGCCGTAGGCGGTGAGCGAGACCAGGTCCTCGGGCAGCCGGATCCGGTGGGCGCCGTCGGCGAGCAGCCGGTCGACGGTGCCGGGCAGCAGCGATTCCATGAGCCGCGCGCCGCCGGACCACAGGACGTGCGTGTGCTTGGCCTGCGGGACTCCGCGGCGCGGGTCGGGCCCCTCGGGCAGCCGGTCCCGGTCAAGGACCGTGACGGTGTCGACGTGGCGCAGCAGCGCGACGGCCGCCAGCATTCCGGCCATGCCCGCGCCGAGCACGACGGCGCGGCCTCCGGCGACGGGTCCGGTGGGTCCCGTGGGCCCCGTGGATGTTCCGACCATGGTGTCCTCTCACGTTCCTTTCCTGATGGATGCCCTGGGGTGCGCCTCGGGGCAGGGGCCTCGGCCGGGACTCACGCCGGGGCTTCGGCCTCGGCCGGTCGTCGCGCGTACGGGCGGCGACCGGGGTCCGTAGCCGGGCCCGGCGGCGGGTCCTGGGCGGCCCGGCGTCTCCCGGCAGACGGCCGGCTCATGACGCGGGGACCCGGCCGAGGCAGGCGGCGACGGCCGTGGCCACGGCGGGCCACTGCTCGGCCAGGTAGAAGTGGCCGCCGGGGAAGCGCCGGAAGGACGTCCCGCCCGTGGTCTCCCGGCGCCACCCCTCGGCGTCCGCACCGCGCGCCCAGGGGTCGTCCTCGCCGAGGAACACGCTGATCGGGCAGCGCAGCGGCACGCCGGGACGGTAGGCGAAGGCGTCCAGCGCGCGGTAGTCGCCGCGCAGCACCGGCAGGACCATGGCGAGGATGCCCGGGTCCGCGAGCAGCGCGCCCGCGGTGCCGCTCAACGCGGTGAGATCGGCGACGAGTTCGGCGTCGCTGCGGCGGCCCAGGTGCGCGTTGCGGTGCACGGCGGGCGCTCCCCGCCCGGAGGCGATCAGCGCCACGGGGCGGGTCCTGCCGCCCGCCTCCAGGCGGCGGGCCACCTCCCAGCCGACCAGGGCGCCCATGCTGTGTCCGAAGAGCGCCAGCGGAGCGGTGTCGGGCAGGTGCCCGAGCGCGTCGGCGACGGCGTCGGCGAGGCGTCCGATGTCCTCGGTGCAGGGCTCGTTGCGCCGCTCCTGCCGACCGGGGTACTGGGCGGCCAGCACCTCCACGCCGGGCGGCATGTGCGCGCTCAGCGGCTTGAAGAAGGTCGCCGATCCCCCGGCGTGCGGCAGGCAGACGAGCTGCACCGCGCCGGGACCGGGCGCCGCGGGCGTGTAACGGGTGATCCACGGACCGGTCTTCAGGTCCCAGGCGGTCATGGTTTCCTCCTCAGCGCCGCCGGGCCGGTTCGGCGACGACGGATGGAGCGGTGGGCGTACGGGGGTGGATGCCGGTGGCGGCCAGGTCTCCTGTGGCGCCCGCGCGGGGCCACGGGATGCCGGGTCTGCCGTCGCGCCCGCGCGGGGCCGCCGCGCCGGATCGGGGTCCGGGCGCGGCGTCGGCCGGAGGTCCTTCCGGCCGGCGCCGCGGGCGCGTCAGTCGGGGTCGAGGGCGGACAGCCAGCCGTCCACGGCCGCCGCGGTGGCCGCGGCGTGCTCGGCCTCGATCATCGAGAAGTGGTCGCCCGGCACGTCGACGGTGTCGTGCGGCAGCGCCCAGTCGACCCGCCAGCCCTCGGCCGCACCGCCCTGGTGGCCGCCGATCGGTTCGCTCGCCCGTACCAGCAGCGTGGGCGCGGTGAGGGCGTCGAGGCCGTAGTCGAACCCGGCGTAGCGGGCGCGGGCGGTGAGCCATGCCTCGCCCGCGTCGTCGGCGGAGGTCTCCACGACCTCCCGGCGCTCGCGCAGCGAATTCTGCAAGGTGTCCGTCCAGTCGGCGCCGAGCCCGTGCCCGCCGCCCCAGGTCGGCGTGTCGATGAGTACGAGTCCGGCCGGGGCGTGTCCGTCCGCCGCCAGTCGGGCCGCGGTGACGGCGGCGATGTTGCCGCCGCCGGAGTAGCCGAGGACCGCGAACCGCCGTCCCCCGGCGGCCTGTTGGGCCGCTTGTGCCAGCGCCTCGGTCAACGAGTCGACGGAGAAGGGCAGTTCCTCGCCGGACACGAAGCCGGGCAGGCCCACGACGGTGGTGGCGCGCCGTCCGCCGAGGCCGGCGGCGAACCGCGCGTACTGGTGGAAGTTCTGCCGCCAGATGAAGGTCGGGAAGCAGATCAGCAGCGGCTCGTCCGGGCCGTCGGCGAGTTTCACCGTCCGCAGGGGGCGGGTCAGTTCGGCGGTGGTGGTGAACTGGGCCCGGTAGTCGGCGAACCGGGCGAGCAGGTCGTGCGCCTCCTCACCCCGGCCGAGTTCCACGGCGCGTTCGAACAGGCCGCTCAGGCCCTCGGCCGAGCGCACGGCGGGCGCCGCCGGGGCGGCGGATCCCGTGGCGGCGTCGCCGAGTTCGCGGTCGAGGTGGGCGGCGAGCGCGTCGACGCTGGCGTGGTCGAAGACCAGGGTGCTGGGCAGCGCGATGCCGGTGACGGCGCTGAGCGTGGTGGACAGTTCGACGGCGGACAGCGAGTCGAAGCCGAGGGTGGACAGTTCGCGGTCCGGGTCGACGTGCTCGCCCGACGGGTGACCGAGCACTCGGGCGACCTGGAGGCGTACCACGCCCAGCAGTTCGGCCGGCCGCTCGTCGGGGCCGAGCCCGGCGAGCCGTTCCCGGAAGGTGCCGGACTCCTGCGGCGCCGCCGGTTCCGCGGCGGGCACGGGGCTGACGGAAGGGGCCGGGAAGGTGGCGGTCCGGCGCGTCGCGCCCGTCGCGCCCATAGCGCCCGTAGCGCCCGTAGCGCCCGTAGCGCCGAGCCAGTAACCGGCGCCTTGGAACGCGTAGGTGGGCAGGTCGACGACGCGGGCGCCGGTGCCCGCGAACACCGCCTCCCAGTCGGGCCGGACGCCGCGGGTCTGCACCGCGGCGACCGCGGCGAGCAGCGTGCGGGCCTCCGGCCGGTCGCGGCGCAGCGCCGGGACGACGACGGCGCCCGCGGCGGCCTCCCCCAGGCTGTCGCGCGCCATGGAGCTGAGCGCGGCGTCGGGGCCCAGCTCGACGTAGGTGGTCACACCGGCGGCCGCCATCGTCCGCATGCCGTCGAGGAACCGGACGGCCGAACGGATGTGGCGGGCCCAGTAGTCGGGTGAGCTCAGCTCGCCGGGCCCGGCGATCGTGCCGGTGACGTTGGAGAGCACGGGGATCTCCGGTTCGGCGAAGGTCATCGTCGCGGCCAGGTCCCTGAAGGCGTCCAGGATCGGGTCCATCCGCGTGGAGTGGGAGGCGATACTGATCGCCAGCCGCCGGGTCTTGCGGCCCTGCGCGGCCCAGTGCGCGACGAGTTCGTCCACCCCGGCCTCGTCCCCGGAGACGACCACGGCCCGGGGGCCGTTGACCGCGCCGAGCGACACCTCGTGGTCGCGTCCGGCGAGCATCGGCGTCAGTTCGGCCTCGGACGCCTGGATCGCGGCCATCGCGCCGCCGGGGGGCAGGTCGCCCATCAACCGCCCGCGCGCGGCGACCAGTTCGGCCGCCTCGGGCAGCGACAGCACCCCGGCCAGGTGCGCGGCGGACAGCTCGCCGACCGAGTGGCCGATGAGGTGGCCGGGCCGCACGCCCCACGATTCCAGCAGCCGGTACAGCGCGACCTGGACGGCGAAGGTCACCGGCTGGGTGTAGCGGGTCTCGTCCAGCAGGGCCGCGTCCGGTGATCCGGGCGCCGCGAACGCCAGCTCGCGCAAGGGCCGTTCGAGGTGCGGGTCCAGCGCCGCGCAGGCGGCGTCGAAGGCCGCCGCGTACGCCGGGAAGGTGGCGTACAGCTCCTGTCCCGCGCCCGCGCGCTGTGCGCCCTGGCCGGTGAAGAGGAAGGCCGGGCGACCGCTCGCGGACGGCGGCCCGACGGCCGCGTCCGGGTCGGGCACGCCGTCGGCGAGCGCCCGCAGTCCGCGCAGCGCCTCCTCGCGGTCGGCGGCCAGGACCGTGCCGCGGGCGGTGAGTTCCGCGCGGGTGGTGGCGAGGGAGTAGCCGACGTCGGCCACCGCGAGCTCGGGCCGGTCGGCGAGGTGGTCCGCGAGCCGGGCGGCCTGGGCGCGCAGCGCGCGGCTGCCGTCGCCCGAGACGGGCAGCAGGACGGGCACGGCGGGGGCGGCTACGGCATCGGCGGCCCCTGCTCCGACGCCCCCTGCTCCGACGGTCCCTTCACCGGCCGCCGCAGGAGCGCGTACGCCGGTCGGCGGGGCCGGATCCGCGAGTTCCGCGGGGGCCTGTTCGAAAATCGCGTGCACATTGGTGCCGCTGATGCCGAAGCCGGACACGGCGCCGCGGCGCGGTCGCGGCTGGTGCCCCGACTCGTCGGCGGGCTTGGCCTCGGGCCACGCGATGGTCTCGGTGAGCAGCCGCACCGCACCGGAGTCCCAGTCGACGGCGGGCGTCGGGGTGTCGATGTGCAGGGACTTCGGCATCGCGCCGTTGCTGATCGCCAGCACCATCTTGAGCACCCCGGCGATGCCCGCGGCGGCCCCGGTGTGCCCGAAGTTGGACTTGATGGAACCGAGCCGCAGCGGCTGGTCGGCGGGCCGCTCCTGACCGTACGTGGCCAGCAGCGCGCTGGCCTCGATGGGGTCGCCGAGCGTCGTGCCGGAGCCGTGCGCCTCCACGATGTCGACCTCGTGCGCGGACAGCCCGGCGTTGCGCAGCGCGGCGCGGATCACCTTGGCCTGCGCGCGGCTACTGGGCGCGGCCAGGCCGTTGCTGGCACCGTCCTGGTTGATCGCGGAACCGCGGATCACCGCGTGCACCCGGTGGCCGTTGCGGCGCGCGTCCGACAGGCGTTCCACGACGATCGCGCCGGCGCCCTCGGCCCAGGCGAATCCGTCGGCGGCGGCGGCGAACGCCTTGATGCGGCCGTCGGCCGCGAGTCCGCGCTGGTGGGTGAACTCGATGAAGAGGGTGGGGGTGGGCATCACGCTCGCGCCGCCGACCAGGGCCATGGCGCAGTCGCCCGAGCGCAGCGCCTGCGACGCCTGGTGCAGCGCGACCAGCGACGAGGAGCAGGCGGTGTCGATGGAGACCGCGGGCCCCTCCAGGCCCATGACGTACGCGATCCGGCCGGACGCCACGCTGCTGGCGTTACCGGTGAGCTGGTAGCCCATGATCTGCGGCGGCAGCTCCTCGGCGTCGGTGCCGTAGCCCGCGTAGGAGACGCCGAGGAAGACGCCGGTCGCACTGCCCTTCAGGGAGTGCGGGTCGATCCTGGCGTTCTCGACCGCCGCCCAGGACACCTCCAGGGCGAGCCGCTGCTGCGGGTCCATGGCCAGCGCCTCGCGCGGCGAGATGCCGAAGAACTCGGCGTCGAAGCGCGGCAGGTCGGTGAGGAAGCCGCCCTGGCGGGCGATCGAGGCGCCGGGGGTGTCGCCGTCGCCGAGCAGCATGCCCAGGTCCCACCCGCGGTCGTCCGGGATGTCGGTCATCATGTCCCGGCCGGACTCCAGCGCCTCCCACAGCTTCTCCGGGGTGTCCGCGCCGCCGGGGAAGCGACAGGCCATCCCGACGACGGCCAGGGGCTCGGTGGCCGCCGACAGCAGCCGCTGGTTCTCCTCGCGCAGCCGTTCCGTCTCGGTGAGGGCCGCGCGCAGCGCCTCGACGATGCGTCCGGTCTCCATGGCCATCAGTGACTCCGTTTCTGCTGGGACTTCCGTGGGGCCCGGCGCCGCTCGCGCCGCGTGTCGTGATCTCCGGTGGGCCGGGGCCCCGGGCTCGGCTCTCGCGTCGGCCGGCTCCGGGCGGCTGCTCGGGCGTTCAGAACCGGTACCGCTCCTGCCACGGCCCCCGGTGCCCCGCGGTCCGGCTCCGTACCGCGGGTCGAGGGGCGAACCCGGTCCGTACGGTCCGGTGCCGTACCGACCGCTGCTCTACGAACCGTTGCCGTACCGACCGCTGCCGTACGTACCGGGCGCACGCCGTCACCGCTCGCCCAGCGCGGCGCGCACCAGGTCGTCGACGTCCATGTCGGCGATGGCCTCGCGCCGCTCCTCCCGCGCCTCGGACTCCTCGGGCGCGTCGGGTGTGTCGGGTGTGTCGGCCAGCCGCAGCAGCGTGTCCAGGACGCCGGCGGCGCGGAGCCGGGCGAACGGGACGGTGGCCAGCAGTCCGCGGATCCTGGCCTCCTCGGAGTCGGCCGAAGGGGGTCCCGCGACATCGGCGGAGCCCTCCACCAGCTCTTCGTGGAGCCGGGCGGCGAGCGCGGACGGGGACGGGCAGTCGAAGACCAGGGTGCTGGGGAGTGTCAGGCCGGTCGCGGCGTTGAGCCGGTTGCGCAGCTCCACCGCGGTGAGCGAGTCGACGCCCAGGTCCTTGAAGGCCCGCGACGGCCCGACCGGGTCGGTGCCGCTGAGCCCGAGCACCGCGGAGGCGTGCGAGCGGACCAGATCGAGCAGGTGCTCGCGCTGCTCGGCCGCGGGCCGTCCGGCCAGTTTCGCGGCGAGCGAGCGCGCCTCCACCGGGGCGGTGGAACGGGCGGCGGCCCGGCGTCCCGCGGGCCTGCCGCCCGCGACCAGTGCGCGCAGCATGCCGGGCACCGGCGCCTGCCCGGCCTGGTCGCGCAGCGTCGGCAGGTGCAGCCGGGTCGGGACGGCCAGGGCCGTGCCCGTACCGCGCGCCGCGTCGAGCAGGGCCATGCCGCGCCGGGCGTCGATCGGCAGCACACCGGAGCCGGTCATCCGGGCGACCTGCTGCTCGTCCAGCCGTCCGGTCAGCTCGCTGACCTCCGACCAGTAACCCCAGGCCAGGGAGAGCGCGGGTTGCCCGTGGGCGCGGCGATGGTGCGCGTACGCGTCCAGGAACGCGTTCGCGGCGGCGTAGTTGGCCTGTCCGGGGTTGCCGAGCACACCGGCGCCCGCCGAGTACAGCACGACCTCGGCCAGGTCCGACTCCCTCGTCAGGTCGGCGAGGTTGACCACCGCGTCCACCTTGGGCCGCAGCACCCGGTCGACCTGTTCGGAGGTCAGCGAGCCGACCATCCCGTCGTCCAGGACACCGGCGGTGTGCACGACGGCGGTCAGCGGGCGGTCGGCCGGGACGGCGTTCAGTACGGCGGCGAGCGCGTCGCGGTCCGCCGCGTCGCACGCGGTGACGGTGACGCTCTCGGCGCCCGACTCCAGGAGTTCCGCGCGCAGTTGTACGGCGCCGGGGGCGTCGGGACCGCGTCGGCTGGTCAGCAGCAGGTGCCGTACGCCCCATGCGGTGACCAGGTGCCGGGCGGCGATCGAGCCGAGGGTGCCGGTGCCTCCGGTGACCAGCACCGTGCCGTCCGGGTCGAGCGGCTTGGGCACGGTCAGCACCAGCTTGCCGGTGTGCTTGGCCTGGCTCATCAGCCGGAACGCCTCGGGCGCGCGGCGCACGTCCCAGGTGCGGACGGGCAGCGGGCGCAGGATACGGCGTTCGAAGAGCGCGACGAGCTTGCCGAGGATCTCCGCGATCCGGTCGGCGCCCGCGTCGATCAGGTCGTAGCGGCGGTACGCCACCCCGGGGTGGTCGGCGGCGACCGTGTCCGCGTCGCGCGGATCGGTCTTGCCCAGTTCCAGGAATGTGCCGCCCTCGGGCAGCAGCCGCAGTGAGGCGTCGATGAACTCCTGCGCCAGCGAGTTGAGTACGACGTCCATGCCGTGCCCGTGGGTGGCCGCGAGGAACTTCTCCTCGAACTCCAGGGTGCGGCTGGAGGCGATCCGGGACTCCTCGAAGCCCATCCGGTGGAGCGTGTCCCACTTGCCCTCGCTGGCCGTGGCGAAGACCTCCGCGCCCCAGTAGCGGGCGAGTTGGGCCGCGGCCATGCCGACGCCGCCGGTCGCGGCGTGCACCAGCAGCCGCTGTCCCTCGGCGAGGCCCGCGAGGTCCGCGAGCCCGAACCAGGCGGTCAGGAACACCGCGGGCACGCCCGCCGCCTGCTCGAAGGACAGGCCGCGCGGTATCCGCACCACCAGCCGCTGGTCGGTGACCGAGTACGGTCCGAACGGGTCGTGCAGCAGGCCCATCACCCGGTCTCCGACGGCCAGCTCGGTGACGCCGGGCCCGACCTCGGTGATCAGGCCCGCGCCCTCGCTGCCGAGCCGGGCCTGGCCCGGCACCATGCCGAGGCTCACCAGCACGTCACGGAAGTTCACACCGGCCGCGCGGACCGATACGCGTACCTGCCCCTCCTCCAGCGGTGCCAGCGCCTCGGGGTGCGGAATCAGCGCGAGTGCGTCCAGGGTGCCGGGCGCGGTGGTGTCGAGCCGCCAGGCCGCGGCGCCGGCCGGCGGGCGCAGCAGGCGGGTGGTGTCGGCCGGGGCGAGGCGCGGCACGGTGGCCACCCCGACGCGCAGCGCGATCTGCTGCTCGTCGGCGGCGATCGCGCTGTTGAGGGCGGCGCCGACGCGCAGCCGGGACTCGTCGCGGCCGTCGAGGTCGAGCAGCAGGAACCGGCCCGGGTTCTCGGCCTGCGCCGACCGCAGCAGCCCCCAGAGCGCGGCGTGCGCCAGGTCCTCGACGTCCTCGTCCTCGGCCGCGGCGACCGCCCGCCGGGTCACCAGCGCCAGGCGGGTGCCCCGCAGCCGGTCGTCGGCCAGCCACTCCTGGAGCAGGGCGAGCGCGTCGGTGACGACGTCACGGGTGGCGGCCGCGAGGTCGCCGCCGGGCTTCGGCGTACCGAACGACAACAGGGCCAGGCCGGGCGCGGGCGCGCCCTCGGCGATCGCGGCGGCCAATTCGACTGGGCCGGTGCGGACTTCGGCCACGGCGTCCACCGCGCGCAGCGCGGGCAGCAGACCGTGGACGTCGTCGCCGAGTAGGGCCCAGCCCGCGCCGGTCGGTGCGCCCGCGTCCAACGGGAGCCGCTGCCAGTCGAGTTGGAACAGCGCGTCCTTGATGTCCGCGTCGGCGTCCGGCCCCGCCGCGTCCAACTGAGCCGCGCTGACCGGCCGCATCACCAGCGAGCCGACGGACAGCACCGGGGCGCCGTCCGCGTCGGCGAGCGTCAGCCGCAGACTGTCCTGCCCCTCGGCCGCCGTGACCCGCACCCGCACGGCCCCGGCACCGACCGCGTGCAGCGTCACGTCACGCCAGGCGAACGGCAGATAGGTGGCCGAGGAATCGAGGAAGTCGCCGAAGCCGGTGGCGTGCAGCGCCGCGTCCAACAGCGCCGGGTGGACGCCGAACCTGCCCGCGTCCTGGTGGAGTTCGACCGGCAGCGCGGCCTCGGCGTAGACGGCGTCGCCGAGCCGCCAAGCGGACCGCAGCCCCTGGAAGGCCGGGCCGAAGGCGTAGACGGACTCCCGCGCCCGCTCGTACATCCCCTCGGTGTCGGCGGCCACGGCGCCCGGCGGCGGCCACGCGGTCCCGCCCAGCGCGGCGTCGGCACCGCCGTCCGCCGCGTCGGCGGCGGGCGCGGGCGCGAGCGTGGCGGTGGCGTGCCGCGTCCACTCCGCGGGGGTCTCACCGCCCTCGGGCCGGGCGTGCACCTCCAGTTCGCGGCGGCCCCGCGCGTCGGGCGCGGCGACGGACAACTGCACCTGGACGTTGCCCCGTTCGGGCAGCACCAGCGGGCTGCCGAGGGTCAGCTCCGCCACCGTGCCGCAGCCCGCGAGGTCGGCGGCGTGCAGCGCCAGTTCCACGAAAGCGGTACCGGGCAGCAGCAGCCGGCCGCCCACCCGGTGGTCGGCCAGCCAGGGGTGGGTGGCGGTCGACAGCCGCCCGGTCAGCAGCAGCCGGTCCGCGCCCGCGACCGGCAACGCGGCGCCCAGCAACGGGTGTCCGGCGGCTTCGAGCCCGAGGTCGGAGGCGTCGCCGGAGTTCTTGTAGCCCTCGGCGAGCCAGTAGTGCTGGTGCTGGAAGGCGTACGTGGGCAGGTCCACCCGGTGGGCGGGGGTTGCGGCGAAGACGGACCGCCAGTCGACAGGCAGGCCGCGCACCCAGCCTTCGGCGAGGGAGGTCAGGAAGCGTTCCTGGCCGCCCTCTTCGCGACGCAGGGTGCCCAGGGCGACGGCGTCGGACCCGGCGTCCTCGAAGGTCTCCGCGAGACCGACTGCGAGAACCGGGTGGGGGCTGGACTCGATGAAGTACCCGAAGCCGTCCGAGAGCAGGGCCCGGACGGTCTCGTCGAAACGGACCTCTTGGCGGAGGTTGGTCACCCAGTAGTCGGCGTCCAGCGCGGTGGTGTCGAGCTTGCCGCCGGTGACCGTGGAGTAGAACGGCACCTGCGACGACCGGGGCTCGATGCCCGACAGGGCTTCAACTACCTCGTCGCGTATGGCATCGACCTGTGCCGAGTGCGAGGCGTAGTCGACATCGATACGACGCGCCCGTACGCCCCCGGCCTCGCATCCGGCGAGGAGGTCGTCCAACGCCTCCGGCTCACCGGAGACGACCGTGGACGACGGGCCGTTCACTGAGGCGACGGATATCCGCCCGTCGAAGCGCGCGATCTGCTCCCGCACCGCTTCCGCCGGGAGGGCGACGGAGACCATTCCGCCATGCCCCGACAACGTCCCGCGAATGGCCTTCGCCCGCAGCGCCACGACCTTCGCCGCGTCCTCCACGGACAACGCGCCCGCGACGCACGCGGCAGCGATCTCACCCTGGCTGTGACCGATGACCGCGCCCGGCTCGACACCGGCAGCACGCCACACCTCGGCCAGCGACACCATCACCGCCCACAGCGCCCCCTGAACCACCACCACATCATCCAGAGCGCCCTCGCGGATCGCCTCCACCACCGACGAACCGACGTGAGGACGCAGGGCCGCGTCACACTCAGCCAACCGCTCCGCGAACACCGGAGACGAAGCAAGCAACTCCATCGCCATCCCTGCCCACTGCGACCCCTGACCGGGAAAGACGAAAACCACCCGGCCGGAGCCCGGACGCACCACACCGGACACCACACCCGAGGCCGCGACACCCTCCGCGACAGACCCCAGCAGGCCCCGCGCCTGGTGCGCCTCCGTGGCGAGCGCCACGCAGCGGTGTTCCAGGGCGGCCCGTGACGTGGCGAGCGACAGCCCGACGTCGGCCGGGCGGAAGCTGTCGCCGACGTGGTGCGCGAGCCGTTCGGCCTGCTCGCGCAGCGCGTCCGCCGACCTCCCGGACACGAGCCACGGGACGACCCTCAGCGGCCCCAACGGGCTGCTGTCCGGGCCGACTTCGGGTTCCGCGAGGGCCTGCGCAGCGTCGTGCTCCGGCTCCTCCAGGATCACGTGCGCGTTCGTCCCGCTGATCCCGAAGGAGGACACGGCGGCCCGGCGCGGCCGGTCGGCGCGCTTCCATTCGAGCGGCTCGGTGAGAAGTTCGACTCCGCCGCCGGACCAGTCGATGAAGGGGGACGGCTCATCGACGTGGAGGGTGCGCGGCAGCAGTCCGTTGCGCATCGCCTGGACCATCTTGATGACGCCCGCCACGCCCGCCGCGTGGGCGGTGTGGCCGATGTTGGACTTGATGGAGCCGAGCTTGAGGGCGTCGCTGTCGGCGCGGTTCCGCCCGTAGGTCGCGAGCAGGGCCTGGGCCTCGATGGGGTCGCCGAGCCGGGTGCCCGTGCCGTGGGCCTCGACCGCGTCCACTTGGTCGGCGGACAGGCGTGCGTCGGCGAGGGCGTCGCGGATGACGCGCTCCTGGGACGGGCCGTTGGGGGCGGTGAGCCCGTTGCTGGCGCCGTCCTGGTTGAGGGCGGAGCCGCGGAGCACGGCGAGCACGTGGTGGCCCTGGCGCCGCGCGTCCGACAGCCGCTCCAGCAGCAGCACGCCCGCGCCCTCGGACGGGCCGAAGCCGTCGGCCGCCCCCGCGAAGGACTTGCAGCGGCCGTCGGGCGCGAGGGCGCGCTGCCTGCTGAACGCGATGAAGCCCTGCGGTGTCGGCATCACCGCGACACCGCCGGCGAGGGCGAAGGAGCACTCTCCCGACCGCAGCGCCTGCACCGCCAGGTGCATCGCGACCAGTGACGACGAGCACGCGGTGTCGACGGTGAGCGCGGGGCCCTCCAGGCCGAGGCTGTAGGAGACGCGGCCGGAGACGACGCTGGCGAAGGAGCCGACCCCGATGTAGCCCTCGAGGCCCTCGGGCACCTTGTGGTTGCCGGTGACGTAGTCGACGGTGGCGGCGCCGACGAACACCCCGCCGCGGCTGCCCTTGACGGACAGCGGGTCGATTCCCGCGCGCTCCAGCACCTCCCAGGAGATCTCGAGCATGAGCCGCTGCTGCGGGTCCATGATCAGGGCCTCGCGGGCGTTGACGCTGAAGAAGTCGGCGTCGAACTGGTCCGCGTCGTGCAGGAATCCGCCCTCGCGCACGTAGTTCTTGCCCTCGGCGTCGGGGTCGGCGTCGTAGAGGCTGTCCAGGTCCCAGCCGCGGTTGACGGGGAACGGGGTGATGGCGTCGCCGTCCTCGGCGACCAACTGCCACAGGCCGTCGGGGGTTTCGACGCCGCCCGGGTAGCGGCAGGCCATCGCCACGATCGCGATGGGCTGCGGGTCCTCCAGCTCGCGGACCCGGCGCCGCGCCTTGCGCAGGTCGGCGGTGGCGCGCTTGAGGTACTCGCGGAGCTTGTCCTCGCCGACCTGGCCGGCGCCGGCGCTGCTGACCGTGGTGTCCATCAGGAGTCACACCTATTCGTGTTCGGGTTCGGTGAGGTCACAGCCGTACGGTGGGCGCCGTCACGGGGTGTCGAGTTCGTCGTCGAGCATGGCGAGCAGTTCGGAATCGGTGGCCGCTTCGAGATCGAGGTCGTCGTCGGCGTTGCCGGCGGACCGGGCGGCGCCGGGGTCCCGCGCGTCCTGCAATTTGGAGGCCAGGGCGTGCAGCCGCGCGGTGACCTTCCGCCGCAGCTCGTCGTCGGCGGCCGGCAGGTCCAGCAGCACCGATTCCAGTCGGTCCAGTTCGGCGAGGGCCGGGACGGTCTCGGCGGCTTCGCCCGGGGCGAGTTGGCCGCGGATGAAGCGGGCCGCGGCGGTCATGGTCGGGTGGTCGAAGGCGATGCTGGCGGGCAACTGGACACCGATGGACGCCTGGAGCCGGTTGCGCAGCTCCAGCGCGGTCAGGGAGTCGAAGCCCAGCTCCTTGAAGGCCCGGTCGGTCTCGATAGCCTCGGGTGAGCCGTGGCCGAGCACCGAGGCGACGTGGCCGCGGATCAACTCCTCCAGCCTGTGCAGTTGTTCGGCCTGCGACAGCCCGGCGAGCCGGGCCGACCAGTCGGCCGCCGCGGTCTCCGCGCGCGGTGCCTCCACCTTGCGCCTGGCCGGTGCGGCGGCCTGGACGAGGCCGCGCAGGAGGTCGGGGAGCGTGCCGGACGCGGCCCGTACGCGCAGCGCGTCGGTGTCGAGCCGGATGGGGACGAGCAGGCTCTCGCCATCGGTGACGGCCGCGTCGAACAGGTCGGTGCCCTGGCGCGCGGACAGCGGCAGGACCCCGGCCCGCGCGACCTTGGCCGCGTCGGCGTCGGCGCCCATCGCGCTGCTCTGCGCCCACAGGCCCCAGGCGAGTGACTGACCCGGCAGCCCGAGGTCGCGGCGCTGCCGGGCGAGGGCGTCGACGAAGGCGTTCGCGGCGGCGTAGTTGGCCTGGGCGATGCTGCCGAGGACGCCGGAGGCGGAGGAGAACAGCACGAACGCGGACAGGTCGGCGTCGCGCGTCAGATCGTGCAGATGGAGAGCGGCGGCGGCCTTGGGCGCGAAGACCCGGTCGATGTCCTGCGCGGTGAGCCGTTCCAGCGAGGCGTCGGACAGCACGCCCGCGCAGTGCAGGACGGCGGTCAGCGGGTGTTCCTCGGGGACGGCCGCGAGAAGGGCGGCGAGCGCGTCGCGGTCCGCGGCGTCGCACGCGGCGACGGTGACGGTCGCTGCACCCGACCCGGTCAACTCATCCCGCAATTCGGCCGCACCGGGGGCCTCTTCGCCACGGCGGCCGACCAGCAGCAGATGACGTACGCCGTGCCGCTGGACCAAGTGACGAGCGATCAGGCCGCCGAGGGCGCCGGTGCCGCCGGTGATCAGGACGGTGCCGTCGGGCCGCCACGGGGTGCCGCCTGCCGCCGACGACGTGGCACGGGCGAGCCGGGGCACCATGACCGTGCCCGCGCGCAGGGCGAGTTGGGGTTCGCCGGAGCCGACAGCGGCGGGTACGGAGGTGGGGAAGAGCGCCAGCGAGCCCGGGTCGTCGTCCACATCGACCAGGACGAACCGGCCGGGGTGCGCGGCCTGCGCCGAACGGATCAGACCCCACAGCGCGGCGCCGACGAGGTCGCCGATCCGGTCCTCGGCGCGGGCGGCGACCGCGTGCCGGGTGAAGACGACCAGCCGGGACGGTGCCAGCCGGTCCTCGGCGAGCCAGCTCTGGACCGTGGCGAGGAGGTCGACGGTGGCGGCACGGGCGGCCGAGGCGTCGTCCCGCTCGTGCGGAGCGAACCCGTGGCTGACGGCGACGAGTTCGGGCGCGGGAAGCCCCGCGTCGAGAGCTTCGGTGAGCGCGCCGAGATCGTCGTACGCCTGCGGGTACGCCCCGGACTCCTCCAGGGCTTCGGTGAGCCGGTCGTCGACCGGGCCGAGCAGCAGCCAGTCGGCGCTCTGGCCGGAGACGGGAACCGGCGCCCACTCCACGCGGTGGAGGCTGTCCGGCCGGCCGGCGGCCGAGTGGTTCACCTCGTCGGCGGTCACCGGCTGCGGCAGCCCGGCGTCCAGGACGGCGACCGGGCCGCCGTCGGGATCGGTGAACGTCGCGGTGAACTCGTCGGGCTGGCCGGTCGGACGCAGGTGGGCGCGGAGCGCGGTCGCCCCGGCGGCGCGCAGCGAGAAGCCGGACCACCGCGTCCACTGGGCGTTCTGGTTCCGGTTGACCAGGGCGGGTTGCAGTGCCGCGTCCAGCAGAGCCGGGTGAAGGCAGAACCGGGCCGCGTCGCGGGCGTGTTCCTCGGGCAGCCGGATCTCGGCGTAGTACTCGCGGCCGACCCGCCACAGCTTGCGCAGGCCCTCGAACGCCGGGCCGTACACCTGGCCCAGGTCGGCCATCCGGCGGTGGAAATAGGCGAGGCTGACGGGCTGCGCGCCGCTGGGCGGCCAGACGGAGCCTTCCAGTTCGTCGGCCGGGCCGGACGCGTCCGGTTCCTCGGGTACGAGGACGCCGGTGGCGTGCCTGACCCATGGCGCGTCCGGCTCGGCGTCCTCGGCGCGGGCGTGCACGGCCAGCGGGCGGCCACCGTCCTCGTCGGGCGCGCCGACGGACACCTGGACGTGCACCGCGGCCTTTCCCCGCAGCGCGAGCGGCACGGTCAGCTCCAGCGTCTCGATCCGGCCGCAGCCCGCCATCTCGCCCGCGTAGAGGGCGAGTTCAGCGAAGACGGCGCCGGGCAGCACGGGACGGTCGTGCAGACTGTGGTCGGCCAGCCACGGGTGGGTGCGCAGCGAGAGGCGGCCCGTCAGCACGATCCGGTCCTCGTCGGCGACGCGCACCGCGGCCGACAGCAGCGGGTGATCGACGGACTCCTGCCCGAGCCCGCTCGGGTCCCCGGCGCGCGCGGCGTCACCTTCCAGCCAGTAGCGCTGGTGCTGGAAGGCGTAGGTGGGCAGGTCCACGGGGTGGGCCGGGGTTCCGGCGAAGACGGACCGCCAGTCGACGGGCAGGCCGCGTACCCAGCCCTCCGCGAGAGAGGTCAGGAACCTTTCCTGGCCGCCCTCGTCGCGACGGAGGGTGCCCAGGGCGACGGCGTCCGATGCCGCGTCCTCGAAGGTCTCCGCGAGACCGACTGCGAGAACCGGGTGGGGGCTGGACTCGATGAAGTACCCGAAGCCGTCCGAGAGCAGAGCCCGGACGGTCTCGTCGAAACGGACCTCCTGACGGAGGTTGGTCACCCAGTACTCGGCGTCCAGCGTGCTCGTGTCGATACGGCCGCCGGTCACCGTCGAGTAGAACGGGATCTGCGAGGACTGCGGCTCGATGCCTGACAGGGCCTGGACGACCTCGTCACGTATGGCGTCGACCTGTGCCGAGTGCGAGGCGTAGTCGACATCGATACGACGCGCCCGTACGCCCCCGGCCTCACATGCGGCGAGAACGTCGTCCAGCGTCTCCGGCTCGCCCGAAACCACCGTGGACGAAGGTCCGTTGACCGAAGCGACACCGATCCGGCCGTCCCAGCGCGCGATCAGCTCCCGTACGTCCTGCGCGGGCAACGCGACCGACACCATCCCACCGTTGCCCGACAAGGTCCCGCGAATCGCCTTCGCCCGCAGCGCCACGACCTTCGCCGCGTCCTCCACGGAAAGGGCACCCGCCACGCACGCGGCAGCGATCTCACCCTGACTGTGACCGATCACCGCACCCGGCTCGACACCGGCAGCACGCCACACCTCGGCCAGCGACACCATCACCGCCCACAACGCCCCCTGAACCACCACCACGTCATCCAGAGCGTCCTCGCGGATCGCCTCCACCACCGACGAGCCGACGTAAGGCAACAGGGCTGCGTCACACTCCGCCAACCGCGCCCCGAACACCGGAGACGAAGCAAGCAACTCCATCGCCATCCCCGACCACTGCGACCCCTGACCGGGAAAGACGAAAACCACCCGGCCGGAGCCCGGACGCACCACACCGGACACCAGTCCCGGCGCCGGGACGCCCTCCGACAGCGAACCGAGCGCGCTGAGCGCCGACTTGGTGTCGGTGGCGACGGTGACGGCGCGGTGCTCGTGCTCGGCGCGGGTGAGGGCGAGCGCCCGGCCGATGGAGGCGAAGTCCGGGGCGTCGGAGTCGCCCGCGTATCCGCTCAGTCGGCGGGCCTGAGCGCGCAGGGCGGCGGCGGACCGGCCCGACACGGGCCACGGGACGGCGTTCAGCGGGCCCAACGGGCCTTCGTCCGGCGCGGATTCGGCCTCGTCCGGCTCGGCGAAGTCGGTGGCGGCTTCCAGGACGACATGCGCGTTGGTGCCGCTGATGCCGAAGGCGGAGACGCCCGCGCGGCGCGGCCGGTCATCGGCGGTCGGCCACTGCCTGGCCTCGGTCAGCAGCTCGACGGTGCCGCTGGACCAGTCGACCTGGGGGGTCGGCGCGTCCACGTGCAGGGTGCGCGGCAGCAGTCCGTACCGCATGGCCTGCACCATCTTGATCACGCCCGCGACACCCGCGGCGGCCTGCGCGTGCCCGATGTTCGACTTGACCGAACCGAGCCACAGCGGCCGGTCGGCGGGGCGGTCCTTGCCGTAGGTGGCGAGCAGTGCCTGCGCCTCGATCGGGTCGCCGAGCGTCGTACCAGTGCCGTGCGCCTCGACCGCGTCCACCTCGTCACCGGTCAGCCGGGCGTCGGCGAGCGCGGCCTCGATCACCCGGCGCTGCGAGGGGCCGTTGGGGGCGGTCAGGCCGTTGCTCGCGCCGTCCTGGTTGACCGCGGTGCCGCGGACCACGGCCAGCACGCGGTGGCCGTTGCGCCGGGCGTCCGACAGCCGCTCCAGCAGCACCAGGCCCGCGCCCTCGGAGAAGCTGGTGCCGTCCGCGGCGGCGGCGAACGCCTTGCAGCGGGCGTTGGGCGCGAGCATCTGCTGGCGGCTGAACTCGATGAACTCCATCGGGCTCGGCATCACCATCGCGCCTCCGGCCAGGGCGAGTTCGGACTCGCCGTCGCGCAGCGACCGCACGGCCAGGTGCAGGGCGACCAGCGACGACGAGCACGCGGTGTCCACCGTCAGCGCCGGGCCCTCCAGGCCGAAGGCGTAGGACACACGGCCGGAGACCACGCTGTTGGCCGACCCGGTCATCGTGTAGCCCTCAAGGCCCTCGGGTATCCGCGCGACATCGGCGCCGTACCCGGTGTAGGACGCGCCGACGAACACGCCGGTACGGCTGCCGCGCAGGTCGGCGGGCGCGATACCGGCCCGCTCGAACGCCTCGTACGCGGACTCCAGGACCAGCCGCTGCTGCGGGTCCATGGCCAGCGCCTCGCGCGGCGAGATGCCGAACAGCTCGGCGTCGAAGTCGGCCGCGCCATCCACGAAGCCGCCCTCGCAGGCGAGTTCGACGCCCTCGGGGTCGAACAGCCTCAGGTCGTCGGTCTCCCAGCCGCGGTCACCGGGGAAGCCGGTCATCGCGTCCCCCTCCCCCGCGACGAGGTCCCACAGGTCCTCGGGGGAGGTGACACCGCCGGGATAGCGGCAGGCCATGCCGATGACCGCGACGGGTTCGTGGCTCTGCGCCTCGACCGTCCGGAGCCGCCGCTGCGTGCGCCTCAGGTCGGTCATGACCTTGTTGAGGTAGTCGCGGAGCTTCTTCTCGTCGGTGGACGGGGCCTGGTTCGTCATCGCGTGCACTCCGGGGATCGTGGGGACCTGCGGGCGGGGTTTCCAGAGAACGAGCGGGTCATCACGTGCCCAGCTCACGGTCGATCAGGGCGAAGATCTCCTCGTTGCTCGCGGCGCCCAGCGCGTCCTCGTCCGTCGCGCTCCCGCCGGGGCCTTCGGGTGCCTCGTCGTCCGCGGCCTCGTCGTCGCCGACCTTCCACAGCAGGCGCTCAAGGCGCTTGACGAATTTCGCGCGGGCCGGTCCCTCGGGCAGTCCGGCCGCCAACGCGCTTTCCAGTCGGTCGAGTTCGGCCAGGCCCGGAGTCCCGGCGGTGTCCTCGCCGCCGAGGCCCAGTTCCTCGCGCAGGTGGCGGGCGAGGACCGCGACCGTCGGATAGTCGAAGACGAGCGTCGACGGCAGGGCCAGGCCGGTCGCCGTACCGATCCGGTTGCGCAGTTCGACCGCCATGAGGGAGTCGAAGCCCAGCTCGCGGAACGGCCGGTCCTGGTCGACGGATTCCCCCGTGGCGCCGTCGAGGGTCACGTGGCTGGTGACCGCGGCGGCGTGCCCGCGCACCAACTCGACCAGCTCGCGCTCCTGTTCCGCCGCCGGGCGGCCCGCCAGCCGGGACCGCAGTTCCCCCGCCCTGGCCGCACCGGTCCCCGCGGCTTCCGTGTCGCCCGCCGCACCGGACCGCAGTGCGGCGACCGCCTCGGGGATCTCCGTGAACAGCGCGGTCGGGCGCTTGGCGTGGAAGACGGGCGCGAACCGCTCCCAGCGCAGGTCGATGACCACCGGGGCGGTCTCGTCGCGGTCGAGCGCCTGTTGGAGGGCGGTCACGGCCAGCGCGGGCGCCATCTCGTGGATGCCCTCCAGGCGGCCCCGGGCACCGACGTCCCCCGCGGCCATACCGGTACCGGCCCACGTACCCCATGCCACGGAGGTGGCGGGAAGTCCCTCGGCGCGGCGGCGCTCGGCCAGCGCGTCCAGGAACGCGTTGCCTGGCGCGTAGTTGCCGAGTCCCGGCATGCCGAAGGTCGCTCCGAACGACGAACAGAGCACGAACGCCGACACGTTCATGTCCCGCGTCAGCTCGTGCAGATGCACCGCCGCACCGGCCTTGACGCGCAGCACCCGTTCCATCTGATCACGGGTCAGATGTGCCACCACGCTGTCGTCCAGAACGGCCGCGGCGTGGAACACGGCCGACAGCGGTTCCTCCGCCGGGATTGCGGCGAGTACGGCGGCGAGCGCGTCGCGGTCCGCGACATCGCAGGCGGCGAAGGTGACCCGTGCGCCGGCCTGCACCAGCTCCTTCTCCAGAGCGGCGGCGCCCGGCGCGTCCGCCCCGCGACGGCTGACCAGCACCAGATGCGGCGCTCCCCCGGCGGCCAGCCAGCGGGCGATGTGCGCGCCGATCCCGCCGGTACCGCCCGTGACCAGCACGGTGCCCTCGGGCAGCCATGTGCGGACGGCGGCCGAGTCGGCGGCCGGGGCCCGCAGCAGGCGACGGCCCAGCAGCCCGCCGAGGTCCGGGCGCAGCGCCACATGGTCCTCGTCGGCGATCCCGGCGAGGGCGGCGGCGAGGGTACGGCCGGCCCGGACCGTCGCCTCATCGGACAGCTCCGCGAGCGGCGTGGCCGGAAGATCCAGCAGCCCGCCCCACAACAGTGGGTGCTCCAGCGCCACCACCCGGCCGAGGCCCCAGATCTGCGCCTGGGCCGCCGAGACCGTCCTGTCCCCCGCCGCCACCGACACCGCGCCACGGGTGGCGCACCACAGCGTCGGCTGCGTCCCGGACTCCTCGGCCACCGCCACCAGGGCCTGGACCAGGGAAACGGTGGCGGCCAGGCCCTCCGTGACCGCCGGCCGCTCGGGATCGGGCGTCTCGTCCAGCGCGAGCAGGGACAGGACGCCGGTGAGGGGGGTGGTCCGCTCGGTCGTGTCGCCGTCGGTGCGGGACCGCAGCTCTGCGGCGAGGGCGTCGGCGCTTCCCGCTGTGGTGGTCGTATCGAGGTGCAGCCGTTCGACCTGGGCGCCGTGGCCGGTCAGGGCCGCGTCCGCGAGGTCGGCCCATTCGGCGGGACACCGGTCGGCCGGGGGCAGCACCAGCAGCCAGCGGCCGGTGAGCCGTACCTGCGCCGGGGACACGACCGGCCGCCAGCCGATCCGGTACCGCCAGCCGTCGACCGCCGACGCCTCACGACGGCGCCTGCGCCACGTGGACAGCGCGGGCAGCGCCTCGCGCAGCGGCAGATCGGTGACGACGCCCAGCTCACCGGCCACCGTGTCGGCGTCTCCGCCGTCCACGGCCGCCCAGAACGCCTCTTCCACGGCATCGGGCACCCCGGCGTTCGCCGCGCCGCCCGCCGCTGCCCGCTCAGGATCGTCGTCCTCCAGCCAGTAGCGCTGCCGCTGGAAGGCGTAGGTGGGCAGGTCCACGCGGTGGGCGGGGGTTGCGGCGAAGACGGTCCGCCAGTCGACAGGGAGGCCGCGTACCCAGCCTTCCGCGAGGGAGGTCAGGAAGCGTTCCTGGCCGCCTTCGTCACGGCGGAGGGTGCCCAGGGCTACGGCGTCCGATCCCGCGTCCTCGAACGTCTCGGCCAGACCGACAGCCAGGACCGGGTGCGGGCTGGACTCAATGAAATAGCCGAAGCCGTCGGAGAGCAGAGCCCGGACGGTCTCGTCGAAACGGACTTCCTGGCGGAGGTTGGTCACCCAGTACGCAGCATCCAGCGCGGTGGTGTCGAGCTTGCCGCCGGTGACCGTGGAGTAGAACGGCACCTGCGACGCCTGGGGCTCGATGCCGTCCAGTGCCTCAACGACCTCGTCACGTATGGCATCGACCTGTGCCGAATGCGAGGCGTAGTCCACATCGATACGACGCGCCCGTACGCCCCCGGCCTCGCATGCGGCGAGAAGGTCGTCCAACGCCTGCGGTTCACCCGAAACGACCGTGGAGGAAGGCCCGTTCACCGACGCGACGGAAATACGACCGTCCCAGCGCGCGATCAGCTCACGTACGTCCTGCGCGGGCAGCGCGACCGACACCATCCCGCCTCGGCCCGACAAGGTCCCCCGAATGGCCTTCGCCCGCAACGCCACGACCTTCGCCGCGTCCTCCACGGAAAGCGCGCCCGCCACGCACGCGGCGGCAATCTCACCCTGACTGTGACCGATCACCGCACCCGGCTCAACGCCCACCGACCGCCACACCGCCGCCAGCGACACCATCACCGCCCACAACGCACCCTGAACAACCACCACGTCATCCAGAGCCCCGCTACGAATCGCCTCCACCACCGACGACCCCACATAAGGACGCAGCGCCGCATCACACTCCGCCAGCCGCTCCCCGAACACCGGAGACGACCCCAGCAGCTCCGTAGCCATCCCCGCCCACTGCGACCCCTGACCAGGGAAAACGAACACCACCCGACCCGCGTCGGAGCGAACCGCTCCGCTCACCAGGCCGGGGGCGGGCGTGTCCGCCGCGAGCGCGCCGAGTACGTCCAGGGCCTGTGTGCTGTTCGCGGCCAGGACCACCGCGCGGTGCTCCATCGCGGAGCGGGTGGTGGCCAGCGAGAGGCCGATGTCCGCGGGTCCGGCGGTAGCGGCCAGGTCGGCGGCCAACCGGTCCGCCTGCCCGCGCAGCCCTGCGGCCGACCGTGCGGACACCGGCCACGGAACGACGTTGAGCGATCCCAACGGGCCCTCGGCGGGGCCGGGTTCGGCGATGTCCTCGCTTGCGGCCTGCGGCTCCTCCAGGATCACGTGCGCGTTCGTCCCGCTGATCCCGAAGGCCGACACGCCCGCCCGCCGCGTACGCCCCTCGCCCCGGACCCACTCGCGCGCCTCCGCCAGCAGCTCCACCCCGCCGCCGGACCACTCCACGTGCGGCGTCGGCTCATCGACATGCAGGGTCCTCGGCAGGACTCCGTGCCGCATGGCCTGCACCATCTTGATCACACCCGCCACGCCCGCCGCGGGTCCTGAGTGCCCGATGTTGGACTTCACCGAGCCCAGCCACAAAGGCCGTTCGCCGGTCCGCTCCCGCCCGTACGTCGCGAGCAGCGCTTGCGCCTCGATGGGGTCGCCGAGCGTCGTGCCGGTGCCGTGCGCCTCGACCACGTCCACGTCCGCGGCGCTGAGGCGGGCATCGGCGAGCGCGTCGCGTATCACCCGTTCCTGAGCGAGGTTGTTGGGGGCGGACAGTCCGTTGCTGGCGCCGTCCTGGTTGAGCGCGGTGCCACGGACGACGGCCAGTACACGGTGGCCTTTGCGGCGCGCGTCCGACAGCCGCTCGACGAGCAACGCGCCCGCGCCTTCGGCCCAGTTGGTGCCGTCAGCGGCGGCGGCGAACGCCTTGATCCGGCCGTCGGGCGCCAGGCCGCGCTGGCGGCTGAACTCCACGAAGGCGTCCGGAGTCGGCATGACCGCGATGCCGCCCGCGAGCGCCATCGTGCAGTCGCCGGAACGCAGCGCCTGCACGGCCAGGTGCAGGGCCACCAGCGACGACGAGCACGCCGTCTCGACGCTGAGCGCGGGCCCTTGGAGACCGAACGTGTACGCGATCCGCCCGGCGGCGACGCTCGACATGGTGCCGGTGATGACGTAGCCCTCGACCGGCTCGGGCGTGCGCCGCAGCCGCGAGACGTATCCGTTGGCGACGATTCCGGTGTAGACGCCGACCCGTTCCTCGCGCACGGCGCGCGGGTCGATGCCCGCACGCTCGAACGCCTCCCAGGAGATCTCCAGCATGAGCCGCTGCTGCGGGTCCATGCCGAGCGCCTCGCGCGGGGTGATGCCGAAGAACGCGGGGTCGAAGTCGGCCGCTCCGTCGAGGAATCCGCCCTCGGTGACGTAACTGGTGCCACGGCTCTCCGGGTCGGGGTCGAAGAGTCCGGCCAGGTCCCAGCCGCGGTCGTCGGGGAACGGGCCGATGGCGTCACGCTCGCCGTCCACCAACCGCCACAGATCCTCGGGCGATCGCACACCGCCCGGGTAGCGGCAGGCCATGCCGACGATCGCGATCGGCTCCTGGGCGGCGGCCTCGGCCTCCCGCAGCCGCTGCTTCGTGACGCCCAAGTCGGCCATCACCCGCTTCAGGTACTCCCGAAGCCTCTCCTCCGTGTTACCGGTGGCCATTCCCCTCGCTCCTTCGACGATCTGCGACGTTTGTCCGACAGCGGTGACCGGAGCGGCTCAACCTGTGCCCAACTGTTTGTCGATCAGCGCGAACATCTCGTCGTCCGACGCGGTGTCCAGCGCGATTGCGCCGGTGTCGGCGCCCGCCTCCGCACCGGTCGCCGCGTCTCCGCGCCACGCCCAGAGCAGCGACTCCAGACGCCGGGTGATCCGCTCACGCGTCTCGCCGTCCGGCGAGATTCCGCCGAGCCGCGTGGCGATCCCGTCCAACTCGTTCAAGACCTCGGCGTGTTCACCGTCGACCGGCGCACTTTCCATCTCGTCCAGCAAGAAGCGGACCAGGCTGATCGGCGTCGGGTAGGAGAAGACGACAGTCGCCGGGAGCTTCAATCCGGTGGCCGCGCTCAGCCGCTTGCGCAGTTCGACGGCGGTCAGCGAGTCGAAGCCCAGTTCCTTGAAGGCCCGTTCGGCCGCGACGTCGTCCGGAGTGGCGTGCCGCAGCACCGTCGCCACCTCCACGCGCAGCAGGTCGAGCAGTACGCGCTCCCGCTCCTCGCGGTCGAGTCCCGCCAGCCGCACGGTCAGCGCGTCCGGGTCGACGTCGGGACCGTCGTCCAGCACCTCGGTCCGCGCCGTCGTGCGGACGGCGGGGCCGGAGCGGTCGATGTCCAGCCAGTAGCGGCGCGGTTGGAAGGCGTACGTGGGCAGGTCGACGTGGTGGGCGGGGGTTCCGGCGAAGACGGACCGCCATTCGACGGGGAGGCCGCGTACCCAGCCCTCGGCGAGGGAAGTCAGGAAGCGTTCCTGGCCGCCCTCGTCACGGCGGAGGGTGCCCAGGGCGACGGCGTCCGAGCCCGCGTCCTCGAACGTCTCGGCGAGCCCGACTGCGAGAACGGGGTGCGGGCTGGACTCCACGAAGTACGTGAAGTCGTCGGCGAGGAGGGCCCGGACGGTCTCGTCGAAGCGGACTTCCTGGCGGAGGTTGGTCACCCAGTAGTCGGCGTCCAGCGTGCTTGTGTCGATACGGCCGCCGGTCACCGTCGAGTAGAACGGGACATCGGAGGTTGCCGGTTCGATGCCGGACAGGGCCTGGACGACCTCATCACGTATGGCGTCCACCTGTGCCGAGTGCGAGGCGTAGTCCACATCGATACGGCGCGCCCGTACGCCCTCGGCCTCACACGCCGTCAGCAGCTCAGCGAGCGCTTGAGGTTCGCCCGAAACGACCGTGGAGGAAGGCCCGTTCACGGACGCGACGGAGACACGGCCGTCCCACCGCGCGATCCGCTCCCGTACCGCATCCGCCGCGAGGGCGACCGAGACCATCCCACCGTTGCCGGACAAGGTCCCGCGAATGGCCTTCGCCCGCAGCGCCACGACCCGCGCCGCATCCTCCACGGAGAGAGCACCCGCCACGCACGCCGCCGCGATCTCACCCTGGCTGTGACCGATCACCGCACCCGGCTCGACACCCGCGGCACGCCACACCTCCGCCAGCGACACCATCACCGCCCACAACGCCCCCTGAACCACCACCACGTCATCCAGAGCGCCCTCGCGAATCGCCTCCACCACCGACGACCCCACATAAGGACGCAGCGCCGCGTCACACTCCGCCAACCGCGCCCCGAACACCGGCGAGGAGTCCAACAACCCCAACGCCATCCCCGCCCACTGCGACCCCTGACCCGGAAAGACGAAGACGACGTGGTCGGCCGGTCGGCCGTCGGTGTCGTCCACCGTGGCCAGGCCCGTGACGGTGGCACCCGTGGGGGTGCCTGAGGCGAGGGCGCCGAGGGCCGAGGGGTGGTCCGGGTCCAGCACGACCGCGCGGTGCTCCCACGCGGCGCGGGTCGTCGCCAAGGCGAGGCCGATCTCCGGCGCGGCCGGGCCGTGGCCGGCCAACGTGTACTCCAGCAGCCGCTCGGCCTGGTCGCGCAGTGCGGCGGCGGACCGCGCGGACACCGGCCACGGGACGACGGGGCCCAGCGGCCCGAGCGGCCCGTTCGCGGGCTCTGACCGGGCTTCCGGCGTACCGGCCCGGTCGCCCGAGTCTCGCGGATCGCGCGCGTCCGCCGAGCCGGCCGCACCGCCGACGCCGCCCTCGTCGTCCGTAGGCTCACCGGCCTCCTCCAGGATCAGGTGCGCGTTCGTCCCGCTGATGCCGAAGGCCGACACGCCCGCCCGCCGCGCACGTCCGTCACTCCTGACCCACTCCCGCTCCTCGGTCAGCAGTTGCACCCCGCCGCCGGACCAGTCCACATGCGGTGTCGGCTCGTCGACATGCAGGGTCCTCGGCAGGACTCCGTGCCGCATGGCCTGCACCATCTTGATCACGCCCGCCACGCCCGCCGCGGCCGAGGTGTGGCCGATGTTGGACTTCACCGAGCCGAGCCACAGCGGCCGTTGGCCGTCGCGTCCCGCGCCGTAGGTGTTGAGCAGGGCGGTCGCCTCGATCGGGTCGCCCAGGGAGGTGCCGGTGCCGTGCGCCTCGACCACGTCCACGTCGGTGGCGGCGATCCTGGCGCTGCGCAGCGCGGCGCGGATGACGCGTTCCTGGGAGGGGCCGTTGGGGGCGGTGAGGCCGTTGCTCGCACCGTCCTGGTTGACCGCGGAGCCGCGTATCAGGGCCAGGACGCGGTGGCCGTTGCGCCGGGCGTCCGACAGCCGTTCCAGCAGGAGCAGGCCCAGGCCCTCGGCGGGGCCGAAGCCGTCGGCGGAGGCCGCGAAGGCGCGGCAGCGGCCGTCAGGGGACAGGGCGCGCTGGCGGCTGAACTCGGGGTAGCCGATGGCGGTGGACATGACGGTCACTCCGCCGGCGACGGCCAGGGAGCATTCGCGGCTGCGCAGTGCCCCGGCGGCCAGGTGCATGGCGACCAGCGACGACGAGCAGGCCGTGTCGACGCTGATCGCCGGGCCTTCGAGCCCGAAGGTGTAGGCGACGCGGCCGGACATCACGCTGGCGAAGTTGCCCGTCGCGTAGTAGCCCTCGACCTCCTCCGGGATGGCGGGGAGTTCCCAGCCGTAGTCGGCGGAGCTGAAGCCGATGAACGTGCCGGTGGGGCTGCCCTTGACGGACAGCGGGTCGATGCCTGCCCGTTCGAAGAGTTCCCATGTGCAGGGCAGGAGGAGCCGTTGCTGCGGGTCCATGCCGAGGGCTTCGCGGGGGGAGATGCCGAAGAACGACGCGTCGAATTCGGTTGCTCCGGTGAGGAATCCGCCGCCCCGCACGTAGTTGCTGCCGGGCCGCGCGGCGTCCTCGTCGTAGCGGTCGTCGATGTCCCAGCCCCGGTCCTTGGGGAACGGGGTGATGGCGTCGCCGCCCTCGGCGACCAACTGCCAGAGGTCGTCGGGGGTTTCGACGCCGCCCGGGTAGCGGCAGGCCATGCCGACGACCGCGATCGGCTCGTTCCTGGCGGCGGTGGCGTCGCGGAGCCGCTGCTGGGACTCGCGCAGGTCGCCGGTCACCCGCTTCAGGTACGCGAGCAGTTTCGCCTCGTTCTCCGCCATTGCCATCCTTTTCGACTCCAGGCTCTCCGGTTCAGGAATGTCCCGTCCGCGTGCGGCGGATCAAGGGTTGCCGAGTTCGCGGTCCAGCAGGTCGAACATCTCCTCCGCGGTGGCCGACTCGATCTCGCCCCGGCCGTCGCGTCGTTGCCGTACCTGCCACAGCAGTTCCTCCAGGCGGCCGACGACTTCGGCGGTCTCCTCACCGTCCGCGGGCAGGGCGGCGACCGCGCCCGCGAGGGCGTCCAGCTCGTCCAGGACGGATCCGGTGCCGGTCCCGCCGGTGCTCACGGGACCGGTCGCCGCGGACGCGGCGCCGGTGGTGAAGCGGGTCCGCAGGTGCTGGGCGAGCGCGGTGGGCGTGGGGTGGTCGAACACCAGGCTCGCGGGCAGCTTGAGGCCGGTCGCGGTGGACAGGCGGTTGCGCAGTTCGACGGCGGTCAGCGAGTCGAAGCCGAGATCCTTGAACGTGCGGCCCGCCCGTACCGAGGAGTTGTCGGCGTGCTGAAGGACGCTGGCTGCTTGGTCACGTACCAGGTCGAGGACGTTCTTGAGCTGGTCGGGCTCGGAGAGCGTCGCCAACTGGGCAGCGAATGCGGCGCCCGCGGTGGTCGGGGCGGCGGAGTCGGCCTGATCGGTCTCGGTGCGCAACGCCGCTTGTACCTCGGGGAGTTCGGTGAGCAGCGGGCTGGGGCGCAGCGCGGTGAAGCCGAGGACGAACCTCTCCCAGTCGACATCGGCGACGGCGACGAACGTCTCGTCGTGCGCGACGGCCTGGAGGAGTGCGGTGGCGGCTCGTTCGGGGTCCATGGCCAGTACGCCGCGGCTCTCCATGTAGGCGGCGGCGCCCTCGGCCTCCATCATGCCGCCGCCGTCCCAGGCGCCCCAGGCCAGTGAGGTCGCGGTATGGCCGAGAGCGCGGCGCCGCTCGGCGAGCGCGTCGAGGTGGGCGTTGGCGGCGGCGTAGACGGCCTGCCCTCCGCTGCCCCAGACCCCGGCGTTGGAGGAGAAGAGCACGAAGGCGTCGAGCGGTGTGCCGCCGAGGAGGTCGTCCAGGTGGCGGGCTCCGGCGATCTTGGCCGAGGCGATGCGGGTGATGTCCTCGTCGGTGGTGTCGGTGGCGGCCAGGTAGGTCTGCGGGGCGCCGGCCGCGTGGAAGACCGCGCTCAGCGGCCGGTCGGCGGGGACGCCCGCGAGGAGCGCGGCCACCTCGGACCGGTCGGCGATGTCGCACGCGGCGAACGTGACGGCGGCGCCCGCCGCCTCCAACTCCGCGCGCAGTTCGGCCGCGCCGGGTGCGTCGGGGCCGCGGCGGCCCGCGAGCAGCAGGTGCGGGGTGCCTTCGGCGGCGAGTCTGCGGGCGACGCGCGCGCCGATCCCGCCCGTTCCCCCGGTGATCAGAACGGTGCCGTCGGGTCGCCACGCGGCGGCTCGTGCGGAGTGCGCGGCCCCGAGAGGCGTACGGATGAGCCGCCGCCCGTGGATTCCGGAGGCCCGTACGGCGACCTGGTCCTCGACGGCGGACGCGGAGCCGCCGGACGCGGGGTCCACGGCCAGGGCGTCGGCGGCTGCCGGGTCGGCGGTCCCGTCAGGGCCGGGCAGTCCGCCGAGGACGGCGGCGAGCCGGACGGCGGCGGCCGGGTCGGGCACGGGCGGCAGGTCGACCAGGCCGCCCCACTGGCGGGGCTGCTCCAGCGCGATGGCCCGGCCCAGGCCCCAGACCTCGGCCTGGCCGGAGCGGGGCCCCGCGTCGCCCGGTGCCGTCCTGACGCCCTCCGCGGTGGCCGCCCACAGCCGCCCGGTCAGTTCGGCGTCGGCGGCGGCCTGGGCGAGGGCGAGGGTGACGCGGGCGGCCGGGGAGAGACCGGCGGCAGCCGGTGCCGGGGCTTCGCGCCAGGCAGGGGCGTGGCCGGGCGTGCCGGAGCCGACGGGGGCGTGGCCGGGCGCGCTGGCGTCGGAGACCGCAGGGCCGGTGCCGTCGACGGCGGACGCTCCGGGCACCTCGTGCGCGGCAGCCTCCTCGGCACCGCCATTGGTGGCGCCAACCGTCTCGGAACCGCCCGCCTTCGGCACACCCGTCTCGGACCCGTCGGCCCCCTGACCGCCGGTCTCGGAGTCCCCGAGGGCGAGCAGGGACAGCACCCCGTCGGCCTCGACCGTCCGGAGGAGTTCGGCGAGGGCCGCCCGGTCGGTCCGGTCGGCGGGGATCTCGATGTGGGTGACCGTGGTGCCCGCGGCGGCGAGCGCGTCGCCCGCCGCGGCGGCCCACGGCTCGTCCGGGAAGCTGAGGATCGTCCACCGCCCGCGCGGCGCGGGGGCGTTCGCGGTGTCCAGGGCGCGCCAGGCGATGCCGTAACGCCACCGGTCCAGGGCCGTACGGTCCAGGCTGCGGCGGCGCCAGGACGACAGCGCGGGCAGGACCGTCGCCAACTCGTCCTCTCCGGAGTCGAGTTCGAGTTCCCCGGCCAGGTGCTCCAGGTCGCCGCGTTCGACGGCGGCCCAGAATCCGGCGTCGGCGAGGTCGCCCGTGCCGCTGGTGGTGGGCGCGGTACGGTCCCGCAGGTCGTCCAGCCAGAAGCGGCGGCGCTGGAAGGCGTACGTCGGCAGGGCCAGCGGCGTACCGCCCGAACCGGGGGCCAGGGGCCGCCAGTCGACGCCGGGCAGGCCGCGGACGAAGCCCTCGGCCACGGAGGTGGTGAAGCGCGCCATGCCGCCTTCGTCACGGCGCAGCGTGCCGACCGCGACGCCGTCGCGTTCGGCGTCCTCGAAGGTCGCGGCCATGGCGGTGGTGAGCACCGGGTGCGCGCTGGCCTCGACGAAGAACCGGAAGCCGTCGCTCTCCATGGCCAGCACCGCGGCCTGGAAGTCCACCGGGCGGCGGGCGTTGAGGTACCAGTACGCGTTGTCGAGGGTCGTCGTGTCGACGAGGCCGCCGGTGACGGTCGAGTAGAACGGGACGGTGGCGCGGCGCGGTGTGATGTGCGCGAACAGTTCCATGATCCGCTCGCGCAGCGGCTCGACCTGGGCGCAGTGGGAGGCCACGGTCGACCCGACGACGCGGGCTCGGACGCCGTCGGCCTCGCAGGCCGCGACGAATTCCGTCAGCGCCTCGGTGTCGCCGGCCACGGTGACGGCGGTCGGGCCGTTGCGTCCGGCGATGTCAAGTCGTCCGCCCCACGCGGCTGTTCGCGCCTCGACCTCGGCGACGGGCAGCGCCACCGAGGCGACCGCGCCGTTGCCGACGAGTTCGGCGGCGAACAGGGCGCTGCGCAGCGCGATGATCTCGGCGGCGTCTTCCATGGTGAGCGCGCCCGCCACCAGCGCGGCGGCTATCTCGCCTTGGCTGCTGCCGACGACGGCGGCGGGTTCGACACCGACCGACCGCCACAGTTCGACCAGGGAGACGTTGACGGCGAACAGCACGGGTTGCAGAACCTCGATCAGGTCCGGCGAGGGCGCGCCGGGCATTCCGCGCACGACGTCGGTGACCGACCAGTCCAGGTGGACGCGGAGCGCCGCGTCGCACTGGGCGAACCGCTCGGCGAACACCGCTGAGGTGTCGAGGAGTTCGGCGCCCATGCCCTTCCACTGCGAGCCCTGTCCGGGGAAGACGAAGGCCACCCTGCCGCGTACGTCGGCGGCGCCGGTGACCGCCCCTGCGGTCGGCGTACCGTCGGCGAGCCCGCCGAGCGCGGCGGCGGCCTGCGCGCGGTCACCCGCCAGGACCACGGCCCGCTGTTCCAGGACAGTCCTGGTGGTCGCCAGCGCGTGTCCAATCTCGGCGTCCGTGGTGTCGGGCCGGTCGGCCACGAAGGCCGCGAGGCGTCCGGCCTGCGCGCGCAGCGCCGCCGCGGACTTGGCGGAGAGCACCCAGGGGACGACGGTGCCGGACGGGTCGCCCACGACGGCGGCCGGGGCCGGGGCGGCGGGTACGGCGGGCGCGTCGGACGTACCGGGTTCGGCCCTCTCGCCGAACTCGGAGCCAGGATCGGCCAGTTCGACCGCCTCGACCGGCGCCGCGGGCGGCTCTTCCAGGATCACGTGCGCGTTCGTCCCGCTGATGCCGAACGAGGAGACCGCGGCGCGGCGCGGGCGGCCCCGGTCGGGCCACGGCGTCGTCGCGTTGAGCAGCCGGAGCCTGCCGGAGGACCAGTCCACCTCGGGCGAGGGCTCCGCGGCGTGCAGAGTGCTGGGCAGCGTGCCGTGGCCCATCGCCATGACCATCTTGATCAGACCCGCGACACCGGCCGCGGCCTGCGTGTGGCCGATGTTGGACTTGATGGAGCCCAGCCACAGCGGCTGGTCCCGCGCGTGGTCCCTGCCGTAGGTGGCGAGCAGCGCCTGCGCCTCGATCGGGTCCCCGAGGTTGGTGCCGGTGCCGTGCGCCTCGACCGCGTCGACCTCGTCGCCGGTCAGACCGGCGTTGGCGAGGGCCGCGCGGATGACGCGCTGCTGGGAGGGGCCGTTCGGCGCGGTGAGGCCGTTGCTCGCGCCGTCCTGGTTGACGGCGGAGCCGCGCATGATGGCGAGGACGCGGTGGCCGTTGCGGCGGGCCTCCGACAACCGCTCGACCACCAGCATGCCGACGCCCTCCGAGAAGCCGGTGCCGTCGGCGTCCGCGGCGAACGCCCTGCACCGGCCATCGGGCGACAGCACGCGCTGGCGGCTGAACTCCACGAAGCCGAACGGGCTCGGCATCACCGTCACCCCGCCGACCAGGGCCAGCGAGCACTCCCCCGCCCGCAGCGCCTGAGCCGCCAGGTGCAGGGCGACCAGCGACGACGAGCAGGCCGTGTCCACCGTCATCGCCGGTCCTTCGAGGCCGAGGACGTACGAGACGCGGCCGGAGATGACGCTCAGCACGTTCCCGGTGACCGAGTACCCCTCGACGCGCTGCTGAAGGTCGGGGTCCTGGCCGTAGCCGGTGCCGACCGCGCCGATGAACACACCGGTACGGCTGCCGCGCAGCGTGGCCACGTCGATCCCGGCGCGTTCCACGGCCTCCCAGGCCGCCTCGAGTACCAGCCGCTGCTGCGGGTCCATGGCCAGCGCCTCGCGCGGCGAGATGCCGAACAGCTCGGCGTCGAAGTCCGTCGCGCCGCGCACGAAACCGCCCTGCTGGGCGTAGCTCTTGCCCGACCTGGCCGGATCCGGGTCGTACAGGTCCGCGAGGTCCCAACCCCGGTCGGTGGGGAACCCGGAGATCGCGTCGGTGCCCGACGCCACCAGGTCCCACAACTGCTCGGGCGAATCGGCGCCGCCCGGGAAGCGGCAGGTCATGGCGACGACGGCGACAGGATCGTCATCGAGCCCGGCCGCCGCCGGAAGGGCTCCGGCCGGGGCACGGTCGTCGGCGGTCGCGGCGCCGAGGCCCAGTTCGTCCGCCAGATGCGCGGCGAGGGCGTCGGGGGTCGGGTGGTCGAAGACCACCGTGGCCGCGAGCCGATGCCCGATCGCGGCACCGAGGCGGTTGCGCAGCTCGACACCGGTCAGCGAGTCGAAGCCCAGCTCCTTGAACGCCCGCTCGGGGTCGACGGCGGCCGGCGACCCGTGGCCGAGCACCGCCGCGACGTGCGTGCGTACGACGTCGCGCAGGGCCTCGGTCCGTTCGGCGGGCGACAGCGCGGAGAGCCGCCGGACCAGGGCCGAGGAGTCGGCACGGGCCGAACTGGTCGCCACAGCACGGGACTTGCGGACGGACGCGGTGGTCAGGTCGCGGGTGAGGGCGTGGAAGGCTTCCCCGGTGCTCTGGGCGTCGCCGGGCGTCAGACGCGCGGTGACGGCAAGCGGCGTGTCCCAGCCGACGGCGGCGTCGAACAGCCCGATCCCCTGCTCGACGCTCATCGGCACCACGCCGCTACGGGCCAGACGCGCCCGGTCCACTTCGCCGAGGGAGCCCGTCAGCTCGGAGTCGGTGGCCCAGTGTCCCCATGCCATCGACACAGCCGCAGCGCCGCTCGTACGGCGCACACCGGCCAGAGCGTCCAGGAACGTGTTCGCCGCCGCGTAGTTCGCCTGCCCCGCCGTGCCCACCACGCCCGCGAGCGACGAGAACAGCACGAACAACGACAGGTCCAGGTCCCGGGTCAGCTCATGCAGATGCCACGCGGCATCCACCTTCGCGCCCAGCACACTCCGGATACGTTCCGCGTCCAGGTCCGGCACCAGACCGTCGTCCAGCGCGCCCGCGCAGTGCACCACACCGCCCAACGGCCGGTCCCCGCCGAAGCGCGCGAGCAGCCCGGCCACCTCGTCCCGGACCGCGACATCACACGCCACGACCTCGACCCGCGCACCGGCCGCCTCCAACTCCGCCACCAGCGCTTCCGCACCAGGCGCGTTCGCACCACGCCGACCCGCCAGTACGACATCGCGCACCCCGTACGAGGCCACCAGATGCCGGGCCACCAGCCCGCCCAGCAGACCCGTACCACCCGTGATCACCACCGCACTCGCGGCATCCACCCGGCGGGGAAGCCTCAGCACGACCTTGCCGACGTGCCGCGCCTGCGACATGAACCGCAACGCCTCGCCGGCGCGACGCACATCCCACACCCGCACCGGCAACGGCTCCAGCACACCCTCCGCGAACAACCCCGCCAACTCCCGCAGGATTTCGCCGAGTCGGTCCGGAGAGATGTCGGTGAGGGCGTACGGGTGGTACGTGACGCCGGGGTGCTCGGCGGCGACGGCCTGCGGGTCGCGGATGTCGGTCTTGCCCATCTCCAGGAACCGGCCGCCACGCGGCAGCAACCGCAGCGACGCGTCCACGAACTCCCGCGCCAGCGAGTTGAGAACGACGTCCATGCCGTGGCCGTCGGTGGCCTGCCGGAACGCGTCCTCGAAGTCGAGGGTGCGGGACGAGGCGATGTGGTCCTCGGCGAGACCCGCCAGCCGGAGCGTGTCCCACTTGCCCTCGCTGGCCGTCCCGAAGACCTCGGCACCCCAGTGCCGGGCCAACTGCGTGGCCGCCATCCCCACACCACCGGCAGCGGCGTGAATCAACACCCTCTGTCCGGACTGGAGTTCACCGAGATCGGCCAGGCCGAACCATGCGGTCATGAAGACGACGGGGACGGCGGCGGCCTGCTCGAAGCTCCAGCCCTCCGGCACCCGGACGACCAGCCGCTCGTCCACCACCGCCAACGGCCCGAACGACTCCGGCAGCAGACCCATCACCCGGTCGCCCACCACGACACCCGCGACGCCAGGACCGACCTCGACCACGACACCCGCACCCTCGGTTCCGAGGTACGCGTCCGGGTCGGGGTACATCCCCAGATTGATCAGCACATCGCGGAAGTTGACTCCCGCGGCACGGACGTCGACTCTCACCTGACCGGCGACGAGCGGCGCCTCGGCGGCCGGGTCCGGCTCGACGGACAGTCCGTCGAGCGTGCCGTCGCCGGAGGCGACCAGCCGCCACGCGCCCTCGGCGGGCGGCACCAACCCCCCGCCACCGGCAGGCGCCCGCACCAGCCTCGGCACCAGCACCTCACCACCGCGCACCGCAGCCTGCGGCTCACCCGCCGCCACCGCGACACCGACCGCGTAGGCGAGCGCGTCACGCACCGCGGCCTGTCCCCCCGACGCGAGGTGGACATCGACATCGACGTCGGCGTCTGAGTCGATCAGCAGGAAACGCCCGGGATTCTCGGCGAGCGCGCTGCGCACCAGGCCCCACACCGGGGCGTGGACCAGATCAGCGACAGGCTCACCGCTGTGAGTGGACACGGCCCCACGGGTGAGAAGGACCAACCGCGAATCAGCGAACCGCTCCTCTACCAGCCACTCCTGGACCAGACCCAGCACGCCGGTCACCGCGTCCGCCACCGCACCCGGCACATCGCCGGAGACTGAAGCCGGCGGCAGCACCAGGCCGACCAGCGGCGGAACCGGCTGCGCCGCGTCGATGTCGGAAAGCCGTTCCAGGAACACGCATCCGTCGGGCGCGCCGCCGTCGGCGGACAGCGCGGCCGGCACCCAGTCCACGCGGTACAGGCCGTCGGCCGTGCCTGCCGCACTCGCGGCGGCGACGCGGATCTGGTCGGCGGTCGCCGTGCGCAGCGCGAGCGATGCCACCGATACGACGGGAGCCCCCTCGGCATCGGCCAGGAGCACCGAGGCGGCGTCCTCGCCCGCAGGCCGCAGCCGTACGCGTACGGAGGTCGCGCCGACCGCGCCGAGCACCACGTCGGTCCAGGCGAACGGCAGCCGCAGGGCGGTGAGTTCGGCGGGCGAGCCGCCGCGCAACAGGACGATCCCGTGCAGGGCCGCGTCGAGCAGGGCCGGGTGGATGCCGAACGTGGCCGCGTCCTGGTGGAGTTCGTCCGGCAGCGCGGCCTCGGCGTAGACGTCGTCGCCGAGCCGCCACGCGGCGCGCAGCCCCTGGAACGCCGGACCGTAGCCGTAACCGGACGCGCCCACCTCGGCGTAGAAGTCCTCGACCGGTACCGGCACGGCGCCGGGCGGCGGCCACGCGGTCAAGTCCCCGGTCGCCTCTGCGGTGTCGGACGCGACCGCGAGAGTGCCGACCGCGTGCAGAGCCCAGGGCGCCGACTCCCCCGTCCCTTCGGGCCGTGAGTGGATGCCGAGTTCGCGCCGTCCGTCCGCGTCGGGCGCGCCGACGGAGACCTGCACCTGCACGCCGCCGCTCTCCGGAACGACGAGCGGTGCCTGAAGCGTCAGCTCCTCTACGCACCCGGCCCCGACCTCGTCAGCGGCCCGCAGCGCCCACTCCGCCAGCGCGGCACCGGGGACCAGGACGGTCCCCTCCACCCGGTGATCGCCCAGCCACGCGTGCGACGCCAGCGACAACCGGCCCGTGAGCACCACCTGATCCGAACCGGCCAGCCGCACCACCGCGCCGAGCAGGGGGTGGTCCGCAGCGGCCTGCCCGAGCCCGCTCGGGTCCCCGGCGCGCGCGGCGTCGGCAGTCAGCCAGTAGTGCTCGTGCTGGAAGGCGTACGTCGGCAGGGCGAGTTGCCCGGCATCCGTCGAATCCGGCGTACCGGCGAAGACGGACCGCCAGTCGACGGGGAGGCCCCGTACCCAGCCTTCGGCGAGGGAGGTCAGGAACCTTTCCTGGCCGCCTTCGTCACGGCGGAGAGTGCCGAGCGCGACGGCGTCGGAGCCCGCGTCCTCGAAGGTCTCGGCGAGCCCGACTGCCAGGACGGGGTGCGGGCTGGACTCCACGAAGTACCCGAAGCCGTCCGCCAGTAGGGCCCGGACGGTCTCGTCGAAACGGACTTCCTGGCGGAGGTTGGTCACCCAGTAGTCGGCGTCCAGCGTGCTCGTGTCGATACGGCCGCCGGTCACCGTCGAGTAGAACGGCACCTGCGACGACTGCGGCTCGATGCCGGACAGGGCCTCAATGACCTCGTCCCGGATCGCGTCCACCTGCACCGAGTGCGACGCGTAGTCCACATCGATACGACGGGCCCGTACGCCCTCGGCCTCACACACCGTCAGCAGCTCAACCAAGGCTTGAGGTTCACCCGAAACGACCGTGGACGAGGGCCCGTTCACCGACGCGACGGAAATACGACCGTCCCAGCGCGCGATCCGCTCCCGTACGTCCTGCGCGGGCAGCGCGACCGACACCATCCCGCCACGCCCCGACAAGGTCCCGCGAATCGCCTTCGCCCGCAGCGCCACGACCCGCGCCGCATCCTCCACCGACAACGCGCCCGCGACGCACGCCGCTGCGATCTCACCCTGACTGTGACCGATCACCGCACCGGGCCGCACGCCCACCGACCGCCACACCTCGGCCAGGGACACCATCACCGCCCACAACGCGCCCTGAACGACCACCACGTCATCCAGAGCGCCGTCGCGGATCGCCTCCACCACCGACGAGCCGACGTAAGGCAACAGGGCCGCGTCACACTCCGCCAACCGCTCCGCGAATGCCGGAGACGAAGCAAGCAACTCCATCGCCATCCCCGCCCACTGCGACCCCTGACCAGGGAACACGAACACCACCCGGCCGTCGCCCGAGCGCGTCGCGCCGGTGACGAGTCGGGCGGCCGGGGCTCCTTCGGCGAGCGCGCCGAGGACGTCCTGGGCGTGTTCGGCGTCGGCGGCCAGGACCACGCTCCGGTGGGGCAACGCCGCTCGGGAGAGGGCCAGTTCGCGGCCGACTGAGGGGAGGGCAGGTGCGTCGTCCGTCCCTGTGAAGGACGCCAGGCGTCCGGCCTGGCCGCGCAGTGCGTCCGCCGACCGCGCGGACACCACCCACGGCACCACCGTCAGCGCCCCCAACGGGCCTGCCTCCGGGCCGACTTCGGGCTCGCGCTCTGGCTCCGAAGAGGTGTCGGCCCCAGCGTCGCCCCCTGGCTCCTCCAGGATCACGTGCGCGTTCGTCCCGCTCGCCCCGAAGGCCGAGATCCCCGCGCGGCGCGGGTGGGTGTCGGCGGTCCACGGCATCGCCTCGGCGAGCAATTCGACCGCGCCGCTCGTCCAGTCGACGTGCGGCGTCGGCTCGTCCGCGTAAAGGCTTTTGGGCAGCACCTCGTGGCGCATCGCCTCGACCATCTTGATGACGCCCGCGACCCCGGCGGCGGCCTGCGTGTGGCCGATGTTCGACTTCACCGAGCCCAGCCACAACGGGCCCTCGCCGCCACGCTCTTGGCCATAGGTGGCCAGCAGCGCCTGCGCCTCGATCGGGTCCCCGAGCGTGGTCCCCGTACCGTGCGCCTCGACCACATCGACATCTGCGGCCGTCAGCCCCGCGCTGTCCAGGGCGGCCCGGATCACCCGCTCCTGGGAGGGCCCGTTGGGCGCGGTCAGCCCGTTCGACGCACCGTCCTGGTTCACCGCGGAGCCACGCATCACCGCCAGCACCCGGTGACCGTTGCGCCGCGCGTCCGACAGCCGCTCCAGGAGCAGGACGCCGACGCCCTCGCCCCACCCGGCACCGTCCGCCGCCGCCGAGAACGCCTTGCTCCGGCCGTCGGGCGCCATGCCCCGCTGACGGCTGAACTCCACAAAGAGGGTGGGCGTGGACATCACCGTGACGCCGCCGGCCAGGGCGAGGGAGCACTCCCCCGACCGCAGGGCCTGCGCCGCCAGGTGCATCGCGACCAGCGACGACGAGCACGCCGTGTCCACCGTCATCGCCGGACCCTCGAAACCGAAGGTGTACGACACGCGGCCGGACACGGCGGCCGGGGACGAGCCCATCAGGGCGTAGCCCTCGGTGTCGTTGGCCGTGGCATCGGCGCCCACGGCGTAGTCGTGGTGCATGACTCCGGTGAAGACACCCGTCGAACTGCCCTTCAGCGAACCGGGATCAATACCCGCCCGCTCCAGCACCTCCCACGACGCCTCCAGCAGCAACCGCTGCTGCGGATCCATCGACAACGCCTCACGCGGAGACACCCCGAAGAACCCCGCGTCAAACTCACCCGCGCCATAGAGGAACCCGCCCTCACGCGCATAACTCCGCCCCGCCACACCAGGATTCGGATCAAACAGCCCCTCAACATCCCACCCCCGGTCCCCCGGGAACCCCGACACCGCGTCCCCACCCGAAGCAACCAGCGACCACAACTCCTCAGGCGAACCCACACCACCCGGATACCGACACGCCATCCCCACAATCACCACCGGATCGGCCGCCTCACGCGCCGACAGGGGACCCGCCGTACCCCTACGGGCGGCGACCTGACCGGTGCGCTCGTCACCGAGCACCAGCGTGCGGAGGAAACCGGCCAACGCCCGTGGCGTCGGATAGTCGAAGACAAGCGTCGCCGGAAGCCGCAGGCCCGTCGCTCCCGCGAGCGCGTTGCGCAGTTGCAGGCCGGTCAGCGAGTCGAAGCCGAACTCCTTGAAACTGCGGGCGGGTTCGACGGCGGACGGGTCGGCGTATCCGAGGACTGTCGCGGCGCGGCCTCGGACCAGGTCGAGCAGATAGCGGAGTTGGTCCTCCTCGGTCAGGCCGGTGAGGGCGCGCAGGAGGCTGCCGGAGTCGCCGCCGACGTCGGTGGCGCGGCGCGGTCGGCCGCGGACCAGGCCCCGGTAGAGCGGGAGGACGGGTTCGCCCGCGCGGGCCGCGCTGCGCAGGGCGCGCAGGTCGAGGCGGCTGACGACGTGGACCCCGGAGCCGCCGTCGGCGGACGTGGCGGCGTCGAAGAGTGCCAGGCCCTGCTCGGGCGACATCCGCGTGACGCCCATCCGCAGGTAGCGGGCCACGTCGGCGTCGCCGAGGTGGGCCGTCAGCTCGCTGGCCTCTGACCAGTAGCCCCAGATCAGGTCGGTGACCGGCAGTCCCTCGGCGCGGCGGCGCGTGGCGAGGGCCTCCAGGAAGACGTTGGCCGCCGCGTAACCGGCCTGGCCCGGGTTGCCGAGCACACCGGCGATCGAGGAGAACAGCGCGAACAGCGACAGGTCCAAGTGCCGTGTCAGCTCGTGCAGATGCGCCGCCGCGTCCACCTTCGGCGCGAGGACTCGGGCCACCTGATCGGGCGTCAGTGCCGATACCACTCCGTCGTCGAGCACACCGGCCGCGTGCACCACACCCGTCAGCGGCCGGTCGGAGGGAATCGCCTCCAACAGCGCGGCCAACGACGCCCGGTCGGCCACGTCACACGCCGCGATCTCGACGCTCGACGCGCCCGCGTCCAGCAAGCGCCGCTCCAACTCCGGTGCGCCCGTGGCCGCCCGGCCCCGGCGCCCGGCCAGCAGCAGATGCCGCACCCCGTGCGCCGAGACCAGATGCTCGGCGAGGAGCCGTCCGAGGGTGCCGGTTCCGCCGGTGATGAGCACGGTCCCGTCGTCGCGCAGCGGCACCGGCGCGGGCCCGGCCGGGGTGACGCGGGCGAAACGGGGCGCGAGGAGCACGCCGTCGCGTATCGCGATCTGCGGTTCGCCGAGGTCGACGGCGGAGGCGACAGCGGCGGCCAGGGTGCCGGAGGCGGCATTGGTGCCACGGGTGCCGTCAGTGCCAGCGGTGTCGTCGGTGCCAGTGCTGCCGTCGGTGTCGACCAGGAGGAAGCGGTCCGGCGCCTCGGACTGGGCGGTCCGCAGCAGCCCCCACACGGGTGCGTGCACGAGGTCCGCCACCTCGTCGTCCGGCCCGGTGGAGACCGCACGGGTGGTGACGACGACCAGCCGCGAGGCGTTCAGCCGCTCGTCGGAGAGCCACGCCTGGACGAGGGCGAGCGCGTCGGTGACGGCGGTGCGCACCCGCGACGGCAGCTCACTGTCGACCTCCGACCGGGTGTTCCCGGGACCCAGCCGGGTGATCACATGGGCGGGGGGTTCCAGGGTGCCCGCGTCCAGGCCCGCCAGCAGCGCGGCGACATCCGTGACGTCCCGGCCGCTGCCCAGAGCGAGGACCGGTCCCGGCGCGGGGACGGCGGCCCCGGCGGAAACGGGCAGCGGTGTCCAGTCCAGAGCGAAGAGGCCGTCCCGGCCGGCGGTGCCGTCGGCCTGCCGGAGCTGCTCGGGGGTGGTCTCACGCAGGACGACGGACTGCACCTCCGCGACCGGGGCTCCTGCCGCGTCGGCGAGCGTCAGCGCGACGCCACCGCCGTCCAGCGGGCGGACCCGCAGCCGCAGCCGACTCGCGCCGACGGCGGACAGCGCCACGCCTTCCCACGCGTAGGGCAGCCGCAGCGGCGCCGACTCCGGCGTACCGCCGTCGAGCAGGGACACGGCGTGCAGGACCGCGTCGAGCAGGGCGGGGTGGAGGGCGAAGCGTTCGGCGTCCTTGGCCGCCGCGTCGGGCAGCGTGACCTCGGCGTACACGTCGTCGCCCTGCCGCCACGCGGCGCGCAGGCCCCGGAACGCCGGACCGTAGCCGTAACCCGCCGCCGCCACCCGGGCGTAGAAGTCCTCGACCGGGACCGGCCGGGCACCGGCGGGCGGCCAGTCGGTCAACCCGGCGCTTTCAGCGGACCGTTCCGTACTGAGGACGCCGACGGCGTGCCGTGTCCACGGTTCGTCGTCCGCGATGCCGTCCTCGCCGCGCGAGTGAATCGTGATCTCGCGGCGTCCGTCGGCGTCCGGGCCGCCCACCGCCACCTGGAGCTGGACGGCACCGCCCTCGGGGAGCACCAGCGGCGCCTCAAGGATCAGCTCGTCGATCTGCTCGGCGCGGATCTCCTCACCGGCACGCAAGGCGAGTTCCACGAAGGCCGCGCCGGGCAGCAGTACGGTGTCGTTCACGGCGTGGTCGGCCAGCCACGCGTGCGTACGCAGTGAGATCCGGCCGGTCAGCAACAGGGCGTTCTCGTCGGCGAGTTGTACGGCCGCGCCGAGCAACGGATGGTCGGCCGCCCCGAGCCCCAGCGACGAGGCGTCCGCGCTGCCGAGCGAGCCGGACTCCAGCCAGTAGCGCTGATGCTGGAAGGCGTACGTGGGCAGGTCCACGCGGTGGGCGGGGGTTCCGGCGAAGACGGACCGCCAGTCGACGGGCAGGCCGCGTACCCAGCCTTCGGCGAGAGAGGTCAGGAAGCGTTCCTGGCCGCCCTCTTCGCGGCGGAGGGTGCCCAGGGCTACGGCGTCGGAGCCCGCGTCCTCGAACGTCTCCGCCAAGCCGACAGCCAGGACCGGGTGCGGGCTGGACTCGATGAAGTAGCCGAAGCCGTCGGAGAGCAGAGCCCGGACGGTCTCGTCGAAGCGGACTTCCTGACGGAGGTTGGTCACCCAGTACTCGGCGTCCAGCGTGCTCGTGTCGATACGGCCGCCGGTCACCGTCGAGTAGAACGGCACCTGCGAGGACTGCGGCTCGATACCGGACAGGGCCTGGACGACCTCATCACGGATCGCGTCCACCTGCGCCGAGTGCGACGCGTAGTCCACATCGATACGACGCGCCCGTACGCCTTCGGCCTCACACACCGTCAACAGCTCACCGAGCGCCTGAGGTTCCCCCGAAACAACCGTGGACGAGGGCCCGTTCACCGACGCAACGGAAATACGACCGTCCCACCGCGCGATCCGCTCCCGTACGTCCTGCGCGGGCAACGCGACCGACACCATCCCACCATTTCCGGACAAGGTCCCGCGAATCGCCTTCGCCCGCAGCGCCACGACCCGCGCCGCATCCTCCACCGACAACGCGCCCGCGACGCACGCGGCGGCAATCTCGCCCTGGCTGTGACCGATGACCGCGCCCGGCTCGACACCGGCAGCACGCCACACCGCGGCCAGCGACACCATCACCGCCCACAACGCACCCTGAACCACGACCACATCGTCCAGAGCCCCGCTACGGATCGCCTCCACCACCGACGAACCGACGTGAGGACGCAGCGCCGCGTCACACTCCGCCAACCGCGCCGCGAACACCGGCGAGGAGTCCAACAACCCCAACGCCATCCCCGCCCACTGCGACCCCTGACCCGGAAAGACGAACGCCACCCGACCCGCGCCCGGACGCACCACACCGGACACCACACCCGAGGCCGCAACGCCCTCCGACAGGGCCGCCAGCCCCGGCACCATTGCCTTGACGTTATCGGCGAGGGTCACCGCGCGGTGCTCAAGTGCCGCGCGGGAGGCGGCAAGTGCGCGCCCGATGTGCGCCGGGGCAGGCAGCTCGTTCGAGTCGGCCGCAAAGGCGGCGAGCCTCGCGGCCTGGCCGCGCAGCGCGGCGGCGGACCGCCCGGACACCACCCACGGCACCGCTGCCAGCTCGCCCAACGGGCCCTGAGCCGAAAGCTTTTCGTCCACGGACGCGGGTTCGTCGGCCTGGGGTGCGTCTTCCAGGATCACGTGGGCGTTCGTCCCGCTGATGCCGAACGAGGACACGGCGGCCCGGCGCGGGCGGTCCCCGCGCTTCCAGTCGACCGGCTGTTCCAGCAGACGGACCGCGCCCGCGGACCAGTCGACGTTCGAGGTGGGCGCGTCGATGTGCAGGGTGCGCGGCAGCTTCCCCTCCTGGAGGGCCAGCACCATCTTGATGACGCCGGCCATGCCTGCGGTGTGCGCGGTGTGGCCCAGGTTCGACTTGACCGACCCGAGCCACAGCGGGCGGCCTCCCGTGCGGCCCTTGCCGTACGTGGCGAGCAGTGCCTGCGCCTCGATCGGGTCGCCGAGCGTCGTGCCCGTACCGTGCGCCTCGACCGCGTCCACCTCGTCGCCGGTCAGACCGGCGTTGGCGAGGGCCGCGCGGATGACGCGCTGCTGGGAGGGGCCGTTCGGCGCGGTGAGGCCGTTGCTCGCGCCGTCCTGGTTGAGGGCTGAACCGCGCACCACCGCAAGGACGTTGTGGCCGTTGCGCCGTGCGTCGGAGAGCCGTTCGACAAGGAGCATGCCGACGCCCTCGGACCAGGCGGTGCCGTCGGCCCCGGCGGCGAACGCCTTGCAGCGGCCGTCGGGCGCGAGGCCGCGCTGTCGGCTGAAGTCGACGAAGACCCATGGTGTCGGCATCACGGCCACACCGCCGACCAGCGCGAGCGTGGACTCGCCGTTGCGCAGGGACTGCACGGCCAGGTGCAGGGCGACGAGCGACGACGAGCACGCGGTGTCGACGGTCAGCGCGGGGCCTTCGAGGCCCAGGGAGTACGAGACGCGGCCGGAGATGACGCTGATGAAGGAGCCGGTGCCGGTGTAGCCCTCGACGCCTTCGGGCACCTGCTGCATGTTGGTGAGGTAGCCGGTCCCCGCGGCGCCGACGAACACGCCGGTCTTGGTGCCCTTGAGCGAGCTGGGGTCGATACCGGCGCGCTCCAGCACCTCCCACGACGACTCCAGGACGAGCCGCTGCTGCGGGTCCATGCCCAGGGCCTCACGCGGCGAGACGCCGAACAGCTCGGCGTCGAAGTCCCCTGCCCCGTCGAGGAATCCGCCCTTGAGGAGGTACGTCTTGCCGGGCGCGTCGGGGTCCGCGTCGTAAAGGGCCTCGGTGTCCCAGCCTCGGTCGGACGGGAAGTCGGCGATGGCGTCGCCGCCGGTGTCGAGCAGCCGCCAGAAGTCCTCGGGTGTGCCGACGTGACCGGGGAACCGGCAGGCCATGCCGACGATCGCGATCGGCTCGCTCTCCCGGTCCTTGACCTCCTGCAACTCCTGCCGGGTCTGGTGCAGGTCGGCCGCGACGCGCTTCAGGTAGTCGACCAGCTTGTCGTCATTCGTCATCCGAGGCGTTCCTCCTCCGAGCGGTTACGGGATGTCCTGCGTCGTGTGGCCCGCCCGGCGCTCGTGCCGCCGTGCCGGGCGAGGCCGCTCAGGAGATCCCGAGCTCGTTGTTGATGAAATCCAGCACCTCGTCGGCGGATGCCGACTTCAGCCGGTCGGCGGCACCGGTCTCGCGTGTGCCTGAGCCGGTCTCGGTGCCGGAGTCGCGCCAGAAAGCGAGCAGTGTCTCCAGTCGGCGGCCGACCGCGGCGCGCTGGTCCGCGTCCACGTCCTCGGCCGCGACGGTGGCGAGCTGGGTCTCCAACGCCGCCAGTTCGGCCAGGAGTTCATCGGCACCTGGCGGTTGTTCGTCGGGCAGCAGCGTGCCGAGCAGGTGCGCGGCGAGGGCGTCGGGGGTGGGGTGGTCGAAGACCACGGTGGCCGCGAGCCGCTGTCCGGTGGCGGTGCCGAGGCGGTTGCGCAGTTCGACACCGGTCAGCGAGTCGAAGCCCAGTTCCTTGAACGCGCGCGCCGGATCGACGGCGGCCGGCGATCCGTGGCCGAGCACCGCCGCGACGTTGGTGCGCACCATGTCGACGAGTACGGCGCTGCGCTCGGCGGCGCCGAGCGCGGCGAGGCGCGCGGCCAGGTCCGCGCCGCCCGAACGCTCCGCAGGGACAGCGGCTTTGGCGGTACGGCGCTGCGGGGTACGGCTCGTCAGGCCGCGCGCAAGCGCGCGGAAGGCTTCTCCCGCGGTCTGCTCGTCCGCCGTCTCGGGCGCGAGGCGGGCCGTGACGGCGAGCGGCGTGTCCCAGTTCACGGCCGCGTCGAACAGGCCAATTCCCTGCTCGACGCTCATTGGCACCACACCAGAACGGGCCAGACGTGCCCGGTCGACCTCATCGAGCGAACCGGTCAACTCCGAGTCGGTGGCCCAGTGTCCCCACGCCATCGACACACCCGCCGCACCACTCGTACGGCGCACACCGGCCAGAGCGTCCAGGAACGTGTTCGCCGCCGCGTAGTTCGCCTGCCCCGCCGTGCCCACCACGCCCGCGAGCGACGAGAACAGCACGAACAACGACAGGTCCAGGTCCCGGGTCAGCTCATGCAGATGCCACGCCGCATCCACCTTCGCGCCCAGCACACTCCGGATACGTTCCGCGTCCAGGTCCGGCACCAGACCGTCGTCCAGCGCGCCCGCGCAGTGCACCACACCGCCCAACGGCCGGTCCCCGCCGAAGCGCGCGAGCAGCCCGGCCACCTCGTCCCGGACCGCGACATCACACGCCACGACCTCGACCCGCGCACCGGCCGCCACCAACTCCGCCACCAGCGCATCCGCACCAGGCGCGTTCGCACCACGCCGACCCGCCAGTACGACATCGCGCACACCGTACGAGGCCACCAGATGCCGGGCCACCAGCCCGCCCAGCAGACCCGTACCACCCGTGATCACCACCGCACTCGCGGCATCCACCCGGCGGAGAAGGCTCAGCACGACCTTGCCGACATGCCGCGCCTGCGACATGAACCGCAACGCCTCACCCGCCCGCCGTACGTCCCACACCCGCACCGGCAACGGCTCCAGCACACCCTCCGCGAACAACCCCGCCAACTCCCGCAGGATCTCGCCGACTCGCTGCGGGTCCGCCTTCGCCAGGTCGTAGGCCCGGTAGGTCACACCGGGGTGCTCGGCGGCGACGGCCTCCGGGTCGCGGATGTCGGTCTTGCCCATCTCCAGGAACCGGCCGCCACGCGGCAGCAACCGCAACGACGCGTCCACGAACTCCCGCGCCAGGCAGTCCAGTACGACATTGACTCCGTCGCCCCCGGTGGCGGTCATGAAGGCGTCCTCGAAGGCCAGGGTCCGGGAGGACGCGATGTGCTCGGCGTCAAAGCCCATGTCCCGGAGGGTGTCCCACTTGCCCTCGCTGGCGGTCCCGAAGACCTCGGCACCCCAGTGGCGAGCCAGCTGCGTGGCCGCCATTCCCACACCGCCGGTCGCCGCGTGAATCAACACCCGCTGCCCGGAACGCAGTTCGCCGAGGTCGGCGAGACCGATCCACGCCGTGAGGAACACCGCGGGGACGGCGGCGGCCTGCTCGAAGCTCCAGCCCTCCGGCACCCGGACGACCAGCCGCTCGTCCACCACCGCCAACGGCCCGAACGACTCCGGCAGCAGACCCATCACCCGGTCACCCACCACGACACCCGCGACACCGGGCCCGACCTCGACCACGACACCCGCACCCTCGCAGCCGAGCGACTCCTCAGTGCCGACCATGCCCAGACTGACCACAACGTCACGGAAGTTGACACCGGCCGCGCGGATACCGACCCGGATCTGGCCGGGGGCGAGCGGCGCGTCGGCAGCGGGGTGGGGGGCCAGGACGAGCCCGTCGAGCGTCCCTTCGGAGGCGACCAGTCGCCACGCGCCCTCGGCGGGCGGCACCAAACCCCCGCCACCGGCAGGCGCCCGCACCAGCCTCGGCACCAGCACCTCACCACCACGCACCGCCACCTGCGGCTCACCCGCCGCCACCGCGACACCGAGCACCGCACCGAGATCTGCGGCCGTCTCCACGTCGTGGTCGGTGTCGACCAGCAGCAGGCGCCCGGGGTTCTCGGCGAGCGCGCTGCGCACCAGGCCCCACACCGGGGCGTGGACCAGATCAGCGACAGGCTCACCGCTGTGAGTGGACACCGCACCACGGGTGAGAAGGACCAACCGCGCATCAGCGAACCGCTCCTCCACCAGCCACTCCTGGACCAGACCCAGCACGCCGGTCACCGCCTCCGCCACCGCACCCGGCACGCCATCGGAGACTGACGCCGGGGGCAGGACCAAGCCGACCAGCGGCGGAACCGACTCTGAGGCGGCGGCCAGGGCCGCGAGGCCCGCTGCCCCCGGCACAAGGAAGCAGTCGGCCGTCGCCGCGTCGGCCTCCGTAGGCGTCGCGCGGACCCAGTCCACCCGGAACAGGCCGTCGACCGGGTCCGCGCCGGAACCACGGAGCTGGTCGCCCGACACCGCGCGCAGCACGAGGGACGTCACCGACAGGACCAGGGCGCCTGCGGTGTCGGTCACCTTCACTGACACTGTGTCAGGTCCAGAGGCCCGCAGCCGTACGCGTACGGAGGTCGCGCCGACCGCGCCCAGCACGACATCGGACCAGACGAACGGCAGCCGGACCGGCGAGCCGTGAGGGTGCTCCAGCAGTACGGCCTGGATCGCGGCGTCGAGCAGGGCGGGATGGATGCCGAACCGGGCCGCGTCCTTGGTTGCGGCCTCCGGCAACGCCACTTCCGCGTACAGCTCGTCGCCGTCGCGCCATGCGGCCCGCAGGCCCTGGAAGGCAGGGCCGTAGCCGTAACCGGCCGCCGCAGCCCGCTCGTAGAAGCCGTCGACCGGCACCGGCTCGGCGCCCGGCGGCGGCCACGCGGTGAGCGTGTCCGGGGTCTCAGGGCTGCCGTCGAGCAGCGTGCCGGCGGCGTTGCGCGTCCAGGGCCGGTCGCCCGGCGCGGCGCTCTCCGCGCGGGAGTGGATGCCGAGTTCGCGCCGTCCGTCCGCGTCGGGCGCGCCGACGGAGACCTGCACCTGTACGCCGCTGCCCTCCGGCACCACCAACGGCACCTGGAGCGTCAACTCCTCGACCCGCCCGGCCCCGACCTCGTCCGCCGCGCGCAACGCCCATTCGGCCAGGGCCGCGCCCGGCACCAGGACGGTCCCCTCCACCCGGTGATCGCCCAGCCACGCGTGCGACGCCAGCGACAACCGGCCCGTGAACACGACCTGATCCGAATCCGCCAGGCGCACCACCGCGCCCAACAGCGGGTGATCGACGGCCTCCTGCCCGAGCCCGCTGGGATCGCCGCTGCGGCTGCCCTCACCGGTCAGCCAGTAGCGCTCGTGCTGGAAGGCGTACGTGGGCAGGTCGACGTGGTGGGCGGGGGTTCCGGCGAAGACGGACCGCCAGTCGAGGGGGAGGCCGCGTACCCAGCCCTCGGCGAGGGAGGTGAGGAAGCGTTCCTGGCCGCCCTCGTCACGGCGGAGGGTGCCCAGGGCCACGGCGTCGGAGCCCGCGTCCTCGAACGTCTCCGCCAAGCCGACAGCCAGGACCGGGTGCGGGCTGGACTCGATGAAGTAGCCGAACCCGTCCGCCAGTAGGGCCCGGACGGTCTCGTCGAAACGGACCTCCTGGCGGAGGTTGGTCACCCAATACGCAGCGTCCAGCGTGCTCGTGTCGATACGGCCGCCGGTCACCGTCGAGTAGAACGGGACATCGGAGGTTGCCGGTTCGATGCCGGACAGAGCCTCAACTACTTCCCCGCGTATGGCGTCCACCTGTGCCGAGTGCGACGCGTAGTCCACATCGATACGGCGCGCCCGTACGCCCTCGGCCTCACACGCCGTCAGCAGCTCATCCAACGCGCCGGGTTCACCCGAAACGACCGTGGACGAGGGCCCGTTCACCGACGCGACGGAAATACGGCCGTCCCAGCGCGCGATCCGCTCCCGTACCGCATCCGCCGGGAGCGCGACCGAGACCATCCCACCGTTGCCGGACAAGGTCCCGCGAATCGCCCTCGCCCGCAACGCCACGACCCGCGCCGCATCCTCCACCGACAACGCACCCGCCACACACGCCGCCGCGATCTCACCCTGACTGTGACCGATCACCGCACCCGGCTCAACGCCCACCGACCGCCACACCGCCGCCAGGGACACCATCACCGCCCACAACGCCCCCTGAACCACCACCACGTCATCCAGGACGCCCTCGCGAATCGCCTCCACCACAGACGACCCCACATAAGGCAGCAGCGCCGCGTCACACTCCGCCAACCGCGCCCCGAACACCGGCGAGGAGTCCAACAACCCCAACGCCATCCCCGCCCACTGCGACCCCTGACCAGGGAACACGAACGCCACCCGGCCGGGGTCCCGCACCGTCGCGCCCGACACCACGCGGGCGGCCGGGGTGTCATCGGCCAGGGCGCCGAGCCCCGAGACGGCCTCGGCGATGTCCGGGGCCAGCACCACGCTCCGATGCTCCAGCGCGGTGCGGGACGTCGCGAGGGAGAGGCCGACGTCCGCCGGGGAGTTCTCCGCGCCGCCCGCCTCGACGAAGGACGCCAGGCGTCCGGCCTGTCCGCGCAGCGCGTCCGCCGACCGCGCGGACACCACCCACGGCACCACCGTCAGCGACCCCAACGGGCCTGCCTCCGGCGCGACGTCGGGCTCGGAGGTCCGCGACGGCTCGGCCTCCTCCAGGATCACGTGCGCATTCGTCCCGCTGATGCCGAACGACGAAACGGCGGCCCGGCGCGGGCGGTCGCCCGGGGACCAGTCCTGGGAGTCGGTCAGCAACTCGACGGCGCCGCTCGACCAGTCGACGTGCGGCGTCGGCTCATCCACGTGGAGCGTGCGCGGCAGCACACCGTGGCGCATCGCCTCGACCATCTTGATGACGCCCGCGACCCCGGCGGCGGCCTGCGTGTGGCCGATGTTCGACTTCACCGAGCCCAGCCACAGGGGCAGTTCACCGGCCCGCTCCTGCCCGTAGGTCGCGAGCAGTGCCTGCGCCTCGATGGGGTCGCCCAGTGCCGTGCCGGTCCCGTGCGCCTCGACGGCGTCGATGTCGGCGGCCGTCAGACCGGCACTGTCCAGGGCGGCCCGGATCACCCGCTCCTGCGAAGGCCCGTTCGGGGCGGTCAGCCCGTTCGACGCGCCGTCCTGGTTCACCGCGGAGCCCCGCATCACCGCCAGCACCCGGTGGCCGTTGCGCCGCGCGTCCGACAGCCGCTCCAGCAGCAGGACACCGACGCCCTCGCCCCACCCGGCGCCGTCCGCCGCCGCGGAGAACGCCTTGCTGCGGCCGTCGGGCGCCATGCCCCGCTGGCGGCTGAACTCCACGAAGACCCACGGGGTCGCCATGACGGTGACGCCTCCGGCCAGGGCGAGCGAGCACTCCCCCGACCGCAGGGCCTGCGCCGCCAGGTGCATCGCGACCAGCGACGACGAGCACGCCGTGTCCACCGTCATCGCCGGGCCCTCGAACCCGAAGGTGTACGAGACCCGGCCGGAGGCGACGCTGCCCTGCGTGCTGGTGACGGCGTAGCCCTCCAGTTCTTCGGGGCGGTCGCCGGTGGAGCCGTAGTCGTGGTGCATGACTCCGGTGAAGACACCCGTCGAACTGCCCTTCAGCGAACCGGGATCAATACCCGCCCGCTCCAACACCTCCCACGACGCCTCCAGCAACAGCCGCTGCTGGGGATCCATCGACAACGCCTCACGCGGAGACACCCCGAAGAACCCCGCATCGAACTCCCCCGCGCCATAGAGGAACCCGCCCTCACGCGCATAACTCCGCCCCGCCACACCAGGATTCGGATCAAACAACCCCTCAACATCCCACCCCCGGTCCACCGGGAACCCCGACACCGCATCCCCACCCGAAGCAACCAGCGACCACAACTCCTCAGGCGAACCCACACCACCCGGATACCGACACGCCATCCCCACAATCACCACCGGGTCGGTGTCACTGTCCGGAGCGGACGCCCGGACTGCCGCGTCGGCCGGGTCCGTTGCCGCCGGCTGGCCCGGCCGGTCGGTGCCCAGCACGAGGGTGCGGAGGAAGCCGGTGAGCGCCTGGGGCGTCGGGTAGTCGAAGACGAGGGTGGCGGGGAGCCGGAGGCCGGTGGACGTGGCGAGGGCGTTGCGGAGTTGCAGGGCGGTCAGCGAGTCGAAGCCGAACTCCTTGAAGCTGCGGCGCGCGGAAATCGTGTCCGGTGTCGGCAACGCGAGGACGGCTGCGGCCTGTTCACGGATCAGATCGAGCAGGAGCCGGTCCTGTTCCTGCGGGTCGAGGCCGGTGAGGCGGTGCCGCAGGTCGCTGGCGCTGTCGGCCGGTGCTGCAGCGGCGGCGGTGCGCCGTGCGCGGACCAGGCTGCGGAAGGCGGGCCGCAGGGAGCCGCGGGCGGCCTCGGTGCGCAGGGTGGTCAGGTCGAGCGAGACGGGGACGAGGCAGGACGTGTCGGTGGCGGTGGCCGCGTCGAACAGGGCCAGGCCGAGGTCGGCGGCCAGCGGCCGGACGCCGGAGGCGCGCAGCCAGGCGAGGTCGCCGTCGTCCAAGTGGGCGCGCATGCTGCCGACTTCTTCCCACAGGCCCCAGGCGAGGGAGTGCGCGGGCAGGCCCTCGGCGCGGCGGCGTGTGGCGAGGGCGTCGAGGAAGGCGTTGGCGGCGGCGTAGTCGGCCTGGCCGGGGTTGCCGAAGGTCGCGGCGATGGAGGAGAACAGCACGAACAGCGACAGGTCCAAGTGCCGGGTCAGTTCGTGCAGATGGACGGCCGCGTCCACCTTCGGTGTGAGCACGCGGGACAGTTGGTCGTCGGTGAGGGACAGCACGAGTCCGTCGTCGAGCACACCGGCCGCGTGCACCACGCCGGTCAGCGGCCGGTCGGAGGGAACGGAGTCCAGCAGGGCGGCCAGCGCCGTTCGGTCGGCCGCGTCGCAGGCGACGATGTCGACGGTCTCCGCGCCGTCGGCGCGGAGCCGGGCCCTGAGGTCGGCGGCGCCGTCCGTGTCGGGTCCGCGGCGGCTGGTCAGGACGAGGTGCCGGACGCCGTGTTCGGTGACCAGGTGACCGGCCAGGAGCGAGCCGAGGGCGCCGGTCCCGCCGGTGATCAGGACCGTGCCGTGCGGGTCGGCCTCGGTGGGGTGCGGGGCGCCTTGGGTGCCGGGCGTCTCGGACGCGGCGCCGGGGGTGGCGCGGACCAGCCGGGGCAGCCGTGTCTCGCCCGCGCGCAAGGCGATCTGCGCCTCGTCCCGCGCGACGGCGGTGGCGACGGCCGTGGCCAGTGCGTCCCGGGACGCCGGTGTGTCGTCCGTGTCGACCAGGACGAGGCGGCCGGGGTGCTCGGACTGGGCGCTGCGGATCAGGCCCCAGACGGGTGCCGTCGCCAGATCGGCGACGGCTTCGTCGGGTCCCGCCGCCACCGCCCCGCGCGTCAGCACGACCAGGCGCGACGTGCTCAGCCGCTCGTCGCCGAGCCAGGTCTTGAGCAGGGCCAGCGCCTCGGCGGTCGCTGCGTGGGCGCGGGCGGGCAGTGCCGCGTCGACCGGCGTACGGCCCGGCGTCCCGCCCTCGTGGGCCGCCGTCCCACTCCCGTCGCCGAGGACACCGTTCGCGCTGACAGGCTGGCCGCCGTCGTAACCCGACGCCCCGCTCCCGTAGCCGTCGCCGTCGCCCGGCGCACCCTTCGCGCCGCCCGGCTCCTCGTGCCCCCACCCGCCGAGCCGTACCAGTGCCGTCGGCGGCGCCTCGATGGTGCCCGCGTCGATGCGGGCCAGCAGTTCCGCGATGTCGGGCACGCCGTCGTCGCCCGTGCCGGGACCGACGGCCAGCCATTCGGCGGCGGGCTCCGCGGTCGCGGCGGGCTGCCAGTCGAGCCGGAAGAGCGCCTGGTCCGCGGGGGTGTTCGCGGGGCGCCCAGCGGGGCTCAACTGCGCCTCGCCGACGGGCAGCAGGGTGAGCGCCTCGATGGACGCGACGGGCGCGCCGGTGGCGTCCGCGAGGGTCAGGGCGACGGTGTCCGGGCCGTCGGGAGTGACGCGGACGCGGACCGCCGAGGCGTGGACGGCGTGCAGGGCGAGCCCGCGCCAGGCGAACGGCAGCCGCAGGCCCTCGACATGGGCCAGGCAGATGTGCAACGCGGCGTCCAGCAGGGCGGGATGGACGCCGTACGATCCGGCTTCGGTGGCCTGCTCGTCGGCGAGGGCGACGTCGGCGTAGAGGTGCTGACCCGACCGCCAGGCGGCGCGGACGCGGCGGAAGGCCGGACCGTAGCCGTAACCGGTCGCGTCCAGGTCCGCGTAGAACTCCTCGACGGGCACCGGCCGGGCGTCGGCCGGGGGCCAGGCGGTCAGGGGTTCGGGAGCGGCGGGCGCCTCGGAGGCGAGGACGCCCGCGGCGTGCCGGACCCAGGGGCCGGTGTCGACGCTTCCGGAGTCGTCGTGCGCGTCGGCGCGGTCGGGTCGTGAGTGGATTCGCAGTTCGCGGCGGCCGGTCGTGTCCGGTGCGCCGACGGTGAGCTGGAGGTGCACGCCGTCCTGGCCCGTGAGGACCAGCGGTGCTTCCAGGGTGAGTTCCTCGACCTGGGCGCATCCGGTCAACTCAGCGGCGTGCAGGGCCAGTTCGGCGAACGCCGCGCCGGGCAGCAGCACCGTGTCGAGAGCGGCGTGGTCCGCCAGCCACGGATGGGTGCGCAACGAGATCCGGCCGGTGAGCAACAGGTTTTCGGTGTCGGCGAGTTGTACGGCCGCGCCCAGCATCGGGTGCCCGGTGGCGGACAGGCCGAGGCCGTCCGTTCCCGCGCCCGCGCCCGCCGCCGAATCCAGCCAGTACCGCGCCCGTTGGAAGGCGTAGGTGGGCAGGTGGACGCGGCGCCCGTCGGTCGCGGGCAGCAGGCGGGTCCAGTCGACGCCGGGCAGGCCGCGGACCCAGCCTTCGGCGACGGAGGTGAGGAAGCGGTCGGCGCCGCCTTCGTCGCGGCGGAGCGTGCCGAGGGCGAGGGCGTCGGTCCCGGCGTACTCGAACGTCTCCTGCATGGCGGGGGTGAGTACGGGGTGGGCGCTGATCTCGACGAAGAACCGGAAGCCGTCGTCGAGGAGTGTATGGACGGCGGTCTCGAAGTCGACCGGCCTGCGGGCGTTCTCGAACCAGTAGTCGGCGTCGAGCCCGTCTCCGTCGAGCGCGCCGCCGGTGACGGTCGAGTAGAACGGGACGTCGCCCGCGGCGGGCGTGACGTCGGCGAACATCTGCGTGATGCGGTCGCGCAGCGGGTCGACCTGGGCGCAGTGCGAGGCGACGGTGGAGCCGATGACGCGGGCCCTGATCCCCTCGTCCTTGCAGGCGGCGACGAATTCGGCGAGCGAGGTCTCGTCCCCGGCGACGGTCTGCGCGGTGGGTCCGTTGCGTCCGGCCGCGGTGAGGCGGCCGTCCCACGCGGCCAGCCGCTCTTCCAGCGCCTGCGCGCTCAGCGCGACCGAGGCGACGGCGCCGTTGCCGACGAGTTCCTCGCCGAAGAGCGCGCTGCGCAGGACGACGATGCGGACGGCGTCGGCGAGGGTGAGGGCGCCCGCGACGCAGGCCGCGGCGATCTCGCCCTGGCTGCTGCCGACGACGGCGGCCGGCTCGACGCCCGCGGCGCGCCACATCGCGGCCAGGGACACGTTGACGGCGAACAGCACCGGTTGGAGTACGTCGATCCGGTCGAGCGGCGGCGCGTCCGGGGCGGCGCGCAGCACAGCGGTGGCGGACCAGTCGACGTAGGCGGCCGCCTCCCGCTCGCACTCGGCGAAGCGGCGGGCGAACACCGGTGAGGTGTCGAGGAGTTCGGCGGCCATGCCGCGCCACTGGGAGCCCTGGCCGGGGAAGACGAACACGGTCCGGCCGCGCAGGTCGGCCGCGCCGACGACGGCGTGGGGGGTGGGCGCGCCGACGGCGACGGCGGTCAGCGCGTCACGGGTCCCGTCGGGGTCGGCGGCGAGCACGACGGACCGGTGTTCGAGTACGGCGCGGGCGGTGGCCAGGGCATGGCCGGTGGCGGCCCGGCCGTCACCCGTGCTCGCGGAGCCGTCTCCCCCGGCCTCGCCCGTCCAGTCGCGGAGACGGGCGGCCTGGGCGCGCAGCGCGGCGGCCGACTGTCCTGACACCGGCCACGGTGCGGGGGCTCCGGTGAGGATCGGGAGCGCCCGCGGGTCCCGGGCCCCGCCCTCGGAAGCGGAAGCGGATACGGATGCCGAAGCGGATACGGACTCGGCCTCGATCTCGGCCTCGGACGCGTCGGGCGCGGCCGGAGCGCTTACGGGAGCCTCCGCCTCCTCCAGGATCACGTGCGCGTTCGTGCCGCTGATGCCGAACGACGAGACGCCCGCGCGCCGCGGCCGGTCCCCGCGCTTCCACGCCACCGGTTCGGTGAGGAGCGTGACGGCGCCGGACCAGTCGACGTGCGGCGAGGGAACGTCCGCGTGCAGAGTGCGGGGCAGCTCCTCGTGGTGCAGGGCCTGCACGATCTTGATCACGCCCGCGATGCCCGCCGCGGCCTGGGTGTGCCCGATGTTGGACTTGACCGAGCCGAGCCGGAGCGGCCGGTCCTCGGGGCGGCTCCGCCCGTAGGTGGCCAGCAGCGCCTGCGCCTCGATCGGGTCGCCGAGCGTCGTGCCGGTGCCGTGCGCCTCGACCACGTCCACGTCGGCGGCGGCGACCCGCGCGTCGGCGAGCGCGTCACGGATCACCCGCTCCTGCGAGGGGCCGTGCGGCGCGGTCAGGCCGTTGCTCGCGCCGTCCTGGTTGGTGGCGGAGCCGCGGATCAGGGCCAGCACCTGGTGGCCGTTGCGGCGCGCGTCGGAGAGCCGCTCGACCACGAGGACGCCGACGCCCTCGGACCAGCCGGTGCCGTCCGCGGCGGCGGAGAACGCCTTGCAGCGGCCGTCGGGGGACAGCGCCCCCTGTCGGCTCAGCTCCACGAACATGCCGGGCGTGGACATGATCGTGACGCCGCCCGCGATCGCCATCGTGCACTCGCCCGACCGCAGCGACCGTACCGCCCAGTGCAGTGCGACCAGGGACGACGAGCAGGCCGTGTCCAGGGTGACGGCGGGGCCCTCGAGGCCCAGCGTGTAGGCCAGCCGTCCCGAGGCGACGCTGGTGAGGGTGCCGGTGAGCCGGTGGCCCTCGACGCCGTCCGCGCCGTACTGGAGCTGCGGCCCGTACTCCTGGAACATCGCGCCGAAGAAGACGCCTGTGCGGGTGCCGCGCAAGGACAGCGGGTCCATCCCGGCGCGCTCCACCGCCTCCCACGAGGTCTCCAGCAGCAGGCGCTGCTGCGGGTCCATGGCCAGGGCCTCGCGCGGCGAGATCCCGAACAGCCCGGCGTCGAAGTCCGGTGCGCCGTCGAGGAATCCGCCGTGCCGGACGTAGCTGGTGGCCGCGCGCCGCGCCTGCGGGTCGTAGAGGCGCTCGATGTCCCAGCCGCGGTTGTCGGGGAAGTCGCCGATGACGTCCCGGCCGTCCGCGACGACGTCCCACAGCGCCTCGGGCGAGTCGACGCCGCCGGGCAGTCGGCAGGCCATGGCGACGATGGCGATCGGGGAGTCGTCGGCGTCCGGGTGGTCAGCGGGGGGCGCCGCGGTGTCGTTCGCCGCGGGTCCCGCGTCGAGCAGGGCGGCGCGCAGGTGGCGGGCGAGCGCGGACGGCGTGGGCTGGTCGAAGAGGACGGTGGCGGGCATCGCCACCTCGGCCTGCTCGGCGATCCGGTTGCGGAGCTGGACCGACAGGTGCGAGTCGAACCCGAGGTTCTTGAAGGTCTGTTCGGGGTCGAGCGCGTCCGGCGACGGCTGTCCCGCGACCGCCGCCGCGTGCGCCAGAACGAAGCGCAGCAGCGTCGAATCCCGCTCGGCCGGGCGCATCGCGGCCAGTCGGGCGGCGAACGAGGAGGCGGCGGCCGGTTCGGCGCCGGAGTCCCGGTCCTCGCCGTGCTCGGCGTCCCTGATGGTGCGCCGGGCCGGTACGGCGGCGGTTCCCGCGCGTCGGCGACGGCGGCCGGTCGCGGTGTCCAGCCAGTGGCGGCGGCGCTGGAACGCGTAGGTGGGCAGGGCCACTTGGGCCGGGGGCGTGTCCGCGAACACGGCCTGCCAGTCGACCGGCAGGCCGCGTACCCAGCCCTCGGCCAGCGAGGTCAGGAAGCGTTCCTGGCCGCCCTGGTTCCTGCGCAGCGTGCCGAGCGCCACCGCGTCGAACCCGGCGTCCTCGAACGTCTCGGCCAGGCCCACCGCCAGCACGGGGTGCGCGCTGGCCTCCACGAAGTAGCCGAACCCGTCCGCCAGCAGCGCGCGTACGGTCTCGTCGAACCGCACCTGCCCGCGGAGGTTGGCGAGCCAGTACGCGGCGTCCAGCTCCCGGGTGTCGAGCCGGCCGCCGGTGACCGTGGAGTAGAAGAGCACGTCGGACGCCACCGGGGTGATGCCGGCCAGGGCGTCCAGCACCTCCTCCCGGATCGCGTCGACCTGGACCGAGTGCGACGCGTAGTCGATGTCGACGCGCCGGGCGCGGATGCCCTCGGCGTCGCAGGCGGCGCGCAGTTCGGCGAGCGCGTCCAGCTCGCCCGACACCACGGTGGAAGAAGGCCCGTTGACCGATCCGACGCACAGCCGGTCGCCCCAGCGGGCGAGGCGTTCGAGCACCGCGCCGACGGGCAGCCCGACCGAGAGCATCCCGCCGCGGCCCGACAGCGACGCGCCGATCACCTTCGCCCGCAGCGCGACCGTCTTCGCCCCGTCCTCGACGGACAGCGCGCCCGCGACGCAGGCGGCGGCGATCTCGCCCTGGCTGTGCCCGATGACGGCGCCGGGCTCGACACCGGCGGCGCGCCACACCTCGGCCAGCGACACCATCACCGCCCACAGCGCCGACTGGACGACGACCACGTCGTCCAGGGCGCCCTCCCGGATCGCCTCGACCACCGAGCTGCCGAGATACGGGGCCAGCGCCGTGTCGCACTCCCCCATCCGGGCCGCGAACACCGGTGAGGTGGCAAGCAGTTGCATCGCCATGCCCGCCCACTGCGAGCCCTGGCCCGGGAACACCAGGGCCACCCGGCTGCCTCCGGCGCGCACCGCGCCGCTCACGAGGCCGGCCGCGGGCATGCCGGTGGCGAGCATGCCGACGGCGTTACGGGCGTCCGCGGGTCCGGCCGCGAGGACGACAGCGCGGTGCTCGAACGCCGCCCGGGAGAGGGCGAGGGCCCGGCCTACCGGGCGCAGGCTCGACGGGCCGCCGTCGGCGGAGTCGGAGCCGGAGTCGGAGTCGGCATGAGCATCGGCATCGGCGGATTCGGCGACGGCGGATTCGGCGACGGCGAGCAGGCGTTCGGCCTGGCCTCGCAGCGCGGCGGCGGACCGCGCGGACACCGGCCAGGGCACGAGGTCGAGTTCACCGAGCGGTGACCGTTTCGCGGGGGCGGCGACCGGGGCAGCCGCGTCGGGGACGACGGAGGCCGACGCCGCGGCCCATTCGCCCACCACCACATGGCAGTTGGTGCCTCCCATGCCGAAGGAGGAGACACCGCCCAGCAGCGGCCGGTCGGCGTCGGGCCAGGCGGTCGCCCCGTCCCCGGTCTGCACCCGCAGGCGGAGGTCCGCCAGCGCGATCTCCGGGTTCGGGCGGCGGTAGTTGAGGCTCGGCGGCAGTGCCCGGTGCTGGACGCTGAGGATCAGCTTGAGCAGGCCGGTCACGCCCGCCGCGCCTTCCAGGTGGCCGACGTTGGTCTTGACCGAGCCGACGGCCAGCGGCGCTCGCGGGTCGCGGCCGGCGCCGAGCACCGTACCGAGCGCGCGGGCCTCGACCGGGTCGCCGACGCGGGTGCCGGTGCCGTGCAGTTCGACGTACTGCACCTCGTCCGGCGCGACCCCGGCCTGCCGGTAGGCGCTGCGCAGCAGGTCTTCCTGCGCCGCCTGGTGCGGGCTGGTGAGGCCGGGGCCGCCGCCGTCGTTGTTGACGGCGCTGCCGAGCAGCACGCAGCGGATCGGGTCGCCGTCGGCGACGGCGTCGCTCAGCCGCTTGAGGACCAGGACCGCGCCGCCCTCGCCGCGGACGTAGCCGTTGGCGCGCTCGTCGAAGGTGTAGCAGCGGCCGTCGGGAGAGAGCGCGCCGAAGGCGGTGATCCGCTCGGTGGTCTCCGGGACGAGGTTGAGGTTCACGCCGCCGGCCAGGGCGACCGCCGACTCGCCGGAGCGCAGGCTCTCGCAGGCGAGGTGGACCGAGACCAGCGAGGAGGACTGCCCGGCGTCGACGGTCAGGCTCGGGCCGTTGAGGCCCAGCGCGTAGGAGATGCGGTTGGCGACGAGGCTGCGGTGCAGGCCGGTGAGGGTGTGGGCGGTGGCCGGTCCTGACCGGGCGCTGAGGGTCGCGTAGTCGTCGGCGATGACGCCGAGGAACACCCCGTAGGCGAGGGGGTGTCGAGCCGTCTTCCCCTGGTGCTCCGCCGAGGCGGCCTCGGGGGTCCCGGTCCTGGAGGCGGGGTGCAGGGCGGCGAGGCCCGCGTCCTCCAGCGCCTCCCAGCCCAGTTCGAGCGCGAGCCGCTGCTGGGGGTCCATCTGGGCGGCCTCGCGGGGTGTGACGCCGAAGAACTCCGCGTCGAAGCCCTCGATCCGCTCGGCGTCCAGGAAGCCGCCGCGCTGCGGACCGGCCGCGCCCGGACCGCCCGGATCTCCCGGACCGCCCTTCCCGATGTCCGATTCGACGTCCGATTCGACGTCCGGCTCGGCGTCCGCGCCGACCTCCACGGGCCAACGGGGTGCGGCGAGTTCGGTCACGGCGTCCGCGCCGCCGCGCAGCAGGTCCCAGAACGCCGTCGGGTCGTCCGCTCCCGGCAGTCGGCAGGCGACCCCGATGACGGCGATGGGTTCGCCCGGCCCGGCGGGGTCGCCGCCGTGTCCGTTCAGCGAATTCCGGTCGGCATTTGTGTCCGCCACCAGTACGTCAGAGCTCCTTCGGAATCCCACGACCCGGGGGGTGATACAGGTCGCACGAAAACGCCAGACTTTCCACCGCCTCGGTGGAATGCGGAGTGCGCGTCCCGATCGCCTCGGAATTGTCGCCCTCCGCGCCGTCATCCGTGGTTGCGGACAGGACGGACGTGGACCGGTAATCGATCCCATCAGCGTTCAACTGGCCAGTCAACCGGGGTCATTGACCGCACGACCCCTGCCCCCGCGGGGGTACCCCCTAAAACACGGCCCCCACCCCCTATACCTATTCCGGGGTTTGAGCCACTGCCGCACGCTGTTACCGTCCACGGGCGATGAAATTCGGAATAATTCCTCATTCGCGGCGTGAAACAAGTGTCCGGCCACGGCCGCATCCGCACGCCGCGCGTCATACGCTGGGAGTCTCGCGTGACCGATTCCGCTGTGTCGCTGAGCCCGCCGTCGGCCGCCGACGGCGGCGCTGAACTGTTCGCGTGGCTGCGCCGCATGCGCGACGACCATCCGGTGTTCCGCGACGAGAACGGCAGTTGGCACGTCCTGCGGTACGCGGACGTGCAGCGGGTGCTGTCGGACCAGAAGGACTTCTCCTCCGACCCGACCCCGGTGTCACCGAAAGCGGCGGAGATCGCCCGCGGTGACCTGGCCCAGATCGACCCGCCCGAGCACCACCATCTGCGGCGCGGGATCAGCCGGGTGTTCACGCCCCGCACCGTGGCCGAACTGGAGCCGCGGATCGCCGAGATCGGCCGGGAACTGCTCGGCGCCACCGACGGCATGGACCGTTTCGACCTGGTGCGGCATCTGACCCATCCGCTGCCGGTGATCGTGATCGCCGAGCTGCTGGGCGTACCGGCCGAGGACCGGCCGATCTTCCGGCACTGGGCGGACCGCATCATCGCCGCCAAGATCGTCGGCATCGACCTGCCGGAGAACTACGAGCGCCTGCGGACCGCGATCGAGGAGATGGACTACTACCTCGACGGCATGCTGGAGGAGCGGCGGTCCCGTCCCGGTGACGACCTGCTCAGCAAGATGGCCACCAGCGAGGTGGACGGCGAGCCGCTGTCGTCGGAGGAGGCCGTCAACTTCGCCCGGCTGCTGCTGATCGCCGGGCACATCACCACGACGATGATGCTGAGCAGCGCGATCCTGTGCTTCGAGGAGCACCCGGAGGCAGCCGCCGCGCTGCGCGCCGACCGCTCGCTGATCCCGGCCGCGCTGGAGGAAGTGATGCGCTACCGACCGCCGTTCACCATCACCGGCCGGTACACCACCCGGGACGTGCCGATCGGCGGTGTGGTCATCCCCGAGCGGTCGATCGTCATCCCGTGGCTGGCGTCGGCCAACCGCGACGAGCGGCAGTTCGAGGACCCGGACCGGTTCGACATCACCCGTACGCCCAACGCGCACGTCGCGTTCGGCAAGGGCATCCACTTCTGCATCGGTGCGCCGCTGGCTCGGCTGGAGGGGCGGGTGGCCCTCAATCTCCTCCTCGACCATTACCAGGACGTGCGGCTCGACCGCAGCGAGCCGCTGGAGTTCTACGACCGGAACTTCTTCGGAGTGAAGTCGCTGCCGGTGTCGGTCGTCCACACGTGACCGCCGTGGCCTCCCCTTCAGGTCCCGACGGACCTCGCCCTGCGCCCGCCCGTCCGAACGCCTTCCCGACCGCTCTCCCGACCGCCCGTCCCACGCCTCTCCCGACTTCTCGTCCCGCCCCTTCCCCGACCGCCCGTCCCACCGCCCTCCCGACCATCGGAGCAGCCACGATGACCGACGAGAAACGGGCCAAGTGGCTCATTCTCGAACACTGTCGGATGATCAACGACGGCAATGTGGAGGGCCTGCTCCAGCTCTACGCCGAGGACTGCACCTTCGAGGACCCGGTGGGCAACGGCGAGCAGCACGGCCTGCACGCGCTCAGCCAGCGCGCCGCCGCCGCCGTCTTCTCCGGCGCCTTCGAGGACGCGGCCATGCCGGTGGCGTCCAAGGACGGCCAGTGGGCGTCGGTGCCGATGGTCTCGACCTTCAACTACCTGCCGCTGGCGGGTCCCGCGATGACCGAGTCGGGCCTGCTGCCGCCGATCCCGCCCAAGGACCCGGAGGAGAAGATGATCCGGGTGAACATCGTGATGACGATCCACGTCAACGAAGTCGGCCTGGTCGACCGGATGATGGCGCTGTACGGCAGCTCCGACGTCACCCTCATCGACCGGAAGTGACGGACCGCTGACCGCCCCCGGCCGGGCGGAGCGACACGGTGGCGGGCCCCCCCGCCCGGGGGGCGCCCCCGCCGGTGTCAGCCCCCCCGGGGACGGCACCGGGTGATCTACGGCCGATTCCGCGCCCGCCTCTCGGGGGCGGTCACGCCGAGCCCCACCAGGGG
>NZ_JBIBFQ010000003.1:394712-885936 GCF_042955955.1 Streptomyces sp. NPDC008317
GGGGGGGGTGGCCGCCCGCCCCCCCCCCCCCCCCCTCCCGCGGTGTCTCGGGCCCGGGCCCCCCCCCGGGGGGGGGGGCCCCCCGGGGGGGGCCCCCCCCGGGGGGGGGGCCCCCCCGCCGCCGTTGTCAGCCCACCGGGGTACGGAACCGGTTGATCTCCGGCAGATGCCGCTCACGCGTCTCGGGGTCGGTCACGCCGAGCCCCTCCTGGGGCGCCAGGCACAGCACGCCCACCTTCCCGCTGTGCTCGTTGCGGTGGACGGCGCGGGTCGCCTCCCCGGTGGCCTCCAGCGGGTAGACCGCGGACAGCGTCGGGTGCACCATCGCCTTGGTGATGAGGCGGTTGGCCTCCCACGCCTCGCGGTAGTTGGCGAAGTGCGAGCCGACGATCCGCTTCAGCGACATCCACAGGTACCGGTTGTCGTACTCGTGCCGGAATCCGGAGGTGGACGCGCACGTGACGACGGTGCCGCCGCGGCGGGTGACGAAGACACTGGCGCCGAAGGTCTCCCGGCCGGGGTGCTCCAGCACGATGTCCGGGTCCTCGCCGCCGGTCAACTCCCGTATCCGGCCGCCGAACCGCTTCCACTCGCGCGGGTCGGGCGTCTGCGGGTCCTTCCAGAACCGGTAGCCCTCCGCGGCCCGGTCGATGACCAGCTCCGCGCCCATGGCCCGCACCAGCTCGGCCTTGCGCGGGTCGGAGACCACGCACACCGGCACCGCCCCGCCGTTCAGGGCCAGTTGGGTGGCGTACGAGCCGAGGCCGCCGCCCGCGCCCCAGATCAGGACCACGTCGCCCTGCTTGAGCGAGGCGCCGTTGCGCGAGACGAGCTGGCGGTAGGCAGTGGAGTTGACCAGCCCGGACGACGCGGCCTCCTCCCACGTCAGGTGCGCGGGTTTGGGCATCAACTGGTTGGACTTGACGAGCGTCAGCTCCGCGAGGCCGCCGAAGTTCGTCTCGAAGCCCCAGATCCGCTGCTCGGGGTCGAGCATCGTGTCGTCGTGCCCGTCGGCGGACTCCAGCTCCACGCTCAGGCAGTGCGCGACCACCCGGTCACCCGGCTTCCAGTTGCGCACGCCGGGCCCCGTGCGCAGGACCACCCCGGCGACGTCGGAGCCGAGGACGTGGTACGGCTGCGCGTGGCGCGCCGCCTCGGGGCTGCTGCGCGCGTACCGGTCGAGGAAGGTGAACGTGGGCAGCGGTTCGAAGATCGCGCTCCAGACCGTGTTGTAGTTGATCGCGCTGGCCATCACGGCGATCAGCACCTCACCGGGGCCGGGTTCCGGGGTGGCGACGTCGATGGTGTGCAGGGACTTGGCGGGGTCCTTCTCGCGGGTCTCCAGCCCCTCGAACATGTCGGTCTCCTCGCGGAGCACGGCCGCGCCGCGGTAGCTCTCCGGCACCGGGAGCGCGAGGAAGTCCTCGGCCCCGGCCTCCGCGCGCACGGCGTCGATGATCTGCTGCATGAGCGGTCCTCCCGTTGTGACCCGGCGGTCAGGCGATCTCGTTGGTCGGCATGTGCACTTCCAGCGGGAGTTGGTGCCGCCTGGTGATGTTGAGCTTGCGGTAGACCCGGGTCAGGTGCTGCTCGACGGTGCTGATCGTCACGAACAGCTTCGCCGAGATCTCCCGGTTGGTGTATCCGCAGGCGGCCAGGGCCGCGACCCGCTTCTCGGAATCGCTGAGCTTCGCCTCGGCCTCCGCGCCCAGCGCGTCGGCGGCGACCGGTTCGGCGAGCGCGGCGGCGGCCGGGGCGAGATCCTGGGCCCGTTCCCGCTCGCCCTCACGCAGCCGCTGCCCGGACTCCGCGCACAGCGGTTCCGCGCCGCACTCGCGGGCCAGGTGCAGGGCCCGGCGGGTGACGGCGATCGACCGTGTGGTCTCTCCCAGTTCGCGGTACGTCTCGCCCAGCACGCCCACGGTGCGGGCCAGTTCGAGCCGGTCGCCCGACCGGTGCAGGTCCTCGACCGCCCGGGCCAGCAGCGACGGCCGGAGCTTGAGGTCGACGCTCTGCGCGCGCAGCCGCAGCGTGACGCCGCGCACCCGCGGGTGCACCGCGTCCGGCATCCGCAGCTGGTCCACGATCAACCGCTCGGCGCGGTCGGGCTGTTCGAGACGGCACAGCGCCTGCGCGGCGTCGGTGCGCCAGGGCAGCAGCACCGGTCGGTCGACGCCCCAGCGGACGGCGAAGCGGCCCGCGGTCTTGAAGTCGGTGAGCGCGGCCTCGGGTTGGCCGGTGGCCAGGTAGAAGTGGCCGCGTGCCCGCAGGTATCCGAGACCGTAGACGCTCTTGAGCAGGGCGTCGGGAATCGGCTGGTTGAGCCGCCGGGCCGCGGCCGTGTAGTCGCCCGCGGCCGTGTGCGTGAGGATCAGCACGGCCAGCGGACCGCCGACGAAGAAGCTCCCGTTGTGGGCGGAGACGCTGTTCAGCGACTCCTGCGCGTACTGCGCGGCGGCCTCCAGCCGTCCTCCGCGCAGCGCGATGTCGGCCCTCAGGCCGGCGAACACCGCCCGCCAGCCCGGCGCCCGCCGCCGGTCGGCCTCCTCCTGGAATCTGCGACAGGCGTCGTCGGCGGCTTCCAGCCGGTCGCCGAAGTACAGCGACACCACGGCGTTGACGATCGGCGTCAGCGTCACGTCCATCAGCGGGGACACCCGCAGAAAGCGTTCGGCCGAGGTCTCCACGCCGGTGTCGGGCGACAGGACCGGGCAGCGCAGCGACCCGTCGGGGGACGGATGCGCCACCGCGTCCGCGGATATCGGGTGGTCCTGCACCCCGGGGTCGCCGCCCTCGCCGCACCACTGCCCGGCCAGGGGCGTCAGTTGACCGAGCGCCGCCTGCGCCGCGCCCCACTGGCCGGACGACGCCCTCGCCTTGAGGCCGCCGAGGATGGCGCGGGCCTCCTCGAAGCGGCCGTGGCTGATCAGCAGGTCGGCGAGACCGGCGGCGGTGTGGGCGGGCAGCCGGGTGGTGGCCGCGGAGGCGACCAGTTCCGGCAGGTGCCTGGCCTCGGCCGCGGCGGGGTTGATCCGCCAGAGCACGGCGGCCAGCCGCAGCCTGATGTCCGTACGCACCCGCTCGTCGTCGCACCCGGCGCAGGCCAGCTCCAGGTAGTCGATGGCGAGCGGGGCGTCGTCCTCGTGCAGCGCGGCCTCCGCGGCCTCCCGCAGTACGGCCGCTCCCCAGGAGCCGGGCACCTCGCCCCCCGCGAGCAGGTGCGCGGCCACCGCCGAGGGGCGGGCGCCCTGGTCCCTGAGCAGACCGGCGACCTCGCGGTGCAACCGGCCGCTCTCGGCCGCGTCCAGGCTGTCGCGGACCACGGACAGCGCCACCGGGTCGCGGAAGCGCGGGCCGTCCACGATGCCCGCGGACTCCAGTGCCTGCAACGCCTCGTCGACGCTCCAGGAGGTGGCCTCGGAGACGCGCCCGACGGACTCGGTGTCGGCCGCCTCGCCCAGCACCGCGACGGCGGCGGCCACCTCCCAGGTGTCCTCGCCTCCGCGGCGCAGGCAGGTCAGCAGCGCCTGTCCGAACAGCTCCCCGGCGAGCGGCGGGGCGATGCCCGGCGGCCAGTGGGCCACCGCGCGGTGGCAGTCCTCGAGACACGCGCGCAGCAGCAGCGGATTGCCGCCGGTCAGCCGGTACAGCTCCGCGGCGTTGACCGCTCCGGCGGGCAGATCGGTATACGCGGCCAGGATCTGGGCCACGCCGTCCTGGTCCAGGGGCAGCAGCCGCAGCCGGTGCACCTCGGGCTGACGCAGCAGCTCGACGGCGAACTGCGGGTCCCGCGGTCCGCCGTGCAGCGGCTGGGTGAGCACCATCAGGACACGTCCGCGCCGGGTCAGCCGGGCGAGCTGGAGCAGACACCGCAGCGACTCGGCGTCGACGTGCTGGAGGTCGTCGACGGCGATGACCACCGGTGCCTGCTCGGCCATGTCCTTCACGGCCGCGGCGAGTTGCCGGGCGAACCGGCCGGTTCCCTGGTCGGTGGCCCCGTCGGGCGGTACCGGTGGCGCGGTCGACGGCGGCACGCCGTCCATCAGTTGGGAGACGGCGCCCAGGGGGGTGCCGGCCTCGGCGGGCGACCCCGCCGCGCACAGCAGGGTGACCCCGGACCTGGTCGCCTCGTCGATGACCCATTCCAGGGTCTGGCTCTTGCCGCAGGCGATCGCGCCCTCGACCAGAACCGTTCTCCCGCTGCCGGACATGACATCCCGCAAGGAATTGCTCAAAAACTCTAACTGCGCTTCACGCTGAATAAATTCCACGACAGTGAACAGCCCCCGTTCAAACCGTTCAATTCGCATTACCCAAAAGACACCGGGAACGCAACAAAGCGCCTGCGGGTGTGAACCCCGTGGCACAGATGATCCTCATCTATCCCAAACAGCCAACTCCCACCGTATCCGAAAGCCGATTCGACTCTATCGCGGCTTTCCGAAGATCGGGCAACCCCGGCGCGTTAAGGAAGCGGAAGAAGTCGGCCATCTCCGACTCGGCCGCATCCGGGCCGGCCACGGCCGGCCCGGTCACCGCCAACCCGGTCACCGCCGGATCGGTCACACCGGCACGCCGAGCCGGTCGCGTAACCCGGCGATCACCGCCGGCCCCTCGGCCACCAGGTAGAAGTGGCCGCCGGGGAAGACCTCGATGTCGAACGGGCCCGTGGTGTGCCCCGCCCACGCCTCCGCTTCCGCGATCTCCACCTGCGGGTCGCGGTCGCCGACGAACGCGGTGACCGGGCATTCCAGCGGCGGTGCCGGGCGCGGCGCGTAGGTCTCGATGGCCCGGTAGTCACCGCGGACCGCGGGCATGATCATGCGCACGATCTCGTCGTCGGCGAGCAGATCGGCGTGGGTACCGGCGAGTCGGCGCAGTTCGGCGACGATGCCGGCGTCGTCCCGCCGGTGGACCGGATCGGGCAGCGGACGGTGGGCGGAGGGCGCGCGGCGCCCGGAGACGAAGAGCCGGGTCGGCTCCACCCCATGGTTCCGTTTCAGCCGCAGGGCCACTTCGTAGGCGACGACCGCGCCCATACTGTGGCCGAAGAACGCGGTCCTCCGGTCGACCATGGGGGCCAGCGCCTCGGCGGCCAGGTCGGCCAGGTCGTGCAGGTCCTGGACCGGTTGCTCGGTCCTGCGTTCCTGCCGTCCCGGATACTGCACCCCGATGACTTCGACATCCGGTTGCAGCGCGCTGGAAACGGGGAGGTAAAAACTTGCCGAGCCTCCGGCGTGCGGAAAACAGACGAGTCTGCGGGGTTCACTTCCGGGCGGAGCTGGGTGATAGCGGCTGAACCATGCCTCGCGGTTCACACACATCTCCAATTCGTACAAATCCGCCCAACGTGCCCAAGGAGTGCCATGCATGCGGTTTCGAAACTAGTTCGGCTCCGCACTCGCCAGTAACCCCTAATCCGGCGAGCGCCACCCCTATGAACGGAAAATGGCGAGGCAGGGGTGGCCGAAACCGGCAATCCGCGAGGACCGCTCGACCGGCTGCCCGACCGGCGGCGGTGGCGCGCCGGGCCCCGGCCGAATTTGCCGCGGGGGCGGAGGGCGGGACGGGGTAGGCGAGGGCCAGGCCGTGTCGGCAGGACACGCATGAGGTCTCGCGGAGGATCGATGGAAGCGAACACCGTTGACGGCGGCGCGAGTTGCCAGGTTCTGGTGGTCGGTGCGGGGCCCACCGGGCTGTTGGTCGCCGAGGAGCTGGTCCGGCGCGGTGTGCGGGTCCGGCTGATCGAGCGGTCCACCGAGGAGAACACGCAGAGCAGGGCGTTGGTGGTGGGAGCCCGCACCCTGGAGGTGCTCGACGACCTCGGGATCGCCGAGGAGGCGGTCGACCGCGGCCGGATCCTGCGCCGTATCGACGTCCATCCCGGCCCGGACGACGTCATCCCGCTCGAACTGGACGGCATCCGCTCGCCGTTCCCCTTCGCGCTCTCCCTCCCGCAGCCGGAGGTGGCGGATTTACTGGAGACGGCCGCGCGGCGGCAGGGCGCGGTCGCCGAGCGCGGCACCGAACTGACCACGTGCCGTCAGGACGCGGACGGCGTCACCGCGACCCTGCGGATGCCCGACGGCGCGGAGCGCACGGTTCGCGCCGACTGGCTGATCGCCTGCGACGGGGCGCACAGCACCGTACGGCGGACGGCCGGGATCGCCGGCGACCACCGGGATCTGCACCGCGCCTTCCTGCTCGCCGATGTCGCGGCCGACTGGGACCTTCCCCAGGACCGGCTGCATCCCTGGCTGGGCGGCCACGGCATCCTCGTCCTGCTTCCGCTCCCCAAGCCCGGCCACTGGCGTGTCATCGCCGATGTCCCGTCCGGCTCCGACGCGCCGGAACCGGACGAGGACATGCTCAACCGGCTGCTCGCCGAGCGCACCCCGCTCTGCGGCGCCGACGGCGGCAGCGCGATCTCCCGTGTGGACTGGCTGAGCGGTTTCGAGGTGCGCGAGTCGCTGGCCGAGCACTACCGGCAGGGGCGGATCCTGCTGGCGGGGGACGCGGCGCACACCCACAGCCCGGTCGGCGGACAGGGCATGAACGTCGGCCTCCAGGACGCGCACAATCTGGCCTGGAAGCTCGCGCTGGTCGTGCAGGGGCGGGCGGGCGCGGGGCTGCTGGACTCCTATGAGCAGGAGCGCCGTCCGGTGGCGGACCGGGTGCTGCACGCCACGACCCGCGCCACGAAGGTGGCCACGACGCACGCCCCGGTCGCCCGTACGCTGCGAGCGCAGGCACTGCGGCTGATCAGCAGGACCCCTCCCGTACGGCATCGGCTGGCCCTCGGCGTCACCGAGCTCTTCGTCGACTACGAGCACAGCCCGCAGGTCGACCGCGCCCGCAGGTCCGGCGCGGGCGGCCCCGGCCCCGGCGACCTCTCCCCCGACGCGTTCGTCCACGACGGCACGGGCTTCACCACGCTGCGGCACCGGCTGCGCGGCAGCGAACACGCCCTGCTGGTGTTCCTCGGGTACGAGGACGACGAGCGGCGGATCGCGGAGGTGACGCGGGCGGGCCGCGAGGCGCTCGGGGACTTCGGCACCGTCGTCGCGGTGAGCCGGACCCGCGGGAAGGGCGACCCCGACCGGTCGCTGCTCGGCGACCGGCACGGCGCCTGCCACCAGGCGTTCGCGGCCACCGGCCCCGGCCTGTGCCTGCTCCGGCCCGACCGCTTCATCTCCCACCGCTCCCAGGGCTGGGACATGTCCGGAGTACGGGACCGGCTGGCCGCGCTCGCGCGCTGACCGGGAGCGACGGCGCCTCCGCCGTCCGGGGCCGCGCGGCCCCGGACGGCGGGCGGGCGAGTCCCGCGCACGCCGAGGAGACGCCCTTGTGACGATCCCCACTCGAACACCCGTTTCCCCGGTCCTCCTCCGGGCACGCGCATACGTGACCCAAGAGGTGACTTCGTTGGACATATTCGATGACGAGACCGGCTCGCCGCCCACCGGCGCACTGCCGATCGCGGACTACAAACATCTGCCCAAGCTCACGATCGAGGGGATCGTCCCCTCACTCCAGCGCGAAGAACTGGAAACGGTGCTGCGCTACGAGAACAGCCACCGCAACCGCACGCCGCTGATCCGCCTGCTGATGTCCCAGCTCCGCGTCCTGCGGCACCGCGCGCGGTAGGACGTCTCCTCCCCGCGGTGGCGTCACGACGGTGCCGCGTAGCAGCGGACGGCGAAGAGCGCGGCGGGGGCGGCGCCGTGCGTGGACACCACCTCGACGGACAGCTCGTCCGTTTCGAGGGGGGTGTCGAAGGTGAGGACGTTGTGGGTCTGGTGGTTGTCGGCGCGTTCTGCGACCACGCGGTCCCCGGCGCGGACGACGTAATCGCGTACGCAGAACGGCACCGCGCGCTCCTGGTGGTCCCACAGGACGGACTCCATGGCGTGGTCGGCGTCGGTGTCGAAGGTCAGGTGGAGCCGGCCGATGCGTCGGGGTTCCGGCCAGCGCAGGCGGACGGTGGGACGGCGGTCCTCGTACGCGGCGGCCCACGCGTTGGGCCGCGCCGTGGGCCGGTCGTGGCCGTTGCGGACGCCCTCCACGCTCCACGCCCTGAGCGGAGGGTCGATCGTCAGGGCGAAGTTGTGTCCGCCGGGGCGCCGTTCGGGGGTCCAGAACTCCACGCGCGGCTTGCCGACGGCGTCGTCCGCCTCCTGGGTGCCTGTGTGCCGGACCGAGAGCAGGCCGGTGACGCGCCGGGTGGTGGTCCGCACCGACACGTCGTCGTTGCGGATCAGCGTCAGGAAGACGTACCGCGGCCGGTCGACCGTCGCTTCGACGTCGACCTCGATCCGCTGCCCGGCGCCGGCGTCGAGACTGAACTCCCGCGCGGCCAGCACCACATCGGGGGTGTAGTCCTCCGGCCGGTTGCCGGTACGGAGCTCCACCCGCAAGGTGGTGGGCGCGGCCACGTCGACGGTCAGCGTCATCCTCGGCAGCTTTCCCGCGTCCAGCGGCAGCAGTTGGGCGCGCGAGTGGTCGAGCGGCGCCGCGGGACCGTCGCCGGGGAGCGACCCCACGGTCAGCTCGCTCGACGCGGTGAGCGCGGCCTGCCCGGCGAGGTCGTCCGGATCGTCGAGCCTCAGGTCGGGGATGTGCTGCCCGGCACGCAGGAGTTCACGCTGAAGGGCGGGCATCCGGTCGGGTTTCGTCAGCTCCGCCGGGAGTACGCCGTCACGCGCGCACACGGCGGCGGCCATCCCGGCGGCCTGTCCGATCTGGGCGCAGGTGGCCATCACCCTGGTCGAGGCGAACGCGACGTGCGAGACGCTGATGATCCGGCCCGCCAGCAGCAGATTGCTCACGTCACGGCTGACCAGGCAGCGGTAGGGCACCTGGTAGACCCCGCGCGCGTGCAGGTGGTTGCTCCCGGCGTGCTCGCTGAACACGCCGTCGGCCGGGTGCAGGTCGAGGGACCATCCGCCGGAGGCGACGGCGTCGGCGTGGGGGCGCTGGTCGACGATGTCCTGCTGGCGGAGCATGTACAGGCCCTCGAACCGGCGGCTCTCCCGCTTGCCGGGAATCAGCCCGGCCCACTCCAGCGTCAGGTTCTTCGCCTCGGGGAAGTCACCGGAGTTCTTCAGGTGGTTCCAGACGCCGTAGACCACCTTCCAGAGCTCCCACTTGATTTCCTCCGTGTCGTGCACGGTGTCGAGACGGCCGCCGTACTCGATCCACCACAGCCGGCAGCCCTGGACCGTGGTGTCGAAGCTGCGCCAGCGGGGGATCTCGGTGATGTCGTCGAGCGCGTAGCCGGGCGGCACGAAGGTCACCGGCCGTCCGACGTCCTTGCTGTAGAAGTAGATCGACTGGCCGAGCAGGCCGCCGTACGACTCCTCGGGCGCGAAGAGTTCGCCGAATTCCTCGGTGGACTCCGCACCCATCCGGTAGGCGGCGCCGGCCAGGTAGCCGAGGACGCCGTCACCCGACGCGTCGCAGAACACCGGGGCCGTCAGCTCGTAGCGCGTGGAGTTCTGGGCGCAGAAGGCGCTCACCGAGGCGATCCGGTCGCCGTCCTTGGACACCGCCGTCGCCGCCGTGTTCAGCAGGAGAGTGATGCCCGGCTCGGCGACCGCCTTCTCCAGGAGCACGGTGTCGAACAGCACGGCGTTGCCCTCGGGGTTGCGGAACATGTTCTCCACGAGGATCTCGTCGAGCACGCCGCCCTCGCGCGACCAGCGGTTGTTGTTGAACATGTGCGCGGTGGCGCCCAGCACCCAGAGCCGTATCTCGCTGGAGGCGTTGCCGCCCAGCACGGGCCGGTCCTGGACCAGGACGACCCGCGCCCCGGCCCGCGCGGCGGTCACGGCCGCACACGTACCGGCCATTCCGCCGCCGACGATCACCAGGTCGGCGCTGAGCCGCTCGGTGCGGAAGTCCCGGCTGTCGCGGGCGGGTTCGGTGGTGAGGAGAGTGCGCGGTGCGGTCATGCCGTTTCAGCGCTCCTTCGGAATCTGCTGGTTGAGGTGGCGTCAGTTCGGGCCGTGCGATGGTCACTTCGCCGCGCCGGGGCGGCCCGCCGCTCATCGCGTGCGACGGGCCGCCCCGGCAGGTGCGGGGGCAGGGTGCTAACCGGCGTCGGCGCCGATGTTGGGGGCGCCGGGGATCGCGTTCTGGTAGTAGTCCACGCCCCCGTTGCCGGAGACGGCGACTCCCGAACCCGCGGCCGGGGAACCGGAGTCGAGCGTGTACGCCTGCGGGCACGGCTGCGGTCCCGCGCCGGAGGACGGCGTCCAGGCGCAGGTGCCGCCGGTGCCGGGCGAGGTGAACAGCGGGTCGCCGAAGACCGGTCCGGTCTCCACTCCCGCGGCCTGCCACGCGGCGAAGGTGCTGTAGGTGGTGCCGCCCCAGCGCCAGGCCGGGGAGCTGGCCGCGTAGTACAGGTTGTGCGACAGGGTCATGCCGGTCTGGCCGTAGGCGTTGTAGTAGAACTGGCCGGGGTGACCGTACTGGTCCCTGTTGCCCATGTCGCAGATGTTGTCCGCGATCAGTGAGCCGCCGGCCCAGGTGCCCGCGCTGTAGCCGAAGTTGAAGCAGGCGCTGGCCGTGGACTTGGTGCTCTGGGCGACGTTGGTGAAGAAGGTGTTCCCGTAGACCGACAGCGCGTTCTTCGGCACGTTGGGCACGACGGTCATCAGGCCGCCCTGGATCTTGGCCCAGTCGTCGTTCTCGGAGATGTTGTAGCGGTAGGTGTTGGGACCCCACACCTTGGAGTCGACGGTCGAGGTGTAGGCGAGCAGGCCGCTGCCGGCGTTGTGGTGGGTGTAGTTGTACTCGACCACCGAGTTCGTCGTGCCGCCGTCGAGGTCGATGCCGTCCCAGTCGCACCCGGCCGTGAACGCCGGGTACGGCTGCACGTTGTAGACCTCGTTGTACCTGATGGTGACGTTGTTCGAGGTGTACGTCTCGATGCCGCTCGCGCCGCCGCAGGAGGTCACGTTCGCGCCCACGTCGTGGATCACGTTGTGCTGGATCACCGCGCCGTCCCAGCCGTTGCCGGTGATGCCCGCACCCGTATCCTTCGCGGGCATGCCGAGGTTGTAGACCGTGTTGCCCTCGACCGTGACGTCGGTGATGTTCTCCCCGGAGCCCCAGCCGTAGATGCCGGGGCCGTCCGGTGAGGTCACGCTCGCGCCGTGCAGCTTGTTGTGACGGATCTGGACGTCGTTCAGGGGCCCGCTGTGCCCGTTGACCGCGTAGCCGAGGATCATGATCTCCCCGCCGAACGAGCTGCTGCTTCCGGCGGGTGTGGAGAATCCGGAGATGTCGGAGCCGGACACCGCCAGCCCCTGGGTGGCGGCCGTGCCGTTCTGGTTCTCCAGCAGGACGCCGGCCGCGGTCGTGGAGCCGTTGACCACTTTCAGTCCGGTCAACTGGAAGCCGCTGACGTTGTCGGCCGTCACGGCCGCCGAGTAGTCGCCGGTGCAGTTCGAGGAGAGGGTGGCCTGCCCGGTGCCGTAGGAGTTCACCACGAACGGCGTGGACGCGGACGACGAGGGCACGTTGACGGAGTTGAAGACCAGGCAGCCGGTGAAGGTCTGCCCGCCTTCGAAGGAGACGGAGCTTCCCTGGGGGAAGGTGGAGCCGTTGACCTTCGCGACGGTCTTCCACGCCTGGGCGGGTGACAGTCCGGTGTTGCTGTCGCTGCCGCTCGGCGAGACGTAGTACGTCGCCGTCGCGGCGTGTGCCGCGACCGTTGTGGCGGGCAGACAGCCGAGGACGACAGGTACGATCGCGAGTGTGAGCGCCTTTGCTCTCATGGTTCTCCCTCACTGCGTGCGTATGTCGACGCACAGGCACGCAGCCGATGAATCGTGGTGGGGGCATGCCTCGGCCAACCGCGTCCGGCGTGTACCGGCGCGGTGCCGGGCAGTCCGTGTGCGCTTCCGGGCCGCGACGTTCACGGCGTCGCGGATCCCGGATCCGGCTCCACGGGACCTCGTGCGCGCTCCTTTCCGTGGGTCGAGGTGATGTGCCCGCGCGGGCGGTACGCCTCTGCGCGGAGGCTCTGGTCAGGTATCCCGATGGTCAGGCGGGCCGGAAGGCCAGGTATCGGGATGGTCGGGTATCGCTTTGGTCAGGTGATCCGGAAGGTCCGGCGCGCTTGGGTGCGCGAGCTGTTGCCAGTGTGGACGTGGATCTCGCCCGGCTCCACGGTGAAGACCCCGGCCGGGTCGTTCGTCCAGAAGCCGACGTCGTCGGCGCCGAGGGTGAAGCGGACCGTCCGCTCCTCCCCTGCGGCCAGCCGGACCCGGTCGAAGCCCCGCAGGCGGCGGACCGGCTGGGCGATGGCGGCCACGGGGTCCTGGACGTAGAGCTGGACGACCTCCTCCCCTTCGCGCTCGCCGGTGTTGCGGACGCGGACGGTGACCTCGACCGTCTCGCCCGCCAGGAGTTCGCGCACCGTGATCCGCTCGTGGCTGAGCGTCGGCTCGTCGAGGGCGAAGTCGGTGTAGCTCAGGCCGTGGCCGAAGGGGAATCGCGGGCCGTCCTGGACGTCGAGGTACTTCGAGACGTACTTCTCCTCCGGCACGGCCGGGTCGTACGGGCGGCCGGTGCGCTCGTGGTTGTAGTACAGCGGGACCTGGCCCACCGTCCGCGGAAAGGTCACGGGGAGCTTGCCGCCCGGGACGACGGCTCCGGTGAGCACGTCGGCGACGGCCGGGCCCGCCTCGATACCGGGGTGCCAGGCCATGACGACCGCCTGCACCTGGTCCGCCCAGTCCCCGATCGTCAACGGCCGCCCGCCCACGAGCACCACCACGCACGGCGTGCCCGTCGCGGCGACCGCCCTGATCAACTCCTCCTGGCGGCCGGGAAGTCCCAGGTCGCTGCGGACCGCCGCCTCCCCGCTGATCTCGGAGGGCTCACCCACCACCAGGACGACGGCGTCGGCGGCCGCGGCCGTCGCGACGGCCTCCGGAAGGCCGGAGACGTCGGAGCCGTCCGCGGGGACGCCCGGGGCGTGGGTGACAACCGCGTCCGGCAGGGCTTCGCGCAGGCTCCGCAGGACCGGGACGGCCTCGGGCGCTCCGGGCAGCGCCCACGTGCCCAGCAGATCGCCGCTGTCCGCGAACGGGCCGAGGACGGCGAGCGTCCCGATGGCGGTCCCGTCCAGCGGCAGCGCTCCGCCGTCGTTCTTCAGCAGCACCACGCAGCGGCCCGCCACCTCGCGGGCGGCGGCCCGTGCGGCGGCACTCGGGGCGGTGATCTCGGCGGACTCCTCGACGTACGGCCGCTCGAACAGACCGAGCCGCAGCTTCAGCCGCAGGACGCGGGCCACGGCGTCGTCCAGCCGCTCCTGGCTCAACTCGCCGCGCTCCAGCAGGGCCGGGCCGTGGTCGACGAAGGTGGTGGACACCATCTCCAGGTCCACACCCGCCGACAGCGCCAGCCGCCCGGCGTCGGCCTCGTCGGCCGCGCTGCCGTGCGCGATCAGCTCCTGGACCCCCGTCCAGTCGCTGACCACGACCCCGTCGAACCCCCAGCCGTCCTTCAGAACGCCGGTCAGCGTACGGGGGTCGGCGTGCGCGGGAACGCCGCTGACGGTGTTGAAGGCGGCCATGACGGTGGCCGCTCCCGCCGCGACGGCGGCCTCGAACGGCGGCAGGTAGAGGTTGCGCAGCCGCTGCTCGGAGACGTCCACGGTGTTGTAGTCGCGCCCGCCCTCGGCGCCGCCGTACGCCGCGAAGTGCTTGGCGCAGGCGGCCACCCGGTCCGGCGCGGACAGGTCGTCCCCCTGGTACCCGTGCACCTTGGCCACCGCGTAGCGCGCGCCCAGATACGGGTCCTCGCCGGGGCTCTCGGCGATCCTGCCCCACCGGGGCTCGTGGGTGACGTCCACCATCGGCGAGAACGTCCAGTGGACGCCGTTGGACCGGGCCTCGGCCGCCGAGACCTCGCCGTCGGTCCGCGTCACAGCCGGGTCGAAGGCCGCCGCCTGGGCCAGCGGAATGGGGAACGTGGTGTGGAATCCGTGGATCACGTCCAGGCCGAAGACCAGCGGAATGCCGAGCCGGGACTCCTCCACCGCGATGCGCTGAACGGCGTTGCTGTTCGCGGCGCCGACCACGTTGAGCACCGAGCCGAGCAGGCCCTTGCGCGCCGCGGCCTCGACCGCGCCGGTACCGCCCCCGCCGGGACCGGTGTTCCAGGCCCAGGCGAGCTGCTGCAACTGTCCGAACTTCTCCTCGACGGTCATCCGGCCGAGCAGCCCGGCGATACGGGTCTCGTGGTCGTCGGCGCGCGCCGGGATCGGCATCGTGGGCTCTCCCTGGTTCATCGGTCCTCCGTCCGGGTCCTGACCGCCTCGGGCCAGGCCAGCGAAATGCCGAGGGTACGGCTCAGCAGCCTTTGGTAGTCGGCCAGTTGCGCCTGGTCGGACCGGACCTTGCGCGGCGGCAGCGCCCGGTCCAGGCAGAATCCGGCCAGAGCGCCGACGGCCTCGCCGATGGCCCACTCCACGGGGTGCAGGCGGTAGCAGCCGTTGGTGATGTGGGTGGTGCCGATGTTCTTGTTGGCGGGCAGCAGATTGTCGACCCGGACCGGGATCAGCGCGCCCAGCGGGATCTGGAACGGGTAGGAGTCGATGTCGATGTAGGTCCGGCCGGTGGTGGAGGGGTGCAGGTCGATGCGGTAGCTGCCGAGGCCGACGCTGTCGTGGAAGACCTCGCTGCCCGCGCCCTCGGGCCGCGCCTGGACTCCGACATGCTGTTCGAGGACGGTGAACTCCGCCTTGATACGGCGGGATTCGCGGATGTACGGCGTCTTGGCCAGGCCGTCCGCGGTGCCGGTGACATCGGGGCGCGGGCGCAGGCCGGGGTAGCCGGCGCCGCCGTCGGGGCGCGGGGCCTCGGTCTGGAGCCAGTGCAGGAAGGACAGCGACAGGTCGCGGCTGGCGGCGAGGGCCGCCTGCCGGGCCTCGGCGCTCACACCGAGCAGCGGGGCCTCCCAGTAGTCGATCTGGGGCCAGTTGACGACGGTGAGGTCCGAGGCGAAGGCTCCGGGCGCGAACTGCTCGCGGGCCAGGACGCGCCGGAACTGCCACAGGTCGAAGTGCTCCCCCGCGCTCTGGTCGGCGCCCATCAGCGTCCAGGTGCGCTCTTCGAGGGTGATCGGAACGACGTCGGTGAGGGAGAGCTGCGGTCCCGGCCAGAAGGGCGCGGTGGTGGTGAGCCAGTGGTCGTAGGTGTCCGGCCGATCGATGACGTGGTCCTCGCCCGGCCGGTGTTCCAGGGCGAAGCACCAGGACACGGCCTGCTGGTCGAGGGGGTCGGCGGTGTCGGGCGCGTGGGGCTCGCCGGTCTCGTCGCGGCCCTCGGCGCCGATGACGTGTTCCACACCCGCCAGTTCCAGCAGGTCGCCGAGTTCGGTGGCGTCCGCGACGTAGGAGGCGTGGACGGTGATCCGGCGGTCGTCGTGCCGTCCGGCCAGCGTGACCGCCTCGACGCGGTCGCCCTCGGTGTGCGCGGCGACGGGCTCGTACCCGGTCAGCACGGTGATCGCGCCGGAGGCCCGCCAGGGGGCCAGCATCTCCTCGATGACGGCCGCGCCCACCCGCGGTTCGTGACACATCCGGCTGACGATGCCGAGACCCGGATCGAGTCGGGGGTCCCGCGCCGCCCCGGGCGTGAGCGGGTAGTTGCGGCGGTAGTAGTCGCGCACGCGTCTGCGCAGGTCGGCGTAGCCGGGTGGGCAGGCGGGGCCTTCGATCCAGGGGTGCTCGTCGGGTGGCACGGCCTGGGCGGTGAGCTGCCCGCCGAGCCAGTCGGTGGGCTCGGTGAGCACCACCGTACGGCCGAGCCGCGCCGCCGTGAGCGCGGCCGCGACGCCGCCCAGCCCACCGCCGACCACGAGGATCTCTGTTCGTATCTCTGCCATGTGCCCAAGAACTCCTTGTCACCGGTCTCTGCCGGTCGGAACGGTCGGTTCCGGCTCGGTGGTCGTGCCGGGTGTCTTCAGGGCAGCCGTGATCGACGGACGCCGCCCGCTGTCGTGAGATGCGTGCTGTGCGGCCGCTCCTGTCAGCTCACCGCCGCGATGGTGGCGCCGGGGACCAGCGGGCACGGCACGAGGACGCTCTCGGCCCGCTTGCCGGGGTCGTCGAGCATCGCGTGCAGCTGGTCCACGGCGATCCGGCCGATCTCCTTGCGGGGGATCTCCAGCGAGGCCCACTGACCGGCGAGGTCCGCGGAAGCCCCTTCCAGTACGGCGACCGAGACGTCCTCGGGGATCTTGCGGCCCCGGCTCGCGAGGCCGTCACGCAGCGATTCCGCGAGCCGTACGCTCTCCACCACGATGGCGGTCGCGCCGCCGTCCGCCACCTCGTCCAGCCACGCCTGGTCGAGGTCGGCCGCGCCGAGGTGGCCGGGGGAGGTGTCCGTCAGTCCGAGCCGCGCGATGGCCTCGGCGTAGCCGGTGCGGCGGTCGGCGTACGGTTCCAGTTCCAGCCAGTCGCGCACGTAGCCGAACCGCCGGTGGCCGTGGTCCGCGAGGCGCTCGACGATCTGTCCGCTGGCCGACCGGTAGTCGGGGATGATCTGCGGGATCTCCGCGCCGGGCACCTCGCGGCGGCCGATGTGCACGAAGGTGTACCCCTCGTACCAGAGCCGGGCCAGCTCGCCGCGGTCGGTCGCCACACCGAGCAGGATGCTGCCGTCGGCCAGATTCAGCCGGTTCGTGCCGCCCCGGTAGATCTTGCGCTCGCCGTCGCCGCCGGCCCCGGTGGAGGTGAACAGCACCAGGTCGAAGCCGGTCTCCTCCGCGCGTTCCTCGATGCCGAGCAGGAACTCGAAGTAGAAGTCCTCGCGCGCGTGCGGGAAGACCCGCTCGAAGGTGTGCACGCCCAGCAGGTTGTTGCGCTGATTGCGCATCGCCCGGGCGGCGGGGTTGGCGACGTAGCCCAACTCCTTCACGGCGTCGAAGACCCGCCGCCGGGTCTCCTCCGAGATCCGCGCGGTCGCCGCGTCACCGCTGATCACCCGGGACACCGCCGACTGGGACACTCCGGCGAGCCGTGCCACGTCCGCCTGGTTGGGCGCCCTGCCGCGTCGTTGTCCTGTCATCACGCCCCCTGGAGTGCTTCCCGCCGGGCGGTGGTCGCCGCGGCGTGTGTCGTGTCGGCCATCACCCCGGCCCGGCCCTTGGCGTGCAGCCAGCACTTCGCCCAGTGGCCGTCGCCGAGGTCGGTGACCGGTGGGGCCTGCTCGGCGCACTCCTTCATCGCGAACGGGCAGCGGGGGTGGAAGCGGCAGCCCGCGGGCGGGTCGATCAGGCTGGGCGGCTCACCCAGTTCGTCGGCGCCCGCGAAGAACGCCTCGCGGTCGCCGACACCGCGCTCGGGGTCGGGCGAGGACTCGATGAGCAGCTTGGTGTACGGGTGCTGCGGGGACGCGATGACGTCCTCCTTCGGTCCCGACTCCACCATCTGGCCTGCGTACATCACGGCGATCTCGTCGCACAGGTAGCGGGCGCTGGCGATGTCGTGCGTGATGTACAGCAGCGCCAGGCCGTCCTCGGCGCGCAGCCGCTGGAGCAGATTGAGCATCTCCAGCCGGATGGAGACGTCGAGCATGGAGATCGGCTCGTCCCCGAGCAGCACTTTGGGTTCCACGGCGAGCGCGCGGGCGATGACGACGCGCTGGCGCTGGCCCCCGGACAGCTCGTGCGGGAACTTCGCGGCGAATTCGGCGGCCGGGGTGAGGCTGACCTTCTCCAGCAGCAGCGTCATCCGCTGCTCGCGTTCGGCCGCGGACAGGTGCGGGTGGTGCAGCCGCAGCGCCCGGTCGAGGTTGTAGCGGACCCGGTGCATCGGGTTCAGGGAGCCGAAGGGGTCCTGGAAGATCATCTGGACCTCGGAGTGGTAGGCGCGCCGCCCCCGCCTGCTGCGGCTCACCGGCTCGCCGCGCAGCAGGATCTCGCCCCGCGTCGGTTCGTGGAAGCGGGCCAGCATCCGTGCGAGCGTGGTCTTCCCGCTGCCGCTCTCCCCCACCAGCGCCAGGATCTGACCGGGCTTCAGCCGGACCGTGGCGTCCTCGACCGCGCGGACGACGGAGGTACGGCCGAGCGCGCCGCGGGCGGTGAAGTGCTTGGAGACGTCGAGGGCCTCCAGTACATACGGCGGCGCTTCGTGCGCCGCGTCGGGCGTGCGGGCCTCTTCGTCCGGAGCGGACACGGCCTCGGTCATGTGCTTGCTCATCGGGTCTCGCCTCCGTTGTCGCCGTCGGTCTCGTTGAGCAGGCACGCCGCTTCGTGTCCCGGCCCGGGGCCCACCGGCAGCAGCAGCGGCAGCCGCTCGTCGCACCCGTCCGTCCGCCGCGCGCAGCGCGGGTGGAACGGGCAGCCCGACGGCAGTCGGCGCAGGTCGGAGGGTGTGCCGGGGATGCCGTGCAGATCGCGCAGCGGGGCGTGCAGCGGCGGGAAGGAGTCGCGCAGCCCCTGGGTGTAGGGGTGCTTGGGCGCCCCGTAGATGGCCGCGGCCTCGCCCACCTCGACGATGCGGCCCGCGTACATCACGGCGATACGGTCGGCCAGCTCCAGCAGCAGCGACAGGTCGTGGGTGACGAAGACGACGGCGAAGCCCAATTCCTTGCGCAGGCGCAGCACTTGGGCGAGGATCTGCCGCTGCATGACCACGTCGACGGCGGTCGTGGGCTCGTCCATCACCACCAGTTCCGGCCCGCAGGCCAGGGCCAGGGCGATGGCGGCGCGCTGACGCATTCCGCCGGACAACTGGTGCGGGTAGTCGCGGATCCGGTCCTCGGAGATGCCGACCAGGCCGAGCAGTTCGGCCGCCCGCGCCCAGGCGGCCCGCTTGTTCAGCGCGCGGTCGTGGGCGCGCAGGACGTCGGCGAACTGGGCGCCGATGCGCATCACCGGGTTCAGCGCGTCCATCGCGGACTGGAGCACGATGGACAGGGCCGTCCACCGGTAGCGGCGCATCCGCTTGCCGTCGAGCGCGGCGAGGTCGACCGGCGGCGCGCCGTCCCTGCCGTGGAAGAGGATCTCGCCCGCGGTGGTGACGGCCGGCGGGCGCTGGAGCCGGGTCAGGGCGGTGATCAGCGTGGATTTCCCCGAGCCGGACTCTCCGGCGACGCCGAGGATCTCCCCTCGGCGCAGGGTGAAGGAGATGTCGGAGCAGGCGCGCACCGGATCGGCTCCGGTGGCGTATTCGACGGTCAGGCCGCGGACTTCGAGGACGGTCTGTCCCGCGGGGATCAGCGGCCGGTGCTTCGGCTCTGTGTGGACGGTCATCAGGCCGCGCCTCCCGTCCGCGCCAGTTGCCTGGTGCGCCGGGCGGACACCGGGCGGGCGACGCGCAGTTTGGGGTTGGCCAGTTCGTCGATGCCGAAGTTGACCAGCGCCGCCGCGGTGCCGATCAGGGCGATGCACAGGCCGGGCGGCACGAACCACCACCACAGGCCGCGCAGGACCGCGCTCTGCTGCTGCGCTCCCTGGATCATCGTCCCCCAACTGATCGACGAGGAGTCGGAGATGCCGAGGAAGGCCAGTCCCGCCTCGGCCATGACGGCGCCGATCATCGCGTGCAGGAACATCGACGCGATGAGGCCGGTCAGGTGCGGCAGCACTTCGGCGAAGACCAGTCGGCGACCGCGCTCGCCGAGCATCCGCATGGCGCGTACGAAGTCGCGGTTGGCGATGCTCATGGCCTGGGCGCGCAGGGTGCGCGCGCCGCCCGACCAGCCGAAGAAGCCGATGATCAGGGCGATCGTGGTGAGCCCTGTGCCCTGGAGGTAACCGGCCACGATCATGATGAGCGGCAGCGTCGGCATGACGAGGAAGAGATTCGTCAGGAAGTTCAGGGCGCCGTCGATCTTGCCGCCGTAGAACCCGGCCGGTACGCCGACCAGGATCGCGATCGCCGTGCCGACCACCGCGCCGAGCACGCCGACGTACATCGAGCCGCGGGCACCGGCCACGACCTGGGCGAGCATGTCCTGCCCGTACTGGTTGGTGCCCAGCGGATGTCCGCCGCCGGGCGACCGGGAGATGGCGGTGGTGTCGTTGGCGCGCGGGTCCAGGCCGAGCAGGCTGTGCGTCAGCCAGGGGCCGAACACGGCGAGCAGGAGGAAGAGGACGAGGATGCCCAGGCCGATGCGGACTTTCCAGCCGCGGAGGAAGAGGGTACGCACGGCCGGTCACCCCCCTTCTCTGATGCGCGGGTCGAGCAGCACGTACACGGAGTCCGCCAGGAGGTTGGCCAGCAGCACGGTGAGGGTGATGAGGAAGAACACGCCCTGCATCACCGGGTAGTCGCGCTGTTGGAGAGAGGTGTAGAGCAGATAGCCGATGCCCGGGTAGTTGAAGACGACCTCGGTGAGCAGGGCGCCGCCGACGACGTGGCCGAGTGCGAGGGTGAAGCCGGTGAAGTTCGGCAGGACCGCGTTGCGGGCGGCGTAGCGGAGCATGACCCGGCGGCCGGACAGGCCCTTGGCCTGGGCGAGCAGGACGTAGTCCTCACGGACCGTGGTGACGGTCATGTTGCGCATGCCCAGCAGCCAGCCGCCGAAGGCCGAGAAGACGATGGTCGCCGCCGGGAGCACTCCGTAGTGCAGCACGCTCAGGACGAACGACGGCGAGAAGCCGATCGTCAGGTCGGCGTCGTATCCGCCGGCCAGCGGGAACCAGTCGAGTTGGAAGGCGAAGAGCCACAGGCCGATCAGCGCCATCCAGAAGTAGGGGACCGCCGAGACGAAGGTGGTCAGCGGGCTGACGATCGTGTCGAACCGGCTGCCCGCCTTCCAGCCCGCCATCGCGCCGATGCCGGTGCCCAGGACGAACGCGATCACGGTGGTGACGCCGACCAGCAGCATCGTCCAGGGCAGGCCCTGCCGGAGCAGGCTGGTGACCGGGGTGGGGTAGTTGCTGATCGAGACGCCCAGATCGAGGTGCGCCAACTGACTGAGGTAGTCCAGGTATTGGCGGCCGATACCGGCGTTCGGATTGCCGAACACCTTCTGGATGGACTCCATGGCGCTCGGCGACATCTGCTGACCGCTGACGGTCTGGAGCTTCTCGACGATCGCGGCCGACGGATCGCCGGGCATCATCCGGGGCAGGAAGAAGTTCAGGGTGATCGCCGACCAGGTGGCGGCCAGGTAGAAGCCCAGTCGGCGCAGCAGGAATCCCCAGCGGCGCGGAATCCGGAACCGGCCGGCCGCCGGTACGGCGGAGGCGGCGATCGCGGTCACGTGGTGGCCTGCTTCAAGTTGAGCAGGGTGAGGGTGGCGTCGGGACCGTTGCCGGGGAAGGGCACGTAGGAGAAGTGCTCGGGGGTGGGCCAGCCGCTCCAGCGCTTGGCGTTGATCAGGACGAACCAGTAGCTGTTGTAGATCGGGCTGTACGGCACCTGCTCGGCGACGATCCGTTGCAGCTTCTCGCCCGCGCTCTTGGTGACGGCCGGGTCGGCCGACGATAGCAGGTCGGTGATCGCGGCGTCGGTCGGCGCGTCCTTCCACCGGCCGAAGTTGGTGGCGGCCGTCTGCCCGAGCGGCCGCGACGCCCGGCTGCTCAGGGCGCTGTAGACACCGGCGACGCCCGCTCCGCCCGAGGTGCTGATGGTGAGGTCGAACTCGCCGGTCTGCTGCTGCTCGTAGAGGTTGGCGCCGGGCGCGCCGACCGACTTGACCTTGATCCCCAGGTGCTCCTGCCAAGCGCGGACCATCATGTTCGCGTAGGGGTCCCACCCGAAGTCCTGGTTGAACGAGAGCTTCGGAGCGTAGGACTTGCCGTCCTTGACGAGCTTGCCGCCCTTGACCTCGTAGCCGCTGAGGGCGAGTTCCCTCTTGGCCGCCTCGGCGTCGACCTGCTGCACCTTGCCCCGGTACTCGGGCAGGATGACGTCCCCGTAGATCTGGTCCACCAGCCCCGTCGGGCCCGCCTCGGTGCCGGGGCGCTCCAGGGTGGTGACGATGTCCTTGCGGGGAATCGTCATCGCCAGCGCCCGCCGTACGTGGACGTTGTCGAAGGGCGCCTTCGCGGTGTTGTAGAAGAGGGAGTAGGCGCCGCCGGTCGCGTACTTCTGGTAGAGGTTGTGCCGGGGATCCTTGGCGGTGTACTCCTGCTCGCCGTTGCCCCAGGCCGCCAGCGCCCAGTCCACGTCGCCGCGCACCAACTGCGCGCGCAGGGCGTCTCCGTTGGTCGGAATGATCTTGATCTGCTTCACGGCGAACCGGCCGCCCCAGTAGTCGGTCCGCGCGCGCAGGGTGATCTGCTGGGGCGCGAACCGGTCCAGGGTGAAGGGGCCGGTGCCGACCGGGTCCGGGTTGGACCAGCTCTTGATGTTCTTGCCCTGCCAGATGTGCGCGGGCACCACCGGGACCTGGATGGAGGCGAGTTGGCTCAGCTCGCTGAAGGCGGCGTGCGGCCAGTGCACAGTGACGGTCGAGGAGTCCACCTTGGCGACGCGGTCGTACGTGGTGCCGCCGAGGTTGAAGCTGGGGTCCTTCAGCGGGAGGTTCAGCGAGAAGAGCACGTCGTCGGCGGTCATGGGCTTGCCGTCGGAGAAGGTCACGTCCTCGCGCAGCTTCACGGTGAGCGTGGTGCCCGTCGGGTCGAACTCCAGGCTCTTGGCCAGCCAGGGCTTGACCTTCGCGCCGTCGCTGTAGTCGACCCGCGCCAACGGCTCATAGATCATCTCGGCGTTGGGCGACTTCTGGATGGCGGGGCCGAAGACGTTGTAGTTGCGGATGAAGGTCGTCCCGCCGTCGGTCTTCCCGAAGACCAGCGCGCCCGAGCCCTTGCCCGCACCGCCCGTGGCGGCCGTACCGCTCTTGCAAGCGCTCGCCCCCAGCGGTATGGCGAGGGCCGCCCCGGCGGCGCGAGCGATAAAGGCTCTTCTGGTGGGCATGGCTGACTCCTGCTCCTCGTGAGTGGCGATACAGCGCACAAAAGGGGGTGCACATACGTATGAGCACGAGTGGCTGAGCTGTCATGGCCTCTGCTTCTACGTATGATCCGGAAACGTACGCACGTTGCCGGGAGGGGTCAAGACGGTGACGGGAAGATTTTCCAGCCACCTCAACGGCGCCTGGGACACGGCGGACCGGCTCCCCGGGACGTCACCCGGGGCCCTCCCGGCCACCGTCCCGTACGGCCGGCGGGCGCGCCGGGGATGACCGCCGACGGGCGTTGACACCCCTGGGTGATCGCTCTAAGTTGGCGCACCGGCCGACGCACTTCACCGGCGCCTGACGTCATGGCCAGGCAGCGCCGGCCGCGCTTTCACTCGCGTTCGGCGCCCGGACACGACGTGCGCCGCGCGTTTTCACGACGCTTTCCCCGGCGCCTTTCGCATTCCCTTCCAAGTGCCTCGTCCGTTCGCCGCCGGGCGCATTCGCCGCTCAATGCTGAGGGACGGGACACCCGGTACGCCCCTGACCCGAGCGGGGCCGGACCGGTGCCTCCACCGGCCCCGCTCGCCCACCGAGCCCGCGCGCGCCGTCACGCGTCCTCGCTCTCGTCCCCGCTCTCGTCGTTTCTCTCGTCCTCACTCGTCCTCGCATTCCCCACCCCTTTTCGTATTCCAGGATTCAGGAGCCCGCGCATGTCGCGACCCGACCGGCAGCATTCCGTCTGGGGCCGTGTTCCGCGCCCCGCATACGGCGCCGACTACAACCCCGAGCAGTGGGACGCGGCGACGTGGAAGGACGACGTCCGCCTGATGCGCGAGGCGGGGGTCAATCTGGTCTCGCTCGGCGTCTTCGCCTGGTCCTGGATCGAGCCCCGGCGGGACGCCTTCGACTTCTCCGGCCTCGACGAGGCCGTCGAGCTGCTGCACGCGTCGGGCATCGCCGTCGACCTGGCCACGCCGACGGCCGCTCCGCCCCTATGGTTCTCGCACGCCCACCCGGAGTCGCTGCCCGTGACCGCCGACGGACGGCGGCTGGCGCCCGGCTCGCGGCAGGCGTACTGCCCGTCGTCACCGCTCTACCGGGAGCGCGCCGCGATCGTCACCCGCCGCCTCGCCGAGCGCTACGGCGACCATCCCGCGGTGGTGATGTGGCACGTCAACAACGAGTACGCCAACGGCAACGCGCACTGCTGGTGCGAGACCTCCGCGACGGCGTTCCGCACCTGGCTGCGCACCACATACGGCGACGACCTGGACGCCCTCAACGACCGCTGGGGCACCGGCGTCTGGGGCATGACCTACAGCGACTGGAGCCAGGTGACCCCGCCGCGCACCAGTACCAGCCGCCTCCCGCCCGCCCTGTGGCTGGACTTCTACCGGTTCAGCGACGCCGAACACCTGGCCTGCTTCCGGGCCGAGCGCGACATCGTGCGCGCCCACTCCCCCGGCCGTCCGGTCACCACCAACTTCATGGCGAGCGCGCTGCGTTGGAGCGACTACTGGCGCTGGGCGCGGGAGGTCGACATCGTCTCCAACGACCACTACCTCGGGTCCGAGGATCCGCACCGCGCCGCCGAGCTCGCGTTCGCCGCCGACCTCACCCGCGGGCTGGCCGGCGGGCGGCCCTGGCTGCTCATGGAGCACTCCACCTCCGGGGTGCAGTGGCAGCCCCGCAACATCGCCAAAGTCCCGGGCGAGATGGCCCGCAACACCCTGACGCACCTCGCCCGCGGCGCCGACGGAACGCTGTTCTTCCAGTGGCGGCAGTCCGCGTACGGCCCGGAGAAATGGCACTCGGCGATGCTCCCGCACGGCGGCGAGGACACCCGGGTCCGGCGGGAGGCCAGCGCCCTCGGCAACGCCGTGTCGCGTCTGGCCGACGTCGCCGAGAGCACCTGCCCGCAGGCCCCGGTCGCGCTGCTCCTGGACTACGAGGCGATGTGGGCCCTGGAGCTGCCCGACCGGCCGAGCTCGGACCTGACCTGCGGCGACGCGCTCCGCACCTGGCACCGCGCGCTGTGGACCGCCGGTCTGGGCTGCGACATCGTCCCCGCCCCCGCCCCCGGTGCGCACCGGCTTCTGCTCGTGCCCTCGCTGTACGCGCTGTCCGCTTCGACGGCGCGCGCCCTGGAGACGTACGTCGAAGGCGGCGGCCACCTGGTCGTCGGTCCCTTCAGCGGCGTGGTGGACCCCGACGACCGTGTCCATCCCGGGCCGTACCCCGGAGCGCTCCGCGATCTGCTCGGCCTGACCGTGGACGAGTACCTGCCGCTCACGGCCGGAGCCACCGTCGCCCTGGACGACGGCTCGACCGGGAACGTATGGGCCGAGCGGGTCGTCCCGGACGCCGGGACCGAGGTGGAGTGCCGCTTCGCCGACGGGCCCGCGGCCGGTGGCCCGGCGGTCCTGCGCCGCGGAAACGTCCGCTATCTCGCCACCCGCCCCGACGTTCCGTCCCTCCTGCGCCTGCTTCCCCGGTGGGCCGCGCAGGCCGGTTGCGCGCCCGCGCCCCGGGGGTCCGGCGACGGCGTGGAGGTCATCCGCAGAAGCGGGCCTTCCGGGGAGCGGTCCTGGCTCTTCGTCGTCAACCACACCGAGGCGACCGCGCATGTGGCCGCCACGGGAACCGACCTCCTGTCCGGCGCCCGCGTGCCGGGAGTCGTCGCCGTTCCGGCGGGCGAGGTGGCGGTGGTGGAGGAAGGCGGTACGGGTCCTCGCTGACGTGTCCCCTTGCCACGAGGTGCCGCGAGGTGCGGCGAGTCGCCGCGAGTCGCCGCGGGTCAGATCCGAGCTGTCCGCGGCGGTCGAGGCCCGGACCTGCCCTGTCACCCTCTCGCGGTGGGCATGGGCTGAGGTCAGCGGACGGCGGGTGGCCCCACCTCACCGAGGTGCTCGTGCGCCAGGCGGACGGCCATGGCGCCCTCACCGACGGCGGAGGCGACCCGTTTGACCGAGCCGCTGCGGACGTCGCCGACGGCGAAGACGCCCGGCAGACCCGTCTCCAGGGCGAGCGGGGCGCGGGCGAGGGGATTCCAGAGGTCCGCTGTCAGGTGGACCACGTCCTGCCCGGTAGGAATGAAGCCGCGCCGGTCCAGGGTGACGGCGTCGGCGAGCCAGGACGTGGCGGGGCGCGCGCCGATGAACACGAACAGGGCGCGGACCGCCAGCGTCTGCTGCTCGCGGGTGCGGTTGTCCTCGACGACGAGGGATTCGACCCGGTCCTCGCCGGTCACCTCCCGGACTTCGGTATGCGGCCGGACATGGATCCGCGAGTGCCGCTCGATCCGGTCGATCAGGTAGCGGGACATGCTGTGTTCCAGGTCGTCGCCGCGGACCAGAAGGTGGACGGCGGGCGACTCGCGTGCCATGAACAGGGCCGCCTGACCGGCGGAGTTGCCGCCGCCGACGACGGCCACCGGATCGAGACGACAGGTCCGTGCCTCCCAGACGGTGGCGGCGTAGTGCACCCCGAGTCCTCTGAACCGCTCGACGCCGGGGGCGGTCAGCCGCCGGTAGCGCGCGCCGGTGGCCACCACGATGTTGGCGGCGGTGACCGTGCCGCCGTCGGCGAGCCGCACCACGCTGTTCCCGTCGCGCTGTTCGAGGCCGGCGGCCTCGGCGGGGACGTCGATCCGGGCGCCGAACCGGTTGGCCTGTACGACGGCGCGTTCGGCGAGCTCCATGCCGGAGATCCCGGCGGGGAAACCGAGGTAGTTCTCGATCCGGGAGGAGGTGCCGGCCTGGCCGCCGGTCGCCACGGCGTCCAGCACGACGGTGGAGAGTCCCTCGGAGGCGCCGTACACCGCGGCGGCCAGGCCACCGGGTCCCGCGCCGACCACCACCAGGTCGCAGACGGCCTCCGCGGCGGTCCCGGCGCGCAGCCCGATGACCCGGGCGAGCGCGGCGTTGGAGGGATTGCGCAGCACCCGGTGGTCGTTCCAGACGACGATCGGGGTCTCCTGCGGAGCGATCCCCAGGCGCGTGAGCAGCGCCTCGGCCTCGGTGTTCTTCTCCAGATCGAACCAGCGGTGCGGGAGGCGGTTGCGGGCGGCGAACTCCAGCAGCCGCCGGGTGTCGGAGGAGAAGGCGGAGCCGATGATGCGGAAGCCCGTGCCCGCGCCGGCCAGCATCGTACGGCGCAACAGGTAGGCGCGGAGGATCACGTCGCCGAGCGCGGGTTCGCGGCTGAGCAGATCGCGCAGGGCCGCCGAGCCCACCGCCAGTACCTCGCCCGGTGTTCTCACCACCGCGCTGAGGAAGGCGGTCTGGCCCTCCAGCACGCCGAGTTCGCCGAGGAAGCTGTGCGGACCGTGCACCTGGACGACCTGCTCCTGGTCGCCTTGGCCTTCGACCACGGCCACCGTGCCGCTGAGGACGACGAAGAACTGTTCAGTGCGTTCGCCCGCCCGGAAGAGGTGTTCCCCCTCCCTGACCTGCCGCACCTGTCCGGCGGGGTCCAGGAGCGCGATCTGGTCGTCCGTCAGCCGCGGGTAGGCGTCGTGAACGTCGGCGGTCGGGGTCAGGGGCGGCATCACGACGGTTCGCTTCCTTCGTCAGGAACGGCGGTGGACGCGTACGGCAGAGGAGGGGAACAGCGGCGGACGCGGTGTCGGAGGCGCCGTGCGAGCCCGCCCGGCTCAGACCATCGACTCGTGGACGAAACACCACCGCCAGTCCTCGCCGGGCTGGAACGACCGCACGATCGGGTGCCCGTCGGCTGCCGCGTGGGCACGGGCGTGGCGCATCGGCGAGGAGTCGCAGCATCCGACGTGTCCGCAGGTCAGGCACAGCCGCAGGTGCACCCACGCAGTCCCCATGCGCAGGCAGTCCTCGCAGCCCTGCGGTGTCCTGGGCGTCACGGGCCGGACCATGGACAGGTGCGGGTCGGGAAGAGTGGTCATCACGGCCTCCTGGTCGCGGGATCGGCCGGTCCGGGGGACGTCGACAGCGACTCGTTCACCCACTGGCGGAGCGCGTTCGCGGGCGCGGCGCCGGTCTGGCGGGCGACGGGCCTGCCGTGGTCGAGGATCAGCAGGGTGGGGACGGCCTGGACCTCGAACCGTCTGGCCAGGGCCGGTGACGTGTCGATGTCGACCTTCACGAGCTTGATCCGGCCGGCGAGGTCCTCGGCGACCTGTTCCAGGGCCGGGCTCACCATCCGGCAGGGGCCGCACCAGGTGGCCCACAGGTCGACCAGCACGGGCAGGCTCGCCTGCTCGGCGACCTCACCGAAGTCGGCGTCGCCCGCTTCGGCGATCCACGGCAGCGGCGCCCGGCAGTTTCCGCAGCGCGGACGGCCGCCCGCCGCGGCGGGTACGCGGTTGGTCCGGCCGCAGTTGGCGCAGACGACGGTCCGTACCCGGGCCTGCGCGCCAGTGGTGCCGTCGCGGGCCGGGCGGTCGTAGCGGCCTTCCTGAGAGGTGCTCATCACGGCTCCTGCGGCTGGTCCTGGAGGGAGACGGTCAGTTCGCCACCTGCGGCGTCGACCACGATGGTCACGCCTTCGCGTGCCTCGCCGCTGAGCAACGCGCGGCCGATCCTGGTCTCGACCTCGTGCGAGATGAAGCGGCGCAGCGGCCTGGCTCCGTAGACCGGGTCGTAGCCCTCGGCCGCGATCAGGTGGCGGGCCGGCTCGGTGAGAACGAGCGTGACGCGCTGTTCGGAGAGGCGGTCGCGCAGTTCGTCGAGGAGCAGATCGACGATGCGCTCGATCTGCGCGATGCCGAGCGGGTGGAAGAGGACGATGTCGTCGACGCGGTTGAGGAACTCGGGGCGGAAATGACCGTTGAGTTCGGTCATCACCAGCGCCCGCGCCTCGGGCTTGATCTCGCCGGCCTGGGTGGCGTCCTGGAGCAGGTACTGCGACCCGAGGTTGGAGGTCATGATGATCACGGTGTTGCGGAAGTCGACGGTACGTCCCTGCGCGTCGGTGATCCGGCCGTCGTCCAGCACCTGGAGCAAGGTGTTGAAGACGTCGGCGTGCGCCTTCTCGATCTCGTCGAACAGGACGACGGAGTACGGCTTGCGGCGGACCGCCTCGGTAAGCTGGCCGCCCTCCTCGTAACCCACGTATCCGGGGGGCGCGCCGACCAGGCGGCTGACGGTGTGGCGTTCCTGGTACTCGCTCATGTCGAGGCGGATCATGTTGCTCTCGCTGTCGAACAGCGCCGCGGCCAGCGTCTTGGCCAGCTCGGTCTTCCCGACACCGGTCGGGCCGAGGAAGATGAAGGAGCCGATCGGCCGCCGCGGGTCGCGTACCCCGGAGCGGGCCCGTATCACCGCGTCGGCGACGAGCTGGACGGCCTCGTCCTGGCCCACGACCCGCTCGCGCAGGATCTCGTCCAGCTTGAGCAGCTTCTGCCGTTCGCCCTCCTGAAGGCGGGTGACGGGGATACCTGTCCACGCCGAGACGATCTCGGCGATCTCCTCGGCGGTCACCACCTCGCGCAGCAGTCGGCTCTCGCCCTGCTTGTTGGCGAGCTGTTCCTCCTCGGCGGTCAGCCGGCGCTCCAGTTCGCTGACGGTTCCGTAGCGCAGCTGGGCGGCCCGGTTGAGGTCGTAGGCGCGTTCGGCCTGCTCGGCCTCCTGCCGGGCGCGCTCCAATTCCTGGCGCAGTTCCTGGACCTTGCGGATGGCCTGGCGCTCGGCCTCCCACTGGGCGTGCTTGGCGTCCACCTCACCGCGCAGGTCGGCCAGTTCGCGCCGCAGGTCCTCCAGGCGGGCGCGGCTGGCCGGGTCGGTCTCCTGGTCCAGCGCGGCCTCCTCGATCTCCAGTCGGGTCGCCCGCCGGGTGAGTTCGTCGAGTTCGGCGGGCATGGAGTCGATCTCGGTCCGCAGCCGGGCGCATGCCTCGTCGACCAGGTCGATGGCCTTGTCCGGGAGGAAGCGGTCGCTGATGTAGCGGTGGCTGAGGGTGGCCGCGGCGACCAGGGCGTTGTCCTGGATCTTGACGCCGTGGAAGATCTCCAGGCGCTCGCGGATGCCGCGCAGGATGGAGATGGCGTCCTCGACGGTCGGCTCGTCCACCTGGACGGTCTGGAAGCGGCGCTCCAGGGCGGCGTCGGACTCGATGTGCTTGCGGTACTCGTCCAGCGTGGTGGCCCCGATCATGTGCAGCTCGCCGCGGGCCAGCATCGGCTTGAGCATGTTGCCCGCGTCCATCGCGCCCTCGGCGGCGCCGGCCCCGACGACGGTGTGCAGCTCGTCCACGAACAGCAGGATCCGGCCCTCGGCGCCTTTGACCTCCGACAGAACGGCCTTGAGGCGCTCCTCGAACTCGCCGCGGTATTTCGCCCCGGCCACCAGCGACCCCATGTCGAGCGAGAACACCGTCTTGTCCCGCAGCCCTTCCGGCACGTCGCCGCGCACGATCCGCTGGGCCAGACCCTCGACGATGGCGGTCTTGCCGACGCCCGGTTCGCCGATCAGGACGGGGTTGTTCTTGCTCTTGCGGCTGAGGATCTGGATCACCCGGCGGATCTCGGCGTCCCGGCCGATCACCGGGTCGAGGCGGCCGGTGCGGGCCTCCACGACGAGGTCCCGCCCGTACTTCTCCAGGGCCTCGTAGGCGTCCTCAGGAGTGGCGGAGGTGACCCGTTGGTTCCCGCGCACCGTGGTGAGGGCGGTGAGGAAGGAGTCCTTGGTGACGCCCTGTTCACCGAGTCGCCGACCGGCCGCGCTGGTCGCCCCTTCGTCCACCAGGGCCAGCACCATGTGCTCGGTGGAGACGTACTCGTCCTTGAGCCGCTTGGCCTCCTGCTCGGCGCTGTCGAGCAGCCGGGCCAGCCGCTGGGTCACCATCACCTGGCCGGGGGCGGCGCCCGGCCCCGTCGTGCGGGGGCGTTTGACGAGATCGGCCTCGACCGCGGCCCGCAGGGCGGCCGGGTCGGCACCGGCGTCGGCCAGCAGACGGGTGGTCAGGCCGTCGCGCTGATCGAGCAGGGCCAGCAGCAGGTGCTCCCCGTCGACCTCGGTGTGGCCCATACGGACCGCGGCGCTCTGTGCTTCCTGGAGCGCTTCCTGGGATTTCTGGGTGAGGCGATTCATGTCCATGGTGTGGGCTCCTTGGCGGCTCGTTCGCTGCGCCGCAGTGCGGTTTCCAGGCGTTCGATGCGGTCGAGCATGTCCAGGACGACGCCGATGGCCGCGTAGTTGAGACACAGTCCGTCCCGCAGCCGCTGCACTCGGGCGAGGGCCGACGGCGCGCTCGCCCGGAACCACAGCCGGCCCCGGGCGTCACGCTCGGCGTCGACAAGACCGAGAGCCACGAAACGCCTGACGAGTTCGGGCGGCAGTCCACTGCGGCCGGCCACCGCGGCCATGGAGAGCTGATAAGGGGTGGTACTGGTCCGGTGGACGCGCACCAGCGGATAGGCAGCCCTGGAGCCGGGCTGTCCGGCGCCTTCGGCGGGAGAACGGTGTTCGGCTCTCATGTCTGCTTCCTCGGGTCGAAGGAGGAGACCGCGGCCAGTTCCTCGAACAACTCACGTTCACGCGGGCTGGGCGAGGGCGGCACCATCACCTGGATTTCGGCGTAGAGGTGGCCCGGGGAGCCTTTGGGGCGTGGCATCCCCTCGCCGCGCAGCCGCAACCGGCGGCCGGTGGAGGTACCGGGCGGCACATGCGCCTTGACCGTCCCGCCCGGACCGGAGACCGGCACCGTCGCCCCCAGCGCGGCCTCCCAGGCGGTGACCGGCAGATCGACGTGGACGTCGTGCCCGACGAGCCGGTAGCGGGGATGGCGGGCGATACGGACCACCAGATAGAGGTCCCCGGCGGAACCCGGGCCGCGGCCCCGGCCGCCCTCCCCCGCGAGCCGGATGCGCTGCCCGTCGACGACGCCCGCCGGGATGGTGACGTCGTAACTGCGCTCCCCGCCGGGCCCGCCGAGGGTGATCTTCCGTCGGCCGCCGCGGTACGCCTCCTCCACGCTGAGGGTGAGTTCGGCCTCCTGGTCCGCGCCGGGGATCGGGCTGCCCCGCCCGGCGCCGCGCGCCCGGCCGCCGAAGACGCCTCCGAAGAGATCCTCGAAGTCCACGCCAGAGGCGTCGAAGTCGGACTCGGTCCAGGTCCGGGCGCCTGCCCGGCCGTCGCCTCGGGTGCCGGCGAAGGGACTGCCGCGGTACGCGCCGGCTCCGCCGCCGAAGCCCTGGCCGGCCGCGACGCGCTCGTCGTAGTCCTCCGGGATCTGCCGGAAGTCCGGGCCGAAACGGTCGTAGCGCGACCGGGTGCCGGGGTCGGAGAGCACGCTGTACGCCTCGTTGATCTGCTTGAAGCGCTCCTCGGCGGCTGGATCGCGGTTGACGTCCGGGTGGTAGCGGCGAGCCAGGGTACGGAACGCCTGCTGGATCTCGGCCGCGTCGGCGCCGCGCGGGACGCCGAGCACCTCGTAGTAGTCCTCTGCCATGGCGGCCTCACTCCTGCTTGCGGCTGACCGCCACCGCGGCCGGCCGCAGCTGGTGACCGGGGTCGCCATAACCGGGCCGCAGCACCTGGACGACGGTGCCCGCAGGTGTGTCGGGTTCATCCACCACGGACACCACCTCGTGCTGCTCGGGGTGGAAGGGGACGCCGGTCTCCTCGTAGCGGGGGTAGCCGAGGCTTCGCAGCACCTCGACGGCCTGGTCGCGTACCGCCCGGACTCCGCTGACGATCGCGCCGCGGTCGTCGGCGCCCGCGTGGGCGAGGGCCAGTTCCAGGTTGTCGACGACCGGGAGGAACGCCGCGGCCACCTTGGCCCGCTCGGCCTCCCGTTCCCGGGGAAGCTCACGGGCGTAGCGCTTGCGGAGATTGTCGAGGTCGGCGAGGGCTCGCCGCCACCGGTCCTCCAGCTCCTCCGCACCGGGGCCGCGGCGTGTGGACTCCGCCTCCCGCTCCCTGGCTTCCGGGGCCCGCGGGGGCGTCCGCGGTGCGGCACTCCGCTCGGGCGAGGTCGGCTCGGACGGCGTCGGCTCGGGCGGCGTCCGCTCGGACTCGGGCGGCGTCGGCTCGGACTCGGGCGGGGAGCGGTCCTCGGCGGGACGCGTCTGTTCCTGGTCCGACATGTCGCCGCCTCAGCTCTTGTCGAATTCGGCGTCGATGACGTCGTCGTCGCCCCTCGGGGAGTCGCCCCCGGGCCCCTGGCCGGGCTCGGCTCCGCCGCCCCCGGCTCCGCCCGGTTCAGCGGCGTGGGCGGCCAGCGCCGCGTGGATCTGCTGGAGTTCGGAGGTCAGGCTCCGGGACCGTTCCGCCGGAGCCTCCTCCTTGACGGCGGTACGCGCCTCGTCGGTGAGCAGTTGGGCGCGGGCGCGCTCGTGCTCCGGTGCGGCGTCGCCGAGGTCGTCCAGCCGGCGCTCCACCTGGTAGGCGGCGGCGTCGAGCTCGTTGCGGGCGTCGATGGCCTCGCGCAGGGCCTGGTCGCTGGTGCGGTTGTTCTCGGCCTCGTTGATCATCCGCTCGACCTCGGACGGGTCGAGGTTGGAGCCCTCGCTGATGGTGATCGACTGCTCGGCGCCGGTGTCCCGGTCCTTGGCGCTGACCTTGAGGATGCCGTTGGCGTCGATGTCGAAGGTGACCTCGATCTGGGTCTCCCCACGCCGGGCCGGCCGCAGGTTCTCCAGCCGGAAGCGGCCCAGCACGCGGTTGTCGGCTGCCAGTTCGCGTTCGCCCTGAAGCACGACGATGTCCACGGCCGGCTGGTTGTCCTCGGCGGTGGAGAAGGTCTCGGACCGGCGGGCGGGGATGGTGGTGTTCCGGTCGATGATCTTGGTCATCACACCGCCGGCCGTCTCGACGCCCAGCGACAGGGGGGTGACGTCCAGGAGCAGGACGTCCTTGACCTCGCCCTTGAGCACGCCTGCCTGGACGGCGGCGCCCAGCGCCACCACCTCGTCGGGGTTGACGCTCATGTTCGGGTCCCTGCCGCCGGTCAGCCGGCGGACCAGGTTCTGCACGGCCGGTATGCGGGTCGAGCCGCCGACGAGGATGACCTCGTCGATGTCGTTGTCGGTGACCTTGGCGTCGCTCATCGCCGTCCTGACCGGTTCCAGGCAGCGCTCCACCAGGTCCGAGGTGATCTGCTCGAAGGTGGAGCGGCGGACGGTCTCGGTGAGGTGCTTCGGCCCGGAGGCGTCCGCCGTGATGAAGGGCAGGCTCACCTGGGTCTGGGTGACCGAACTCAGCTCCGTCTTCGCCTTCTCGGCCGCCTCGAACAGGCGCTGCAATGCCTGCGGGTCCTTACGCAGGTCGATGCCTTCGGACGCCTGGAAGCCGTCCGCCAAGTGGTCCACCAGTCGGCGGTCGAAGTCGTCGCCGCCCAGATGGGAGTCGCCCGCGGTGGCGCGGACCTCCACGACGCCGTCGCCGACGTCCAGCAGGCTCACGTCGAACGTGCCGCCGCCGAGGTCGAAGACCATGACCGTCTCGTGGCCCTGCTTGTCCAGCCCGTAGGCCAGCGCCGCGGCTGTCGGTTCGTTGATGATCCGCAGGACTTCGAGGCCGGCGATCTTCCCGGCGTCCTTGGTGGCCTGGCGCTGGGCGTCGTTGAAGTACGCCGGTACGGTGATGACCGCCTCCGTCACCTTCTCGCCGAGCGACTTCCCGGCGTCGTCGGCGAGCTTGCGCAGCACCTGCGCGCTGATCTCCTCCGGCGCGTACTGCTTGCCGCTCACCTCGAAGCGGGCCACCCCGCCGGGCCCCTCGACCACGTCGAAGGAGACCGCTTTGGCCTCGTCGGAGATCTCGTCGTAGCGACGTCCGATGAACCGCTTCGCGGAGGTGATGGTGCCTTTGGGGTTGAGGATCGACTGCCGGCGCGCGAGCTGTCCGACCAGCCGCTGGCCGTCATCGGAGAAGGCGACCACCGACGGGGTCGTCCTGGCCCCCTCCGCGTTCGGGACGACGGTGGGCTCACCGCCCTCCCAGACGGCGATGACCGAGTTGGTGGTACCGAGGTCGATGCCTACTGCCTTCGCCATAAGAATCTCCTCCGTCGCGAGGCGGAACCGGCCGGCGGGCCGCCGGGCGCACGGCGCCGGACCCGCACAGTCTGCGAGCCTTACGCAGTACGCGGTGGACTTCCTCGCCCCGGGATGACCAATCCGCGCCGCCTTTCCGGTCCCCGAGGACGGGGGGCGGCGACGGCTCGCAGGTGAGGGCCCGTGCCGAGCGGCGTACGTTGAGAGGGGGCTGATTCGAGCCGCGAATGGACCTGCGATGGACGCTCTTCCGTTTCCGACCGCCGACCCGCCTCACCCCGTGCCGCAGCCGGGGGCCGCGCGTCACGCGCTGCTACGGCTGGTGACGGTCATGCTCGACGGCGACGACGAGCGAGAGGTGCTGTGGGGTGCCATGGCGGCGATCGCCGCCGCCGGTCCCTTCGTCGCCGAAGCGGCGTACGCCGTGCACCATGGTGCGGCGCGCCGCTGCCCTCCACGCCCGGAGGCTGTCTCCGCCGACGCCCGACCGGGGAGCACCGTGGCGCGGGAGCCCGGTGCGGAGCCGAACGGCCGGGCCCCGGCCGAGGCAGCCGCGGAGATGGTGGCCGCCGATCGGCTCGACCGGCGGATCGACGCTCTCGACGGCCGCAGCCGGAATCTGTACCGGGCGGACGGACGGTGGGCGCGGGCCGTCGCGCTGCGATACGGGGACGACTGCCTCGGCTATCTCGTCGTCGGGGGCGCGACCGCACCCTCGACCGACGAAACCGCGCTGACGGATCTGCTCGCGCAGCAGACCGGGATCGCCCTGGCACGCCTCAGCCGGCGCCGGGGAGAGCCGGTCGGCGCCCGCTCACACCATTGGCCGGGGATCGCAGGGCCGCCGACGGCAGAGAGCCTCTCACCGGCTGCCGGCCCCGGCGCGAGCGTCTCCGCCCTGGCCGCACGGCTAGCCGCTGACCACGCGCTCTCCCGGGCCGCTGCCTCGGGCAGCGGTGAGTCGGGAGTCCTGGAGGCCCTGCGCGACCATACGGGATTCGCGGTCCTCACCGAGGACCGCTTCGGCAACCCGCGGGCCTGGGCGGGGCACGGCGGGGGCGAACCCTCCGGGCGGCCCGGGAGTGGGCCGCGCCCGGCCCCGGGACACCGGGACCGGGAGGCCCTGATCCGTGACGCGCGCCACCGTCCCGGCGCCGTCCGCGACGGGGACCGGCTGCTCGTCCCCATCGAAATGGCCGGGGAAGTGCTCGGCGTGGCCGCGCTGGTCGATCCTGACCGGCGGGCGACGGAAACGGACTGCTCAGCGCTCGAACAGGCCGCCTTGGTGCTGGCCCCCGCGCTCTCGCACGAGCGCAGGCTGGCCGAGTTGGAGCCCCTGCTGCGCCACGGCCTGGTCGACCGGCTGATTTCGGGCGAGACGACCGACGACGACTTCGCCCGGGCGGCGGTCCTCGGCCACGACCTGCACCGGCCGTACAGGGTCGCCGTACTGGAGTGGGCCGGGACGGTCGGCAGGGCCGCGCTCGGCGACGCGGCGGCGCGGGCGGCCCGGCGGCTGCGCCTGAACGTACTCGTCGGCTCCCGTGGCTCGGCCACGGTCGTCCTGGAGCCCCGGGAAGACCGGGGTGCCCCGGAAGGCGCGCTGTACAGGGCCGTCTCGAAGGAGCTCGGCACCGGGGCCGGAGCCGTCGGCATCGGCGGCCGCTGCGAGGTCGTCGCCGATCTGCCGCGCTCCTACGACGAGGCCGTCCGCGCCCTCGCCGTCCGCCGCGGTTCCCAGGACCCGTACGGCAGCACCGGCTTCGAGGAGCTGGGCCTGTGCCGCATGCTGGGCACCGGCGAAGGCGAACGGGAAGCCGACCGATTCGTCCGCGAATGGCTGGGACGCCTGCTGGACTACGACTCCCGCCACCGCACCGGGCTGGTGACGACACTCTCGCGCTATCTGGAGAGCGGCGGCAGCTACGACGCGACCTCCGAGGCACTCCACATCCACCGCAGCACCGTCCGCTACCGCCTCCAGCGCATCTGCGAGATCACCGGCCACGACCTCGGTGACGTCGAGACGCGCCTCAACCTGCACATCGCCACCCGCATACGCAATGTGCTCGCACCCTCGCCGTGAGACGCGGACACCGGCGCCGTGGTCCGGCCCTGGTGAGCCGGACCGGCGCTGCGGCGCGGCCCCGCATCGCCTGAGGCGGCCTTCTGCCGTGGGGCGGCTGACACCAGGCGGTACGGACGTGGCCGGGCAGGAAGGACCGACCGCCCGCCGTCAGCGGCGTCCGCGGTGGTGGTAGCGGGCGGCGACCAGGCTCATCGCGCCCAAGGGGTCGGCGACAACCTGCGAGGCGGAGAAGTAGATATTGCCGCGGACCTGCGGGTAGCGGGCGCAGAAGTCGAGGTGGCGGGTCAATTCGGCCGGGTCCTGCCAGGCGTCGGGCTGGCCCGCGACGCCGACCTTGTACAGGGCCTCGCCGATGTAGAGGCGCACGTTGGTGCCACGGACGACGTCGGACCACCAGGGGACGAGGGCGGCGTAGTCGGCCGCCGCGAAGCCGATGTTCCAGTAGACCTGTGGAACGATGTAGTCGATCCACTGCTCCCTGACCCACTTGCGGGTGTCCGCGTGCAGGTCGTCGTAGGTCTGGACGCCCGCGGTGGTGGCCGAGCCCAGCGGGTCGGTGGCGGCGTTGCGCCAGACGCCGAAGGGGCTGATGCCGAACTGGGTGCTCGGCCGGATCCGCTTGATCCTGGCGGCGGTCTCGCGCACCAGGCGGTCGGTGTTGTCCCGCCGCCAGGCGTCGCGGTCGGGGAATCCGGCGCCGTACCGCGCGTAGGCGGCGTCGTCGTCGAAGACCTGGCCGGCGACCGGGTACGGGTAGAAGTAGTCGTCCCAGTGGACGGCGTCGATGGGGTAGCGGCGGACGGCGTCCAGCATCGCGTCCTGCACGAAACGTCGGACCTCGGGCAGTCCGGGGTTGTAGTAGAGCTTGCCGCCGAAGGGCACGATCCACTCGGGGTGGAGGCGGGCCGGGTGGGTGGGGGCGAGCTTGGTGACGTCGGTGTCCATCGAGACGCGGTACGGGTTGAACCAGGCGTGCAGTTCCAGGCCGCGGCGGTGCGCCTCGCGCACCGCGGTGCCCAGCGGGTCCCAGCCGGGGTCCTGCCCCTGAGTGCCCGTCAGGTACCGCGACCAGGGTTCGTACGCCGACGGCCAGAAGGCGTCGGCGGTCGGCCGGACCTGGAACACCACCGCGTTGAGCCCCCGTTCGACCGCGGTGTCCAACAGGTCGAGCAATTCCTGACGTTGCTGGTCGGCGGGGAGTCCGGGGGCCGAGGGCCAGTCGGTGTTGGCGACCGAGGCGATCCACATGCCGCGCAGGTCGCGGCCGTGACCACCGGGTCCGCCGTGACCCGCGGGACCCGGTGCGCCCTGGGGGGCGCGGGAGGGTTCGGCCGCCCGCGCCGCCGAGCCGGGGATGACGGCGGCCAGCGCGCCCGCCGCCGCGACAGTGAAGGTCCTGCGGGTGAGCCGGTCCATCCGTACCTCCTGATCATCCGTCATGATCCGCCGATGATGGGTGACTTCCGGCGCCGGGGCAACCCGCCGTTCGGTCCACTCCCTCGCGCGGCCCCCGCCGGGACGGAGCGTTGACGACCCCTTCTCGGGCGTCGGCGCGGGCGCTAACATCATGGGAGCGCTCCCACACCTCCTATGTATAGCGCCACCGTCCATCCCCCCACCACCCGCACGCGCGGGCCCGGCGCGGCCCGCGTCCGTACGGAGAGGACGCCTTTCCATGCTCCGCAGACCACTCGCCGCGCTCGTCGCGGCCCTGTCCCTGATAGGCGGCGCCTCCGCGGTCGCCGCGGTCACCGCCACGGCCACCGCGGCCCCGGCCACCGCCGCACCGGCCGCCGTCGCGGACACGTACTCCTGGAAGAACGTCAGGATCGACGGCGGCGGCTTCGTGCCCGGCATCGTCTTCAACCAGTCGGAGAAGAACCTCGCCTACGCGCGGACCGACATCGGCGGCGCCTACCGCTGGAACGAGGCCACCAAGTCCTGGACGCCGCTGCTGGATTCGGTGGGCTGGACCGACTGGAACAGGAACGGCGTGGTCAGCCTCGCCACCGACGCGCTCGCGCCCGACAAGGTCTACGCGGCCGTCGGCATGTACACCAACTCCTGGGACCCCGACAACGGCGCCATCCTGCGCTCTTCCGACCGCGGCGCGACCTGGGCGGCGACCGCGCTGCCGTTCAAGCTCGGCGGCAACATGCCCGGCCGCGGCATGGGCGAGCGGCTGGCCATCGACCCCAACAAGGACAGCGTCCTGTACTTCGCCGCGCCCAGCGGCAACGGGCTGTGGCGCAGTACCGACTCCGGTGTCACCTGGGCGAAGGTCACCGCCTTCCCCAACGTCGGGAACTACGTGGCCGATCCGTCCGACAGCAGCGGCTACCAGAGCGACAACCAGGGCGATGTGTGGGTGACCTTCGACCCGCGCACCGGCACCAAGGGCTCCACCACGCAGACCATCTACGTGGGTGTGGCCGACAAGGCCAACACCGTCTACCGCTCGACCGACGGCGGCGCCACCTGGTCCCGGCTGGCGGGCCAGCCCACCGGGTACATCGCGCACAAGGGCGTGCTGGACGCGGTGAACGGCTACCTCTACCTCGCCACCAGTGACACCGGCGGCCCGTACGACGGCGCCAAGGGCCAGGTGTGGCGGTACGCCACCGCGACCGGCGCGTGGACCAACATCAGCCCGATGTCGGACGCGGACACGTACTTCGGCTACAGCGGTATGACCGTCGACCGGCAGCACCCCGGCACGATCATGGTCACCGGCTACAGCTCGTGGTGGGCCGACACCCAGATCTTCCGCAGCACCGACAGCGGCGCGACCTGGACGCGGGCCTGGGACTTCACCAGTTACCCCAACCGCGCCGACCGCTACACCATGGACGTCTCCTCGTCGCCGTGGCTGAGCTGGGGCGCCAACCCGTCGCCGCCGGAGGAGACCCCCAAGCTCGGCTGGATGACCGAGTCGCTGGAGATCGACCCGTTCAACTCCAACCGCATGTGGTACGGCACCGGGGCCACCGTCTACGGCACCGACAACCTCACCAACTGGGACACCGGGGCGAAGTTCACCGTCAAGCCCAACGCCAAGGGCCTGGAGGAGACGTCGGTCCAGGACCTGATCAGCCCGCCGACCGGCGCGCCGCTGATCAGCGCGCTCGGTGACATCGGCGGCTTCCGGCACACCGACCTCACCGCCGTGCCCCCGATGATGTTCACCCAGCCCAACTTCACCACCACCACGAGCCTGGACTTCGCGGCCACCAACGCCAACACCATGGTCAGGGTCGGCAACGCGGACAGCGGCGCGCATGTCGCCTTCTCCACCGACAACGGCGCCAACTGGTTCGCGGGCACCGACCCGTCCGGGGTCAGCGGCGGCGGTACGGTCGCCGCGGCGGCCGACGGCAGCCGCTTCCTGTGGGCCCCGTCCGGTACCGGCGTCAAGTACTCGGTCGGCTTCGGCGGTTCCTGGTCCGACTCCACCGGCATCCCGACCGGCGCGGCCATCGGCTCCGACCGGGTCAACCCGAAGAAGTTCTACGGCGTCTACGGCGGCAAGTTCTACGTGAGCACCGACGGCGGAGCGACCTTCGCCGCGACGGCGGCCACCGGGCTGCCCGCGGAGGCGGGCAAGCTCAAGGCGCTGCCCGGCGCCGAGGGCGACGTGTGGGTGGCGGGCGGCAGCACGGGCGGCGCGTACGGCCTGTGGCACTCCACCAACTCCGGCGCGAGCTTCACCAAGCTGGCCAACGTGCAGGAGGCCGACACCATCGGCTTCGGCAAGGCCGCCCCCGGCGCGGCCTACCAGGCGCTCTACACCAGCGCGAAGATCGGCGGCGTCCGCGGCATCTTCCGCTCCACCGACGCGGGCGCGAACTGGGTGCGGATCAACGACAACGCCCACCAGTACGGCGTGACCAACACCGCGATCACCGGCGACCCCCGGGTCTACGGCCGCGTCTACATCGCGACCAACGGCCGCGGCATCATCTACGGCGACACCTCGGACGGCTCCGGCGGTACGACTGCGCCGACCACTCCCCCGACGACCCCGCCCACGACTCCCCCGACCACACCTCCGACGACCCCGCCCACCACGCCTCCCACCACCCCGCCGACCACACCGCCCGGCTCCGGCGCCTGCTCGGTGGCGTACGACGTCACCAATTCCTGGCCCGGCGGCTTCCAGACGTCGGTCACGGTCAAGAACAACGGCTCGGCGGCGATCTCGAACTGGAAGCTGACCTGGTCCTTCGGCGGCGGCCAGACCATCACGTCGCTGTGGAGCGCGAACTACACGCAAAGCGGCGCGGCCGTGACGGTCACCGCGCCGAGCTACGCGGCGGTGCTGCCCGCGGGCGGCTCCGCGACCTTCGGCTTCACCGGCAGCGCGCCGGGGACGAACACCTCCCCCGCCGCCTTCTCGCTCAACGGTTCCGCCTGCTCCGTGGGCTGACCCCGGCTCCTTCGGCTACGCGCGGGACCGGCACCCGGCCGGTCCCGCGCGTACCGGACACAGGTAACGTCTGTCCGGTACACGGAAGCGGTGCACGGAAGCGGCAGGGGCTGACGAGTGAGTGACATCCAGCGCGTCGGAGTGGTCGGCGCGGGCCAGATGGGGGCGGGCATCGCGGAGGTGTGCGCGAAGGCCGGGCTCGACGTCCGGGTCGCGGAGACCACCGGTGAGGCCCTGGAGCTGGGCCGCACCCGGCTGACGAACTCGCTCGGCAAGGCCGCGGAGCGCGGCAAGATCACCGAGGCTGAGCGCGACGAGACGCTGGGCCGGCTGACCTTCACCACCGACCTGGGCGAGTTCGCCGACCGCGACCTGGTCATCGAGGCCGTGGTGGAGAACGAGCAGGTCAAGATCGACATCTTCCGGGTGCTCGACCAGGTGGTGAGCAGGCAGGACGCGATCCTGGCCTCCAACACCTCCTCGATCCCGCTGGTCAAGCTGGCCGTGGCGACCTCGCGGCCCGACCAGGTCATCGGCATCCACTTCTTCAACCCCGCCCCGGTGCAGCGCCTGGTCGAGCTGATCCCGGCGCTCACCACCGGCAGTGACACCCTCAAGCGGACCGAGGCGCTGGTCACCGACGTGCTCGGCAAGCACGCCATCCGCGCCCAGGACCGCTCCGGCTTCGTCGTCAACGCGCTCCTGGTGCCGTATCTGCTCTCCGCGATCCGGATGTTCGAGTCGGGCATCGCGACCCGCGAGGACATCGACAACGGCATGGAGCTGGGCTGCGCGCACCCGATGGGCCCGCTCAAGCTGTCGGACCTGATCGGCCTCGACACCGTCGCCGCCATCGCCGACTCGATGTACTCGGAGTACAAGGAGCCGCTGTACGCGGCGCCGCCGATCCTTCAGCGGATGGTCGACGCGGGCCGCCTCGGCCGCAAGACGGGCGCGGGTTTCTACCAGTACTGACCGCCTGCCCGTACTGACCGTCCGCCAGCGCTGACCACCCGCGCCTCAGTGGTCCCCGTCCCCGTCCGGCCAGTCGCGGTCCAGGGCCTGGACGACCCGTGACGGGGACGGCCGGCCGAGGAGCGCGGTGACGCGGAGCCCCGCGCGCATCGCCGCGTCCAGGTCGGCCCCGGTCTCGATGCCGAGACCGGTGAGCATCCAGAGCAGGTCCTCCGTCGCGAGGTTGCCGGTGGCGGAGCCCGCGTACGGGCAGCCGCCGATGCCGCCGACCGAGGCGTCGAAGGTCGTGACCCCGGCGAGCAGTCCCGCGTGCACGTTGGCCAGGGCCTGGCCGTAGGTGTCGTGGAAGTGCAGGGCGATCCGGTCGCGGGCCACACCCGCTTCGGCGACCGCTGCCAGGACCGCGCCCACATGGCCGGGTGTGCCGACGCCGATGGTGTCGCCGAGGCTCACCTCGTGGCACCCGGCGTCGGCCAGGGCCCGGGTGACCTCCGCGACCCGCTCCGGGCGGACCGGCCCCTCCCAGGGATCGCCGAAGACCATCGAGACATACCCGCGGACCCGGACGCCCGCGGCCAGTGCCCGCTCGGTCACCTTTCCCGCGACCTCGACCGCCTCCGAGCGGCCCATCGCCAGATTGCGGCGCGCGAAGGTCTCGGTCGCGCTGACGAAGACCGCGACGGCCGACGCCCCGGCGTCCAGGGCGCGGTCAAGACCGCGGTCGTTGGGCACCAGGACGGGGTGTCTGCTCAGGTCCGCGCCCGCCTCCCGCAGCGCGGCGAGCACGTCGGCGGCGTCCGCCAACTGCGGGATCCAGCGCGGGGAGACGAAGCTGGTCGCCTCGACCACGGGCAGCCCGGCGGCGGTCAGGTCGCGGATCAGCCGGACCTTGGCCGCGGTGGGCACCCGCGCCTTCTCGGCCTGGAGCCCGTCGCGGGCCCCGACCTCGTAGACCGTCACCCGGTCCGGCAGTCCTGGCGACCGGTGGGCGACGGGCAGTCCGAGCGCGGCCGGTGACCGGGTCACGGCCGGTCCCGCAGTTCGGCCAGGATTCGCTCGGCGGCGTCCGCGCGTACGGACCTGTCCGCGACCATCCGCGCGACGACCGAGTCGATCTCGGCGGCGGTGGCCCCCGCGGTCACGGCCACATTGCGCGCGTGCAGCGACATGTGGCCGCGCTGGATGCCCTCGGTGGCCAGCGCCCGCACCGCCGCGGCGTTCTGGGCCAGGCCGACGGCCACGATGATCTCGGCCAGCTCGCTCGCCGTCTCCACCCCGAGCAGTGTGACGTTGGCCCGCGCCACGGGGTGCACCTTGGTGGCGCCGCCGACCAGTCCGACCGGCATGGGCAGCTCCAGCGTGCCGACCAGGTCGCCGTCGGCGTTCTTCTCGAAGCGCGACATCGCGGTGTAGCGGCCGTCAGGACCGACCGCGTGGGAGTGCGCGCCCGCCTCGACCGCGCGGGTGTCGTTGCCGGTCGCCAGGACGACGGCGGTGACGCCGTTCATGATGCCCTTGTTGTGGGTGGCGGCGCGGTAGGGGTCGGCGACGGCGAATTCGGCCGCGTCCAGCATGTTCTCCACGACGGCGGGGCCGCCGAGCAGGCCCGCGTCGAAGGTCGCCGAGACACGGGTGAGGCGCAGGTCGGCCTTGTTGGTGAGGATGCGCAGGAGGGTCCGCCCGCGGGCGATCTCGGCCGCGCGGGGAGCGATGGCCTCGGCCATGGTGTTGACCGCGTTCGCGCCCATGGCGTCGCGCACGTCGACCACGAGGTGCAGCACCACGTAGGTCTGCCGCCTGCTGGGCACCAGCCGCACGGAGATCTCGCGCGCCCCGCCGCCGAACCGGACCAGCGCGGGGTCCTGTTCGTTGGCGAGCGCGATCAGTTCCCCGGCCGCGGACAGCAGCCGCACCCGCGCGCCCGCCGGGTCTGCGACGTCGAGGATCTGCACCTGCGCCTGCATGAGCGGGACGCTGGACGAGGTTCGGAAGCCACCGTGGTCGCGGGTCATCCGGGCGAGGTTCGAGGCCGCCGCGACGACCGAGGGCTCCTCGGTCGCCATGGGGACGAGGACGTCGCGGCCGTTCACCACGAAGTTGGTCGCGATGCCGACCGGGAGGCCGAGGACGCCGACGACGTTCTCGACCATGTGGTCGGCCTGGTCGAGCGAGAGGCCCCGGTCCGGCGAGAGCGCGTCGAACAGGGCGAGGGGCACCTCCATGGCCTCGGCGGCGCGGGCACGGCGCTGGTCGACGGAGAGATTCCTGAAACCCGACAGACGGCTGGTCACGATGCCATGGCCTTCCTCCGGAAGCGGTCACGGGCGGGAGCGGTGGTGCCGAGGGACGCGCGGGGCGCGTCCCTCGGGTGCTGGTCACGCTAATGACGGCGCGGAACCCCCCGCTATGGACCATCAGCACGCCGTACGGCACGCTGAGTGTGCGCAGCGCACAGCGGCCGACGGCGGAGGCCGGCGCGGCGCGCGGAGGGAGCGGTCGCGGTGGAGAGCGGAGCCGAGCGGGCGGACCGGAGTACGGCGGACGGCGGTACGGCGGACGGCCGCGCGCGGGCGCTGGCGGTCGTCCTGGACGCGGCCGTCGGCGAACAGGCGGTGGACCCGTACCGGCTGGACGGCGCGCTCGCGGACCTCGGCGTGACCGGCGGCGCCGCGGAGCGGCTGTACCGGCTGCGGCGCGACCAACTGCGGCTGCGCCGCCGTGAGCACGAGCTGACCGCCCTGTTCTCCAGCGCCCGGGAGCTGGCCGAGGAGCGGGACGCCGACGCGCTGCTGGCCCGGCTGGTGGAGCGCGCGCACGACATGATCGACTCCGACGTCACGTATCTGTCGGAGTTCGACGCCGCCAGCCTGACGCTGCGGGTCCGCAAGACGGCGGGCTCGGTCAGCCCGCGCTTCCAGCGCCTGGTGGTGCCGCCCGGCCGCGGACTGGCCAGCCTCGTGGTCGAGACCCGCGCCGCGCAGTGGGTGACGCGCTACGAGGACGACTCCGCCGGGTGGCACGAGGACTCGCTGTCCGAGGCGGTCGCCGCCGAGGGCCTGGTCTCGCTCCTCGGCGTGCCGCTGCTCTCCGACGAGGACGTCCTGGGGGTGCTGTTCGTCGGGACCCGCGACGAGCACGCCTTCACCCCCGAGCAGGTCGCGCTGCTCTCGGCGCTCGCCAACCACGCCTCGGTAGTGCTCCAGACCGCGCAGCGGCTCCAGCGCCTCCAGCGCTCGCAGGAGGAGGCGCGCGACGCCCTGGAGCGGTTGAGGGAGCACCTGGTCGAGCGGGACCGCGCCAACGCGGTGCATCAGCAGCTCATCCGGTCCGTGCTGGAGGACAGCGACTTCTCGCCGATCGCGGAGAAGCTCGCCGAGGCCCTGGACCGCGCGGTGGCCGTCGTGGACGAGTACGGCGAGGTGATCGTGACGGCCGGGCGCGCCCTGTCCGCCGACGAACTGCGCCGCGCACCCGTCGCCGAGGCCGTCCGGGCCAGCCATGACTCGGGCCGCTGCGTCCTGGTCGAGGACGGCGGGGACATCGGGGCGGTCGCCGCCCTGACGACCGGCTCGTACTACTTCGGCGCGGTGCTGCTCGGTACGGGCGGTTTCCCGCTCAGCTCCGTCGACCTGCGGACCATCGAGCGGGGGGCGCAGGTCGGCACGCTCCTGGCCATGCAGCGGCAGGCCGTGTCCGACGCGGAGCACCGCAGGCAGGGCGAGTTGCTGGCCGATCTGCTGGACGGCTCGCCCGACCGCCGTCGCGACGCGGTGCGCCGGGCCAAGCGGTTGCGCGTCCCCGTCCAGGACCTCGACACCCTCGTGCTCTTCGCCGTGCCGGGCGAGCACCGGCCGCAGGCGACCCGTACGCTGCTCGGTCCGCTGCACAGCCGGGCGCTGGTGGGCGAGTACGGCGGCCATGTCGCCGTCGCCCTGTCGTCCCGGCAGCCCGGCGTCACGGTCCAGCGGCTCCACGACCAGCTGCGCGCGGCGCTGTCGGTCCCGGTCCTGTCGGTGAGCGCCGCCGCGTCCGGCGACCTGCCCGCGGCGGTCGTGACGGCGCAGCGCACCGTCCGGCTGCTCCAGGCGCTGGGGGCGGGCGACCTCGCGGCGCGGGCCGAGGACTACCACCCCTACGCGGCCGTCTTCGAGCCCGACCCCGCCGCCCTGACCGCGTATCTCGACACGATGGTGGGGCCGGTACGGCGCTACGACGCCGAGCACGGTACGGATCTGCTCGCCACCCTGCGCGCCTTCGTGCGCAATCAGTCGAGCCCGACCAGGACCGGCCGGGAGCTGGGCTTCCACACCAACACGATCCTCCAGCGGATCGAACGGCTGACCCGGCTCCTGGGCGAGGGCTGGCGCGACGACGAGCTGTTCTTCCGGCTGTCGCTCGCCGTCCGCCTGGACGAGATCGCCGAGCGGCTGCGCCGCCTCTAGAGCGTGTCCGTACGCACCCGGCCCCGGGCGAGTACGCGATGGTCGGCGTCCAGGGCGCGGACCCGTACGCCGTCGGCGTCCTCGCGGCCGACCAGGGTCACCGGCCGGTCGACGAACGCGGGCGAGACCGAGCGCACCGAGAACTCGCGGACCGTGCGGCCGGGCAGTGAAAGCGTCGCGAAGTCGAGCAGGAGCATGCGCATCAGGGGGCCGTGCACCAGCAGGTCGGGCAGGCCCTCGACGTCCTGCGCCCAGGCCCGGTCGTAGTGCACCCGGTGGGTGTTGAAGGTCAGCGCCGAGTACCGGAAGAGCTGCCGGCTGTCCAGGGTCGCCCGCCGCGACCAGTCCCACTGCTCGGCCTCGCCCGCGGGTACGTCGGCGGGCGCGGCGGCGGGGTCGCTCGCGGGCAGGAACACGTCGTGCCAGGTGCTCGTGACCGCGACGGCGCCGTCCACCAGGTAGCTCCGCTCGATGTCGGCGAAGACCAGCTCCCCCGCCCGGCCGCGCTTGCGGGTCACGGCGCCGAGCGCGGTGCGCTGCTCGACCGTGTCGCCGTAGCACAGGGGCCGCAGGAAGCGGGTGTCCTCACCGGCGTACATGCGCCGGGGCAGGCCGGGGTCGGGCACCGTGCCGTCGGCGCCGGGCGAGCCGTCGGGGCGCAGGTCGGCGAAGGCCGCGTCGAAGGGGAAGTAGATCCCCTCCCAGCCCGGGGGCAGCGGCTCGCCGGGGACCGGCTCAGGGGCGCTGGGCGCGAAGGTGGAGCGATACGCGGCGGCGGGCCCGGTCAGCAACGGCTCGCGACGGACGATCTCCTGACCCATCGTCAGATCACCTTCGCCGCGCGCAGCTCTTCGATCCGCGCCCGGTCGTAGCCCGCGAAGCGGCGCAGCACCTCGTCGGTGTGCTCCCCCACCTTGTTGGCCGGTCGCCCCGGCACGGCGGGGGTGGCGCTGAGCTTGATGGGCGAGCCGAACATCCGCAGCGCGCCCAGCGGGCCGTAGTCGGCCTCGACGATCATGTCCCGCTCGGCGGTGCCCGGGTCCTCGACGACCTCCCCGATGTCGCGGACGGCCGTCAGCGGGATGACATCGCCCGCGAGGTCTTCGAGTTCCTGCCGGGTCCGCCCGGCGAACCAGCCGGTGACCAGCGGCTTCACCCGGCGGTCGTACGTCTCCTTGTCGAAGCGTTTGCGCATCGTGTCGATCTCGGGGTCCGTGGCCGCCTCCGGTGTGCCGAACAGCGCGCAACTGGCCGCCCAGAGCCTGTCGGTGTAGCCGCCGAAGAACACCTGCCCGTCGGCGCACGGGAACAGCTCGTACGGCCTGACCCAGGCGTGCTCGTTCCCGGCCGGTGCCGCGACCTTCCGGTCGACGGTGTAGTCGACGACGGCCGTCTCGGTCATGGCGACGACGCTGTCGACCTGGGCGACGTCGACCAGTTGGCCGACGCCGGTGCTCTCGGCGTGCCGCAGGGCGGCCAGGGTGCCGATGACGGCGAACATCGTGGCCGACAGGTCCCCGATGGTGACGCCCACCCGCACCGGCGGGGTGTCGGGGTAGCCGTTCATCGACCACAGGCCGCCCGCGGCCTGCGCGGTGCTGTCGAAGGCCGGACGGCGGCGGCGGCTGCCCGTCTGGCCGTAGCCGGAGATGGCCGTGTACACCAGGCGGGGGTTGATCCCGGCCAGCACCTCGTAGCCCAGGCCGAGCTTGTCCATGGTGCCGGGCCGGAAGTTCTCGACGAGGACGTCGGCGTGGGCGACCAGGTCCTTGAGGGCCTGCTTGCCTTCGTCACGGGCCAGGTCGAGGCAGACACCGAGCTTGCCGCGGTTGTACTGGCCGTAGTACCCGCTGAACTCCTCGTCGTCCGAGCGCAGGTACGGTGGGAAGCCGCGCGAGACATCGGGGTTCGCGGGGTTCTCGACCTTGATGACGGTCGCGCCGAGGTCGGCCAGCGTCTGCGCGGCGTACGGTCCCGCCAGGACGTGGGACAGGTCGACGACGACCACTCCGGTCAGTGCGGCCCTGCCGTCGGCGCCGGTCTCCGGCTGGTCCCTGTGCATCGCGCACCCCTGCCTCTTCGTTCTCGTCGGCTCCGCCGCGTGGACACGGCCCGCGTGCCGTATGTCTGTTTCCGCCTCTGCGCCGCACGATAGCCGTGGCGCCGACCGGCGGCGATGGGCCCACCGTCCATCACCACCGCCGGATCCTGGGCCCTCGTCACTGCCGTCCCGTGGACGGCGGAACCCGCTTACGCCAGTGCCCGCAGGACGTCGGCGAGCTGGGCGACGCCCCAGGACAGCTCGCTCGGCTCGATCACCAGGGGAGGCGAGAGCCGCACGGTGGAGCCGTGGGTGTCCTTCGCGAGGACACCGCGCCGGGCCAGTTCCTCGCAGACGGTACGGCCGGTGGCGAGCGCGGGGTCGACGTCGATCCCCGCCCACAGCCCGATGGTCCGGACCGAGACCAGCCCCTGGCCGACCAACGGCGTCACCTCGTCCCGCAGTCGCGCCCCCAGGGTCCGGGCGCGCTCCTGGTACTCCCCGGTCTTCAGCAGGTCGACGACGGCGGTCCCGATCCGGCAGGCCAGCGGGTTGCCGCCGAAGGTCGAGCCGTGCTGCCCCGGGCGCAGGACACCGAGGATGTCGCTGTCGGCGACCACCGCGGACGCGGGGACGATGCCGCCGCCGAGCGCCTTGCCCAGGATATAGACGTCGGGCGTCACTCCGACGTGGTCGCAGGCGAAGGTCTCCCCCGTGCGCCCCAGGCCCGACTGGATCTCGTCGGCGAGGAACAGGACGCCCCGCTCGTCACAGATCCGGCGCACCGCGGGCAGATAGCCCGCGTCGGGGATGATCACACCGGCCTCGCCCTGCACCGGCTCCAGCAGCACGGCGGCGGTGTCGGGGGTGATCGCCGCCTCCAGGGCCGCGGCGTCGTTGTAGGGCACCGTCACGAAGCCCGGGGTGAACGGTCCGAATCCGTTCCTGGCGTCGGGGTCGTCGGAGAAGCCGACGACGGTGGTCGTCCGGCCGTGGAAGTTGCCGGAGGCCACGATGATCTCGGCCCGGTTCTCGCGGACGCCCTTGACCTCGTAGGCCCACTTCCTGGCGACCTTGATGGCGGTCTCGACGGCCTCCCCGCCGGTGTTCATCGGCACCATCATGTCCTTGCCGGCCAGGTCGCAGAGGGCCGCGGCGTACCGCTCCATCTCGGTGTGGTCGTAGGCGCGGCTGATCAGGGTCATGGCCGCGAGCTGGTCGTGGGCCGCCGCGAGCAGGGTGGGGTTGCCGTGGCCGAAGTTCATCGCGGAGTAGGCGCTGAGCATGTCGAGGAAGCGGCTGCCCGAGGCGTCCGTGACCCAGACGCCCCGCGCGGACTCGGCCCGCACCGGAAGGGGCGCGTAGTTGTTGGCGAGACGGCTCACCCGGCGCTGCGGAACGGTGGTCTCTGCGTGCACAATGTCCTCCTTGAACGTTTGTTTCGAACGTGTCGGGGTGTGGAACGTGTCGGCGGACGCGGACGCCCTGGTCCGTGTCCTGGCGGGCTCCATCGCGGAGTCGGAGGACACCATCGAGCAGATCCGCCGCACCGACCGGCTCTACCGGACCCGGAGCGCGATCGTCCTCTCGCGCCTGTTCGAGCGCGCGCTCGGCTGAGCGGTCACCGCGGGCGCGGCGCCCCTCGGCCCGCGAGGCGGCGCCATGCCAGTTCCGCCAGGAGCGCCGCGTGTTCGTCGAGGCGGGAGTCGTCGAAGACCGCCCGATCGGAGTGCATCGGACCGCTCGTACCGGCCTCGGGCCGTACGCCGAGGAAGACCAGCGTGCCGGGCACCTTTTCGAGCACGTAGGCGAAGTCCTCCGAGGCCATGCCGGGGAACGGCAGGCGCACCACCCGGTCGCCGTAGCGCTCGTCGAGCACCGCGAGCACCCGCTCGGTCTCTGCCGGGTCGTTGACCGTCACCGGGTACGACTCGACGTACTCGGTGTCGACCGCGCAGCCGTGCGCCTCGCCGAGCGCGACGGCCAGCGCCGGGAGTTCGTCACGCACCAGCGCGAGCGTCGCGGGTGACAGGGCGCGGATGTTCGCCTCCAGGCTGACGGAGGCGGCGAGGACGTTGCCCGCGGCGGAGTCGGAGGAGACACGGGTCACCGAGACCACGGCCGGGTCGGCGACCGGTATCCGGCGCGCCACGAAGGACTGCGTCGCGAGGATGATCTCGGCCGCCACCGGGACCGGGTCGAACCCGTGGTGGGGGTAGGCGGCGTGGCCCCCGGTCCCGGTCACCCGGATGTGCAGCGCGCTGACGCTCGACATCATCGGACCCGGCCGGGTGACCGCCCGGCCCTTCGGCGTCACGCAGTCGACATGGACGGCGTACGCGGCGACCGGGCGCTCGCCCGCCGCGTCCAGGACGCCTTCCTCGATCATCAGCCGACCGCCCGCGTATCCCTCCTCGCCGGGCTGGAACATGAACACGACGGTGCCGGGCAGTTGCGCGCGGCGGGCCGCGAGGAGCCGGGCGGCGCCGACCAGGCCCGCCATGTGCAGGTCGTGGCCGCAGGCGTGCATGGCGCCGTTGGCCGCCGCGAACGGCAGGCCGGTGGCCTCCAGGACCGGCAGGGCGTCCATGTCGGAGCGCAGCAGGACGACGGGGCCCGGCCGGCCGCCGCGCAGCACGGCCGTCACCGACGTCAGACCGTCCCCGGTGGTGATCTCCAGGCCGAGGCCGTCCAGCGCGGTGAGGACCGCCGCCTGCGTCCGGGGCAGGTCGAGGCCGACCTCGGGGTGGGCGTGCAGTGCGCGGCGCAGCGCCACGAGGTCGGCGAGCGCCGCGTCACCCGCGGTGAACCCCGTCACCGCGCCGCGGCCCGTTCGCCGAGCCGCGCCAGCGGTCCCGCGGCCTTGACCGACACTTCCACGGTCGGCCGGTCGCTGTAGGGGACGGGGGTCTCCAGCACGTCGACGACGGCCACTTCCAGCGGGTCGGCGCCCGCCTGGATCGCCTTGGCGATCGCGGCCTCCGACGCCTGGGCGATGGCCGCCTCCCGGTCCTCCAGCGGGCTGATCTGGTCGGCGCGGCCTCCGGCGAGCGAGATCGCGGCGCCCACCGCGTTCGCCACGTCGCCGTGGTCGGGCCGCACGATGGGACCGGCGCCCGGCAGGTCGTCGGGTACGAGGAAGCCGCCGCCGCCGACCACCACGAGCGGCAGGTCGGCGCGGCCGAGGGAGAGCCGTTCCACGGCTTCCTCGATCAGCACGTGCGCGCGCTCCAGGGCGGCGCGCAGCGCCTGCTCGTTGGCGGCCGTCTGGGCGGGGAGGGTCCGTCCGGCGATCGAGGCGCCCGCGAGGGCCGCCGCGTCGGTCAGGGTCGGCGTCCGGCCGCCGAAGAGCAGGCCCTCCGTCGCGATCCGGTAGCCCACCGAGCCCGGTCCGACAGCGCCGGTCACCGGGTCGATGGTCGTACCGCCGCCCACGCCGAGGCTGAGGATGTCGGGCATCCGGAAATTGGTCCGTACGCCGCCGATCTCGCGGGGCAGCGTGGACTCGCGGGGGAATCCGTTCACCACGACGCCCAGGTCCGAGGTGGTGCCGCCGACGTCGATGACGATCGCGTTGGTGGCGCCGGAGAGGTAGGCCGCGCCGCGGATGGAGTTCGCGGGGCCGGAGCCGATGGTGAGCACCGGGTACCGGGCGGCGTAGTCCAGCGACATCAGCGTGCCGTCGTTCTGCGCGAAGAAGGTGACGGCGTCGAGCCCTTCCTCGTCGACGACCGTCACCAGGGCCTCGGTGACCGAGCGGGCCACGCTGTGCAGCGCCGCGTTGAGGACGGTGGCGTTCTCCCGCTCCAGCAGACCGGTGGGACCGATGTCGTGGCTGAGGAAGACGCGCGCGTCGGGGCCGAGGTGGGCGCGGAGCAGTTCGGCGACCTCGAGTTCCTGGTCCGGCATCGAGGGGCTGAAGATGCCGGTCACGGCGACGGCGTCGAAGTGGTCGAGGCCGTCGAGGAAGCGCAGGATGGCGTCCCGGTCCAGCGGCGCGATCGGCGTGCCGTCGACCATGTGGCCGCCGCCGACCATCGCGGACCCGGCCAGGATGAGCCCGGCGAGATCGCCCGGCCAGCCGAGCAGCGGCGGGTACTCGGTCGCCGCCGGGGCGCCGAGCCGGATGGTCGCCACCCGGTCGAGCTGCCGCCGGGCGACGATCGCGTTGGTGGCGTGCGTGGTGCCGAGCATGACCCGTGAGACCCGTGACCGGTCCTCGCCGAGCGCTGTGAGCACATGGGCGATTCCGGCCCTGATGCCGCCGGTGACGTCGTCGGTCGTCGCCTGCTTGGTGTGGGCGAGCACGGTGCCGGTGCTGTCGATGGCGACGGCGTCGGTGTTGGTGCCGCCGACGTCGACGCCGATGGAGAGATCGCGCGTGGCCGTCATCGGGTGCTTCCTTCGAAGGGGGTGTAGGTCAGCTCGTATCCGAACGCCCGCGGTCCGGCCAGTTCCAGGCCGCGCGGTGTCCGCCAGATCGGGTCGCAGGCCCAGGCGAGTACGGAGACGCGCTGGCCGTACCGCAGCATCTCGGTGGTGATCGCGTGGCCGGTCTCGGCGTCGATGATGGTGACGTTGTCGGGGACGCTCACGAGCACTTCGCCGTCCTCCAGGACGACCAGGTTCTCGTTCTGGATCTCCAGGCGCTGGAGCCTGCCGCGGTCGGTGCCCGTACCGGCGATCGTCACGGAGCCGCGGGAGAAACCGCCGACGGTGCGGCGGTCGAGGTCGGTGATCTTGCCGGTGAGCAGGATCGAGCCGCCGAGCTCCGCGGCCACGGCGGCGACCGGCTCGGGTGAGGAGAGCAGGGCGTGGCCGACGCGGATGGCGGCGCTGACCGTGCCCTCGACGACGGCGCCCTTGGCCGTCTCGGCCGTGAGGGGGTAGTGCACGCCGAGGCAGATGGAGCCGCTGGCGACGGTGAGGGCGCGCGCGTGCCGCTCCAGCCAGTGCAGGTCGACGGTCTTGAGCACCGAGACGTTGCCGACCACGTCGCTCAGGACGGAGAAGTCGCACGGGACACCGGCGACGTTCATGGCGACCATCGCCGCGTCGGGGAAGGCCCGGCCCATGCCGTCGGCGTCGAGCAGCTTCAGCCCGAGGCGGGAGGCCCAGCCCACCGGCCCGACGCCGTTGCTGCCGCCGATCTCCGCGGCCATGAGGGCGGTGATGGGGCGGCCGGCGACGGCCTCTGCCTCGCGGACGAGGAGGTCGACCTGGCGGTTGGAGGAGAGCATCTCGATGCCCACGGTGGGGGCGCCGATGCCCGACATGAGGATCACCAGGTCGTCGGGGCCGAGATCGTCGACGGTGACCAGGGGCACCGGGCCGTTCGCGCGGAGCGCTTCCTCGGCGACGATCTGCGAGGTGTAGACCGCCCCGCCGCCCCCGGTGCCGAAGATCGCTGTGCCCGCGGCCAGCGCCGCGACGTCTGAGGCCGCGACGGCGGAGGCCCTGTGAGGGGCGGGCGCGTCGAGGGGTGTGTGAACCATGGGCCTCACGATATGGCGGCGCCCTGACCGCACCTATGGCCCGAGAGTCCAGAGAATCGCGTCATACTGTGCTGATGGCACAACTGACCGTCTCCGACCTCGCCGCCCAGGGCGACCGCCTCGGCATCCGGCACCGCGCCGGGCCCGCGGACGGGCGCGCCGTCGTACGGGTGGACGTCTCGCCGCTCGACCTGCTGGGCACCGTGCCCGCCGGAACCCTCGTCATCGTTCCCGGCACCGAGCACCCGCCGCCGTACCGGCTGGACGTGGCGCTGCGTCAGGCGAGCGCGCGCGAGGTCGCGGGGCTCGTGTTCACGACCGAGCTGACCCTGCCCGACACCGCCAGGGTGCTCGCCGACCGCGGCGGTGTGCCGGTCTTCGCCGCTCCCGGCGCGCGGTCGGCCGATCTGGCCCTCGTGGTCGACCGGCTGCTGTCGGGCGGCGCGTCCGAGGCGATCATGCGGGCGACGCACGCCATCGAGAAGGCCACCGAGGCCGCGGCGGGACCGGACGGGACGCCCGAGCACATCCTCGCCGAGGCCAACCGCATGCTCGGCTCGGAGCTCGCCGTGGTGGAGGACGCCACCGTGACCTGGTCGGCGGCCGACGCGGTCTGCGTCGGCGAGGTGCCGATCGGGCGGCTCGTCGGGAACCGGTCGGACCCGGCGATGGCCATCGCCCTGCCCGTCGTCGCCTCGCTGCTGTCGCGGGCCGCCCAGCGCCAGATCAGCGACCGTTTCGCGCCCACCCAGTCGCGGTCGGACCTCATCGTCGAGCTGGTGCTCGCCGAGTCCCACCGGGTCGAGGGCTTCGTCGGCCAGGCCGCGATGCTCGGGCTCCCCCTCCAGCTCTCGCACGTCGCGGCCTGGCTGATCCCGACCGGCCTCGACAACCCCGAGGCGCGGGCTCCGCGCAGCGTGCAGCCCGCGCTTGAGCTGTTCGCGCTCCAACTGGTCGACGGCCGGGACGAGATGTGGCACGTCGCGTTCGTCCAGGACGACCTGCTCCTGGTCAGCACCGAGGAGCACGGCGCGGGCGACCACCAGCGGCGGCTGCGGGAGGTGGCCGTCCGGCTCCAGGAGTACGCGCGCGGCCTGACCGGGCACGGGTGGGAGTACACGCTCGGCCTCGGCACCCCGCAGACGGGCGCGGCGGGGCTGCGTTCGTCCGCCGCGGAGGCGCGGATCGCCGCCGGTTCCGCGATCGCGGCCGGGCGCCTCGGCAGCGTCGAGCTGACGGACGTGACGGGCCTGCGCCGGGTGCTGCTCGACGTGTACGCCTCCCCGACCAGCCGCAGCCTGCTGGCGGACATCCTGCTGCCGCTGGACGCGCTCGGACCCGAGCGGGCGCACATCTCGGTGCAGACGCTGCTCGCCTACCTGTCGCACCGCAACTCCCTGGCCCACGCGGGCCGCGAGCTGAATCTGCACCCCAACGCCGTCGGCTACCGGCTCAAGCGGGTCCGCGACACGCTCCAGCTCGACCTCGACGACCCGGACACGCGCTTCGCGGTCGAACTCGCCTGCCGGGTGCGGCTGCTCGGCGCCAGCCGCCGCTGAGCGACGGGGCCGGGCACGGCGCGGTCAGTCGCGCACGGCGCGCATCCGCGCGGCAAGGCCGGGGTTCGCGTACGGGCCGTCCCCGTCGAGGGCCGCGAGGATGCGCGCGACGACCGGTTCCGGCTTGTCCTGGCTCATCTTCTCCTTGGTGACCGCGCGGGTGACCCGCATGCGGAAGCCGACCGTGCCGTGCACGATGCGCTGCGCGTAGGCGGCGTTCTCCGCCGTGCCGCGCATCAGGAACGGGTTGGGCACGGGCGCCTCGAAGTGGGCCACGAGCCGGTCGAGGACGGCCAGATTCTCCTCGTCGGGGAGGATGTCGGGCACGCCGTACAGGTGGGCGGTGGCGAAGTTCCAGGTGGGTACGGCGGTGGGCAGGTCGTACCAGCTCGGCGAGATGTAGCCGCTGGGGCCGTAGACGACCACGCACAGCTCCTGGGTGCCGAGCCGGTGCAGCGCCTCGTCGGGGCGGCCGACATGGCTGACCAGCACCAGTTCGCCGGGGGCCGTGGAGTCTTCTGGGGCCCCGGACTCCTCGGGCTCCTCGATCAGGAACGGGTAGTGCGAGACGACGGGCCCCGCGCCGTCGGCGCCGTTGGACACCATGGTCGCCCAGGGGTGTCCGCGCAGCAGGTCCGCGGCCCAGGCGAGGCCGCCGCCGGTGTACTCGGGGGTCTCACGCATGGTCGCTCCGCTCCGCTCGCGCCGCCGTGCGCGCGAACGCGCGGACGAAGTCGGGCCACAGCTCGCGCGGGATGTCGTGGCCCATCTCCTCGTAGAGGTGCACCTCGGCCCGCGGCATGATCTCCGCGAAGGCCAGCGCGGCCCGCCAGTGCAGGGACTGGTCGCCGCGCCCGTGGATGACCAGCGTCGGCACCGTGACCTCGCGCAGGTCGTCGCGGCGCTCCAACGGGCCGCGCAGCATGGCGTTCCACTGCCGCACCAGGCCGTCGGGCCGGTAGACCCGGTCGTAGTAGCGGGCGCCGAGGGCGGCCGACTCCTCGGCGTCGAAGGGGAAGCCCGGCGACTGGTAGTTCCGCTGGCCGCCGACGAACATCTCGATGTAGGCCGCGCGGTCCAGCCGTTCGGGCGCCCGCGACACCGGCTGACCGTCCCCGTGCGTCCCGACCAGGAACTCCGGCTCGCTCGACGGCGAGGTCGACATCAGGCCCAGGCTCGCGACCCGTCCGGGGTGCTCGATCGCGACCAACTGCGCGATGTAGCCGCCCATCGACATACCGGCCAGGTGCGCGCGGCCGATGCCGAGGTGGTCGAGGAGCGCGACGACGTCGTCGGCCATGTCGGAGAGGTCGTACGTGGCGGCGAACTCGTCGGGTCCGCCGGTCTGCTGGGAGAGCCCGACGTCCCGGTTGTCCGGGCGTACGACGTAGAAGCCCGCGTCGGCCAACAGCGCCACGAACGCGTCGTGCCAGCCGATGAGTTGGGCGCCGCCGCCGTGCACGAGCACCAGCGGACGCCCGGCCGGGTCGCCGTCGGTCTCGTAATGGACCTCGATGCCGGCGGGGGTGATGAGGGTGGGCATCGGATCTCCTACAGGTTCGTCCAGGTGGGCCGGCCGCCCAGCACGGTGGCGGCGACCGGCAGGGTGCGCAGCGCTTCGGCGTCCAGCTCCAGCGGGTCCTCGTCGAGGACGACGAGGTCGGCCGGGTCACCGGCCGTCACGTCTATCCGGCCGCGGGCGCTCGCGGACAGGGCCGCCTCGCGGGTGATCCGCTCGTCCGGGTGCCAAGGCTCGCGGCCGTCGCGGCTGCGCGAGACGGCGGCGCTGATCGCCACCCACGGGTCGAGCGGCGAGACGGGCGCGTCGGAGCCGAGCGAGAGGGTCGCCCCCGCGTCCAGCAGCGAGCGGAACGCGAACGCCCGGTCGCTGCGGCCCGCCCAGTGCGTGTCGGCGACGTCGCGGTCGTCCATGGCGTGCTCGGGCTGCACGCTCGCGACCAGGCCGAGCCGGCCGAAGCGGGCGAAGTCGGCGGCGGACACGAGCTGGGCGTGCTCGACGGTGCCCGGTATGCCCAGGCGCTCGAAGGCGTCGATCACCTGGGTGTTGGCGCGGTCGCCGATGGCGTGGACGGCCGCCGCGATGCCCGCCGCGTCCGCGCGGGCGAGCAGTTCCCCGACCCGCTCGGGTGCGACGGACTGCACTCCGCACGGGTGCGGGTGGTCGGCGGGCAGCCCCGGATAGGGGTCCCAGCACAGCGCCGTACGGGTGTTGAGGGAGCCGTCGACCACGATCTTGAGCCGCCCCATGGTGATGAGCCCGCTCGGTTCGAGGAGGTCACCGGTCCGCAGGCCGCGGCCGATCGCGTCGTCGAGCCGGTCGGGCCACACCGACGCCTCCACGCGCAGCGCGGTCACTCCGGCGGCGACCCGCTCGGGCCAGAAGCGGGTGATGTCGGCGTTCTCGAAGTCCACGATCCCGACGACGCCCCTGGCCGCTGCGGCCTGGGCCGCGGCCCGGTGGTCGGCGGCCTCGGGCCGGTGGTCGCGGTCGAGGACGTCGAGCGTTCCGATCCACTCGGTCTCGCGCAGCACGCCGTCCTCGGGCGGGCGCACGCCGAGGCGGCGCGCGGCGGCGGAGTTGAGCCAGCCGCAGTGCAGGTCGCCGGAGACGAGCACCAGGCCGCGGTCGGCCGATATCGCGTCGAGGGCGGCCAGGCTCGGGGCGTCGGGCCACAGCGCGTCCCGGAAGCCGTAGCCGACCAGGAGGTCGGACGCGGTGGCGGCCAGCGCGTCGCGCATGATCGTGGCAGCGTGCGCGGCGGACGTGGCGGGGGCGAGGTCGACCCGGCGGCTGCGGATGACCCACTGGTCGAAGTGGGTGTGCGCGTCCCACAGGCCGGGGCGCACGAAGCGCCCGTCGAGGTCGAGGGCCGCCGACGGGAGGTCGCCGCCGGTCGGCGCGACGCTCTCGATCAGGCCGTCGCGCAGCACGAGGTCCCACTGCCCCGGGGTGCGCGGGATGCGCGCGCGGCGCAGGACGAGGTCGGGCACGGGGCTCATGGGCGACCGCATCTCAGGTGTTCCTCCGGATCTCAGGGGTCTTCAGGGTCGAGGGGTGCCGTCGAGGTCGAGGCTGGTGTCGAGGTCGGCGGTGTCGTCGAGGGAAGCGTCGTCGAGGTCGTCGAGGTCGAGCGGCCTTCCCATCACGGGGATCGACCGCAGCAGTTCGCGGGTGTAGGGATCGGCGGGGTCGGCGAGCACGGCGTCGGTGGGCCCGTGCTCGACGACGCGGCCGGCCCGCATGACGGTGACCTCGTCGCTCACGTAGCGCACCACGGCGAGGTTGTGCGAGATGAACAGCATGGTCAGGTGGAGTTCGCTCTGGAGCTCGCGCAGCAGATTGAGGACCACGCCCTGGACGCTGACGTCGAGCGCCGAGGTGATCTCGTCGGCGACGAGTACGGCGGGTTCGGCCGCCAGCGCCCGCGCGATGGTGATCCGTTGCCGCTGGCCGCCGGAGAAGCGGGCCGGTCGGTCGCCCGCCCGGGACGGGTCGATGTGGACGAGGTCGAGCAGTTCGCGGACCCGTGCCTCCCGGTCGGTCCGGTTGAGCCGCCGCCCGGTGGCGAGCAGGCCCTCCGCGACGGAGACGCCCACGGGCATTCGCGGGTCGAGCGCAGCCAGCGGGTCCTGGAAGACCATCTGCACCCGGCGGCGGGCCAGTCTGGCCTCGCGCGAGCGGGCGGTGAGGTCGACGCCGTCGAGGCGTACGGTGCCCGCGTCGGCGCGCGCCAGTCCCACCGCGACCCGCGCCATGGTCGACTTGCCCGACCCCGACTCGCCGACGAGCCCGAGCGTCCGGCCGGAGCGGACGACGAGCGAGGCGTCGTCGACGGCCGTCTGGGCGGCCCGGCCGTGGCCGAAGCGCACCGTGACGTGGTCGAATTCGAGCGTGCTCACGCGGTCGCCTCCTCCTGTGTGGCGACGCCGACCACCGGCAGCGCGCGGGTCCTGTCGGTCGTCATGTCGGGCACGCAGGCGATCAGACCGCGCGTGTACGGGTGCCGCGCCTCGTCCAGCCGTCGCGCGTCCAGCCATTCGACCACCACGCCGTCCCGCATGACGGCGATGCGGTCGCAGAAGCCGCTCACCAGGGCGATGTCGTGGGAGATCAGCAGGATCGCGGCGCCGGTCCGCTCGCGGGCGTCGCGCAGCGCACGCATCACCTGCCGCTGCACCGTCACGTCCAGGGCGGTCGTGGGCTCGTCGGCGATGATCAGCCGGGGCGTCCCCATCAGGCCCATCGCGATCATGGCGCGCTGCCGCATGCCGCCGGAGAACTCGTGGGGCAGCTGCCGGATCCGCCGTTCCGGGTCGGGGATGCGCACCAGGGCGAGGGCGTCCAGGGCCCGCTTCGTCGCGGCGCCGCGCGCCACACCCGCGTGGATCTCGCTGGCCTCGGTGAGCTGCCGGCCGACGGTGAGGGCCGGGTTGAGCGAGGACAGCGGGTCCTGGAAGATCATCGCCTGTTCCAGGCCGAGCCTGCGCCGCTCGGCGGCCCTGGGCCGCCGTTCCATGTCGATGCCGCGGAAGACCAGGCGTTCGCTCTCCACCAGCGCCTCGGGGCCGAGCAGTCCGGCCAGGGCCATGGCGGTGACCGACTTGCCGGAGCCCGACTCGCCGACGATGCCGACGACCTCCCCCGGTCCGATCGTCAGGTCCACGCCGTGCACCCGCTGGACCAGGGAGCCGTCGTCGGCGCGGAAGGAGACCCGCAGGTTCTTCACCTCGGCGACGGCCTCGCCCTCGGCCGGGGTGACGCCCGCGCCGTCCGACCGGGGGCGTACGGCGTGCACGGTCCGGGCGCGGGACTGGCTGAGCACCTCGCCCAGCAGCGAGAACAGCACACCGGTGAGCACGATCGCGATGCCCGGCCCGATCGCCGCCATGGGCGCCGAGTAGATGCGCTTGGAGCCCTCGTTGAGCAGCCGTCCCCAGTCGTACTGCGTGGGTTGCACGCCCAGGCCGAGGAAGGACAGCGCGGCGAAGGAGAGCAGCGTGGCCGACGCGTGCGCGGCGATGTTGACGACCAGCGGCGGCAGGATGTTCGGCAGGACGTGCCGCCGCGCGGTGCGCAGCGGCGGGCTGCCGACCAGCCGCGCGGCGTGCACGTAGTCGGTGTTGGCGACCGACGAGGCGAGGGTGGAGACCAGGCGCGCGAAGACCGGGACGCCCGCGAAGCCGATCGCGAACATCGCGCCGCGCGCCGTCGCGCCCCAGATGACGGAGAAGAACAGCGCGAGCAGCAGCCACGGGAACGACAGCAGGATGTCGATGAAGGCGGTGACCAGGCGGCGCGGCGCGCGCGGCAGCACCGCGGCGACGATGCCGAGCACGACGCCGCCCGCGACGGAGATGCCCGCGGCGCCCAGGGTCAGCAGCACCGACAGGCGGGTGGCGACGACGGTGCGGGCGAACAGGTCGCGGCCGAGTTCGTCGGTGCCGAAGGGGTGGGAGAGGCTGACCGGTGCCTGGCGGCCCGCGATGTTCCGGGTGGTGGCCGCGTGGTCGAACACGAAGGGGCCGACGACCGCGGCGAGCACGACGAGCGTGAGACCGGCGAGTACGGCGATGCCCTGCGGGGTGAGGAGGGTACGGCGCAGCATGGTCATGCCTCCGCGATCGTCGAGCGCGGGTCCAGGACCGCGATGGCGAGGTCCACGACGAGGTTCGCCCCGAGGACGAGCAGCGCGTACACGAGCACGATCCCCTGGATCAGCGGGTAGTCCTTGGCCGTGATCGAGGAGACGATCGTGGACCCGATGCCGGGCACGGTGAACACCGTCTCCACGAGCACGGTGCCCGCGACGAGTCCGACCAGCACCACGCCGCCCGCGGTGAGGGTGGCGGTGACGATGTTGGGCAGCGCGTGCCGCAGGTACAGCAGCCGGCCGGGCAGCCGCTTGCTGCGCGCGGTGGTCAGGTACGGGGCGTCCAGCACGCGCAGCATCTCGATGTGCACGATCCGGGCCAGGTAGGCCAGCGGCCCGATGGCCAGCGCGAGCACGGGCAGCACCGCCTGGCCGGGCGTGCCCCATCCCGCGGGCGGGAAGAGCGGCAGGCCGACGCCGAGGGTCGCGATGAGCAGCACCGCGAGCAGGAAGTTCGGGATCGCGATGAGGATGCCGAGCAGTCCCGACACCCCGAGGTCGAGGAAGCGGCGGCGACCGCTCCGGGCCGAGACCGCCGTGGCGACGCCGATCGGGAACGCGCCGACGACGGCGACGAGGAAGGAGATCACGGCCAGCAGCAGCGTGGTGGGCAGCCGCTCGCCGAGGATCTGGGAGACCGGTCGCTGCGAGGTGATCGACGTACCGAGGTCGCCGTGCAGCAGCGCGGTGACGTAGTGGGTGAACTGGGCCCACAGCGACTGGTCGAGGCCGAGCTGCTGGCGCAGCGCGTTCACCGTCGACAGCGGGGCGGTGGGCCCCAGGGCCGCTCGTACCGGGTCGCCCGGCACGAGCTGGACCATGAAGAACGACGCCACCAGCACGACGGCGAACGAGATCGCCGCGCGACGCAGTCGTTGCAGGACGAATTCGAGCCTCGGCGATCCGGCCAGGAGCCGGGGGCGCCCGGCCCGAGCGGCGGCCGGTTCGGCCTGCTCGGGGGGCGCGGCGGTGGTGACCGCGTTCGAAGGGATCGTCATGCCGTCAGCCCAGCATGCGGATGGTCGTCGGCGCGATGCCCCAGGGCACGTCGGCGGTGGCCTTGTTGAAGAAGGTCGGCGCCGCGGTCTGCGCGAGGGGGTAGGCGTCGGCCCGGTCGATCAGTTCCTTCTCCGCGCTCTGCCACAGGTCGCACGCCGCCGTGGTGTCCTTGGCGGTCATCGCCTGCTTGGCCAGGTCGTCGTACGCGGGGTTGCGCACGTCCATGAAGTTGTAGCCGCCCTTCTCGCTGGTGGCGCCGAGGAAGAACAGGCTGAGCGTGGAGGGCTTGTTGGGGGCGAGCTGGATGAAGCCGGTGTCCCAGTCGTAGGACTGGTAGAGGTCGGTGGACCAGCCGGTCGGGTCCTCGGCGACGAGCTTGGTGTCGACGCCGATCTCCTTCCACTCGGCCTGGATCTCCTCGGCGGCGGCGGAGTGGCTGGGCGTGCCCGCGTCGTACAGGAAGCGGATGGTCAGCGGCTTGCCGTCCTTGGAGCGCTTGCCGCCGGAGCCTGCCGGGTACCCGGCCTCGTCCAGCAGCGCGCCGGCCTTCGCCTTGTCGGTGGCGGGCAGCGTCCACTTCGGGCCGCCCTTGACGCACAGGAACGGCGCCTGGACGACCAGCGACTTCATCTCCTCGGAGTGGCCGTTGGTGACGAGGTCGCCGACCGAGGAGCGGTCGAGGGCGAGTGTGAGCGCCTTGCGCACGCGCTCGTCGGAGGTCGGCCGGCTGGAGCGCTCGTTGAAGAGCATCTCGCCGATCGGGTTCGGCACGCCCTTGGACGCCAGCTTGGCGGCCTGGAGGCGGTCGCGGTCGGTGCCCGCCACGCCTGCCGCGTTGAGTCCGCCGGACAGCAGCAGGTTCGCCGCCGTGGACTCGTCGGTCACGACCTTCCCGACGACCTTGTCGGGCAGCCCCTTGGTGCTGCTGGTGACGCCCTGGGGTCCCCAGGTGTAGTCGGTGCGCTTGGTGTAGACGTACTCGTTGCCCGCCTTGGCGGTGGTCAGGTGGAACAGCGCCGTGCCGTTGGTCGCGTTCTTCAGCGAGTCGGGCTTGTCGAGGCCGCCCTGGCAGACCATCTCGACCTCGCCCGTCATGCTGAGCAGGAACGGGTTGCTGGTCTTCGAGGTGATCGTGAGCTTGTTGCCCTCGGCCGTGGCCTTCATGTCGGCGGTGACGTCGGAGCCGTGCCAGAAGGTGCCGTGCTTGGCGTCCGCCTGGTAGGTGATGTTGTTCGCGGCCGTCGCGGCCGTGAACGTGCTGCCGTCGGAACAGGTGACGCCGTCCTTGAGGGTGTACGTCACGGAGGTGGGGGTCTGCGTCCAGCTCTGCGCGAGCCACGGCAGGGACTGGCCGTCCCCCGAGGTGTAGACGAGCGATTCGTAGGCGTACGGCACGAGCTGGCGCTGCACGAGCGAGACCCCGGTGAGCGGCGAGAGGCTGCCCGGGTCGTCGTTGAGCCCGACGTTGAACGTGCCGCCGGAGACGTACGAGGTCGGGCCTGCGCTCGCCTTGGCGCCGGAGCCTGAGCCGGAACCGCAGGCGGCGAGCGTTACGGCCGCGACCGCACATGCCGCGACCGCGACGGACGGCTTGAGGTGCTTCCTGGTCATTGCTGTCGTCCTTTGGTTCGACGCGGTGCGGGACGGGAGCCTGGTCGATGGGGCCGGGCGGCCCCGGGTACTCCGAGGCCCTGGGTCCGAGGCTAGAAAGCCCGGATACACCCGACAATGTGCCGACGACGCAGAGAATCGTGGCGCACTGTGCTGTGAGCACAGTGGCCGGCACCACATCGGCTCGTGACCGCGAGCCGTCCGGGTACCGGTGTCCCCGCACCCGCGCCGGGTACGGGCCGCTCGAAAGCCGTCCCGGCGCGGTGATCTCCCTGGAGACGATGCAGGAGCGGGCTCCGTACTTCAAGCCCCGACGGCATCGACATGTGCCGCGACCAGCGGTTCAGCTGCCGCCGCTGTGCTCCTCGTAGGCGGCGACGACCTCTTCGGTCGGGCCGTCCATCACCAGCTCGCCCTTCTCCAGCCAGATCACGCGGTCGCAGGTGTCGCGGATGGAGCTGTTGTTGTGACTGACGAGGAAGACGGTGCCCGCCTCCTTGCGCAGCTCCCTGATCCGGTCCTCCGAGCGCTTCTGGAAGGCGCGGTCACCGGTGGCCAGCGCCTCGTCGATCATCAGCACGTCGTGGTTCTTGGCCGCCGCGATCGAGAACCGCAGCCGGGCGGCCATGCCGGAGGAGTACGTCCGCATCGGCAGCGAGATGAAGTCGTCCTTCTCGTTGATCCCGGAGAACTCGACGATGCCGTCGTACCGCTCGCGCACCTCCTCCTGGGACATGCCCATGGCCAGGCCGCCGAGGATGACGTTGCGCTCGCCGGTCAGGTCGTTGAGCAGGGCGGCGTTGACGCCGAGCAGGGACGGCTGGCCGTCGGTGTAGACCCGGCCGCGGTCGGCGGGGAGCAGGCCCGCGATGGCCTTGAGCAGGGTGGACTTGCCCGAGCCGTTGGAGCCGATGATGCCGATCGCCTCACCGCGGTAGGCCGTGAAGGTGACGCCCCTGACCGCGTGCACGGTGTGGACGTTCGGCGAGGCCCTGCGGGAGACCAGCCGGTGCAGGGCGGAGGTCGCGTTGCCCCGGCCGGTGCCCGCGCCGTAGATCCGGTAGACGACGTGCAGTCCGTCGACGATGACGGTGGGCACCAGGGGCCGGACCAGGCGCGGGGCGACCTCCGGGGCGATCTTCGGGTCCAGGGCGGCAGCCAGCTCGGGGGCCAGGCCCCTGGCGCTGTTCGGGACGGCGTTCAGCGCGGTCTCCTGCGTTGCCTCGTCCGTTGGTTCAGCCACGGCCGTACTCCTCCTCCGACGACCAGAAGAACGCGTACCCGGCGCAGGCGGCCACGGCCGCCCAGCCGACCGCGAGCGGCCAGATGTGCGGCGGGAGCTGTTCGCGGGTGACGCTGTCGATCAGCGCGAAACGCATCAGACCGACATATACCAGGGCGGGGTTGACGTTGAGCATCACCGCGACGGCGTGCGGCGCGCCGACGGTGAACCGGGAGAGGTCGTAGAAGACCCCGGAGACGTACATCCAGGTCCGCAGCACGAAGGGCAGCACCTGGGCGAAGTCGGTGGTCCTGGCGCCGACGCGGGCCAGGCCCAGGGCCAGCCCCGCGTTGAAGAGCGACTGGAGGGCCAGCGCGGGGACGGCGAGCAGCCAGCGGGCGGTGACCGGGATGCCCTCGGCGACCACGATGACCGAGAGCACGCCGAGGGAGAGCAGGAGCTGCCGGAGCTGGAGCAGGGTGGCGGCGATCGGCAGGCAGGCGCGCGGGAAGTGCAGGGCGCGGACGAGTCCGATGTTGTCGGTCAGCGAGCGGGCGCCGCCGAGGACGGCCGACTGGGTGAAGGTGAAGACGAAGACCCCGGTGCACAGGAACGGGATGTAGTCCGTGACGCCGCGGCCCGCGCCGAGCAGCAGTCCGAAGATCAGGAAGTAGACGGCCGCGTTGAGCAGCGGGGTGAGCACCTGCCAGAGCTGGCCGAGGCGCGCGTCGCTGTAGAGGGCGGCCTGCCGGGCGCCGGCGAAGGCGGTGACGAAGTGGCGGCGGGCCCAGAGCCGCCGGGTGTACTCCACGATTCCGGGGCGGGCGCCGCTGACGGTCAGGCCGTGGGCGGCGGCGAGCGCGGCGGGAGCGAGGTCCGCGGGGCCCGGCCGAGCGGGTGCGCGCGGAGCGGTGATCACGGCGGGAGAGGCGACGGGCATGGGCGGCTGCCTTCGGGTGACGGGCATGGGGAGACACCTGCGCAACAACGGAACGGGCCCGTATCGTCGTCACGGTCGACGGTAGAGCAGTCGCGGGATGGAACGCAACCGTTCCGTCGTCACGTCGGGTTAGGATCGCTCGCATGACCGACTCCGCCGAGGCCGCTTCTCCGTCCACGACGACCGGCGGTCCGCGCCGCGCCCCGGCGGGCGCCGCCGTGCTGCGCGAGGACGTCACCGAGGCGATCCGGGCGGCCGTCTTCGCCGAGCTGGCCGCCGTCGGCTACGGGCGCATGTCGATGGAGGGCATCGCCCGGCGCGCGGGGGTCGGCAAGGCCGCCGTGTACCGCCGGTGGCGCTCGAAGCTGCCGCTGGTGCTCGACATGGTGTCCGACTTCGCCGCGCAGGGCCTTCCCGTGCCCGACACCGGCACGCTGTACGGGGACGTCCGCGCCCTGCTCGACGTCAGCGCGCGGGCCCTGCGGCATCCGGTCGCGGCGCAGATCATCCCCGATCTGCTGGCCGAGGCCGCTCGCAGTCCCGAGCTGGCCGACACGCTGCGCACCGCGCTGCGCGAGGCCCAGGGCGGGATCACCGTCGCCGTCATACGCCAGGCCGCCGCGCGCGGCGAGCTGTCCCCCAGCGCCGATCCCGAGCTCGCCCTCGACCTCATCGCGGGCCCGCTCTACTGGCGTCTGGCCGTCATGCGCGCCGCCTACTCCCGAGCGCAGCTCGACGCCCTCACCTCAGCCGTCGTCGCTGCGCTCCAGGCTTCCACGTAGCGCGTACGTCCGCCCCCACCCCGCCGCCGCGCTCCCGGCTCCCGCGTAACCACCGGGCCTCCGGCCCGGACCCCCACAGGACCTGCCCCGCTGAGACCGGTCCGCACAGCGCACCACCGCCGCGGCCGGCCGCGCAGTTCCCCGCGCCCCTAAAAACCCGCCGCACCCAGCCGAACACCCACGCCCCCGAAGGGCCGCGACCACCGGGCCTCCGGCCCGGACCCCCACAGGACCTGCCCCGCTGAGGCCGGTCCGCACAGCGCACCACCGCCGTGGCCGGCCGCGCAGTTCCCCGCGCCCCTAAAAACCCGCCGCACCCAGCCGAGCACCCACGCCCCCGAAGGGGCGCGAGGAACTGCGCGACCAACCACGACGCACCGGCACCCGGCGAACACCCGGCCGGGCTACGGCGCGTGGCCGAAGGGGCGCGGGGAACTGCGCGGGAAACCCATCACCGGCGGGTGGTCGGGGGGATGCGGCAACCGCCCCACCGGGGCCGGTAGTGACCGGCAGGTCAAAAGCCGTCCACGTGCCGGTGGTGACCGGCAGCCCAAACGGCGTCCAACATGCCGGTGGTGACCGGCAGGTCAAACGGCTTCCCCGTGCGGGAGCACCACGGTGCGGTGGGCGTGGTCGCCCGCCACGTCCGCCGTGGGGGCGGCGGCGATCACGAGGATGCCCGCGGCGGCGACACCGCGGAGGCGGCCCCAGATCCGGCCTTCGGCCGGAACGGCGAGGTCGGCGGGGTCGACCAGGAGGACGTCCGGGGCCGGGATGAGGGCCAGGGCGACGGCCAGGAGAAGCTGGTCGCAGACCCCCAGGTGTTCGAAGCGGGCGCGGCGGGGGACGACGCCCGGCCGCTCCGGGTCCGGGTGGTCGGCCAGGGTGAGCCCGGCGGCGGCCAGGGCTTCGTGGATGCGCCGGGCACCGACACGCAGGCCCGCGTGGACGGCCGCCAGGTCGAGGAGTTCACCGACGCGGTCGTACGGGTCGGGGGACCCGGGGCCGTACACCCGCGCCACGCCGGTCCTGCGCCCGCCGGGCCGCAGCCCGCGCCCGAGCGCGACCAGCATCGCGGTGCGTTCGGGACCCGCGGGGCCGATGACGGCCAGGAGTTCCGCGGCCGATACGGCGGCGGGCGCGACGCCGTGTGCGGGGGCGCTGTGCCCGGTCACTGTCACCACGCCGTCCCCTTCCTTCGTAGAGGCGAGCAATCCGCCCATATCTACCAAGGAAGGGGGCGTTCAGCGGCGCGGCACTCCGGAGAGCGCCGCCGTACGCGGCCGGGCCGCCGGACGTACACCGTCCCGGACGAGTACCAGCAGGGCCACGTCGTCGGCGGGGCGGTCGGCGGCGTGCCGCAGGACGGCGGCGCGCAGGTCCGCGGCGACGGCGCGGCCGGACAGCGGGGTGCCGGGGCGTACGTCGGCCGCGTCGGCCAGGGCGTCGGCCAGCGGGAAGAAGACGCCCTCGGCGTCCCGCGCGTCCTGCATGCCGTCGGTGCAGAGCAACAGCCCGTCGCCGGGCGGCACATGGCCGGTGGCGGCCGGTGCGGCCGTCCGCGCCGGGTCGAACAGGCCCAGCGGCGGCAGGGGTTCGCCGATCGGCAGCGGACCGGGCGCGGCGTCGAGCAGATACGGCTGCGGGTGGCCGCAGTTGACGATCCGGTAGGCGCCGTCGTCGGCGAGCTCGACGAGTTGGAGGGTGGCGAATTCCTCGGCGACCGGATCCTGTGGCGGGACACCGGCCGCCGCCGGGTGCTCACCGCGGGTCCGCTCCCGCAGATGGCGTCGCAGGGCCCCGTCCAACCGCCGCAGCACGCCCGCCAGTTCGGGTTCCTGATGGGCGGCCTCGCGGAAGCTGCCGAGCAGCGCGGCGACCATGCCGATCGCGGGCAGGCCGTGGCCGCGCGCGTCCCCGATGACCGCCCGCACCCCGAACGGCGTGGCCAGCACCTCGTAGAAGTCGCCGCCGACGTGAGCGCCCCGGCTGGCCGACACGTACTCCCCCGCCACCGTCCAGCCGCCCGCTCTGCGCGGCAGCGGCCGCAGCAGCACCTGCTGGGCGGCGACGGCGATCTCCCGCGTACGGTCCAGCTCGTCGCAGAGCAGCGACCGGCGGCGGGCGGTCCACATCGCCGCGGCTATCACCGCGACCGCGGTGGCCGCGGCGCCGAGCACCGGGCCGGAGCCGTCGAAGGAGTCGTCGGCCAGTTCCGCGCCCAGCACGCCGAGCGCCAGCAGCCCGCTGCCGAACACCCAGAGCCGCCGGGCGCCCGCCGCGCAGGCCACCGCGGGTGTCACGGCGAGGGCGGGCAGCACGTCCGCGCCTTCGGACAACTGCCAGGTGAGCACGCCCATCACCGCCACCCACACGGCGGGTACCAGCGCCCACGGCACCCTTCGCAGCGCACGGACTGCCCGGTTTCGGATCATCCGCCCGGCTCCCCCCAGAAGCCGCGGTCGCGGCAGCGTCGGAGCCGCGGCCCGCATGCCCGGCTCCCGCATCCCGACCGATTCTGGCCATTCCCCGCGCACAAGTGGCCCGCCGAACGGGGTAATCACTCGAATGAGCGACGAAACCCTTGAGCGCTCCCCGAAAGACGAAGGGGGCCGCCCCGGTGCGTCCGGGACGGCCCCCCTTCTCGGGTCCTGCGCGCCGTCAGGCGCCGCGCAGCACCGCCCCGGTGAGGGCGTGGGCGCTGGCGACCGCCGCGTCACGCGCCGCCGTGGTCTCCTCGGCCGTCAGCGTGCGGTCGGGGGCCCGGAAGCGCAGCGCGTAGGCGAGGGACTTGCGGCCCTCGCCGATCTGCTCGCCGGTGAAGATGTCGAACAGCCGGAGCGATTCGAGGAGTTCACCGGCGCCGTCGCGCAGCGCGCGCTCGACGTCGGCGGCCGGGACCGAGGAGTCGACGACGAGCGCCACGTCCTGGGTCGCCACCGGGAAGGTGGACACCCGCGGCCCGGTGGGCCGGTCGCCGCCCGCGCGCTCGACCTGGTCCATGTCCAGTTCCATCGCGCAGGTCCGCTCGGGCAGGCCGAGCGCCTTGGTGACCCTCGGGTGCAGCTCCCCCGCGTTGCCCACCAGCGTCTCCTGACCGTCGACCACCGCGTACAGCGCGGCGCAGCGGCCCGGGTGGTAGGGGGCGTGCTGGTCCTGGCGGACGCTCAGCTCGACCCCGGCCTCGCGGGCCACGGTACGGGCCGCCTCGACCGCGTCGGCCCAGGTCGCCGGGTGTCCGGCGCCCCACCAGCCATTACGGTCGCGGGCACCGCAGAGCACGACGGCGACCCGGCGGGGCTGGTCCGGCAGCGCCTCTTGGAGCCGCGCGATCTCCGCGTCCGTCGGACGGCGGTCGACCGCGAGACGCGGCGGCGCCTTCTCCGCGCCGGTCGGCAGGAAGACCAGACCGGTCTCGAAGAGCGCCAGGTCGTGCGTGCCGCGGCCCAGATTGCGGCGCAGCGTGGCCAGCAGACCGGGCAGCAGTGTCGTGCGCAGACCGGGCTCGGTGTCCGAGAGCGGGTTGGCGACGGTCACCGTGCGGCGGCGCGGGTCGTCCGCGTCGAGCCCGAGCTGGTCGAAGACCTCGGCGCTGACGAAGGGGTAGCTCGGCGCCTCCACGTATCCGGCACCGGCCAGGGCCCGGCCGACCCGGCGGCGCAGGAGCTGCGACTCGGTCAGCCCGCGTCCGGCGGGCGGCTTGGGCAGCGTCGACGGCAGATTCTCGTAGCCTTCGAGCCGGATGACCTCTTCGGCGAGGTCGTTGGGGAAGGCCAGGTCGGGGCGCCAGCTCGGCACGGTGACGATCAGCTCGTCGCTGCCGTAGACGTCGCAGCCGATCTCCTGGAGGCGGCGGACGACGGTCTCGCGGCCGTACTCGGTGCCCGCGACGCGGTCCGGATGGTCGGCGGCCATCGCGACGGTGCGCGGGGCCGACGGTGAGACGACCTCGGTGACGCCGGGGTCCGCGGTGCCGCCCGCCAGGCCCGTCAGCAGGTCGACCGCGCGCTGGGCCGCGGCCGAGGTGGCCTGCGGGTCGCTGCCGCGCTCGAACCGCTTGGACGCCTCGGAGCCGAGCTTGTGGCGGCGCGCGGTGCGGGCGATGGTGACCGGCGCGAAGTGCGCGGCCTCGATGACGATCTCGGTGGTGCCGGTGACGACGCCGGTCTCCGGGTCGGTGGCGGGCGCGGCGATCTCGGTGTTCGCGCCGCCCATCACGCCCGCGAGGCCGATCGCCCCGGAGTCGTCCGTGATGACCAGGTCCTCGGGGTCCAGCGTGCGCTCGACGTCGTCCAGCGTCGTCAGCTTCTCGCCGGGCAGCGCGCGGCGCACCCCGATCGGCCCTTCGATCCGCGAGCGGTCGTAGGCGTGCAGCGGCTGGCCCAGCTCGAACATCACGTAGTTGGTGATGTCCACGGCCAGCGAGATCGGCCGCATGCCGACCTTCTGGAGCCTGCGCTGGAGCCAGATCGGCGACCGCGCCTCGGGGTCGAGACCGGTGACCGTACGGGCGGTGAAGCGGTCGCAGCCGACCGGGTCGGCGACCTTGACCGGGTAGCCGAACGCGTTGGGCGCGGGCACGTCGATCAGCGCCGGGTCGCGCAGCGAGACGCCGTACGCGATGGCCGCCTCGCGGGCGACGCCGCGCATCGACAGCGCGTAGCCGCGGTCCGGCGTGACGGCGATGTCCAGGACCTCGTCGACCAGTTCGAGCAGCTCGACGGCATCGGTGCCCACCTCGTGCTCGGGCGGCAGCACGATGATGCCCTCGTGGTCGTCGCCCATGCCCAGCTCCTGCGCGGAGCAGATCATGCCGTGCGAGACATGGCCGTACGTCTTGCGCGCGGCGATCGCGAAGTCGCCGGGCAGCACGGCGCCTGGCAGCACCACGACGACCTTGTCGCCGACCGCGAAGTTGCGGGCGCCGCAGACGATCTCCTGCGGCTCGCCGGTTCCGTTGGCGTCGCCGACGTCGACCGTGCAGAAGCGGATCGGCTTCTTGAAGCCCTCCAGCTCCTCGATGGTCAGCACCTTGCCGACGACCAGCGGGCCCTTGAGCCCGGCGCCGAGCTGTTCGACGGTCTCGACTTCGAGACCGGCGGAAATGAGCTTGGCCTGGACGTCGCGGCCGGTCTCACCGGCGGGCAGTTCGACGTACTCCCGCAGCCAAGAAAGCGGGACCCGCATCAGATCTCCATCCCGAACGGAAGGGTGAAGCGCACATCACCCTCGACGATGTCTCGCATGTCCTCGACGCTGTGGCGGAACATCAGCATCCGCTCGATGCCGAAGCCGAACGCGAAACCGCTGTACTTCTCCGGGTCGACGCCGCAGGCGGTGAGCACCCTGGGGTTGACGACGCCGCAGCCGCCCAGCTCGATCCAGCCCTCGGAGGAGCAGGTGCGGCAGGGGCGGTCGGGGTTCCCGACCGAGTCGCCGCGGCAGACGTAGCAGAGCATGTCCATCTCGGCGGACGGCTCGGTGAACGGGAAGTGGTTGGGCCGCAGCCGCGTCGTCATGCCCTCGCCGAACAGCGAGACCACCATGTGGTCGAGGGTGCCCTTGAGGTCGGCCATGGTCAGGCCCTCGTCCACGGCGAGCAGTTCGACCTGCGCGAAGACCGGGGTGTGGGTGGCGTCCAGCTCGTCGGAGCGGTAGACGCGGCCCGGCGCGATCACGTAGACGGGCAGCTCGCGCTCCAGCAGGGCGCGGATCTGCACCGGGGAGGTGTGGGTGCGCAGCACCACGCCGGACTCGCCGCTGCCGCCGGGGCCTTCGGGGCCCTCGACGAAGAAGGTGTCCTGGGTCTCGCGGGCGGGGTGGTCGGGCGGGAAGTTGAGGGCGTCGAAGTTGAACCACTCGCTCTCGACCTCGGGACCCTCGGCGACCTCGTAGCCCATGGCCACGAAGATGTCCTCGATGCGCTCGGAGAGCGTGGTGAGCGGGTGCCGCGCGCCGACCGGGCGCCGGTCGTAGGGCAGCGTGACGTCCACGGCCTCCTCGACCAGCACGCGGGCGTCGCGCTCCGCCTCCAGCTCGGCCTGCCGGGCGGCCAGCGCCTTGTTGACCGCGCCGCGCGCCTGGCCGACGCGCTTGCCCGCCTCCGCCTTGGCCTGCGGCGGCAGCGCGCCGATCTCGCGGTTGGCGAGCGCCAGCGGCGAGGCGCCGCCGGTGTGCGCGGTCTTCGCGTGCGCGAGCGCGTCGAGGTCGGTGGCGGCGGCGACGGCGGCCAGCGCCGCGTCGCGCATCCGCTCGATCTCCTCCGGCTTCAACGCCTCGACCTCCACAGGGTCGTACGACTTGTTCGGTGCCGACATCTTTTCCCGTTCCGCAGTGGATGGTGGTGGGGGCGCCTCCCAGGACGGAGTCTCCGAGTGGAGGCTCTGCCCGACCGGACACATACCGAAGCCCGATTCTACCGGCGCCGCGTGGACCGCCTGATCACGCCCGTCGGGGGTCCGCCGGGACGACATCCCCGGCGAACGCTCTGCCCGCGCGGCCGGTCAGGCCATGAAAGCGGGTGCCCCGACGGGCAGAATAAATCGGAACTGGGCGCCGCCGCCGGGGGCCCTGCCGACGGAGATGGTGCCGCCGTGCGCCTCGACGATGCCCTTGACGATGTACAGCCCGAGGCCGGTGCCGCCGCGCTTGCTGCCCCGCCAGAAGCGGGTGAAGACGCGGCCCATCGACTCCTCCGGAATGCCGGGGCCCTCGTCGCTCACGGTCACCGCTGTGCCGGTGCAGCTCCGCTCCTGCGCGGAGAACGAGGGCTCTACGTCGATGGTGACAGTCCCCTCGCCGTGCCGCACCGCGTTTTCCAGCAGATTGCCGAGGACCTGGTCGACCTTGTCGGGGTCGGCCCACAGCGCGGGCAGCGGCTGGGTGACCCGCACCCGGAAGCGGTCGGCCCGCTGGCCCGCGGCGACATGGCCGTCCACGTGCCGCTGCACGGCCGCCGCCATGTCCACCGGCTGGCGGCGCACTTCCAGGCGGCCGGAGTCGATCCGGGAGATGTCGAGGAGTTCCGCGATCAGCCGGGTGACCCGGTTGGCGTCGGCGTCGACGGTCTCCAGCATGAGTTTCTTCTGATCGTCGGTGAAGCGTTCCCACTTGGCGAGCAGGGTCGCGGTGAAGCCCTTGACCGAGGTGAGCGGCGAGCGCAGTTCGTGCGCGACGGTGGCGATCAGCTCGGCGTGGCTGCGTTCGGTACGGCGGCGGGCCTCGGTGCCGCGCAGCGAGACCACCAGACGGCGCACCGGTCCCGTGGGGTATTCGCGCACATAGCGGGCGGCGACCAGCACTTCGCGTCCGCCGGGCAGCAGCAGATTGCGTTCCGGCTGGCCGACCCTGATGGCCAGGCCGCCGTACGGGTCGGTGAGCGCCCACCAGCGGCGGCCTTCGAGGTCTTCCAGCGGCAGCGCACGCTCCACGGATTTGCCGAGCACGTCGCGCGGGTGCAGGGCGGTGATCCGGGCGGCGGCGGCGTTGAAGGCGATCACCCGGCCGCGCTCGTCGGCGACCACCAGGCCGTCGGGGAGGTCGTCCGGGTCCAGGCCCAGGGAGTCGACGCCGAACGGTTCCGCGCCGAGGGGGCGGGCGGCGCGTGCCGCGGTGTCCCGCGATTCCGCTTCGTGGCCCGCGGGCCCCGGTGTCCGCGGTCCCGCGGAGCGCGCGGTCCGGCCCAGGACGGCGCTGCGCGCCTCGTCCTCTGGCACCGTCACATCCATCCCCGCCACTCCCCTTTCAGGGCCCCCGGGCCGCCACCCTACTAGGTGGATGTGACGCTGCGGCACCCTCCGGGCGCGCGCTGCGCCCGCGCGGAGGCGTAGAGGCAGACGGCGGCGGCCGTCGCGAGGTTGAGGCTTTCGGCGCGGCCGTGGATCGGGACGCGGACGACCTCGTCGGCCAGCGCGCGGGTCTCCTCGGGCAGGCCCCACGCCTCGTTGCCGAAGATCCAGGCGGTGGGGCCGTTCATCGTGCCCTCGTCCAGCTCGGCGTCCAGGTCCCGCCCGCCCGCGCCGTCGGCGGCCACCACCCGTACACCGGCGGCCCGCAGTCCTGCCACGGCGGTGTCGACGGGCACGCCGACGGCGACCGGCAGGTGGAACAGGCTGCCCGCGGAGGCGCGTACGGCCTTGGGGTTGTACGGGTCCACGGACGCGTCGGTGAGCACCACCGCGTCGGCGCCCGCGGCGTCGGCGCAGCGCAGCACCGTACCGGCGTTGCCGGGGTCGCGGACGTTGGCGAGCACGGCGACCAGCCGGGGCCCCGCGCGCAGGATCTCCTCGAACGGCGAGTCGAGGAAGCGGCACACCCCGACCAGGCCCTGCGGGGTGACGGTGTCGGAGATCTCCGCCATCACCTCGGGGGTCGCGGTCAGTACGGGCGCGCCGACGGTACGGGCGGCGGCCACGATGTCGGCGTGCCGCTCGGCGGCCTCCGGTGTGGCGTACAGCTCGACCAGGGTCCTGCCGCCCTCGGTGCCGGGGTGCGCGATGGCCTCCCGTACGGCCTGCGGTCCCTCGGCGAGGAAGCGGCGCTCCTTGCCGCGGAAGCTGCGCTTGGCCAGCCGGTGCGCGGCGGTGACGCGCGTCGAACGCAACGAGGTCAGCTCGGGGGCTGGCATGGGTGACTCGCCTTCCGGATACGGGGGAAGCGGGCATGGCACAGGCCCGCAGGGGAAAACCACCCGCGGGCCCGGAACCGTACCGTGAACAGGGCGCGTGTCGGCGTCAGGCCGCCTTGGGCGCGTTCACGTCGGAAGGCAGCGCCTTCTGGGCGACCTCGACCAGCGCCGCGAAGGCGTTCGCGTCGTTGACGGCCAGCTCGGCGAGGATCTTGCGGTCCACCTCGACGTTGGCGGCCTTCAGGCCCTGGATGAAGCGGTTGTAGGTGATGCCGTTGGCGCGGGCAGCGGCGTTGATCCGCTGGATCCAGAGCTGACGGAAGTCGCCCTTGCGCTTCTTGCGGTCGTTGTAGTTGTAGACCAGGGAGTGGGTGACCTGCTCCTTGGCCTTGCGGTACAGGCGCGAACGCTGACCGCGGTAACCGCTGGCCTGCTCGAGGATTGCCCGGCGCTTCTTCTGGGCGTTGACTGCCCGCTTGACGCGTGCCACTTGATAACTCCTTCTAGGGGACCGCGGTGATGCTCACACGGTCCGAAAGCGAATGAGGTCCCGGATCGGAACGGCGTGCCCCCGTCGGGGCACCGCCGTCACTTGCCGAGAAGCTTCTTGATCTTCTTGGCGTCCGACTTGGCGACCTCGACGGTGCCGGTGAGGGCGCGCGTCTTGCTGGACGGCTTGTGCTCAAGCAGGTGGCGCTTGCCGGCGCGCTCGCGCAGCACCTTGCCGGAGCCGGTGATCTTGAAGCGCTTGCTCGCACCGCTGTGCGTCTTGTTCTTCGGCATGGCGCCGTAGTCTCCTCGTCGCTGGCCCTCCCGTCCGCCGGTGGGCGCACGGAGAGCGTCAGTCCTGCATTACGGCCCGGAGCCGGAGGCTCCGGGGTGTTCGTCTCGTCTCAGGCGTCGGCCTGGGCCTCGTCCGGCACCTCGACGTCGTCGTGGGACACGGCCTCGTCGTGGGAGACGTCGTCGTCGTCGGCCGGGGCCTCACCCAGGCGGCTGGCCTTGCGGGCGGCCTGCGCCTCGCGGGCCTCGGCCATTGCCTCGGTCTTCTTCTTGTGCGGACCGAGGACCATGATCATGTTCCGGCCGTCCTGCTTCGGGTTCGACTCGATGAAGCCGAGGTCCTGGACGTCCTCCGCGAGCCGCTGCAGGAGCCGGTAACCCAGCTCCGGCCGGGACTGCTCGCGACCACGGAACATGATCGTGATCTTGACCTTGTCACCCTGCTTGAGGAACCGGACGACGTGACCCTTTTTGGTGTCGTAGTCGTGCGGGTCGATCTTCGGCCGGAGCTTCATCTCCTTGATGACCGTGTGCGCCTGGTTCTTGCGCGCCTCACGGGCCTTCATGGCCGACTCGTACTTGAACTTCCCGTAGTCCATGAGCTTGCACACGGGCGGACGGGCGGTCGCCGCGACCTCGACCAGGTCGAGGTCGTACTCCTGCGCAAGCTCCAGGGCCTTCGCAAGCGGCACGATGCCGACCTGCTCGCCGCTGGGACCGACAAGTCGAACCTCGGGAACGCGAATCCGGTCGTTGATGCGGGGCTCGGCGCTGATGGGGCCTCCTCGGTTGCACCACGCGGCTGACTGGCCGACAGCCGCGCATGAGTCTGTCTGGTTCTTCCGACCCCGTACCCAAGGCGCAAAAAACGCCCCGTACGGTACACAGGCGGGGCTCCTCACAACCGGGGAGCACCGCCGCGTTATTCCGCGGGGCGCATCGGACGGTGCCCGGTGGTGTCATGCTGACCGGAAACCGTCTGACCGGGGACCCGTCGGCCGAAAGGCCAACCAGGTGGGAGATCGGAGCCTCCACTTGATGGCCGGGACACACGGGTGCCCGGCCGGTCGTTCTCCCACCATACCAAAGGCTGACCGAAGCCCGTAATCCGCCGGACGGGGCATATCGTGTGCGGCATGAGCGACGAACAACAGACCCCGGACTTCGACAGCCTCACCCGCGACATCGCGGATGTGCCCGCCGTCGAGGTGATCACCACGGTCGCGGTGCACCTGATGAGCGCCGCCGCGGTGAATCTGGGGCTGGCCGAGGAGGGCCCGCAGCACAAGGACCTGGACGAGGCCCGCAAGCTCATCCAGGCGCTGGCCGGTCTGGTGACGGCGAGCGCCACCGAGATCAGCTCCTTCCACGCGGCCCCGCTGCGCGACGGGCTCAAGTCGCTCCAGCTCGCCTTCCGCGAGGCGTCGCTGGTGCCGGACGAGCCGGGTCAGGGGCCCGGCGAGAAGTACACCGGGCCGGTCTACGTCTGACCTCTGCCGCCGAGGGGGTCCGGTACCGGCGCGGCCGGTGCGGGGCGGCGCGGGCCGCGGGACCTCATGACGCCTCGGTCGCGCCGTCCCCCTTGTCGGCCAGCGCCTCGTCGACAGCGGCGGCCCGCGCGGCCTTGGCGGCGACCAGCGCCGGGTGGGTGACCTGGTGGACCAGGGCGGCGAGCGCGCCGCCGATCAGCGGGGCCACGATGAACAGCCAGAGTTGCGAGAGCGCCGGGCTGCCCGCGAAGAGCGCGGGGCCCAGGCTCCGCGCCGGGTTCACCGACGTGCCGGTCAGCGGGATGCCGACCAGGTGGATGACGGCGAGCGCCATACCGATGGGCAGACCGTCGAAGCCGACCACCGCGACCCGGTGGGTCACCGCGAGCACCACGAAGACCAGCAGGAAGGTCAGCACCACCTCGGCGATGAAGGCACCCGCGGTGTTGATGCCGACCGCGGACCGGTAGCCGTAGCCGTTGGTGCCGAAGGCGCCGTGCGTCTTGAGACCCGGCACCTGCTTGGCGACCAGCAGGAGCAGCGCGGCGCCCGCGATGGCGCCGAGGAACTGCGCGATCCAGTACTCGACGGCGGTGCGCACCGTGATCCGCCGGGCGACCAGCATGCCCAGCGTGACGGCCGGGTTGACGTGGCAGCCGGATATGGGGCCGAAGGTGTAGGCCAGCGCGAGCAGGACGAAGCCGAAGGCCAGCGCGATACCGAGGGTGCCGATGTACTCGCCGGACAGCACGGCGGCCCCCACGGCGAAGAAGACCAGCAGGAGCGTGCCGAGGAATTCACAGGTCACTGTTCGCTTGTCCATCGGACCTCCTTGTGACGAGCACAGCCTGCTCACGCCATTCTCGGCCTTGCTGATGAAATCCACATCTCGGGTCATTTAGGGCAAATGAACCGGTCCGGACGGCGTTCCGGAGCGCTGCCACCCACCCGAAGGCTTTCGGCTCGACGCACGAGGTCCAGCGCACGAGGTCCAGCGCACGGGTCTCAGCTCACGGGTCACAGCGCCCGAGGCTCAGCTCACGGGTCTCAGCGCGCGAACAGCGGCTCGCCCGGCAGTACGGCGCCCGGCGGCAGCAGCGCCAGGTCGAGGCCGCGCACCAGGCCCGCCCGCAGCACCTCGTCGGCGGCCAGCGCGGCGGCGATCCTGCGCCCGGTCTCCTGGACGTCGGCGTCCGGCGCCAGCACCAGGCCGAGCGTGCCGTCGCCGTCGGTCCCCGGCGTCAGGTGCGCCCGTACGACACCGGGCTCGGCGGCCACCGCGGCCCGCAGCGCCTCCCGTACGGCGGGGTCGGCGGTCGGGTCCGCGCGGCCGGGCCCGAGGGCGGCGGCGCGCAGGGCGGGTCCGGTCAGTTCGTACGTGACCGGCCCCGCGAGGTCGATCAGCAGCGTGTCGGCCCCCTCGTGCGCGAGCGCCTGGAGGGCCTGCGACAGCGGTACGGCGACCGGCCGCGCCTCCGGCCGCCAGCGGGCCAGCGCCGCCACGGAGGTGAAGGCGGGCAGCGCCCGCCGCCCGTCCGGCGCCTGGATCGTCGGCACCGCCATGTCGCTGCTCTTCTCGCGGCGCAGCCCGTCCTCGCCGGTCTCGGCCTCGCCGAGCACCGCAACCACCGGCACCAGCAGCCGGGCCCCGTGCAGCGCGGCGACCACGGCCGCCTCCGTCCCGGGGTCCCGCGCGTAGCCGGCCAACGCGTCGGCCAGTGCCGCGTCGGCCGAGCCGTCGTCGTCGGAGAAACCGGGGTCGGGGATGTTCTTCAGCGCCACCCCGGAACCCTATCCGCCGTCCGCCGACAGACCGTGGGCGGGCCGTCCCGCGCGGCGGGGGCGGAACCACAGCAGCGCGGCGACCACGACCAGGGCGGCTCCGGCCACGGCGAAGACGGTCGCGACACCGTCGCCGAGGAAGCGGGCGGGCTCGGGCGCGCGGACCGGCGGCGCGGGGCCGGGGCTGAAGTACGTCCGCGGATAGCCGGCGGCGGCCGGTACGGGGGGCGCGGGCCTCAGCTTCGCGGCGGCCTTCAGGGCGGCGGCCGGGTCGATCAGACCGGTGCCCATCTCGTCGCTGCGCCCGTCCTTGGGCCGGTCCCGCGTCGTGTCCTCCAGCACCCGCTTGACCTGGGCCGGGCTCAGCTTCGGGTCGGCGGACCTGATGAGGGCGGCGGCGCCGGAGACGTACGCGGAGGCGGCGCTGGTGCCCCAGCCCTCGTAATAGGTGCGGTCCGGGTCGGCGATCACGACGTCGACGCCGGGCGCGGAGACGGACGCGTACCAGCGGCGGGTGGAGAAGGCGGCGTGCTGCCCGTTCCTGTCGACGGCCGCGACCGCGATCACTCCGGGGTACGCGGCCGGGTAGGAGGAACGGTCCGCCTCCTCGCCGCCGTTGCCCGCGGACGCGACGACCACGACGCCCTTGCCGAGCGCGTACCGGATCGCCTCGTCCTCGGCGGCGACGGGCGCGGCGGTGGCGCTGTCGTCGCCGAGCGAGAGATTGATGACGTCGGCGCCGTGGTCGACCGCCCACCGGATGCCGTCGGGCAGCGCGTTGCCCTTGCTCGTACGCGCCTTGGACCGCTGCGGGTCCTTGTCCTCCAGGATCACCCGCACCGGCAGGATCTTCGCCTTGGGCGCGATGCCCATGACGCCCGAGTCGTGGCCGGGACCGTGGCCGTGCCCCGCGATGATCGCGGCCATCCCCGTGCCGTGCCGGGCCCAGGAGCGGTCGCCGCGGCCGGCGCCGAAGCCGACCATGTCCTTGCCCGTCAGCACCTGCCCGGTCAGGTCGGGGTGCGTCGCGTCCACCCCGGTGTCGAGCACCGCGACCGTGACGCCCGCGCCCTGGCTCGTACGCCACGCGCTCTCGGCGTGCAGGGCGCTCAGCGCCCAGTCGGCGTTGCGCACGGCGTCGGCGGCGGCGGGCTGGGCGGCCAGGACGAGGGCCGCGGCGCCCGCGGCGAGCGAGGTCAGGGCGCCGAGCAGGCGGCGGGCCGGGAGACGGGAGGGGCGGCTCATCGGGACTTCTCCGTACCGGTGGCGCCGGGACCGCCAGGGCTGCTGGACGGCCTGAGCAACGCGGTCACCGCGCTGTGCAGGCGGTCGTCGACGGCCGAGGCCAGACCGGTCGCGTCGTAGCCGAGGCCGGCCTGGGCGGCCACGCTGGTGGCGCCGGACTTGGTGGCCTTGTCGGCGGACTGCGGGGTGAGGGTGCGCCCGTCGGCGAAGCCGGTGACCGCGTACACGACGAAGGGCAGGTCGGCGGAGACCTGCACGTCCCAGCTGCCGCGCTGCTTCACGCCGAAGGAGTCGGCGGCCGTGCCGGGGAAGGCCACCGGACGCGGGATCAGGTCCGCACGGTCGCCGAGGTGCTGCGAGGCCCAGCGTCCGCTGAACCCGCGCATGGTGGCCGACTCGGCGGTGGTGACCAGCAGGCCCACCGTGGTGACCGAGGTCGACGTGCTGTCCACGTAGGTCGCGCGCAGCAGGCGCGCGCAGCCGACCGGGGCGAGTACCTGCTGGAGCAGCGGGTCGAAGGCGGCGGCGCAGCCGCCGGGCGCGGCGACGCCGATCCTGGTCCACGCGCGGTCGGCCCCGCCGGGACCCGCGCCGTTGGCGGACACCGTGCGCGGGAACAGCGCGTCGACCGGTGTGCTGCGCCACACCTCCCGTACGGCGGCGAACGCCTTGACGCTCCCGTCCACCAACGGCGGCTCCGCCCGCGGCTTGTGGTTGATCGCGCTCCCGGCGACCGCCCCGCCGATCAGGCCGAGCCCGAGCACCAGGCAGAGCGCCGCCCAGATCCGGGCCGAAGCCCCGCGGGCGGCGGGGGCGACGGCCCGCGCGGGCCCATGGTCGTATCCGGCGGGCGCGTATCCGCCGGGACCGTACGCCGTGAACCGCGGCGCGGCGGCGGGCGGTGGGGTGTAGGGCGGTGCGGGGGGCCGCGCCGGAGGCGGGGGGACGGCCGGGGGCGGTTCGGCCGCGGGCGGCGGAGGTCCCTCGGGGTGCGGGGGGACCGTCGGCGGAGTCTGCGGGCTCTGTTCCCGGCGAGGTTGGAGCGGGGGGAACGACGGGGACGTGGAGCCTCCTCCGTTGTCCACTCCAGTGCTCACCGGCGCCCCCTCGTGACATGTCCTCACGGCTTGCGCGTCACTCTACGGGGTCGACCGGACGTCGTGGTCCAGCAGGCCGTCCGGCATCCGTCCGCGTGACACGGCGGCGGACGTGCCCCGTACGCCCCTACCGCCCGGTAGCCCCTGTCTGGCAAGCTTCATGACATGTCAGAACGCGCTGCCGACCGCACCCGGTACGACCGGGCCACCGCCCATCTCGACGCCCCCGTGGCGATCGTCGACCTGGAGGCGTTCGACGCCAACGCCGACGACCTGGTGCGCCGCGCGGGCGGCAAACCGATCCGGGTGGCGTCCAAGTCGGTGCGGTGCAGGGCGCTGCTGGAGCGGGCGCTGGCCCGCGACGGCTTCGCGGGCATCATGTCGTTCACCCTGGCCGAGTCGCTGTGGCTGGCGCGCGCGGGGTTCACCGACATCCTGCTGGCGTATCCGTCGGCGGACCGGGACGGCTTCGCGGAGTTGGCCGCCGATCCCAAGCTGGCCGCCGCCGTCACGGTGATGGTGGACGACGTCTCGCACCTCGACCTGATCGACGCGGCCCGCGGCGGCGGCGACGAGACCGTCCGGGTCTGTCTCGAAATGGACACCAGCCTGCGGAAGTTGGGCGGTCGGCTGCGGATCGGCGCGCTGCGCTCGCCGCTGCACGACCCGGAGCGGATGGCGGCGCTGGCCCGTACCGTCACCGCGCGGCCCGGCTTCCGGCTGGCCGGGATCATGGCGTACGAGGGGCATGTCGCGGGGGTCGGCGACGCGGTCGCGGGCCGTCCGTTGCGGTCGCGGGCCATACGGCTGATGCAGTCAGCGGCCCGCAAGGAGCTGGCGGCGCGGCGCGCGGAGGCGGTCCGCGCGGTGCGGGCGGTCGCGCCGGAGCTGGAATTCGTCAACGGCGGCGGCACCGGCAGCGTGCAGACCACCGCTGCCGAGGACGCGGTGACCGAGATCGCGGCGGGTTCCGGGCTCTATGTGCCGCGGCTGTTCGACAACTACACGTCCTTCCGGGGCCGTCCGGCCGCGCTCTTCGCGCAGCCGGTGGTGCGCAGGCCCGGCGTCGGCGTGGTGACCGTGCTCGGCGGCGGCTACCCGGCCTCCGGCGCGGCCGGGCCCGACCGGCTGCCGGTGCCGTATCTGCCGGAGGGGCTGCGCTACGACCCGCAGGAGGGTCCCGGCGAGGTGCAGACCCCGCTGCTGGGGTCGCCCGCGGACGACCTGCTGATCGGCGACAAGGTCTGGTTCCGGCACGCGAAGGCCGGTGAACTGTGCGAGCGCTTCGCCGAGTTGCACCTGGTCGAGGGCGACCGGGTGACGGCGACGGTGCCGACGTACCGCGGTGAGGGCAAGACGTTCCTGTAGCCGCTGAAGGCGACAGGGGGCGGCGCCCGGGGTCCGGGCGCCGCCCCCTGTCGCGTACGGCCTCGCGCGGGCCGCGGGTCAGACGCCGGTGCCGCCCGTGCCGCCGGTGCCGCCGCTGCTGTCGGCCTTGATGCCCTGGGTGATCTGGTCCATGACGGCCAGGCTCGGGGCTTTGGAGCCGATGTCGAAGCCGAAGCGGACGACCGCGATGTTCTTCGGGTCGCGGGGCGAGGGGAAGGCGAGGGACTCCACGTACCCGCTGGTGCCGGACTTCGTGACGATCTTCCAGCGGACGAAGTACCCCTTCTGCCCGGCGACCGTGACCGGCTGCGACGCGATCTGCTGGTGCGAGGTCGTGGCGCCGTAGATGTCGGTGCTGTACGCGTCGGCCGCGTTCTGCGCGATGTCCGCCTTGGCGGCGGCCTCCGCTCCGGTCGCGGTGAGCTTGAGCGCCTCGGCGGGCTGGGCGAAGACGCCGCCGCGCACGCAGTCCTTGGTGGCGTCGCCGGGGCACGGGTAGCCGCCGGTGACCACGCTGGCGCCGATGCCGTTGGCGCCCGAGGTGCCGGTCCAGCCGTTGAGCACGGGGAGCCTGATGCCGTCGTAGCCGTCCACGGCCTTGCCGTCGCTGCCGCCGTCGGGACCCTGCGAGCCGTCCGGGGAGTCGGGGTCGGGCGACCCGCCGCCCGGCGACCGCGGTGTCCGGGACTCGCCTCGGTGCGGCGCCGAGGCGCTGGGCGTCGGCGAGGCGTTCTTGTCGCTCTTGTCGTCCTTGCCCAGGACCAGGATTCCGGCGACCACGCCACCGATCAGGACGAGCGCGGCCACGATCGCGATGACCACCGCACCGGTACGGCGACCGCCGCCGCCGGGGCCGCCGGCCACGACGTCGCCCGGATAGCCCGGCGTGCCGGGGTAGCCCGCGTAGGGCTGCTGGACCGCGTCCACCGGGACGGGCGCGGTCCTGGTGTACTCCGTCCACGTACTCCCGTCCCACCAGCGTTCCATGGCCGGGCCGTTGCCTGTGTGCCCGGGTTCTGGATACCAGCCGGGCGGGGTCGTCGTCGTCACGGCCGTCACCCTATGGCCCCTGCATGAGAATCCCGTAAGGGCGTCGGTCACAGCCCGGTTACACCCGTTCTGTCACCGCGATTTCCGGCCGCACGGCCGCCCGTCCCCCGCGCTGCCCGTCCCTCTCGCCCCTCGGCGCTCCTACCGCTTGCCGCTCTTGCCTCGGGTCAGCGTCAGCAGGTCGCGCGCCGGGCCCGCCGGGCGGTGGCCCGCCGTCCACACCGCGCGCAGCGACCGGCCGAGGTCGAGACCGGCGACGGGGACGCGGACGAGGCGGCGGGCGGCCAGCTCCTCCACGACGGCGAGTTCGCTGAGCACCGCGGGCCCCGCGCCGCTGACGGTGGCGGCCTTCACGGCAGTGGTCGAGGCGAGTTCGAGCAGCGGTACGGCCGGGCCGCCGTGTCCCGCCAGGCCCGCGTCGAGCACTTGCCGGGTGCCGGAGCCCTCCTCGCGCAGGACGAGCGCGGTCGCGGCGAGTTCGGCCGCGGTCAGCGCCTTGCGGCGGCGGGCCCAGGGGTGGGCGGGCGCGACCACGACCAGCAGCAGGTCGTGCGCGATCACGACGGCGTCCAGACCCGCGGGGACGTCCACGCCCTCGACGAAGCCGAGGTCGGCGGTGCCCGCGAGCACCTGCCGGGCGACGGCCGCGGAGTTGCCCGCGGCGAGCGAGACGGCCGTGTCCGGGTGGCTGCCGTGCAGGGCGATCAGCCAGCCGGGCAGCAGGTATTCGGCGACGGTCATGCTGGCCGCGACCCGGAGCCGGGAGTCGCGCCTGCCGCGCAGCGCCCGCGCGCCCGCGTCGAACGCCTCGGCGGCCTCCAGCACCTTGCGCGCCCACTCGCTGACCAGCGCCCCCTCGTCGGTGAGGCGCGAGCCGCCGGGCGAGCGGCGGACCAGCGCCACGCCGAGCTGCCGCTCCAGGCCGCGCAGCCGCCCGCTGGCCGCGGGCTGGCTGATGCCCAGCTCCCGCGCGGCCCGCCCGAGGCTGCCGAGCCGCGCGACGGCCAGCAGCAGCTCCATGGCGGCGAGGTCGGGGACCCGGCGGGCGAGCGGAGTGCCTGGTGGGGGCGGCGTGGTGGACGGCTGAGCCATAAGCCCACGTTATGCCCTCATAGCCTCGCGGGCTCTACCGGGGCGGCCCGCGGGAGGGGAGGGTCGGAGCATGGCCACTGTTCACGCCGCGCAGCCGTTCGCCCAGGTCCGTACCCGTGTCCCCGCGGTACGGCACGTCGGTCCCAACTGGTACGCCACCGTCATGGGGACGGCGATCGTGGCGAACGCCGGGGTGGCGCTGCCGGGCGGGCAGCGCTGGCTGCGGGACGTGTGCACCGGGGTGTGGGCGCTGTCCGCGGTCCTGCTCGTCGCGGTCCTCGCGGCCCGCTGCGCGCACTGGGTTTGGCACACCGACCAGGCGCGGCGCCATCTGCGCGACCCGGCCGTGGCGCCGTTCTACGGCTGTCTGCCGATGGCGCTGCTGGCCGTCGGCGCGGGCACGCTGCTGCTCGGGCCGCCGGTGCTCGGGGAGCGTACGGCGGTCACGGTCGACGCGGCGCTGTGGGCGGTCGGGACGGCGTCGTCGCTGGTGGTCGCGGCGGCCGTGCCGTATCTGATGGTGGCCAGACACCGGATCGGCCTCGACGACGCGTCGCCCGTGTGGCTGCTGCCGGTGGTGGCGCCGATGGTCGCGGCGGCCACCGGGCCCGCGCTGATCCCGCGTCTGCCCGCCGACGCCGTACAGGCCAGGGAGGCGCTGCTGCTGGGCTGTTACGCGATGTTCGGGCTGAGCCTGCTGGCGACGCTGACGATGCTGCCGCTGGTGTGGTCGCGCCTGGTGCGCCGCGGGCCGCTGCCGCTCGCCCTGACCCCGACGCTCTTCCTGGTGCTCGGTCCGCTCGGGCAGTCCACGACGGCGGTCGGCCAGGGCGCCGACGTGGCCTCCGGCGCCGTCCCCGCCCCGTACGCGACGGCGCTGCGCGGCTTCGCGGTGCTGTACGGCGTCCCGGTGATGGGCTTCGCGCTGCTGTGGCTCGCGGTGGCGGCGGCCCTGGTGGTACGGGCGGCCCGGCGCGGGATGCCGTTCGCGATGACCTGGTGGGCCTTCACCTTCCCGGTCGGCACCTGCGTGACCGGCGCGGCGAGCCTGGCCCGGCACACCGGTCTGCACGCGCTGGGCTGGCTGGCGGTCGGGCTGTACGCGGCGCTGGTCGTGGCCTGGCTGGCGGCGGGCGCGGGCACGCTGCGGGGGACGGTGAGCGGCCGGTTACTGGCGGCGCCCACGGGGTGACCGGCTGGACCGGTCTCAGTACGTGCGCGCCGCCCTCAGCGCGGCCCCCACGACGGCGGGCGCTCGCACCAACGAGGGCCCGTACCAGGTGAGATGGCGACCGCTGACCAGGGCGGCGGGCAGGCCGGGGAAGGACTCGGGGCCGTCGTCGGCGGTGAAGCGGTACGGCTCGTCGGGGAGGACGACGAGGTCGGCGCCCACGGCCCGCAGCTCCTCGACCGGGACCGCCGGGTAGCGCTCGGCGTGTCCGGCGTAGGCGTTGCGCACGCCGAGCCGGGCCAGCAGGTCACCGGCGAAGGTGTCGCGGCCGAGCACCATCCACGGCCGCCGCCAGATCGGCACGACCGCCGTCGCCGTGACCGCGGGCGCCGCCGGAATCCCCCGCCAGGCCGCCTCCGCCTCGTCCAGCCACCGCGGGCGCGGCACCCCGCAGCCGTCGACCAGCATCCGGTGCAGCTCGCCGAACGCCTGGGGCAGCGTCCGTACGTCGGTGACCAGGACGCGCACTCCCGCGGCCCGCAGCGCGGCCAGGTCGGGGGCGCGGTTCTCCTCCTCGTTGGCGACCACGAGGTCGGGGGCGAGGGCGACGACGGCGGGCACGTCGGGGTTCTTGGTGCCGCCGATCCGCACCACGTCGAGGTCCGCCGGATGGGTGCACCAGTCGGTGGCGCCGACCAGCAGTTCCGGCGCGGTGGCGGCGACCGTCTCGGTCAGCGACGGCACCAGCGAGACCACCCGGCGTACGGCGTAACGGCCCTGGTTCACCCGCCCACCGTACGACGGACTGTCCGACCCCCGTGCGATGCTGGCGCCGTGACTGACGACACGCCCGGCGGCAAACTGCTCCTGCTCGACACCGCGAGCCTGTACTTCCGCGCCTACTTCGGGGTGCCCGAATCGGTGAAGGCACCGGACGGCACACCGGTGAACGCGGTGCGCGGGCTGCTGGACTTCATCGCCAGGCTGGTCGCCGACCACTCCCCCACCGCGCTGGTCGCCTGCATGGACGCGGACTGGCGCCCGCAGTGGCGGGTGGACCTGATCCCGTCGTACAAAGCGCACCGCGTGGTCGAGGACACCGAGGGCGTCGAGGAGGTGCCCGACACGCTGTCCCCGCAGGTGCCGGTGATCGAGGCGGTGCTCGACGCGATCGGCGTCACCCGGGTCGGCGTCGCCGGTTACGAGGCGGACGACGTCATCGGCACCCTCGCCACCGCCTCCCGCACGCCGGTCGCGATCGTCACCGGGGACCGCGACCTGTTCCAGCTCGTGGACGACGCGCGGGGCGTGCGCGTGCTCTACCCCCGCAAGGGCGTCGGCGACTGCGACGTCATCGACGAGGCGGCCATCCAGGACCGGTACGGGGTGCGCGCCGGGCAGTACGCGGACTTCGCGGCGCTGCGCGGCGACCCGAGCGACGGGCTGCCCGGCGTGAAGGGCATCGGCGAGAAGACGGCGGCCCAACTCGTCACCGAGTACGGGGACCTGGCCGGTGTGCGGGCCGCCGCGACCGACCCGATGTCCAAGCTGACCCCGGCCAGGCGGCGCAACATCGTGGAGGCCGCCGCCTATCTCGACGTGGCGCCCAAGGTCGTGGCCGTCGCCGCCGACGTACCGCTGCCGGACTTCGATCCGACGCTGCCGGGCGAGGCCGCCGACCCCGAGGTGCTGGAGTCGCTCGCGGAGCGCTGGGGGCTCGGCGGCTCGCTGACCCGGCTGCTGGACACGCTCGCCGCCAAGGGCGCGCGCTGATCCTCCTCACGTGCGGCCTTGACGTGCTGCCCTTACGCGCTGGGGGCCTTCGCGTGCGGCCGTACGGCAGCGGCGTCAGCCGTGCAGATGCACCGGGATTCGCTGCCAGCCGTAGGCGATGAAGGACGGCACCTGCTTCAACTCGTCCTGCGGGACGGCGAGTCGGAGGTCGGGGAAGCGCTCGAAGAGGGCCGGGAGGGCGGTGCGCGCCTCCATCCGGGCCAGCGGGGCGCCGATGCAGCGGTGCACGCCGATGCCGAAGGCGAGATGGTCGTCGGCGGCCCGCGTCGCGTCGAACTCGGCGGCCGTGGGCCCGTAGTGCGCCGGGTCGTGGCCGGCGGCGGCGTACGTGGTGACGATGGCGTCGCCCGCCGGGATGGTGACCCCGTCCACCGTGATGTCGCTGACCGCGAAGCGCAGCGGCAGCGCCGCGATCGAGGGGTGGACGCGCAGCACCTCGTCGATGACCGCGTCCCAGCCGATCTCCCCCGCCCGTACGGCGGCGAGTTGGCCGGGGTGTGTGAGCAGCGCGACCACCGCGTTGCCGATGAGGTTGACGGTGGTCTCGAACCCGGCGCCGATCACCAGCAGCAGGGTGTAGAGCAACTCCTCGTCGCTGAGCCGGTCGCCGTCCTCGGCGCGCATCCGGATCAGCTCGGTGGTCATGTCGTCGCCGGGGTGCTCGGTCCTGTGGCCGATCAGCGCGGGCAGCACGACACCGATCTGCTCCTGGACGAACCGTCCGTGCTCCGGGGTCGGGTCGGAGGTGTCCATGATGGCGGCGATCAGCGTGCCCGTCGCCTCCGTCAAGTGGTCGGGGACGCCGAAGAGTTCGCAGATCATCCGCATCGGCAGCGGGTGCGCGTACGCGGCGCGCAGGTCGACCGGCCGGCCGTCGGCCGCCGCCAACTCCGGTGCGCTCAGCAGCTCCTGAGTGATCGTCTCGACGCGGACGCGCATCGCCTCGGTGCGCCGGGCGGTGAAGCTGGGCGCGACGAGCTTGCGCAGCCGGGCGTGGTCGGAGCCGTACGTGGAGAGCATGTTGACCACGCCGACCCAGCCGAGGACCCAGCCCCAGGCGGGGTGGTCGCCGACCTCGGACCACAGCGCCCAGTGCTGCCGCGGGTCGCGGCTGACCCGCGGGTCGAGGATCAGCGACTTGAGCGTGTCGTAGCCGGTGGGCGCCCAGGCCGGGATGCCGCCCGGCAGTTCGACCGGCACCACCGGGCCCAGCGCCCGTAACTCGGCGCTCTCCAGGGGGATGTCGGTGCCGAACGGGTCGATGGCCACACGGGCGGCGGGCGCGGTCATGCGCGGTCTCCGGTCTGGTCGGGGGTGCGCGGGGTGAAGCGGACGGGCAGCGCCGTCAGCGAGCGGTGGAACGGGCCCGGCCGCCAGGTGAGGCGGTCGCGGTCGGTGGTCGGTTCCAGGTCGGGCAGCCACTGGGTGAGGCGTTCGATGGCCTCGGTGGCGATGAGCAGGGTGTGCTGCTTGACCGGGCAGGAGTGCTCGCCCGCCGACCAGGACAGGTGGGAGGCGTCGCCCGGGTGGTGGGCGCCGCCCGACTCCTGCTCGGCGAAGTGGCCCAGCGCGCCGTAGGAGATGACGACGGGCACGGCCGCCCGCACCCACACGCCGTGGAAGCTCAGCGGCTCGCGCGCGAAGTGGATGCCGTAGTTGGACAGCGGCGTCTCGTACCGCAGGACCTCGACGACGGCGTCCATGACCGGGCGGGAGCCGCTGGTCAGCGTGGTGTAGAAGTCGGGGTTGCCGAGGATGCGCGACAGCGCGTTGGAGACCAGATTCGCGGTCGGCTCGTGGCCCGCGCCGAGGGTGAGGAAGACCTGCCAGGTCACCTCTTCGGCCGTCAGGTCCTCCGGGTGGTCCAGCAGCCAGCTCGTCAGGTCGGGGCCGCGGGTCTCGCTCTTGGCGGCGATCAGTCCGAGCACGTACGCCCCGAACTCGGCCTCGCCCTCGGCCGCTTGGACGCCGCCCTCCATCATCTTGCCGAGCGCGACCTCCAGTCGGCCGCTCTCGCTGTCCGGCAGCCCGAAGAGGTTGTTGAAGATCAGCGACATCAGCGGGCGGGCGAAGTCCGCGACGAGGTCGGCGTGGCCGACGGGTCCGAAGCGGCCGATCAGGATGTCCACCGCGCGGTGCACCCGCTCGCGCAGATCGGCGGGTTCCACCAGGTCGACCGCGTCGGCGAAGGCGCGGCGGTAGCGGACGTGCGCGTCGCCGTCGGAGAACAGGGTGTTGGGCCGCCAGCGCATCATGCCGAGGATCGGCGCGTCCTCGGCGACCGTGGACTCCCACGGGCGCGGGTCGTGCGACCAGGTCTCCGCGTCACGCAGCAGGTCGAGCGCGGCGCACCGGTCGGTGACGACGTACGCCGGTACGCCCGGCGCGAGTTCGGCCCAGCCGAGCGGGCCCTGCGCCTTGAGCGCCGCGTAGTAGCGGTGCGGGTCGGCGGCGAAGCCGTCCTCCCAGAGCCGGACCGGCGCCGACCGGGCGAAGGTGTCGGCGGGGGTGGCGGGCGCGGAGGAGGACGGTGGGGAGGATGACGGCGCGGCGGGCGCGGGAGAGGGCGCTGCGGGAGGGTGATTCATCAGAGGGCTCCGGGCGTTGGGTCGGCGTCCTTGCGGTCGATCAGGTGCTGCACCAGCGCGAGCAGCGCGTCGACGGAGGAGTTGGTGTCGCGCGCGTCGCACGCCACCATCGGCGTGCCGGGCTCCAGGTCGAGCGCCTGCCGCAACTGGGCCTCGGTGTACGTCCGCGCGTCGGGGAAGGTGTTGAGCGCGACGGCGTACGGCAGGCCGGTCTCCTCCACCAGGCCGAGGACGTCGAAGGAGTCGTTGATCCTGCGGGTGTCGACCAGCACCAGCGCGCCCAGTGCCCCGTACGCGATGTCGGCCCACAGCGAGCGGAACCGTTCCTGCCCCGGGGTGCCGAACAGGTACAGGACGACGCCGCCCGCCATGCTGATCCGGCCGAAGTCGATGGCGACGGTGGTGGTGGTCTTGTCACGGACGCCGTCGAGGTCGTCGACGGCGGCGGACGCCTCGCTGAGGTGTTCCTCGGTGTGCAGCGGGCGGATCTCGGAGACCGAGTCGATCAGCGTGGTCTTGCCCACCCCGAACGGACCCGCCACCAGGATCTTCACCAACTCGCGGGCGCTGTCCGGCAGATGTACGTCGCCTCGGTGGGGGTCAGTGCTTGAGGGCGCGGAGGCCATCGGCCACTCTCTTCAGCAGGTCGGGTTCCGGTAGGTCGGCTACGGGTACGGGCGGACGGACGCTGACCAGCCCCCGGTCGGTCAGCTCCGCGGCGAGTACCCGGACGGCGGAGACGGGCAGCCCCAGCAGGGCCGCCGTCTCCACCACGGTGAGGGATCCGCCGTCCAGCAGCTCCAGCAACGCGTGCTGGGCGGCGGGGAGTTCGGCGGGAATCGCGCCGTCGGCGTCGGTGCTGGTCAGCACCGACAGCCGCTCCAGGCTGTCCCGGCTCGGCCGCGCCACCCCGCCGGTGGACAGATAGGCGGGGACCAGCGGGCGGCCGGTCCGGCGGCCGGTCATTCCGCGGTGCCGCCATCGCCCGCGCGGGGCGCGGCGGTCATGGCCTTCTCGCCGAGCCTGGCCACCTGCGAGTGGACCCGGTGGGCGAGCAGGTCGAGGCGGACCTCGGGACCGCCGAACGCGGCCACGCACGTGCCGTGTTCGGTGGGCGCGACCAGGATGTAGCCGTGGTCGGACTCGATCACCACCTGCCGGATTCGCGCGTCGGTCCGGTCCGCGAAGGCGGCGGCGGCCGTGCGGCAGGCGCCCTGGACGGTGCTGGTGATCGCTGCGGTGCGCTCGGCGGTGGCCTGGGACAGCGCCTCCGAGTACCCGGAGACGAGACCGTCCCTGGTGAGCAGGACGGCTGCGGTGACATGCGGGATCTCCAGGATCGGATCCAGCACCCACGCGGTGTCGCCGGTGTCGCGGCTGGTCATCGCGGGTCGTTCCCTTCGGTGTCGACGGCGTTTCTGGCCGCGGCGGTTCCGGCCTGGAGGGCGCCGAGGGCCGCGGCGGCCTCCTCCGGTGTGCGGGCGGGTGCCGCGGGCGCGGCGGCGGTCCCGTTCTCCGCCGCCCTCCCGTGGGCGGCGCGGGCCTTGCGTCGCCGTTGCGGCAGCACCTCCGCGGCGGTGTCGTCGGCGCCCGTACCGCTGTCGGCCCCGGGTCCGGCGTCCGGTTCGGGTCCGGCGTCCGTCTCGGCCGCCCGCTGGTGCCCGGCCGCCGTCTCGCGTACGGCCGCGGAGGCGGATACGGCTGCGGGCTCGGTGTCCGCCGGGGACCCGGCGCGGGCGTGGGCCGGGTCGGGCGCGCCGTCGTCCGCGACGGCCGGGCGGGTGGAGCGCGGCGTGCTGGCGGCGGGCGGCTGCTCGACCGGGTCGATATGGCTGAGCAGGTGCTTCCTGACCAGCAGGACGGCCCGGACGCCGCCGTAGGGCGACGGCGAGGAGAGGTCGACGGACAGGTCGAAGCGCCGGGTGAGCTGGCCGATCGCGGCCAGGCCCATGCGCGGCGGGTCGCCGAGGTCGGAGAGCAGGATCGGGTCGGTGCCCGCGACCATCTTCTGCGCGTACGCCCGCTCGTCGGCGGCCATGCCGACGCCGGAGTCGTCCACGGTGACGGAGACACCGTGGTGGACGGCTTCGAGGTTGACCACCACGGCGGTGTCGGGCGCGGAGTGCCGCAGCGCGTTGTCCAAGAGCTCGGCCACGATGATGGCGACGGGCTCGACGGCGTGCGAGACCAGCGCCGTACCGGGTTCGAGGTGGTTGTTGACCCGGACGCGGTGGTAGCCGACGAGCCGGGACTGGCCGCCGGTCACCGCCTCGACCAGGTGCGACTCCTCACGGGCCAGGCCGACCCAGGCCCCGCACACCACGGCCGTCACCTGGGCGCGGCGCAGCGACTGCTCGTTCTCGTGGTCGAGGGCGAACAGCGTCTGGGCCAACTCGGGCTCGTCGTAACGCTGTTGGAGTCCGCGCAGGACGTCCTGGAGGCGGTAGAGCCCGGCCTGGATGTCGCGGGTGGCGCCGCGCATGCCCGCGCGGGCGGCTGCGTCGACCCGCTTGCGCTCCCGGGCGGTCGCGGCGAGGACGGCGGTGAGGACGTCCCCCAGGGCGGCTTCGATGTCGGCGGGCGGGGGTCCGGCGGCCGGGCGTTCAGCGGCCGGGGGTCCGGGGCGCGGAGGGTCGGGGTGCGGCGGTCGGCCGTCCGGGGATTCGCCGTCCGCGGTGGCCCGGCCGCCGAGGGTTCCGGGGTGCAGCGGTCCCGGCACCCGGACGTGCGGGTGGGCGGCGCGGGTGGCCTCGGCGGGGATGCGCGCGGCGGCCAGGTGGGCGATCTCGGCGGCGACGGCCGTGGTGACCCGTTCGGTCTCCTGCCGCGCCTCGTCGAGCCGGGACCGCAGCCCGGCGATCTCCGCGCGCTGCCGGGTCCTGTGCCGTAAGGAGCGCAGCAGGCCGCCGCCGAGCACTAAGGCGGACACGGTCCCGGCGGCCAGGCCGGCGACGGCCAGGTCCGGTATCTCGATCATCGAATCGGCCTCGGAGGATCAGGGAACGGCGGGACGGCGGGCCGCCCGGGGGCGGGCCGTGCCCAGTACACACTGGAACCGATCGGTCGCGCGCTGTTTTGCGCGAAGATCCTTTTCGATATGGCCCGAGGGCGACCGGTTCTGCCCGAAGTGTCGACACAACGGACATTCATGCACCGGGGCACCCCTGTCCCACCTGCGGCGTGGCCGAAACACCCCGCTATACATGCCGTACATAGCGGGTGTGTAGGGTGAGTCTCCGTCCGCTCAGCAGACATAGAGCGGACATACAGACTTCGCACGGATGTCGCCCGGCGAGCCCGCGCGGCGGGCCGGGCGGAGCCCCGTGCCGAGCAGCCGTACGCAGCCGCGCGGTGCCGTTCCGAGCCACCGCGCGGCGCGCCCACGCACAGACCCGGAGGACCCGCCATGCCAGGAACGCCCTCAGCCATACGACGCCGGTGCGCCGGAGCCGCGGTGGCGGCGGTGGCGCTGGCGACGGCGCTGAGCGGGTGCACCACCTATGACACGCAGTCCCCGCGCAGCGCGCGGAACGCGGCGGCGAAGAAGGCCGGGGCCGACGCGGCGGTGCCCGCCGGGGCCGTCGACTGCCGCAAGGCCAAGTGCATCGCGCTGACCTTCGACGCGGGCCCCAGTGAGCACACCCCCGCGCTGCTGAAGGTCCTCGACGAAAAGAAGGTGCGGGTCACCTTCTTCCTGCTGGGCCACAACCACGTGGACAAGTACCCGGACCTGGTCGCGCAGATGGGGCGGAACGGGAATGTGCTGGGCAACCACACCTGGACCCACCGCAGGCTGACCGACCTCAAACCGGCCGAGATCCGCACCGAGTTGGACCGGCTCAACACGGCGGTCGAGAAGCTGACCGGCAAGCGGCCGACGCTGATGCGCCCGCCGCAGGGCCGTACCAACAAGGAAGTCGCCAAGATCTCCAAGGAGTTGGGCCTGTCGCTGGTGCTGTGGAACGACACGGCGAGCGACTACGCGACCACCGACTCCGCGCTGATCCACAAGCGCATCCTCAAGGACGCGCACCGGGACGGGATCATCCTGCTGCACGACCTCTACAAGGGAACGGTGCCCGCGGTGCCGGGGATCATCGACTCGCTGCGCGCCGAGGGCTACACCTTGGTGACCGTGCCGGAGCTGATGGCCCCCGCGAAGCCGGAGCCGGGGAAGATCTACAAGCCCTGAGGCCCCTCCCACGCACCGGGCCCGTGCGCCCCTCCCGCGCATCGAGCCCCGCTTTCGGCCGCCGTCCCGCTCGGGTCGCCGCCCCGGTGGCCCCGAGTAAACTGATCTTGGGACGACTCCTCAGAGAACCTGAGACCTGCGAGGTGAGACGCCGATGACCGTCGGATCACTGCGCCCCAGTCCGCTCGTCGAGCAGGCCGCGCAGCGCCTGCGGGAGCAGATCGCCGAGGGACGCTGGCCGGTGGGAGCCAGGCTGCCGGGCGAGACGGCGCTCGCCGCGTCGCTCGGTGTCGGCCGGTCCACGGTCCGCGAGGCGGTACGCGCCCTGGCCGGTGCCGGGCAGCTGCGGACCCGGCAGGGCGCCGGGGTGTTCGTCATCGCCACCGAACCGGTCGAGGAGTGGTCGGCCAAGCTCGGCAGGGCGGCGGCGACGGACGTCCACGAGGTGCGCGCGCTGCTGGAGACGCGGGCCGTACGGCTGGCGGCGCGGCGCCGTACCGACGAGGCAGCGGCGGCGCTCGACGCAGCACTGACCTCGGCGCTCACGGCCACCGCACGCGCCGCCCGGCCGGAGGCCGCCGCCGATCCGGCGGCCCGCGTGGACGCCGACCTCGCGCTGCACGCGGCGCTGGTGGCCGCGGCCGGCAATCCCGTACTCACCGATCTGTTCGCCGAGTTCGCGCCCGCGTTGCGCGAGGCGCTGTTGGCCGTGGGGACCGCGGGTCCTGACGGTCACGAAGCGCTGGTCGCGGCGGTGCTCGACGGCGACGCGGACGCGGCCGAGCGCCTGGTCGCTGCCGAACTCGACGTCTTCGCCCGCCTGTTGCGCGAGGCGCGGGCCAGGAGCGCGGCGTGAACGCGCTCATCCCCCGGCCGCGCTCGCGGCCCGCGCCCGGCGCCGTCCACGTGCCCGGCTGGCTCTCCCCCGAGGAACAGGCCGAGTTGGTGGCGGCGTGCCGCGCGTGGGCGCGCGGCCCGGTGCCGATGCGGCGCACCCGGCTGCCGCGCGGCGGCGTCATGTCGGTGCACACGATGTGTCTGGGCTGGCACTGGAGCCCGTACGCGTACTCGCGGATCGCGCACGACGTGAACGGCGCCCGCGTCGCCGCCTTCCCCGAGCGGCTCGGCGAGTTGGGCCGCCGCGCGGTGGCGGACGCGTACGAGGACGGGGCCGCGGGGGCGGCGTACGCGCCGGACACGGCGCTGGTGAACTTCTACGGCGAGGGCGCCACGATGGGCATGCACCAGGACAAGGACGAGAAGTCCGGTGCCCCGGTGGTGTCGTTGAGCATCGGCGACACCTGCGTCTTCCGCTTCGGCAACACCGAGACGCGCGGAAAGCCGTACACCGACGTGGAGTTGGCCTCCGGTGACCTCTTCGTCTTCGGCGGGCCGTCCCGCTACGCATTCCACGGGGTGCCCAAAGTCCTTCCGCACACCGGCGATCCGGCCGTCGGGCTGAGCGGCGGACGCCTCAATCTGACGCTGCGCGTCACCGGCCTCACCGACTGACGCCCCTCGCACGGCGGCGCCCCCGCCGCCGGTGGGAACCGGCGACAGGGGCGCGCTGCTGCGAAGGAGTCCCGATCAGTCCTTCAGCAAGGTGAAGTTGCTGGTGACGGTCGCTCCCTTCGTGATCTTCACGGTGGCCACGGTCGGCTGCCAGCCGTCCTTGGCCACGATGAGCTGGAGCGGGTTGTTGCGGACGTCCAGCCACAGGGCGTACGTGCCGTCCGGGGCGGTCTTCAGCGTGTAGTGCGTCGCCCAGGTGTTGATCTGGACGGTGGCCCCGGCCAGCGGCGATCCGCCGCCGCTGACGGTGCCGGTGATCTTGCCCCAGGTGGCGGGCGGCTTGACGGTCAGCGACACGGGGATCGGGGCGATGCTGTACGGCGTGTCACTGGCCAGGCCGATCGAGGCCGAGTACGTCCCCGGCTGGGTGATCTCGGGGACGGACGCGTCCAGGGTGACGGTCAGCGTGGTGCTGGCGCCGGGTGCGACGGTGACGGACGTGGCGCTCTCCGACAGCCAGGTGACGTCGGTGACGTCGGGCTGGTCGTAGCCGGGGAGCACTTCCGCGTTCTTGGCCGGGGTCTGGCCCGCCAGGCCGCCGACCGAGTAGAAGCCGGCGCCGCCGCTGCCGCGGTAGAGCGAGGCGTTGGCGTTGGGCAGCGCCGTCCAGGTGTTGTCGGTGGGCTGGTAGGCCCACGTCTGGTTGGTCAGCGCGGCGCCCGCGTTGATGGCACCGCCCTTGACCAGCAGCACGCCGTTGGCCGAGGTGTACGTGGCGCCCCACGCGTCGGTCGGCTGGTCCGCGATCGGCGACCAGGAGTCGGCGGCGGGGTCGTAGACGTACGCGTGAGTGGTGCTGCCCGCGTCCGTGGTGCCACCGGAGCAATAGAGCTTGCCGGTGACCGCGCCGCAGGACTCCCAGGCGATGGGCTCCGGGTAGGCGGCGGCGCTGGCCCACGTGTTGGTCGCCGGGTCGTAGGAGGTGACGTCGGCGGTGCCGCACGCGGTGGCGGTGCAGCCGCCGACCGAGTACAGCTTGCCGTTGAGCACCGCGCTGCCCGCGCCCGCGTACGGCTTGGGCGAATTGGCTCCGGTGCTCCAGGTGTTGGAGGCGATGTCGTAGATTTCCAGCTTGGCGTCCGGGTTGCCGCTGGCGCCCCAGCCGCCGGCCGCGTAGAACTTGTCGCCGATCACGCCGTGGACCGGGGCCTCACGGGTGTCGGCGGCGGAGGCGAGCTTGGTCCAGGCGCCGCTGTCCGCGCTGTACGCGTACAGGTCGCTGGTGTCGGCCACGCCGGTGAAGCCGAACGCCGAGTAGACGGTCCCGTCGTGCACGGCCACCGCGTTGTCACCGGTGGGTACGGGCAGGTCGGGGATGGTCTGCCAGGCGTCGCCCGCCGCGCCCTGCGCGTTGGCGGCGGCGTCGGTGGTGGCCTTGCCGCCGGGCGACAGCGCGCCCTTCTTGGCGCTCGCGCCGTGCGTGGTGAGCGACAGCGGCGAGTAGTGGCCCTTGACGAGGTTGAGCGGGGCGCCGCCGGCCTTCTGGAGGACGACTCCGCCCGGCGTCTCGCCGAGGGTGACGGTGGCCGGGGCGTTACCGGTGTTCTTCACCGTCACGACCTGGCTCGCGCTCTTGCCCCAGGCGACGGTCTTGCTGATGCTCGCCGGGGTGACCTTGATCTGGCCCGCCTTGAGGGCGAGGTTGTGCGAACCGACGCCGTCCCTGGGGACGTTCACGGTCGCGGTCGCCGAGGTGTACTTCGACGCGGTGGCCGTGATCGGGTGCTTGCCGGTGAGGTGCGAGAACATCCAGAAGAAGCCGTCGCCCAGGTTCGGGTCATCGGGCGTGGCGTTGGTGGTGGTGTGGTCGTCGGGTGCGTCGGTGCTGGTGACGGTGGCGCCGTTGACGCCCGCCTTGGTGTTGCTGTCGGTCACATTGCCGACGATCAGGCCGCCGCTGACCGGGTCGTAGGTCCGCTTGCCGACGAAAACGTTGTCGAGCTGCCACCAGTAGGCCCAGTTGCCCTTGTAGTGGAAGCGCAGCCGTACGTCGCTCTTGCCCGCGTAGTCGGCCAGCGGGAGTTCGACGTGCGTGGGACCGGCCACCGAGGTGGTCGTCTTGTGCCAGACGGTGGTCCAGGTGGTGCCGGCGTCGGTCGAGACGTCCACGTCGGCGGTGGAGTTGCTGAACGCCTTGTAGTCGGTGTCGAAGCCGAGCACCGGGGCGGCGACGTCGGTGAGGTCGTAGGACGGGGACAGCAGCGAGCTGTCCTGGCTGAGACCCTGGCCGATGTTGTCACTGTCGATGTTGGCGAAACCGCCGCTGCCGCCGGTCCTGTTGCCGCGGGCGCCCGGGTCGTTGAAGACCCAACCGCCGTTGGTGCTGTCCGCGTTGGTCACCGACCAGCCCGCCGGGGGTCCGGTGGTGGAGGTGAACGCCTCGCTGCTGCCGGTCAGGTGCACCGCGTAGCCGGGCGCCTGGTCGGACGACGGGTCGACGGGCACGGGGACGTTGAGCGTCTGGTCGGCGGTGCCGATCTGGAGGCTCTTGTCGACCGTCTTGTAGCCGGGGTAGTTGGCGCTGACGTGCAGGGTGTACGCGCTTCCCTGAGGGAGCGTCAGCGAGTAGTCACCGGTGACGGGGTCGGTGTAGACCGGCGCGCCGGGGACACCGTCGACGGTGATCTTCGCGTACAGCGGCCAGCCGTGGCCCGAGCCGTCGGTGACCTTGCCCGCGACGGTCTGCTTGGCCACCGCGTCCAGGGCGAAGGAGGTGGTGACGGTGGCGCCGTCGGCCAGTTCGACGGCGGACGCGGTCTTGCTCGCGTAGCCGTAGGCGGCGGCGGTCAGGTCGTAACTGCCCGGCGGGACGTCCAGCTTGTAGCCGCCGGTCGCGTCGGAGGTGGCGCTGTAGTCGCCCGCGGTCACCTTGGCGCCCGCGATGGCCGCCCCGGTGGCGTGGTCGGTGACCTTGCCGGTGAGCACGCCGTGCGGGCCGCTGCGGAAGGCCGCCAGGCCGTTCGGGGTGCCGAGGCCGGTCGGGCCGTCGTAGCCGGGGCCCGCGGTGCACTGCTGGGTGGGCGAGCAGGTGCCGTTGTTGCCCGCGGTGACGTCGTTGAGGGCGCCGGCCTGCGCGTACGGGTAGGAGTTCGGGTACGTGCCCGCGGCCGGGGTGCCGGCCGACGCGTACACGCCCGCGATCAGCGGGGAGGAGGCGCTGGTGCCGCCGTAGACCGCCCAGCCGTTGCCGCCGTAGCCCTGGTAGACGGAGACGCCGGTGACCGGGTCGGCGACCGCGGAGACGTCGGCGACGGACCGCTTGTCACAGAAGCCGTTGGTCTGGAAGGCCGGCTTGGGCTCGTAGAGCGAGCATCCCGAACCGGGGCCGCCGTAGGTGTTGTTCCACACGGACTCGGTCCAACCGCGGCTGGTGCCGGTGTCCTTGGCGAGCGCGGTGCCGCCGACGGAGGTCACGTACTGCGAGGCCGCCGGGTAGCTGACGCCGAAGCCGTCGTCGCCGGAGGAGGCGACCACCGCGACACCCGGGTGGTTGTAGTACGGGTCCATGTCCGTGGTCTCGGACGGGTCCTCGCCGCTGCCGGGCGTGCTGCTGTAGCCGGTCCCGTAGGAGTTGGAGACGTACTTCGCGCCGAGCGCGACCGCCTCGTCCACCGCGGCGCCCAGGTCCGCGAAGTTCGCCGAGTCGGCCTCGACGAGCAGGATGTGGGCGTTGGGGGCGGCTGCCGAGACCATGTCGACGTCGAGCGAGATCTCGCCCGCCCAGTCGGGGTCGGGTGACGGGTAGTCGGTGCCGCCGCGCTGGCTGACCTTCTTGAAGCAGCCGTTGGCGGTGGTGCACTCGGGCAGGCCGTACTGCGCCCGGTAGATCGCCAGGTCCGCCTCGGCGGTGGGGTCGTCGTAGGCGTCGACGATGGCGATGGTCTGGCCCGCGCCGCCGTCGGCGGGCAGGTTGTACGCGTCCTGGAGGTCAGTGGCACCGAAGCCGGCCGGGGTGGCGGCGAGCGGCTGGATGCCCTTGTGCGCGGCCACGTCGGTGCGGCGCAGCGCGAAGCAGCGGAATTGACCCGGCTGGGCGTCGCCGCACTGCCGTACGACGTCGGGCCGGGAGGAGGGTGCGGCGGACGCCGTTGCCGCGGCGGGCAGTTGAAGGCCGAGCAGGGCGATGGTGGCCGACGCGAGGGCGGCTACCGCGGTAGCGGCGCGCCGACCTCCGCTCCGTCTGGGAAATATGCGCAAGGCGGGACTCCGTGATGCCGGAGGGGACCGTGCCATGACGAGGTCGTGGCCGGTTGCGGTCCGATCGAACCGCTGGCGTATACCTGTGCCTCACACGCACCACTGGAACCCGAAGTGATTGTCGGATACCTGACATCACCCACACCGGAACTGCACGTCGCGTTCACGTCAACCAGACGGCACAACCTCACCGCGTCCGTATCCGTCGTCCAGCCAGCCGTGCCGGGCCGCGTGCCAGACCAGCCGTATACGGTTGTCGACTCCGGCGTCCCGCTGCATCGCCGCGATGTGCCGCTGCACGGTCCGCACCGCGACACCCAGGGCGCGGGCCATCGCCGCGTCCGTGCTGCCGCTCACCAGCATGGCCAGGATGCGCAGTTGGACGGCGCTGCGGGCCGGTCCCGCGTCGGCGCGGGCCGGCGAGGGTCCGGCGTCGGGGCGGCCGAGCGGCACCGCGTCCGCCCACACCGACTCGAAGAGCGTGACCAGCGCGTCGAGCAGTCCACTCGGCCGGATCACCAGCATCACCGGGTCCGGTGGCCGCGCGTCGGCGGGCAGCGGCAGCAGCGCCAGGGAGTGGTCGGCGACGCACAGCCGCACCGGCAGCCGGTCGGTGACCCGGACGAACGCCTGCTGCCGGGTGCCCGGCGGGTCGAGCGCGGCCAGCGGGTCCAGGCCCATCGACTCCAGGCCCGCCCGCTCGAAGACCACCCGGCGGCGTATCCCCGGCACGGCGGCCGAGCCGCAGGCCAGCGGGTCGGGGACGGTGTCGTCCGCCGTGTCCTTGTCGGTACGGACGAAGGCCATCAACTCCGAGACGGCCGAGGCGTGGAGCTGTTCCGCCCAGCGGCCGATGGCGGCCTGGCCCTCGACCACCCGGACGATCTCCTCCGCCCGGTGGCCCTCGTGCACCCGCTGGTACTCCACGCCCAGCCGGTCGAGCAGTTCCCGGCCGCGCCGCAACTGCTCCTGGGCGCGGGACACCAGCGGCAGCAGCGTGCTCTGCGGCGGCACCGGATACCAGCGCCCGTCGCGCCCGAGCTTCGCCAGGCCGCGCCCGGCCAACTCCCCGCAGGCTTCCTCCGCCCGCGCCCTCGACACCCCCATCTGCCGAGCCAGTTCCGCATCGGCCACTCCCCGCGTGGCCACCAGCAACGGGTAGGCCCGGTCCGCGTCGGCACTCAACCCCAGAGCCTCAAACGGACGTTCGCTCATGATCGGGACTGTAGCCCTCACGGGCCGCCGTGACCGGCGATTCACACAGGCGCGCCATGGCCGTCGCACATCATTCATGGGCCCGCCGGGCGCCGAGGCACCTGACGGGCCCATGACCGGGCCATTACCCCCGCATGACTGACGCTGTGTCATTTCTTGGGCACGGCGGGCGATTTCGCGGGTGTGCCGTGTGCCTCAGGCGGGTTCCGCCGCGAGCGCCGCCATTTCGCGGTCCACCGCCGCCTGGTGCTCATCGGCGTCCTGCTTGGCCCGCTTGGGACTCCAGCGACCGGCCATCACGAACACGAACGGCAGGAAGAGGACCTGGCCGCCGACACAGATCCACCACCAGGTACGCCACTGGCCGGGGCCGTCGTGCGCGGCCTTCTGCACCTTGGCGCCGTACGTGGTGAGCACCGCCAACTGCGGCTGCGCCTTCTGGACCACGGCGAGGTCGGCGGGGCCGACCTCCTGGACCGCCTGCTGGGTGAGGGCCGCGGGCGCCTTGCCCGGCGGGTACTTGCCCAGTTCCGCGAAGAGTTGGGGATGGGCGTTGACGACGGCGAGCGCGGGCGCCGCCTGCCGCTGCGCGACGGTGACCTCGGGCCCGTGGTCGACCAGCGGGGTGACGGAGGTGACCAGCACCGGGATGAAGGCGGCCGAGACCGCGACCACGATCCTGATCGTCCAGCCCCACACCGCCAGGCCCGTCGCGGTGGCCGCCGGATTGTGCTTCTCGACGGTCTCGGTGAAGCTCGCCATCCACGGCCCGTAGGCGATGCCGCTGAAGACGCCGATCCCGATGAACAGCCACGCGAAGGTGTAGTAGCCGGTGGTGGGGTGGGTGGCGCGGGAGGCGAAGATCGCGGTCACCACGATGGAACCGACCGCGCCCACGATCATGAACGGCTTGCGCACCTTGAGCCGGTCGGAGATCACGCCGATCACCACCAGGGCGATGGCGTTCGCCGCCCAGTACCAGTTCGCGACCGCGTTGGCCCGCTGCTCGGTGTAGCCGTAGGTGGTCGCGAAGTAGACGACGAAGTTGCCGACGGCCGCGAAGTACAGCAGCAGGAAGAGCGAGATCGCCAGCGCGGAGCCCGCCACGTCGAGCCGGAGCATCTGCCGCCACTCGCCGCGCCTCGCGGCCTGCGGGTCGATGCCCTTGGCACGCGCCTCGACCAGCGCCCGGTCCCGCAGCGTCACCATGATCTGGTCGCGCAGTCCGGGGGACAGCTCGCGCAGCGCGAAGATCGCGATCACGAAGACCACCAGACCGGAGACGCCGGAGTAGCGCAGCTCGTCCTGCCAGCTCGACGTGTCCAGGGTGTTGCTGGTGACGGTGGTGACGACGAGGCTGCCGATCACCGGCCCCATCGTCCAGGCGCCCATCGCGGTGGCCCGCCCGACCTGCGGCGAGAAGTCGCGGATCAGCGCGGGCGTGGCCACGAGCACGATGCCCTCGATAAAGCTGACCAGCGCGAACAGCACCAGATACGTGGTCTTGCCGCCCGCGTTCGGCAGTCCGAGGAAGACCAGCAGCGACGCGACGAGCAGCCCGTAGACCACCAGATTCGCCCGCCCCCAGCGGTCGGCGAGCCCGGCCACCAGCGAGGCGAAGGCGCCTACCGCGTTGCCGATCACCGAGACCCACACGAAGTAGCGGTAGGTCATGTCGAAGTGCGTGATGATCGACGTGGCGACCGCGTACTGGATGTAGAGCATGTAGTACAGCACGACCGTGGTGATCACCACGATCGCCAGATACGCCATACGACGCCCGGTGGCCGGATATTCGGCCAGGTCACGGCGGTAGAGCCGACTGAGCGCGGTACGGGCGCCTGCGGACCGGGCGTCGGGCCCGGGTCTGTCGGCGTCGAGCGGCGTCGGGGTGGCGGACATACGGCTCCTCCTGGAGATGCTTGGAGACCGGGTGGAGTGGCACGGGGACGGCACTGCTGCGGTCCCTCGGGGGTGCGGTGCGGCGGGCCCCGAAGGTGTGGCCAGAGGCTAGTACCGACTGGTCGGTATGCCTAGGGGTCTGCACGGGGTCAATTCCGCGTCGCATCAAGGCCGGGGCGGGCCGCGCCGGCCCCGCGCACAACGGGGACCGGCGGGCCCCTGGACGGGACCCGCCGGTCGGTGGCGCCCCGCGGGGAGCGCCGGCACATCAGTGGTGCGTCAGGTGGCGGTGCAGGTCAGCGCGGGTGCGCCGAGGGTGCCGCTGGAGGTGCCCTGGAGGCCGAAGGTGGTCGTGGCGGCCGGGGCGAGCGCGGCGTTGTAGGCGAGGCTGCCCGCGGTCACCGCCGCTCCGGTCTGGTGGATGTCCGCGTTCCAGCCGCTGGTCTCCTGCTGCCCGCCCGGCCACGTCCAGGTGACCTTCCAGCTCTTGGTCGCGGCCGTACCGGAGTTGGCCACGGTCACGGTGGCGGTGAAGCCGCCGCTCCACTGGTTGTCGGTGTGCCAGGTGGCCGTGCAGCCGGAACTGCCGCCGGTCGGACCGCCGGTGGAGCCGGAGGTCGTGCCGGTCGACGTACCGGTCGTCGTACCGGTGGTCGTACCGGAGGAGGTGCCCGACGAGGTACCGGACGAGGTGCCGGAGGACGTGCCGCTCGACGTGCCCGACGACGTACCGCCGTTGGTGGTGCCGCCGGTCGTGCCGCCCGAGTCGCCGAAGCCGGGCGCCTTGATGCTGGCCAGGTAGCCGTCCTTGACGGTGTTCACCGTCGTCCAGTCGTCGTTGAGGATGCCGCCGGTGTCACCAGAGTTGGGATTCCACGACCAGAAGGTCCAACTGAAGCTGTCGCCGCCGTAGGTGCTGGTCGGCCGCAGGTAGTCCACCAGCGTCCGCAGCCAGGTCTGGTCGACGGTCGACTGGAGGGTGGTGCCGAACTCGCCGACCCAGACCGGGGCGATGTTCTGCTTGAACAGATAGCCCCAGTACTTGTCCCAGATCGCCGACATGTTCGCCGGGAAGCTCGGGTCGCTGAACCACGGCTGCTGGGCGACGCTGGTCGCGTAGTCGTGCGCCGAGTAGACCACCCGGTTCGCCACGTTCAGCTCGACCGGGTACTGCCCCGCGCCCATCAGGTTGCCGCCCCACCAGCCGGACGTCCCGTTGAAGGTCTGGACGCCCTCCACGAAGATCAGCAGATTGGGGTTGACGCCGAGGACGGCGTTGCCGCCGCGCTCGGCCGCCAGACGCCAGTCGATCGTGGTGTCGCCGCAGCCCCAACAGGCCGGGTCGTGCGGCTCGTTGTGCAGGTCGATGCCGACGACCGCCGGGTTGTTCAGGTAACGGGTCGCCATCGCCTTGAGGTTGGTGATCCAGGTCGACTCGGGGACGGCGGCGGTGTACCAGAGCGCGGACTGGCCGCCGGAGTCCGGACGGTGCCGGTCAAGGATGACCCGCAGCCCTATGGAACCGGCGTAGTTGACGATCTTGTCCATCACGCCTAGGGAGTTGAGGCCCTGGAGATCGGCGTTCATGCCGCCGGAGTAGTTGATGCTGGAGGGCATCGTGCCCTTGAAGATGTCGTCGCTGTACGGCAGTCGGATCGTGTTGTAGCCGAGCTGCTTCATCTGGTCGATCATGCTCTTGTAGTCGCGCGACCAGATGCCGTGGGCCACGTAGTTGCTGGTCTCGAAGCCGAACCAGTTGACGCCCGCGATGCGGACCGACTTGCCCGTGGAGTCCAGGATCTGGCGTCCGCTGGTGTGCCAGTAGCCGGTGGCGGCCTCGGCCGCCGCCGGAGCCGCGGGCGCGCCCGCGGCCGTGGCGTGCGTCTGTCCGGCGAGGGAGAGCAGCGCGAGCAGCGCCGCCGCGACGGCGGCGGCCAGAAAGACCCGCAGCCTGTTCGTTTTTCTCAGGGGGCTCAGCGAGCCCGGAAAGGGGACCACGGTGGCGATTCCTCTCGGTGGGGGGACGGAACGCTTCAGTTCGTGGTGGGGGTGGACGGCGGAAGCCCGGTGGGAGCGCTCCCATTCGTAACCGTATGGAAGCGAGGACACGCGAGTGGCGTCAAGAGGAAACACAGGCTTCAAGTAGTGAAGCCGGGTAGGGGGCGGGGCCGGGGGCTGCACCGAAGAGGTGCCGGAGCGGGGTGCTGGAGTCATACGAGCGGGGTCGCCGACACCTGGCCCGTAATCAGTTAGGCTTACCTAACTAAGCCTGGGGGAACAGTCCGGGCGCAGCGCGAACCACGCAGTACGGCACAGCACCGAGAGAGCGGAGCACGCCCATGGCAGACCGACCGGTGGGACGGGCGACGGACCAGCAGACGGGCGCGGCGACGCAGGACCCGCGGGCCGAGGAGCGGGCGGCACCCGCCGCCGTCGAGCGCCCCGCGCGCCGGGCCCCGCGGCTGAACCACGCCCGCGTGATCCGTTCCGAGCGCGTCACCCCGCACATGATCCGGGTGGTGCTCGGCGGCGACGGGCTCGCCGGGCTTCCCGTGGGCGACTACACCGACCATTACGTCAAGCTGGTCTTCGCGCCTCCCGGGGTCACGTACCCCGAGCCGCTGGACATGGAGGCCGTCCGCCGCGACCTGCCGCGCGAGCAGTGGCCGACCACCCGTACGTACACCGTGCGCGCCTGGGACCCGGTCGCGCCCGAGATGACGATCGACTTCGTCCACCACGGCGACGAAGGGCTGGCCGGGCCCTGGGCGGCCGGTGTCCGGCCGGGCGACGGCATCTACTTCATGGGCCCTGGCGGTGCCTACGCGCCCGACCCCGCCGCCGACTGGCACCTGCTCGCGGGCGACGAGAGCGCGCTGCCCGCCGTCGCCGCGGCGGTCGAGCAACTGCCGCCGGGGGCACGGGCGAAGGTCTTCGTGGAGGTCGAGGGCCCGGCGGAGGAGCAGAAGCTGGCCACCTCGGGCGACGCCGAGCTCGTCTGGCTGCACCGCGGTGCCCGGCCGGTCGGCGAGGCGCTGGTCGAGGCCGTCACCGGCCTGGAGTTCCCGCCGGGTGACGTCCAGGTCTTCGTCCACGGCGAGGCCGGTTTCGTCAAGGACCTCCGCCGCCACCTCCGCCTCGACCGCTCGATCCCCCGCGAGCGCCTGTCGATCTCCGGCTACTGGCGCCGCGGCGCCGACGAGGACGGCTGGCAGGCGTCCAAGCGGGAGTGGAACGAGCAGGTGGAGCGCGAGCAGGAGAGCGGCGCCGGGCGCTGAGCGCGCGGCGGGCGTGAGCGCGCGGCGGGCGTGAGCGCGCGGCGGGCGTCCCTGACGGACGGGGAGCCGGGCCGACCCGTTGCCCGCCCGGCCGTGGATGGAACGTCCCCCAGCCGTGGATGGAACGTCTCCCGGCCGTGGACACGCGCGGCGGCGGCCCGCCGCCCGTTCGGCCCGAGTGGGTGACCGGGGGCGGGCCGTCCGCCGCGCGGGGCGAACCGCTGCCGCCGGGAGCCGCCTTCGCCACTCGGGCCGTTGATGCCGCTCGGACCGTTGATGCCGCTCGGGCCGGAGGGCTGGACCGACTTCTGGTACGAGCGGAAGGTGCGGGTCGACAGCCGCACCGCGACCAGGGCCAGGGCGAGCAGGCCGCCGCCGCGGCTGAGGACGTCGCCCCGGCCGGGGTCGGCGGACATCGCGGAACGGCCCGCGACCAGAGCCCAGTTGACCGGGTTGACGTCGGCGATGTGCCGCATCCAGGACGGCATCAGGCCGGGCGCCATGAAGGCGGAGGACAGGAAGGTCAGCGGCAGCAGCAGGAACGTGTTGATGCCGATGATGCTCTCGCGACCATGTGGGCCTGGAATTCGGTCTCCACCACGAAGATCCGGGGCAGTTCACCGTCCAGCTTGTCCAGGACGCCGCGCAGGGCCGCGCTGTGCACTTCCAGCGTGTTGGCCCGCTCGGCGAGCAGTTCCGCCACCTCGTCCGGGTGCAGCGCCATGATCAGCGACAGCGCGGACTCGAAGGCGGGGTACTCCCTGGCGGGCACGGCCACCATGTCGGCGAGCCAGTCGTGCATCTCGGTGCGGCCCTCGGCGGTGAGCCCGTAGAGCGTGCGCTCCGGCCGGTTGCCCTGCCGCTGGACGCCCGCGACCTCCACGAAGCCGTGCTTCTCCGCAGGCCGTCGGTGCTCCCGCACGGTGAGGCGCCCGCGCGCGAGGCGGGGTGAGGACTTCGGCCCGCGCGCGACACGGCCGTGTCATTCCGGCGAAACACCGGGTCCCTAATTTCTGTCGCCCGACAGGAATTCGTGACAGGGGGCCAGGCCCATGACCGCCACCGCACCTTCCGAGGTCCGCTCAGACCCGCCGGACCACGGCACCGCAGCCGACACCGCGGGCACCGACACCGCGGGGCTCGCGGGCTTCGGCTACCGCCAGGAACTGCACCGCAGCCTCGGCCGGTACGCGTCCTTCGCCGCCGGTTTCTCCTTCATCTCGGTGCTGACCACCGTCTTCCAGTTCTTCGCCTTCGGCTACTCCTTCGGCGGCCCGCGCTTCTTCTGGACCTGGCCCGCCGTCCTGATCGGCCAACTCCTCGTCGCCGCCTGCTTCGCCGAACTCGCCGCCCGCTACCCGATCTCCGGCGCCGTCTACCAGTGGTCGACCCGGCTGAGCAACGCCGTCTTCGGCTGGTACGCGGGCTGGATCATGGTCATCGGCCAGGTCGTGGTGGTGGCCGCCGCCGCGCTCGCCCTCCAGGTCGTCCTGCCCGCCGTCTGGTCCGGCTTCCAGCTCATCGGGACCGATACGTCACCGGTCTCGTCGGACGGCGCGGCCAACGCGGCGCTGCTCGGGATCGCGCTGCTCGTCCTGACCACCGTCGTCAACCTCCTCGACAACACGGTGATGTCGCTGGTCAACCGGATCGGCGTGACCGCCGAGATCATCGGCGCCGTGCTCATCGTCACGCTGCTCTTCACGCACGCCGACCGCACGCCGTCGGTGACCGTGCACGGCGGGGGCGGCTCGTCGGCGCTGCTCGTCAGCTCGATCGCCGCCGCGTACGTGATGATCGGCTTCGACAGCGCGGGCGAGATGAGCGAGGAGACCCGCGATCCGCAGCGCGTCGCGCCCCGTACGATCCTGTCCGCGCTCGCCGCGGCCGGCGCCCTGGCCACGCTCCTCGTCCTCGCCGCCCTGCTGGCCGCGCCCAGCCTCACCGACGGGCGGCTCGGCACCGAGGGCCTGTCCTACGTGCTCACCAGCCGGCTGGGCGACGGGGTCGGGCGCGCGCTGCTCTGTGACGTCGCGGTGGCCGTCACCGTGGCGACCCTCGCCATCCAGACGTCGGCCACCCGGATGCTCTTCTCGATGGCCCGCGACCGGGCACTGCCCTTCTCCGGGCCCCTCGCCCGCGTCTCCCCCCGCACCGGCCAGCCCGCCGCCCCCGCCCTCGTCGTCGGCGTCCTCGCCGCGGCGCTCCTGCTGCTCAACTTCGGCTCCCCCGACGCCTTTCTCGCCATCGGCACCACCTGCATCGTCATGCTCTACCTCGCCTACGCGATGGTCACAGGCCCCCAACTCCTGCGCCGCCTGCGCTCCCCCCTCCCCCCGGCCACCGACCCATCCGGCAACCCCCTGTTCTCCCTGGGCCGTTGGGGCCTCCCCGTCAACGCCCTCGCCCTCCTCTACGGCCTCGCCATGACCGTCAACCTCGCCTGGCCCCGCGCCACCGTCTACGACCCCTCCGGCGGCCACTGGTACTTCCAGTGGTTCACCCTGCTGTTTCTGCTGGCCGTGCTGCTGGTGGGCTTCCTCTGGCGGACCCTGAGGGCACATCGGGGGCGCATCGCTCCCGAAGGGGCAGCGTTTCCAGAACCGACTCCATGACAGCCGCCGTGGTGTCGTCGCCCACCGGCCACAAGCCTGTGTACTCGTCGAGCGTGATCGACGGCTTGCTGTGGCCGAGTCGCACCTGAACGGTCTTCACGTTTCTCGTTGTTCTTGATCGGACACGACGGCGTACCAGTCGCGGAGCCCGTGGAGCGTCAGCTTCTCGGGCACCCGCGCCACCGATCCGACAGCGATCAGGACGCGGTTCGCGTCCTCGCGCATCCGCTTCCCAATTCGTGCCCACGTCGACCGGCGGATCGGCCGCCGCCGCGTCGTCGCCATCGCCCCCGCCTACGCCGCACCGATCGGCGAATGGCTCTCTGGCAGCGCCTCTGCCCGGGAACGCGTCATGCGCGGTCTCGATCCCGCGGACCGCGCCGCGGTCATCACCGCCCTGCACGCCTACGAGGCCGCCCTGGCCGCCCTTGGCGCCGACGGGTGATACCTGGGGTGACGGAGCAGCGAGACGTCTCTCGCTCCGGCCGGGACAGCACCACATCCTGGCCCGACCTCAAAGCGGCCGGAACGGCGCTGGCGCCCGGCGTGATCCTGGGCGGCGAGGCCGTCGTGTTCACCTGAGGTGTCGAGCTCAGCGCTCCCGGCGGTCCTTCGCCGCCCCGGCGGGGTCGCGCCGCAGAGGCGGTGCGGCGGCGGACGGCAGGTGGAGGGTGAAGAGCGACCCCGCGCCCAAAGTGCTGGACACCGTGACCCGGCCGCCGTGCGCCTCAGTCAACTGGCGAACGATCGCAAGGCCGAGGCCGCTGCCGCCCGTCAGCCGACTGCGGGACTTCTCCGACCGCCAGAAGAGGTCGAAGACGTGCGGCAGCTCCTCATCGCTGATGCCGCTGCCGGTGTCGGCGACCTCGATCAGCACCGACCGGTCCCGAACGAACGTCCGGACCTCGACGCTGCCGCCCGGCGGGGTGTGCCGGACCGCGTTGGACAGCAGGTTTCCGACGGCCTGCCGCAGCCGCAGCGCGTCGGCAGTCAGCTCCGGATCGCCTTCCGCGGACCAGGTCAGCGCGACCCGCGCGGTGCGGGCGGCGTCACGGTGGGCGGCGCAGACCCACTCCACGACCTCCGCGGCCCGGACCCGCTGGGTGTGCAGCCGGAAGGTGTGCGCGTCGTCGGCGGCCACGTCACGCAGGTCGTCGATGATGTGCTGGAGCAGCAGCGCCTCACGCAGCAGCCGCGAGGTCAGGGGCCGGTCGGCGACCGCCACGCCGTCCTCGACCGCCTCCAGCCAGCCCCTGATGTTGCTCAGCGGGGTGCGCAGCTCATGGGCGACGTCCCGGACCATCGCCTTGCGCTGGTCCTCCAGGCGTTCGCGGCGCGCGGACAGGTCGTTGAAGGCGACCGCGAGCGAGCCGATCTCGTCGTCGGTGGAGACCGGGACCCGGTTGCGCGCCTGGTCGGGCCGCTGGGCGGCCTCGGTCAGGGTGCGCAGCGGCCTGATCAGCCGGGTCGACATCAGCACAGCGGCGGCGACGGTGACCGTGAGCACCAGGGCGGCGACCTCGACGATGCGGACGGCGTTCGCACCGGTCAGGGCGAAGCCGGTGGTGTCGGCGCCCGGAACGCCGGTGACGAAGAGCAGGGCACTGGGCGCCACGTAGGGAGCGAGCTGTTCGCGGCGCCCGTCCTCGACACAGCCCTCGGTGATCCGGCCTGCGTCCATGGGCGCGTAGAGCGTCTCGATCGACTGCGGGCCGATGTAGTCGAGACCGATCCGGATGGGCGACATTCCCTGGCGGCGCAGACACGGGTTGACCAGGCCCTCCAGTCGGTGGAGGGCGGCGGCCTCGGTCGGGGTGGGGCGGGTCAGGATCCTGCTCTGGCCGCCGCACACGTCGGGGATCACGGGGGCGGCGGCGGTGAGGGACTCGGTGGTGACCCGGGGCCGGCCGCTGGGGGCGTAGCTGATCTGCGACGGCTCGCCCAGTTTGAGCAGGCACCCGGTGATGCTCCGCGCCGAGGCCGCGAGTGCCGTCCGCTCCGCGGCGGTGAGGCGATAGGGGCCGACAGCCCGCGGGTCGATCGGGGTGGCGCCGGTGCCACCGGTCAGTGAGGAGTCCACCGCGAGCGGGTTGACGACCGCGGACACCGCGGCGGGCAGTGCGGCGTGGTCGGCCGCCGCGGAGTCGGCCAGCGTCCGGCGCTGCGGGGTGGTCAGGACGATACGGCGCCCGGTGCGCTTGGCCAGCGACGCCACGTCGGGGGCCACCGCGTCCCAGCTGCGGTGGGTGGCCGCGTAGCCGAGCAGCGCGTCGTAGACCTGGGCGTCCCGGGCCAGTACCTGCCCCTGCTCCTGCCGCAGCGCGTGGGACGTGGTCGTCGCGGCCAGCCAGGCGGTCGCGGCGATGGAGCAGACCGCGATCAGCACGGAGGTGGCGAGCAGCCGCACCATCAGGCTCTTGCGCAACGGGACGCCGCGTCTGCTACGGGTACGGCTCCTACGGGTGCGGCGGTCGCTACGGGGCACGGTGGCCGCGATCCGTGCGGTCCCGGCCGTTCGCACCGTCCGTCAACTTGTAGCCCACCCCGAAGACGGTGACCAGGCGCGCCGGGCGGCGCGGATCGGCCTCGGTCTTCCGGCGCAGGTTCATGACGTGCATGTCGATGGTGCGCTCGGAGGTGTACGCGTCCGTGCCGGAGACCTCCCGCAGCAGTTGGGCGCGGGTGAAGACCCGGTCGGGCTTCGCGGCCATCGCCGCCAGGATCTCGAACTCGCCGCGTGTGCAGTCCACGACATCGGAGTCGATCCACACCTGGTGCCGGGCCGGATCGACGGTGAGGCCGCCCACGTGCAGGGTGAGCCGCGACCACCCGCCGGACCGCTGGGAGCGGAGCAGGAGCGTGCGTACCCGGGCCATCAACTCCCGCGGGCTGTACGGCTTGGTGACGTAGTCGTCGGCGCCCAGGCCGAGGCCGAGCAGCAGATCCTCCTCGTCCGTCCGCGCGGTCAGCATCAGCATCGGCACGTCGCACTCCCGGCGCAGGATCCGGCACACGTCCATGCCGTCCACCTCGGGCATCATCACGTCGAGGATGAGCAGGTCGGGCCGGAATCTGCGGGCCTGGTCGAGGGCTTCACGGCCGTCGCGGGCGACGACCACGCCGTGGCCCTCATGCTCCAGATACCGCTGGAGGAGTTCGGCGTGCGTCTCGTCGTCCTCCGCGACCAGGACACGTGCGCTCATGCGACGACTGTAGAGCCGTACAGGTGCGATCCGAAGAGACCGGAAATACGAAAAACAGAATTCTGACAAGTCTCTGACCAGGTGCCCACACCCCTTGTCCACGATGTGGTCATGCCGATCACGACCCCAGCCACGCCCTTCCGCCGCCGCAGCCTGTCCCGTCACGCGGCATTGACCGCCGCCGGTCTGGCCGCGGTCACCGCGCTGGCCTCCCTGACCGCGTGCGGCGGTTCCCACTCCTCCGAGGGTGCCCGCGGCAGCGGTGTGGCATCGCTCGCCGCCACCTCGCCGCCCGCACCGGGCTCGGTGCCGTCGTCGGGGTCCTCGACGTCAGCGGCGGGCGAAAACCCGGCGGCACCGGCACCCGACCCGTCCAACACCGCCTCCGGTCGTCCCCAGATACGGCTCGACGACTCCCCCGCGACCCAGATGCGCCTCACCAACGCCTACGCGTCCTGCCTGATCCAGCACGGTGCCACCCGCGAGACCGGGGGTGCGGGCAAGGAGCAGGGCGGAATCCAGGCAATCGGCGTGAAGGACGGTGCCCCGCGGGCCGCGATCATCGCCTGCGAGTCGAAGGAGCCGCTCATGCCGACCAGCGAGGACCCGGACAACCCGCACGCCAGGGACTACGTGCGGGACGAGGTGAACTGCATCAACCGCAAGGGCTACGAGACGGTCAGAGCCTACGAGGGCGGCTTGAGCTGGACCTACGTGCGGGCGCCCCGCACCCAGGAGCAGGGCGAGAAGGCCATGGCGGCGGAGCGGGCCTGCCACATCCAGGTGTACTCGCACGTGTACCCGTAGGGAAACGGGAGCGGGTGCGCGGGGCGGTGCCGTGACGGCCGCCGCCGACCGGGCCGGGCAGCGGCCGTGGTGAACAGGAGCTCGGAAAGTACGTGTGCGACCGATGATGAAACAGAGGGGCCGGGTCATGGCCGACAGCAAGAGCCCCAGACACCGGGCGGGCGGCGGCGGTGCGTCGCCCGGCGGTGATCTGCTCGGGGCCGGGGCCGGGGACGGGGGCGGACCGCCGGGCGACGACGGCCGCGGGGACGAGGAGTCGGCCGCGCCGTCCCGGCGGCCGGGCGGGCGGGCGCTCGTCAGCCTCGGGGTGGCGGCAGCCGTCGCGGCGGCGGCCGTGGGGGCGGTCGTCATGCACCACGACAGCAGGTCCCCCGGCCGGGGGACGGCGTCGACGCCGGTGCAGACCGTCGCCGTGGTGCGTACCGACCTGTCCAGCTCGCAGAGCCTCAGCGGGACGCTGGGCTTCGGAAAACCGGTGACGGTCAAGGGCGCGGGCACCGGCACGGTGACCCAGCTCCCCGCGCAGGGGGAGAACGTGTCCCGCGGCCGTCCGCTGCTGCGGGTGGACGACCACCCCGTCATGCTCTTCTACGGCAGCACCCCGCTGTTCCGGCCGCTGGACCGGCGGGGGCTGGTGGGCCGGGACGTGGCGATGGTCGCGGCGAACTTGAAGGCGCTCGGCTACGACATCGGCGCGCAGCCGTCCGTCGGCAGCACGATCCGGCAGGCCGACGCGCCCGCGGCGGGCAGCGGGTCCGCGACCTCCGGCACGGACGGCTCAGGACCGGGCCACGGCTCCGGCTCCGGATCGGGTGCGAGCTCGGCTCCCGGCGCCGGCTCGGGCTCCGGGCCGGCATCCGCGACCGCCGGTACGACGGCCCCGCCCGGCGACGGCCCGCCCGCGGCGCCCCCGGCTTCGCCGACGACGGTCGTCGTGCGGCGCGGGGACGGTGTGCTCACCTCGTCCCTCATGGCGGCGCTGAAGCGCTTTCAGCGGACGTTCGGCATTCCGGCCACCGGCACCCTCAGCCCGGGTGACGTGGTGGTGCTGCCCGGCAGGGTCCGGGTCAGCGGAGTGCAGGCGGCCCTCGGGGACCCCGCCGCCGAGCCGCTGATGTCCGTCACCCTGGCCGACAAGACCGTCACCGTGCCCGCCGACCCGGACGCCGTGAGCAGCATCAAGGAGAACGACCGTGTCGTCGTCACCCTGCCGGACAGCTCCACCACGCCCGGCCACGTCGCCACGGTCAGCGCCACCGTCCAGGAGCAGGGTTCGGCGGGCGGCGGCTCGGGTGACGACTCCGGCAACGCGCCCCAGCAGAACGTCTCGGTGGCGCTGGACCGGCCGGCCGACGTACGGAACCTGGACTCCGCCCCCGTGCAGGTCGAGTTCACCGGCAAGGTCGAGAAGGGGGTGCTGGCGGTGCCGGTCGGCGCGCTGCTGGCGCTCAGCGGCGGCGGTTACGCGGTGCAGCTGAGGAGCGGCACCCTGGTCGCGGTGCGCCTCGGGATGTTCGCCAAGGGTCTCGTCGAGATCACCGGGACGGGTATCACCGCCGGCACCCGGGTGGTGACGGCCGCGTGAACCCGGTCCTGGCCGTACGCGGCGCCAGCATGGCCTACCCCGGCGGCGTTCTCGCCCTCGACCGGGTCTCGCTGACCATCGAGGAAGGCGAACTGCTGGGCATCGTCGGTCCCTCCGGCTCCGGCAAGTCCACGCTCCTCAACATCATGGGCACCCTGGACCGTCCCACCAGCGGCGTGGTGGAGATCGCCGGGCAGGACGCGGCGCTGCTCTCCGACCGGCGCCTGTCGGCGCTGCGCGGGCGGTGGCTCGGTTTCGTCTTCCAGCAGTTCCACCTCACCGAGGGGCTCAGCGCCGCCGAGAACGTCGCCACCGGCCTGTTGTACGCGGGGGTCCCCCGGCGCAACCGGCGGCGGCTGGCACTGGAGGCCCTGGCGCGGGTCGGCCTGGCCCGGCGGACCGCGCATCTGCCGCACCAGCTCTCGGGCGGCGAGAAGCAGCGCGTCGCCATCGCCAGGGCGCTGGTCAACGATCCCGCGCTGGTGCTGGCCGACGAACCGACCGGCGCGCTGGACACGGCCAACGGGTCGGCGGTCCTGGACCTGCTGGGCCGGCTCAACGAGGAAGGCACGACCATCGCCGTCATCACACACGACCTGGGCATCGCCGCCCGGCTGCCTCGCCGGCTCCAAATCCTCGACGGCCGCCTGGTCGCCGACATCCGGCAGGGGGAGCCGGTATGAGCGGTCCCGACGCGGCCCGCCGACAGCCGCCCCGCCATGGTTCCGGTCCCGGCCTCGGTTCTGACTCGGATTCAGCCGCGGGTCCACCCGCTCGTACGGGGGCCGGGCCCGCTCCCGCGCGGGCCGCACGGCCGCCCCTGCGCACGGCGCCGGTCCGATTGGCGCCCTTCGACCTGCTCGGGCTCGGCCTTCTCGGCATCCGCACCCGCAAGCTGCGCGCCGCGCTGTCCGCGCTGGGTATATCCATCGGCATCGCCACGCTCATCGTCGTGACCAGCATCCCGGCGTCCAGCCAGCGATCCCTCTTCAACCAGCTCACCGCGCTGGGGACCAACATGCTCCAGGTCAGCTACGACCCGAACGCGAAACCCGCCGTGGTCCTGCCGCCGGAGTCGGTGGCGATGGTCTCCCGGATCGGCCCGGTCACCATCGCCAGCGCGGTGGCCAACCTCAATCTGCCCGTCGAACGCTCCGACAAGATCCCGGCCACCTACGCCACCGGGCTGACCACACTCGCCACCCAGCTCAACCTGCTGCCCGCCGTCAACGGCAGCATGGCGTCCGGCACGTTCCTCACCGCGGCGACGGAGCGGTTCCCGGTGGCCGTCCTCGGTGCGACGGCAGCCAATCGGCTCGGCTTCCCCGAGGTCCTGACCGGCCGGACACCGCCGCTGATCTTCGTCGGGAAGACGTGGTTCAGCGTGGCGGGCATCCTCAAGCCGGTGCCGCTGCATCCGGACCTCGACACGTCGGTGCTGGTCGGCTGGGACATCGCGGCGACCGAGCTCGGTTTCCACCGCAGCCCCACCGTGATCTACGTCAAGGCCCCGGACGACGAGATCGACGCGGTGCACGCCGTCCTGCCCGCCACCGTCAACCCGCGGCTGCCGGGCGTCGTCCGGGTCAGCAACCCCTCGTCGGTGCTCGCCGCCAAGCAGGCGACCCGGACCACCTTCTCCGCGCTCTTCCTCGGCCTCGCGGCCGTCGCCCTGCTGGTCGGCGGTATAGGCGTGGCCAACACCATGTACATCTCCATCCTGGAGCGCCGCCGCGAGATCGGCCTGCGCCGGGCCCTCGGCGCCAACCGCGGCCAGATCCGCGCCCAGTTCCTCACCGAGTCGGCCGTGCTGTCCGGCATCGGTGGCGCGGCGGGCACGCTGATCGGGGTCGCGGCGAGCTTCGCCTACTGCGCTTACCAGGGCTGGCCGACGGTCATCCCGCCTGCGGCCCTCGCCGCGGGCCTGCTGGGCGCGGTCCTGATCGGCATGATCGCCGGCGCCTACCCGTCGGTACGGGCCTCCCGGCTGACGCCGACTCAGGCCCTCAGCGCCACCTGAGAAGCAGCCGCGGTCCCGCGCGGGCGTGAGCTCACTTGCATGCCCACGTCTGGCCGCGTTCGGGTGGGAGCCGGCCGATCTGGTGGGCAAGCCTGTGTGGCTGTATCCGGGCGACCGGTGGACCGACGAGGGCTTCAGGCTGGGGCCGCAGCATGACGTACTGCGGGACGGGATCGGGAGCGAACTGGATCGGTCGCGTCCGATGGGTGACGTGGTGCGTGTCCCGCAGGGGTCATGCTGCTGGTGGGCGCCGATGCGCCCGGACGTGAGCGCCCGTCAACGCCGGGCGGGCCCGGCCTTTGACGTGGATTCCGGTGTCTCTCCCGGTCAGCGATGCGCGCCGACCCGTCGGGCCAGCACTTGTCCCGGCCAGGTCCCGAACAGGAAAGGATCGGTGGGAACGAAGCCGTTGCGCTCGTAGAACGCGACGAGTTCGCCGCCGCCGCCCGCCCAGCAGTCGACCCGCAGCAGGTCGACGCCTGCCCGCCGGGTCTCCCGCACGGCATGGGCCAGCAGCGTCGCCCCGATGCCGAGACCGGCGTGCCGTCGGTCGGAGACCAACAGCCGTACATACCGCTCGGGTTCCCCGGCCGGGGCGATCGGCATCTGGGGACTGGGCCCGGAGTCCAGCACCATGGCCCCGACCGGTGCTCCGCCCAACTCCGCTATGTGTGGGGCGCCTTCGGTCATGTACCGCTCGACCCGCTCCGCACCACCGGGCTTCTTCGAATACGGTGTCGTGCCCCACTGCTCGGTATTGCCGCGATCGTTCATCCAGACCACGGCGGAGTCGAGCATGTCCAACACGGCTGGTGCGTCGGCCGGGCTGCCCGGCCTGATCCGTATCACACGCGTGTCGTCGCTCATGGCGAAAGCCTATGGGGCGGCGCCGACAGGGGGACGGTTACCGGACTCTTCCCGCGAACGTCCCGGATACCCTGGGCGGCCAATGGCTCAACTCCGCAACTCCACCGACGCCTTGACGCGGCTTTCGCGTCGAGGATGGTGATGTCCACGGGCTGCGTCGCGTGCTCGCGCATCGAACCGGGCTCGCTGTTCACAAGCTTCTTCCGCATCGACGTGGAGCAGTGGCCCTGCCTGCATGTCCGGCGCCTGGCGCTGGCGTTCCGTGACGACCCGGACTATTGCGAGGGGTGGCTGCCGGAACAGGCCCTCCATGTGTCCGGGAGGCTGTTCCGGCAGGAGAGCAGCGAAGAGTGGCCGCCCATGCGGCCTCCCGGCGATTGAGCGACCGCACCCGCTCCCACCGGGGCCTACCGCGTCCTGCCGGGGCCCACCCCCTCCCGCCCCGTCAGTGAACGGAGAATCCGCCGTCGACGAAGACCGCCTGGCCGGTGACGTAGCCGGAGGCGCGGCTCGCGAGGAAGACCGCCGCGCCCGCGAAGTCCTCGGGCAGGCCGTTGCGCCCGACCATCGTGCGGGCGGCCAGGGCCGCCACCTTCTCGGGGTCGGACGACAGGCGCGCATTGAGGGGGGTCATGACGAATCCGGGCACCAGGGTGTTGCACGTGACGCCGTACGGCGACCACGCCTCGGCCTGCGAGCGGGCCAGTGACTCCAGCGCCCCCTTGGAGACGCCGTAGGCGCCGCTCTGGACGAAGGCCCGGTGCGCCTGCTGGGAGGTGATGTGGATGATCCGCCCGAAGCCGCGCTCCGCCATGCCGGGCCCGAAGCGCTGCCCCAGCAGGTAGGGCGCCTCCAGGTTGACCGCCATCGTGGTGTCCCACACGTCCTCGCCCAACTCGCCCATCGGGGGCCGCAGGTTGATCCCGGCGGAGTTGACGAGGATGTCGGGTTCGCCGAACGCCTCGACCGCCTCCTCGGCGGCCACGCGCATGCCGTCGCGCGTACTCAGGTCGGCGCTCACCCAGGCCGCCCGGCAGCCGTCGGCCGCCAGCTCGCCGACCGTCGCGGCCAGCTCCGCCTCCCGGCGCGCCACGACCACGACGCTCGCCCCCGCGTGTGCGAGGGCCCCGGCGACAGCGCGGCCGATGCCGGAACTGCCGCCGGTCACCACGGCGACCCGTCCCTCCAGCGAGAACAGTTCGGAGAGGTAGGTCTGTGACGTCATGCCCGGATCCTAAACGGCGGGCCCGCGGCGACAACGACCAGGCCAGCCGCAGGCCCGTGGCCGGTTACGCGGCATCGCCCGATTCACGGACCCGCTTCGTGGCAACGCGCCGCGGCCTGGCCCGCTCCACGAGGGACGTGGCGGCGCTCCCCCACTCGGGACAGGCGAAAGTGAACCCGGCCGCGAGCAGCCGCCCCGGCACCACCCGACGGCTCTTGAGCAGCAGCTCCGTGTCCGAGCGCAGCGCGAACGCCCCCAGCTCGGCCATCCAGCGCGTCGCGGGCAGCCCCAGCGGTACGCCCCAGGCCGCGCGCAGCGCCCGCATGAAGTCGCGCTGGGGAAGGGGTCCGGGCGAGGCGAGGTTCACCGGCCCCTCGATGTCGTCGCGCGCGATCAGGAACTCCACCGCCCGCACGAAGTCCTCGTCCTGGATCCAGGAGACGTACTGCGCGCCGCCGGCGACCGGACCGCCGAGCCCGAGGCGCGCCAGTCGTGACAGCACGTCGAACACACCGCCCCGGTCCGGACTCATGACCATCGCCGAGCGCAGCGCCACCTTGCGGGTCGCGGGGGTCGGCGCCTCGGTCTGCGCGCGCTCCCAGTTCTCGGCGATCGCGACGCTGTACGCCCAGTAGTCCGGCACTCCGTCCTCCGAGCCGCCGATCACTCCGGTCGCCTCGTCGTGTGCCGCGTCGAAGCGGTGGGCGTAGACCGTCGCCGTACTCATCTGGAGCCAGAGGCGCGGTGGCCGCGCGGCGGCGGCGATCGCCTTTCCGACCGCCCGCGCCGAATCCACCCGGGAGTCCATCATGGCCTGCCGGTTCTCGGCGGTGTACCGGCACGAGACGCCGGTGCGCTCAGGGCGCGCGGCGGCGCGGCCCCTGCCCGAAAATGCCGAGGACGAGAGATGTTGAGGACGAGCGATGCCGAGGGCGAGCGATGCCGAGGGCGAGCGATGTCGAGGGCGAGCGATGCCGAGGGCGAGCGATGTCGGGCACGAGAGATGTCGAGAACGAGCCATCGGCTCCGTCCCAGGGACAGCGGCGGCCGCCACCGGTCGCGCGAGGACGAAGGAGAGACCAGCATGGCCATTCAGCGGATGGACAACGTCGGCATCGTCGTCGAGGACATGGACGCCGCCATCGCGTTCTTCGTGGACCTCGGTATGGAGCTGGAGGGCAGGGCCGAGGTCAAGGGGCGCTTCGCCGACCAGTGCACCGGACTCGACGGCGTCCACTGCGACATCGCGATGGTCAGGACCCCGGACGGTCACAGCCGGCTCGAACTGGCCAAGTACCGCAGCCCCGAGGCGATCAGCGGCGGACCGCGCGACCGGCCCCACAACATCCTGGGCACCCACCGCGTCATGTTCGCCGTCGACGACATCGAGGACACCGTCGCCCGCCTGCGCCCGCACGGCGCCGAAGTCCTCGGCGAGATCGCCCGGTTCGAGGACAGCTTCCTGCTCTGCTACGTCCGGGGCCCGGAGGGCATCATCGTCGGGCTGGCCGAGCAACTGAGCTGAGCGGACAGCCCAGTTCGGCCACCTCCTCGGCGGTCCCCCGGCTCAGGGAGCGGGGATGTCCGCGATGCGCAGGGCCGCGTCGGCGGCGGCGCGGGCGAAGGCGGGGACGGGGCGGGCCGGGGTGGAGCGGTGCACGAGGATGACGCCCTCGATGAGGGCGAAGATCAGGTCGGTGCGGAGGGCCAGTTCGGGGGCGGGCAGCGCGCGCCCCGGGGCGGTGGCGGCCAGCAGGCGGGCGTAGGCGGCCTTGAGGTCGGCGCGGGCGCGGCGGAAGGCGGTGAAGCGCTCGGCGGCGACCTCGGGCAGGAGGTAGAGGGCGCCGAGATTGTGCGGCCCCGCGCAGAGGAGTTCGGCGTCGTAGCGGCACAGGTCCCAGAGCCGGGCCTCGGCGGGGCGGGTGTCGTCGGCGAGCAGCGCGCGGGCCAGGTCGAGGGACGGGGTGACCGTGCCTTCGAGGAGTTCGGCGAGCAGATCCTCCTTGCCGCCGACGTAGTGGTAGATCGACGCCTGCCGCATCCCGGCCCGCTCGGCGACCGCCCGCGTGGTGGTGGCGGTGTAGCCGCGCGTGGTGAAGAGTTCGGCCGCCGCCGCGAGCAGTTCCTCGCGCACGCTCATGCCGCTGTCCGGCCGCTGCTGGGCGCGCGGCCTGCCGACCCGTTTTCCACTCGTGCTCACCCGCCGATCGTCGCACGCGGCGACGCGACGACGACGGCGGGCAGTCCGGTGAGGGGCCGGTAACCGGGCGGCAACAACCGGGCAATCGCCGTGAAGCCACCGCCGCCTAATTTCTGTCGAGCGACAGAAATTCGTGTGGAGCAGGAGCCGTGAGACGACGGAGGTGCAGCCCCGTGGCGACAGGGACGACCGGTGGAAGGAAGACCGGCCAGAGCACGGCCCGCAGGACATCCCGCAGGGCCCCGCGCCCGACCGGGACCACGTACGAGGCCAGGGAGCACGCCCGCGCCCAGGAAGGGGCCCGCGCCGCCGCGATGCCCCAAGTGCCCGCGCCCGAGGGCCTGTTGTGGTCGGAGACCGTGGCGGGCGGCGGCTACACCCACAAGGTGCTGGCCCGCGGCAGCGAACTGCGGCTCGCCGACCCGACCGGCGACGCGTGCGCGCACGTCCTGCTCTTCGTGGACGGCCGCCCCTGGGAGCGGCTGAACGCGGCCGACACCGTCAAGGTCCAGTGGAACGCGTATCTCGGCGCGGGCCGCCTCCTGCTGTCCGACCAGGGTCGCGTCCTGGCCTCCCTGGTCTCGGACACCAGCGGGCGGCACGACACGCTGTGCGGTACGTCCTCGGCGGCGCGCAACACCGCGCGGTACGGGGACGGTTCGGCGCAGGGCCGCTCTCCCGCGGGCCGCGAGCTGTTCCTGCTGGCCGCCGCCAAGAACGGGCTGGGGGCCCGCGACCTCCCGCCGTCGCTCTCCTTCTTCCAGGGACTGCGCGTGGAGCCCGACGGGGCACTGGAGTTCATCGGTTCCGCGGGGCCCGGCACGAGCGTGACCCTGCGCGCCGAGCAGCCGCTGACCGTACTGCTGGCCAATGTGCCGCACCCGCTGGACCCCCGACCGGCCTACACCTGCGGCCCGTTGGAGGTACGCGCACGGCCCGGTGCCGCCACCGCGCCCGGCGACCCGCTGTGGGACGCGACGCCCGAGGGCCGCCGCGCCTTCCTCAACACCGCGGAACACCTCACCGCCAGGGGGATCGTATGAACGGCCAGAATGTGACGGACGACCGGGGCCGTACGGACGGCGCGGACGGCGCGGACGGCGCGGACAGCGCGGACCGGACCGGCGGCCAGGACCGTATCGAGTGCCCGTCCCCCCGGGGCGGCGCGACCTCCGTGACCGTACCGGCGCGGGCACCCTGGTCCGCGGTGATCCCGGCGGGCGGCCACCTCACCATCACCGACCTGCACGGCAACCAGGCCGTGGACTTCCTGGTCTACGACGCCCACGACACCGCCGTCCGCTACAGCGCGCCCGACACCGTACAGGCCCAGGGCAACCTCTTCCTGACCACCGGCAGCGTGCTGCTGTCCAACGAGCACACCCCGCTGATGACCGTGGTCGCCGACACCTGCGGGCGGCACGACACGATCGGCGGCGCGTGCTCCAAGGAGTCCAACACCCTGCGCTACGGCCACCACACGTGGTCGCAGCACGCCTGCGTGGACAACTTCCTGTCCGAGGGCGCGCGTTACGGCCTCGGGAAGCGCGACCTGGTGAGCAACGTCAACTGGTACATGAACGTGCCTGTCGAGGAGGACGGCACCCTCGGCATCGTGGACGGCATCTCGGCGCCCGGCCTTGAGGTCGAACTGCGCGCCGAGACCGACGTGTTGGTCCTGGTCTCCAACTGCCCGCAGATCAACAACCCCTGCAACGGCTTCGATCCGACGCCGGTCCTGATGACGGTCAGGACGCCGGGCCGGGCCGGGGACACGGTCGGCGCGCCGTCCGGAGAGGCGGTCCGATGACCGACGAGCCCGTGAAGCGCGCCCCGGCGCGCTTCGACACCCTGCTGGTCGCCAACCGCGGCGAGATCGCCGCCCGGATCATCCGCACCGCCCGCCGGATGGGGCTGCGCACGGTCGCGGTCTTCTCCGACCCCGACCGCGCCGCGCCGCACGTGCACCTGGCCGACGCCGCCGTACGGCTGGGCCCCGCACCGGCCAAGTCCAGCTATCTGAACGTGGACGCGGTGCTCGCGGCGGCCCGCGAGACCGGCGCGGGCGCCGTCCACCCCGGCTACGGATTCCTGTCGGAGGACGCGGACTTCGCGCGCCGCTGCGAAGCGGCGGGGCTCGCCTTCGTCGGTCCGACGCCGGACCAGCTCGAACTCTTCGGCGCCAAGCACACCGCGCGCGCCGCGGCGGAGGCGGCCGGGGTGCCGCTGCTGCCCGGCACCGGACTGCTGCCCGACGTGGACAGCGCGCTGACGGCCGCCGCGTCGCTCGGCTACCCGGTGATGCTCAAGGCGGCCGGCGGCGGTGGCGGCATCGGCATGCGCGCCTGCCACTCCCCCGCCGAACTCACCGACGCCTGGGGCTCGGTGCAGCGTGTAGCGGCGGCCAGCTTCTCCTCGGCGGGCGTCTTCCTGGAACGGCTGGTGGAGAACGCCCGGCACGTCGAGGTGCAGGTCTTCGGCGACGGCCACGGCCGCGTCCTGACCCTCGGCGACCGCGACTGCTCCCTCCAGCGCCGCCACCAGAAGGTCCTGGAGGAGGCCCCCGCGCCCGGCCTGCCCGACGCCCTGCGGGAGCGACTGGCGCTCAGCGCGCGGGCGTTGTGCGCCTCGGTCGACTACCGCTCGGCGGGCACCGTGGAATTCGTGTACGACGCGGCGCGCGGCCAGGCGTACTTCCTGGAGGTCAACACCCGTCTCCAGGTGGAGCATCCGGTGACCGAGGAGACGTACGGTGTCGACCTCGTGGAGTGGATGCTGCGGCTCGCGCAGGGCGACACACCGCTGAGCACCGGCGACGACACGCCGATTGACCTGTCGACACAGCGAGTTGGACACGCCGTGGAGGCCCGGATCTACGCCGAGGACCCCACGCGCGGCCACCTGCCGAGCGTGGGACGGCTCACCGAGGTGGTCTTCCCGCCGGGGGTCCGCGTCGACGCCTGGATCGAGACCGGCACCGAGGTCACCACCTCCTACGATCCGATGCTCGCCAAGGTGATCGCGCACGGCGCCGACCGGGCGCAGGCCCTCGCCCGGCTCGCGGACGCCCTCGCCGCGACCAGGATCGACGGCATCGAGACCAATCTGGGGCTGCTGCGGGCCGCCGTCGCCGATCCGGCGCTGCACGCCGCGACGCACAGCACCGCGACCCTCGACGCGGTCACCGACCCCACCCGCCGGATCGACGTGGTCCGCGCGGGCACCCTGACCAGCGTCCAGGACTGGCCGGGCCGCACCGGCCTGTGGCACGTCGGCGTTCCGCCGTGCGGCCCGATGGACGACCTGTCCTTCCGGCTCGGCAACGAAGCGCTCGGCAACGACGAGGGCGCGCCCGGCCTCGAATGCACCCTCCAGGGACCGGCGTTGCGCTTCAGCCACCCCACCACCGTCTGCGTGACCGGCGCGCCCGCGACCGTCACGGTCGACGGACACCCGGTGCCGCGCTGGGAGCCGGTCACCGTACCGGCGGGCGCGCTGCTCGACATCGGCGCGCCGGAGGCGGCAGGGCTGCGCACATACCTGCTGGTCGCGGGCGGCCTCGACGTCCCCCGCTTCCTCGGCAGCGCGGCCACCTTCACGCTCGGCGGATTCGGCGGCCACGGCGGCCGGGCGCTGCGCGTCGGTGACGTCCTGCACGGCGGTACGACGACGGAGGCGAGCGGCCCCGTACCGGCCTCGCTGCGGCCGGAGTGGGGGACGCGGTGGCTGATCGGCACCGTCGAGGGCCCGCACGCCGCGCCGGAGTTCTTCACCGAGGACGACATCCGCGACTTCTACGCCGCCGAGTGGAGCGTGCACTTCAACTCCGCGCGCACCGGCGTACGGCTCGTCGGCCCGAAGCCGCGCTGGGCGCGCTCCGACGGCGGCGAGGCGGGTCTGCACCCGTCCAACATCCACGACACGCCGTACGCGGTCGGCGCCGTCGACTACACGGGCGACATGCCCGTACTGCTCGGTCCCGACGGCCCCTCGCTCGGCGGATTCGTGTGCCCCGCGACCGTCGTGACCGGTCAGCGCTGGAAGCTCGGGCAGCTCCGGCCGGGCGACACCGTACGATTCGTGCCGGTCAGCGAGGACGCCGCCGCCGGGCTGCGGCGCGCGCCCGCGACCCTGCCGACGCCGTCGCGGTCCGTCATCGCCGACGGGGGTGTCCTCGGGCGCGCCGAAGCGACCGCGACACGCCCGGCCGTGACGTACCGCCGCAGCGGCGACGACAATCTGCTCGTCGAATACGGGCCCATGCAGCTCGACTTGGCGCTCCGGATGCGGGTGCACGCCCTGGCGGAACACCTCGCCGCCCAACGCCTGCCCGGCGTCGTCGACCTCACACCCGGCATCCGCTCCCTCCAGATCCACGCCGACCCGGGCGCGCTGCCCACCGCCAAACTGCTCGACGCCGTGCGCGAGGCGGAGGAGCAACTGCCGCCGACCGACCGGCTCGTGGTGCCCAGCCGGACCGTGCACCTGCCGCTGTCCTGGGACGACCCCGCCACGCGTGAGGCCATCGAGCGGTACATGGCGGGCGTCCGCGACGACGCGCCGTGGTGCCCGTGGAACATCGAGTTCATCCGCCGCGTCAACGGTCTCGACTCCGTGGACGACGTGTACCGGACCGTCTTCGACGCCGAATACCTCGTGCTCGGGCTCGGCGACGTCTACCTCGGCGCGCCCGTCGCCACGCCGCTCGACCCGCGCCACCGGCTCGTCACCACCAAGTACAACCCGGCGCGCACCTGGACGGCGGAGAACTCCGTCGGCATCGGCGGGGCCTACCTCTGTATCTACGGCATGGAAGGGCCCGGCGGCTACCAGTTCGTCGGCCGTACGATCCAGGTCTGGTCCAGCCGCGCCCGCCGACAGCCGTGGCTGCTGCGCTTCTTCGACCGCATCAAGTGGTATCCCGTCTCCGCCGACGAACTCCTCGACCTCCGGGCCGACATGGCGGCCGGGCGGCTGCCGCTGCGGGTGGAGGACGGGAGTTTCGCTCTCGCGGACCATCAGCGGTTCCTCGCCGACAACGCGGAGTCCATCGCGGCCTTCCGCGCCCGGCAGGGCGCCGCGTTCGCCGCGGAGCGCGACGCGTGGGAAGCCGCCGGTGAGTTCGCCCGCACCGACGACTCGGCCGCCGCCGTCCCGGCCCCCGCCGCCGTCACCGTGCCGCCCGGCGGCCGTACGGTCGACGCCGAATTCGCCGCCGCCGTCTGGCACATCGCCGTCCGCCCCGGCGACTGCGTCGCGGCGGGGCAGCACCTCCTGACCCTGGAGGCCATGAAGATGGAGTCCCCCGTCACCTCCCCCACCGGCGGGACCGTCGCCCAAGTCCTCGTCTCCCCCGGCGACCAAGTCACCCCCGGCACCCCCCTCCTGACCCTCTCCCCCTAACCCACCCCCTTCCGGCTCACGTCGCCTCAATCGCCGGCGGGGCTGATTTGTGCCGCCACCGCCGATCGGCAACTCACCCCACGGGCCCCCTCACGGGCACCCCAAAGGCCCAACCAGCCCGCCGGGTGTGCGACGCCAGAAGCAAAAATCAGCCCACAGGCTGAGCGGCAAGCACTCGCCCCGCATGCGGCCAGGCGTGTGCGACGCGCCAGAAGCAAAATCAGCCCGTCCGGCGATTGAGGACTAGCCCCAGCGGCAATGAGCGGCCCCTGCCACCGCACCCGCACCCGCACATCAGACGGAGGAAGCCCATGGAGAGCGCTCAGGACCGCGTGCGGGCCGCGTATCGGCGGATCGCGGAGGTGGACCGCCCGGAGGTGTGGATCGCGCTGCGCGCGGAGGAGGAGGTGCGGGCGGAGGCAGCGGAGGTGGACGAGAGAAGGGCGGCCGGGGAGGCGCTGCCACTGGCGGGGCGGCTGCTGGCGGTGAAGGGGAACATCGACGTGGCGGGCCTGGAGACGACGGCGGGCTGCCCGTCGTACGCGTACGCGCCGCGGGAGGACGCCCCGGCGGTGCGGGCCCTGCGCGCGGCGGGCGCGATCGTGCTGGGCAGCACGAACATGGACCAGTTCGCGACGGGCCTGGTCGGCACGCGAAGCCCCTACGGCGCGGTGCGCAACGCCGTCACCCCGGAGCGGGTGAGCGGCGGCTCCAGCTCGGGCTCGGCCGTCGCGGTGGCACTCGGCCTCGTGGACGTGGCGCTCGGTACGGACACGGCCGGCTCCGGCCGTGTCCCGGCGGCGTTCAACGGCATCGTCGGGGTGAAGCCGACCCGCGGCCTGGTGTCGACGCGCGGCGTCGTACCGGCGTGCGCGAGCCTGGACTGCGTGTCCGTCTTCGCCAGGACGCTGCCCGAGGCCCGCCGCGCGATGGCGCTCCTCGCGAGCTGCGAGGCACCGCCGCGCCGCCCTGGACCGTGGCGGGTCGCGGTGGCGGCGCGAGCGCAACTCGGCGAGATGGACGCCGGATGGGCGGCGGCCTACGAGGCGGCGGCGGACCGGCTGGCCGCCGCCGGGGCCGAGCTGCGGACACTGGACCTCACGCCGTTCACGCGGGCGGCGGCGCTGCTCTACGAGGGCGCTTTCGTCGCCGAACGCTGGTCAGCCGTGGGCGAGTTCATCGAGGCGCACCGGGACGCCCCCGACCTGGACCCGACCGTCGCGGCCGTCATCACGGCGGCCCGCGACCTGCCCGCGCACCGCCTCTTCACCGACCAGCGGCGGCTGGCCGCGCTGCGCACCGAGGCCATGGCGCGACTCGGCGACGCCGACGCCCTGTTGCTGCCGACCGCACCGGGGCACCCCACGCTCGCCGAGGTCGCCGCCGACCCGCTCGGCGCGAACGCGCGCCTCGGCCGCTTCACCAACTCGGCCAACCTGCTGGACCTTTGCGCGGTCGCGGTCCCGGCGGGCACCGTCGAAGGCCGGCCCTTCGGCGTGATGCTGCTCGGTCCCGCGCACACCGACGACCGGATCGCGGACGTCGCCGCCCTGCTGGAGCCGCCTCTCCGCGTCGCCGTGGTCGGCGCCCACCTCAGCGGCCAGCCCCTCAACCACCAACTCGTCGCGCTCGGAGGCCGGTTGACGGCCACGACCAACACCGCCCCCGCGTACCGGCTCTACGCCCTGGACACCGAACCCGCCAAGCCCGGTCTGGTGCGGACCGAGAAGGGCGGCGCCGCCGTCGAGGCCGAGGTCTGGGAGCTGACCGCCGCCGGTCTCGGCGCGCTGACCGCCGCCCTGCCGCGCCCGATGGCCCTGGGCAGCGTCGAGTTGGCCGACGGCACCAGTTGCCCCGGCTTCCTGTGCGAGCCGTCGGCGCTCGACAGCGCCGAGGACATCACGGCCTACGGCGGCTGGCGCGCGTACCTCGCCGACCGGTCCGGGGCATGAACCTCGACGGCGAACGCGGAGAAGTCGCCCCACCCGTCCCCCGCCACCCAGCGGCACCCTCCGTACACTGTGCGGATTGTTCACCGACGGGGAGGACCACGGCCGTATGCGCCGCGTCACCGCAATCACCACCGCTCTGCTGACCGTCACGCTCACCGGGACGGCCCTGGCGGGCTGTTCGTCGTCGGACTCGTCCGACGACAGCGCCAAACCGTCCGCGTCGGCCGGGACACCGTCGGCCACGCCGACGGCCTCGGCGGTGCCGACGAAGACCGCCAACGGCAGGCTGGACTACACCGGGGACACCACCGGGACCGCCCTGTTCACCTCGGCGATCTCCTGCGAGGTCGTGGCGGGAAAGCTGGTCGGGGTGACCGCCCCCGACAGGACGGACGCGTCGGCGCCGAAGTCCCCGTCGTTCATCGCGACGACCGGGGGCCTCCAGAAGCTGGCGATGCTCCAGCCGACGGCCACCGACTCGTACTCCCAGCGGTCGTCCGGCAGCGTGACGGCCGCCAAGAGCGCCGGGACCTGGAAAGTGACGGTGAAGGACCTCGTCATCGCGGGCAACCACGGCGACGACAGGAAGTCGATCACCGTCAACGGCTCCCTGACCTGCACCAAGCTCACCGGTCAGTGAGTCGGGGCGTCGGTGTGTCGGGGCGCCGGTCCGCCGGTGCGGCCGTAAGGCCGTGATGCCGTGAGTCAATGCGCGGGCCGCCCGTGCGGCCCGTCATCCTCCGGGACCGGGCCGCACAGGTGCACGCCGCAGGGGCGGCTCACCCCACCGAGGAGTACGCGACGACCCCGCGTCGCAGCCCGTCGACCGCCCGGCGGGCATTGCGGCGGACCGGGCTGCCCTCGGGAGCGGCGTCGCTGATCTGGCCCAGGACGTCGATGAGCTGCTTGCACCAGCGGACGAAGTCACCGGCGGGCATGTCGGCGTCGGAGAGGACCGCGTCCAGGCCGTGGCCCGAGGCCCAGCGGTAGGCGGGCCAGGCGAAGCCGAGGTCGGGCTCGCGCTGGCCGACGCCCTCGGCCTGGTTGATGTGGTGGGACTCCTCCAGCGCGTCGAGACGGCCCCAGATACGGACCATCTCGCCGAGGGCTTCCTTCGCGTTGCCAGTCGGCAGCTTGGGCGCGACGGCGTCGTCGGCCTGCCGGGTCTCGTAGACCAACGCCGAGGCGCAGGCCGCCAGTTCGGCCGGGCCGAGGCCGTCCCAGACGCCCTCGCGCAGGCATTCGCTGGCGAGCAGGTCCAACTCGCCGTAGAGCCGGGCGAGCCGCCGCCCCTCGGGAGTGACCTTCTCGGCCTGGAGATAGCCCAGTTCGGTGAGCAGCGCGCAGATCCGGTCGAAGGTGCGGGCGATGGTGTTGGTGCGGCCCTCGATGCGCCGCTCCAACTGCTGGGTGTCGCGCCGCAGTCGGTGGTAGCGCTCGGCCCAGCGGGCGTGGTCCTCGCGCTCCTCGCAGCCGTGGCAGGGGTGCGCGCGGATCGCGGTACGCAGCCGGGAGATCTCGGTGTCGTCGGCCGCGGCGGCCCGCTGCTTGCGGTGCCGTGAGGGTGCGGCCCAGCCCGCGGTGCCCGCCTTGGAGCGCATCGCGGAGGCGAGGTCGCGCCGGGACTGCGGGCTGCGCGGGTTGAAGGACTTGGGGATCCGCATCCGGTCCAGCGCCTCGACGGGAACGGGGAAGTCTATCTGCCCGAGCCGCTTGACCTGGCGCTCCGCGGTGAGCACCAACGGGCGCGGGCCGTCGGCGAATTCCTCGTTGCGATGCGGGTGGCCGTTGGAACGGCCCGCGGGGACACCGGGTTCCAGGACCAGCGCGAGCCCGGCGTACTTGCCCGCGGGGACGTGGATGATGTCGCCCGGCTTCAGCTTCTCCAGCGCGTCGGAGGCCGCGGCGCGGCGCTGCATCGCGCCCTGCCTCGACAGTTCCGACTCGCGTTCCTTCAGCTCCCGCCGCAGCCGCATGTAGGCGTCGAAGTCGCCGAGGTGGCAGGTCATCGACTGCTTGTAGCCGTCGAGCCCTTCCTCGTTGCGCTGCACCTGCTTGGAGATGCCGACCACCGAGCGGTCGGCCTGGAACTGCGCGAAGGACGTCTCCAGCAGCTCGCGCGAGCGGTGCCGCCCGAACTGCCCGACGAGGTTGACCGCCATGTTGTACGACGGCTTGAAGGACGACCGCAGCGGATACGTACGGGTGCCCGCGAGTCCGGCGACCGCGCCCGGGTCGAAACCGCGCTGCCAGAGCACCACGGCGTGGCCCTCGACGTCGATGCCCCGGCGGCCCGCGCGGCCGGTGAGCTGGGTGTACTCGCCGGGGGTGATGTCGGCGTGGGTCTCGCCGTTCCACTTGACGAGCTTTTCCAGCACCACGGAGCGGGCGGGCATGTTGATGCCGAGCGCCAGCGTCTCGGTGGCGAAGACCGCCTTGACCAGGCCCTTGACGAAGAGCTCCTCGACGACCTCCTTGAAGGTCGGGAGCATGCCCGCGTGGTGGGCGGCGATGCCGCGCTCCAGGCCCTCGAGCCATTCGAAGTAGCCCAGGACGTGCAGATCCTCGTCGGGGATGGCGCGGGTGCGCTCCTCCACGATGGCGCGCACCTGGGCGCGCTTGTCCTCGGTGTTCAGCCGCAGGCCCGCGTAGAGGCACTGCTGGACGGCGGCCTCGCAGCCCGCGCGGCTGAAGATGAAGGTGATGGCGGGCAGCAGTCCTTCGTTGTCCAGCCGGTCGATGACCTCGGCGCGGCTGGGCGTCCACACCCGGCTGCGGGCGCGCCGCTCCCGCTCGCGGTCGGCCTCGCGGCCGCGCTTGGCCCGCGGGTGGTAGCTGCGCTGGTTCTCCATCCGCGCGAGCCGTTCCAGATCGGCGTTGACCTCGCGGCGGCCCTTGCCGTCGGTGGCGCCGGCCTTCTCCTCGAAGAGGTCATACATCCGGCGGCCGGCCAGCACGTGCTGCCACAGCGGGACCGGGCGGTGCTCGGAGACGATGACCTCGGTGTCGCCGCGGACGGTGTCGAGCCAGTCGCCGAACTCCTCGGCGTTGGAGACGGTCGCGGAGAGCGACACGAGGGTGACGGACTGCGGGAGGTGGATGATCACCTCTTCCCAGACGGCGCCGCGGAAGCGGTCGGAGAGGTAGTGCACCTCGTCCATCACCACATAGCCGAGGCCGTCGAGGGCGGCGGAGCCGGCGTACAGCATGTTCCGCAGGACCTCGGTGGTCATGACGATCACCGGCGCGTCGCCGTTGACGCTGTTGTCACCCGTCAGCAGGCCGACCTTCTCTGCGCCGTAGCGCTTGGCGAGGTCGCTGTACTTCTGGTTGGACAGGGCCTTGATGGGCGTGGTGTAGAAGCACTTGCGGCCCTCGGCGAGGGCGAGGTGGACGGCGAACTCGCCGACGATGGTCTTGCCCGAGCCGGTCGGGGCGGCGACGAGGACGCCGCTGCCCGCCTCCAGCGCCTGGCACGCCTCGACCTGGAAGGGGTCGAGGCCGAACTCGTACATCCCACGGAACTGGGCGAGGGCCGTTGCGTTCTCCGCTGCGCGGCGACGGCTGGCGGCGAAGCGCTCGGCGGGCGACATCTCATCGAGCGCCATCTCATCTGCGGACTTCTCATCGGTCATCTTGGCTCCGAGCCTACCCGCCACCACTGACACGGCACGTGATCTTTATTGCCGCTATACCCGTCGAGCGGCCGGATCAGGCCCGCCGCGCCGCCCGGATCAGGCCCGCCACGCCGACCGGATCAGGTCCCCCATGGGGCACCGCGCACCCGCGCGGCAACCGGCTCAGACCAGCAGCCGTACGGCCTTCGGCACCGTCTCGGCGACCAGTGGCAGCGGCCCGATCCGCTCGCCGTCCGCGTAGCCGGTCACGCCCTGCGCCGGGTCGACGTCCAGCCGGACGCGAGTCGCGCGGTGCACGGTGACGACCGGGTGGCTCGGGTGGGTGCCCCGGTAGACGCGGGGGAAGACCCGCAGCAAGGTGGTGCGGCTGCACGGGCCGACCACGCACACGTCGAAGAGCCCGTCGTCCATCACCGCGTCCGCGCAGATCCGCATGCCGCCGCCGTACGACGAGCCGTTGCCGACGGCTATCAGCGTGGCCTCGATCTGCCGTTCCGGCGCGTCGTCGAAGGTCACCCGGTACGGGATCGGCCGCAGCGCCGCCAGCTCCGCGAGCATCGCCAGGTCGTAGCGGAAGCGGCCCACGGGCCAGCGCATACGGTTGCCGCGGTCGTTGACCCGCGAGTCGAAGCCGGAGGCGAGGACGGTGCCGAACCAGCGCTCCCCGGTCCTGCCCAGGTCCAGCGCCCGGCTGCGGCCGTCCCGCAGCGCCTCGGCGATGCCCGTACCGGCCGCCGCGGCGTCCCGGACCGGCAGGCCGTTGACCCGCGCGAAGTCGTTGCCGGTGCCGACGGCGACCACGCCGAGCGGCGTGTCGGTCCCGGCGACCGCCTGGAGGGCCAGCGAGACCATGCCGTCACCGCCGACCGCGACCAGCGCCCCCGTACCGCTGTCGACGGCCTGCCGGGCGCGGGCCAGCGCGTCGGCCGCGTCCTCGCCCACGACGGTACGGACGCCGTAACCGGCTTCGCGGAGCGCGTGGGCGGCGGGCTGGGCGGCGCGGGCGCCCCGGCCGCGTCCGGCGACGGGATTGACGAAGAGGGTGATCTCGCTGGTCACGCGCGGACCCTACCGGACAGCCGCCCCCCACCAGTAGCGGTGGGGGGCGGCGGTGTCAGGGGTCGGCCGGGCGGCCGGGCGCTCAGGTCGCGTCGTCGTAGCCGTCATCGACGCGCTCGCCGGTCCGGTCCTCGTACGGCTCGGCGGCGATCTGCTCCGGGACGTGGTCCAGGGTGGACGCCTCGTCCGGGTCGAGGGCGTAGTCCGGGTTCGCTTCGAGTCGGCGCTTGCGGCGGCTGTCGTTGAAGAAGCAGATGCCCATGGCGACGAAGTACAGGAAGACGATCGGCGCGGCCAGCAGGCACATGGTGAGCGGGTCGCCGGTGGGCGTGGCGACCGCGGCGAAGACGGTGATGCCGATCACCATGCCGCGCCACCAGCCGAGCATGCGACGGCCGCTGACCATGCCGGTGAAGTTGAGCAGCACCAGCACCAGGGGCAGTTCGAAGGCTAGACCGAAGACGATCACCATGCGGACGACGAGGTCGAGGAAGTCGTCCAGGGCCAGCAGGTTGGTGGTGTCGTCCGGCACGAAGCCGATCATGATCCTGGCGGTCTGCGGCAGGATCGCGTAGGCCAGCCAGGCACCGGCGAAGAAGAGCGGGACGCCCGCGCCGACGAAGCCGAGGGTGTACCGCTTCTCGCTGCGGTGCAGACCGGGCGCGAGGAACGCCCAGAGCTGGTAGAGCCAGACCGGCGAGGCGCAGAGGATGCCCGCCATCAGCGAGACCTTCAGCGCGATGGAGAAACCGCCGAGCAGACCGTTGACGGTCATCTGGGCGCAGGGCTGGCCGTTCTTCTGGTGCGTCGCACCGTCCACACAGCCGACCGACTTGAGGATCGGGTGCTGGAAGAAGTGAATGATGTCCTTGTAGACGAACGCCGCCACGATCGTGACGGCCAGGATCGCCAGGACGGACTTGGCCAGCCTGTTGCGCAGCTCACGCAGGTGGTCCGCGAGGGGCATCCGCCCCTCGGGGTCCTTCTCCTGCTTGCGGGCAGTCTTGAGCACCCACGTCCTCGTCTCGTGCGGCAGCCGCCCGGCTCGCGGTCGGCTTCGTCCTTCAGCAGAGGGTCAGGTCAGGCCCGGGGCGTGCGGTCCGCCGGCTCGGAGACCGGACGGGCGCTCGTGGTGTCGCCGGGCGCGGCCTGGATGGTGCGGGGTGCGGCCTGCTCCTGGGGAGCCGGGGCGGCGGTGGACTCCGCGGTGCCGGAGTCATCGTTCTTCATCGCCTTGGCCTCGCTCTTGAGGATGCGCGCCGACTTGCCGAGCGACCGGGCCATGTCGGGCAGCTTCTTCGCGCCGAAGAGCAGGACGACGACGAGAAGGATCAGGACGATCTCTAGGGGCTTGAGATTGCCGAGCATAAAATGTCTACCTTCTCACCGGTGGGCGGCGTGTTCCGTGACTGCGAGGGCGTGGCGCTCGCGCGTCCGCTTCCGCAGGTGCACGACGATTCGGGCAGGTGCCCGGCCGCCGCGCTGGCTGTGATCGTATCGTGCACCGGTGAACACCGGGGAATGCCCCGGAATCCGCCGGATTGCGACCCTCGCCGCGCTCGTGAGTACGGGCCGCCCGGTCAGCGTACCCCGCGTTCGCGGCCTCGCGGCAGGCTCAGCTTCTGGAGATCTGCCCGGCACGCTCGCTCAACGGGCGGGCGGCGCGCTGCAGACGGTCGCCCGCGGCGGCCAGCGCGTCGGTGGCCGCGGCCACCTGCCGGGCCAGTTCCTGGACGGCGGCGAAGACCCGGACCGCCAGCACCCCGAGCACCAGGAGTCCCGCGGTCGCCAGGCCGACGCAGAGATAGAGCCACCACATGGGCCGCGAGCCTACCGGTTCCGTTTCCGCGCCGACGCCACCGGTACCGGCCTGTTCCGTACCGGCCTGTTCCGTACCGCCCCCCGTGCGCACCGGCCCTGTCCGCGGCCGCCCGACGTGAACACCCGTCAGTGGGCGTGGAGCCGCATCGTGCGGACCCCGCCGACCGTGAGCAGTTCGACGATCCGCTCCCCCGCCGGTTTGCGGACGGCGGTGTCGCACTCGGGGCAGGTGAAGGAGTAGAAGGTCGTACGCGCCGAGCCGCCGATCGCCAGCAGCAGCGCTCCCGCGGACAGTTCGAAGCTGGTGCGGCAGTGCGGGCAGCCCGCGCGGAAGAGCACGGGCATGGTCATGGGCGCGCAGCCGGACGCCGTGGCCGTCATCGTGATGTCCTCTCACTCCCCGTAGGCGGCGAGCGCCAGCACGGCGGCGTCGCGCGCGTCCCCCGCCAGTTCGGGGGGCGACACGATCCGGCCGTCCTTGCCGAGCCGCAGCGCGAGCCGCCGCAGCGACCCGGGGTCGGGGGTGCGCAAGGTGATGCGCAGGCCGCCGTCGGGCTGCTCCTCGGCACTGTCGTGCGGATAGTATTCCGCGACCCAGCGCCCGCCGGGGCCCACTTCGATCACTACCTCGGGGTCGTCGCCCGCGGGCTGGACCAGGCCCTGCGACAGGTCGCGCGGCTGGAGCCGCGGCGGGTCGGACGGCTCGTCCAGCAGCCGGATCTCCTCGACCCGGTCCAGCCGGAAGGTGCGCCGGTCCTCCGAGAGGCGGCACCAGCCCTCGAAGTAGGTGTGGCCGACGGCGAACAGCCGGATCGGGTCGACCTCGCGCTCGGTCAGCGCGTCCCTGGCGGGCGAGTAGTAGCGCATCCACAGCCGCCGCCGCTCGGTGATCGCCCGGTCCACGGTGGCGAACACGCTGCCCTCGGACTCGAAGGTCACCGAGAGCTGCGCGCTGGCCCCGGCCGCCTCGCCCGCGGCGGCCTCCAGCTTCGCCCCGGCGCGCAGCAGCGCCTGCCGGTCGCTGTCCCGCAGGCCCGGCAGATTGGCCACCGCGCGGGCGGCCACCAGCAGCGCGGTGGCCTCGTCCGCGGCCAGCCGCAGCGGCTGCGCCACGTCGTCCGCGGTGCCGGGGTTGTGCCACCAGATCCGTTCGCCGTCGGTGTCGATGTCCAGCAGGTCGCCGCCGCGGAAGCTGGTGCCGCACAGCGGCAGCACATTGAGGTCGCCGATCAGCTCGGCCTCGGTCACCCCGAAGGCCCGTGCCACCTCGCTGACCCGTGCTCCGGGCCGCTCCCGCAGATACGTCACCAGGGACAGCATCCTGCGCGTCTGGTCGATCGCGTTGCTCACGCCGCCGTCCCCCGCCTGTTCTTCGCTTCCGTGCCCGCCCGGCGCAAGGCCGCGGCCGTCGTCCTGGTCCGCCGCCCGGCGGCCCCGCGTGCGTCGCTCACGTCGGCCACGTCAGCCCTTCGCCACGGCGCGCAGCCGGTCCAGTACGTCCGTGCGCAGCTCCTCGGGCGCCAGGACGAGTACGTCGGGGCCGAACTCGGCCAGCCAGGCGTCGAGTCCGTGCCCGTACGGGATCTCCAGCTCGTCCCAGTCGGCGTCCACCGGGGTGGTCGTCACGGCGCGGGAGCGCAGCGGGTAGCCGCTGTCGCGGCGCAGCCGGATGCGGGCGGTGGCGGTGGCGCCCTCGCCCGCCCAGCGGGCCACCGCCTCGCGGACGTCGACGTGCGCGGGCACCTCGGTGGTGAAGGCGCCGCGGGCGCGGACCTTGCCGCTGATCCGGGAGAGCCGGAAGACGCGGACGGCGCCGCGGTCGCGGTCCCAGCCCGCCACGTACCAGTGGCCGCGCCAGCACTCCAGCGCCCACGGCTCGATCTGCCGCGGCTCCGGCCGCGCGGCGTTGGCCTTGCGGTACTCGAAGGAGACGGCGCGCCGCTCGCGGGTGGCGAGCATCAGGGCCTCGAAGGCGGGTTCCGGCGTGGGGATGCGCGGTTCGAGGGCGCTGTGGGTGTCCTCGTACGGGACGCCCGCCGCGCGCAGCTTCTGGAGCGCGCCGCTGGCGGCCTCGGCGAATCTGGCCTGCTGCCAGACCTTGGCGGCCAGCGCGAGCGCGGCGGCCTCCTCGGGGTCGAGGGCGATGTCGGGCAGCCGGTTGCGGTCGCGCCGCGCCAGGTAGCCGAACTCGCCGTCGATGCTCTCCACCGTGTCGATGACCAGACCCAGCTCGCGCAGGTCGTCCTTGTCCCGTTCGAACATCCGGTTGAAGGAGTCGTCGGAGGTGACCTCGTGGTACGCCTCGATGGAGCTGCGCAGCTCGCGTTTGCTGACCGGCCGCCGGGTGTTCATCAGGCACAGTGCGAGATTCATCAACCGCTCAGCCTTGGCAATCGCCATCCCGCACCCTTCGTTCGGCTCTCGTCGCCGACCGTACCGCCCCGAGGTCCCGCGACAAAAGCCGAGGAGCCCCGGCCTGGCAGGCCGGGGCTCCTGTGACGGCTGTGCGGACGGGCCCGATCAGACGGCGACGAGGTCGCAGACGAAGATCAGGGTCTCGCCGGGCTTGATCGCGGCGCCGGCGCCGCGGTCGCCGTAGGCGAGGTGCGCGGGGATGATGAGCTGGCGGCGACCGCCGACCTTCATGCCCTGCACGCCCTGGTCCCAGCCGGCGATGACCTGTCCGACGCCGAGCTTGAACTGGAGCGCGGAGCCGCGGTTCCAGCTCGCGTCGAACTCCTCGCCGGAGGAGAAGGCCACGCCGACGTAGTGGACGGAGACCGTGTCCCCGGCCTTGGCGACCGGGCCGTCGCCCTCCCAGATGTCCTTGATCTCCAGGTCGGCCGGCGGCTCGCCGCCCGGGAAGTCGATCTCGGGCTTCTCGATGCTCACTTCAATGCTCCTTGTGCGTTGCGGGCAACCTGGACAGTCTTACAGAATCGCCAGGATGTCCAAGGAGAAGACCAGGGTGGCGTTGGCCGGGATGTTGCTGCCGCTGGGCGGCGTGGCGCCGTAGGCCAGGTCTCCGGGGGTCACCAGCATGACGCGGCTGCCCGCCTTCTTGCCGACCAGGCCCTCCTGCCAGCCCTTGATGAGCTGCGCGAGCGGGAAGGCGGCGAGCTGACCGGCGGTGTAGCTGGCGTCGAACTCCTTGCCGCCGTCCCACAGCACGCCCTTGTACTGGAGCAGCAGCGTGTCGGTGGCCTTCACCGCGGCGCCGTCGCCCTCCAGGATGTACTCGGAGACCAGCTTGGTCGGCGCCTTGACCTTGGGCACCGTGATGCTGGGCGCCTTGCCGTCGGTGTTGGTGCCGACCTTCGGCAGATTCGCGTCGTTCTGCGGGACGGCCTTGCCCTTGGCGGAGCTCTTGGCGTTGTAGGTCGCCAGCACGTCGATCACGAAGACCAGCGTGTCGGTGCCCTTGATGCCCGCCTGGGAGTTGCCCGAGGTGCCGTAGCCCAGGGCCGGCGGGATCGCCATCTCGACGCGACTGTTGACCTTCTGGCCGACCAGGCCCTTGTCCCAGCCGGGGATGACCTTCCCCTGGCCGATGACGTTGGTGTACGGCGCGCGGCCGTAGGAGGTGTCGAAGACCTTGGCGGTGTCCCAGATCTGGCCGAGGTAGTTGGTCGTGACGTAGTCGCCCGCGACGATGGCGGCGCCGTCGCCCTGGATGACGGTCTTGACGGCCAGGTCGGTGGACGGGGTGCCGGTGCCCTTGGCGACGGTGGGCTTCTCGCCGAACTTGGTGCCGCCGGTGATGTCCGGTACGGGGCCCGCCACGATCTTCGTGCTGGGCGTGGCGGACGCGGACGGCGAGCCCGAGGTCGAGGGGGATTCGGATGCCGCCGGGTCGCTCTTGCTCTTGCTGTCGTCGCTGCCACAACCGGCGGCGGTGAGCATGAGCGCGGGCACGGCGAGCAGTACGGAGCGTCGGCGCACGGATGTCCTCGGTTCGGATCGGGTTCGGGAACGGCGGCTGGATGCCGTCCCACACCCTACGGCGTGCCACAGGCCCCGTACGAGTTCTGCACGGGGCCTGTGTGCCGTCTGTGACGCCGGGTCATGGCGTGCGCCGGTACGTCTAACCGACAGGTCGTACCGGGATGTCACGCCGCCGGTAGGACATATCGGCTCGCGTACCGGCCTACATACCGGCGATGAGCTTCTCCACCCGGTCGTCGACCGACCGGAAGGGGTCCTTGCACAGCACGGTGCGCTGCGCCTGGTCGTTGAGCTTCAGGTGCACCCAGTCGACGGTGAAGTCGCGGCGCTGTTCCTGCGCGCGGCGGATGAAGTCGCCGCGCAGCCGCGCCCTGGTGGTCTGCGGGGGCACCGACTTGGCCTCGAAGATCTTGAGGTCGGTGCAGATCCGCTTGGCCTGGCCCTTGCGTTCCAGCAGGTAGTACAGGCCGCGGCGGCGGTGGATGTCGTGGTAGGCGAGGTCGATCTGGGCGACCCGGGGGTGGGACATCGTGATGTTGTCCCGGTTCCGGTAGCGCTCGATGAGCTGGTACTTCATCACCCAGTCGATCTCGGTGCCGATCCGGGCGAGGTCGCCGCTGCCGATGGAGTCCAGGGTGCGGCCCCACAGCTCCAGGACCTGCTCGATGACACCGCTGCGGATGCCGCGGCGCTCGCAGAACTCGACGGCCTTGGAGTAGTACTCCTGCTGGATGTCCAGGGCGGACGCCTCGCGGCCCGAGGCGAGCCGGACCTTGCGGCGGCCGGTGATGTCGTGGCTGACCTCGCGGATGGCCCGGATCGGGTTCTCCAGGGTCAGGTCGCGCATCACGGTGCCCGCCTCGATCATCCGCAGGACGAGGTCGGTGGCGCCGACCTTGAGCAGCATCGTGGTCTCGGACATGTTGGAGTCGCCGACGATGACGTGCAGGCGCCGGTAGCGCTCGGCGTCGGCGTGCGGCTCGTCGCGGGTGTTGATGATCGGACGGGAGCGGGTGGTGGCGGAGCTGACACCCTCCCAGATGTGCTCGGCCCGCTGGCTCACGCAGAAAACGGCGCCGCGCGGGGTCTGGAGTACCTTCCCCGCGCCGCACAGAAGCTGCCGGGTGACGAGGAACGGAATGAGGATGTCGGCGAGCCGGGAGAATTCCCCGTGCCTGGCGACCAGGTAATTCTCGTGACATCCGTAGGAGTTGCCGGCCGAGTCGGTGTTGTTCTTGAAGAGGTACACATCGCCTGCGATGCCCTCTTCGTGAAGGCGCCGTTCGGCGTCCACGAGAAGGCCCTCAAGGATGCGTTCGCCGGCCTTGTCGTGCGTGACGAGTTCGGTGACGTTGTCGCACTCGGGAGTGGCGTACTCCGGGTGCGAACCGACGTCGAGATAGAGGCGGGCACCGTTGCGGAGGAAAACATTGCTGCTCCGGCCCCATGACACGACACGGCGGAAGAGGTACCGCGCCACCTCGTCAGGGGACAGACGCCGCTGTCCCCTGAACGTGCATGTGACGCCGTACTCGTTCTCCAGCCCGAAAATGCGGCGGTCCATGTCTGAACATTACGCCTGATGCGTGGTGCTGAAACGAGGTTCGACCGCTCCGTTTCGATCTTTTTCGGAGGGGCTCCGGAGGTTTGGCGGCGTCAGGATTCGGCCGGTGCACAGCAGGACGAGCATCGCGACCGCGCCGCCCGCGCCCGCGACCCCGAATCCGGCGGCCGTTCCGCCGTGTTGGGCGGCGACTCCGGCGGCGGCCGTGCCGAGCGCCGCGCCGACCCCGGCGGAGGTCACCACCCAGGAGAACGCCTCGGTGACGGTGCCGGCCGGGGCGTGTCGGTCGACCACGAGGAAGCCGCAGGCCAGGGCGGGGGCGAGGAAGAGTCCGGCGAGCGCGGCCAGCGGCAGCATCCAGGGCAGGCCCGGCGCCAGCGCCAGCGGCGGGTAGCAGAGGGCGAGGCCGACCGAGAGCAGCCGCAGGCGGCGCTCGGGCACGCCGGACCAGACGCGGGCGCCGTAGGTGAGGCCGCCGACGAGGGCGCCCGCGCCGTTGGCGGCCAGGACGTACGCGGCGACCGGGCCGCCGCCGTGCGCGTCGCCGTAGGCCACGGCGGCCAGCGAGACGGCGCCGAGGGCAATGCCGACGAAGAAGAAGGCGCCGAGCAGGACGGCGAGGCCCGGCGAGCGCAGCGCGCCGAGCCAGTGGGCCTCGTGCGGGACGGCCCGCCACTGCCGGGAGGGCCGGGAGGTCACCACGACGAGGGTGCCCGCGACGCCGAGCGCGCCGGTGACGATCAGGGCGACGGCCTGCGAGGCGGCCGAGACGATGACGGTCACCAGCAGCGGCCCGAGGGTGAACAGCACCTCCTGCGCGGCGGCGTCCAGCGCGTACGCCTTCTGCACCCGCTCCTCGTCGCCCAGCACGGAGGCCCACAGGGCCCGCAGGCCGCCCTCCAGCGGCGGTGTGGCGACCCCGGCCAGGACGACGGCGGCGACGGCCAGCGGCAGCGGGTCGGGGCCGACGGCCGCGAGCAGTCCGAAGCCCGCCGCGGCCAGCAGCGCGGCGGCGGTCATCACCCGCGGCTGGCCGCGCCGGTCGACGGCCCGGCCGAGCAGCGGCTGCCCGATGGCGACGGCGGCGCCGTAGATCGCGGACAGGGTGCCCGCGAGGCCGTATCCGGCGCCCTCGGAGCGCGCGAAGAGCACGATGGCGAGCGCCGCCATGGCGTTGGGCAGCCGTCCGAGGAGGGTCCCGCCGAGCAGCCGTGCAGCGTGCCGTGTACGCAGCAGGTCCCCGTATCCCGCGGTCCGCCCAGCCATCCCGGCCCCTCTCCCCCGGCGGTCCCCGGTGCCTCGCCGCCGTGACCGGCGGGTCACGGGCCGCGACCCGCACCGCGACCCGAAGGCCGCGACCGCTCACGTGTTACGTATAACGTCTACGGTCATACGTACCATGTCGGCAGTCGGCGGGTCCACCCGCAGGAGCGAACGGGAAGGGTGCGGAAGGTTGACGGGGAGTACGCGGCCGACCTCTCGTGACGTCGCGCGGGCGGCCGGAGTGTCGCAGGCGACGGTCTCGCTCGTGCTCGGCGGGAAGTGGCACGGCCGGGTGTCGGAGCGGACGGCGCACGCCGTACGGGACGCGGCGGGGCGGCTCGGCTACCGGCCGAATCTCGCCGCCCGCAATCTGCGGCTCGGCCGCACCCGGACGGCCCTGATGGTGGTGCCCGCGCTCACCAACGAGTACTTCGCCCGCGTCTATACGGGGGCGGCGCTGGTCGCCGCCGAGCACGGCTTCGGCGTGGTGCTCTACCCGTCACCCGACGGCGTCGGACCGGCCCGCGACCCCTTCGGCTCCGCCCGGGCGGCCATCGACGGGGTCATCGCCTCCTCGATGGCCGCGGACGCCCTGACCGGCATCGGCGGCGGCGAACTGCCGCTGGTGATGCTGGACAGCGGTCCGGCGGCGCCGGGCGGTCCCCCCACGGTCGACCTGGCGGTCGGCGACGGATTCCGGCAGGTGGTGCGCCACCTCGTCGCGCTCGGGCACCGGCGGATCGCCCATGTCGCGGCCGACATCGACAGCTGGACGTTCCACGAGCGCACGCGGACGGTCGCGGCCGAGCTGGCCGCGGTTCCCGGAGCGGAACTCACCTCCGAGCGCTGCTCCTTGGACGTGGACTCCGGTCGCTCCGCCGCCCTGCGCGCTCTGCGCGGGCCGGGCCCCCGGCCCACCGCCCTGCTGTGCGACGACGACATCCTGGCCGCGGGGGCGTGCAAGGCCGCCAGGAGCCTGGGGCTCCGGGTGCCCGCGGACCTGTCCGTCACCGGCTTCGACGATCTGGCGTTGGCCACCGCGCTCGATCCCGAGCTGACCAGCGTGCGGCTGCCCGCCGAGGCGGTCGGGGACCGCGGTATGACCGCGCTGCTCAGCCTTCTCGACGGGGGCTCCGTCGGGCCGGTGGAACTCCCCGTCGAACTCGTCGTCCGCGGCTCCTCGGCCCCCCCGCCGGCCTGATCCCTCGCCAGGTCACCGCCCGCCCCCCGCGGGGGGGGGCGGGCGGCGCGCCTGCGGGGCGCTACTCCTCCTCGTCCGAAGGGTCGTCCGTGGTGGCCGTCGAGGCGGACTCGGTCTCCAGCAGGCGGGAGAGCTGGCGGCCGAGGATGCGCTTGAACTTGCGCTGCTGGGGGCGGGTGCGGTCGAGGACGGCGACCTCCAACTGCTCGGCGGTGAGCTGGCGGTCGCTGCCGTTGTTGTCGCGGCCGAGGGATTCGACGGCCAGCGCCAGCGCCTCGGCGAGCGTCATGCCGTCGCGGTGCCGCTGGTCGAGGTAGCTGCCGATCTGGTCGGAGTTGCCGCCGACCGCGACCGCGCCGTGCTCGTCGACGATCGACCCGTCGTGCGGCAGCCGGTAGATCTGGTCGTCCTCGGGGGCCGAGCCGACCTCCGCGACGATCAGCTCGACCTCGTAGGGCTTCTCCCCCACGCTGGAGAAGATGGTGCCCAGGGTCTGCGCGTAGACGTTGGCCAGCCCACGGGCCGTCACGTCCTCGCGGTCGTAGGTGTATCCGCGCAGATCGGCGTAGCGCACGCCGCCGATCCGCAGATTCTCGAACTCGTTGTACTTGCCGACCGCCGCGAAGGCGATCCGGTCGTAGATCTCGCTGACCTTGTGGAGTGCGCGGGACGGGTTCTCGGCGACGAAGACGATGCCGTCGGTGTACTGGAGCACGACGACGCTGCGGCCACGCGCGATGCCCTTGCGGGCGTACTCGGCGCGGTCGGCCATGGCCTGCTGAGGTGAAACGTAAAAGGGCGTGGACACCGGCTAACCGTGCCTTTCTGCTGTCGGCTCTGAGGGATGCGTCGCTTGACCGGTTCTCAACTGACCGGCTCTCAGAGCACTTCGGCCCGCGGGCCGTCGGGGTGCTCCAGACGTCCGTCCAGCACGGCGCGGGCGATCTCGGAGACCTCGGCCTCGCTGAGCCTGCGGAAGCCCTCTTCGGTGATCACCGCGACGATCGGGTAGATCCGCCGGGTGATGTCGGGGCCGCCGGTGGCCGAGTCGTCGTCCGCGGCGTCGTAGAGCGCCTGGATGACGGCGGTGGCCAACTGACGCTCGGTGAGGTCGCTGCGGTAGAGCTTCTTCAGCGAGCTGCGGGCGTAGACCGAGCCGGAGCCGGTCGCGGTGAAGCCCACGTCCTCGCTGCGGCCGCCCGTCACGTCGTACGAGAAGATGCGGCCCTTCTCGCGCTCGGTATCGTATCCGGCGAAGAGCGGGACGACGGCCAGCCCTTGGAGCGCCATGCCGAGGTTGCCGCGGATCATGGTGGACAGCCGGTTGGCCTTGCCCTCCAGGGACAGCGTCGCCCCTTCGATCTTCTCGTAGTGCTCCAGCTCCAGTTGGAAGAGCTTGACCATCTCCACCGCGAGGCCCGCGGTGCCCGCGATGCCGACCGCCGAGAACTCGTCGGCGGGGAAGACCTTCTCGATGTCGCGCTGGGCGATGACATTGCCCATCGTGGCCCGCCGGTCACCGGCGAGGATGACCCCGCCGCTGAAGGTGGCGGCCACGATGGTGGTGCCGTGCGGGAGTTCGACGGCGCCCTTGACCGGCGGGAGCGACCGGTTGCCCGGCAGCAGCTCCGGCGAGTGGTCGCCCAGGAAGTCCAGGAAGGAGGAGGATCCCGGCGTCAGGAACGCCGCCGGGAGCCGTCCGGTGCCATACGTGCCGGCTGCCACCTACTCGCCGCCCTTCTGCACGAAGGAACGCACGAAGTCCTCGGCGTTCTCCTCGAGTACGTCGTCGATCTCGTCCAGCACCGAGTCCACGTCGTCGGAGAGCTTCTCCTGGCGCTCCTTGAGGTCGTCGGCCGCCTGGGCGTCCTGCTGGACCTCCTCGACCTCCTCCGTGGAACGCGTCGCCTTCTGCTGTCCGCCGTCGGTGTCCTTGGTAGCCATGTCCCTCACCCCGCTATTCCGTGCGCTCGGTTGACTGCCTACAAGATCAGACCCTACAAGCAGGGCCCGACATCAGCGCTCGATTACGTCAACGTACGAGTGCCACTGGGTTGTTTCCCGGTTCTGGACCGTTTCAGCCGCGGATCAGCCGCCGGAAAGGATCCGTACCAGGTCCTCCGCCGTGCGACAGCGGTCCAGGAGCTCCTTCACGTGCTTGCGGGTGCCCCGCAGCGGCTCCAGCGTGGGAACCCGCTGGAGCGAGTCCCGGCCGGGCAGATCGAAGATCACCGAGTCCCAGGAGGCGGCGGCGACGTCGTCCGCGTACTGTTCGAGACAGCGCCCGCGGAAGTACGCCCTGGTGTCCTCGGGCGGCTTGGTGGCGGCCCTGACGACATCGGGCTCGTCCAGCAGCCGCCGCATGCGGCCGCGCTCCACCAGCCGGTTGTAGAGGCCCTTGTCGGGGCGTACGTCGGCGTACTGGAGGTCGACCAGGTGCAGCCTCGCGGCGTCCCAGCCCAGGTTGTCGCGGCGCCGGTAGCCCTCCAGCAGCTCGCGCTTGGCGATCCAGTCCAGCTCGCCCGACAGGCTCATCGGGTCGTTCTCCAGCCGGTTGAGCACGTCCTCCCAGCGGGCCAGCACATCGCGGGTCTGCGGGTCCGCGTCGACGCCGTAGCGCTCCTCGACGTATTTGCGGGCCAGCTCGAAATACTCCATCTGGAGCTGTACCGCGGTCAGCGTCCGGCCATTACGCAGCGTGACGAGTTGTCGCAGCGCGGGGTCGTGGGAGACCTCGTGCAGGGTGCGGACCGGCTGGTCGACGGCCAGGTCCACCTTGATGAAGGAGTCCTCGATCATGGAGAGCACCAGCGCGGTGGTGCCCAGCTTGAGGTAGGTCGAGATCTCGGAGAGGTTCGCGTCGCCGATGATCACATGGAGCCTGCGGTACTTCTCGGCGTCGGAGTGCGGTTCGTCGCGGGTGTTGATGATCGGGCGCTTGAGGGTGGTCTCCAGGCCCACCTCGACCTCGAAGTAGTCGGCGCGCTGGCTGATCTGGAAGCCGTCCTCACGGCCGTCCTGGCCGATGCCGACCCGGCCCGCGCCGGTCACGACCTGGCGGGAGACGAAGAAGGGCGTCAGGTGCCGCACGATGTCCGAGAACGGGGTCTCCCGCTTCATCAGGTAGTTCTCGTGCGTGCCGTAGGACGCGCCCTTGTTGTCGGTGTTGTTCTTGTAGAGGTGGATCGGCTGCGCGCCGGGGAGCTGCGCCGCCCGCAGCGCCGCCTCGGCCATGATGCGCTCCCCCGCCTTGTCCCACAGCACCGCGTCCCGCGGATTGGTGATCTCGGGCGAGGAGTACTCGGGGTGCGCGTGGTCGACGTACAGCCGCGCGCCATTGGTGAGGATCACATTGGCCAGGCCGATGTCCTCGTCGGTGAGCTGCGTGGAGTCGGCCGAGTCCCGGGCGAGGTCGAAGCCCCGGGCGTCCCGCAGCGGGTTCTCCTCCTCGAAATCCCAGCGGGCCCGCCTGGCCCGGTGCATCGCCGCCGCGTAGGCGTTGACGATCTGGGACGAGGTGAGCATGGCATTGGCGTTGGGGTGGCCGGGGACCGAGATGCCGTACTCCGTCTCGATGCCCATTACTCGCCGTACGGTCATGCGGCCCTCCTTGCCCGGCTCCGGCCCGTGCTGAGCCGGAAACACACCGGCTGCGGGTACCCGCTGTGGGGACCCGCAGCCGGAGGGTAGTGCTTACAGATACTGTCCCGTGTTCGCCACGGTGTCGATGGAGCGTCCGGTGTCCGCGCCCTGCTTTCCGGTCACCAGGGTGCGGATGAAGACGATCCGCTCGCCCTTCTTGCCGGAGATACGGGCCCAGTCGTCGGGGTTGGTGGTATTGGGCAGGTCCTCGTTCTCCTTGAACTCGTCCACACAGGCGGCGAGCAGGTGGGAGACGCGCAGGCCGCGCTGGTCGTGGTCGAGGAAGTCCTTGATCGCCATCTTCTTGGCCCGGTCGACGATGTTCTGGATCATCGCTCCGGAGTTGAAGTCCTTGAAGTAGAGGACTTCCTTGTCCCCGTTGGCGTAGGTGACCTCCAGGAAGCGGTTCTCCTCCGTCTCGGAGTACATCCGCTCGACCACCGACTGGATCATGGCGTCCACGGTGCCCGCCTTGGATCCGCCGTGCTCCGAGAGGTCCTCGGTGTGCAGCGGCAGGGTGTCGACCAGGTACTTCGAGAAGATGTCCTTGGCCGCTTCGGCGTCGGGACGCTCGATCTTGATCTTCACGTCCAGGCGGCCGGGCCGCAGGATCGCGGGGTCGATCATGTCCTCACGGTTGGACGCGCCGATGACGATGACGTTCTCCAGGCCCTCCACACCGTCGATCTCGGCGAGGAGCTGCGGGACGATGGTGTTCTCCACGTCCGAGCTGACACCGGATCCGCGGGTGCGGAAGAGGGATTCCATCTCGTCGAAGAAGACGATGACGGGGGTGCCCTCGCTCGCCTTCTCCCGCGCACGCTGGAAGACCAGGCGGATCTGCCGCTCGGTCTCGCCGACGTACTTGTTCAGCAGCTCGGGACCCTTGATGTTGAGGAAGTAGCTCTTGCCCTGCGGCTGCCCGGTGACCTCGGCGACCTTCTTCGCCAGCGAGTTGGCGACCGCCTTCGCGATGAGGGTCTTTCCGCAGCCGGGAGGGCCGTAGAGCAGCACGCCCTTGGGCGGGCGCAGTTCGTACTCCTTGAAGAGTTCGGCGTGCAGGTAGGGCAGCTCCACCGCGTCGCGGATCTGCTCGATCTGGCCGCCGAGTCCGCCGATCTGGCGGTAGTCGATGTCGGGCACCTCTTCGAGGACGAGCTCTTCGACCTCGCTCTTGGGGACCCGTTCGTAGACATAGCCGGAGCGCGGTTCCAGCAGCAGGGCGTCGCCGGTCCGCAGGGCGCCGTCGAGGAGAGGTTCGGCGAGCCGTACCACCCGCTCCTCGTCGGTGTGTCCGATCACCAGGGCGCGCTCGCCGTCCTCCAGGACCTCCTTGAGGGTGACGATGTCGCCGACGCGCTCGAACTCCATCGCCTCGACCACATTGAGCGCTTCGTTGAGCATCAGCTCCTGTCCGCGCCTGAGGTCTTCGAGGTCGACGGCCGGGCTGACGTTCACCCGGAGCTTGCGCCCGCCGGTGAAGATGTCGGCCGTGCCGTCGTCATTGGCCTGAAGGAATACGCCGAAGCCGGCAGGTGGCTGCGCGAGCCGGTCGACTTCCTCCTTGAGGGCCACGATCTGGTCGCGGGCCTCCCGGAGGGTGTTCGCCAGCCGTTCGTTCTGCGCGGACACACCTGCCAGGTTGGTCTGCAGCTCGACGATCCGCTCCTCGAGAATCCTCGTGTGCCGCGGAGAATCGGCGAGCTTGCGTCGCAGGACGGCGATCTCCTGCTCAAGAAAGGCGACCTGGCTCATGGGGTCTTCCGAACCACGAGCGGGTCGGCCGCCACGGTTGTAGTCGTCGTCGTGGGCCGCCACGGTCCTCACCTCCTCCAAGGGGAGCTGGACGTTTCCAGACCCTACCTGGGCCGGTAGGGGTGTAAACCCCTAGATCAAAAAGACGATCGCGGTGTGTCCGATCTTCACCCTTGCGTACGTCCCTCCGCCAGTGAGATACCCACCAAGACCCGCCGATCACCATCGGAAAGCCGCCGGTTGTATCGTCGATCCGGTCAACACCCTGCGAAGGCTGTTGCTTCCTGATGGTGTTGCTGATGAGTTTCCGATGCTTCCTGAACGACGAACGGCAGGCGAGGGTTTCCGTGGGCAACGAGACGGCCGAAGCACTCGAGGTCTGGATCGACCAGGACCTCTGCACCGGTGACGGGATCTGCGTGCAGTACGCGCCCGAGATTTTCGAGCTGGACATCGACGGGCTGGCCTATGTGAAGGGTCCGGCTCCGGAGGGTGAGGAAGCCGAGCTGCTCCAGACACCTGGTGCCACCGTACCCGTACCGCTGCCGCTGTTGCGGGATGTGGTGGACTCGGCCAAGGAGTGCCCGGGCGACTGCATTCACGTGCGGCGCGCGGCGGACCGGGTCGAGGTGTACGGCCCGGACGCCGACTGAGCCGGACGGGCGGCCGGGGGCGGGCGCCGGGCCCGTGCGGCCGGAGGCCGCCCGCGGTCAGATGCTGTTGTTCGCCGGGCCGGGCAGCGCCACGTAGCGGCCGTCGCGCCACTCCCAGGAGTAGTCCCGCTTCAGGTCGGGGCAGCAGCGCGGCGTGGTGTCGCTCGAATAGCCGAGCACGGTGGCCCGTACGGTCCGGCCCTGGAGCCGGAAACCGGTGACGGACCGCTTGTCGGCGGGCCTGACCAGGGTCTCGGCGATCGTCGGACGCCCACCCGCGGTGGCGGGCGCGGCGAGGACGAAGACGCCGCTGGGCGGGGTGCCGGTGTCGGCCCGGCAGCGCACCACGACGACCGTCTCGGGCCGCCCGTCGCCGTCCAGGTCGCCGGACACGTGGTTCAGGACCTCCACCGGGGCGCCGGCGCAATCCAGCGGGTACGTGACCGCCTGGGGGTCCGGCGCGGCCACCGGGGTGGCGGGCGCCTCGGCGCCGCCCGATGAGGCGTCCGCGGGCTGTACGAGGGCCCCCGCGGCCACGATGGCGCCGAGCGCGGCGGCCGTGGTGATCCAGTGCACCGTGCGGGTGCGGGTGTGCGGGAGGGCCGGGCCTGCGGACGGCTGCACTCGCCTGTCTCCTGGGGTCGAACGGCGGGGGTGGCCAGCATGGTGCCATACGTCACACCAGGGGGGAACGGCGGGGCGGCAGTTGCCCGTGGTACCGCGCGTGCGGTTCGGGGAAAGGCGCACGGACCCGGAGAATCGGACCGCGAAAAAGCCGCCGCCGGTGCCCATCGGAGGGCAAACCGGCGGCGGCCGGGTGAAGTTGGCCGAAACGGCGCTGTTGACCGGGTGGCGCTACGAGGCGGCGTCGGCCGGGGCGGAGCCGCCGCTCGCGCTGCCGGGTCCGGTGTAGTCCTCGCCGTAGGCGCCCTTGGCGGGCCTGCGGCGGCGCAGCGGGGGCTCCACGCCGTCCGCGAGGCGGCGGGCGGTGAGCAGGAAGCCGGTGTGTCCGATCATCCGGTGGTCGGGGCGGACGGCCAGTCCCTCGACGTGCCAGGTGCGGACCATGGTCTCCCAGGCCGCGGGCTCGTTGAAGGTGCCGTGCTCGCGGATGGCCTCCACGGTACGGGCGAGCTGCGTGGTGGTGGCCACGTACGCGCACAGGATGCCGCCGGGGACCAGGGCCTTGGCGACCGGCTCCAGGCACTCCCAGGGCGCCAGCATGTCCAGGATGACCCGGTCCACGTCGGTGTCCGAGAGGTGGTCCTGGAGGTCGCCGACGGTGAGCTGCCAGGCGGGGTGCGGGCCGCCGAAGTAGCGCTCCACGTTCTGGGTGGCGATCTCGGCGAAGTCGGCGCGGCGCTCGTAGCTGTGCAGCATGCCGTGGTCGCCGACCGCCCGCAGCAGGAAGCTGCTCAGCGAGCCGGAGCCCACGCCCGCCTCGACGACCCGGGCGCCGGCGAAGATGTCGGCCATCGCCAGGATCTGCCCCGCGTCCTTGGGGTAGACCACGGCGGCGCCGCGGGGCATGGACAGGACGTAGTCGGGGAGCAGGGGGCGCAGCGCGAGGTAGGCGACGTTTCCCGTGGTTCGGACAACACTGCCCTCGGGAGCACCGATCAGCTCGTCGTGCGGGAAAGCGCCCTTGTGGGTGTGGAACTGCTTTCCGGCTTCGAGCGTGAAGGTGTAGTGGCGTCCCTTGGGGTCGGTGAGCTGGACCTGGTCCCCGACTTTGAAGGGCCCGCGTCGGCGGGCGGCACCGGTCGGTTCGGACATAAGACCACCCTACCGGCTGTTTTACGGCCGCCTGTTCACGCGTCGGGCCGGGACATCGCCGAGAGGAAGGCGCGTTCGACGTCCACGGTGGACAGGACGCCGTAGATCTCGCCGGTGGGCTCGACCACCAGGTACTCCGTGGAGGGGGCGGCCCGCAGGGCGTCGAGCAGCTCCTCGCCCGACAGCTCGGCCGAGACGCGCATGCCGGGGGTGAGGTCCTGGGCGAGGCCGCTGACGGCGACCCAGGGGCGGCGGTGCTCGGGGATGTTGACGATCGCGGACTCGCGGACCAGCGCGGTCGCGGCTCCCGCGCCGTCCACGACGACCAGGGCGCGCGCCCCCGCCTCGTTGGCCCGGCGCAGCGCCTCGGACAGCGGGGTGTCGGAGGCGACGGGCACGGCCCTGCGGGTGAGGGTGCGGGCACGCAGTCCCGGCAGCCGCTCGCGCAGCCTGGCCATGCGCAGGCTGTTGCCCGCGCCGGTCCAGATGATGGCGGCCAGGATCGCGGCGAGCAGGGCGTCGGTGAGCGAGTCCGCGCCGCTGCCGTCGCCGTTGTTGCGCAGGCCGCCCGCGTACGACAGCAGGGGCAGGCCGATCAGTACGGCGATGGCCAGGCCCCGGCCGACCCAGGCGGCGGCGACGGTGCCGGTCATCGGCTTGCCGCTGATCTTCCAGACCACGGCGCGCAGCATCCGGCCGCCGTCCAGCGGCAGGCCGGGCAGGAAGTTGAAGATGGCCACGATCAGATTGCTGACCATGAGTCCGGCGAGCAGCACTCCGGGGACGGTGCCGGACTCCACGAACTGCATGCCGCCGAAGAAGACCCCGGCCAGGACCAGCGAGAGCAGCGGGCCGACGAAGGCGAGCACGAATTCGCGGCCTGGTGTCTCCGACTCCTTCTCGATCTCGGAGACGCCGCCGAAGAACTGGAGCTGGATCCGCCGTACGGGGAGCCGGAAGCGGAGCGCGGCGACGGTGTGGGCCAGTTCGTGGATGAGCACGGAGGCGTAGAAGGCGACCGCGAAGAAGAGCGAGACCAGGTAGCGGATGCGGCCCAGCTCGGGCAGCACGGTTTCCAGCTGGCCGCCGAAGACCCAGGTGATCAGGGCGGCGACCAGGAACCAGCTCGGGGCGACGTAGATCGGGACACCGTAGAAGCGGCCCATGAGGATGCCGCCTCCGGGCTCGCGCGGCGGCTTGTCGCTGCCGCCGTCCCGGCCCGGGATGTTGGTGTTCTTGGACGGCGGCCGGCCGCTCTCGCTCACTGGTTCCCCTCGTTCGGATACGGACCCTGAGTCGATCATGCGGGACGACGGGCTCCGCAGCCATGCTATTGCCCCGCTGTTCCGGGCGGGACACCCGCACTGTCGGTGGCAGGCCGTAGGGTCGTCTGCCATGGGCACCAGCACCGAGAGCATCCCGCCGCGACCTCCGTCGTCGCTGTCCCCGTCGCGCGCGGCGGACTTCATGCGCTGCCCGCTGCTGTACCGGCTGCGGGTGATCGACCGGCTGCCCGAGCAGCCGAGCGAGGCCGCCACCCGGGGCACCGTGGTGCACGCCGTGCTCGAACGGCTCTTCGACGCCCCTGCCGCCGAGCGTACGGCCGAGCGGGCCCGGGCGATGGTGCCGGGCGAGTGGCGGAAGCTGCTGGCGGCCCGCCCCGAGCTGGCGTCGCTGTTCCGGGCGGCGGACGACGCGGTGGACGCGGGGGCGCTGGCGCAGTGGCTGGAGAGCGCCGAGCGGCTGGTGGACCGCTGGTTCACCCTGGAGGACCCGACGCGTCTGGAGCCCGCCGAGCGCGAGCTGTACGTGGAGACGGTGCTGGAGTCCGGGCTGACGCTGCGCGGATACGTGGACCGGCTGGACGTGGCACCGGCCAGCGGCGACCTGCGGGTGGTGGATTACAAGACGGGCAAGGCGCCGCGCCCGGAGTACGCGGACGAGCCGCTGTTCCAGATGAAGTTCTACGCGCTGGTGCTGTGGCGGCTGCGCGGTGTGGTGCCGCGCCGCCTCCAGCTCGTCTACCTGGGCAGCGGGGACGTGCTGACGTACGACCCGACCGAGGGCGATCTGCGGGCCACCGAGCGCAAGTTGCAGGCCCTGTGGGAGGCGATCAGGGAGGCGACGGCCAGCGGGGACTGGCGCCCGCGCCGTACGCCGCTGTGCGGCTGGTGCGACCACCAGGCGTTCTGTCCCGAGTTCGGGGGGACTCCCCCGCCCTATCCCCTGGCGGAAATAGCGGGTGCGCTGCCTGTCGTGGGCGAGAATGGCCCGATCTAGCGAAGGCGAAGGAGAACCCGTGGCTATTCGCGTCCTGCTGGTGGACGATCAGCCCCTGTTGCGTACCGGATTCCGGATGATCCTGGAGGCCGAGGGCGATCTCGTCGTGGTCGGCGAGGCCGGGGACGGCCAGCAGGCCCTGGACCAGGTGCGGGCGTTGCAGCCCGATGTGGTCCTGATGGACATCCGGATGCCCCGGATGGACGGGGTGGAGGCGACCCGGCAGATCACCGGGCCCGACCGGTCGGGCCCGGCCAAGGTGCTGGTGCTGACCACCTTCGACCTCGACGAGTACGTGGTGGAGGCGCTGCGGGCGGGGGCCAGCGGCTTTCTGCTCAAGGACGCGCCCGCCGCCGAGCTGGTGCAGGCGATCCGGGTGGTCGCGGCCGGTGAGGCGATGCTCGCGCCGAGCATCACGCGGCGGCTGCTGGACAAGTACGCGGGCCGGCTGCCGTCCGGTGAGGACGCGGTGCCGCAGCCGCTGCACTCGCTGACCGAGCGCGAGGTCGAGGTGCTGAAGCTGGTGGCCCGCGGGTTGTCGAACGCGGAGATCGCCGCCGAGCTGTTCGTCAGCGAGACGACCGTCAAGACCCATGTCGGCCATGTGCTGACCAAGCTGGCGCTGCGCGACCGCGTCCAGGCGGCGGTCTACGCGTACGAGAGCGGGCTGGTGCGCCCCGGCGCGGGCTGACGCCGCCCGCGGGCGCACGACACGCGCGAAGCGGCCGGCCGCGGTCCCTGAGGTTCGGGACCGCGGCCGGCCGCTTTCGTCGTCGCGCCGTCACCGGACGGCCGGTCTCCGGGTCAGCCGGAGACGCCGCGGCCCAGCTCCCAGAACTGCGTGGTGGTCGAGGAGTTGAGCGCCCACTCGACACCGGTGATGTCGGGGCGCGACGCGATGTACTGCTTGCCCTGCCACAGCGGCAGCATCGGCACGTCCTGCGCGATGAGGTTCTGCGCGGTCGCGAAGTCGGCGCTGGCGGTGCTGCGTTCGGCCTGCTTGCGGGTGGCGGGCAGGATCTGGTCCTGGATCTGCTTGTTCTTGTACGGCAGGTTCAGGAAGTTGTCCTTGTCGAAGAACGGCGCGATGTAGTTGTCGGGGTCCGGGAAGTCCGGGAGCCAACTGATCGCGAAGATCTGGTAGGCGCGGGAGGACGCCTTGGACAGGAAGGCGTTCCACTGCTCGCTCTTGGCCGTGACGGTGAACAGGCCGCTGGCGTTGAGCTGCCGGGCGATCTCCTCGGCCTCCGGCTGGTTCATCGTGCCGCCGGTGTCACGGCGGTAGTTGATGGTCAGCTCGACCTTGTCGTCGATGCCCGCGTGGTGCAGCAGCGACTTGGCGTTGCTGACGCTCGGCACCTGGTACTTGTTGAAGAACGAGTTGATGTGACCGGTGATGCCCTGCGGCACGACCGAGTACAGCGGCTCGGCGGTGCGCTTGTAGACGTCACGGGTGATCGCCTGGCGGTCCAGGACCCATGCCATGGCCTGCCGGACCGCGACGTCCTTGAGGTTCGGCGAGTCGGTGTTGAGGAACAGGTAGCGCGCCTCGCCGCCGGGGGCCTCGGTCAGCTTCACGTTCGGGTCGGTGCTCTGGAGCAGGTTGTTGATCTGGTCCGGGTTCAGCGTGCGCGACATCACGTCGATGCTGCCGGCCTTGAGCGCCGCCTCCATCTTCTTGGAGTCGGCGAACAGCTTCAGGTCGACCTTGCTGTTGTTGAGCTTGAGGATGCCGCCGTAGTGCGAGTTCTTGGAGAACACGCCCTGCTTGGCCTGGACGAAGGAGTCCAGTGTGTACGGTCCCGAGCCGACCAGCTTGAAGCCGGTGTACGGCTTGTCCATCTCGTAGACCCGGCTGTCGACGATCGCGGCGGCCGGGGTGGCGAGCTTGGCCGGGAAGGTGGCGTCGGCGGCCTTCAGGTGGAAGATCACGGTCTTGGAGTCGGGCGCCTCGACGGACTTCACGTCCGATATGAGGGACGCCGGGCCGACCTTGTAGTTGATCTTCTGCATGCGCTCGATGGAGAACTTGACGTCCTCCGCCGTGAGGTCGTGGCCGTTGGAGAACTTCTGGCCGTCGCGCATCGTGCAGGTGTACGTCAGCCCGGACGTGTCGTTGTAGTGGCACTCCTTCGCCGCGTCCGGGGTCGGGGTGGTGCTGCCGCGCGGGTAGGTGAGCAGCATCTGGAACGTGTTGTAGAAGATGTTCCAGGTCGCGCTGTCGTAGGAGGTCGCCGGGTCGAGGGGGGCCGGGTTGTCCTTGGTCAGCTCGATACTGTCCGTGGTGCCGACGACGATGGCTTTGCCGCTGTCGCCGCTCCCCCCGCCGGTACCGCCGCACCCAGCGATCAGGGGTGTCATGACGCCCAGCAGGGCGGGCAGCACCAGAAGCTTGCGGTTCATCGTCGTCGTTCTCCTCTTGTTCCCGCTCATGTTCCCTGGGCGCTCGCGGCGTGCTGGTGCAGGTGGCAGGCGACTTGCACGCCGGTCTTCGGAATCAGGTTGAGGCGCGGATCGCGTGGCGGGGCGAACTCCACCACGACCCGGCCGCTTTCGGCACGCATCGTGACCACTCCGCGCCAGAAGGGCTCACGCGGTTCGGCCGCCGATGCTTCCTCGCGCAGACGCCGGAGGTATTCCAGCACATCCTCGGCCGTGTGGCTTCTTCCGGGGGCGATCGATACGTGGCCGAGCCCTGGAGCGGACAGTGAATCGAGGTCCGCGAACAGCGCCTTCTCCGCGGTGCTGTCCTGCGGGGGCAGCTCCAGCCAACGGCGTTCCAGCAGGGCGCGCAGGTCGCGGGCCTCCCAGCCGCACTCGGCGACCGCGACCGGGCAGCGCGGGTGAAAGGCGCAGCCCAGGGGCGGTGCGGCGGCGTCCGGGATCTCGCCGCGCGGCAGTTCGCGCTCCACGGCCAGCCGAGGGTCGGGCTCCGGGATGGCCGCGAGCAGGGCCTTGGTGTAGGGGTGCTGCGGGTCGGCGAAGACCTGTGCGGTCGGGCCGTACTCGACTATCCGGCCGAGATACATGATGGCGATGGTGTCACAGAAGAACTTCGCGCTCGCCAGGTCGTGGGTGACGTAGACGTACGTGAGGTCCAGGTCGCGCTTGAGGTCCAGCATGAGCTGGAGGATCTTGGCGCGGACGCTCATGTCGAGCATCGAGATGGGTTCGTCGGCGACCAGCAGTTCCGGCTCGGCGATGATCGCGCGGGCCAGTACGGCGCGCTGCTTCTGGCCGCCGGACAGGTCGGCGGGGAACTTGGAGAGGTAGCGCTCGGGCGGGGTGAGGCCGACGCGCTCCAGCGCGTCGGTGACCCTGGCGTCGTACTCCTGCTCGCTGTCGACGAGTCGGTGGATGCGCAGCGGGTGGCCGACGGCGGTGCGGATGTCCATCGCCGGGTTGAGGGAGGCGTGCGGGTCCTGGAAGACCATCTGGAGCTTGCGGCGCAGGGGGCGCAGCGCGCGTTCGCCGAGGTCGCCGATCTCCTGGCCGCGGTAGCGGATGGAGCCGCCGGTGGCCTTGTTCAGGCCGATCAGGGTGCGGCCGAGGGTGGTCTTGCCCGAGCCGGACTCGCCGACCAGGCCGAGCACCTCGCCCTTGTGCAGGGTGAGGCTCACGCCGTCGACGGCCTTGACCGCGCCGGCCGCCCGGCCGCCGAAGCGTCCCAGCAGGCTGCCGCGCAGGCCGAAGTGGACTTCGAGGTCGTCGACCTCGACGAGCGCCTCCGCGCCGTCCCCGGCGGCGCCGGAGGAGGGCATCACATCAGGCTTCGTCAGCAACGCTGATCTCCTTCACCGCGGCGAGCGGCTCGCGCCCGCCCGTTCCCAACTCGTCGGCCAGCGAGGGATCGGCCTCGATGGCCTGGTGCCAGCAGGCGCTGCGCACGCCGGAGGGCAGCGTCACCTCGGGCGGCTCCGCCGTCGCGCATCCCGCCATCGCCACCGGGCAGCGCGGATGGAACCGGCAGCCTTCCGGCGGTCGCACCAGATCCGGCGGACTGCCGGGGATGTAGTGCAGTCCCGTGGTGGACAGGGAGATGGTCGAGCGGAGCAGTTCCTTGGTGTACGGGTGCTGCGGGTCGGCGAACACCGCGCGGGCATCGCCCTGTTCGACGATGTGGCCGGCGTACATCACCGCGACCCGGTCGCACGCTTCGGCGACGATACCGAGATTGTGCGTGATCAGCACCAGTGAGGTGTCGAAGTTCTTCCTGAGGTCGGCGAGGATCTTGATGATCTGCGCCTCGACCAGGACGTCGAGGGCCGTGGTGGGCTCGTCGGCGACGATGAACGCGGGCCGCAGCACCAGCGCGAGCGCGATCATGATGCGCTGCCGCATGCCGCCGGAGAACTCGTGCGGGTAGTTCTCGTAGCGGCTCTCGGGGATGCCCATGCCGCGCAGCGCCTCCAGGGCGCGCGCCTTCACCTCGCGCTTGGGGAGGTCCTTGTGGTGGGTGCGCAGGGCCTCCTCGAAGTGCTGGGAGATCCGCATGAGGGGGTTGAGCCGGGTCATCGGCTCCTGGAAGATCAGGCCGAGTTCCGGGCCGCGCAGCTTCTGGATCTCGCGGTCGGACAGTTCGGTGAGGTTGCGGCCCGCGCCGCCCTCGCTGTTCAGCACGACCTCGCCGTCGACCGCGGCGGCGGCCGGGGTGAGGCCGAGGACGCCGCGGCCGAGGGTGGACTTGCCGCAGCCGGACTCGCCGACCAGGCCGAGGGTCTCGCCGGGGCGTACGTCGAAGCTGACGCCGTCCACGGCGCGGACCGGGCCGCGGTCGGTGCCGTACCAGACGCGCAGGTCGCGTACGGACAGGACGGGTCCGGCGGGTGCGGGCCCGGCGGGGACGGGTTCGGTCACGGTGGTCACTTGGCGGCCGTCCCTTCGGGGGTGATGACGGTGCGGCGGCGGGTGTGCGGCGGGAGCAGCACCTTGGAGATCCGGCGGCGGCGCATGGTCGGGTTGAGGACGTCGTTGAGTCCCTCGCCGAGCAGGGTGAAGCCGAGGATCGCGATGACCATGGCCAGGCCCGGGTAGAGGCAGGTCCACCACATGCCCGCGTTGACGTCGTCGATGGCGCGGGAGAGGTCGTAGCCCCACTCGGCGGCGTCGGTGGGCTGGATGCCCAGGCCCAGGAAGCCGAGGCCGGCCAGCGTGGCGATGGCGTCGGCGGCGTTCATCGTGGTGATGACGGGCACCGACTGGATGACGTTGCCGAAGAGGTACTTGCGGATGACGACGGACGGTTTGGCGCCCATCGCGCGGGCGGCCTCGACGAAGGTCGCCTCGCGGGCGGAGAGCGCGGAGGCGCGGACCACCCGGAAGTACTGCGGGATGTAGACCACGGTGATCGACAGGGCGGCGGTGATGATGCTGCCGCCCGCGATCCCGGCGAAGACGAATCCGGCGACGATCGCCAGCAGCAGGTAGGGGAACGCGAAGAGCGCGTCCATCACGAGCACCAGGATGCGGTCGAGCCAGCCGCCGAAGTAGCCGGAGAGCAGGCCCAGCAGGACGCCGATGATCAGCGAGAACACCACGGCGAGCACCATCACCTCCAGCGCGGTGCGGGCGCCGTAGATGGTGCGCGAGAGCACGTCGAGGCTCTGCACGGTGGTGCCGAACCAGTGGTCGCCGTCGGGCGCGCCCTGCTTGGGGAAGCGGGTTCCGCCGGTCTGGTAGGTGTCGAAGTCGTACGGCGCGATCAGCGGGCCGAAGACGGCCATGATCACGAAGAGCGCGGAGATCAGGGCGCCGGTCCAGAGCATGAACCGCGGTACGCCGCGGGCCTCGCGGATCGCCGCCCAGATCCGCCGCAGGCCGCCGAAGCGGGTCGACCTGGGGGCGGGCAGCTGTGCCTGCGGGGCCTCGGTGGCCGGGCCGGGGGGTATGGGGGTTGTCTGGGCCATCAGTACCGCACCCTCGGGTCGATCAGCGCGTTCACGAAGTCGATCAGCATGCTGATCACGACGACGACCAGGGCGAAGACGGTGACGATGCCCTGGACGGCGACGTAGTCGCGCTGGTTGATGTAGTCGATCAACTGGCGGCCGATGCCGGGCCAGTTGAAGATCTGTTCGGTGAGCACCGCGCCGCCGAGCAGCATGGCGACCTGGAGGCCGAGGACCGTGATCACCGGCACCAGGGCGTTGCGGAAGCCGTGCCGCGCCACGACGTGGCGTTCCTTGACGCCGCGGGCGCGGGCGGCCTCGATGTAGTCGCCCTGGAGCGACTGGATGAGGTTGATCCTGATCATCCGGATGAAGACGCCGACCACGAGCAGGCCGAGGCAGACCGACGGCAGGATCAGGTGCTGGGTGATGTCGCCGACCGCGTCCCAGTCGCCGGCCAGCACCGCGTCCACGATGAGGATGTGCGTCTGGGTGGGCACGTTGAGCTGCACCAGCGGGGAGGCCTGGCCGGAGGTGGAGCCGAAGGCGAGCATCAGCAGCGGCGCGGTGACGAAGACGGGCGCGGCGTAGCTGACGGTGCTGAAGAGCCGGCTGGTGACGTCGACCGCGCGGTCCCGGTAGCGGCCGGCGAGCAGGCCGACGGGGATGCCGATGACGGCGGCGAAGACCAGGGCGCCCGCGGTGAGGGTGAGGGTGGCGCCGCCGTTCTCGACGATGATGTCCCGCACGCTGCGGCGGTCGGAGAACGTGGTGCCGAAGTTCAGGGTGCCGACGGACTTCAGGTAGTCCCAGAACTGCTGGTAGATGGGGGCGTCGAAGCCCGCCGCGTGGCGTCTGGCGGCGAGTTCGGCCGCGCTCAGCTTGCCGCCCTGCGAGGCCGAGATGGGGTCGCCCGGCGCCACCCGCATCATGACGAAGACCAGGACCAGCAGGATGAGGACCATGGGCACGGCGAGCGCGATCCTGGTGAGGACGTAGCGGCGCAGCGACCCGGACTGCTTGCTCGTGTTGCTCAACTGAGTGTGTCTTTCTTCAGGAACAGAACAGGCTCAGGTACGGGCTGGGGTGCGGGCTGGGGAACAGCCGCGGCGGCCGGTCCGCGGGGGCGTCACCCCCGCGGACCGGCCGGCCGTCACTTGGAGCCGAGCTCGTAGAACCGGAACATCGTCGGGTCGAGCGCCTTGTCGGCGCCGGTCACGCCGTCACGGATGACCACGGTCTGCTTGCCCTGCCAGAGCGGGATGATCGGGACGTCGTCGGCGACGATCTTCTGGATGTCGGCGAACGCCTGGTCGCGCACCTTGGCGTCGTCCGTGCCCTGCTCCTTGACCAGGAGCTGCTGGATCTCCGGGTTGTCGTAGCCGGTGCCGAGGAAGGGCTGCTTGCCCAGGAACGGCGAGACGTCGTTGTCGGCGTCCGGCAGGTCGGGGAACCAGCCGATCATGTACGAGGCGTACGTGTCGGACTTCTCGTCCTTCTGGTACTGCTGCCACTCGGTGGAGCTGAGCTTCACCTTGAACAGGCCGGTGGCCTCCAGTTGCCGCTTGATCGCGGTGGCCTCGTCGGCCGCCGCGGCGCCGTAGTGGCTGGGGGTCCAGGCGTACGCGATGTCGACGGGGGCGGTGATGCCCGCGTCCTTGAGTATCGCGGCGGCCTTGGCCTTGTCCGGGGCGCCGTACTTGTCCTTGAAGGCCTCGGTGTGGCCCTGGATGCCGTTGCCGACCATGGAGTAGAGCGGGGCCACGGTGCCGTCGTAGGCGTCCTTGGCGATGCCCTCGCGGTCGATGACCTGGGCGACGGCCTGGCGGACCGCCTTCTGGTCGGACGGCTTCACCTTGGCGTCGAAGACCAGGTAGCGCTTCTCGGTGCCGGTGCCGTCGAGCACCTGGATGCCGGAGGTCTTCTTCAGGTCCGCGGTGTCGGTGGGCGACAGGGTGCGGAAGGCCGCGTTGACCGTGCCGTCCTTGACGGCCTGCTTGAGCGCGGACGCCTCGGAGAAGTACTGGAGCACGAACTGGCCGTTGTTGAGCTTGGCCGGGCCCTTGTAGGTCTTGCTGGCCAGGAACGACGCCTGCTGCTTGGGCGTGTACTTGTCCAGCGTGTACGGACCCGAGCCGATGATCTTCGAGCCGTCGAGAAGCTTGTCCTTCGGGAAGGTCTTCTCGTCGACGATCGCGCCCGCGTCGGTGGCGAGCACCGAGGGGAAGGTCGAGTCGGCGTTCTTCAGGTGGAAGACCACCTGGTCGTCGCCCTTGGCCTCGGTGCTGTCCAGGCTGGCGAGCAGGCTGGACGGGCCGTTGGGCGCCGCGATGCCGACCATGCGGTCGAACGAGAACTTCACCGACGCGGCGGTGAGCTTGTCGCCGTTGGAGAACACCAGCCCCGGCTGGAGCGTGCAGGCGTACGTCTTCGGGTCGGTGAAGGCGCACGACTTGGCCGCGTCCGGTTCCGGCGTGGTGCCGCCGGTCGGGAAGTGCATGACCTTCTGGTAGACGCTGTCGATGACCTCCCAGGAGCCGTAGTCGTACGCTCCCGCGGGGTCGAGTGACGACACCGAGTCGATGGTTCCGACGATCACGGCGCCTTTTCCGCCACCGGCCGACGAGTTGTCCTTCTTGCCACCACACGCGGACGCACCGACGGCCAGGAAGGCCACGGCGGCTGCGGCGACGACACGCTTGTTACGTGACATCCAGTGAATCCCCTTGCTCAAATGCCGGTCGTTCGATTCGGCATTGACCAGCAGGGACACTAGCCGGAGGGACCTACTCCGCTAGAGCACGGCGAAGTTGAGGCGGAATTACATACCGATAACGGGGCTCGGAGCACCGATAAACGGACGGCGGTACGATCCCTCCCCGGTCGGAACATTGCGGACATTCGGCCGCGCCGCACGTCCCGATCTGCGGATCTCATCCAGGCAGGACAGCGCGGTGTCGACCTCCCCGCGCGTGACATAGATCACCAGGGGCCGGATTCCGACCTGTGAGACGCCTCTGGACGGTTCCTATTCAGCAAATACGCTCAGTGAACGCGCGCATTCAAAGCGCGCAGGAAAGGCACGCTCAGCTCTTCGAGCGAGCCGACGACCGTACGCCCTGGAGCGGCCTCGACGGGCACCAGCGAGGGCACCGCGACCACCCGGCAGCCCGCCGCCTCGGCGGACGCCACACCGGTCAGGGTGTCCTCGACGACCACACAGGCGGCCGGGTCCGCGCCCAGCCGGGCGGCGGCGGTCAGATACGGCTCGGGGTGCGGCTTGGTGCGGCTCACCTCGTCCCCCGCGACGGTGAAGGCGAAGTTCTCCGCGCCCAGCGTGCGCAGCATCACATCGATGGTCCGCCGGTGCGAGGCGGACACCAGGGCGGTCGGGACGCCGTACGCGGCCAGCTCGGTGAGCAGCCTGCGGGCGCCGGGCATCAGCGGCGCGCCCCGGGCGATCAGCTTCTCGAAGCGGATGTTGACCGCCAGCATCAGCTCGGCCAGCGTCGCGTCCGCGCCGGTGGCGGCGATCAGGTGCCCCACGCTGCGGGCCATCGGGCCGCCGATCACCACCTCGCGGTGCGCCTCGTCCAGCACGTGCCCGAGGTCCGCGAAGACCTCACTCTCCGCCGCCCACCAGATGCCCTCGGTGTCCACCAAGGTGCCGTCCATGTCGAGGAGCACCGCCTGGAGGGCGGGGCCTTGCGCCATACGGGTGTCGGCGACAGGGATGCTGCTGGTCATACGCCCCACTCCTCGGCTCGCGCGGTTCCCGGTGCCGGTCGCGCCGGCCCGTCCCGTTTCCGGGGGACACAAAGGCCGGTCGCCGCGTCCCGCGGACGGGAAGGCGACCGGCCTGCGCCGGACCGTCAAGTGTACGACTCGCTGGTGAGCCGCGCTCAACGCGCGTTGAAGTACTTGGCCTCCGGGTGGTGAATGATGATCGCGTCGGTGGACTGCTCGGGGTGCAGCTGGAACTCCTCCGACAGCTCCACGCCGATCCTGCCCGGCTCCAGCAGGTCCGCGATCTTCGCCCGGTCCTCCAGGTCGGGGCAGGCCCCGTAGCCCAGCGAGAAGCGCGCGCCGCGGTACTTCAGCGCGAACATGTCCTCGACCTCGTCCGGGTCCTCACCGGCGAAGCCCAGCTCCGAGCGGACCCGCGCGTGCCAGTACTCCGCGAGTGCCTCCGCGAGCTGCACGGACAGGCCGTGCAGCTCCAGGTAGTCCCGGTAGGAGTCGGTCGCGAACAGCTCGTTGGCCGCCTCGGAGACCCGGTTGCCGACGGTGACGACCTGGAAGCCCACCACGTCGGTCTCTCCGGACTCCTCGGGCCGGAAGAAGTCCGCGAGGCAGAGCTGCCGCCCCCTGCGCTGGCGGGGGAAGGTGAAGCGGGTCCGCTCGGTGCCGTCCTCGCGCAGCACGATCAGGTCGTCGCCCTTGGACACGCACGGGAAGTAGCCGTAGGTCACGGCGGCCTCCAGCAGGCCCTCCGACTGCATCCTGGTCAGCAGCCCGCGCAGCCGGGGCCGGCCCTCGGACTCCACCAGCTCCTCGTACGTCGGACCGGTCGAGCGGGCCTGCTTCAGGCCCCACTGGCCCTTGAACAGGGCGCCCTCGTCCAGCCAGGACGCGTAGTCGGCGAGCTGGATGCCCTTGACGACCCGGCTGCCCCAGAACGGCGGGGTGGGGACGGGGTTGTCGACCGCGACGTCGGAGCGGATCTGGCCGAGGTTGACCGCCTTGTCCGGTCCGTCCGGCTCCGGCTGTTCGCGCTTGGGCACCCGGCGCTGCTTCAGCTCCGGCAGCGCCGCGCCCGGCACGCCGCGCTTGACGCCGATCAGCGCGTCCATCAGCCGCAGGCCCTCGAACGCGTCGCGGGCGTAGCGGACCTCGCCCTCGTAGATCTCGTGCAGGTCCTGCTCCACATAGGCGCGGGTCAGGGCGGCGCCGCCGAGGATCACCGGGAAGTCGGCGGACAGGCCGCGCTGGTTCAGCTCTTCCAGGTTCTCCTTCATGATCACCGTGGACTTCACCAGCAGGCCAGACATGCCGATCACATCGGCGCGGTGCTCCTGCGCGGCGTCCAGGATCGCCGAGACCGGCTGCTTGATGCCGAGGTTGACGACGTTGTAGCCGTTGTTGGACAAGATGATGTCGACCAGGTTCTTGCCGATGTCGTGGACGTCGCCGCGCACGGTGGCCAGCACGATGGTGCCCTTGCCCTCGTCGTCCGACTTCTCCATGTGCGGCTCCAGATACGCCACCGCGGTCTTCATCACCTCGGCGGACTGGAGCACGAACGGAAGCTGCATCTGGCCCGAGCCGAACAGCTCGCCGACCACCTTCATGCCCGCGAGCAGCGTCTCGTTGACGATGTCCAGGGCGGGCCGCTCGGCCAGCGCCTCGTCCAGGTCGGCGGACAGGCCGTTCTTCTCGCCGTCGATGATCCGGCGCTGGAGCCGCTCGTCCAGCGGCAGCGCCAGCAGTTCCTCGGCGCGGCTGGCCTTCAGCGACTTGTTGTCGACGCCGTCGAACAGCTCCATCAGGCGTTGCAGCGGGTCGTAGCCCTCGCGCCGCCGGTCGTGGATCAGGTCGAGCGCGACCTCGCGCTGCTCCTCGGGGATGCGGGCGATCGGCAGGATCTTGGAGGCGTGCACGATCGCCGAGTCCAGGCCCGCCTTGACGCACTCGTCGAGGAAGACCGAGTTGAGCACCACGCGCGCGGCCGGGTTGAGGCCGAAGGAGATGTTCGACAGGCCGAGGGTGGTCTGCACGTCGGGGTGGCGGCGCTTCAGCTCGCGGATCGCCTCGACGGTGGCGACGCCGTCCTTGCGGGACTCCTCCTGGCCGGTACAGATGGTGAAGGTCAGACAGTCGATCAGGATGTCCGACTCGTTGATGCCGTAGTTGCCGGTCAGGTCGTCGATCAGCCGCTCGGCGATCCCGACCTTCTTCTCGACGGTACGGGCCTGGCCCTCCTCGTCGATGGTGAGCGCGATCAGCGCGGCGCCGTGCTCCTGGGCGAGCGCGGTCACCTTGGCGAACCGGGACTCGGGGCCGTCGCCGTCCTCGTAGTTGACGGAGTTGAGCACCGCCCGGCCGCCCAGCTTCTCCAGTCCCGCCCGCAGAACGTCCACCTCGGTGGAGTCGAGCACGATCGGCAGGGTGGAGGCGGTGGCGAAGCGCCCGGCGACCTCGGCCATGTCGGCGACGCCGTCCCGGCCCACGTAGTCCACGCACAGGTCGAGCAGGTGGGCGCCCTCGCGGATCTGGTCGCGGGCCATCTCCACGCAGTCCTCCCAGCGGCCCTCCAGCATCGCGTCGCGGAACTTGCGGGAGCCGTTGGCGTTGGTGCGCTCGCCGATCGCCAGGTACGAGCTGTCCTGGCGGAAGGGGACCGTCTGGTAGAGGGAGGCGGCGCCCGCCTCGGGGCGCGGCCTGCGCGGGTGCAGGTCCTGGCCGCCGACCCGCTCCACGAGCTGCCGCAGGTGCTCGGGCGTGGTGCCGCAGCAGCCGCCGACCAGGGACAGGCCGCACTCGCGGGCGAACGTCTCGTGCGCGTCGGCCAGTTCTGAGGCCGTGAGCGGGTAGTGCGCGCCGTCCTTGGTGAGCACCGGCAGGCCCGCGTTGGGCATGGCGGACAGCGGGATACGCGAGTGCCGGGCGAGATAGCGCAGGTGCTCGCTCATCTCGGCCGGTCCGGTCGCGCAGTTGAGGCCGATCATGTCGATGCCGAGGGGTTCGAGCGCGGTGAGCGCCGCGCCGATCTCCGAGCCGAGCAGCATGGTGCCGGTGGTCTCCACGGTCACCGAACAGATCAGCGGCAGGCTCACCCCGGCCGACGCCATCGCGCGGTGGGCCGCGATCACGGCCGCCTTGGTCTGGAGCAGGTCCTGGGTGGTCTCGATGATCAGCGCGTCGGCGCCGCCGGCGATCAGCCCCGCCGCGTTGGCCTCGTAGCCGTCGCGCAGTACGCCGTACGGGGCGTGGCCGAGCGTCGGCAGCTTGGTGCCGGGGCCCATCGAGCCGAGCACCCAGCGCGGGCGGCCGTCTGCGGCGAAGCCGTCGGCGACCTCGCGGGCCAGGCGGGCGCCGGCCTGCGACAGTTCGTGGATCCGCTCGGGGATGTCGTACTCGCCGAGCGCGGAGTGGTTGGCGCCGAAGGTGTTGGTCTCGACGCAGTCCACGCCGACCGAGAAGTACGCCTCGTGGACCGAGCGCACGATGTCGGGGCGGGTGATGTTCAGGATCTCGTTGCAGCCTTCGAGCTGCTGGAAGTCGTCGAGCGTCGGCTCCTGCGCCTGGAGCATGGTGCCCATGGCGCCGTCGGCGACGACCACGCGGGAGGCGAGCGCCTCGCGGAGGGCGGCGGCGCGGGGTGCGTCCATCGGCGACGCGGTCGGGGACGTACGCGTCGGTGCCGCGTTCGTCCCCGATGGGGAGGAACCGGACGTACCAGACGTAGGGGACGACGGAGAAAGCGAGGCCATGGAACGTGCTCCCTGGGATGCGACGGCTGTCGGCTATGCGTTCCCCGTCGGGGCCGACGGATCGGAGGGCGGCGGGACGCGCACCCGGCCAGCCTAGCGGGCCGCACCGTCCGGGCTCGAAGGCATTCCGATGGGCGGACCGTGGTGCCAGAATCATCTCTGAGATGATGGCGGTCGACATTGTCGACCGCTGATCATGACACCCCCTCTGCTTGGAGTGCCGCCGATGCCAGGTCCCATCCAGTCGCTGGAACGCGCGGCGGCGATTTTGCGGCTGCTGGCCGGCGGTGAGCGCCGACTGGGACTCACCGACGTGGCCTCGTCGCTCGGCCTGGCCAAGGGCACCGCGCACGGCATCCTGCGCACCCTCCAGCAGGAGGGCTTCGTCGAACAGGAGCCGGTCTCCGGCAAGTACCAGCTCGGCGCGGAGCTGCTGCGGCTGGGCAACAGCTATCTGGACGTGCACGAATTGCGGGCCCGCGCGCTGGTGTGGACCGACGACCTGGCCAGGTCCAGCGGCGAGGCGGCGTATCTCGGGGTGCTGCACCAGGACGGCGTGCTGATCGTGCACCACGTCTTCCGGCCGGACGACAGCCGCCAGGCGCTGGAGGTGGGCGCGATGCACCCGCTGCACAGCACCGCGCTCGGCAAGGTGCTGTCCGCCTTCGACCCGGTGGCGCACAACGAGGTGACCGAGCACGAGCGGGCGACGCTCACCGCGCGCACCGTCACCGACATCACCGACTTCGAGGCGCTGCTGGACCTCACCAGGGCGCGCGGCTGGGCCGCCGACCTGGAGGAGACATGGGAGGGCGTGGCCTCGGTCGCGGCGCCCGTCTACGACCGGCGGCGGATGCCGGTGGGCGCGGTGGGCATCACCGGCGCCGTGGAACGGGTCTGCGACGAGGGCGGCATCCAGGCCCGGCTGGTGGCGGCGGTACGGGACTGCGCCCGCGCCGTCTCCCGCGATCTGGGCGCCGCCCGCTTCTGATCCGACCCGCCCGTATCCGGCCCCCGACGACGCGCCCGCGCGGCCTTCTTCCGCGGTTCACCGTCCACTCCTCTTGACCTGCCGCTCCCGGAGAGAAAATATTCGCTGTACGGTCGACATTGTCGAACGCCGGACGCGATTCGGGTCGCCCGTGCCCTGACGTAAAGACACTTGGACAAAGGAGTCGCTGTGTCCAACGGCCATATCTTCATCGGCGAGACCTTCGGCACCGCCGTGCTCATCCTGCTCGGTGGCGGCGTCTGCGCCGCCGTCACGCTCAAGAAGTCGAAGGCCCGGGGAGCGGGCTGGGTCGCCATCTCCTTCGGCTGGGGATTCGCGGTGCTCGGCGGCGCCTACATCGCCAACGGCTACTCGGGCGGCCAGCTCAACCCGGCGGTCACCCTCGGCGTGGCGATCAAGACCGGTGTGTGGCACACCGTGCCCTTCTACCTGATGGGGCAGTTGCTCGGCGCGATGATCGGCGCCTTCCTGGTGTGGGTGGCCTACCTGGGCCAGTTCCAGGCGCACTTGACCGACCCCGAGATCGTCGGCGCGGGCACGACCTCCCCCGAGGGCCCGGAGACCGACCGCAAGGGGCAGCCCGCGGGACCCGTGCTCGGCGTCTTCTCCACCGGACCCGAGATACGGAACCCGGTGCAGAACCTCCTCACCGAGGTCATCGGCACCGCCGTCCTGGTGCTCTTCATCCTCACCCAGGGCATGACGACCGGACTCGCGCTCAACGGCACCGGCATCCTGCTCACCGCGCTCCTCGTCGTCGGTATCGGCCTGTCGCTCGGCGGCCCCACCGGGTACGCGATCAACCCGTTCCGCGACCTCGGCCCGCGTATCGTGCACAGCCTTCTGCCGCTGCCCAACAAGGGCGGCTCGGACTGGAGCTACGCGTGGATCCCGGTGCTGGGCCCGCTGGCCGGCGCCGCGATAGCCGGCGGCCTGTACAAGCTCGCCTTCACGTAGGGCCGCCGCGAGACCGCCACGCCCACTCCCCCGCAGCCACTTCCCCCGCGCAGATCCCGAGGAGCACCACGTGACCGACACCACCGCCGCCGCCGGCACCCACTCGCACGGCACCGGCCCGTTCATCGCCGCGATCGACCAGGGCACCACGTCGAGCCGCTGCATCGTCTTCGACCGGGACGGCCGGATCGTCGCCGTCGACCAGAAGGAACACGAGCAGATCTTCCCCAAGCCGGGCTGGGTGGAGCACGACGCCGCCGAGATCTGGACCAATGTCCAGGAGGTGGTCGAGGGCGCCATCGCCAAGGCCGCCCAGGACAACGAGGGCTTCAGCGCCGCCGACGTCAAGGCGATCGGCATCACCAACCAGCGCGAGACCACCCTGCTGTGGGACAAGAACACCGGTGAGCCGGTGCACAACGCGCTGGTCTGGCAGGACACCCGCACCGACGTGCTCTGCCGCGAACTGGGCCGCAACGTCGGCCAGGACCGCTTCCGCCGCGAGACCGGCCTGCCGCTCGCCTCGTACTTCGCCGGACCCAAGATCCGCTGGCTGCTGGACAACGTCGAGGGCCTGCGCGAGCGCGCCGAGCGCGGCGAGATCCTCTTCGGCACCATGGACTCCTGGGTGATCTGGAACCTCACCGGCGGTGTCGACGGCGGCCGGCACGTCACCGACGTCACCAACGCCTCCCGCACCCTGCTGATGAACCTGCGCACCCTGGACTGGGACCACAAGATCCTGGAATCGATCGGCGTACCCGCCGCCGTACTGCCGGAGATCCGTTCCTCCGCCGAGGTGTACGGCAACACGGTCGGCGGCGTGCTGGACGGCGTGCCGGTGGCCTCCGCGCTCGGCGACCAGCAGGCGGCGCTGTTCGGGCAGACCTGCTTCGCCGAGGGCGAGGCCAAGTCCACCTACGGCACCGGCACCTTCATGCTGATGAACACCGGTGAGACCCCGGTCAACTCCTACAACGGCCTGATCACCACCGTCGGCTACCGGATCGGCGACGACGCTCCGGTCTACGCGCTGGAGGGCTCGATCGCCGTCACCGGCGCGCTGGTGCAGTGGATGCGCGACCAGATGGGGCTGATCAGCACCGCCGCCGAGATCGAGACGCTGGCCTCGTCCGTCGAGGACAACGGCGGCGCATACTTCGTACCGGCCTTCTCCGGCCTGTTCGCCCCCTACTGGCGCGACGACGCGCGCGGGGTGATCGCCGGGCTGACCCGTTACGTCACCAAGGCGCACATCGCGCGCGCCGTGCTGGAGGCGACGGCCTGGCAGACGCGGGAGATCGCCGACGCCATGACCAAGGACTCCGGCGTCGAACTGGCCGCCCTCAAGGTCGACGGCGGCATGACCTCCAACAACCTGCTCATGCAGACCCTGGCCGACTTCCTGGACGCGCCCGTGGTGCGCCCGATGGTCGCCGAGACCACCTGCCTGGGCGCGGCCTACGCGGCCGGTCTCGCGGTCGGCTTCTGGCCCGACACCGAGGCACTGCGGGCCAACTGGCGGCGCGCCGCCGAGTGGACCCCGCGCATGGACGCGGCCCAACGGGACCGCGAGTACAAGAGCTGGCTCAAGGCCGTGCAGGCCACGATGGGCTGGCTCGAAGAGAGCACCGCAGAGGAGCACTGATTCACCCCATGACCACCTCGCAGCGCGTTCCCGCCCTGGGTTCGCATCCGACCGCAGGCGCCAACCCCGGCAGGGCCGAGACCCGGGATCTGCTCGGCCGTGCCACGTACGACCTGCTGGTGATCGGCGGTGGCATCCTCGGCATCACCACCGCCTGGCACGCCGCGCAGTCGGGGCTGCGGGTGGCCATGGTGGACGCCGGTGACTTCGCCGGGGCCACCTCCTCCGCCTCCTCCAAGCTGCTCCACGGCGGCCTGCGCTACCTCCAGACCGGCGCGGTGAAGCTGGTGGCGGAGAACCACCTGGAGCGGCGCGCGGTCTCCCGTGACATCGCGCCGCACCTGGCCAACCCCCTCACCTTCTATCTGCCGGTCTACAAGGGCGGCCCGCACGGCGCGGCCAAGCTCGGCGCGGGCGTCTTCGCGTACTCGGCGCTGTCCGCCTTCCGCGACGGCGTCGGCCATGTGATCAGCCCGGCCAAGGCCGCGCGGGACGTGCCCGAGCTGCGGACCGACAATCTGCGCGCGGTCGCCGTCTACGAGGACGGGCAGATGAACGACGCCCGGATGGCGCTGATGACGGTACGGGCCGCGGTAGACGCGGGCGCGACCGTGCTCAACCACGCCGAGGTCACCGGGCTGCGCTTCACGCGGGGCCGGGTCACGGGCGCCGATCTGCGCGACCGCGTGGACGGCACCGAATTCGGGGTCGACGCGCGGCTGGTGCTCAACGCCACCGGGCCGTGGGTGGACCACCTGCGGCGGATGGAGGACCCGGCCGCGGCGCCGTCGATCCGGCTGTCTAAGGGCGCGCACCTGGTGCTCAAGCGGCACTCGCCGTGGCGGGCGGCGCTGGCCACCCCGATCGACAAGTACCGCATCACCTTCGCCCTGCCCTGGGAGGACATGCTGCTGCTCGGCACCACGGACGAGGTGTACGAGGGCGATCCTGCCGATGTGCGGGTCACCGAGGCCGACATCGCGCAGATCCTGGACGAGGCGGCCTTCTCCGTCCGCGACCAGCAGCTCTCCCGCGACCTGATCACGTACTCCTTCGCGGGTCTGCGGGTGCTGCCCGGCGGTCCCGGCGACACCTCGAAGGCCAAGCGGGAGACGGTCGTCACCGAGGGGACCGGCGGGATGCTGTCGGTGGCGGGCGGCAAGTGGACCACCTTCCGGCACATCGGCCGCACGGTGATGACCAAGCTGGCCGAGCTGCCCGGGCATCCGCTGTCCGACGACATGGAGCCGATGTCGTCGCTGCCGCGCCGGGCCCCGCTGCCCGGTTTCGCCAGCCCCGACGCGGTCGCCCACCGGCTGCTGATCGACGGCGACGCGCCGGGACCGCGCATGGCGGCCGACACCGCCAGGCACCTGGCCACCCACTACGGCTCGCTGGCCTTCGACATCGCGCGGCTGGCCAACGAGGACCCGGAGCTGGCCCGGCGCGTGCACCCGGACGCCCCGGAGATCTGGGCCCAGGTCGTCTACGCCCGCGACCACGAGTGGGCGCAGGACGCGGACGACGTGCTGCGGCGGCGGACGACGCTGACCATCCGCGGTCTCGACACGCCGGAGGTGCGGGAAGGGGTCGAGCGGGTGCTTCGCCGGGACTAGGAAGTGGGGGCCGCCGTCCCTGCGGGCGGTTCCGTCGCGGCGGCCTCGGCCGTCCCGGCGGGCTGGGCCGTCTCGGCGGTCAGGCGGTCGAGTTCGGCGAACAGGGCGGTCGGGGCGGGGCGGCCGGTCCTGGGCAGCAGGGTCAGCCAGCGGTCGCGGCCCTCGTGCCAGAGGCTCACGGGGTTGGCCTCTGCCACGGCCGCGATCGTACGGGCGGGCAGCTCGGCCTCCGCGGCGCGCGACGGCGTCAGCCAGTGCGCGGTGCTGTCCTCGGCGAGCCGGGCCATCCACAGCACATGGCGGGCCGCGTGCCAGAGCGCGTCCCGCGCGCGCAGGTGCTCGCCGCGCGCGGTGACGTGCAGCGCGAGCACCAGCCAGTTGGCGAACCGGCCGCACAGGTCGGCGATCTCGTCGGGCGCCGCGGGGAGCACGGGGTGCTCGGGCACCGCTTCGAGCACGGGCGTCAGCAGCCCTTCGCGGTCGACGACCACCATCCGCTCGACGGCGGCGCCGCGCGCGGGCCAGGTGGCGACCGTCGGGATGTCGTCGGTGGTCGCGAAGTGGAATTCGCCGCGCACCGGGCCCGGGAAGAGCACGACATGGCTGCCGAATTCGTTGAGCAGCACCAGATTGGCCGGGGCGATCTCCCGGCACCACTGCTCGGGTTCCACTTCCGCGCGCCGCTCCGGGTCGAAGAAGAGCCAGAATTCGACGTCGCTGTGGGCGTCGCCCTCCCCCGCGGCGAAGGAGCCGTACATCAGTGCCGCGCCGAGGCGTTCGTCGGCGCGGCACATGTCCCGTACCCGGGCGATGAGGTCGTGCTGGATCATGCCGCCCAGTATGGGTCGCGGCCGGACAGGGCGACAGCGGTTTCGAAGTCGGTGGCACCGGCGGGCGGTGCGACCGGTTCCGCGAAGCCCTTGTACTGCCGGAACATCTCGGCCTGCTCGCGCACGACGGCCAGCAGCAGGGCGCCGGACTTCTCGTCGGCCCTGAACTCCTGCCCGGTGGCCTTGGCGACGTCCCAGCCGTGCAGCAGCAGCTCCATGAAGAGCATTCCGGCGATGTCCTTCGCGGGCATCGCCATGCCGCCCATGTCCAGCTCGCCCTCCCAGGCGGCCGGGTCGGCCCAGGCGTCCGCGGCCCGGTCGAGCTGCCGCGCGTAGGCGGCGGCCCAGCCGGGCTCCGCGGTGAAGTCGCGCTCGCCGAGGTCGGCGGGGTGCGGCTCCTTGCGGGCGCGCAGCTCCATGCCGAGGCCGGTGTACGCGACCCAGTGGTTGATCAGGGTGCGGGTGTCGTAGTCGGGACAGGGCGTGGGGCCGGTGAGCTGGTCGTCGGTGATCCCGGCGGCGACTCGGGCGGCCTCCGCGGCACTGTCGGCGATCTGTGCGTGGAAGTTCATGCCCTCGACGCTAGGCGCGACCGGGGACGGCGGTCTTGAAGAAACGCGACACCCGGCCCGTGTCGCGCGGCCGCGCCGTTGCCGGTGCTCCCGCGTGCTCCCGCGTGCCCGCGCCGTTGTCAGTGGCCGCGTTTACAGTGACGGGCATGAGCGGGCACGGGCTGGGGCGCGGGGTGCTGAGGCCGGAGGCGACGGGCGGGCGCGTCGAAGTACGGCGGCAGCAGCCGCGGCCCGCGCTGGCGGCTCTGGTCGACTTCTACTGGAATCCGCGCTGGGACCTGCGGGGGCGGCCGGACCACGAGCAGAAGGTGCTCGCCCACCCCAATGTCCATCTGGTCTTCGAGGCCCCTGAGCCACTGGTGTACGGGGTGCAGCGGGGGGTGTTCAGCCGTGTGCTGCACGGGCGCGACCAGGTGTTCGGGGTGAAATTCCGGCCGGGCGCCTTCCGGCCGTTCATCGACGGGCCGGTGGCGGAGCTGGCCGACCGCGCGGTGCCCGCGGCCGGTCTGCTGGGCGGCCCGGCCGGGGCCGTCGAGGCGCTGAGCCGGGAGATCCTGGCACTGGACGACCTGGCGGCGATGACGGCGCTGGCCGAGGAGTATCTGCTGGAGCTGCTGCCCGGCACCCGGCAGGACCCGGTGGTGGCCGAGGTGGCGGACCTGGTCGAGAGAATCGAGAGGGGTGTCCCCCCGGCCGATGAGCGCGGGAGGATCACCGCCGGCCCGCAGCTCTTCCGGGTGGACGAGCTGGCCCGCGAGCTGGGCCTGCCCGTACGGCGGCTCCAGCGGCTCTTCGCCGAGTACGTGGGGGCGAGCCCCAAGTGGGTGCTGCGCCGGGCCCGGCTGCACGAGGCCGCGGCCCGCGCGGACGGCGGCGCCGACATCGACTGGGCCGCGCTCGCCGCCGACCTGGGCTATGCCGACCAGGCGCACCTGACCCGTGACTTCACCGCGGCGGTCGGCGCGCCGCCGAGCCGGTACGCGAGCCGCTGAGCCCGTACGGGGGGGCGGTTCGGCCGGTACGGGGGCGGCTGTGCCCGGTTCCGGCCGTTGTTAGGCGTTCCGGCGCGCCGGGCCCATAATGGGGCCTCATACATCGGAGGTCTGGCGGCGGCGGGACCTGGACAGGGGAGGCGCTGATGGCGGTCACCGACGAGGCCATCGAGAGGATCAAGGAGATGATCGTCTCCGGGGCGCTGCGTCCGGGCGACCGGCTCCCCAAGGAGAGCGAACTCGCGGCCGAGCTGGGGCTGTCCCGCAACTCCCTGCGTGAGGCCGTCCGCGCCCTCTCCCTGATCCGCATCCTCGACGTCCGCCAGGGCGACGGCACCTACGTCACCAGCCTCGACCCGCAGCTCCTGCTCGAAGCCCTCAGCTTCGTCGTGGACTTCCACCGCGACGACACCGTGCTCGAATTCCTCGCGGTCCGCCGCATCCTGGAACCCGCCGCCACCGCGATGGCCGCCGTCCGCATCTCCGTCGAGGAGCTGGACGCCCTCGAAGGCAAGCTGGACGCGCTCGGCCCGCAGCCGTCCGTCGAGGAACTGGTCGCCTCCGACCTGGAGTTCCACCGCGGCATCGTCCAGGGCTCGGGCAACTCCGTGCTCTGCTCGCTGCTCGACGGCCTGTCAGGACCCACCACCCGCGCGCGCGTCTGGCGCGGCATCACCCAGGTCGACGCCGTCAGCCGCACGCTGCACGAGCACCGGGCCATTCTCACCGCCCTGCGCGACCGCGACGCCGAGGCTGCCCGTTCGTGGGCGACGGTGCATGTCGCCAGCGTGGAGCAGTGGCTTCGCTCAACGCTTTAACCCTCCGGGCGGGGTGGGGAGGGCGCGAGCCCTGTGCGTTCGCCCTCCGCGGGGCCTCGCTCTCCGCCCCGAGAACTCGGCCTGCCGCCCCGGCGAACGACCCGTCCGGGGCCGCGCCCCCGGGAACAGGCGCTGCACTGGCTCAGGGGCCCGACGGGGGCAGGTTCAGGGCGTAGAGCCGAACGGCGTTGCGGCCGAGGACGGCGTCGCGGGCGGCGGGGGTGAGAGGGGAGAGGGCGGCCTCGGCGAGGGCGACGACGGAGGAGTAATCGGCGGCGAGGGTGCACACGGGCCAGTCGGAGCCGAAGAGGAGCCGGTCGGGCCCGAAGGCGGCCAGGAGACGGCGGGCGTAGGGCAGCACGTCGGCGACGCACCACCGGTGCCAGTCGGCCTCCGTGACGAGCCCGGAGAGCTTGCACGAGACGTTCGGCAGCGCCGACAGCTCGGTCATGGAGGCGGCCCACGGCTCCCAGCCTCCGCCGCCGACCGGCGGCTTGGCGCCGTGGTCGAGGACGAACCGCACCTCGGGCAGCGCCCGCACCGTGTCGATGGCGGCGGGGAGCTGGTCGACGGTCACGAGCAGGTCGTAGACGAGCCCCGCGGCGCCGACGGCGGCGAGGCCGGACCTGACGTCGGCGCGCGCCAGCCATCCGGGGTCGGCCTCGTCCTGGACCTGGTGCCGTATGCCGACCAGGGGTCCGAGGGCGGCCAACGCACCCAGGGTGCCGGGGAGTTCGGGCGAGGTGAGGTCGGCCCAGCCAACGACCCCGGCGACCCGGCCGCCGGAGTCGCGGGCGAGGGCGAGGAGTTCGCGGGTCTCGTCGAGCGAGGAGCTGGACTGGACGAGCACGGTGGCGTCGATCCCGTGCGCGTCCAGCAGCGGAAGGAGTTCCGCGAGGCGGAACGTCCGGGCGATGGGGTCGAGTTCAGCCCCGGTCAGCCACGGCTGGGGGCGCCTTTCGAGGTCCCACAGATGGTGGTGGGCGTCGATCCGCATCGGGTCAGGCCCCCTCGGCGGGAGCCCTGAGCGGCAGCGGCGCGTCCTTGTCCAGCAGCCCGCGGGCGACCAGAGCGTGCCAGAGCGCGTCCGGGATGTCGTACGAGAACAGCTCCGCGTTGTCGCGCACCTCGGCGGCGTTGGCGGCGCCCACCACGGCCGAGACCACCGAGGGGTGCGCGAAGGGGTAGCGCAGTGCGGCGGCGCGCAGCGGGACGTGGAACTCGGCGCAGACGGCGGCGATGTGCTGCGCGCGGGCCAGGATCTCCGGTGGCGCTTCGACGTAGTTGTAGTGTGCGCCGGGTCGCGGGTCGGCCAGCAGGCCCGAGTTGTAGACGCCGCCCACGACGACCTTCGTACCGCGCCGTTCGCAGGCCGGCAGCAGGTCGTCCAGCGCGGTGCGTTCCAGCAGCGTCCAGCGGCCGGCGCACAGCACGACGTCGACATCGAGGTCCGCGACGAGGCGGGCGAGGATGTCGCTGTAGTTCATGCCGAAGCCGATGGCCTTGACCACGCCCTGGTCGCGCAGGTCGGCCAGGGCGGCGAAGCCGGTGTCGTAGATCTCCGGCAGGTGGTCCTCGGGGTCGTGCAGATAGACGATGTCGACGGCGTCCACGCCGAGCCGTTCCAGGGAACCCTCCAGCGTGGCGCGGATGCCGTCGGCGGTGTAGTCCCACTCCCGCGCGCGGGCCGGGGAGTCGGTGAAGCCCTGGCCGTCCGGGGCCTCGCCCGGCCGCAGGTCGCGCAGCCTGCGGCCGACCTTGGTGGAGAGCACGTACGTGGAGCGGTCCCGTCCGGCCAGCGCCCGGCCGAGCCGTTCCTCGGACCGGCCGAGACCGTAGTGCGGCGCCGTGTCGAGGTACACGGGCCCCGCGGCCCCCGTCTCGAAGGCGGCGGCCACGGTGGCCTCGGCCTCCTCCTCGGTGACGGCGCGGTAGAGGTTGCCCAGCGGCGCGCAGCCGAGGCCGAGCCGGGGCAGTACCGGTACGGGCATGGTGACGTTCTCTCCCTCGGGTATCCGGTCAGTCCTGCTTCTCGCCGCTCGCGAAGCGGGAGATGATCAGCGCGACGATGATGATCGCACCGTAGAGGAACTTGTCCCACAGCGGCGGCACACCGCCCAGCGTCGTGACGTTCACGACGAGTTGGAGCGCGACGACACCGGTCAGGGCGCCGAAGAGGGTGCCCTTGCCGCCGTTGAGGCTGACGCCGCCGATCACGGTGGCGGCGAAGACCTGGAAGATCCAGCCGTTGCCCTGGGTCGAGGAGATCGCGCCGTAGTGGCCGACGTAGAGCACACCGGCGAAGGCGGCGAGCAGGCCCGCGACGGCGAGGACGACCCAGGTGATGAGATCGACCCGGATACCGGCCGCGCGGGCCGCCTCCTTGTTCCCGCCGATCGCGTAGAGCGCCCGGCCGTGCCGCAGATAGCCGAGCGCCAGGCCGCCGAGGACGAAGAGCACCAGGCAGATCCAGACCGCGGCCGGGGCGCCGAGCCAGGACGCGCCGCCGAGGTAGGAGAAGGACGCGGGCACCTCGACGATGGACTTGCCCTGGGATATGCCGTCCTGGAGGCCGCGGAGCATGGTCAGCATGCCGAGGGTGGCGATGAAGCCGTTGACCCGCAGTTTCAGGATCAGGAATCCGTTGAAGCCGCCGATGAGCACGCCCACCAGCAGGCAGAGCGGGATCGAGGACCAGCCGGGCAGCAGCCCGATGCCGTGGTAGGTGGCGGAGCCGGTGCTCGGCATCACCAGCCACATGGCGATCACGGGGGCCACGCCGATGGTGGACTCCAGCGACAGGTCCATCCGGCCGGAGATCAGGATCATCGCCTCGCCGAGCACCAACAGGCTCAGCTCGCTGCACTGTTGGAGGACGCCGAGGAGGTTGTCGGAGGTCAGGAAGGTGGGCGACACGATGAAGCCGATGACGCCCAGCAGCAGGATCACCGGCAGCAGGGACAGGTCCCGGTAGCGGGTGAGCTGGATACGCGGCGCCGGCCGCCGGGTCTTGTCCGGTACCGCCACATCGGCGGTCAACTGACTGGTGTCACTCATTCCTCGGCTCCCTCGTCGCCGCCCGAGGGCAGCCCTTCCATGGCCGAGACCAGGTCCCGGTCGCTCCATCCGCTGCCGAACTCGGCGATCACCCGCCCGTGGAAGAGCGCGATCACCCGGTCGCAGACCCGCAGGTCGTCCAGTTCGTCGGAGACGATCACGGCGGCGTCGCCGCGGTCCGCGACGCCTCTGACCACGCCGAGCAGCGCGTCCTTGGACTTCACGTCCACGCCCGCGGTGGGCCGGACGGCCACCAGCACGCGCGGGTCGCGGGCCAGGGCGCGGGCGATGACGACCTTCTGCTGGTTGCCGCCGGACAGGTCGGCCACCGGCTGGGCCGGTCCCGAGGTCTTGATGTCCAGCGAGCTGATCATGCGCTGTGCGAATTCCCTGGTCCTGGACGGCAGGACCGTGCCGTACGGGCCGAGTTGGTCGGTCACGGTGAGGGTGGCGTTCTCCGCGACGCTGCGGCCGAGCACCAGGCCCTGCCGGTGCCGGTCCTCGGGTACGTAGCCGATCCCGGCGCCGAGCGCGTGCGGGACGCTGCCGGGGCGTACGGCCTTGCCCGCGACCAGGGTCCGGCCGCCGGTGGCCTTGCGCAGCCCGACCAGGGTCTCGCCGAGCGCGGTGTTGCCGCTGGCGGTGGCCCCGGCCAGGCCCAGCACCTCGCCGGGGCGTACGGCGAAGTCGATGCTGTCGAAGGCGCCGTCGAGCACGAGCCCTTCGGCGCGCAGGACGGCGTCCCCGGTGTCCGCGGCGCCCTTGGAGACCGGCACCGACAGCGAGGTGGACAGCGCCTTGGACGCCGACTCGTCGGCCGACCCCCGTGCGTGCCAGGCCAGTTCGGCCTGCGCCGCCTCACCGGTCATCGCCTCGACCAGTTCCGCCTTGCTCAACTCGGCGACGGGCGCGGTCACGACATGGCGGGCGTCACGGTAGACCGTGACGGTGCTGCACAGGTCGTAGACCTCCTGGAGGTGGTGCGAGATGAACAGGAAGGCCACGCCCTGCTGTTGGAGGCCGCGCAGCTTGGTGAAGAGCCGCTCGATGCCCGCCGCGTCGAGCTGCGCGGTGGGCTCGTCCAGGATGATGAAGCGCGCGCCGAAGGACAGGGCCCGCGCGATCTCCACGAACTGCCCCTGCTCGACGGTGAGATCACCGGCGCGCGCGGTCGGGTCGACGTCGACCCCGTACTCGGCGAGCAGGTCGCGGGCCCGGCCGCGCAGCGCGGACCAGCGGATCCGGCCGTGGCCGAATCTGTTCAGGAACAGATTCTCCGCGACGGTCAGATCGGGGACGACCATCGACTTCTGGTAGACGCAGGCCACTTTGGACTGCCAGGCGGCGGTGTCGCCGGGCGCGGGGGCGGGCTTCCCGAGGAAGGAGACCCGCCCGGCGTCCGGGGCGTGCAGCCCGGTCAGCACGGAGACCAGGGTGGACTTGCCCGCCCCGTTGCGGCCGACGAGCGCGTGCGAGTCGCCGGCCGCGACGGTGATGCCCACCCGGTCCAGGGCCACGGTGGCCCCGAACCGTTTGACGATGCCCTCCGCGTGGACCGCGGGGGGCGGTACGGCCTCGGCCATGGGTCAGCTCTTCCCGAGCTGGTTGGCCCACAGGCTCGCGTCGTCCACGTTGTCCTTGGTGACCAGCGGGGCGGGGAGCTGGTCCTCGAGACCGTTGGGGATCTTGATGATCGTGGAGTCGTGGTCGGTCGGGCCCGGCTGGAAGGTCTTCCCGGCCAGTGCCTCCTTGGCGTAGTACAGCGCGTACTTCGCGTACAGGTCGGCGGGCTGGGAGATGGTGGCGTCGATCTGCCCGGCCTTGATGGCCTTGAACTCCTCGGGGATGCCGTCGTTGGAGATGATCGTGATGTGTCCCGGCGTGCCCGGCGGCTTGAGCAGGTTCTTCTGCTGGAGCAGCGCGAGGGTCGGCTGGAGGAAGACCCCGCCGGCCTGCATGTAGATGCCGTTCAGGTCCGGGTCGGCGGCCAGCGTGGTCTGCAGCTTGGCCGAGGCGGTGGCGCCGTCCCAGTTGGTGACCAGCGGGATCACCTTGATGTTCGGGAATTTGCTCTTCATGCAGGCGGCGAACGCCTCCGAGCGGTCGCGGCCGTTGATCGAGGACAGGTCGCCCTCGAACTCCGCGATCTTGCCCTTGCCCTTGAGCTGTTCGCCCAGGTACTCGCACGCCTTCGTGCCGTACGCCTTGTTGTCCGCGCGGACGACCATGTACACCGGGCCCTTGTCGGGGCGGGTGTCGACGCTGATCACCGGGATCTTCTTCTTGGCCATCTGCTCCAGGGTGGAGGCGATGGCGCCGGTGTCCTGCGGGGCCATCACGAGCGCCTTGGCGCCCTCGTTGGCGAAGCTCTGCACGTTCGCGACGAGCTTGCCGATGTCGTTCTGCGAGTTGGTGCGGGGCAGGGCCGAGACGTCACCGGCCTTGACGCCCTTTTCTATGTAGCTGTTGTACGAGTTCCAGAAGTCGCTGTCGGAGCGCGGCAGGTCGATGCCGACCTTGCCGGAGCTGCCCGCCTTGCTGTCGCTTCCCCGGTTGCAACCGGCGAGCGCGGTGACCGCGAGCAGTGCGGCACAGGCGGCCACGGTCGTTCTGCGCAGTCTCATCGTCGAGCCCTGCCCTTCGAATTGTGTGTCGGCTCTGCGGAGGATGTGGTGCGGGGGCGGTGCCTGAGGTGCGGAGGAGCTGAGGTGCGGAGGAGCTGACGTACTTGGGGACAACTGCCGTGCGCGGAAGCCGGGGTGGCGGCTCAGCTTCCGGCGGGGCGCAGGCGCAGTCCCTGCATTCCGCCGTCGACGGCGAGCGCGGTTCCGGTCACGCTCGCCGCGGCGGGACTCGCCAGGTAGACGATGGCCGCGGCGACCTCGTCGGCGGACACCAGCCGTCCCAGGGGCTGGCGTGCGTCGAGTGCCGCGCGCTCGGCGGCCGGGTCCTCGGCCTGGTCGAGGAGGCGGCCGATCCAGGGGGTGTCGGCGGTTCCGGGGTTCACGCAGTTGACCCGTACGCCCTCGCGTACGTGGTCGGCGGCCATCGCCAGGGTGAGGGCGAGCACCGCGCCCTTGCTCGCGCTGTACAGCGCCCGCTGCGGCAGTCCCGCGGTCGCGGCGATCGAGCAGGTGTGGGTGATGGAGGCGCTGCCCGGCCGGGCGGCGGCGGCCTCGCGCAGGTGCGGCAGGGCGGCGCGGGCGGTCCGCATCATGCCCAGGACGTTGATGTCCAGCACGCGCTGCCACTCGTCGTCCGGGTTGTCCTCGACGGTGCCGATGGCGCCGATCCCGGCGTTGCTCACCACGATGTGCAGGCTGCCGAGTTCGGCGACGGCCGCGCCGACCGCGGCCCGTACGTCCTCGTCCGAGGTGACGTCGGCGGTGACGGGGACGGTGCCGCTCGGCGCGCCCGCGGTGTCGCGGTCGAGTACGGCGACGCGCGCGCCGCGGGCGGTCAGCAGCGCCGCGGTGGCGGCGCCGATCCCGGAGGCGCCGCCGGTGACGAGGGCGGTGAGGCCCGCGAGGTCCTGGGCGGCGGAGGCGGCGTGCGTCGGATCGGCGCTGGTGCTCATCGGGTCAGCTCCTGTCGGGCCTGTCGCGCCTGCCACACCGGGCCGTCCGGGTAGCGGTAGTCGGCGAGCGACTCCGGGACCATACGGGCGGAGAAGCCGGGCGCGGCAGGGGCGCGGTATCGGCCGTGGTCCATCACCACGGGATCGGTGAAGTGTTCGTGCAGGTGCGGGACGTACTCGATCACCCGGTTGTCCCAGGTGCCGGAGACGGCGACGTAGTCGAACATCGACAGGTGCTGGACGAGTTCGCACAGGCCCACGCCGCCGGCGTGCGGGCAGACCGGGACGCCGAATTTGGCGGCGAGCAGCAGGATCGCGATGTTCTCGTTGACCCCGGCGACGCGGGCCGCGTCGATCTGGACGAAGTCCACAGCGCCGGCCTGGAGGAGCTGCTTGAACACCACGCGATTGGCGACGTGTTCGCCGGTCGCGACCGGCACCGGCTGGCCCGCGCGGATCGCGGCGTGCGCGAGGACGTCGTCGGGGCTGGTCGGCTCCTCGATCCAGTACGGGTCGAAGGGCGCCAGCGCCCGCATCCAGTCCACGGCGTCGGAGACGTCCCAGCGCTGGTTGGCGTCGACCGCGATCCTGATGTCGGGGCCGACCGCGTCGCGGGCCAGCCGCATCCGGCGCAGGTCGTCGTCCAGGTCGCCGCCGACCTTGAGCTTGATCTGCTGGAAGCCCGCGGCGACGGCCTCCTTCGACAGCCGGGTCAACTTGTCGTCGGAGTAGCCGATCCAGCCGGGTTCCGTGGTGTAGGCGGGGTAGCCGCGACGGCGCAGTTCCGCGGCGCGCTCGGCGCGGCCCGGCTCGGCGCGGCGGAGGATCTCCAGCGCCTCGTCGCGGGTCATGGCGTCGCTGAGGTAGCGGAAGTCGACCATGTCCACGAGCTGTTCCGGGCTCATCCCGGCCAGCAGTTCCCAGACCGGCAGTCCGGCCCGGCGGGCGGCCAGGTCCCAGGCGGCGTTGACCACCGCCCCGGCGGCCATGTGCATCACGCCCTTCTCCGGGCCGAGCCAGCGCAGTTGGGAGTCGTGGGTGAGCAGCCGGTAGAAGCCGCCAAGATCACCCGTGACACTGTCCACCGAGCGGCCGACCACGTAGGGTCGCAGTGTCCTGATCGCCGCGGCGACGACGTCGTTGCCGCGCCCGATCGTGAAGCAGAGACCGTAGCCCGCCAGGCCGCCGGGCGAGTCCGTACGGAGCATGACGTAGGCGGCGGAGTAGTCGGGGTCGGGATTCATGGCGTCCGAGCCGTCGAGCTGCTCCGAGGTCGGAAAGCGGATGTCGTACACGTCGACCTCGGTAATGGTCGGACTCATGCACACCCCCGTCGTGAGACATCGGATCTTTTCTTGATGATCCGATGTATAGCGGCGCGCGGGGCCGGAAGTCCAGGGGCGAGGCCAAACTTTGTGGGCAACAGATCGGATGTCTCACCTGGTGGCGCTGCCGGTGACTCATCGGGGGCCGCGCTGGGGATCATCCAGCTACGAGAACCACGGCACCGGCCTCGGTACGCCGTAGGCTGGTGCCGCACGTGCAGGAACAGCAGCCGGTACGGGGACGGCACCGCTCCCCTCCGGTCGGAAGGAGGCGCTGGGTGATCGAGCTCGAGGGGGTACCCGAGCTGATCGACCCGGTCATGGTGGCCGCGTTCGAGGGCTGGAACGACGCCGGGGACGCCGCCTCGACCGCGGTCGGGCACATGGACCGGGAGTTCAAGGGCGAGGTCTTCGCGGCGCTCGACGCCGAGGACTACTACGACTTCCAGGTGAACCGCCCCACGGTCTGGATGGACGCCGGGGTACGGCGGGTCGTATGGCCCACGACCCGGCTCTCGGTCGTCAGGATCACGACGCCCAAGCCCCGCGACCTGGTGCTGGTCCGCGGGATCGAGCCCAGCATGCGCTGGCGCTCGTTCTGCAACGAGATCCTGGGCTTCGCCCACGAGCTGGGCGTCGAGATGGTCGTGGTGCTGGGCGCGCTGCTCGGCGACACCCCGCACACCCGGCCGGTCCCGGTCACCGGGGTGACCTCGGACCCCGACCTGGCGACGACGCTCAATCTGGAGGAGTCGCGCTACGAGGGGCCGACCGGCATCGTCGGCATCCTCCAGGAGGCGTGCACGCACGCGGGCATCCCCGCGGTGAGCCTGTGGGCGGCGGTGCCGCACTATGTGTCGCAGCCGCCCAACCCCAAGGCCACCCTGGCGCTGCTCAACCGCCTCGAGGACCTGCTCGACCTGCGCATCCCGCAGGGCGAGCTGCCCGAGGACGCGCGCGCCTGGCAGGTCGGCGTGGACCAGCTCGCCGCCGAGGACAGCGAGGTCGCGGAGTACGTCCAGACGCTGGAGGAGGCGCGGGACACCGCGGAGCTGCCCGAGGCGTCGGGTGAGGCCATCGCCAAGGAGTTCGAGCGCTATCTGCGCCGCCGCGACCCGCAGGCCGGGGAGTACGCGAGCGAGGGTGACGGCGGGGTGCCGCAGTTCCGGGACCGTGCGCAGTCGCCGCGGCTGGACCCGGACAGCGGCGCGGGCGCGGGCACGGACACCGATACGGACGACGGCGCCGACAAGGACGCCGCAGCCGAGGCCGAGGCCGACAAGAAGGCCGACCGCAAGGCCGCCCCCGACGCCGACACGGAGACCGAGGCCGCCAAGGACGGGGAAGGCGACCTGGACGCCCCAAACGGGGACGGGGACGGCGACGGGGACGGCCGCGAGGAGTAGACCGCGCGACGGACGGGGGTGAGGGGGGCGCGCCGCGCGCACCCCTCACCCTCAACCGGTCACGCGCAGTGGAACCGCGCCCCCGCCCAGTCCCCGTGGTCACCGCTGAGCGACGTCGCCGCCGGGGTGATCTTCAGATGGACGTGCCGGGCCCCGGTCACCGGTACCGACACCGGCACGGTGGCCGACGCCCCGGTGAGCACGGGCGAGGTCCACAGCGTGACGCCGTCCGCGACGACGGAGAAGGTCACCGAGCCGTAGCCGCCGATCTCGTCGTCGATGCCCACGTCCGAGGTGAACACCGAGCACCGGCCGCCGAGGTACACCTCGACGTCGGAGGCCGCGTGCGCCCCGATGCCCTTGGCGTACGTAATCCCGTCCAGGGTCAGCGTGTGCCCGTCGGCCGCGCCCGACTCGCCGTTGCTGCGGTCGCGTTCCGGCGGCCCCCAGCCGTTGGTCGAGGTCAGCCAGGTCAGATCCCCGGCATACGTGTCGGCCGTCGGCGGCGCGGGCATCGCCGCGACCGCGAACGGCTGGACGGCGACCCGGCCGGGCGCCGACGACAGGTAGTCGGCCCGCGCGGTGAGCACGGCCTGTCCGGCCGTGACCCCGGCGGGCGGTGTCACCGAGAAGCGCAGCCGCTTGGTGTTCCCCGCGGTCAGCACGGGCACGGTCTGCGGCGCCGACACCTTCCAGCCGTCCGGCGCCCGGAGCGAGACCTTGGCGCCGACCACCGGCAGCTTGCCCGCGGTCAGGTCCACGGCGACGTCGGAGGCGACCCCGGCGCCGGTCTCCTGGCCCGCGGGCGCGGAGACCACCGCGGCCGAGCCCGGCACACGTCCGCCGAGCGCGCTGGAGCCCGCCAGCCGCAGCCGGAACGCCTGTGCGGTGGACCGGGTCGCGGTCTTCACCCGGACCACTCCCCCGCGGTCGGCGGGGTCGTACCACCAGCCCTGCGTCGCCTTGTCGAAGGCGGCCTCGGTGCCCAGCCGGGGCAGCACCTTGCTGTCGAGCAGCACCGCGCCGGGCGCGTCACCGGTGTGCAGGGTGAACGCGTACGGCCGGGCGGTCTGCTTGCCCCGGAAGTCGCCGACGCTCGCGCCGACGTCCACCGTCACCTCGCCCGCGCCGGACTTCGGCGCGGTGACCGTGACCTTCTGCCGCGCGTACTTCCCCGCGCGGCTCTGCCGGGTCACGCCGTCGTCCTCGTAGAGGGTGAAGGACGAGGTGCCCTGCGGGTAGACGTCCCAGGCCACCGGGGAGTCGGCCGTACGGTCCCGGTACGACCTGATGCCGGGCCACATCGGCACGGCGGCACCGGCCTTGACGAACAGCGGCAGGGTGCCCAGCGGCGCGCTGTAGCCGTCGACCGTGGTCGGCCCCTGGTAGATCCGGCCGGTCCAGTAGTCGGTCCAGGTGCCCTTGGGCAGGTAGATGCCGTCGCGCACCGCGGAGTCCTCGTAGACCGGCGCGACCAGGAAGTCCTGCCCTGACAGGAACTCGTACTTCGCCGCGCCGGTCGCCGCCACCGGGTCGTCCGGGTACTCCAGCGCCAGCGGGCGCACCGCGCCGACACCGGTCCTGTTCGCCTCGGCCGCGTAGCTGTACATGTACGGCAGCAGCGACTCCTTGAGCTTGAGGTACTGGCGGTTGATCGAGGTGTACGGCTCCCCGTACTGATAGGGCTGTTTGTCGCTGGCGGCCCAGCCGTCCATCGTCATGACGGCGGGCAGGAAGGACTTCCACTCCAGGTCGCGGGTGTACGTGTCGGGGCTGCCGCCGAAGATGCCGTCGATGTCGCCCGAGGTGTAGGCCAGGCCCGACATCGTGGCGCCCGCGTAGGTCGGGATCTGCCAGCGGATGTAGTCCCAGGTGCCGTACTGGTCGCCGGACCACTGCACGCCGCAGCGCTGCGCGCCCGCCCAGCTCTCCGGCGCCCAGGTGAAGCCGCGGGCGTCGCTGTTGTCCTCGATGCCCTGGTAGGCGTCCTTGCAGCCGTCCAGCGCGTGCTTGTAGCCGTCGCCGACCCAGGCCACGTCGAGCTTGGCGACCCGCTGGCCCGCCTTGACCTGGTCGGCGAGCTTGTCCAGGCCGTCCTCGGTCCACAGGCCGAGCTTCATGTCCTGCTTCGCCAGGCCCGCCGACGTCTCCGGCAGGTTCTCGTACCCGCAGCCGTAGCCGTCGTTGACGAGCATCCAGCCGTTGGGCATGTCGTTGGCGGTGTAGTCGGCGGCCACGTCGAGCGCGTCGAGGGTGTGGCGTTCGCCGCGGTTGGCGTTGTGCAGGTAGCAGTCGGAGTCGCCCGGCTCCAGGCCGTAGACCGGGGGCAGGAAGGGCTTGCCGGTCAGCTTGGTGTAGTCGCCGATCACCCTCTTGGCGTCGCCCGCGAAGTAGTAGGCGTCGAAGCGCTGTTCCTCGGCGCTCGCGGTCACCGGCTCGCCGAAGCTGTAGGTGTTGGGCGCGTAGGTGTTGCGGAAGACGCCGTATCCGGCCGTGGAGAGGTAGAACGGCACGGAGTTGGGGTGCCCGCCGTCGTTCCAGTTGCCGTCCACGCCGACCTGGAGGGTCTGGCCGCGGTGCGAGGTGTTGCCGCGGCCGTTCTGCATGCCGCCGCCGTAGAACTGCTCGGCCGCGCCGCGGTCGAGGGTCTGGGTCGTGCTGTCCTTGGTCCAGCTCAGCGGCTTCGTCTCGGACCAGACCCGGGTGCCGTCGGCCCGGTAGAGGGCGAAGCGCAGCGGCGCCTTGTAGGCCCGCAGTGTGACGGCCGAGGTGCTCAACTCGTAGGCGTCGCCCGCGTCCTTCCAGCGTGTGGCGGGCGGCGCGCCCTGCGGCAGGACGATGTCGTCGCCGGTCGGATCGGTGAAGGCGCCGTCCGGGGCCAGTTCGATGCGGAAGGTGTCGGCCGACACGAAGCTGACCCGGGCCAGGGCCTGACCCGCGTGCAGCCGGTAGACGGCGCCGGCGTGGTCGAAGCCGGTCACGTCCCCCACGGAGGTCTCGGCGGTCGCGGTGGGTGCGGCGGCCTGCGCGCCGCCGGGTCCCGTGAAGGCCATGAGCAGACCGAGCACGGCTGCACCGACCAGCGCCACTCTAGTGCGCACTCTTGTTTGCATGAAGCGTGTTTAGCGCAAAATCGAGCATGGGACCATGGGCGGAACGGAAGCGGAACGGAAACCGCCCTCGGACTCGGGGTGAGTCCAAGGGCGGTCACGGGTGGGGCGGTTGGGGTGTGCGGGCTACAGCGCGACTCCGAGCAGCGCGTCCACCGTGCGCGACACCAGGCCGGGCGCGCCGGTCTCGGTGCCGCCCTCGGACTCCTGCGCGGCGGCCCAGCGGTCCACGGCGGCCAGGGCGCGCGGCGCGTCGAGGTCGTCGGCCAGCGCCTCGCGGATCTCTTCGAGCAGCGCGTCGGCGGACGGCCCGTCCGGCCGGGAGACGGCGGCCCGCCAGCGCGCGAGCCGCTCGACCGCCTCGGCGAGCACGGCGTCGGTCCACTCCCAGTCGGCGCGGTAGTGGTGGGCGAGCAGCGCGAGCCGGATCGCCGCCGGGTCGACGCCGTCGCGGCGCAGCGTGGAGACGAAGACCAGATTCCCCTTGGACTTCGACATCTTCTCGCCGTGCAGCGCGACCATCCCCGCGTGCACGTACGCCTTCGCGTACGGGTACTCGCCGGTGAGCGCCTGGGCGTGCGAGGCGCCCATCTCGTGGTGCGGGAAGGCCAGGTCGGAGCCGCCGCCCTGGACGTCGAATCCCATGCCGAGGTGGTCGAGCGCGATGGCCACGCACTCGATGTGCCAGCCGGGGCGGCCGGGGCCGAGCGAGCCGCCGTCCCAGCTCGGCTCGCCCTCGCGGGCGCCCATCCACAGCATCGGGTCCAGCGGGTTCTTCTTGCCCGGCCGGTCCGGGTCGCCGCCGCGCTCGGCGGAGAGCGCGCGCATCGTGGCGGCGTCGAGCCCGGAGACCTTGCCGAAGTCGGGGTCGGCGGCGATCGAGAAGTACGTGTCGACGCCGAGTTCGTACGCCGCGCCCGCGTCCCGCAGCCGCTCGATCAGCGGGACGATGCCCGGAATGGCCTCGACCGCGCCGATGTAGTGGGCGGGCGGCAGCATCCGCAGCGCGGTCATGTCCTCGCGGAACAGCGCGGTCTCCCGCTCGGCCAGCTCGACCCAGTCGACGTCGGTCGCGTTGGCCCGCTCCAGCAGCGGATCGTCGATGTCCGTGACGTTCTGGACGTACTCCACCTGGCGCTTCGTGTCGAGCCACACGCGCTGCACGAGGTCGAACGCGTTGTACGTGGCCGCGTGCCCCAGGTGAGTGGCGTCGTAGGGGGTGATCCCGCAGACGTAGATCCGGGCCACCGGGCCCGGATCGATCGTCAGCGGCCCACCGGTCGCGGTGTCGTGGAGACGGAGTGCGCGTCCAGTGCCGGGAAGGGCGGGGACGTCGGAAGCGGGCCAGGCATGCATGTCATGAGATTAACCGTGCAGACGACTGGCAAACGAACCGGAGCTGGGGCAATGCCGGACGAGGCGGCTCGGGCGCGCTGCCGGAACGCTCTCCCGGACGGCCCGGAGCGCCCCGCTTCAGACCGGCGGCCAGGGGATCGACGGCCACTCGCCGCCGGGCTCGGGATGCACTCCCGACCGCAGCAGCCGCTCGGTCCTGGCCCGTACGGCGGCCGTCTCGGCGGGGGTGATCAGCTCGGCGAGCCGGTCGCCGAGCGCCCCCGCCAGCTCCGCCTGGAGCTTGCGCAGTACGGCCACGGCCTCGTCCGGCAGCGGCTCGCCCGCCCAGCCCCACAGCAGGGTGCGCAGCTTGTCCTCGGTGTGGAACGTCACTCCGTGGTCGATGCCGTAGAGCCGCCCGTCGGCGGTCTGGAGCAGGTGGCCGCCCTTGCGGTCGGCGTTGTTGATGACGGCGTCCAGCACGGCCAGGCGGCGCAGGCGTATGTCGTCGGCGTGCACCAGCAGGGCGGTGCGGCCGTTCTCCAGCCGGGCCTCGACGACGGGCTTCCAGCCGGGGGCGGGCTCGGTGTCCTCGGTCAGCCCGAAGAGCTCCGGCTGCGCGGGGTCGGTGTCGGTGTCGGAGTTGGGGTCGGCGGCGGCGTCCGGGGCCTCGTCGGGGCCGGCTTCCGTATCCGTATCCGTACCCGAATCCGTGTCCGCGGTCAGGTCCGGCGGGTCGATCCAGAGCTGGACCATGCCCTCGCCGTACGGTCCGTCGCGCAGCACGGTGGGCGGCACCAGGCCCCAGCCGGTCGCCTCGGAGACCAGGTACGCGGCCACCTCGCGCTGGGCCAGGGTGCCGTCGGGGAAGTCCCACAGCGGGCGTTCCCCGGCCACCGGCTTGTACACGCAGGCGAGCGCGCGGCCCTCGTACTCGGTCTCGCAGAACAGCACGGCGTTGGAGGCGTCGCGCACCTGGCCGCGCACGGTCAGCTCGCCGTGGACGAGGGCCTCGGTGCCGGGGCTCAGGCCGACCTCCGGTACCCGTTCTGACGCGGGCATACGTGTCCTTCCGGGTCCAGGGGGAGGCTGCACAGTGGGCACGGCGGGCGCCCCGCGGAGACCACGTCGAGCGCGCGCTTGGCGAAGGAGCGGGCCTGGGCGCCGGTCAGCAGGACGCGCAGCAGCGGCGGGCCGTTCTCGTCGTCCTGGAGCAGCTCTTCCTCGGCCGCCTCCAGGTCGTCCTCGTCCTCACCGGACAGCTCGACCAGCGCCTGCGCCTCGATGACCATCCGCTCGTGGGCGCCGTCCCAGGCCAGGGCCATGGTGCCGACCCGGAACTCCTCCTCGACGGGGGCGTCCAGCGGGGCGGAGTCGGCCAGTTCCGCGGGGGCGACGGCGGGTACCGAGGCGTTGCCGCCCGACCTGCGCACCACCTCGTCCAGCAGCTCGTCCACCCGCTCGGCGAGCGCCGCGACCTGCGTCTTCTCCAGCGCCACGCTGGTGGTCCTGCCCGCCGCGGTGGCCTGGAGGAAGAAGGTCCGCTGACCCGGCTGGCCGACTGTCCCGGCCACGAAACGGTCCGGCTGCTCGTAGAAGAAGACCTGACGGGGCACGTCCCGCTCCGTTATCTCGACTGAATCGCTGCTTTGGCGCGATGCGTTCTGGTGGCATTCACTGGTTCCACTGCCGGTCCCCCACCCTACTGCGGAAGCTGATCACAGGGCGCCGGTGGAGCCTCCGACGACCGCGTCGTCCTCGTTGCCCTGCGCCTTGTCGTGCGGCTTGTCCCGCGGCGGGGGCGGGATCAGCGGGGTCAGGTCGCCGGTGTCGCCGAGTCGGAGCAGGAAGGGGCGGTACGGGGTGTAGCGGATGACGGTCACCGAGCAGGGGTCGGTGCTGATCCGCTGGAAGAGGTCTAGGTGCATGCCAAGCGCGTCGGCGGCCAGCGACTTGATGATGTCGCCGTGCGAGCACACCAGGTACAGCGCGTCGGGCCCGTGCTCGGCCTCGATCCTGGCGTTCCAGTCCCGTACGGCGTCCACCGCGCGGGCCTGCATCGCGCGCAGCGACTCGCCGTTCTCACCGGGGAAGACGGCCGCCGAGGGGTGCCGCTGGACGGTCGCCCACATCGGCTCCTCCGCCAGTTCGGCCAGCTTGCGGCCCGTCCAGTCGCCGTAGTGGCACTCGCCGACCCGCTCGTCGGTGTGCAGCGGCAGCTCGGGGCGCGTGTCGAGCAGCGGTCCTACGGTCTCCTGGCAGCGTTGCAGCGGACTGCACACGACGGCGGCGAGCGGCAGTGCGGCGAGTCGGGCGGCGAGCACGGTCGCCTGGGCCCGGCCGGTGTCGTCCAGGGCGACGCCCGGACTCCATCCGGCCAGCACTCCGTCGGCGTTGGCGGTCGACCGGCCGTGCCGGACAAGGATCACGGTGGGCATGTCCGCCACCGTAACCCTTCCGCCGCCGACCCGTTGTGCTGGGTGACGGCCGTGGCGGGGAAGATCCCCCCGAGCCCCCACCACGGCCGCTGAATTCCCTGCGATCCACTGCCCCCGGCCTAGCCCTCGCCGACTTGCCTCATAGGTAAGGTCTAGGGGTCGGGGGGCCCTTCAGTTTTCGGGCAGCAGTCGGGATGGCGAAGCAGGTGGAGATGTTCAGCAAGGCGACGAGGAGCCGTCCGAGCGCGCGCCGGAGTGGTCCGGCCGGCTCTGACTGGTCTCCGTACGGCCGCCTGGAGGACGCCGCCGACGCGTATTTCCTGCACGCGGACGTCGCGCTCGACGCCATCGAGGGTGTGCTGGGCCGCCGGCGCGTGCGCGGCTTCACCCTGGAGCGGGTGGTCGACCTGACCGAGGCGGGCACCTCGGTGTGGCAGGAGGCCGCGGTGTGCGACGGGCGGCGGCTGATCCTGTGGCACAGCGAGGAGTTGGCGGACGACAAGGCGCCGGGCGGCACCGTACTGGACTCGTCGGTGCAGGTGCTGCCGCTGGACTCGATCGGGCACGTCGGGATGCGCACCCTGGTCGGCCGCGACGAGGGCGGGCAGCGGATCGACCGCGGGGTCTATCTGGTGCTGGCCACCGCGATGCCGCACGAGATGAGCGCGGTGCAGGCCGACCCGGATTCGCCGCTGCCGGTCGCCTCCGCCAAATTCCGCCCCGAGGCGTTCCGTTTCAGCAAGTCCCTGGACGACGGCGGCGCCGGGCAGATAGCGCGACTCATCGCCTTCGGGCGGCTGTTGGGGCGGCTGGTACCGAGCTGAGCGCGGCGCTGGGCCGGGCCGGGCCGTCATGAGGACGGGCGCTGGGCCGCGTCGAGGCGGGCGCCGCGCACGGCCCCGCGCGCGTCGAGCGGCACGGGGCCATGACCGGCCCATCGGACCGACATCAGCACGGGGCCGTGGCCGGCCCCCTTCGGGCCGACCCGTCGTCACGTCCTCGCCTTACGCCCCCGCGAGCCCGGCCCGCTCCAGCGCCTCGACGCCCGCCCGTACGCCCGCGATCCGCTCGTCCCGCGTGAATCCGGCGGGCGTGATGTTGAGCGTGGTGACCCCGGCGTCGGCGTACTCGCGCAGCCGGTCCGCGATCCGGTCGACCGTGCCGAGCAGGCAGGTGGAGTCGATGAGGTCCTGCGGCACGGCCGCCCCCGCGCCGTTCTTGTCGCCCGCCAGGTACTTGTCCTGGATCTCGGCGGCCTCCTTCTCGTACCCCATGCGCTGCGCGAGCTGGTTGTAGAAGTTCTGCTTGCGGCTGCCCATGCCGCCGACGTACAGCGCGGTGTACGGGCGGAAGATGTCGGCCAGCGCCGGGACGTCCTCGCCGAGGGCGAGCGGCAGGGTCGGGCTGACGTCGAAGCCGTCCAGCGTCAGACCGGCCTTCTCGCGCCCGGCCCTGATGTGCCGCAGCGCGGTGTCCTCCAGGTGCGCGGCGGACGGGAAGATCAGCAGGGCGCCGTCGGCGATCTCGCCGGTCTGCTCCAGGTTCTTCGGGCCGATCGCGGCGATGTAGAGCGGGATGTGCTCGCGCTCGGGGTGCACGGTGAGCTTGATCGGCTTGCCGGGGCCGCCGGGCAGCGGCAGCGTCCAGTGCTCGCCCTCGTAGCTCAGCCGCTCGCGGGACATCGCCTTGCGGACGATCTCCACGTACTCGCGGGTGCGGGAGAGCGGCTTGTCGAACTTGACGCCGTACCAGCCCTCGGAGACCTGCGGGCCCGACACGCCGAGACCGAGGCGGAACCGGCCGCCGGACAGCGAGTCCAGGGTCGCGGCGGTCATCGCCGTCATCGCGGGGGCACGCGCCGGGATCTGGAAGATCGCCGAGCCGACGTCGATCCGCTCGGTCTGCGCGGCGACCCAGGAGAGCACGGTGGGGCCGTCGGATCCGTACGCCTCGGCGGCCCAGCACACGTCGTAGCCGAGCCGGTCCGCCTCCTGGGCGACGGCGAGGTTGTCCGCGTCCATCCCGGCGCCCCAGTAGCCGAGGTTGATCCCGAGCCGCATACCGCTCCTCTTTCCGCCGCCGTGTCGTCGCTGTCGCGTCGTCGCTCTCGCGTCCGTCGCTCTCGCGTCCGTCGCTGTCAGGTCTTCGCTGTCATGTCACCGCCGTCGTCCGCCGACATACTGGCGAGTAACGTCGTTGTACCTCCGGACTGTAGCGCCCCGCCGCGGCACGGGGCCCTGTCAGGTACGTCACTGCCGCCCATTCGGCCGGTGCGGGCAGTAATCTCAGCGCCCATGGAGCATAGGCACCTGGGCCGCACCGGGTTGCGCGTGTCCCGACTCGGTCTCGGCACGCTCACCTGGGGACGCAACACCGGCGAACGCGACGCCGCCGACCAGCTCAAGGCGTTCTGGGACGCCGGGGGCAGCCTGGTCGACACGGCGGACGTGTACGCCGACGGCGGCGCCGAGTATCTGCTCGGGCGGCTGATCGAGGATCTCGTGCCGCGGGCCGATCTGGTGATCTCCACCAAGGCGGGCAGCGTGCCGGACCCCGACCGGCGGTTCGACGCCTCGCGCGGACACCTGCTGTCCGCGCTCGACGCGTCCTTGCAGCGGCTGGGCACGGACTACGTCGACCTCTGGCAGGTGCACGCCTTCGACCCCGGTACGCCCACGGAGGAGACGCTCCAGGCGCTGGACATCGCCGTCAGTTCCGGCCGCGCGCGGTACGTCGGCGTCTCCAACTTCTGCGGCTGGCAGCTCGCCAAGGCCGCCGCGTGGCAGCTCGCCGCGCCCGGGCGGACGCCGCTGGCCAGTACGCAGATGGAGTACTCGCTCCTCCAGCGGGGCGTGGAGCGCGAGGTGCTGCCCGCCGCGATCGACCTCGGGGTCGGCCTGCTGCCCTCCTCGCCGCTCGGCCGCGGTGTGCTCACCGGCAAGTACCGCAACGGCACGCCGCCCGAGTCGCGCGGCGGCTCCGACGACATGGCCGCCTTCGTCGCCCCCTACCTCGACGAGACCGCCCGGCTCATCGTGGACGCCCTCGCGATAGCGGCCGACGGCCTGGCGGTCTCCCCGCTGCACGTCGCCCTCGCCTGGGTACGCGACCGGCCCGGTGTCGCCGCCCCCATCCTCGGCGCGCGCAACGCGCAGCAGCTCATCGCCTCGTTGTCAGTGGAGGCGCTTACGCTTCCGGAAGAGATCTGCCTGGCGCTCGACGACGTGTCAGCACCCCTGCACCGCTATCCGGACCACGACTGGAGCACGCTCTGAACGGCACGCAAGCCTCCCGCCGGTCCACCACCCCACGGAGGCCGCAGTGACCGAATCCCCCACTCCCCCGCCGCCGAGCGGCCCCGCCGGAGGCCCGGCGAACCCACCGGCCGCCGCGGACGGCCCGTCCTCCGGGGGCGGCTCGCGGACGGCCCCGCAGGAGCGGCCCACGGGCACGGCGTCCGCCGCGGTGCCGGGGAGCCGTGCCGCCGCCAAGCCGGTCGCCGACGTGGCCGCGCTGGCCGCCGCCGTCCGCTCGATCGAGCGCGGCGACAATCCGGCGGCGCCCGCGCCGCGCGGTGACGCGGCCGAAGCCCGCCGCAAGCGGCGCGAGGCGATGGCGGCGGAGGCCGCCACCATGCAGGCCGCGGAGGCGGCGGAGGTCGGCGCCGGTGCCCCGGCGGGGACGGACGGCGCGGACAGTGCGCCGGAGGCCGACGCGGAGGCGACAGACGACGCCCAGTCGTCCGTGGAGGCGACGGACGGGAGCGGGGACGAGGACGGCGCCGAGGAGCCGTCAGGGGCCGGAACGGAGGCGTCCGAGACGGGAGTTACGGCCCCGGACGCCGGGGCGGACGGACCCGCGTCGGGAGCCACGGGTCCTGCCCCGGGGCCGCGGCCGTCCGCCGGGGCCGACGCGCCCCAGAGCGGAGTCACAGGTCCCGGCACCACGCCGCAGGCATCGGCCGGGGCCGACGGCCCTCAGGACGGGCGCGAGGGCCACGGCGAGGCTCCGGCGGCCTCCGGGGCGGGCGCGGCGGCCGGTGTCGAGGCGCGGCCTCGGGCCGGGGCGGGCGCGGCGTCCGGCGGCGGGGCGGCTTCGGCCGGGGCGCGGGTGCGCGAGGGCGGCTTGCGGAAGGCGGCCGTTGATCCGGCGGCCGTCGCGGCGGCGAAGGCCGTGCTGGAAGAGGGCGGCGCGCCAGGGGAGTTGGCGGAGGCGGCGGTCAGGGCGCTCGGGGAGCGGGCGGGGGAGGCACTGCGGGAGGACCCGTGGCTGGTGCTCGGCCTGCCCGGCGTACGGGTGGAACCGGCGGACACCTTCGCCCGCGCGCTGCTCGGCGCGCAGTGCCGCCCGGACGACGAGCGGCGGGCGAACGCGCTGGTCGGCTGGCTGCTGGAGCGCGCCGCCGAGAAGGGGCACACAGCCCTGCGGTCGGCAGAGCTACAGGCGGAGCTGGCAGCCCGCGCCGTACCGGACCCGGCGGCGGCCGTGGCCTCCGCCGTGGCCGACGGCCAGGTGCTCGTCTTCCCCGAGCACCCCGCGCACCCCGCGACGGCCTCGGAGGCCGCGAGCGAGGAGGAGGACGAGGGCGAGGACGGCGCGGCGGACGTACCGCTGCTGATCGGCCTCGACCGGTACGCGCTGGCGGAGGAGAGCCTGGCGGACGGCTGTGTGCGGCTGCTGCGCTCCTTCGAGGGCGACCACGGCACGGACTGGGAGAAGGCCGCCGCGGGCGCGCCGTCGAAGTCGGCGGCGGAGCTGATCAGGGCCGCCGCGGGCAGCGGCCTGGTCGTGCACTCCGGCGGCGAGGCGGCCCGCGAGGAGCCGACCGCCCTGGTGGCCGCGGCGCGCGCGGCGGGCCTGCGGGCGTACGCCGCCGCGTACACGGCGAACGGCAGGCGGCGGCTGGCCGAGGCGCTCGGCGAGGACGCGGCCGTGACGGTCGAGGCGCTGCTGGCCGGTACGCAGGGCCCCGGCAGGTCCGGCGACGGCGCCCTCGCCCTGGACCTGCTCGCGGTGCTCGACGCCCAGCAGTTGGGCATCGAGGAGGCCGCCTCGCTGGTGGAGGCGGTGCCGGACGGCGCCCGGCTGGTGTTCAGCGGCGACGAGCACGCGATGTGGTCGGCGGGCCCCGGTCTGGCCTTCGCCGACATGCTGGCCGCCAAGTCCTGCCCGCGGGTCGCCTCCCGCACCCCGGACCCCGGCCCGATCGGCGAGCTGGTCTCGCTCATCGGCATCGGCGAACTCGCCCCGGTCGAGGCCCCGGACAAGGAGGTCGTCGTCGTCCCCGTACGCGACCCGCGCGAGGCCGTGCACCGTACGGTGCAGCTCGTCGCCGACTCCGTACCGCGCGCCATCGGCGTACCGGCGGAGCGGACCCAGGTGATCACGCCGGGGCACGGCGGCGCGGTCGGCACCCGCGTGCTCAACGCGGCGCTCAAAGAACGGCTGAATCCCGGCCCCGGCCGCTTCGCCGGTTTCGACCCCGGCGACCGCGTCGTCCACGTACCGGTCCCCGGCCGTACGCTGCCCGGCACGGTCGTCGGCGCGGAGCCGGACGGACTGCGGCTGGAGTGCGAGGACGGGCCGGTGCTGGTGCCGCGCGCGGACGTGGCGACGACCGTACGGCACGCCTGGGCGATCACCGGGCACCAGGCGGCCGGGATGCGCTGGCCCGCGGTCGTGGTGGTCGTACCGGGCGACGCGGGGCCGCTGCTCACCCGGTCCTGGGTCTACACGGCGTTCGCGCGCGGCGAGCGGCACCTGTCGGTCGTCCAGGGCGCCGATCAGGGCCTGGCCCAGGCCGTGGCCGGTCCCCAGGCCGCGCCGCGCACGACCCGGCTGGTGACCGTGCTGCGGGAGCTGGCCGCCGACTGACGGGCGGCGCGGGCCCCGTACGGCTCAGCCGCCGCCCACCGGCCCGGCGGCTCCGTACGGCTCAGCCGCCGCCCACCGGCCCGGCGGGCCCGTACGGACCCGTCCCGCCGCCCACCGGCTCCGGACGCGCCTGGGGGCGGACAGCGCCCGCTGTCCGCCCCCTCCTGGCGCTCGGGCGACCCGCTCAGTCCGGGTCGAGCACGCTCAGCTCGTCGTCGAAGACGGCGCTCACGTCGAAGCGGCAGATGACGAGCTGCGGGTCGGCCTGCTCGAAGGGCGCGTCCAGCCACTCCCCCGGTTCCGCGGCCTCCGGCACGGCCGACACCCACACCGTGGAGTCGCCCTCCTCCAGGCCGAACTCCTTGTGGCGCTGGGCGATCTCGTCCGGCTCGTACTCGCCGAAGATCACCCCGACCGCCGCGTTCACCGTGGCGTCCGCCGCGCCGTCGCCGTCATCGGCCCTTCTGGCCTGCGCGAACAGCCGGGTGGGCTCAACGATCGTGTAGTCGCGGCGGATCAGCACACTGATGGCCTCCGGGTCCTCGGGACCGGTGTACTCCGGCAGTGAGTCGCCCGCGGGCACCTCGAAGGGAGTCACCTCGTCGTAGGTGTCGTACAGCAACTCGTCATACGACTCGGCGGCCGAAGCCAGCGACTCGAACGCCGCGTAGACGGCGGGATCGTCTTCGCCCGTACGGTTCTCGATCGCCTCGAGGTGGCGGTCCAGCGCGGCCTTGACCGCCTCGACAGCGGCTCGGACCTCGGCAACGGTGGGCTGCACGTCATCAGACATGAGGCAGACGCTATCCGCACCGGGGCGTTGCCCGCACAATAGATGCGATGCCGGAATACGAATTCAGAGAGATGTACGTCGCACGCGGGGTCTCCCGCAAGGACGCGACACGACTGCTCACGGACGAGGCCGAGTACGGGCACTGGGAACTGGACCGGGTGCGCCTCTACCCCGACGGCAGCCGCAGAGTGCGGTTGCGCCGCCGGATCATCCGCCAGGTGCGGGCCACATGGTGAGACGCGCGACGGTGGGACGCGGGGTCCGCCGCAGACACGGCCCGGCCCCGGAGCGCGGCATACGCGCTTCCGGGGCCGGTTCCGACGGTTCGGACCACAGGGGTTCCGAACGCCTTCGGACTACTTGTTGACGCAGTAGTTGCCGAAGGCCGGGTTGAGCAGACCGATCACGGAGACCGTGTTGCCGCACAGGTTCACCGGCACGTGCACGGGGATCTGGATCAGGTTGCCGGACAGCACACCGGGCGACTGCACAGCGGCGCCCTGGGCGCCGGAGTCGGCGACAGCCATGCCCGCACCCGCGAGCACGAGACCGCCGGTGACAGCCGCAGCGGCTACGACCTTCTTGATCATTTTCTTCCTCCTGATTGACAAGTGCGGTCCCAGCCGCGGACCACACACGTCGTAACGAAGCCGGAGGAATAGAGCTACGAAAGCACTGGATCATTCACTCGTCCCAGCGATCCGGGCCGCCCGTACTCGTACGGGCGGCCGAACCGTCAGCAGTTCTCGATGAAACGATCGAGCACCCGGACCCCGAACCGCAGGCCGTCCACCGGCACCCGCTCGTCAACACCGTGGAACATCCCGGCGAAGTCCAGCTCCGGCGGGAGCTGGAGCGGCGCGAAGCCGAAGCAGCGGATGCCCAGGTCGTCGAAGGACTTCGCGTCGGTGCCGCCGGAGAGCATGTACGGCACGGCGCGCGCGATCGGGTCCTCCGCCTTGAGGGCAAGCTGCATGGCGTCCACCAGGGAGCCGTCGAAGTCCGTCTCCAGCGCCTTGTCGGAGTGCACCGACTCGCGCTTGACGCGCGGGCCGAGGATCCGGTCGAGGTCGGCCAGGAACTCCTCCTCGTAGCCCGGCAGGAAGCGGCCGTCGACGTGGGCGGTGGCCTGGCCGGGGATCACGTTCACCTTGTAGCCCGCGCCGAGCATCGTCGGGGCCGCGGTGTTCCGCAGGGTCGTGCCGATCATCTTGGCGACGCCGCCGAGCTTGGCGAGCGTCGTCTCCATGTCCTCCGGGTCCAGCTCCACCCCGAAGGCGTCCGACAGCTCGTCGAGGAAGCCGCGGACGGACTTGGTGACGCGGACCGGGAACTCGTGCCTGCCGAGCCGCCCGACGGCCTCGCACAGCTCGGTGATCGCGTTGTCGTTGTTGGTCATCGAGCCGTGCCCCGCGGTGCCGTCCACCGTGAGCCGCATCCAGTGCATGCCCTTCTGGGCGGTCTCGATCAGGTACAGCCGCAGGTTCTCGTTGACGGTGAAGGAGAAGCCGCCGACCTCGCCGATCGCCTCCGTCACGCCCTCGAAGAGGTCGGGGTGCTTGTCGACCAGGTGCCGGGCGCCGTACACACCGCCCGCCTCCTCGTCCGCGACGAAGGCGAGCACGATGTCGCGCGGCGGCTTGCGCCCGCTGCGCAGCCGGTCGCGTACGACCGCCAGCGTCATCGCGTCCATGTCCTTCATGTCGACCGCGCCCCGGCCCCACACGCAGCCGTCGGCGATCTCGCCGGAGAACGGGTGGTGCGTCCAGTCATCCGCGTTGGCCGGGACCACGTCGGTGTGCCCGTGGATCAGCAGCGCGGGCCGCGAGCGGTCCTCGCCCTCGATCCGCGCCACCGTGGACGCCCGGCCCTGGTGCGACTCGAAGATCCGCGGTTCGAGGCCCACCTCGGCGAGCTTCTCCGCGACGTACTCCGCCGCCGCCCGCTCTCCCGGCCCCGAGTGGTCGCCGTAGTTGCTGGTGTCGATCCGGATCAGCTCACTGCACAGGTCGACGACCTCGTCCTCGCCCGTGACCGTCCCGTTCTCCGCCCTGCCCGGCCCCGACTCGCTCACGCTGTCTCCTCGCTCGTTGCCTGCCGCGTCCGCCCACCACCCGGGCGACCGCGGCCGATGCCTCCCCCCATCCTCCCCCGACACCCCCACCCCGCCCAAGGCTCCCCTCCGGGCCCTCACCCCGGGCCCCGCGCACAGCCCCTTCATCGGCCCCCTCGGCCCGCTCCGCGCCCGTGATCGACGTGACCGGATCTTTGCTATGGTTTACCTCGTCGCCACGGCCCATAGGCCGAGGTGAAACACCCCGTCCGGGTGGCGGAATGGCAGACGCGCTAGCTTGAGGTGCTAGTGCCCTTTATCGGGCGTGGGGGTTCAAGTCCCCCCTCGGACACATCTTCTCTCCTTACAGGGCCGCCTTCGGGCGGCCCTTTTCGGTGTCGGGCGCGCGGGCTCTGCGGTGTCGGGCCGCGGCTTCCGCAGTCTCCGGCGCGCGGGCTCCCGCCGTGTCGGGCGCGCGGCGGCGCCGTGGGGGTGGAGGGCCGGGCGGGGAGTCATCTCCACCCTTGGTTCCACCCATGGGTCCAGGTGCTTCGTGCCTGGTCGCAGCAGTCTTGGGGGCATGACATCGACCGAGTGGATCACCGACATCGCTCTTCTCCTCGTCGTCTTCCGGCAACTGCGGGAAGGCCGACTCGACCTCAAGACCTTCCTGATCCCGCTGGGCATCGTGGCCTTCGTCGCGAACTCGTACCTGGACACCATTCCCACCGCGGGCAACGACCTGGTGCTCATCGGAGTGCTGATGAGCGTGGGCGCCGCACTCGGCGTCGCCGGCGGCATCTACACCCGCGTCCGGACCGTCGGCGAGCACGTCCTGATCAAGGCCGGCGCCGTGTCGGCGATCTTGTGGGTCGTCGGCATGGGGGCGCGGATGGGCTTCCAGTTGTGGACCGAGCACGCGGGCGGCGCCCACCAGGTCGCCCAATTCAGCGTCGCCCACCACATCACCAGCGATCAGGCGTGGGTCGCGGCGTTCGTACTGATGGCGCTCACCGAAGTCGTGACGCGGCTCGCCACCATCTTCATACGGAGCCGGATGCAGATGACGCCGCGCGCCGTGCCCGTCCTCAGCCGCAGGGCCTGACCGTGCGTTATGTTCTCCCCGTGCCCGCGACAGACAGCCCCCCGCCTTCTGGGAAGACCGTGGCCCAGGAGGCGGGGGCGCGGCAGGTGCCGGGACAGGACCCGTGGATGCAGTGGGCGATGACCCTCGGGGTCGTCGTCGCCGGAGTCCTGACGATCCGCCCCCTGGGCTTCAGCGGCCGGGGGCTGGTCGTCGCCGTCCTGCTCGTGATCAACTCGGCGGTGCTGCTGGCCCGGCGCCTGCCCGAGGACAGGATTCCCCAGGGCCTCGTGCTCCCGTGGCTGACGGTCGGCATCGCCGCGGCGGTCGCCCTGATCGGTGTCAGCCGCAGCGGTACGGGCTATCTCTTCGCCTTCTTCCTCGCCGGTCACATCGGATACCGGCTGGAGACCAGACCGGCTCTCGTCCTCGCCGGGATCTGCAGTCTGCTCTGCGGCGGGGTGCTGTACTTCCGTCTCGGTCCCGGGCACGACGAGCTGCCCTGGGTGCTCGGTCTGGCCACCGGCACTCCGGTGCTGGTGGGCATACTCAACCGCAGCCAGCGCCAGGCCGTACAGGCGGTGATCGCGGCGGCCGAGTCGGCGGAGCGCGCCGCGCGGGCCGAGGCGCGGACGGCCGCGCTGACCGAGCGCAGCCGGATCGCCCGGGACGTGCACGATGTGCTGGCGCACTCGCTGGCCGGGATCAACATGCAGTTGGAACTGGCCGACGCGCTGCTCGACACCGGGGACCTGGAGAAGGTCAGGGAGGCCAACGACAAGGCCCACGGTCTGGTGCGGGAGAGCCTCAAACAAGCGCAGTGGACGGTGCACGCGCTGCGCGAGGACTCGCTGCCGCTGCTGGAGAGCCTGACGGCGATGCTGGAGTCGTCGGGGCACCGCGATGTCCTCACCGTCACCGGGACCGCACGTGAGGTCCCGGCCCGGGTGGTCCAGAATCTCCTGCGTATCGCCCAGGAGTCGCTGACCAACGCCGCCCGGCACGCCCCCGGCGGCGACGTCGGTGTGGAGCTGACGTACGCCGCCGCGTCGATCACGCTGGCGGTGCACAACGGCCCCGCCACGCGCGAGGCGAACGCGGTGGTCGGCAGCGGCATGGGGCTGATCGGAATGCGCGAACGCGTCGCCCTGCTGGGCGGGACGGTGACGGCGGGGCCGGTCACGGCCGGTCCCGACCAGGGCGGCTGGAAGGTGGAAGCAGTGATTCCGGTATGACCGAACCGACCGAGAGGCCGCGGCGGCTGAGGGTGGTCGTCGCGGACGACCAGGCCGCCGTACGGGAGCCGCTCGCCGCGGTGCTCGGGCTGTCCGAGGACATCGACGTCGTCGCGTCCGCCGCGGACGGGAGCCAGGTGCTGGCGGCTGTCGCCGCCGGGCCGGTGGACGTGGTGCTGATGGACCTGCGCATGCCGGTGATGGACGGGATCGAGGCGACCCGGCGGCTCGGCGAGGAGCACCCGGACGTGGCGGTGGTCGTACTGACCACCTTCGCCGACGACGACTCGATCCTCGGCGCGCTGAGCGCGGGCGCCCGCGGCTATCTGACGAAGAACGCGGGGCGCCAGGACATCATCCGGGCGATCCGTGCCGCCGCCGCGGGGCAGTCAGTGCTCGACCGCGAGGTGCAGAACCGGTTGCTCGCCTCCGTCAGGACCAAGGCCCCGATGGTGGGCCAGGCCCTGCCGGAGGACCTCACACCCCGCGAACGCGAAGTGCTCGCGCTGATCGGCCAGGGCCTGCCCAACCGCGGCATCGCCGAGAAGCTCTTCATCAGCGAGGCCACCGTCAAGACCCACATCAACAACCTCTTCGCCAAAGCCGCGATCCGCGACCGCGCCGACGCCGTCCGCCGCGCCATCGAAGCGGGCCTGACCTGACCCGGCCGGGGAGCCGGGGCTGGTGGGGCGGCGGGTGGGGGGACGGGGGGCCACTAGCATGTGGGCATGTGGGCGTATGTACCGGCGGTGCTGTTCTTTCTGGGGTTCTGTGTCGGAGTGCTGCGGGAGCGGCGTCGGTTCAGCAATGCGATTCTGCTCGGGCTTTCACCCGTCTTCGCGCTGGGTGCGTGGCTGTTTGACATAGGCAGGGAACACCCGACGTTGGGCAATGATCTCGGGGTGGCGCTGCTGACGCTCATGGCGGTGGGCGTGGTCGCCATGTCGTGGTTTCTGATTTCCAACGGCGTCGCCATGGTGCGGAAAGAGGGCAGAAGTCCGGCCAATCTGCTGTCCCTGCTGGCCGGGTTCGCGCTGCTGGCGCTCATAGCGCTGTTGATCACCGCGGTGGTGATGCACACCCGCGCGCTGCTCGTGGTCGCGGGGACGGCCACCGTCCTCGCGGGGTATGTCGTCTTCCTCTTCCTCTGTTTCATCGTCTACGGGTCGCTCTACGGATGGTTGACCGTCCGCCGCAAGACCGACTACGTCGTGGTTCTCGGCTCAGGGCTCATCGGCGGCACCAAGGTGCCGCCCCTGCTGGCCAGCCGCCTCGACCGGGCCCGTACGGTGCACCAAAGGCTCTCCTCGCGCGGCAGGCGGCCGGTGCTGCTCACCTCCGGCGGACAGGGCCCGGACGAGAAGCTGCCGGAGTCGCACGCGATGGCCGACTACCTCGTGGCGCAGGGTTTTCCGGCGGATCTGATCGAACGCGAGGACCGGTCGACGACCACCGAGGAGAATCTGCGCTTCAGCAAGTCCATCATGGAGCGGAACAAGGCGGACTACCGCTGCGTCGTCGTCACGAACAATTACCATGTCCTGCGCGCCGCGGTGACCGCGCGGCGGCTGGGCGTCAGAGGACATGTCGTGGGGGCGCCGACCGCCGCGTATTTCTGGCCGAGTGCGACCATTCGCGAATTCGTCGCGATGCTCATGACGTATTGGCGCACCAACCTCACCATCTGCCTCCTCGTTTTCGCGGGAGGCTTCTTCATCTGGTGGCTGAGCTGACCGCCGGACGGGCCCCGCGTCCGCGACGGCCGCTCGCCGGGCGGCTCGTCACCGCAGATTCAGCCGCTTCATGACCTGAGGGTCGAGGGCGCCCGCGCGGCGCCGGAAGGCCGAGACGGGCACGCGCCGCAGCTCGTTGGTCTCCAGATAGCTCTGCCGGCCCCGGGCGTCGTCGACGGTGCCCGCGGGAAGCGGTACGACTCCGGGCAGCTCCTCGTGGTGCTGAGAGGTGATCTTGGCGACCCGCGCGGTCCCGCCGCGCACCGAGACGACCAGGCAGGGACGGTCCTTCGAACCGGCCGTGTCCTCGTACGGCACGTCCGCCCACCACACCTCGCCCCCGCGCGGCGCGGCACCGCCGCCGGACGCGCCGCCCGACCGCCGTACGGGGGTTTCTCCGCTACGCCGCACGCGCCCGGCCGCCACCACGGCGGCCACCAGCGCCACGACGACCACGGCGCCCAGGACGACCCACATCGGCGTGCTCATCGACTTCTCCTCTTCGTGTACGGGTGTGCGGACGAATGTACGGACGGCAGGACCGGCCGACACCTGCCCCGGTCGTGCGCCGCGACAGCGGTGAGTAGTGGCATGCTTGCGCTGTGGACACAGCGAAACTTGAACTGGCAGCGCACCGCTACGCCGAGGCCGAGGACGCCCTCCAGGCGGCGGCGATCGACCTCAAGGCCGAGAGCGCGGCGGTCCTCGCCAAGGGCGGCGACGAGCACGAGGTGGCGGACGCCGTCGGCCGCCCGCCCGAGGAGATCCGCGAGCTGTGAGCGCGCGCGACCTGTGAGCCGCGCGCTTCCGCGACGCGTGAGCTTCCGCGAGCCGCGGCCTTCCGCGACGCGTGAGCTGACGACGCCACGGGCGCGGACGCCCGGCGCACCCCGCCCGGTCCGCCTTCCGGCGCCGCTCAGACCTCGCGCCACCGCGCGTTGGCCCAGGAGAACAGCCCGAAGGCGATCAGGCCGACCGCGATGAGCACCAGCAGCCACGGGCCGACCGGCGTGTCGGCGAACGAGCGCAGCGTGTCGTCCATGCCCTTGGACTTGCCCGCCTGGTGCTTGACCGCCGCGGCCACGGCGAATCCGCCGGCCGTGGCGAACAGCACGCCTCGCGCGGTGCCGCCGAACATGCCGAGGAAGTCCACGGCCTGGCGCTGGCGCCGCGACATCTGGCCCATCTTCAGGTGCTTGTGGAACTTGCGCATGAGGGCACGGACCGCGATCCACACGCCGACGCAGAAGACGGCGACACCGGCGACGGCGACGATCCACTGGCCGCCCGGCCAGTCGAGGACCTTGGCCGTCACGTCGTCGGTCCTCTTGTCGGTCGACCCGCTGCCGCTGCTCTTCTCACCGGCCGCGTAGGCGAGCACGGAGTACGAGACGAAGGCGTAGAAGACGCAGCGGCCCGCGGCCATCGCGCGCTTGGTGGGCTTGTCGCCGTCGGGCCCCGCCTGTCCGAAGGCCGCTTCCGACAGCCGCCACAGGGCCATTCCGGCCAGGGCTATGCCCAGCAGCCACAACAGGACGTCCCCGAACGGCTTGTGCGCGATCTCGGCGAGCGCGCCGCCGCGGTCGGCCTGTTGGCCTCCGGCGTCGGAGAAGGCGATGCGCACCGCCAGTGCGCCCACCAGGATGTAGATCACCCCTCGGGCCGCGAACCCCGCGCGGCCCGCGACGGCGACCGCCTTGCTGTCGGCCGCGCGTCTGGCGTTGTGACGGCCCGTCGATGCTGCTGCTTGCGTCTTCACACAGGCCGACTTCCCCGATCGGCGGAGTTGAGGCACCCGCTATGGAACGACGTCCTTCGCGTCCCCCGAACCGTCCTGCGCGGGTAGCCCGACGCCGGGCGGCGGCGTACCGGTTGCCGTATCCGTCGCCGTACCGGTGGGCGAGGGCACGGTCGGCGGGTCGAACCTCACCTCGACGTGCTGGAAGCCCTTGAAGACCTCCGTGGCGGCGTACGAGGTGTACACCTCGCGGTCCGCGCGGCTGAGCACCACATTGTCGGTGAACGGGGTGAGCAGGCTGCGCGGCCAGAGCCGCCGGGCCCGTACCGCCGCCACCTCCGCGGTGAGGACGAAGATCAGCGCGCCCAGGTAGATCCACGTGATCAGGCCGAGGACGATCCCGAACAGCCCGTACGTGGCGGTCGCCCCGCGCAGCTCGTGCCGGACGTAGTACGTGCCCGCCCACTGCACGAACTGCCAGGCCAGCGCGGCGGCCAGCGCCGTACCCGCCGAGGAGCGCAGCCGTACGGTGCCGACCGTGAAGTAGCGGTACGCGAACAGGAGCAGGCCGGTGTTGACGGCCGTGGACAGTACGGTCGCCGCGATCCGCAGCAGGACGACGGGGTGGACGCCGAACGCGCGGGCGTCCGACGCGAGCGAGGTCAGCGCGGTGGTGGCGGCCAGGCCCACGCCGAAGACCCCTACCACCAGCAGGCTGCGCAGCCGGGAGCGCAGCGGGTTCGGCCGGTCGTGGCGCGGCACGGCCCAGATCTTCAGCAGGGTGTTCTGCGCGGCCTGGGCGACACCGAGCGCGCCGTACAGGCCGCCGATCACACCGGTGACGACCGCGAGCGTGTTGCCGTGGAACGACCGGATGTTCTCGCCGATCTGATCGCCGATCACCGGGAACTGGTGCAGGGCCGAGTCGACGACCTGCTTCTGGAAGTGCGCGTCGTTGTGCAGCAGGAAGCCGAGCACCGACACCAGGAGCAGCAGCACGGGGAAGACCGACAGGAAGGCGTAGTAGGCGATCAGCGCCGTGAGGTAGCCGCCCTGGTCCTCGCCGAATTTGTACACCACCGCCAGCGGCAGCCCGATCCAGGTGTGCTCGCGCTGATAGGCGTCGAATCTTCGGACCATGCCCACGATCGCCACCACTTCGTCGTCGTCGGGCCTGCCGCCGCACGTCACGCGGCTTGGTCCCTGTCACGGCGGTTTCCCCGTGAGCGCCGGTACAGACCACGGTCAGGAGGCGGGCCGTGGAGGTGACCTTCGTCTTCTGCGGGTGACCGGTCCCTGACCTCCTGCGGCCCCCGCCCGCGGTCTCCGGTGCGCTGTGCGGTCACAGCCAGCCGCGCTCGCGGGCGAGGCGCGCCGCGACATGGCGGTTCTCTGCGCCGACCTTGGTGGCGGCGGACGACAGGTGGTTGCGTACGGTGCCGACCGAGAGCATCGCGCGGGCGGCGATGTCGGCGACGGGCGCCCCCTCCTCGGCCATGGCGAGCAGTTCCGCCTCGCGGGGCGTCAGCGGGGAGTCGCCCGCGGTGATGGCGTCGGCGGCCAGCTCCTGGTCGACGTAGCGTCCGCCGTCGTGCACGGTACGGATGATGCGGGCGAGCTGCTGCGCGGAGACGGTCTTGGGTACGAAGCCGCGCACGCCCGCGCTCAGCGCGCGCTTGAGGGCCCCGGCCCCGGCGTGGCTGGTCACGATCATCGTCGCGCAGTCGGGGAGTTCGGCGCGCAGGTGTTCCGCGACGCTGATTCCGTCGCCGCGCGGCATCTGGAGGTCGAGGACGGCGACGTCCGGCCGGTGGGCCCGTGCCATGGCGAGGGCCTCGTCGCCGGAGCCCGCCTCGGCGGCGACGAGGATGTCGTCCTCCAGGGCGAGCAGCGAGGCGAGCGCTCCGCGGATGAGGTGCTCGTCGTCGGCGAGCAGGACCCTGATCATGGTGTTTCCTCCCACGGGATGGTCACGGTCAGGCGGAAGACGCCGGCGGAGCGTTCGCTGGTCGTGAGTGTGCCCTGGAGCTGCGTCAGACGCTCTTCGAGTCCGGCGAGACCGCTTCCGGCGGGTGTGGTCCCGTCCGCGGAGGCCGCGTCCGCCGTGCGGCTGCCCGCCGTGGTGGCGGGCCCGTGGCCGCCTCCCGCGCTCCCCGCGCGGTGGCCGCGCCCGCCCCGGTGGTCGCTGCCGTCGTTCTCCACGACCAGCGTGACAGCGCCCTCGCCGGTGTCGCGCAGGGACACCTCGCAGCGGGTGGCGTGCTGGGCGTGGCGCAGCACATTGGTGACGGCTTCGCGGATGACCCAGCCGAGCGCGGTCTGGATGTCGTCCGGGAGGCGGGCGGCGGGACCGTCGCTGATACGGCAGGGAATACCGGCGGCCTTCAGGACCTCGCGGGCCCCCGCGAGTTCGGTGTGCAGGTCCGCGGTGCGGTATCCGCGCACGACGGAACGGATCTCGCGCTGGCTGTCCTGCGCGATGCGCTGCACCTCGTACATCAGGTCGACGGCCTCGGGGCTGCCGCGTTCCGCGAGCTTCGATGCCAGTTCGCTCTTCAGGGCCACCACGGCGAGGTTGCGTCCGAGGATGTCGTGCAGGTCGCGGCCGAAGCGCAGGCGTTCCTCGGCCACGGCCAGGCGGGCCTGGGTCCCGCGGGCCGCGGCCAGCTCCTCGATCAGGAGCACGCTCCAGCCGGAGGCCCGCAGGGCGAGGGCCATGAACGGGACGAGGAACAGGGTCCCGCCGACGACCACCGCCAGCGACTCCCCGCGCAGTCCGGTCGCGAAGACGGCGACCAGCGAGCCCAGCGTGACGGCCGAGACCAGGGCCGTACCCGCCCGCAGGGACAGCGCCAGCATCGGCGGGCCCGCGTAGAACATCATCAGCCACAGCACGTACGGCGCGAGGTCCTTCCCCTCGACGCGGTCCTTCGCCTGCAACACGCAGCCGACCGCGACGGCGGCGACCGTGACGGCGGTGTAGAGGGCGGCCAGCAGGTACGGCCGGGGCGCCAGGCCGATGTAGGCGCGGAGCCCGGCGCGGGAGAGCAGTGCCTGGACGACGACGTGGGCAGCGCCCAGGACCGCGACCGCGATCCAGAGCGGGCCCACGTCGTTCGTGACGACCCACAGCGTCCACAGGCCCGCCTCGAACAGGGCGAAGCAGGAGAGGGAGTTCAGGGTGTAGCGACGGTAGCGGTCCGTGCCGTGCCGGTGGCCGAGCCACTCCACCCAGCTCTGCACGCTCGCCAGCCCGGCCGTTCCCGTGGGTCCCGTCGTGGTCCCTGTGGTTCCCGCAGTCACCGTCGCCCCTTCGTCCCTACGTCCTTCGAGTCCTACGTGTCCGGCGCCGTGCGCGCCCGGCCTTCCCGTCGGCCGCGCGGGCGCTCAGTGCCGAGGCTCCCAACGGAACCACTTCCGCACGCCGAGCACGGCCACGCCGATCCACACCAGGGCCGTGAGAGTGAGCCGGAGCTGGTCCGTCCCGTCCACATTCCCCGTCCAGCCGCCGCGCAACAGGTCCATGACCGGGGTGAACGGCAGGAACGCACCGATGCGCGCCACCGTGTCCGGCAGGGTGTCGCGGGGCAGGAACATCCCGGAACCGGCCATGCTCACCAGCATGAACGGCAGAAAGGTCAGTTGGGCGCTCTCAGCCGTCTGGGTGAAGGCGGCGGTGAGCGCGGCGCCCACGACCAGTAGCACGATACCGAGGAGCAGGCCGAGGACCAGCAGGTGAGGTGCCTCGGGGGCGGGCATGTCGAGCAGGACGGCGAGTCCGACGCCGAGCAGCAGGGACTGCACGACCGCCATCAGGACCGCGGGCAGCGCGCCGCCGGTCAGGATCTCGGCGTCGCGGACCTCTCCCGAGCGGAGCCGCTTGAGGACAAGGCCCTCGCGGCGGGTGACGTACACGCCGACCATGTTGGTGTAGATCGCGAAGAACAGCGCCATGCCGAGGGCGCCAGGCACCAGCACGGTGGCGACGGACAGGCCGGTGCCGCCCAGGTCCAGGCTCTTCACGGCGCTGCGCATCGACACGGCGATGACACCGGGCAGGACGAGGGCCGTCATGAGGGCGGCCTTGCTGCGGACCAGCAGGATCAGTTCGGCGCGGCCGAGCGCGGCCAGGCGTTCGGTGCTCTTACGGGACCGGCGCGCGGTGTCCGTGGGCGCGGTGGTCGTCGTGGTCGCGGAGGTCATCGCGTCGTCTCCTGGTGGTCGTCGGCCCGGTGGGTGGCCCGGTGGTCGAGCTCTTTGGCGATGTCCATGAACGCCTCTTCCAGTGACGCGGAACGGACGTCGAGGCCGGTCAGTTCGACGCCCTGGTCACGGGCCCAGCACAGCAGCTCGGTGGTGGTGTGCTGGAGGTCGCGGGTCTCCAGGCGCATCTTCTGCCCGGTGACCTCGTGTGCGGTGACGCCGATCGACCGCAGCGGCGGCAGGTCGGCGGGGAAGCGGCCCCAGGGCAGTTCGAAGGTGATCCGCGCGGGCCGCTCGGCGACCACGTCCGCGACGCGTCCGGTGCTGGCGATCCGGCCCGCGTGCATGATGGCCAGCCGGTCCGCCAACTGCTCCGCCTCTTCGAGGTAGTGCGTGGTGAGCAGCACCGTGGTGCCCTGCCGCTTCAGCTCTCCGATCAGCTCCCAGGTGTCGTGCCGGGACTGGGCGTCGAGACCGGTGGTGGGCTCGTCGAGGAAGAGCACCTCCGGCCGTCCGAGCAGCGCGAGCGTGAGGTCGAGGCGGCGCCGCTCGCCGCCGGAGAGCTGCTTGACCCGGACCCCGCGCCGCTGCTCCAGCCGCGTCAGCTCCAGGGCCTCCGCCACGGGCCGGGCGCCGCTGGTGCAACCCGCCCACATGTCGACGGTCTCCGCGACGGTCAGCTCGGTGGGGAAGCCGCCCTCCTGGAGCATCACTCCGATACGGGGCCGCACCGCGGCACGCTCGCGGTAGGGGTCGGCGTCCAGCACCCGTACGGTTCCCGCGCTGGCGGGCGCCTGCCCCTCCAGGATCTCCAGCGTCGAGGTCTTGCCCGCGCCGTTCGTCCCCAGCAGGGCGAACAGCTCGCCCCGCCCCACGCTGATGTCGACGCCGCGTACGGCCTCGAAGCCGCTGTAGCTCCGCCGCAAGCCGGTGGTTTCGATGACTGTGTCCATGTCTCAAGGCTGTCCGCCCGTCGGCGCTTCGGGCCGTGTGGTCTGTCATGACTGTTCATGACGAATGTCATGGGCGGGGACCGCCCCGGACCGGGCGGGGCCGCCGCGCCGTAAATCGCTCCGGGTGTCGTCCCCGCCCGTGCGAGGATGCCGCCATGCGGTCACGGCTGCCCCTCGGGGAGAAGTTGCGGGACGAGTTGGGGACGCCCCGCCGGGGCCGCCGGCTGGGGAGCAGTCCGCGCTCGCGGGTGTGGCGGGCCGAGCTGGCCGGAACTCCCGTGGTGGTCAAGCAACTTGTCGACGCGCCCGAGGCCGACGAGAGGTACGCCCGCGAGGTGGCCGCGCTGCGGCTCGCGGGCCGGGTCGATCCGCCGGTCGTGCCGACGCTGCTGGGCACCGACGCGCGGGAGCGGGTGCTGGTGCTGGAGTACGTGGAGCACCGGCCGCCGCGCGAGGAGTGGATCGTCGACTACGCCGGGGCACTGGCCCGGCTCCACGCGGCGACCAGCGGCGATGCGGACGACGGCGACGACGGCGACGACGGCGACGACGGCGACGGCGACGGCGACGGCGACGGCGACGGCGACGGCAGCGTCGGCTCGGACGTACTCCCCGCCTGGTCGGGCCCGGCGCACACGGACGTCGACTCCTTCCTCGCCCTCGCCCAGGCCCTCGGCGTCGCCGTACCGCCCGCCGTACGCGGCGAGTTGGACGACCTCGTGGACCGTACGTCACGGGCGCGGGGCCGCGCTCTGCTGCACGGCGACCCGTGCCCCGGCAACGACATGCACACCGACGACGGCGTCAGATTCATCGACTTCGAGCAGGCCGCGCTGGGCGACGGAATCGTCGAACTCGCCTATCTGCGCGTCGGTTTCCCGACCTGCTGGTGCGTCACCGCCCCCGCTCGCCCGCTGCTGGAAGCGGCGGAGGCCGCGTACCGCGACGCCTGGCGCCGGGCGACGGGCACGGACGTCCCGGGTGATCTCGCCGACGCCTGCGCCGGTTGGCTGCTGCGCGGTGACGCGCTGGTGCAGCGGGCCGAGCGCGGGACCACCGACCGCCTGGCCCTGATTCCGCACCAGGACTGGGAGTGGGGCACGGTGACGGCCCGTCAGCGGCTGGTCCACCGGCTCGGCGTCGTCGGCCGCGTGACCGCCCAAGAGGGCCGCCTGCCGGCTCTCGGCCGTCTGGCCCCCGCGATGCGCGAAGCGATGCTCACCCGCTGGCCCGCCCTTCAACCGCCGCCCGCCCGCAGGCCGTAGAACAACGGCTCGCGCGCCGCCGGGACGCCGACGGGCCCGCCCGGTGCCGGTCGCTGCGCACGGCGACCGACTTCGCCGTGCCGACGAGGGCCCCCGCTCCCTCGTCGCCGTTATCGGTCCGGCCGTGGGGTCAGGCTGTCGCGGAGGGCTCCGGGGCGTCCTGGGGGAGGGTGACGGCCAGGGCCGCGAGGACGCCGCCGTCGACCGGGATGTCCGTGCCGGTGACGAATCCGGCGCGGGTGCCGGCCAGGAAGGCGATCACCTCGGCGACCTCGCGGGGCTGGGCTATGCGCCCTATCGGGTGGCTGCGGCCCCACTCCCCGAGCAGTCGCCGCACCCCTTCCTCGCTGCCGTCGCTGAACCGTGCCGCCGAGTGGCGCAGCATCGGGGTGTCGACGGAGCCGGGGCAGACCGCGTTGACCCGTACCCCGAAGGGGGCCTCGTCCACGGCCATCGACCGGACCAGCGCGTTCAGCGCGCCCTTCGCCGCCGCGTAGGCGGCCACGTTGGACTGCGCGGCGCGCGACTGCACGGACGAGACCACGACGACGGAGCCGCCGGAGGCGCTGCGCCGCAGGTGGGGCAGGGCGGCGCGGGCGGTCAGGAACACTCCCTTGACGTTGACGGCGAACACCTCGTCCCAGGTCTTCTCGTCGGTGTCGGCGACCGTCCCGTAGCGCTGGATGCCCGCGGACGTCACCAGCACGTCGAGACCGCCGTACTCGCTCACGGTCCGCGCCACCGCCGCGGCGACCGCGTCGGGGTCCGAGACGTCCGCGACGACGGGCAGCGCCCGGCCGCCCGCCTCCGCGATGGCCGCGGCCGTCTTCTCCGTGTCGTCGGCGTCCACACCGCAGACGGCGACAGCGGCGCCCGACGCGGCCAGCAGTTCCGCGGCGGCGCGGCCGATACCGCTCGATCCGCCCGTGACCAGCGCGACGCGACCGGCGTGTTCCTCACTCATACGTTCCCTCTCCAGTCCCACGGTGTTCGCCAACCGGAGCGCCTGCGCGGCCGGATGACCGAAAACTGTTGCCGTCCGAGCTTGCCGCCGACGGCAGGCCCCTGTCGTCAGCCCAACGGCATAGTGCAGAAATTGGCGCCGACGCGGAAGTTGCGGTCGGCCGCCGGGTCGAAGTCCGCGGGACCGAAGGACCCGCACTCCAGGAGCGCGGCCAGGTGGTCCTCGGCGTCGTCCCGCGGGTGGTAGCCGATGGCCTCCCCTTCCGCGAGGGACCACCACCGGCGGGTGTTGCGGGAGATGCCCCACAGCATCCGGAATCCGGCGGGCTCCGCGCGCAGACACGCCTCCACCAGCCGGGCCGCGTCGTCCGGCGACAGCCAGGCGGCCAGATCCTCAGGAGCGAGCGGGCGCGGCCGGAAGGCGCCGATCCGCAGACAGGTGACGTCGATGCCGAAGCGGCTCCGGTAGAGCGCGCCGAGCGCCTCCACCGCGGCCTTCCCCGCGCCGTAGAACGTGTCGGGGCGCGGTGCGATGTCCGCGGGCAGCTCGGCGCGCTCAGCGGCGGGGGCCCCTGCGGCAGCGCCCTCCTCCCGTAGGGGTACGGCGTCGTCCCGCGTACGGAATCCCGCCGCATGGATGCTGGAGGCGAGCACCACCCGCGGCACGCCCTGGCGGCGCACGGCCTCCAGTACCCGTTGCGTGCCGTCGATGTTGATCTCCCGGATGCGCTCCCAGGGCGCCTCCCCGGCCAGTCCCCCGAGGTGGAGCACCGCGTCGACACCCTGGCAGGCGGCGTCGATCGCGTCCGGGTCGGTGAACGAGGCGCGTACGGTCTCCACGGCCTCGCCCGGCGCCGGCGGCTCGATCTCGGCGATGTCCAGGAGCCGGAGTGTGCGTCCCGGCCGCGCCATGCGCGGGCGCAGCGCCCGGCCGACGCGGCCCGCGGCCCCGGTGATCAGGATGCGCTGCGCCGTCACCATGTCTGCTCCAACGGGTCCATATCGTGCGGCAGTCGGGCGGGCGGGCGCTGTTCGTCGTAGGGCCGCGGGGTCGCGCAGGCGGGGGCGTACGGCGGCTGGTTGTAGGCGTGGTGGCGGCGGAAGGCGACGTCGACCGGCGGATTCCAGTGCCGCCAGCTGCCGGGGTCGGTGTCGACGGGGGGCGACATGGGGCCGGTACCGTTTCCGTTCTCGGCGGCCACCGCGTACTCCAGGACGGGCGCCTGCCCCGGCTTCCCGACGCCGCGAGCACCGTCCGACCCGCGCGGATCGCCGGTCGCCGGTACGGCACCGGGCACGCGGTCGACGTACGCGAAGGCCGTGCCCGCGAAGACCTCGCGGAAGCCGGCCTCGCCCTTGCGCCGCCGGTACAGCCGGTACCGTCCGGCACCCAGCACCTCGCCCCAACTGACGCTCACCGCACCGTCGTTGAGCCTGACCTTCAGGCCGTCCGGCGGCTCCGGCGCCCGGCCGGACGCGTAGACCGGGTATTCGGCGCCGGGAGGGCCCTGCCGGTCGGTGTTCCGCGCGGCGACCCTGACGTGGTACTTCACGCCGTCGGACAGTCCGCTCAGGAGTCCGGGGCTGTCGGCGGCGGCGACGGCCGGTGCCCAGGTCAGACCGCCGTCCGTGCTGAGTTCGAGCAGGTAGGAGTCGGCCGCGGCGACGGCGGTGAAGTGCACGACGGCGCCGCCGGGGAGGGTCTCGGTACGGATCACCCGCGGCGGCGCCGGTTCCGGGCGGCGCGCGGTCAACTCCCATGCGTGGCGGCCCCGTGGGAGCGCCAGCCGCACGGTGTCGTGCGTCCGGCCGAGCGGGCGCAGCGGTGCGCCGTCCACGGAGAAGTCCGCCGCGGCGTCGAGCCCGGCGGGCAGGCGCAGGGTGATCCCGGTGTCCGTCTGCGCGTCGTACGTGCCGCGCAGCTCCGTGGGGTGGAGGTAGCCGAGGCTGATGCCCAGGTCGCGGCCGTCGGTGGTCAGCAGGACGTCCGCCGTGCCGATGGCGCTGCCGTGAAAGAGGGTCAGTTCGCGGCGTCCGCTGTCGAAGAGCCGGATCGTGCCCGCCGTTCCCGTGAACCGCAGCCCGTCCTCGGCGAATTCGACGTCGGCCGGTTCGCAGGGCCTCGCGGACTGGTGCCGGAAGACGAGGTCGAGGCTGTGCGGGGTGCGGATCCTGGCGCCCCAGGGCGTGTCGGCGGCGGGGTCGATCACCAGGTCGTCGCGGTGGCTGACGACCGCGAGCGTGTTGCCGTTTGCCCCGTCGGCGCGGCCTTCGAGGCGTACGCCGTGCGTGACGTCGGTGGCGAAGGCGCCTCCGAGCGCGCCGGCCTCCCGCACCGCGCCGCCCCGGCCCGCCGCGCCGCCTTCTCCCACCGTGCCGTCCTCGCGCACCCCGCGCACGAGGTGGATGAACGGCATCCGCTCGGGCAGGTGGGGGTAGCTGTTGGCGTCGTGCCCGGTGGCCTCGGTGAGCACCGACCAGGTCCACACCATGCGCTGGTTGGGCGCGAAGGAGTCGTAGGTGACCAGGTAGTCGGTGCCGACGAGCAGCACGCTGCGGCCGAGGTACAGGTCGCCGACCGGGCCGTCGGGATCGGGGACGATCTCCGCGTACTGCGCGCCGCCGAGGTCGTACATCGGCCGGTCGAGGGTGTGGCAGCCGATGCCGCGGAAGGCGCCGTCCTTCCAGACCGCGCAGGAGGTCGCGAAGGTCGCGTCGGGCACGCGGCGGTCCCCGGCGTCCTCGGGGCCGTGGCCGCTGTAGGAGGCGCCCGCCGCGTAGTAGTAGAGGTGGCCGCTCCCGTTGTCGTCGGCGATGCCCCAGCGGTAGTTGGGGCCGCGGTCCACCTGCTGGAGGAAGACGGCGACCTCGCCCGGCCGGTCGACGTCGGCGCGCAGGGTGATCCCGTATCCGGTGTATTTGGCGCTGCGCAGGCGGGGGTTGGTGCCGGGGTTGCCCTCGGTGCGCACGGTGACGCGCCAGGGGTCGGGTGCGTCGTGCGGGCTGTCCAGGCGCCGGGCGGCGGGGTCGCTGCCCCACAGCAGGTGTTCGGCGACCAGGGGCCGGTAGCGGTGCAGGGTCTCGCCGAGCAGCCGCATCTCGATGGGAGGGCGGCGCGGCCAGTAGGCGTGCGCTCCCTGCGCGGGGTGCAGCCGCCGCAGCTCGCCGGTGCCGGTGACGTCGACCGGCGCGGTCAGCGCGTTGACCAACCAGTCGCCGAGGGCGGCGAGTTCGGGGGTGACGGCCCGGTTGCGGCCGTCGGCCTCCCGCGCCAGGTGGTTGCCCTGGCCGAGGGGCCGCAGATACGCCCACACGTACGTGGCCAGGCTCTCGGTCCACCGGCCGGGCCGTGCGCGGCGGGAGGGCAGCGCCGGGCGGGTGTGGAACACACCGGTCAGCTCGGCGAACCGCTCGAACTGGTCCAGCCACTCCCCCGCCGCCTCGTGCTCGGGGAAGAGCCAGGCCAGGCAGGCCAGCGCCGCCTTGCCGTCGGCCATGAAGTTGGGGTGCCCGCCCGCCATCCGCAGCAGCGGGCCGATCTCCTCGCCCGCCGAGACGTATCCGGTCAGCAGGAGCAGGGCGTCCACGCGTTCGCGCTCGGCGGCGTCGAGCTGTCCGGCGAACCGGTCGTAGCCGTCCAGCAGCCGGTCGTAGAGCGGGCGTTGGCCGATGTTGAGGTAGCCCGCGATGTCGTTGACCCCGTGGGCGATCAGCCGGGGTCCCTCGGGGCCGGTCAGCAGGGCGTCGGCGAATTCCCGCGCGCTGCCGAACTCCCCTTCCCCGCACAGTGGTTCCGGCCGCTTGCCGGTGTAGGTGAGCGTCCAGTCCTTGACCCGGTCGAGGCTGAGCGTGCCCTGCCAGTGCTGGAGATGGCGTACGTACGTGGACTGGTAGGCCGTCGACCGCTGCGCGCGCAGCACCTCCAGGTCGCGCTCGTGGTCGTAGAAGGCGATACCGGTGCTGCGGGTGCCGGTGCGCAGCGGCCAGGTCCAGCGCAGGACGCCGTCGTGGCGGAAGTGGACGCGGAGGGTGTCCGCCGACGCCCACGAGGAGTACGTACGGTCGTCCCACCGGCTGTGGTCGCGGACGAACACGCCCATGGCGTCGCGCTGTTCCGCGTCCCAGAAGGCGGCGTGCGGCCGGATGTCCCACGCGAAGCTCGGGGCGTAGGGGCCGACGGTGAAGGCCATGTCGGTCTCGGGGTGCTCCCTGCCGCCCGGCCCGGAGAAGGACGGGTCCTCGCCGCAGTCGCCGACGACGACGGGCTCGTCGATGCCGAGCCAGTGGTACAGCTCGGGCGAACCGGGGTCGGCGTGGTCGGCGGCGGACTGCGAGAACGGCCATGCGGAGGAGAACCGGTGGGTGGGCGTGCAGCCCTCCCAGTGCAGTTCCCAGGCCATGGCCGTCGTCGCCGTCGTCGCCGCAGTAGTGGTGGTCGCCGTTTCGTCCAACGACACCATCTCCTCGGACAGTTCGAGGAAGTCGCAGTCCCGCAGCACCCGGACGGTGGCGGTGTAGCGCGCGCCGCCGGTGAAGACGTACGTGAGGACGTGGGTCGCGAACAGCGGTCCCGCCTCGGTCAGTTGCACGTCGAGGTGGTCCAGCCGCCCGTCGCCGCAGCGCAGTACGGACCTGCCGACCCAGCCGTGCCCGCGGTCGAGCTGCCGGACCGGCCCTGGTATGGCCCCGGCGGCGAACCGGCCGGCGGACGGCAGCCGGACCCGCAGGGCTCCGCCGTCGACCACGATGCCGTCGCCGTCCTCGATGACCTCGACCGGCCCCGTGCCCCGTGCCGGCGGCAGCGTCTCGTCCGCCCGCAGGGTGAACTCATGGCGGGCGCCGGGCGCGAGGTCGGCGAAGAAGCAGACGGTGGCCGACGTCAGGAACGCGTCGTCGCCCTCCGAGTCCGTGGTCGTCTCGGCGAGTTGGAAGGGCATCGGCGCGCCGGACGCGTCGAGCAGCCGCAGTCGCCCGGCGCGTATCGAGGGCGCCGCCCACCGCACCGGGTAGTGCAGCAGGGTCCGGGGCCAGGCGAAGTCGGGGTGGACGAGGGGGTCACTGAGCGCGAACCTCACCTCGTCGCCGTCCGCCGGCCAGTGCGTGACGGCGGCCGTCACGATCCCCCTCCCACTTCGGCGCCTCCGGCGCCCGACGAGCCGGGCGCGACACCCTGCGTGCCGAACGCCGCGCCGCCCGCGACGCCTTCGACGAGGTAGCGCTGGAGCAGGATGAACAGCAGCATGATGGGCGCCGCGACGATGAAGGTGCCCGCGGCGATCAGCGGCCAGTTCTGCGAGTACTCGCCGAAGAACGAGTACAGCCCCCGGGTGACCGGCCACAGCGCGGAGTCCGACAGCATCACCAGCGGCAGGATCAGGTTGTTCCAGGCGTGCACGAAGCCGAAGATCGCGAACGTGGCCAGGGCCGGTTTCATCTGCGGAATGATGATGGTGAAGATGAACCGGATGTAGCCGCAGCCGTCGAGCGCCGCCGCCTCGTCGATCTCGCGCGGGATGCCCTTGATGTAGCCGACGAAGAAGAAGAACCCGGCGCCGGACAGGCTGGTCAGGATCAGGTAGCCGGCCATGCTGTTGTACAGGCCCAGCGTCCTGGCCTCGATGAACAGCGGGATCAGGCCGCCGGGCAGGAAGCCGGAGAAGATGAAGAAGGTGTACAGCCCGTTGGAGTATTTGAAGTAGCCGCGGGAGATGGGGAAGGCCAGGAAGACGCCGAGGATCAGCGTGACGACGTCGGGGATGACCGCGTAGACAAGGCTGTTGATCATCTGCCGTCCGAAGTGCCCCTGGTTCCAGGCCGCCGAGAAGCTCTCGGTGGTCCACGGATGCGGCATCCCGGTGGGGTTCTGGAGGAATCCGGTGTACGTCTTGAACGCCTGGAGCAGGACGTAGACCAGCGGCAGGGCGAACAGACCGGCCGCGATGGCGAAGCACAGCAGGTTCAGCCCCGCCGCCTTGGTCGTCCTGGCGGACATCAGCCGCTGGAGCCGGGTGGGGGCCGCGGGGGTCCTCGGCGCTGACGACGGCGACGCGCCGGCCGCCCGGGCGGTCGTCACAGCGAGACCTCCCGCCTGCGCAGGCCGTACAGCAGGACGCCGCCGATCGCGACGGTCAGCACGAACTGGATCATCGCCAGCATCGAGCCGTAGCCGAGTTGGCTGTCACTGCCGAACGCGGACTGGAACATGTACAACCCCAGGGTCTTGGTGCCGAAGTTGCCCGCGGTGAGCACCATGATCAGCGCGTACTCGCCCAGCGTGGCCATGGCGGTGAGGAAGACGTTCACGGTGGTGGCCGGGGCCAGCAGCGGCCACGTCACATGCCGGAACACCCGGAACCGCCCCGCGCCGTCCATCGCCGCGGCCTCGTACACCGAGCGCGGGATGTTCCGCAGTCCCGCGATGTAGATGAGCATCGAGTAGCCGGAGAACATCCAGACGTTCACCATCATCACCAGCCACAGCGCCAGTGAACTCGACCCGAGGAAGGCGGAGTCGACGCCGAACAGGCCGTGCACGACCTTCTCCACCGGCCCCGAGTACGGGTCGAGCATGAGGGAGAAGACCGCGCCGACCACGGTGACGGAGAAGATCTGCGGCATGAAGATCAGTGCGCGGTAGAAGGTCAGGGAGCGGCCCGGCCGGTTGAGCAGCAGGGCCAGTCCGAGCCCGATCGCGTTCTGGAGCACGGTCACGCCGATGACATAGATCAGCGTGACCCGTACGGCGCTCCACAGTTGGGTGGACAGCGACGTGAACGCCGCGTCGTAGTTGCACAGTCCGCAGAAGTTGAGCGGCGTGCCCGGGAGCCCGGAGTACCTGGTGAAGGAGTATCCGATGGTGGCCAGGGACGGGTAGAGCCCGAACAGCAGCCAGCCCGCTCCCGGAATCGCGATGCTGGCCCAGGGAATGAACCGCCGCGTCCGTTGGGTTCCGAAGGGACAGCGTGCCACGCCGCGCCTCCTTTCTCATGGTGCCTGGGAGGCGGTGGTCAGTTGCCGACCGACTTGCGGTACGCGCTCGCCGAGCGGCTGAGGATCGTGTCGGCGCTGTCGCCGCCGATCGGCGTCATCTTGGAGAAGTCGGGACCGCCCGCGTCCACGGGCGCGCCCGCGGGCACCCACGGGTTGCTGAGCTGCTGGAATGCGTCGTCCATGTGGGCGTTCTGCCAGTCCATCCACGGCAGTCCGGTGTTCTTCAGCGCGGGCTGGGTGGAGATGGAGCCGGTCTTGGTCAGCCACTCCTTGTAGTTCTCCGGGTCGGAGAACATCGTCAGCCACTCCATGGCCAGGTCCTTGTGCTTGGCGGTCGTCGGGACCATCCAGGTCAGGTCGGGCTTGAGCATCAGGCGGTTGGCCGCCGGGGTGTCGGTGCCGGGCATGGTGAAGAACCCGAGGTTGAGCGTGGGGTTGGCCTTCTGGATGAGCGCGCCGTCCCACGAGCCGTCCAGCAGGAACGGGTAGTCGTCGGACTTCGCGGCCCAGACGCCGGGCGCGGTGAGCTGGGCGACACCGGCCGCGTTGGGCTCGATGTACTTCATGACCTTCTCGTAGCGGCCTGCCGCGTCCTTGTAGACCTGGTCGGTCCAGGACTGCGTGCCCTTCCAGAACGCGTCGGCCCGCTCGCTCGACACCTTGACCGAGTCCGAGGCCGGGCGGCCCTGCATGAGCGTCTGGTTCACCGAGCCCTGCCACACCCCGCCCTGCATGTTGTCCTTCGCGGCCACGAAGATCGGGGTCTTGCCCGCCTTCTTCAGCGTCTCGCAGTCGTCGAGGAACTCCTGGAAGGTGGTGGGCACGCCCATGTGGTACTTGTCGAGAAGGTCCTTCTTGTACCAGATCGACCCGGCGGCGGCGTACTGCGCGGCCATGACGCCGTAGACCTTCCCGTTGCGCCCGACCGCGGCGGCCTGGGCCGTCGCGTCGTAGTTCTTCATGAACGGCTGCGCCGACAGGTCGGTCATCTGCCCGGCGTCGATCAGCGCGGCGGCGCCCGCGGGCTTGAGGCTGGTGTAGCTGGGCGCGAAGCCCGCCTGGGTGGGCGCGGAAAGGGCCAGTACGTCAACGGACTTGGACTGGAGCAGGCTGTTCCAGAGCTGCTGCCAGGCGCCGTTGTTGTTCGGCGCCTGCTGGAGCTTGACCTTCACGCCCGGATGGGCCTTCTCGAACTTGGCGTTGAGGTCCTGCGTGAACTCGATCGCGCCCGGGTTGGTCCACTCGGCGACGGTCAGGGTGGTCGTGGCGCCGCCGCCGCCGGACGAGGAGGAGCCGCAGCCGGTGAGCGCGGCCGACACGCAGGCGGTCGCCGCCAGCAGCGTGACGAAGGTACGGGGTCGCATGAGGGTGGGGCTCCTTCGTTTCGAGTTCGGTTCGAGTGCGGTGCGGGGGTCGGTTCGGGATCGGTGCCGGGCGGGCGGGCGCGCGTCAGGGGCGCTGGAGCGCGCCGTCGGCCCGCCGCGGCGGCTTCCACGCCTGGCCGGGCTCCGCCGCGCCCTTGGGCGGGTACTTCAGCGCCAGCCGCTCGTCGAGGTCGACGCCGAGACCGGGCGCGTCGCTCGGCCACAGGTGGCCGTCGCGGATCTCGGGGCAGCCGGGGAAGACCTCCCGCGCGGCCGGGCCGAACAGATGCTGTTCCTGGATGCCGAAGTTGGGGGCGGCCAGGTCGAGGGCGAGGTTGGCGGCGTGCCCGACCGGCGAGACGTCGCCGGGACCGTGCCAGGCGGTGCGCACGCCGAACATCTCGCAGGCGGCGGCGAGCCGCCACGCCAGGGTGATGCCGCCGATCGCCGACACGTGGACCCGGATGAAGTCGCACAGCCGCTCCATGACGACCGGGCGGTACTCGGCCGGGTTGGTGAACAGCTCGCCGATCGCGATCGGGGTCACCGAGCGTCCGCGCAGGACGCGCAGCCACTCGATGTCCTCGGGCGCGACCGGGTCCTCCAGATAGAACAGGTCGTACGGTTCCAGGTCCGCCGCGATCCGTACGGCGTCGGTGGGGTGCACCCGCTCGTGCACGTCGTGGATCAGCTCGACCTCGGGGCCCGCGTGCTCCCGCAGGTGCTCGAAGAGGCCGCGCACCGTGCGCCGATAGGCCGCCGGGTCCCAGGCGTTGGGGGTCAGCGCCTTGGCGGCGCCGGCCGTGGCCGCGGCGGCCGGCGCCCCGTAGGTGCCCGCGCCGGGCACGGCGACCTGGCAGCGGACGTGCCCGTACCCCTCGGCCATCAGGGCCAGCACCTCGTCGGTGACCTCCGCCGCGTCCCGTCCCGCGGCGTGCGCGTACACCGGGACCGCGGTGCGGCAGCGCCCGCCGAGGAGCTGCCACACCGGAAGTCCCGCCTGCTTGCCCTTGATGTCCCACAGGGCCATGTCCACACCGGACAGCGCGTTGTTGAGCACGGGACCCGACCGCCAGTAGCCGCTGACGTGCAGGGTCGACGCGATGTCCGTGATGTCCGCAGGATCGCGGCCGATGAGCTGCGGCGCCAGATACTCGTCGACCGCCGTGGCGACCGCCTTCGCCCGCTGCGTGAAGGTCGCGCAGCCGAGTCCGTACAGGCCGGGCTCGCTGGTGTCGACCCGCACCACGACGAGCGTGGTGCCCGCGGGAGCGGTCAGGATCGTCCTGACCCCGGTGATACGGACTCCGGACGGCTGCGCCCACGGCGGCTCTGCGGGCACGGACTCCTTGACGGGTCCGGCGGAATCGGCGGCGTGGTCGGTCACGGGAGGGTGCTCCTGGTTCTGTGCGAAGAGGCGTTACGGGGTGCGCGGGACGGTCAACTGCCGATGCCCCAGCGGGTGTCCACGCGACCGCCGGTGAACTGGGCGCCGGTGCCCCAGAACGGCGCGAAGTTGTAGCAGCCGGACGTGGGCGGCTCCGCGGCGGTCGTCCAGTACGTGGCGCCGTGACCGCCGGTTCCCGCGTCCGTCACCTGGAAGGCGAAGGACATCGGGGTGACGGCGCCGGGCTGCGCGCTCTTCACCGCGGCGGCCACCTCGGGGAGTTGGCTCCAGGCGAGCGCGACCTCGTACCTGGTCACCTTGTTGACGTCGTCCCGCGACACCAGCACCCGGCCCTCGGTGCCGCTGTCCGCCTTCGCGTCCATCGGGCCCAGCGGCGTCGGGAGCGTCGCGTTGGTCGGGTAGTACGTCTGGTAGTTGGTGCCGGGCGCGAGCTGCCGGTGCAGTTCGGGGACGCCTCCGGTGGCGAGCGTGACGACGTACAGGTGGGAGAGCGACCGCAGGCACTTCTCGTAGTGCGCGTCCCCGACCAGCAGATCCTCGGTCTTGTGCGCGACCGCGTCGAAGCCGAGCTGGATGCTGTCCGCCTTGAACGGGAAGAGGTACTCGTTCGCCGCGAAGGGCACGTTGGAGAGCTGGACGTCGTCCTCGATCAGCGCCCTGAAGTACAGGAAGCCGTCGTCCCAGGCGGCCTGGAGGCTGTACGTCCTGGTGTCACCGGCCGCGCCGGTGCTGGCCATCGTCACCGGGACGACGTCGTTCCACTGGCTGGCGCTTCCGCCGACGGTGATCTGACGGAACGGCAGATACGCGAGCTGCACCTTCCGCGTCCCGGTCTGGTGCACCTGCGCCGAGCCGCGCGGCACCGTGATGTCGTAGCCGATCTCGTACTGGTTCGCGGAGTTGGCCGTGAACGACGTCACGGGGAAGGTCAGCGTCTTCGACTGGCCGGGCTTGAGGCTGATCCACGGCGAGACCGACAGCGACACCTGCCAGCCGGACGGCGGGGTGATCACGACCTTCGCGTTCTGCGTCTGCGGCGAGACGTTCTCCACCAGGACGTCGATGGTGCTGCTCGCGCCCAGCGGCTTGGTGAAGGACTGGACCTCGACCTTCAGCGGGGTGTCGTAGTCGAAGGCGGCACCCGTGGTCAGCACCGACTTCAGCGCCTCAGGACTCAGATCGCTGTCGAAGTACAGGACTTCCCACGGCTTGACCTGGAGCGTGACGGACGACGAGGCCCCGTCGGCGAGGCGGCGGCCGAGGTAGTCGTAGACCCGCACGCCCTGCGCGCCGTTGAGGGTGACGGTGCCGTTGTACCCGGCGCTCTGGTCCTCCATCGTGCCGTCGTAGAGCTGGTCGGCGTAGACGGCGGCCCGGCCCTTGCCGTCGGCGCCGCGGAACAGGAAGCCCCACGTCGACTTGGCGTTCGGGTACAACTCCTCTTCCAGCGTGGCGTCTTCGAGCAGGCTCGTCATGGTCGCGTAGGCGACGACGGCGGGCTTGGGGGACTTCGTGGCGATGTCGTAGATGTTGAACTCGACGCCGGAGTAGGTCTTGTCGTAGGACAGCGAGAACCAGAAGATCCGGATCGGCGAGTCCTCCTCGGCGCCCGCGAGCATGTGCAGCAGGTACGTCGGCGCCACCGTGCGGGCCACGCCGTACCCGGCCTGTCCGGCCGGCAGATGGGTGAAGTTGGCGTCGGCGTTGCCCAGTTCGGTCTGCCACTGCCCGGCGCGGCCCTGGGTGCGCGACCAGAGGCGGTCCATCTTGACCTGCGTCTTGGTCATCGCGTACTGCGTGGCGTCGGGGTAGCCGTAGGCGTGGTTCACCGAGCCGTCGATGTAGCCGGTGTCCTTGGAGCCCCGCGCGTACACGATGTCGCGGTTGTACGTGACCGAGCCGCCGCCGATCAGATTGACGTCGGGGAACTCGGGCTTCACCCGGTCCCAGATCAGCTTGCACATGTCTCGGTAGTCCTGGGCGTCACCGGTCATCCACGCCCAGCCGTGCACCCAGGGCTCGTTCCACACCTCCCAGTTGGGGACCAGGTCCTGGAGCGGCGCGATGCAGTGGTAGACCATCTCGGCGTGCGCGACCAGGTCCTTGGGCCGGTTCTGGTAGGTCTTCACCGGCTTGCCGTCCGGGCCGGGCTGCACATTCCACGACATGTTGTAGTTGATGCCGGCGAGGGCCTCGATGCCGTGGGCGTGCCAGTCGGCGATCTCGGCCCGCGCCGCGTCGATCTGCGGCTGCTGCCAGAAGACGCCGGGGGACGGGCAGACGGTGTCCGGCTGCACGGCGTCGATGCCCCGGCACCACTTGACGCCGATGCGCTGGGCGATCTGCCGGGTGATGGCGGGAGTCGACTCCGAGCGGATGCCCAGCCCGAACGCCGAGTTCGGCCTGCGGCCCGCCACGGTCGGCCGGATCACGCCCAACCCGAGCGTCTGCGACAGCAGTTGGGCACCGGAGGCGTTGGTGACGGTGGCCGTGACGGCGTAGTGGTCGGGATCGTACGAGCCCAGCGGGATCGTGGTGGTGGTCTGCGTACCGGCCGGGGCGGTGAACGCGGTGGTGCCGCTGTTCAGCGGCGCCCCGGCGCGGGCGGCGACCGACCAGGTGACCGAACCGCTCAGCGCCGTCGTGGGGTTGAAGACCACGAGGAGGTCGGGGGCGGCCTTCGCCGTACCGGTCACCGGGTAGAGGCCGGTCGGGTCGGAGAATCCGAAGGCGACCACGGACAGCGCGGCGGCTGCCGCCGTGCCCTCGGGCGCCGCGGCGCGGGCGCTCGGCGCCAGGCCCCAGTCCATGGCGCTCGCGACGGCGGCGCCCGCGACGGCGGCTGCTCCGTAGCCCACGACCTTGCGCCGGGAGACCTCCGCGGGGGTGGCCGTCGCCGAGGTCGGCGTCGCCGGGGTGGTGCGGTCGGATCTGGCGTGGCTGTCTGTCACGGTCGGTCCTCTCCAGGGTTCAGCGCGGGGATTGTTCGGGTGCCACCGGCCGGATGACGCACAGGCCGGAGGGCGGGACGGCGATCGGGGTGAGTCCGGGGCCGAGCGTGCGCGGGCCCGAGGCGGCGGGTCTGCCGCAGGCGTCGAAGACGTCCAGCCGGACGCGGACGCCGGTCCCGGCGACGCCAGGAGCGTCGATGTCCAGGCCCGACCCGCCTGCCACGCCAGCCATGCCTGCCACGCCCGCCACGCCCGGCCGCTCGACGCCGGGGTCCCCGACGTCCAGGACCACGCGCGGCCCGGCGGTGGAGTTCACCAGGGCGACCTCGGTGAACTCCGCCAACTGGAGCGGGACGACGTGGTGTTCGGCGTAGCAGGCGATGACGGCGCGCCGGCCCAGGGCCGCCGTCACCGTCTGGTGGAGCTGGTCGGGACGTCCGGCGCGGATCTCGCCCCGGTCGAGGACATCGGCGTACGTCCGCCGGACGCCGAGCCAGAAGGCGGTCATCGCGCGGTGCTCCGCGCTCTGTCCGGCCAGCGCGACGGAGATCTGCGGTGCCGAGAACAGCGCGGAGTGCAGCTGTCGGGACGCCGCTTCCGCCGGGGCGGCCGGGTCCCACATCAGCATGTCCGAGTGGACCGCCGCCGATCCGGCGAGCACGCCGGTGTCCAGCGTGCGGACCCGGTTGGCGGTGGCGTCCCCCGGGCAGTCGGCGGCCCGGAGCATGTTGCCGAAGCGCCGCATGCCGGGGCCGGTGTAGGGCTGTCGCAGCTCGATCAGCAGCTCGTCGCCGCGCAGTTCACGCAGCCGCTCGCGCAGTTCGGTAAGCAACAGCCGTATGCCCAGGCCCACATCGGCGACGTCCGCGACGGCGAGGTCGGCGGGCGCCTCCGCGGTGACGCCTCGGCAGGTGTCCTTACCGGTGCCGGTGCCGGTGCCGGTGCCTCCGCCGGTGTCAGGTCCGGCGGCGGTGGCGACACCGGTACCGGCGTCTGTGGAGGCACCACGGCCCGCACCGGTGCCGTCATCGCGGCCGGTCCTGACGTTCTCGTCTGCGGCGTTCTCTTCGGCAGTCGGCCGGTCGGCCCCATGGACCTCGACCTTGTGGACTTCGACCGCATGGACTTCGACCGCGTGGACCTCGGCCGCGTGGTCCCCGCCCGCGAGTTCCTCAGCCGCGTACTCCTCCGCCGCGTACGCCATCGCGAAGTCCAGGAAGTCGATCTTGAGCCCGTCCAGGCCGTAGCGCTGGACGAGGTCGACGCAGGAGTCGACGGCGAAGCGCCGGGCGGCCGGGCGGCGCGGGTCGAGGACCCGGCAGCCGAGCCGCGTCACCTCGTGCGGCGCGACCCGCGCCAACTCCTCGTACGCCGGGGTGCGTTCGCCGACCAGCAGGGGTGCGATCCAGGCCACGTACCGCAGGTCCAGGCCCTGCACGGTCCTCACATGCGCGGCGAAGTCGGGGAATTTGGCCGGGTCCGGGGTCCACGCGCCACTGCCGGAGTAGCCGGGACCGTCCGCGTGGAGCTGCCAGCCGTCGTCCAACAGCAGCACCCCGCAGCCCATTTCGGCGGCGAGCACGGCTTCGGCCTCGACGCCCGCCGCCGTCAGCTCGCGGTGCATCGAGTACCAGGTCGAGTACGCGGGGGCGCGGGCCGCGTCGGGTACGGGCAGCGGCGCGGCGTCCGCGAGACCGCCGGTCACCTCCCGTACGGCCTCGGCCCACGGGCGGCCCGGGGCCTGGACGCGAATCCGACAGGTCTCCCCCGCCGCGAGGTCCATCGAGAGCCACACCCCGAAGCGGGCCGACTCCTCGCCGACACCGAATCTGACCCGCGTGGTGGCCGCGATCCGGTCGGACGCGAAGGCCAGCAGCGCGCGGCCCGCCGTGTCGTACAGGCAGCCCAGCGGCGCGGAGTCGACCAGGCCGACGGTGCGCCAGGGGTTGGCCCAGTCCGCCACCAGGTGCCGGTCCCAGCCCGCCCCCGGATGCCAGTAACCCGCCGCGTCGCCGAGCGGAACGGCCAGCCGCAGTACGGCCGTTGTGGCCGCGTCGGCGCGCAGTTCGAGCACGTCGGCGTCCACGGGACGCCCGGCGCCCCCGTCCGCACCGGCCACGTGACCGCCCGCGGGCTCAACGCTCAGCCGCGCGCCGTCCGTCAGCAGGCTGACCGAGGCGCCCCGCACACACAGGGCGTCGCGTGCGGCCCACAACCGCGCCGGACTGGCGAAGTCGGCCATCACCGCTCCTTTCCGAGGTCGGGGAAACATGTCTGACCAGCTGAGACAACGTTGCCTGACGAGACAAGCGGCGTCCCCCAGGGGGTTGGAGGGGATCACGACGCCCGCGCCACGGCTCCGGCCGTGCGCGCTCACCGACAGGTGGCGCCTTCGTTCCTGGTCAGCTACGTCCTGACGGCTGTCGACAGATCAACCACGCATACCGGAAGGAGCACCGGGGCAGGAGGCCCGACCCGGCCGCCCTCCGCAGGCGGTCGTGCTGAACCCTAGCCACCTGAGACAACGTTGCCTAGAGTTTTCGCGCGAGTGACAGAGAAATCCCGCGCGGAGATCCGGAGAGCGACCGTGTCACAAGCCGTTCACCCGCACGCGCCGGACATCTCCGTCCCCGGCGGGGCCGGGGCCGGGGTCGGGGCCGGGGTCGGCGAGGGTCCCGTCGTGGACCACCGCACCGGCGAACCGGACTGGGTGGACATCCCGTTGGGCGCACTGTGGCGCGCCGCCCTCGGCGGCCGGGGAACGGCGCACGGGGCGGCCCGTATCGGCATGAGTCTCGGCGCGGTAGCGGTACGGGACCGCGCCGGTTGCGTGGCGAGTGGGGACGTTCGCGGGGGTGAGTGCGGGGTGGGCGTGGGGGGCGGGGCCTGAACAGGACCGACGGCGGCCCGGTTCAGTCCCGCGCGGGACTCGGCGGGGCCCCCTCGCCGGTCACCGTCCGGCGCCCGGCCGCGCCGCGCCGTGCTCGACCAGGGTGGTGGGGATGACCACCGTCTGGGGCCGCGACTTGTCCCCCGCGATCCGCCTGAAGAGCAGTTCCGCGCCGATCCGGCCGATGGCGCGGGCGTCGTAGGACACCACGGTCAGCGGGTGGGCCATCAGCGCGGCGGTCTCGAAGTCGTCGAAGCCCACCACTTCGACGGCGCTGCCCGCGCCGCCCGCGCTGCGCGCGCCGCCGAGCCGGTTCAGCGCGCCGAGCACGCCGAGCGTGAGCCGGTTGTTCAGCGCGAACAGCGCGGTCGGCGGCTGCGGCCCGGTGAGCATCCGCTCGACGGCGGCCTCGGTGTCGCGCACGGTGTGCAGGCCATATCTGATCAGGTCGGGGCGGTACGGCAGCCCGGCCCGCTCCAGCGCCGTCTCGGCGGCCGACAGCCGCTCGACCATGGGGTGGATGCTCAGCCAGTCCGAGACCACGCCGATCCGCTCGTGGCCGCGGGCCGTCAGGTGCTCGATCGCGGACCGCGCGCCCGCCGCGTTGTCGATCAGCACGGTGTCCGCGCGCAGGTTGGTGGGCGGCCGGTCGAGGAACACCGCGGGAGTGCCCATGTCGATCTCCGCGCGCAGGTAGACGTGGTCGGCGGTGCTGCCGGCCGGTACGACCAGCAGCCCGTCGACGCGTCGCTCGCACATCTGCAACAGCAGTCGGCGTTCCCGCTCGGCGTCCTCCTCGGAACTGGCGGTGATCAGCAGGGTGTCGTTCTCCAGGGCGCACTGCGCCGCGGCGGCGGCGATGCCCGCGTAGAACGGGTTGGCCAGGTCCTCGATGAGCAGGCCGACCGTGGCCGAGGTGGACTGCGTGCGCAGGTCCCTGGCCATGTTGTTGCGGCGGAAGCCGAGCCGCACCACGGCGGCCCTGACCCGCTCGGCCATCTCCGGATCGACGGTGGACACGCCGTTGACCACACGCGAGACCGTTTTGAGACTGACGTCGGCCTCCCGGGCGACGTCGGTCATCGTCGGCCGCCGCGGGGCCGCGCTCGGGCTCGGTGTACTCACGTGCTGCTCCCCTCGGCGACGCGGCGCCGAGGGGAGGGCCAACGTTGTCTCACGCTCGGATCATACCGCCGCCGGGGTCGCCGAAATCACCCTACGCCATCGGCTGCCGCCTCCCCTTCCGTCAGACCGAACCCGAGCGTGAAGCGGCCCGGTACGGCGGCCAGATGGTGCCGGGGCTGCAACGCGTGTCCGCAGGAGGCGCTGCCGAGGCCGTGGTGTTCGAGGTCGACATTGAGGTGGATGCGGCCGTCGGGCCTGAGGTCGGCGGTGTGCCTGGCCGCCGCCAGGGCCGCGGTGGACCAGGGCCGCGCGGTCAGGTCGAACCAGGGGCTGCCGGTGATCTCCAGACCGGGCCCCGCGGAGTCGCCTTCGGGACCGGTGAGGCGGGCCCAGCGCACATGCCGCCGGTTGCCGTTCTCCTGCGGGTACACGTACGGCGTCTGCGCCTCGGCGACCGTGGTCGCGTACCGCCCGACGCGGACGGCCTCCTCGCTGTCCCGGTAGGACTCGCCGGGACCGAGGCCGAACCAGCTCAGCCGGTCGAGCGCCGCCGGGAGGGTCAGCGCGACGCCGAGCCGGGGCAGCGGTACCTCCCAGGTGCCGACGGGCCGGGTGTCGACGGTGAGCACGAGCCGGTCTCCGGGCCCGGTGGTCCAGTGGTAGTCCGCCAGCATCGCGAGGTCCAGGCCCGCCGGGGCGATCCTGGTCCTCACCGTGAGGCTCGCCTCGCCCGTCGAGATCTCCAGCACCTTGTGCCGGAGCCGGTGCAGGCCACTGCGGTGCCAGGCGGCCAGGAGCGGCGACCGGCCGTCGTTGTCGATCGGGGCCCGCCACAGGTCGACGCGGGGGCCTTCGAGCGCCAGGTCACCGAGGCGGAGCAGCCGTCCGTCGGCCGCGTCGAACTGTCCGGCGCCGAGGCTGATCGTTCCGCGGCGGCGCGCCCGAGGGGTGGTCGTGGTGGAAGCCGCGCCCGCGGGTGCCGCCGTCAGCATGGTCGTGGTGGAAGCCGCGCCCGCAGGTGCCGCCGTCAGCATGGTCGTGGTGGAAGCCGCGCCCGCAGATCCCGCCGTCAGCGTGGTCGCGCCGTTGCCGTCCGGGGCGAACTGGGACCAGGCGACGGTGTGCCCGGCTCCGGCCCACGACTCGTCCGCGCCGAGCTGCGCGCTGAGGGTCACCCAGCGCTCCCCCGGTCCCGCCGCGGCGAGCGCCTTGGCCAGGCTGTCGGGCCAGTCCGCGCGGCGGGTGTCGCCGGGGCCGGTCACCGGGACCTCCCACGCGCCCTCCCCCGCCTGCTCGCCGTCGACTTCGAGCAGCCAGACCCAGCGCAGGTAGCCGGTGTCCCGCGTGTGGTGCAGATTGCGGATCTCGACTCCGCCGCCGTCGCGGCGGGCGGTGATCCTGACCGGCTCGATGACCTTCGCGTACTCCAGGAGTCCGGGAGAGGGGGTGCGGTCGGGGAAGACCAGGCCGTCGGCGACGAAGTTGCCGTCGTGGACGGGCTCGCCGAAGTCGCCTCCGTAGGCGTAGAAGAGCGTGCCCTCCTCGTCGCGCTGGGCGACGCCGTGGTCGATCCACTCCCAGACGAAGCCGCCCGCCAGCCGGGGGCTGCTCTCGAACAGCTCCTGGTACTGGCGCAGTCCGCCGGGGCCGTTGCCCATCGCGTGGGCGTACTCGCACAGCAGGAACGGCATCGCGCGCCTGCGGGCGTCGTTGGCCGGGTCGCCGGTGAGCGGTTCCTGGCGCGCGGCGACCGCCGCCACGAACGCGTAGTCGGGGTACATCACCGAGTACACGTCGGTGTAGGCGCAGTCGTCCCAGTCGCCCTCGTAGTGGATCAGCCGGTCGGGGTCGCGGTCGCGGATCCACTCGGCCATGGCCGCGAGATTCGCGCCGACGCCGGACTCGTTGCCGAGCGACCACATCACGACGCTGGGGTGGTTCTTGTCGCGCTCGACCATCCGCTCGGCCCGGTCGAGCAGCGCGGGGCGCCACTCGGGCTCGTCGGAAGGGTTGCGGCGCCAGCCGTTCTCCGAGAAGCCGTGGGTCTCCAGGTCGCACTCGTCGACCACCCACAGGCCGTGTTCGTCGCAGAGGTCGAGGAAGGCGGCGGCGGGCGGATAGTGGCTGGTCCGCACGGCGTTGATGTTGTGCCGCTTCATCAGCAGCACGTCGGCGAGCATCGTCTCGCGGGTCAGCGCGCGGCCCCTGACCGGGTCCCATTCGTGCCGGTTAACGCCGCGGAAGACGAGCGGCCTGCCGTTGGCGGTGACGACGCCGTCCTCGACCACGACCCGGCGGAAGCCGATACGCAGCGGGACGCGTTCGGTGGCCGTGACGAGTTCGCCCGCGTAGAGCCGGGGCTGTTCGTCGCTCCAGGGGGTGACGCCCGGCGCTGTGTGCGGACCGGCGGGATCGGCGTCGGTGATGCCGAGTTCGGGGACGCTCAGGCGCGCGTCGTCCGCGCCGTCGACGTCGACCCGCAGGGTGCCGGTGCCGGAGTGGTGGTCGTAGTCGGCGTGCACGAAGAAGTCGGCGATGCCGCCGGCCGGCCGGACCAGCAGCCGTACGGGGCGGAAGACACCCGACAGCCACCACATGTCCTGGTCTTCCAAGTAGCTGGCGGACGACCACTGGTGGACCCGTACGGCCAGCACATTGCGGCCGGTCCGCAGGGTGTCGGTGACGTCGAATTCGGTGGGCAGCCGGCTGCCCTTGCCGTCGCCGAGCGGCCGGCCGTTGAGCCAGACCGCGAAGGCGGAGTCGACGCCCTCGAAGCGGAGCACCGCGGTGCCGCCGTCAGCGAAGCCCTCCGCGACGTCGAACTCCCTGCGGTACTCGCCTGTCGGGTTCTCGTCGGGCACGCGCGGCGGGTCGACGGGGATCGGGAAGGTGACGTTGGTGTACGCGGGTGTGCCGAAGCGGCCGGGTCCGGGGACGCCGTCCATCTGCCAGGACGAGGGCACGGGGACGGTCGTCCACTCGGCGGCGTCGAACTCCGGGGCCTCGAAGCCCACGGTCACGTCGTGGAGACCGTCGCCGAGCCGGAAGCTCCAGTCGCCGTTCAGGTCGAGGGCGGGTGCGTCGGAGTCGAACGACGCGCGGGGCCGCAGCCGGCCGTTGCCGGGTGATACGTCCTCGACGTAGGCGCAGGCGTCCGGGCTTTCGCTCCGGTTCTGGGCGTGGTCCATCGGTGCGACCGGTCCTTTCCGGGGTATGGGGCGTACCTATCGGGGGTGTACGAGTCGGGGCTGACGCGTCAGGCGGCGGGATCGCGCGGGGCGGGGCTGATGTGCCGCGGGCTTGCGCGAAGCGGGGCTGACGCGGGGCGGGATCGCGCGGGGCGGCGGGTGCTCAACCGGCCGCGCGCGGCGGCGCTGTGGAAGCGCGGACCTTGAGCGTGCTGGGCATGACGTTCTCGCGCTGGGCCGGCGGGCGGCCGTCCAGCAGGTCGAGCAGGATCTGTGCGGCGCGTCGGCCCACGTCGACGCTGTGCAGGTTGACGCTGGTCAGCGTCGGGTCGACGAGGTCGGCGGCCTCGGTGTCGTCGAAGCCCGCCACGGACACGTCGGCGGGCAGGGCGTGTTTGTGCTCGCGCAGCCAGCGCAGCGCGCCCAGGGCCATGCCGTCGTTGAAGGCGAAGATCGCGGTGGGCGGTTCCGGGTGGGCCATGAGCCGTTCGGCCGCCGCGTAGCCGGAAGCGGCGGTGAAGTCGCCGTGCTCCATGAGGTCGTCGGGGACAGCGCGGTGCGCGTCGGCCAGGGCGCGGTGCAGCCCGCGCAGCCGGGCGGCCATCGCGAGCCGGTTCTCCCGGGGGCCGTTGACCACGCCGATGCGGCGGTGGCCGAGGGCCAGCAGGTGCTGGGCGACGGCGTAGGCGCCGCCCTCGTCGTCGGGGTGGACGCAGGTGAGGTCTTCGGCGGTGTAGCCGATGACCACGGTGGGATATCCGGCGGACCGCAGGGCGGGCAGCGACTCCCCGCCGGTTCCGGCCTCGACCAGCAGGCCGTCGACCTGGCGGCGCTGGACGAACCGGCGGTAGGCGGAGGCGGGTTCGTCGGCCACCTCGCAGGTGGACAGCAGCAACCCGTAGCCGCGCGAGGTCAGTTCCTGGTCGGCGCCCTGCACCAGGCGGATCAAGTGGTCGTTGGAGAAGGCGAATCCGGGGTTGTGCGGCAGGACGACGCCGATCACCTCGGTACGGCCGCTGGCCAGGGCGCGGGCACCGGCGCTCGGCCGGTAGTCGAGCGTCCGCATGGCGACCAGCACCCGGTCGCGTACGGCGTCGGTGACCGTACGGTCGCCGTTGATCACGCGGGAGACCGTCTGGTGGGAGACACCCGCCTCGGCCGCGACGGTACGCAGAGTCGGCCGGTCCGACACGGGGCATCCTCGATTCTTCAGTGACCGTTCACATGACGCGTCACTCATCGTAGAACCGATCGCCGCCGAGCGGAAGAGGTACGCGCCATTGACGCCGGGTACGGCGAGTCCTAGCTTTACCTCCCGTCAAGTGAACGGTCACTCGTGTACCGCCAGACCGGCTCGAAGGTGTCGGCCCCACGACGGAGGTCCCCGAACATGAGCGAGCAGGAACCCGCAGACAATCCCCCCGCACCCCGTCACACCCCGCGCGGTACCGGCGCGGTCTCCCGCCGGCGGATGCTGGCCTACGGCAGGAACGCCGCGATCGTCGCCGGAGCCGCCGTGGCGCTTCCGGCCGCTGTCACCTCCGCGGCGCGGGCCGCCGCCCCGCCGCCCGCCGCGCCCACCGGCGCGTCAGGACCGCTCGCCGCGCCCCCGGTGGCCACCGCGATCCCGACCAACACCCTGCCGAACGTGGTCACTTCCTGGACCGGGAACACCTTCTCCGGGGCCACCGAGTGGGTGCAGGACTTCGTCTTCAACATCGCCGTCGCCAAGGACGGCACCGTCTACACCGTCAGCTTCTGGGACGAGGGCGGGAACTACGCCGGCATCTACAAGGACGGTCATCTCATCGGGAACTGCCACGGCGCGAACGGCGACGCGGTGGCGGTCAACGACTCGTACGTCTATCTCAGCGTCGGCAACGGCCTGACGCGCTTCGGCCTGAACGGCGCCGCCACCTCGCTGACCTACGCCGTGGGCAGTCCGCCCGCCGCCGCCGCGGCCTCGGCGACGCAGGTGGTCGCCACCGACCGGGCGGCCAACCTCGTCAAGGTCTTCGACGCCGCCAGCGGTGCGCTGCTGCGCAGTTGGAGCGTCAACAAGCCCGGCGCGGTGGCGATCGGCGCCAACGGCGAGATCTGGGTGGTCGCGAATGTCACCCGCGACGCCAACGACGGCCACTTCTGGCACGCCGACCCCGCGCACCCGGCGCAGATCCTGCACTTCTCCAACACCGGCGCGGCGCTGGGCGGAACGATCAGCGGCCCCTCAGCCGACTGGCTGCCCACCTCGCTCGCCGTGGACGTCCACGGCGACCTCCTCGTCGGCGACAACGGCCCGCTGCGCCAAGTCCACACGTACACCGGCCTGTCCGGTACGCCCACCCGGGCCCGCAGCCTCGGCCAGGCGGGCGGCATCGGCGCGGGGACACCGGGCCGGGTCACCGCGGACAAGTTCTTCGGCATCGTCGGCGTCGGCGGCGACTCCGCGGGCAACGTCTATGTCGCGATGTACGAATTCGGCACCTGGCTGCGGAAGTTCACCGCGACCGGGGCCGTGGTGTGGCAGCTCCAGGGCAGCGCCTTCGTGGACTCCGCCGACTTCGACCCGGCCTCCGACGGCGTCGAGGTCTACACCAAGCAGAATCACTACACCATCAACTACGCGCGGCAGCCCGGCACCGACGCGACCTGGCGCGGCTACACCCTCGACTCGGTCAACTACCCGCAGGACGCACGGCTGTTCCTGCCCGGCCATCACCACCACGCCACCTCGCCCTTCCTGAAGCGGCTCAACGGGCAGATGTACATGTACGTGACGGGCATGTACTGCGGTCACCTGCTCATCTACCGCTTCCAGGGCGAGATCGCGAAGCCGTCGGGGGCGATCTTCAAGGCGCACTGGTCGGGCGCCGATCCGGGCGACGACCCCAACTGGCCGCCGAACCAGCCCGCCTCGGGTCAGTGGATCTGGCGCGACCTGAGCGGCAACGGCGCCTTCGAGGCCGGGGAGTTCTTCCAGCCGGGCGACGGCAGCAACTCCCCCGGCAACTGCTGGGTCTGGTACGTCGACGACCGGGGCGACATCTGGGAGGGCGGCGACCGCGACCTGCGCCGCTACCCGTTGCAGGGCTTCGACGCGCAGGGCAACCCGGTCTACACGTACGCGAGCCGGGAGACGATCGCGCTGCCCGCGCCGTTCAGCGTCGTCCGCCGTCTGCACTACGACGTGGCCACCGACGTGATGTACATGGTCGGCTACACCCCTGACCAGGTCTTCGACAACGCCCACTGGAAGGAGTGCGGCAAGGTCCTGGTGCGCTACGACAAGTGGAGCACCGGCAACCGCACCCCGGCCTGGACGCTGCTGCTGCCCTGGGACACCGCCGCCAACCCGATCGTGACGATGGTGAGTCTGGCCTTCGCGGGCGACTACATCTTCATCTCCGGTATCGCGACGCGCGGGCAGATCTGGGTGTGGAAGGCCGCCGACGCCAGCCCGGTCGGGACCTGGCAGCCCGGCGCCAACGTCGGCGGCGTGGAACGTACGGGGTGGGTCGACGTGCCGTACGGCATCACCGCGACCCGCAGGTCCAACGGCGACTATCTGGTCCAGGTCGAGGACGACCTGTTCAACAAGGTGCTGCTGTACCGCTGGACGCCGTAAGGACGCGCGGGTGCGCGGACGGGCGGCCGGAGGGGTGCCGCCCGTCCGCGCCGATGCGCGCCGGTACCAGCCGCCGCAAGTCGTCGAATGTCGGTCCGTGGGGATGACGTCAACACATCGAGCAGACAGGGAGTTTCCGTGACGGACGGACAACGGGTGCGGGTGGTCGCATCCGACGGCGTCGAGCTGGACGCCGTCGTGCACCGCCCCGCGTCCGGCGCCCCCGGTACAGAGTCCGGAACAGAGTCCGGAACAGGGGCCGGAACAGGGGCCGGGAGCAGGCCAGGGACCAGGTCCGGAACGGGCCCCGAGGGCACGGTGCTCCTGGTCCACGGAATCTCCGCGGATCTGGACGAGGGCGGGGCGTTCGTGCGGCTCGCCCAGCGGCTGGCCGAACAGGGCCTGACCGCGCTGCGGTTCAGCTTCCGCGGGCACGGGGAGAGCGGCGGCGCTCCGCAAGGTGTGACGATCGCCGGGGAGATGCTGGACCTGGCGGCCGTCGCGGCCTACGCCGAGCGGGAGTTGCCCGGTCCGCTGGCGGTGGTGGCGGCGAGCTTCGGCGCCGTGTCCACCGGCCTGTCGATGCCCTGGCTGGGCGGGCGGCTGGCCCGCCTGGTGCTGTGGAATCCCGTCCTCGACCTGCGCCGGACCTTCCTCGAACCCGAACTCCCCTGGGGGCTGGCGAACTTCGGACCGGGTCCGCTGAAGGGCCTCGCCGAGCACGGGGAGCTGCTGATCGGCGGCCGGTTCGCCCTGGGCCGGGTGCTGTTCGCGGAGCTGGCCGCCCACCGGCCGATCGACGCCTACACCGCGGGCGGCCCGCCCGCCCTCGTCCTGCACGGGGACCGCGACGACTGCGTCTCCTTCGACATCGCCCGTGACGTCGCGGCGACGGTCCCGCACTGGGAATTCCGCCCGCTGCCCGGCGCCGGCCACGGTTTCCACTCCCCCGAGCACGAGCCCGAGGCGATCGCGGTGACCGCGCGGTGGCTCGCGCGCGGCATGACGGCCCAGGGGGGCACCGTATGACCCGGCCGGCCGGAGACCTTCCGTACCGTACGGCGCTGATCGGCGCGGGCAGCATCGCCGACGACGCCCATGTCCCCGCGATCCGGGCGCTGTCCGGGCAGCTCGACCTGGTGGCGGTCGCGGACTCCGACCCGGCGCGGGCCGGGGACTTCGCGGCGCGGCACGGCATCGCGCGCGGTTACGACGACCCGCTGGAACTGCTGGCCGTCGAACGGCCCGACCTGGTGGTGATCTGCTCCCCGTCGTTCACCCACACCGATCTGACGGTGGCCGCGCTGGAGGCGGGTGCCTGGGTCTACTGCGAGAAGCCGCTGTGCGGTTCGCTGGCCGACCACGACCGGATTCTGGCCGCGGAGCGCGCGACGGGCCGCTGCTGCGCGCCGGTCTTCCAGTGGCGGGCGGGGTCGGGCGCCGCGCACGTACGCGGTCTGCTGCGCGACGGTGTGCTCGGGCCGCCGCTGCTGGCGCTGTGCCAGACCACCTGGTACCGGGGCGCGGATTACTACGCGGCCCCGTGGCGCGGTCGGCGCGCCACCGAACTGGGCGGTGCCACCGTCACGCAGGGCATCCACGCCATGGACCTGATGCTGTGGCTGATGCCCGACTGGGCGGAGGTGAGCGCGCGGATCGCGACGGTCGACCGGGACATCGAGACGGAGGACGTGTCCCTCGCCCATGTCGCCTTCGCCTCCGGCGCGCAGGCGTCGATCGTGAACAGCGTCGTGTCGGCGCGCCAGGAGTCGTATCTGCGGATCGACTGCGCGCGGGCCAGTACGGAGCTGCGCCACCTGTACGCGTACGGCAACGAGCACTGGACGTTCACCCCCGCGCCCGACCGGCCGCCGTCCACGCCCGGCTGGGACACCATCGGCGCCGAGGTGCCCGCGCACCAGGCGCCGCAGCTCGCGGACCTGGTCGCGCGGATGCGGCGGGGCGAGCCGCCCGAGCACACGGCGGCCGACGCGCGCCGCACCACCGAATTCGTCACCGCCCTCTACAAGTCGGCCGCGACCGGCCGCCCGGTCCCGCGGGGCTCGATCGGCGCGGACGACCCCTTCCACCGGTCCTGGTGGGGCGCCCCGCCCTCTTCCTGACGGCTCCCGCGCTCCCCCGGCCCGCGCGCCGCGCCCTCACCGCCGGGCGGTGCGCGGGCTCCGGCGGCGCAGGTACTCGAGGAGCAGGACGTTGGCGAGGGCCGCGGCGATCAGGAGGACGACATTGAGCGTCGCACTGCCCGCGCTGAGCCAGGCGGCGTCGTCGCCGTCGGCGTTCGTGGTGGACGCCCACAGCCCGCCCACCCCCTTGAGCAGCGCGTAGCCGCCGTAGACGAGGACCAGTGCCGCGATCCCGAAGGGCAGGGTCACGGCCACGGCCAGCAGGTAAGGAAGGCTCGTCCCGGTGACGGCGCCGAGCACCGCCAGGACGGCCACGACCGCCATGTACAGGCCCTGGACGGTCCGCCATCCCCATGTCGCGCCGCGCATCGCCGTACTCCCCCCGCTGACGAACCACCACCGCACATGACTGTAGGCCCGGCGTGCGCGCGGGGAGCCGGGAGGGCCTCGCCATACGGGCCGGAGGGGCCATACGGGCCGTACGCGTCGCATACGCCGCACGCGCCGTACGCACACCGCGTCGAGCCGGGACAGGCGGCGGCGCGCCCGGCCGGGAGAGACGGCGAAGGCTCCGCGCGTCCCTCCCTGCCGTCGCGACCGCGTCACGCGGCCGTCGGCCGGAGCCTCACAGCTCGGCGCGCACCGTACGGGCCGCCGCCACCAGATTCTCCAGCGACGCCTTCGTCTCGGGCCAGCCGCGGGTCTTCAGGCCGCAGTCGGGGTTGACCCACAGCCGCTCGGCGGGGATGGCGAGCAGGCCCTCGCGCAGCAGCGAGGCCGCCTCCGCCGCGTCGGGCACCCGCGGCGAGTGGATGTCGTACACGCCGGGTCCCGCCTCGCGCGGGTAGCCGTGCGCGGCCAGTTCGGTGGCGACCTGCATGTGGGAGCGGGCGGCCTCCAGGCTGATGACGTCGGCGTCGAGGTCGTCGATGGCCTGGACGATGTCGCCGAACTCGGCGTAGCACATGTGGGTGTGGATCTGGGTGCCGGGAGCGACGGCGCCGGTGGTGAGCCGGAACGCCTCGGTGGCCCAGTCCAGGTACGCGGGCCGGTCGGCGGCGCGCAGCGGCAGGGTCTCGCGCAGCGCGGGCTCGTCGACCTGGATCACGCAGGTGCCCGCGGCCTCGAGGTCGGTGACCTCGTCGCGCAGGGCGAGCGCGACCTGCCGCGCGGTGTCGCCGAGCGGTTGGTCGTCGCGGACGAAGGACCAGGCCAGCATGGTGACGGGACCGGTGAGCATGCCCTTGACCGGGCGGTCGGTGAGCGACTGGGCGTACGACGTCCAGCGCACCGTCATCGGCTCCGGCCGGGAGATGTCCCCGGCCAGGACCGGCGGGCGCACGTACCGGGTGCCGTAGGACTGCACCCAGCCGTGCCGGGTGGCGAGGTAGCCGGTGAGCTGCTCGGCGAAGTACTGCACCATGTCGTTGCGTTCGGGTTCGCCGTGCACGAGCACGTCGAGGCCGGTCCTCTCCTGGAAGGAGACGACCTCGCCGATCTCGGCCCTGATCCGCTCCTCGTACCCCGCGGTGTCGATCCGGCCGGCCCGCAGGTCGGCGCGGGCGGCGCGCAGGTCGTCGGTCTGCGGGAACGAGCCGATGGTGGTGGTCGGCAGCAGCGGCAGGCCGAGCCGGGCGCGCTGGGCGGCGGCGCGCTCGGTGTACGGCTGGGAGCGGCGCCCGTCGGCGTCGGTGACGGCCGCGCTCCTGGCGCGTACGGCCGGGTCGCGGGTGATCGGGGAGGCGGCGCGGGAGGCGAGGGCGGCGCGGTTGGCGGCGATCTCGGCGGCGATGGTGTCGGTGCCCTCGGCCAGGCCCTTGGCGAGCGTCACGATCTCGGTGGTCTTCTGCGCGGCGAAGGCGAGCCAGCCCAGAATCCGGGGGTCGATGTCGCGTTCGGGCGCGGTGTCGAGCGGGACGTGCAGCAGCGAGCAGGACGCGGCCACGTCGACGCGGTCGGCGAAGCCGAGGAGGGTGGCGAGGGTGGCCAGCGACTTCTCGTAGTCGTTGATCCAGATGTTGCGGCCGTTGACGACGCCCGCGACGAGCCGCTTGCCCGGCAGTCCGCCGACGGCGGCGAGGCCGTCCAGATTCGCGGCGGCGGCGTCGGTGAAGTCCAGCGCCAGGCCCTCGACCGGGGCCTTGGCCAGGACGGGCAGCGCCTCGCCGAGCCGGTCGAAGTACGAGGCGACCAGCAGTTTCGGCCGGTCGGTGAGGCCGCCGAGGTCGCGGTAGGCGCGGGCGACGGCGTTCAGTTCGGCCGGGGAGCGGTCCTGGACGAGCGCGGGCTCGTCGAGCTGCGCCCAGGTGGCGCCCGCGGCGCGCAGGTCGGCGAGGACTTCGGCGTAGACGGGCAGCAGCCGGTCGAGCAGCGTCAGCGGCTCGAAGTCGGCGGCGACGCCGGGGGCGGGCTTGGCGAGCAGCAGATACGTGACCGGGCCGACCAGGACGGGCCGGGCGGTGTGGCCGAGTGCGGCGGCTTCCTTGAACTCGGCGACCTGCTTGGCGGAGTCGGCGGTGAAGACGGTGTCGGGGCCCAGTTCGGGGACCAGGTAGTGGTAGTTCGTGTCGAACCACTTGGTCATCTCCAGCGGCGCCACGTCCTGCGTGCCGCGGGCCATCGCGAAGTAGCCGTCGAGCGCGTCCGCGGTGACGGCCGACCGGTGCCTCGGGGGGACGGCGCCGACCATGACACTGGTGTCCAGCATGTGGTCGTAGTACGAGAAGTCGCCGGTCGGCACCTCGTGGACGCCCGCCTCGGCCAGCTTCCGCCAGTTCGAGCGGCGCAGGTCCGCCGCGGTCTGCCGGAGGGCGTCGGCGGTGACGCGGCCCTTCCAGTAGCCCTCGACGGCCTTCTTCAGTTCACGGTTCTCACCCTGGCGGGGGTAGCCGTACACGGTGGCCCGTGCTGCCGCGGCTGCGGACTTCGCTGTCACGGAAATCTCCTTCGCGAGATGACTCCTGGCCTCCCGGCGACGGGACGCGAGCGCGAAAGGGAGGTGACAGACCCGACGGACCCACAGTGCCCCGCAATGGCACCGGTCCGTCCGATATGCACGCCGACCCGCCCACGAGGTCACCGGGATATCCGTACGCGAACGGTCGCGTACGGGCGACGGGCAGGTCTTCGGACTCGCGGGCACGTCCGCCTGAGGCGGACACCTACTGACCGTCGCTTCCCAGGTCCGGTACGTCGGACCCAGTGCGTATGACGGCGGTCGTTCCCACTCACCGCTGCGGGGCAGTCCCGGATTCGCACCGGGTTCCCTCTTGCGACGCGACCGCCTGGCTGACGGACGCGAACCTGTCGCACCGGCCAGGCTAGAGCGCGGACCACGCTCCGGTCACGTCGGACCACATTCCGGACGGCGGCCCCGGCCCTGAACCGGTCCTGGCCCTGCCATGACGCGGCCCTGGCCCGGTCCTGACCCAGCCCTGACCCGGTCCTGGCCCGGTGCGCGCTCTAGCCGGAGGTGGCGCCCGCGCCCGCCGCGACCGCGCCCGTCGCCACCAGCGCGATGATGACCACGCCGAGCAGCACCCGGTAGATCACGAACGGCGTGAAGCTGCGGTGGGAGATGTACTTCAGGAACCAGGCGATGGCCGCGTAGCCGACCGCGAAGGCGATGACCGTCGCCAGCATCGTCGGGCCCCAGGCGGGCGCCGGGCCGCTGCCGAGCTTGAACAGCTCCAGGCCGCCGGAGGCCAGCACGGCGGGGATGGCCAGCAGGAACGAGTAGCGCGCGGCGGCCTCGCGGCTGTAGCCGAGGAACAGTCCGGCGCTGATGGTGCCGCCGGAGCGGGAGACGCCGGGGATCAGGGCGAGCGACTGCGCCAGGCCGTACCAGAGGGAGTGCCGGAAGGTCAGCTCGGTGATCGGCTTGGGGCGGCGCACGGCGCGGGTGCGGTCGGCGACCGCCAGGACGAGTCCGAACAGGATCAGGACGGTGCCGGTGATCCGCAGGTCGCGCAGGCCGTTCTCGATGGTGTGCTGGAATGCCGCGCCCAGGACGGCGATCGGGACCGTACCGACGATCACGAACCAGCCCATCCGCGCGTCGTGGTCCTTGCGGCGCTCGGGGTGGAACAGCGACGCGGTCCACGCCTTGACGATGGTGGCGATGTCGCGCCGGAAGTAGATCAGCACGGCGGTCTCCGTGCCCAGTTGGGTGACCGCGGTGAAGGCCGCTCCGGGGTCGTCCCATCCGGCGAGGACGGAGACCACGCGTATGTGCGCGCTCGACGACACCGGCAGGAATTCGGTCAGACCCTGCACAAGGCCCAGGACAGCGGCGGTGAACCAGGACACGGCGGGGTGCTCCGGGGAGAGTTCGAGGGGAGGGTGGGTGAAGCGGGCGACGGCGTGCGGAGTCCGGGCCGGGGACGCCCGAAGGGAATGCGGGCGGCCCCGGCCCGGCCGAGGACGTCAGCGGCCGACGCGGCGGCCGGCGTCAGAGGTGGTGACGCCGGCACCCACGTCAGATGTTGACGCCGAAGTCGGTGGCGATGCCCGCCAGGCCCGAGGCGTACCCCTGGCCGATGGCGCGGAACTTCCACTCCGCGCCGTTGCGGTACAGCTCTCCGAAGACCATAGCCGTCTCGGTCGAGGCGTCCTCGGTCAGGTCGTACCTGGCCAGCTCCCGCCCGTCGGCCTGGTTCACGATCCGGATGAACGCGTTGCGCACCTGGCCGAAGCTCTGGCCGCGCTTCTCGGCGTCGTAGATCGACACGGGGAAGACGACCTTGTCGACCTGCGGGGGCACGGTGGCGAGGCTGACCTTGATCTGCTCGTCGTCGCCGTCGCCGCCACCGGTCAGATTGTCGCCGCTGTGCACCACGGAGCCGTCAGGGCTGCCGAGGTTGTTGAAGAACACGAAGTGCTGGTCGCTGAGGACCTTCCCGCCCACGTCGCACAGCAGCGCGGACGCGTCCAGGTCGTAGTCGGCGCCCGTGGTGGTCCGTACGTCCCACCCCAGGCCGACGGTGACCGCGGTGAGTCCGGGAGCTTCCTTGCTCAAAGAGACATTGCCGCCCTTGGACAGAGTCACGCCCACGAAATTACCTCCGGTTGCTTGGGGGTTGTCGGTAGTCGGTTGTCGATCGCCGGTATGTCGTCGTCCGCGCGCGTCTGCCAGGTCAACGGCGTGCGCGCCACGACAGTTCCACGGTTGCGTAACAGCTTAAGCGTTACGGGTGTGTGCGCGGGTCAGTCGTCCGAGTCGGGCTTGGAACGGGCGGCGGCGTACGCCTGGGTCGGCGTCATCGGGACCCGGTTGATCTGGACGGTCCGGTAGCGGCTGACCTTGGCGCACGTGTCGGAGTCGTCGGCGGTCTGGGCGTGGGAGTTGCCCAGCGCCACCTTGGTGTCGGCGGGCGGCGCGGAGGACTTCCCGCCGGGGAAGGTGGTGCCGCTCGGCCAGTCCGCCCCGATCACGAGGGTGAGCCCGGCGACGGCGCCCTCCTTGAGGTGGGACGTCGCGATGCCGAGCGTACGGGCGACGGTCCCCGCCTCGGACCGCTGGCCGGGGCCGTAGGTCAGGGTCGTGGTGGCGGCGGGTGCCGGGGCGTTGCCGCCTGCGGTGGCCGGGTTGAAGCCCTTGCCGGTCAGGGTGTCGACGATCTCGGACGCGCGGCCCCCGATGCCGGTGCCGTTGCGCACCCGTACGGTGATCGCCGAGGCGGGGACGGACGTCGCGGTCGGGCTCGCCGACGCGGTCGCCGAGGCCGCGGCGGACGTGCCGCCCGAGGCGGTGGTCAGCGACTGGTCGTTGGCGATGGTGGCGAACAGCGTCTTCGCGCCGGGTCCGACCACCACCCGGTTGGGGTCGGTCGGGTCGGGCCCGGTCTGCATGGTGGTGAAGGTGATCCGCTTGGACGGGACCTTGTCGAGGTCGGAGGCCAGGCCGACCAGCTTGCTGATGCTGCCGAGGCCGGTGTCGACGGTCAGCGCCTTGGTCGCCGCGTTGGCGAGCTTGTAGACGGCCGCCGGGTTGGTGAGGGTGCCCGCGCTCTTGAACTTGCGGATCAGCGAGCTGAGGTAGATGTGCTGCGCGTACGTACGGCCGAGGTCGCTGCCGTCGCCGAAGCCGTGCCGCGAGCGGAGGAATTCCAGCGCCCCGACGCCCTTGAGGGTGTGGGTGCCCCGGGAGAGCTTCAGATGCGAGTAGGTGTCGTACACGTCGGCGTCCACACAGACCGACACCCCGCCCACGGCGTCGGACATGCTGACGACGCCGGAGAAGTCGACCTGGATGAAGTGGTCGATCGGAATTCCGGTCAACTTGTGGACGGTGGCCACCTGGCACGCCTGGCCGTACGTCAGGGCGCTGTTGATCATGCCGTGGTAGCCGGGGGTGGACGCGCCGGTCTTGGGATTCTCGCAGGCGGGCACGTCGGTGAGGGTGTCGCGCGGGATGCTCATCACGGTGGCGTTGGAGCGGTCGGCGGAGATGTGCACGACCATCTCGACATCGGCGTTGCCCCCGGTCTGGACGCCGGTCTTGGCGCAGCCGCCGCCCAGTTTGCAGTCGGCCTCGGTGGTCCGGCCGTCGCTGCCCATCACCAGGATGTTGATCGGCGTGCGCCCGAAGGCGTCCGCCTTCTCCTGGCCCGCGCTGTCCTTGCCCGCGCCGTCGGTCAGGGACACGCTGGTGATGTTGCCGTTGAGGTGCTGGTAGAGCCAGTAGCCCCCGCCCGCGGTGACCAGCAGGAGCACGGCCAGGGATATGCCGCCGATCTTCAGGAACCGCCGGCCCCGGCCGGCCTGCCTGGCGCGCCTGCCCCCGCGGCCCGACGGCCGGGACCGCCCGCTCTCGGCGCGAGCGGCCGCCCGCGCCGCGGCCCGGCCGCTCCAGGGCTCGGTCATCTCCCGTGCTCCCTCTCCCGGGCGGCCCCCGTGGGGTGGTGCGGCCGGATTCGGCGGGTGAAGCGGCGCTTCACCCAAGGCTTCATGGTTGCGCAACGCGGCAAGGGTAAATCATGGCTCTGTGGGGTATCCGTGAGCGTCGCACCCGCGGCCGGCCTCCCCACCGGACACAGTTCCTGGTTTACGCAACCTTTAAAGTGTCTGCTATGCCAGAAACGCTACGACGAACCGGAAGGACACCTGTGGCCTGGGAGTGGGCGCATCTCGACGGAGGCCCGGCGGACGGCATGCGGGTACGGGTGACAGGCCCGCCCCGCGTGCTCCAAGTCACATCCGGATGCCAGGCGGAGGACGAGGCCGACGGCGACGGGCGGGGGCTGCGCGTCGAGGCGCTGTACGTCTACCGCCTCAAGCACGGTCAGCCACTGCGCTACGGCTGGGACCACGCCAGCCCCTGATGTCGTACGGGCCCGCGCCCCGGATCACGCGGGCCCGCGGCGCGCCGCGGGAGGGAGGTCAGTCAGTCTCGCGGCGCGCGTTCGGGTTCGCGCACAGGGCGCGCGCCGACGGTCTCGCCGGGCGCGGACTTGACCGTACGGACCGCGGGGTCCGCGCTCGCCCCGGCCGTCGCCGTGCCGGGACCGGGCTCGTCCTTCAACGCCTTGGTCTCGCTCTTGAGGATGCGGAGCGACTTGCCCAGCGCCCGCGCGGAGTCCGGCAGCCGCTTGGAGCCGAACAGCACGATGACCACGAGCGCCACCACCAGCAGGTGCCAGGGCTCCAGTCCGTTTCTGAGCATCAACGTCTCCGCTTCCACACGCGTCGGTCCGCCGTCGCCGGACGGCGATGTGCCGCCCGGACTCAACAGTTGCTACATTGCGCAATTATGAGAGTAGCGGTACCGAGGCGCAATGCCCGCACGGGCCCCCGTCCGGACCGTCCCCGCCCGTGCGCGCACCCTTCTCGGAGGTGACCGAAGGTGATCTTCGACATCGGCCCGCTCAAGCTGCTGACACTGCTCGTCCTGGCCACGCTGGTCTTCGGCGACAAACTGCCCGACATGATCACGCGGGCGAGAGACCTCATCCGCGCGGTACGCTCCTTCGCGGACGACGCCAAGGAGGATGTGCGGCGCGAACTCGGCCCGGAGTTCAAGGACTTCGAGTTCGAGGACCTGAACCCGCGGACGTTCATCGCCAAGAATCTGCTCGGCGACGACGACGCGCTCGGCCTACGCGAGATCCGCGACAGCCTGCGACTGGACGGCGAGGCCGAGGAGTTGCGCGAGGCGGCGCGGACGCTCAGCGACGGCGTGGACCTCACGAAGCCGTCCGCCGCGCCGGTCGCCGCGCGGGCGGCCGACGGGTCCGAGCCGGTCGCGTACCAGCCCGTCGCGTACGACACCGAGGCCACGTAGGACGGGCGCCGGGATCAAGCGCCTTGGCGGGTCAGGCCGTTGTCACCGCTCGCCGTCGTTCGGGCTGCTGAAGCCGGGGCTGCTGTAGCCGAGCCGGGGCGGCTGTCGCACCAGACTCACGCCGTCGCCCGAGCTGAAGCCCGGGCTGCTGTAGCCCAGGCGCGGCCGTTGGCGTACCAGGTCGACGCCGACCGGCGGCGGGCCGACCGCGCGGGGAGCGGCGGCCCCCGCCTCGCGCGCCAACCGGTCGAGCAGATACGGCAGTACGCCCCGCACCAGCAGCGCCTGCCGCCATGCCTCGTGGGCCTCGGCCACGTCCCGGCTCTCGCGCGTGACCGCGCCGTCGCGCCGGGCGGTCAGCGCCAGTCCGGCCAGACCGATCAGCAGGCTGACGCCGAAGACCGCCGCGCACAGGAAGCCGATGTCGATCAGCGGGGCGCTGATTCCCGCGCCGCTCGCGACGGCCCTGATCCCGTACCCCAGCACCAGGAAGATCGCCGCCGCGATACCGCTCAGCATCGGGACCAGGACGGCCAGGGTGGCGAGGACGCCGGGGCCGCCGACCGCGCGCACGACCGGGCGGACGCGGCCGCGGGAGTGCGCGCGCAGGCCGGTGTACCGCTCGTACTCGGGCGCCGCGGTGGCACCGATGGCGTCGGCGTCGGCCAGGGCGGCCGTCCGCAACTGCTCGGTGTTGGGCGCGCCCGGCAGGGCGCGGAGCGCGAGCCGGACGCGCTCGCCGCGCAGCGCCTGATCGAGAACCTGGGCGAAGTCAGCCCGGTAGATGTCGTCCGGCCGCTTGCCGCTGTCCATCATCCCCGCCCCGGCGTGTGTCGACGCGCGGCACGTCACCTTGTCTGCCCGCGCGTACGCATCAGGATAATCTTCCCAGTTGCATGATTGCATAATTACGCAACTGACTGAGAGTATCATGCCAGCGGCGCGGACCGCGGGCGCCGCATGCGTACTCTGGTGCTCGGAAAAGCCGCTGCGGTCAGGGAGGTTCACGTGACGAGGTCTGCCGCGGAGTTCGGCGACCCCAGCCCGGAGTTGTTCCAGAACGCCGCCGCTTCCTTCGGCTTGCTGGCGTCGACCATGCGACTCCAGATCGTCTGGATCCTGTCCGAGGGCGACTGCGACGTCACGGGGCTGGCCGAGCGGGTCGGCGCGACCCTGCCCGCGGTCAGCCAGCACCTGGCCAAGCTCAAGCTCGCCGGGCTCGTGCACTCACGGCGCGAGGGCCGACGGCAGGTCTATCTGGTGGACGATCCCGATGTCGTCACGGTGGTGCGGGTGATGGTCAGTCAGCTCGACCGCCGCTCCGCCCCCTCGCGTGACGTCCGCGGGCTGGGGGCCTGACAGGCCACGCCCCGGCCCCCTGCCGCGCGGAGGTCACGTACGGCTGGGCGCCGGATCGGCATCCGCGTCCACGTCGATCTCCACCGGCTCGACCGGCTCGACCGACTCGACCGGCTCCACCGACTTGACCAACTCGACCGCGGGAGCGGCGGGCGCGGGTTCCGGGCGGCGGATGGCCCCGGTGAGTTTGCGGGCGATGGGCTCGGTCCAGCGGGCGGTGAGCGGGCCGAGGACGACCAGGATCAGCACATACGCGGTGGCCAGCGGCCCGATCCGGGGCTCGACACCGACCGCGAGTCCCGCGATGACGATGGAGAACTCGCCGCGCGCGACCAGCGTGCCGCCCGCCCGCCACCGTCCGGCGGGCCGGATTCCGGCCCTGCGCGCCGCGTACCAGCCGGTGGCGATCTTGGTGAGGGTCGTGACGACGGCCAGGATCAGCGCGGGGACCAGGACCGGCGGGATGTCGGCGGGGATGGTGCTCAGGCCGAAGAAGACGAAGAAGACCGCCGCGAACAGGTCCCGCAGCGGGGTCAGGAGATTGCGGGCGCCTTCGGCGACCTCACCGGAGAGCGCGATGCCGACCAGGAACGCGCCGACGGCGGCGGACACCTGGAGCTGCTGGGCGACACCGGCCACCAGCAGCGTCAGGCCGAGCACGACCAGCAGCAGCATCTCGGGATTGTCGGAGGAGACGGCGCGGCTGATCAGCCGCCCGTGGCGCAGCGCCACGTACAGGACGATCCCGACCGTGCCGAGCGAGATCAGCAGAGTGAGGGTGCCGCCCGCCAGGCTCACGCCCGCCAGCAGGGCGCTCAGGATCGGCAGATAGACCGCCATCGAGAGGTCTTCGAGGACCAGCACACCCAGAATGAGCGGGGTCTCACGGTTGCCGAGACGGCCGAGGTCCCCGAGGACCTTCGCGATCACACCCGACGAGGAGATCCACGTCACGCCCGCCAGCGCGACGGCCGCGACCGGACCCCAGCCGAGGAGGATCGCGGCGGCGGCGCCCGGCAATGCGTTGAGGACGAAGTCGACCGCGCCGGACGGATATTGGGTCTTGAGGTTGGTGACGAGTTCCGAGGCGCTGTATTCCAGACCCAGGAGGAGAAGCAGCAATACGACACCGATCTCGGCGCCGGTCGCGACGAATTCCTCGCTGGCCTGGAGCGGGATCAGTCCGCCTTTGCCGAAGGCGAGTCCCGCGAGCAGGTAGAGCGGGATCGGCGAGAAGCCGACGCGTCCCGCGAGGCGGCCGAGGATGCCCAGGGCGAGGATGATCGCTCCGAGTTCGATGAGCATGTCGGTCGTGTTGTGCACAGGTTTCTATCCTCCTGTGATCAGTTCGGCGACGGCGCCGACGCCTTCGCGGGTGCCGACGACCACGAGGGTGTCGCCGACGGCGAAGCGGAAGTCGGGGGTGGGCGAGGGCACGGCGGAGGTGCGGCGGAGCACGGCGACGATCGAGGCGCCGGTACGGGTGCGTACCTGCGTGTCGCCGAGCGTGCGGCCCGCGTACGGCGAGCGTTTGCTCACGGTGATGTGTTCGGTGACCAGGTCGATCTCAAGGTGTTGTTGCAGGTGGCCGACGGGGTCGGGGGTCAGCAGGTCGGCCAGCGCGGTCGCCTCGTGGGGCGCGAGCGCGGTCGCGTCCTTGCAGGCGTCGTCGTCCTCGGGGTCATGGAACGCCAGGAACCGCCTGCCGTCCTGGTGCACGACCACCGACAGGTGGCGGCCGGACTCGGTCGTCATGTCATAGCGGGCCCCGACTCCCGGCAGCGGGGTCTTTCGGGCGCGGGCGGTTGGTTCCATGAACGTGCTCCATCGGGACGCGGGTGCGTGAGTGCCGGTCGCGGACGCCAGCATGCGCGTCACCCGGCAGAGTTCTGTGCCGGGTGACGACGCGCGTTATGCGGTGGCGTGCCGCAGCGCTCCTGCCACAGCGCCCGGCGTGGGAGCCGGACGCTGTCAGCAGTAAGGCGCGGAAAGGGGGTCCGTATCAGGTACGGCGTCCCGAGGCGCGTTCTCGACACGCGCGACCCGGGGAAAATACGGCGATGCCGTGGGGAGGACTTCCGACATGGTCGCGGATGCGCCTACGACGAGGACATCCCGTTCCATGACGTATCCTCCTCGGCTCACCTCTGCGACATATGTAAAGCGCTGGTCAAGACTCTAGCGCATAATAAATGCCGCAAATCCCACATGAGTGGATATAACACCCCATGCGGATCTCTCATGGCCGGGAATTCACCTGGGCGTCACAGGGCGGGTCGGACCGCCGCGACGCGCCCCGACCTGCCGGTACGCCGGGTCCGGCCGGCCCCGCCAACAATTCGGGTGCGCCCTTCGCCGCCCGGGGGCTAGGGTCCCCGGGGCCCATGACTGAGCGGTTCCGAGGAGACGAAGGGGTGGTCGGCCGTTCCGGCGCGCGCTGACGACGGAGGCGTTCCCGCGAAGGCCGCCGAGCCGCCCGCGGCTCCGGAGACGCCCGGGTCGCAGGGGCCGCAGGGGCCGCCGCGATCGCCGGGACCGCCAGGGCTGTGGCGGGACCGGGATTTCCGCTGGTTATGGGTGGGGCAGACGGTCTCGCAGCTCGGGGAGCACGGGAGCGCGGTGGTCCTGCCGCTGATCGCGGTGCTGCTGCTGGGCGCCGACGGCGGTGAGGTCGGGGTGCTGCGGGCGGTGGGGCAGGCGCCGATACCGCTGCTGTCGCTGTTCGTCGGGGCGTGGGTGGACGGATGGCGGACCCGTACGGTCATGGTGGCGGCGGACTGCGGGCGGGCGCTGGCGCTGGGGGCGGTGGCCGTGGCGTGCCTGCTCGGCGGGCTCGGTCTGCCGGTGCTGCTGGTGGCCGCGTTCGGCGTCGGGGCGCTGTCGGTCTTCTTCGACGTGGCGTATCAGGCGTCTGTCGTACGGCTGTTGGACCGCGACCAACTGGTCAGCGCCAACAGCGCGCTCGAAGGCAGCAGGTCGGCGGCGCAGATCGGCGGCCCGGCGCTCGGCGGTGTGCTGGTGTCGCTGCTGTCGGCGGCGGTCGCGCTCGCGTCCAGCGCGCTGTTCTTCGCGCTGTCGTTCGTGTCGATCCGGCGGATTCGGCGCGGCGAGGCGGTGCCTCGGCGCTCGGGACGTACGCCCGCTGTCCGGCGGCGGATTCGCGAGGGGGTCGGATTCGTCGTCGGTGAACCGTCGTTGCGGGCGGTGTGCCTCGCCTCCGCCGCCTTCCAGTGCGCCTTCGCGGCGACGATGACCGTCTATCTGCTGTTCCTGCCCAGGGAGTTGGGCCTGTCGGGCGCTGTCGTCGGGCTGGTGCTCGCGGCGACGGGGCCCGGCGCGCTGGTGGGTTCGCTGCTGGCGGCCCGGCTGCCGGGCCGGTTCGGCCACGGCCCGGTGCTCGCGTGCGCGGCCGTGCTCGGCGACAGCGTGATGATCGGCGTACCCGCGCTGCACGGCGGCGGCGCGCTGACCGTTCCGGCGCTCGTGGCGGTCAACCTGACGTTCGGCGCGTGCGGTCAGCTGGTCAGTGTGACGCTGATGGCGGTGCGGCAGACCGTCACTCCGGACGAGATGCAGGGCCGCGCGGCGGCGACGATCGGCTTCGTCGGCATGGGGACGGCCCCGCTCGGCTCGCTGCTCGGCGGTCTCCTCGCGGCGCAGTGCGGTCTGCGCACCGGCTTCCTGGTGGCGGCGGCGGGCATGCTGCTCTCCCCGCTGGTGATCTCCCTGTCCCCGCTCGCCCGGCTGGGCCGTACGCTCCCCGTCCGCGGAGCGGCGGACGCGTCGGCCCGGACGTGAGCGCGACGGAGGTGGCGCGGGCACCGGGCCCGCGCCACCTCGGTCACACGTGCGTTGCGCGCTCTGTCAGTTGAGGGTGAACTTCTGCGCGGCGCTGCCGTTGCAGTCGTAGATCTGGAGCCGGGTGCCGTTGGCGCCTGCGCTGTTGGGGTCGTCGAGGCAGCGGCCCGACTGCGGGTTGAGCAGCGAGCCGTCGGCCTGCTGCTGCCAGACCTGGCCGCCGACGCCGTTGCAGTCCCACAGCTCGACCTGCGTGTTGTTCGCCGTGCCGTTGCCGTTGATGTCCAGGCAACGGCCGATCGTGCTCAGCGAGCCGTTGGCGTTGTGGTACCAGTGCTGGTCGGCGGCCCAGGACTGGCAGTCCCAGAGCTGCACGGCGGTGCCGTTGACGCCCGTGTCGTCGGCGGCGACGTCCACGCACTTCCCGGCGGGCGCGGGCACCGGGGCGCCGCCCTTGACGGCGAATTTCTGCGCCGCGCTGCCGTTGCAGTCGTAGATCTGGAGGCGGGTGCCGTTCCCGGTGGCGCCGCTCGGCGAGTCGAGACAGCGGCCCGACTGCGGGTTGAACAGCGAGCCGTCGGAGCGCTGGATCCACTTCTGGCCGCCGACGCCGTTGCAGTCCCACAGCTCGACCTGCGTGTTGTTCGCCGTGCCGTTGCCGTTGATGTCCAGGCAACGGCCGATCGTGCTCAGCGAGTTGTCGGCGTTGTGCGTCCAGTGCTGGTCCTCGGCGTACGTCTGGCAGTCCCAGAGCTGCACGGCCGCGCCGTTGACCCCGGTGTCGTCGGCGGCGACGTCCACGCACTTGCCGCCGGGGCCGGTGATCGTGCCCTGCGGGCCGTTGGGCACATTGGTCTGGCCCGAGTAGCCGACGGAGACGATGTTCGCCTGGACGGCGTTCTCGGCGGCGTCGGTCGGATAACCGGCGACCATCACGCCCTCGAAGAAGGTGCCCATGTTGCGGTTGCTGTTGTCACCGCCGGTGCCCAGGATGATGCCGCCTTCCTGGTGCATCGGTTTGTAGCCGCCCCGTGTCGGCAGCGACCCGTTCCACCAGGTCGACAGGCCCCCCGATTGGGAGTCGCCGCCCTTGATGGCGTACGTCGTCTGCCCGTTGTTCTTCAGCACCGCCGTGACGTAGGCGCTCTTGTTGCCCGCGTTGGCCGTGTTGGAGCCGTTGTCGCCCTGGAACATGCCGTTCTCCATGTCGGCCTCGACCCAGGGGCCCGAGCCGTTGCACGGCGCGAAGTAGCAGGTGGTGGCGATGCTCACGGCGTCCATGTGGCCGTTGCCGGTGTCGGACGGCGTGCTCTCGGCGTTGCCGTAGTCGAAGCAGCAGTCGGAGCCGACGTGGGTGCCGCTGGCGACCATGTAGACGCCCTCGGGCTGGCCGTTGACGGGGACGCCGGAGGCCGCGCCGGTGTAGCGGTAGCCGACGCCCGGCGAGATCCAGATGCCGTACACCTTGTGGCCGCCCGCGTGCACGGCGATCTCGCTCGCGTCCGCCCCGCGGTCCACGCCGCCTGCCGTGCCCGCGGGGCCCGGCAGCAGGTCGTTGTGGCGCGAGGTCTGGTCGTAGACCTTGGAGATGCGGCAGGTGGTGTTGGCACAGAAGACGTCCTGCTGCTCGGCGTTGGCGTAACCGCCCGTGGCCAGCAGCCCGATGTCGGCCCTGCCGCCGTCCGAGGCGCGCGTGACCTGGTACAGCGGGCCGTTGTACGCGGAGAACAGGGCGCGGGTGGTGCTGTGCGCGGCGACGCAGGGGGTGCCCGCCGCGCCGTAGAGGTCACAGGGCAGCGAACCGGCGGCCTGCGCGGTGCCCGGCAGGCTGATGAAGGCGCTGAAGACCAGGCCGAGGGTGGCCACGACCGAGGTCAGCAGGGCTTTCCAGCGGGCGGTGTATCTCCTTTTGCGCATGCGGTGCTCCTAGGGGTGGGGGGTGGAGCGGAGACGAGCGGTGCCTGCGGGGACGGGCGGCCCGAGCCGGGCGTGGGGGCCCGGATCGATCGCCTGGGGGACGTGACGGGTGCGGGAGGGACGTGAAGGACACGCGGGGTCGACCGGCTCGGAAAGTACGCCCCCTGTTCGACCCCGTCAATATTTGTTGCTTTCTTTGGCTTCGGCCGGGCACGACCTGTCCGAATCTGTGGCCCGGCGAGGAGTGCATTACCTCTGTGACACAAGTCAACTGACGTGGTGTAACACGCCGCTGCGAGAGTTCCCCGCGCCATGAGCGAAAGGGGACATGACAGATGACACCGTTCAATCGCCGTGACTTCCTGCGCGCCGTCGGGGCCACCGGCGGCGCGGGAGCGATGCTGGCCACGATGGGTGCGCTGGGTCTGGCGCCCAGCGCGGAGGCGGCCACGCGCGGGGCGCCGTACCGCGCGCCGCGGCCGGGCGACTTCCACCTCACCGGCCGCGCCGCCGCCAAGGTCGTCGTGCTCGGCGGCGGCATCGCCGGACTGACGACCGCCTACGAACTGGGCAAGGCGGGCTACGACTGTACGGTCCTGGAGGCCCGCGACCGGCCCGGCGGCCGCAACTTCACCGTACGCGGCGGCGACACCACCACCGACCTGTACGGCAACCGGCAGACCGCCCGCTTCTCCGACGGCCAGTACATGAACGCCGGTCCCGCGCGGATCGCCCAGTGGATGGTCACGCTCGACTACTGCCGTGAACTCGGCGTGCCCATCGAGGTGTTCACCAACGTCAACGCCGACACCTACCTCTACAACGAGTCGGCCGGAATGACCGAGCCCATGCGTTACCGCAGCGCCAAGGCCGATGTGCTGGGCTACGTCAGCGAGTTGCTGGCCAAGGCCACCGACCAGGGCGCGCTGGACAAGGACCTGACCGCCGCCGACCAGGAGAAGCTGGTCGAATTCCTCAAGGACTACGGCGCGCTCGGCAACACCCTCGACTACAGCGGCGGTTCGCGGCGCGGCTACTCGGCCTGGCCGGGCGCCGCGGGCACACCGGGCGTGGTGGCGGGCGGCGTGCCGACCGCCTCCGAGATCTTCGCGACCGGCGTCGGCCGCTACTTCGCCTTCGAGTTCGAGTTCGACCAGGCGATGCTGATGTTCCAGCCGGTCGGCGGCATGGACCGGATACCCCACGCGCTGGCCGCCGCGGTCGGCACGCGCAGGGTGCGGACGGGCTGCGCGGTCACGAAGGTCACCGACACCGCGCACGGCGTCACCGTCACGTACACCCAGGGCGGCAGGACGCGGACGGTCGACGCGGACTTCTGCGTCGCCGCCATGCCGCCGAACATCCTCGCCAAGGTGCCGCACAATCTGGGCGCGGGCGTCCAGTCGGCACTTGAGGCCATCACCCCGTCCTCGGCGGGCAAGATCGGCCTGGAGTACGCCTCGCGCTGGTGGGAGACCGACCACCGGATCTACGGCGGGATCACCGAGACCGACCTCGACGTCACCCACATCTGGCACCCGTCCTACGGCTTCCACGGCAGGCGCGGTCTGCTGATCGGCTACTACAACACCGGTTCCAAGGCCGACTCCTACGCGGCGCTGAGCCCCAAGGCCCGCGAGGCGCGGGCGGTCGCCGCGGGCGTGAAGATCTACGGCGAGAAGTACCGTACGGAGCTGGCCACGTCCTTCTCGCACCACTGGCGGCAGTTCCCGTACCAGGAGGCCGCCTGGCACAGCACGCCCGGCGGACCGGACGCCGCCCGCTACCAGCCGCTCAACGAGCCGACCGGGCATGTGTACTTCGCCGGTGACTGGCTCAGCTACATGGACGCCTGGCAGCACGGCGCCTTCACCTCCGCGCGCAAGGCGGTGACGGCGCTGCACCGGCGGGTCCTGGCCTGACGCACCGGGTCGGCCGCGAGCCGACGGGGGCGGTACGGGAGGGGTACGGGGGCCGGGGCCGGTCTCAGGCCGCGGGGCGGTGGATGTCACCGCTCAGCCCGGTCAGCGGCAACCCCGTACCGCCCCAACGGCACGTGACGAACCCGGCGGCCACGGGCACCGCCGTCTCCTCCGGGGTGCGGGCCCCGAGGTCGACGGCCTCACCCGCGTCGAGCGGCCCGCGGATGACGGCCGCGGCGTACGGCGTGCCGCCGGCTCCGGTGATTCCGACGCCCCGTGCCACCCGTGGTGTGATGTGGTGATCCATGACAGACCCTTCCATGAGTCGCGAGGAGGGCCCGCGAAGTGCCGGGAGAACCCGCGGGCGTGGGCGGGCGGCCGTGAGCGGAGAGGCGGTGGGTGACGCGATGGCGGTCAACGGGGAGGGCCGGGACGCCCCGCGTGCGTCCGGACCGCCGCTGACGGCCGGTGAGCGGGAGATCCTGCGGGTGCTGCGCCGGTCGGAGGACCTGGACAGCGTGGCGGCCCGCATCCTGGTCTCGGTCGGCAGCGCGATCATCGAGGGCCGGCTGAAGCCGGGCGACGACCTCAACTCCGTCGACCTCGCCCGGCAGTTCAGCAGCAGCCGGACTCCGGTGCGCGAGGCGTTGCTGACCCTGGAGCGCGAGGGCCTGGTCGAGATCGCGGCCCGCAAGCGCCCCCGCGTGCGCCGCCTGGGCCTCACCGAGGTCCGGGAGATCTACGAGCTGCGGTCCGAGCTGTACGGGCTGGTGAGCCGCCGGATCATCGCCCACCGCACGGCCGGTGAGATCGAGGTCTTCGACGGCGTTCAGGCCCGTCTCGAGGAGGCCGCGGCGGCCGGGGACCTGGAGCGGTACTTCTGGCTGATCGTGGACTTCCGCAACACCGAGGCGCGGCTGGCCGGGAACGAGACCGTGCGCGCCGTCCTCGACTCGGTCGGCATCAGGACCCTGCATCTGCGTCACCTCAGCCTCTCCCTGCCGGGCCGCCTCGACACGTCGGTGGAGGACCACCGCAGGCTGGTCCGCGCGTACGCCGACGGCGAGGCGGAACTGGCCGTCGCGCTCACACGGTCCATCGTTCTGCGCGGTCTGGCGGCGGTGGAGCGCTCGGGGTGGACGGGCTCCCCGGACTGACCCGCCGGTCGACGTCAGCGGGCCTGCGCGTCGTGGGCGCTCCTGGACCGCGCGGCCCCGCCGGGGGCGTCCGCCGCGGTGCGGGCCCGGTGGAGGGCGACCGCTTCGGGGCGGCGGCCGCCGCGATCTCGTCGGCGATCCTGTCCAGGACCGGGCTGTCACCTGGCACCGCCCAGGATGTCCGGCCAGCGGCGTATCACGTGGTCGACCAGTTCCCTGCTGGCCTCCGCGACCCGCGGGAAGTCCTTGAGCCGGGTCCAGGGGCGGCAGGCGTCGATCACGGCGCGGGTGTTGAACGGCGGCAGGCCGGGTGCGCGCAGCGGGTCGACCCTGCTCCCCCACGTCTGCCGCATCGTCTCGATGTCGTCGGCGGGGTCGGTGCGGGTGCAGACCGCCCACATCACGTCGTTGAGGCTGCGCGGGTCGACGTCGGCGTCCACGACGACCACGAATTTGTTCATGTACGCGGCCTGCGGGAGCTGCGAGGTGAGGTAGCCCGCCTGCCGGGCGTGACCCGCGTAGTTCTGGTGGATCGACACCGCGAGCAACTGCCGTCCGCCGCCGACCTCGTGGGCCCAGACGCCCTCGACGCCGGGCAGTCCTGACCGCACCAGCGCGTCCTGGATCATCGCGGACTTCATCACGCTGCGCATGTAGGAGTAGTCGTGCGGCGGCTTGCCGGGAGGGGCGCCGAGCAGGATCGGGTCGTGGCGGTGGTAGATCCGCTCGACGTCCATGGTGAGCACGGCCTCGGTGCCGCCGCTGTAGTAGCCGGTCCACTCGCCGAACGGCCCTTCCTGCTCCCGGCGTTCGGGATACAGCCAGCCCTCGACGGCTATTTCGGCGGTCGCGGGGATCGGCAGCCCGGTGACCTCGCCGCGGATCACCTCGACGGGGCGGCCCAACACGGCCCCGGCGTACTCCAGTTCCGACAGTCCTGTGGGCACCTCGGTGCCCGCGACGACCAGCAGCAGCGGGTCGTGGCCGAGCGAGGCGGTGACCGGCGCCCGGCCCTCGCGGGCGAACCACTCGCGGACGTGCGCGGCGCCGTGCTTGCCCGCCTCCATGTTGATGCTCGCCGCCCGCCCGCCGTTCTGCACCTGCATGCGGTACGCGCCCGCGTTGAGGACGCCGGTGGCCGGGTCGGTGGTGAAGACGGCGCAGCCGGTGCCGATGTACCGGCCGCCGTCGTTCTCGTGCCATTTCGGCACGGGGAAGGCGAGCAGGTCGGCGTCGGCCGCGGTGATCACGTTCTCGGTGACGGGGCCCCGGTCGACGGCCTCGACGGGGTACTTCCCGGCGTTCTCCACCCACTCGTTGGGTCGGGTGCGCAGCGCCTCGACCAGACCGCGGTCGTCCAGGTCGGTGCCGAGCCGCAGGGTCATGCCGAGCCTGCGGGCGTTGGCCATGCTGGCGGTGAGCACTCGCCGGCCGGGCCGGTAGCCCTCGATGTCGTCGAAGAGCAGCGCGGGCGGCGAGGGGCGTTTGTAGTTGACCTCGGACGCGGCGCCGATCTCCTTGTCCCAGTGCGCGCCGGAGAGGGTGCGGACCTCACCGAGTTCCCCGGCCAGTTCGAGCCAGGTCCGCAGGTCATTGACGTCGTCGAGAGACCTCACGCCACTCGCCTCCCGTTCTCTCATGTGTGTCGCGACGCGATGAAGGTCGAAGAAGCCGCAAGAGTAGTCCGCGAGTTGTACGTCGCCGGTGCCGCTGCGCCCGCGGATGCCCGGGTCCCTCCTCGTCGAGGTGAGCGAGCACCGCATTTCCCCTGAAGTGTCGACACTCGACCACGGGACCCGATTGAAGCAGGGGGGATACCCCCTGTCCAGGGGCCAGCGACCGCACCCCTGCGCCGTTGAGTGTCGACACTTCTGGTGAATCTGACCGAAGTCTTGTCATGGCCCCGCACGGCTCCTAACGTGTCGCCGCGAAGAAATTTGCTCGACTCTGTTCAGTTCCGTTGAGTCAAAGCGTCGAAATGCCAGCGATCCGCACACGATCAGTCCCACGGCGCGCATCCGCGGACCTCCGGTCCGCCTCGCCCACCCCGCGAGCAGAGGATTCTCCATGCCACGACTCGTCCGCAGGCTGCTCGCCTGCGCCACCGCCTGCACCCTGTGGGGCGGCGCCCTCGCGGGCGCGGCCGTCACGGCCGGTGCGGTGGTCACCGCCACCCCCGCCGCCGCACTCGACAACAGCCTCGCCCGTACGCCCCCGATGGGCTTCAACGACTGGAACGCCTTCGGCTGCGACGTCAGCCAGGCCCTGATCGAGCAGACCGCCGACTACCTGGTCAGCTCCGGTCTGAAGAGCGCCGGATACACCTACGTCAACATCGACGACTGCTGGATGACGCACACCCGCGACGCCGACGGCCGCCTGGTCCCCGACCCGGTGAAGTTCCCCGACGGCATCAAGGGCACCGCCGACTACGTGCACGGCAAGGGACTCAAGCTCGGCATCTACGAGGACGCGGGCACGGCGACCTGCGCCGGGTACCCGGGCAGCCTCGGCCACGAGACCACGGACGCGCGGACCTTCGCGGACTGGGGTGTGGACTACCTCAAGTACGACAACTGCAACAACACCAGCGACGGCACCCGCGAGGACTACGTCAGGCGGTACACCGCGATGCGCGACGCGCTGGCCGCCACCGGCCGCCCGATCGTGTACTCGCTGTGCGAGTGGGGCGTGCAGAACCCGTGGGAGTGGGCCGGTGACGTCGGCAACTCGTGGCGCACCACGGGCGACATCAGCGACAACTGGACGAGCATGCTGTCCATCGCCGAGGACAACATGCCGCTGGCGCCGTACGCGGGCCCCGGCCGCTGGAACGACCCCGACATGCTGGAGGTCGGCAACGGCGGCATGACCGACACCGAGTACCGCACGCACTTCTCGCTCTGGTCGATGATGAACTCGCCGCTGCTGATCGGCACCGACCTGCGCAAGGCGACCCCGCAGACCCTGTCGATCCTCGGCAACAAGGACGTCATCGCCCTCGACCAGGACCCGCTCGGCAGCCAGGCCGCCGTGGTCTCCTCCGACGGCGGCCGGTACGTGCTCAGCAAGAAGCTGGCAGGCGGCGAGCGGGCGGTGGCCCTGTTCAACTCGGGCGACCAGGCGCAGCGGATCTCCACCACCGCGCGGGCCGCGGGACTGCCCAAGCGCGGCAACTACTCGGTGCGCGACCTGTGGTCGCACACCGACTACCAGAGCGCGGGCGGCCTGTCCGCGACCGTGCCCGCGCACGGCACCGTCCTGCTGCGGGTCGGCACCGACCCGCGCGCGGTCCTCGCGCCGCCGCTGTTCGACACCGGGGTCACCGGACCCGACCACATCGAGCCGGGCCACAGCGCGACCGTGTCCACGTACGCCACCGACCTCGGCTCGCTGCCCGCCGCGACGGTGAAGGTGCGGCTGACCGGCCCCGACGGCTGGACGGTCCGCGCGACCGGCGCCACCGGCAGCCTGCTGCTGCCCGGCGGCCGGACCCTCACCACACCGTGGACGGTCACCGTGCCCGCCGACGCGCGACCGGGCGCGTATCCGGTCACCGGCACGGTCAGCTACCGCGATCTGGTCAACGGCCGTACCGTCACGGTGCCGTTGGTCGGCAGCGTCGCCGTCAAGGTGCCGCCGCCCGCGGGGACCAGCTACCTCAGCGACCTGCCCTGGACGACGTCGAGCAACGGGTGGGGGCCGGTCGAACGCGACCGCAGCAACGGTGAGACCGGCGCGGACGACGGCAGTCCGATCACGCTCGGCGGCACCGTCTACGCCAAGGGCCTCGGGGTGCACGCGCCGAGCGACATCGCCTACTACCTCGGCGGCGTCTGCTCCACGGTGACGGCGACGGTCGGCGTGGACGACGAGAAGAACGGCAAGGGCACCGTCCGCTTCACGGTCGTCGCGGACGGCACGACGGTCGCCGACAGCGGCGTGGTCACCAACGCCATGGGCGGCAAGGCGCTCACGGCCGACGTGACCGGCGCGCAGAATGTGCGGCTCGTCGTGGACGACGGCGGCGACGGCAACGACAGCGACCACGCGGACTGGGCGGACGCGAAGCTCATCTGCTCCTGACCGCCCACGAGCCGGGGCGGCGGCGCGTATCCCTCCCACGCGCCGCCGCCCCGGCCCATGTCAGCCCGTGTCGCCCCGGCCCATGTCAGCCCGTGCGGTGCCGGGCCCGGGCCAGCGCCACCGCGCCCGCCACCGGGGGAACGTCCAGCAGGCGCAGGGTCAGCGAGGGGTGCGCGGCGGCGAGCCGGGCGCGGAAGGCGTCGGCGAGCCGCGGCTGGCGCACGACGACGCTGCCCGCGGCCACCACCGTGTCCCCGACGGCGCCCCGGCCGACGAGCCGGGTCACCAGCAGCGCCAACTGCCGGCCCGCCTCCTCGACCACCGCGGCGGCGAGCGCGGAGCCCGCGTCGGCGGCACGGAAGACGGCGGGCGCGGCCGGTCCCCAATTGCCGGGCGTGGGTTCGTCGTTGACGGTACGGGCCAGCGTCTGCGGGTCCGGGTCGCCGAAGTGGTCCAGCAGCGCCGCGAGCAGTCCGTCGTCGGCCCGCCCGGCGTCGTACGCGGCCAGCGCCGATCTGACGGCGTCCCTGACGATCGCGGGCGCGCCGCCCTCGTCGCCCAGCACCCAGCCCCAGCCGCCCGCGAAGAGCACCTCGCCCGCGGCGTCGGCGCCGACGCCGATCGAGCCGGTGCCCGCGATGACGCCGATGCCGGTGTCGAGACCGGCCGCGGGCACCAGCAGCGCCGCGTCGTTGACGACGACGGCGGGTACGCCGAGGGCTTCGACGGCAGCCGCCAGGTGCGCGCAGTGCCGCTGGGTGTCGCAGCCCTGCGCGCCGATCCCGACGGCGGCGATCTCGTCGCCCTCGGGCACCGCGCCCGTCAGCCGTTCCAGCAGCCAGCGCGCGGCGGTGTCGACCGGCGCCGCCTCCCAGCCGTCGGCCGGCAGCGTGCGGTCGGCGCGCGGCGACGCCGCCGGGTCGGCCAACGGCGCGACGCGGACGGCGAGTTTGGTGCCGCCCACGTCGGCGCCGACAACGACCTTCATACGCCCGGCCGTTCGGCCGCGACCTTGATGTCGGAGTTGTGGAACACGAATTCCTCGATCTCAACTCCCCTGACCTCGGCGACCGCTTCGACGAGGATCTGTGCGACCAGGATTTCGATGATCGCACGCTGCGCGGCCGGGAGGCGCGGCACGGTGACGGGGTGCAGCAGCGGGCCGCCCTGGACGGGCTCGCTGGTGACGAGGACGACCCGGTGGCCGGAGTACGCCAGGGTCTCGGCGACGGCGAGTTCGCGGGTGTCGCCGAAGATGACGTGCACCCCGCCGCCCGCCGACTCCATCGAGCCGTGCAGATACTGCCGGGTGCTCATGCCGGTCGACGGAATCCTGGCGACCTCGCGGAAGAGCAGGGCGCTCGCCTCCGCCGAGCCGACCGCGGGTCCGGTGCCGACGAAGTCCGCGGAGGTCGCGGACGCGAACAGCGGTGCCAGCGCGCGCAGTTGGGGTGTCAGGACGCGCTCGGTGCGGGCGAAGACCTCGCCGAGGCGGGCCCAGCCGTCGTCGATCCGGCCGCCGTCCCAGGCGTCGGCGAGGAGGCCGAGCGCGGCGACGGTCGCGGTGTAGCCGATGGTGGACGCGTAGCTGTCGGGGATGCTGCCGAGGCCGAGCACACCGCTGGCGAGGTCCGCGATCGGCGACGGCACGACGTTGACCACCGCGAACCGTCGCGCCGGGTCGACGGAGTCCAGCACGGCGAGCGTCTCCGCGCTGCGTCCGCTCTGCGAGACGCCGACCACCGGGTGGGCGCTGGCGGGGAAGGGCAGCGGGTGGTCGCCCGCGCCGAGCCGCCAGGAGTGGACACCGCGGCTGCGCAGCGCCCAGACCGGCGCGCACGCGGCGGCCAGGCTGGCGCCGATGCCGACGAAGACCGGTCCCGGCCCCGCCAGCCGGCCCTCCGCCGCCGACGCCGTGACCGCGCCGGTCAGCCGGGTGACCGCCGTGGCGAGGGCCTCCGCCTGGGTCGCGCGGGCCGCCGAGTAGGCGATGTAGCCGTCGGTCATTTCTGCTCCGTTCCTTCGGACGTCCGGGTGGTCGGATCCCAGTGCGGCGGGATCGGTGGGACAGGCGGCGCGGTGCTGTCGATCCGTACCGGCGCGCCGAGGTCGGCGGACTCCTCGATCGCGAGCATGACGTCGAGTACGTGGTAGGCCAGTTCGCCGCCGGCGCGCGGTGGTCGGCCCGCCCGGATCGCGCGGGCCATCTCCAGGACGCCCACGCCCCGCCCGGCCGGGGCGCCGGTCGCGGGGACGGTCCGCCACGGCGCCTCGGGGGTGATGTCGGTCAACAGCCGTGTGGGGCCGTCGAATCCGCTGACCGGGACCTCCAGCACCCCGTCCGCGCCGGTCACTTCGAACAACTGGCGGCGTACCGGCGAGTCGAAGCTGTAGACGGACGTGCCGACCACCCCGGACGCGAAGGTGGTGAGGACGCTGAGGTGCGTGTCCACCTCGACGGGGAAGCGGGTGCCCGCGTCCGGTCCGGAGCCGACGGTGCGCTCCGCGCGCGGCCGGTGCCCCGCGGCGGTCACCGAGGCGACCGGGCCGAGGAGTTGGACGAGCGCGGTGAGGTAGTAGGGGCCGATGTCGAAGAGCGGGCCCGCGCCCTTGGCGAAGAGGAACCCCGGCCCGGGGTGCCAGGCGTCGGGTCCCGGGCCCTGCATCAGGGTCAGTACGGTCCGCGCCGGGCCGACCGCGCCGTCCGCGAGCAGCCGCGCGGCGGTCTGGATGCCGGGGCCCAGGATCGTGTCGGGCGCGTTGCCCACCGCGACCCCGGCGGCGCTCGCGGCGTCCAGGACGGCGCGGGCGCTGTCGCGGTCCAGCGTGAGCGGCTTCTCGCCCCACACGTGCTTGCCCGCCTCGATCGCGGCGAGCGCGACCTCGTCGTGCGCGGCGGGGACGGTCAGGTTGACCACGAGGTCGACGTCGTCGCGGCGCAGCACCTCGGCCGTCGTGCCGGACACCGGGACGCCGTACGCGTCGGCCTGCGCCCTGGCCCGCGCGGGGTCGAGGTCCGCGACGGCCGTGACGGCGAGGTCGGGGTAGGAGGTCAGCGAGCGCAGGTACTCGTCGGAGATGTTGCCCGCGCCGACCACCGCGACGCGGGTCGGTGCCCCGTGCGCGCTCACGCGGTCACCAGCTCGCGGAAGTAGGCGGCGTTGCGCTCCACCAGCGGCCATACGTCGCTGTGGTGGGCGACGACCTCGACGACCGGCAGTTCGAGTACGGGGGCCGCCAGCGCCACGACCTCGGCCATCCGGTCGGTGGCGTCGACGCCGAGCACCGGCCGGTCGTTGCCCGGCTCGCGGTCCCGTACGACGTGCAGCAGCCTGACCCGGTCGCCGAGCCGGGGCAGCAGCTCGAAGACGTCGGCGCCGCCGACCCCGGCCCAGTAGACGTCCAGTTCCAGGACGACGGCCGGGTCGAGGAGTCCGGCCAGCACCTCGTAGGCGGGGACGCCGTCCACGCGCTGCGCGAACTCGAAGTCGTGGTTGTGGTAGCCGATCCGCACACCGCGCGCGGCGGCCTGCTCGGCCGCCGCGTTGAGCGTGTCGGCGAGCCGCTGGACCCCGGCGCGGTCGGCGACGCTGTCGGGGGCGACCCACGGGGTGATCACCGTGCCGATGCCCGACTCGACCGCGGCGTCCACGATTTCGGCGGTGTCGTGGCGCAGTACGGAGGAGTGCGCGGTGGCCGCGTGCAGGCCGCTGTCGCGCAGGGCGGCGGCGAGCCCGGCCGGGTCGGTGAGGATGTCGTACGGCTCGGCGTGTGTGAAGCCCAGCGCCGCCAGGCGCGCGAGCGTGCCGTCGAGCCGGTCGGGCCCGAGGTCGTCACGCACGCTGTAGAGCTGGATGCCCAGCGGGTGCTCTGCCGTCATGCTCCGGCCTTTCCGTGATCGTCGTGCTGCTGCTGGTGTTGGTGGGTGTGGTCGTGGCGGCCGTGGTCGTGGTCTTCGCCCCGGCCGTCCCGGTCGTCGTGGCCCCGGTGACCGTCATGGCCCTCGTGGCCCTGGTGACCGTCATGGCCCTCGTGGCCGTTGTGGCCCGCGCCGTGGGTTCCGGCCGGGTGGCAGTGGTCGCCGCTCGACGGCGGGATGTCGAGGGTGGGATTGCGGCCGAAGAACCCGTACGGCTTGAGGACGAAGCCGGCCGAGTCGACCGGCATGACCGGCCAGTCCTCGGGGCGCGGGAAGTGGGTGAGCCCGAAGGTGTGCCACAGCACGATGTCGGTGCCGTCCACGTCCCGGTCGGCGGCGGTCCAGGCGGGCAGCCCCGCGCCGCCGGTGTGCATGTTCACCAGGTCGCCCGCCGGATAGTTCTCGTCCGGCGCGTACGGCGTCACCCACAGGTGCTTGGTGGCGTACGTGGCCCGCCGGTGGATGTCCGACTCCTCGTCGGCGAGCAGCACGGGAAGGCCCTCGGGGTGCAGCATCCAGCCGACCGGGTTGCCGAGCCGGTTGGTCACCGAGGGGTTGGTGATCAGCCAGGAGCGGTTGCGGGTGTTGTCGGCGAGCCGCTGCGCGCCCGCCTCGGTGCGCAGCCGGGTGACGGACTGGGTGAAGCCGGTGCCGGTGGGGTTGGCGGGTCCGCGCGGGACGAGGGCGGCCTCGACCTCGTCCACGGCGTTGTCCGTACCGTCGACCGTCATGTCCAGCCGGGCGCTGAACAGGTGCTGGTGGTAGGGGGCGCCGAGGCCGGGGGCGAGTTCCGAGGCGAAGGGGTGGCCGGGGCCCTGGTAGGCCGAGGTGAAGACGACACCGGTCGCCTTGACCTCCAGCTCGATCGCGCCGTCGAGCGAGAAGTACCAGTAGAAGCCGTAGTCGTAGTTGCCGACGGTGACGAAGAAGGAGACGACCAGGCGGCGGTTGCGGCGTGAGTCGGACGAGCCGGTCCAGTTGTCGTAGTGCTTCCAGAGGATGCCGGTGTCCTCCTCGTGGACGCAGATGGCCTGCGGGACGACCCGGACCTCGCCCGCGCTGTCGGCGAGCACGGCGTCCAGGTAGGTGATGTCGCCGACGCAGTCGCAGCCCGGTTCAAGGGAGTTGGCGAAGCCGCCGAGCAGGTATTCGCCGCAGTCGAAGAAGTTCTGGAACCAGCGCTGCGGGCTCGGGTCGCCGTAGGGGACCATCATCTCCGCGATGGAGGCGCGGTAGAGCACGGGGCGCGGCACGCCCGCGTCCTCGATGGCAACGTTGTGCAGGACCAGGCCCTCGCGCTGGTCGAAGCCGATCTGGAGGGACCAGCCGAGCCAGTGCAGGACGCCGTCGTCGTCGACGGTGAAGCTGGGGCCCTCGGGCTGGGTGATCTCGATGGGCTTCAGTCCCGCGCGCGGCTGCTGCCCGACCCACGCGGGGTCGTGGAAATTGCCGTCCTCGCGCGGCACCGGCAGGTCCATGTGGTCCTGGACATCGAGGACTTCGCGGGTCACGACGTCCACGATCGCGGTGACGCCGTCCACCGGGTGCGCCCACCCGAGGTCGTCGGGGGTCTTCTGCACGAAGGTGAAGCAGCGCTGGAGGCGGCGGCCGGTCTCGCCCTCGCCCGGCACCCCGGCCGACAGCGGATTGACCCGGAGCTGCGTGAGGTCGGTCAGGCCGCGCTTGCGCATGGCGGCGAGCCAGCGCTCGTCGCGGTGCACGATCTCCTCGACCAGCGGGAACTCGGCCAGGACGACGGGGACATGGCCGTCGGTGGCGACGTCCAGTTCCCTGGCGGTCACGACCCGGTCCTGCTCGGGGCAGACGACGGTGTGGTACGAGACCCCGGTGCGCATGTCGATGAGCATCACGCGGAAGCGGCGGGGGGCCACGTCGCCCGCGAGCAGTTCGCGCTTGTCCTGTTCGGCCAGGCCGAGGTACGCGACATGGGTGTCGGGGCCGAGGAGCCCTTCGCGCCGCAGCAGCGCGGTGGTCGCGGTGATCTCCGCCGGCCGCGGTGAGGCGAGGGCCCCCGCGAGAGCCCCGGCGGGGGACCCGGCGAGCGCGTCGGCGCGGGCTCCCGGGACGGCCCCGGCTATGACGGACGGTTCAGGCGGGGTCGGGGTCACGAGGTCTCCGCATCTGCGAGTGGGTCCGGGCGGCGGGTCGGGGCGAGGGAGGCGGCGCGCGGGCGGCGGGCCGGGGCGGCTGCCGCGACCCCCGGGCGGCGGGCCGGAACCGTACGGGAGCGCGCCGTGGCGGCGGCCTTCGGGTGACGGCTCATGTCGCGTTGCCGCGCGCGAAGGAGGTCCGCAGCCGGTAGCGGTCGCCCGCGTACCGGATCGCCGAGGAGAGCAGCGGGCGCTGGCTCCGGTCGCGGACGATCTGCCGCATCTCCAGCACTGGCGTGCCCGCGGCGATGGCGAGGTGTCCGGCCAGTACGTCGTCGGCCGGACGCGCCTCGATCGTCGTGTCGGCCCGGTCGAGCTGGAAGCCGAGCCCCGCGATGGTGTCGTAGAGCGAGTGGTCGGTGAAGTCGACCTCGTCGAAGCCGACGGCGATGTCGGCGGGGACGAAGGACTCGTCCACCGCGATCGGCACACCGTCGAGCATGCGCACCCGGTCGACGCGGTAGAGCGGGGTGCCCGGCGCGATCTGGAACGCCTCGGCCTCGTCGAAGGTCGAGGTGCCCAGTTCGCGGCGGAGCACCCGCGAGGTCGGCACCAGGCCCATCCGGCGGGCCGTCTCGGTGAACGACTCCAGGGTGTTGGGCCACTCCTTGCGCTCGGGCACGCCGACGTACCAGCCGCGGCCGTGCGCCGGGCGCAGCACGCCCTCCTCGACCAGCGCGGTGAGCGCCTTGCGCAGGGTCACGCGGGAGATGGCGAGCATCTGGCACAGTTCGCGCTCGGGCGGCAGCCGTGAGCCGGGCTCGACCTCGCCCGCGGCGATCCGTTCCTGGAGCGCGGCCTTGGCCTGGAGCCACAGCGGCTCCGGGTAGTGCGTGGTGAGCGCCCGGGGCGCCGTGTGCTGCGTGCTCATGCCGGGACCTGGACCTTCTCCCATGTGCCCGAGCGCATGGAGGCGTAGCAGGCGTCGAGGACGCGGTTGACGACATGGCCGTCCTCGAAGGTCTCCAGCGGGGTCTCGCCGCGGGCGAAGCGGTCCACGAAGTGCCGCATCTCCTGGCTGAAGCCGTAGGCACGGGCCTCCTCGGGCACCGGGTGGACCCAGCCGGTGTCGGCGTCGGCCTTCTCCACCAGGTAGCCCGCGGGGTTCTCGATGAAGCCCCACACCGGGGTCGCCGAGGTGTCGGTGACCAACCGGCCCGCGCTGCCGACCAGTTCGTGGCGCAGTTGCATGCCGCCCTTCTCGATCCACGAGGACTCGACGGTGGCGAGCTGGCCGCCGGCGAATTTCAGCAGCGCGACGGCGGTGTCCTCGCCGGTGGTGCGGTCGGCGTGGGCGAGGGTGGCGCCCCAGGCGAAGACCTCGGTGACGGGGTTGTCCTTGCCGAAGAAGTGCCGGGCGGACTCCACGGTGTGGCAGCCCATGTCGAGCAGGGCGCCGCCGCCCGCGGTCCGCGCGTCCCAGAAGTGCGGGGCGTGCGGCCCGGAGTGCGCCTCGCGGGCGCGCAGGGTCAGCAGGTCGCCGATGGCGCCCGCGGCGACCATCTCGTGCGCCTTGGCGATGTTCGGCGAGAAGACCGAACTCTCGGCGTAGCCGTGCCAGATCCCGGCCTCGCGGACCACCCGCAGGATCTCGGCGGCCTCGTCGCCGTCGCGGGCCAACGGCTTGGTGCAGACCACGCCCTTGCCCGCGGCGGCGACCGCCCGTACCGCGTCCAGGTGTGCCTCGTTGGGCACGGCGACCACGACGAGGTCGACGTCCGGGTCCGCGCACAGCGCCGCCATGTCGTCGTAACAGGTCGCGTCCGGCGCCCACTTGGCGGCCAGCGCCTGTGCGCGTGCGAGGTCGCGCGAACAGGCGGCGACGAGCGCCGCGTTCCGTACGTCCTGGAGAGCGTCCGCGTAGGTGTCGCCGATGAATCCGGAACCGATGAGCCCGACGCCGATCACGCGTTCCTCTTCCCTCGTCATTCTCGCCCCATGATAGCAAAGTGGTTTTGCATTGGTCTTATAAAGGTACGCCACGTAAAGACCACGGAGTACCACTGTCCGGTGCGGCGCCCATCACGCCTCCAGCAGGCCGTCGAAGGCCCGGTCCAGGTCCTCGTCGACCACCCGCAGTCCGGGGTGGGCGTCGTAGTGCGCGAGCGCCTCACGCGCGCCCTGCGCGAAGGAGACCTCCGGCGCGAAACCGGGGACCAGCGCCCGCAGCTTGGAGGTGTCGAAGAGCATCGAGTGCCGGAAGTCGTGCTCCAGCACGTCCCGCCACCCCGGCACCAGCTCGGCGATCGACTCGCTCGACCGGTGCCGCAGCACCGGCTCCCGCACCCCGGCCGCGGCGGCCAGCGCGAGATGGATCTGGTCCCAGGTGAGGATCGCGCCGCTGACGACGTTGACGCTCTCGCCGATCGCCTGACCGTTGCCGAGCAGCGGGACGAAGGCGCGCGCGAAGTCCCGTGAGTGCGTCAGGGACCACAGCGAGGTGCCGTCACCGTGCACGACGACCGGCCGGCCCGCCCGCATCCGCTCGATCGCGGTCCAGCCCGCGAGCACCGGGATCACCGTGCGGTCGTAGGTGTGGAAGGGCCGCACGATCGTCAGCGGGAAGCCCGCCTCGCGGTACGCCTCCTCCAGCAGCAGCTCACAGGCGATCTTGTCCCGCGCGTAGCCGAAGTGCGGCTGGCGGCGCGGGCTGGACTCGGTGATCGGCAGCAGCGGCACCGGGCGGCCGAAGACCGAGCAGGTGCTGATGAAGACGTACTGCCCGGCCCTGCCGGCGAACAGCTCCCGGTGGTCGCGCACGTCGTCGGGCGTGAAGCCGACCCAGTTGACGACGGCGTCGAACTCCTCGCCGCCCAGCGCCGACGCGAGCGCGGCGGCGTCCCGAACGTCCGCGCGCAGCGACCGTACGCCCTCGGCCGGCGGCCGGACGGGCGCGGACCGCGTCACGATCGTCACGTCGGCGCGGCGCGCGACGGCCTCGCGGGCCGCCGCGGAACCGATCATCCCGGCGCCGCCGAGGAACAGCACCCTCATGCCCGCTCCTCGGTCGGCGCCGGGACGTGCGAGGCGCCGCGGGAGAGCCCGCGGCCGACCAGGTGGTCGTAGGAGCGGCGCAGCGCCTCGAACGTGTCGATGTGCAGCCGCTCCAGCTCGACGATGTGCCAGCGCAGGCCGGACGGCGTGGTCAGCGTGCGCGCCCAGTCGATCCGCCCCTCGCCGATGGGCACCATCACGTCGTCCTCGTAGCTGACGGCGGGGCCGTCCTTGACGTGCACGAAGCGCGCCCGGTCGCCGAGCCCGGCCAGCACCTCGGCCGGGTCGGCGCCGCCCATCTGCGCCCAGTAGGCGTCGAGTTCGACCAGGACGCGGTCGTCCAGCAGGTCGAGCAGCAGGTCGTATGCCTGCCGCCCGTCGAAGACCTGCGAGAACTCGGCGAAGTGGTTGTGGTACGCGATCCGCATGCCGCGCCCGGCGGCGCGCTCGGCGGCCTCGTTCACCCGCTCCACACCGCGCCTGATCGCGTCCGGCGAGTCGAACTCCTCGCGCTCCATGCTCCAGACCAGCACCTCGGCGCCCAGCTCCTGGTTGGTGTCCAGCAGCGCCTCGGCGTCAGGACCGGCGGGGAACGGGGTGTGCGCGCTGGTCAGCGCGAGCCCGGCGGACGCGACGGCGTCCCTGACCCGGGCGGCCCCGAAGTGCTCCACCAGGCCGTACGTCTCCACGCCCGCGTAACCGATCCCGGCGATCTCGGCGAGCGTGCCCTCCAGGTCGGCGCGGGCCAGATCGAGCACCGTGTACGTCATCACACCGATCTCGGCGGTCACGCGTCCTCCTCCGTACGGCGGGCCGCCCACAGCAGGGCCTGACGGACCAGGGCGCGCACCGGCGGCTCGCCCCACGAGCGCATGTCGTGGCCGAGCGCCAGATACACCACGCGGCCTTCCCCGGCCTCGCGGGCGTAGAGCACCGGGATCACCTCGCCGTCCGCGCGGCGGCGCGAGGCGAGGACCGTCACGTCGTCGTCGGCCAGCTCGAACTCGTAGTACTCGTCGAAGAGTTCGAAGTCGGACAAGCCGCGTGTGACCGGGTGGTCCGCGACGATCTCGACGGTGTGGCGGCCCTCGTGGTGACCGGGGCCGTGCGAGAGGTAGCGGTTGCCGAGCAGTTCGAACAGCGGCCGGTCGGCCGGGTCGAGCCCGTCGCCCGCCCAGCCCATGATGTTGGCGCCGTGCACGCCGACCAGGCCCTTGCCCGCGCGTACGGCGTCGGCCAGCGCCTGCTGCTGCTCGGTCGCGAAGTGGCCGCCCGCGGTGTAGAAGAGGTACACGTCCGCCTCGGCGGTCTCCGGCCGCGCGTCGACGAAGCGGCTGGTGCCCATCGCCTTGCGGGTCGCGAACCCGGCCTCGGTACCGAGCTGTTGGAAGACCTCGGCAGCGCTCAGCAGGTCGTGGTGGATGTCGTCGCCGTTCACGATGACCATGGCTCTCGGGGTCGAGAGGTGTGGCATTGCGTTCCTCACAGATGGCTTGGGTCGTGCGTCGTGGCGTGGCTCGGCGGCCCCCGCCCGGCCGCGGGAGGCGGGCCGGGCGGGGGCGGGGAGGGTCAGACGGGCTTGAGCCGCAGGGCGACGACGGGGTTGGGCACCGGGCTGAAGTACGGGTTCTGCGGTGTGGGGAACCCGGTGGCCTTGGCGGTGCTCCAGTTGCCGTAGCTGCCCCAGTAGAACATCGGGATCCACGGCAGGTTCTCGACGAAGATCTCCTCGATCCTGTTGATGATCTGCTGCCGCTGCTCGTCCGTGGTCGCCTTGGGGTACTCGGTGAACAGCGTCGCGGCCTCGGCGTTCTGGAACCGCTCGATGTTCTGGAAGGTCGGCGTCGCCTTGCCGACCGGGTAGTACAGATTCGGGTTGATCGTGTCGTTGTAGTACGAGAAGGCGCGCGGCGCGGAGTTGACCGGGTAGCCCATCGTGGAGTCGAAGTTCCCCTTGGACGTCAGCCCGTTGATGTCGTTGACCGTGGTCGTGTCGACGTTGAGCTTGATGCCGATGTCCTTGAGCTGCGAGACCAGCACCTGCACGCGCGCGGCGATGTCGGTGTACGCGGAGGGGAAGCTGATCGAGAACTCGACGCGCTTGCCGTCCTTGCGGTAGTAGCCGTCGCCGCCCTTGGCGTATCCGGCGTCGGTCAGCGTCTTGTGCGCCTTGTCGACGTCCTGGACGAAGTCGACTCCCTTGTACCGCGGGGCGATCGAGGAGGCGTAGGCGGGCATCGGCAGACCGGTGACGCTGGTCGCGGGCGGCGCGCCGCTGGCCGCGCCGACCTGCTTGCGGTTCACACCGAGACTGATCGCCCTGCGCACCGCGATGTCGCTGAGCGGCCAGCGCTCCAGGTTGGGGATGATGCCGTCGGTTCCGGCGATCGGGGCCCAGTAGTTGTAGTGCTTGTTCCGGCTGAGATACGTCTTGTCGGCATTGGCGATGTACGTGCCGCCCCAGTCCGCGAGGCCCTGGACGAGCGCGTTGGTCATGCTCTCGTTGTCCTTGTACGCCACGAACCGCAGCGAGCTGATCTCCGCCTTCGGCTGCCAGTAGTCCTCGTTGCGCACCAGCAGGAAGCTCTGCGCGGAGAACGACGACAGCTTGAACGGCCCGGTCCCCACGGGGTTCTTGTCGGTGTACGTCGTCGGGTCCTTGACCTTCGACCACAGGTGCTGGGGGACGATCGGCGCCGACACGATGTTGGTGAAGTGCTGCTCGGAGGGCGCGGGGAAGGTGAAGACGACCTGCGCCGGACCGGGCGCGGTGACCGAACTGAATTCGATGCCCAGCAGGTTGAGCCCCGGATACCGCTTGAGCATCGAGTACGTGAAGACGACGTCGTCGGCGGAGAACGGGGTGCCGTCCGTCCACTTCACACCGGTCCGGAGCTCCATCGTCAGCGTCTTGTTGCCGTCCGACCAGCGCCAGGACTTGGCGAGCCACGGCAGGTCGCGCCCGATGTCGACGGTGTTGATCTGCACCAGCGGCTCGTAGATGAAGCCGCCCTGGCCCTGCGGGGTGTAGGTGAGGCTCTGCGCGGTGTTGGCCAGGAACGGGTTGAAGACCTGGGTGAGGTTGTCGGACTGGCCCGCCACGGTGAGCGTGCCCTTGGCGGAGCCCGAGCCTCCCGCGGTTCCCGAACAGGCCGACAGGGCAAGGGTTCCCGCGCCCGCGAGGGCGCCTGCGAGAAGACCGCGTCTCGTCATTCCTGACGCGATCGACGACTGCGTTGTGGTCACTGTGCGTCTGCTCCTTCGGAGGTAGGGACAGCGGAATCGGGTGTGGGGAGAGCGGGTTCGTCGACAGTGGGGTCGGTCCCGGCCGGCCGCGCGGCGGAGGCGGTGACGGCCGCCGCGTTCTCTGCGCGCCGCCCGCGCGCCTGCTCGTCGTCCGCGTACAGCCAGCAGCGGGCGGTGTGGCCGTCGGTCAGGTCGAAGGACGGCGGGATGTCGGTGGCGCAGCGCTCCATCGCGTACGGACAGCGCGGGTGGAAACGGCAGCCGCCCGGCGGGGAGATGAGGCTGGGCGGCTGCCCGATGTCCTTGACCCGCGCGGCGCCGCCCCGCGAGGGATCGGGCGCGGAGGCGATCAGGAGCTGGGTGTACGGGTGCGCCGCCTGCTGGGTGACCGCTTCCGAGGGGCCGGTCTCGATGACCTCGCCCGCGTACATCACGGCGGTGTCGGCCGCGAAGTACCGCGCGGAGGCGATGTCGTGGGTGACGTACAGCATCGCGACGTTGCGTTCCTCGGTGAGGCGGCGCAGCAGGTTGAGGATGCCGAGGCGGATGGAGACGTCGAGGCTGGAGACCGGTTCGTCGGCGAGGAACACCTCGGGGTCGGCCGCCAGGGCGCGGGCGATGGAGAGCCGCTGGAGCTGGCCGCCGGACAGTTCGTGCGGGTACTTCTCGGTGAACTGCCGTGGCGGCACGAGGTTGATCTGCTGGAGCAGGTCGTCGATGACGGCGGTCTGCTCCTTGCCGCGCTTGCCGGGGTGGTGGATGGCCACCGCGCGCTTGAGGGTGCCCGCGATGGTGGCGACCGGGTTGAAGGACGCGAAGGGGTCCTGGAGGATCAACTGCACCTGGCGGACGTGGTCGCGAAAGGCCCGGCCGCGCGGCGACTTCACGGGGACGCCGTGCAGCCGCACCTCCCCGCCGGTGACCGGGTAGAGCTGGGCGAGCAGCCGGGCCAGCGTCGACTTGCCGGAGCCCGATTCGCCGACCAGCGCGGTGATCCGGCCCGCGTACAGGCTCAGGCTGACGTTCTCCACGGCGTGCACGACCTGCGGGGCCGCGCCGCGGCGCAGGCGTCCGCCGCGTACCGGGAAGTGCTTGGTCACGTTGACCGCTTCGAGCACCGGCCGGGCGCCGTCCGCGGCGCGGCCGTCGCGGGCGGCGGCCCCGGCGTTCTTCTTCGTCACGTCGCCGCTCATCGCATCTCACCTGTCACGAGTCGGTCCTGGTTCTGGGCGCCGTCCGCGTGCAGCAGGCAGGCGGCGTGCGAGGTGGCGCCGTCCGGCCCGGTGATCCGCAGGAGCGGCGGTACGTGGCTCCCGCAGGCGTCGAAGGCGAGCGGGCAGCGCGGCTGGAAGGCGCAGCCGCTGGGCAGCCTGCGCAGGTCGGGCGGCGAGCCGACGATGCCGGTCAGCTCCCGCTTGGGGCCGCCGAGGGTCGGGAAGGACGCCAGCAGGCCCCGGCTGTAAGGGTGTTGGGGGCGGCGGTAGAAGTCGTCGGCCGCCGCCGTCTCGACGATCTTGCCGCCGTACATCACGGCGATCGTGTCGGAGAGTTCGATCAGCAGCGACAGGTCGTGGGTGATGAAGACGACCGAGAAGCCGAGCCGGTCCTTCAGCTCCATGATCTTCTCGATGATCTGCCGCTGGATGACGACGTCGAGCGCGGTGGTCGGCTCGTCCATCACGATGATCTCGGGGTCGAGCGCGAGGCCGATCGCGATCATCGCGCGCTGCCGCATGCCGCCGGACAGCTCGTGCGGGTAGGAGCCCGCCCGGTCGGCGGGGATGCCGACGATGCCGAGGAGTTCGACCACCCGGGCGGCCCGTTCCTGCCGGGTCATCCGCGGCCGGTGCGCGACGATGACGTCCTCGATCTGCTCGCCGATCCGCATGATCGGGTTGAGCGCGTGCATGGCCGACTGGAAGACGATCGACAGCTCCTCCCAGCGAAAGCCCCGCAGTTCGGCGTCGCCCATCGCGAGCACGTCCACGGTGTCGCCGTCGGGCTTGGTGTAGACGATCCGGCCCTGGGTGATCTCGGCGGGCGGTTTGTGCAGCCGGGTGATGGCGTACGCGAGGGTGGACTTGCCGGAGCCCGACTCGCCCGCGATGCCGAGGACTTCGCCGCGCCGCAGGGTGAACGACACGTCGCTGACCGCCGGGGTGCGCTCACCGCCGTCACCGACGTACTCCACCCGCAGGTCGCGGACGTCGAGGACGACATCGGTGCTGTCCGGGGTGAAGGGCGTGACCTCGGTGCGGCGTTCGGCCGGGGCGTGGTTCTTGATCCGGCGGGCGCGCTTGGCGGCGACCTGGCCGCGCTGGGCCTTCTTGGTGCCGATCCCGGCCTGGCGCAGCCGGGGGTTGATGAACTCGTCGATGCCGAAGTTGACCAGCGACAGGGCGGTGCCGAGCAGGGCGATGGCCAGGCCGGCGGGGACGAACCACCACCAGGCGCCGGTCAGCAGCGCGCTGCCGGTCTGGGCCCAGTACAGGATCGTGCCCCACGACCACTGGGTGACGTCGGCGAGGCCGAGGAAGGCCAGGGTCGCCTGGGTGAGGATCGCGAAGTTGACGGTGCCGAGGAAGGACGCGGCGATCACCGCGAGCTGGTTCGGCAGGATGTCCTTGAGGATGATCCGCCAGGTCTTGTCGCCGGTGGCGCGGGCGGCCTCCACGAAGTCGCGTTTGCGCAGCGAGAGCGTCTGCGCCCGCAGCACCCGCGCTCCCCAGGCCCAGCCGGTGAGCGTGATGACCAGGATGATGCCGAGCGAGCCGCTGTGCGGCAGATAAGCGGCCAGGATGATCGTCAGCGGCACGCTGGGCAGCACCAGGAACACGTTGGCCAGCAGCGACAGCACTTCGTCACCGAGGCCGCCGACGTATCCGGCGGTGACGCCGACGATCACCGACAGGAAGGTGGCGAGGACCGCGGCGCCCAGGCCGACGAGCATCGAGGCGCGGGCGCCGTAGAGCATCTGCGACAGGACGTCCTGGCCGTTCTGGGTGGTGCCGAGCCAGTGCGCGGTGGACGGTCCCACGAGGGTGTCATCGCTGACCGTCGAGGGGTCGTACGGCGAGATCCACGGCGCGACGACGGCCAGGACGACGAAGACCAGCACGACCGCGAGGCCGATGAGGGTCAGCGGTGAGCGCAGCAGGCGCGACCGGAGGCGGGCGGGTCCGCCGGCGGGCTCGGCGGCGGTGTCGGCGGTGTCCGCCTCGGCGAGGGCGGCGGCTTGCACGGCCATGGATCAGCTCTCCCTTGTCCTCGGGTCGAGGAACACGTACGCGATGTCGGCGATCAGGTTGGCGATCAGCACCAGCACGGTGATGAGCAGGAAGATCGCGGACATCAGCGGGTAGTCGGCCGCCTGTGCGGCCTTGAACAGCACCGACCCGATGCCGGGGTAGTTGAAGACGACCTCGGTGACGATGGAGCCGCCGATCACGAAGCCGAGCGACATGGCGAAGCCGGAGAAGGACGGCAGCATCGCGTTGCGGGCGGCGTAGGTGTACATCACCCGGCGCCTGGGGAGCCCCTTGGCCTCGGCGAGCCGTACGTAGTCCTCGCTGAGCGTGGTGACCATCATGTTGCGCATGCTGATCAGCCAGCCGCCCACGGAGGCGACGGTGATGGTGACGGCGGGCAGGACGGCGTAGTTGATCGCGCTGCCGATGAACCCGGCGTTCAGGCCGATGGTCTGGTCGAGCCCGTAACCGCCGGACAGCGGGAACCACTTGAGGGTGATCGCGAAGACGTACACGATCATGATCGCGAACCAGAAGTACGGGATCGACGACAGGAAGGTGGTGATCGGTATCAGCGAGTCGAGCCAGGTGCCGCGCTTCCAGCCGACGAGCATGCCGAGCGTGGTGCCGATGACGAAGCCGAGCACCGTGCAGATGGTGACCAGGATCAGCGTCCAGTACATGCTCTGCCCGAGCACGGTGCTCACCTGCGACGGGTAGTAGGCGTACGAGGTGCCGAAGTCGCCGGTGAAGATGCTGTGCCAGTAACTGACGTACTGCTCCCACAGGTTCTTGTCGGACTCGCCGAACAGCACCCGCAGGGCCTGGACCGCGGAGGGGCTGAGCTTCCCGTGGAACTGCTGGATCAGGTTGTCCGCGGGGTTTCCCGGCATGACGCGCGGGATGACGAAGTTGAGGCTGATGGCCGCCCACGCCGTGAGCAGGTAGAAACAGATCTTCCGGAAAAGGATGCGCATGGGTCAGTTCCCTCGGGCTTCGAGGCGGCACGCCCAGCGGGCCGCGCGCCGGACGAGAAGGCGCACGGCGGGTTCTCCCCAGCTCCGCATGTCGTGGCCCAACTGGAGGTAGCAGACACGTCCGTCCCCGAATTCGCGGACGTGCAGCAGGGGTTCGGTGCCGCCGGGGGTCGTACGGCGGGCGAGGGTGAGCACGCCGGGCGCGGTCTCGACGTGGTAGTGCTCGTGCGTCAGCTCGAACGGCGGTATTCCGGCGGTCACTTCGTGTGCGCCGTCGAGGGTGACGGTGAACCGGCTCTCGTGGGGCGGTGGCCCGTGCGAGACGTACCGGCTGCCGACCAGGTCGAACAGGTCCGCGTCCACGGTGGTGGAGTGCAGGGCGATCAGTCCGGCGCCGCCGCGTACCGCGCGGGCCAGGCTCGCGCGCTGTGCGTCGGTGAAGCGGCCCAAGGCCGTGTAGAGCACGATGAGTTCGGCGTCGACCGGGCCGTCGAAGCGGCCGGTGCCGACGGCGGTACGGGTGACGAATCCCTCGTCGGTCAGCAGGGTCCGCACTTCGCGGGCGGCGGTGAAGAGGTCTTCGTGGACGTCGTCGCCGCTGAAGACGGCGAGGGCGGTGGGGCTGGCGGTTCTCGGCATCGTCGGGCCGCTCGTTTCAGTAGGTGGAGCGCAGTTCGCCGGTAGGGCTCCAGTAGCCCTGCGCACGCCCGCTGAGCAGGGCGTTGTCCATGCGGTCGAGCGGCAGCGGCACGCGCCGCCGGGACCGGCTGCTCTCGTAGGTCGCGAAGACCAGTTCGGCGCCGCGCAGGCCGTACTCGGCGTCGAGGGCGGGCTTGCCGCCGGTGCGCAGGCTGTCGACCGCGTCCCGCACCGCCTCGGCCGTGGCGGCCACGATCGCCGGGTCGACGCCTCGGTCCCAGGTGCGGGGGTCGGTGTCGAAGGGTGAGTCGTGGACCAGGTCGTCCTTGCCGAAGCGCTGGATCAGGCAGCGCGCGCCGCGGATGTCGGCGCGCCCGCGGGTGCCCTGGATGATCAGCCCCAGGTTGTTCTGGAGGTTGAGGACCGGGGTGTGCGGTTCGCGTCCGGTGGAGACCACCGCGCGGACGCCGTCGGCCCAGCCGATCTGGGTGACCGACGCGGTCTCGACGAAGGCGCCGTACACATAGCGGTCGAGCGTCACGTCGAGTTGGCCGAAGACCCACTCCGGTGCGGTGTCGCCGCGGTGGAAGAGGATCAGGTCGAGGATGTGGGTGCCCCAGTCGAACAGGTTCGGGCAGTACCCCTCGATGGTCACGACCTCGCCGATCTCGCCCCCGGCGACGGCTTCGCGGGCGAAGCGCTGCACGGCCTCGAAGCGGCGCTGGAGGTTGTAGGTCAGTTGCGTGCCGGCGTCGGCCGCGACCCGCGTCATCTCCAGGGCCTCTCCGTACGACAGCGCGACCGGCTTCTCGCAGTGCACCGCGCGGACCCCGGCCGCCGCCGCGGCCCGGACGATCTCCGGGTGCAGGGCGGGCGGTGTGCAGACGCTGACGACGTCGGGCCGTTCCAGGACGAGCAGTTCACGGTAGTCGCGGTACGTCCGCGGTACGCCCAGCTCCCCCGCCAGGTCCTCCGCGGTCCGCTCGTCGACGTCGGCGAGGGCGATGAGCTCGACGCCCGGCACCGCCCTCAGGCCGAGGCCGTGCACCCGGCCCTGCGAACCCGCGCCGATGACTGCCGCGGTGACGGATGCCATCCGCTCTCCTCCCCTGAGTCCCGCCTGAAGTGAGTCCCGCCAGGACCGCTTCCGGGGCTGTCGAGGGCCCGGACAGCGGTCGTTGGGTATGTGCCAAAGCCATACCACTTGCCGCCATCGTAATACGAAAGCCGGTCCTGTCTAGAGGGTGAAGCAGACCAGAATGCCGGGGAAACCGGGCGCACTTCGCACTTTTCAGCCACAGACAGGCACAATTCCGCCGTCACTCCGGCTGGATTCCTACGACACCACTACTGACCACATAGGACCACTTCGCTACGCTGGTCCCCGGTCGTCACCGACCCCGTCACCCCGCTCGGCCCGCCATCCCCGCCCAGCCGTCACACCACCAGCCGTCACACCACTCAGGCCAGGAGATCCGTATGAAGATCAGTCAGCTCGTCGGCCCGCGCACCTCGGAGGTCGTCGCGGCCGACGACCCGGTCCCCGGCGCCGGCCAGGTGCTGGTCGAGGTGCTGGCCAGCGGGGTCTGCACCTCCGACATCGGGCCGTGGCTCTCGCACGACCCGGCCGCGCCGCCGGTCAGGCTGGGCCACGAGATCGTGGGGCGGGTGGTCGGCACCGGCCGGGACGCGGGCCGCTGGGCGCCGGGCGACCTGGTGACCGGGCTCGGCGGCGAGGGATTCGCGACGCTCGCCGTCATGGACGCGCACGCCGTCCTGCCGGTACCGGCCGGGATCGAACCCGCGCACGCGATCGGCGAACCGGTCGCCGACCTGGAGGAGGCGCTGTCCCGTACGGGCGTGCGCGCGGGCGACCGGGTCGCCGTCGTCGGCCTCGGCTTCATGGGCCTCGGCCTGGTCCAGCTCGCCAAGCGGCACGCGCCGGGGCTGCTGGTGGGCGTCGACCCCGACCCGGCCCGCCGCGAGCGCGCCCTGCGGCTCGGCGCCGACCTCGTCTTCGCCCCCGACGACCTCCCGGAGGAGTACCGGAAGGACACCGGACGGGCCACCGACGCGCGGCTCGCCGTGGTCCTGGAGGCGACCGGCACGACGAGCGGGCTCGGCACGGCCGGCAGCCTGGTACGGCCCTTCGGCACCCTGTGCGTCGTCGGCTACCACCACACCGGCGACGCGATGATGGACATGGACCTCTGGTACAAGGCCGTCACCGTCGTCAACGGCTTCTGCCCGGACCGCACCCGGCTGATGGGCGCCATGCGCGACGCGCTGGCGCTGATCGGCGAACGCCGCTTCAGCTACGCGCCGTTGATCACCCACCGCTTCGGCCTCGAAGGCGTGGACGACGCCTTCCGCGCCATGACGGCGGCCGGTCCCGACTTCGTCAAGGGAGTGCTGGTGCTCTGACCACGCGCACGGCTGAGGTCGGCAACCGGTCCGGCCTCAGCCCGCGGCTCAGCCGTGCGAGCGCGCGAAGGACGTACGCAGCCGGTACCGGTCGCCCGCGTACTGGATCGTGGACTCGAACAGCGGCTCCTCGTCGGAGCCGACGGCGATCTGGTGCATGACCAGAAGCGGATCGCCCGAGGCCATGTCGAGCTGTCCCGCGGCGCGGTCGTCGGCCTTGGTCGCCTCGATCGTGCTGTCCGCGCGGACCGGCTCGACCCCGGCGGCGGAAAGCGTCGCGTACAGCGAGCGGTCCGCGAAATCGACGTCCTCGATGCCGGGCACCAGAGCGAGCGGAATTCGCGTCAGGTCCAGCGCTATCGGAACACCGTCGAGCAGCCGTACCCGCTCCAGCCGGAACAGCGGAGTGCCGGGCGCGATACCGAGCCGCTCCGCCTCGTCGATGCTGGCCGGGCTCGCCTGTGCCATTAATACCTTGGAGTGCGGCTTCAACCCCATTCGTGCCGCGGTCTCGCTGAAGGATTCCAGGCTGTTCGGCCATTCCTTCTTCGGCGCCGACTGCGTCACGTACCAGCCACGGCCGTGGGACGCGCTGAGCACGCCCTCCTCCACCAGGTGACCCAGGGCTTTCCTCAACGTGACCCGGCTGATGCCCAGTTGACGGCAGAGCTCCCGCTCGGGCGCCAGCCGCATTCCCGGCCTCAGCTCGCCCCGGTCGATTTCGCTGCGGATCAAATTCACCGCCTGGATCCACAGGGGTTCTGGATAGCCCGGCAGGATAACGCCCGCGACCTCGCGAGAGTCGTTCATACGTGAGGCCCCCATAATGACGCGCTCGCGACCTCCGGCCGCCGACGCCGTAACTGATGAACAGCGACGCTCAGGATAGCTTTCCGCCAGGTGGTCTGACCAGTTCCACGGGTCCCGGCGGCGGGACGGCCGGAACCGGCCGGTGCGAGCGGGTCCGCTCCCGCGCCCCGAATGCTTGAATGCCGGAGTGAATACGACATCGGGCGGCATCGATGTGCTGCGGGTCTTCTGCGGCCCCGACCGGCGGTACGGCAACCCGCTCGGCGTGGTCCGCGACGGCTCGCGCTACCCGGACCGCGCGGCACGGCAGGCCCTGGCCGGTGAACTCGGCTTCAGCGAAACGGTGTTCGTGGACGACCCGGAGCGCGGCGCGGTCGACATCTACACGCCGGGGCTGCGACTGCCCTTCGCCGGGCACCCGTTGGTCGGGGTCGCCTGGCTGCTCGACGTGGAGGTGCTCGAACCCGAGGTCGGGGAGGTCTTCACGCGCGACGACGGGGAGTTCACCTGGATCACCGTCCGCGCGGAGTGGGCGCCGCCGCGCACCCTGCGCGAATACGCGCTGCCCGCCGAGGTCGACGCGCTGGACGTGCCGGAGCCGGGCGAGTGGGTGTACGCCTGGGCGTGGCAGGACGAGGCCGCCGGCCGGATCAGGGCGCGCGCCTTCCCCGGCCGCGGCGACGGCATCGACGAGGACGAGGCGACGGGCGCCGCCGCGCTGCTGCTCACCCGGCAGCTCGGCCGCGCGCTGCACATCACGCAGGGCCGGGGCTCGCAGATCCTCACCGCGCCCGGCCCTGACGGCACCGTCGAGATCGGCGGCCGGGTGTGTCTGGAGGCCGTCCTTCCCGCGCCGCGGGCCCGCTGAGGCCGGCGCGGAGGCCGGCGCGGAGGCCGTCCGCCGACGTCACAAGTCGCGCGTTCCCCGTACACCGCCTTGACTGGTGGCGTTCGTGGCGTTCGTCGCCGCCGTGTTCGCGGTGCTCGCCATGTCCGCCTGTCACAGCCGTGTCCGCCGTGTCCGCCGTGTCCGCCGTGGAGGTCGCGTATGGCCGCCGCACCCTCCGGGCCTCCGGGCCGTGAGAAGGGCCGGGCCGACCGCGAGAAGGGCCTGGTCGGCCGTACGGTCGCGGGGGCGGCCGGGCGCGCGGCGCGGTGGAAGGCGCGCGGGCTGCGGCTGCGCCACGCGGCGGAACGCCGCTTCCCCGTCATCACCGAGCTGACCGCCCGCCTGCTGTCGGTGAATCTGCTGGACGCGGGCACCCGGCTGGCCGCCCAGCTCTTCCTGACCGCCGTCCCGCTGCTGTTCGTGGTCGCGGCCTTCGCGCCGAAGACCGTACGCGACCAGCTCGTGAGCACCGCGCGTAACGTCTTCGGCCTCACCGGGGCGTCGGACGAGCAGCTCAGGCAGGTCTACAGCGCGAACGGCGGGGATCTGCGGCAGACCATCGGGGTGATCGGCGTCCTGATGGCGCTGCTGTCCGCCACCGCGTGCAGCCGGGCGATGGCGCGGGTGTGCGAGCGGGCGTGGGGGCTGCCGCGCGCCTCGGTGCGGGTCGCGGTGTGGCGCTGGGTGGTGTGGATCGCCGCGTGGATGGTGGCGCTGGTGCTCCAGGGGCCGCTGCGCGACGGCTTCGGCGTCGGGCTGTGGCTCGGCCTGCCGCTGACCTTCCTCGCGGACGTGCTGGTGTGGTGGTGGACCCAGCGGCTGCTGCTGAGCAAGCGCGTCGCGTGGCTGCCGCTGCTGCCCGGCGCGATCCTCACCGCGCTGGCGATGACGGCCCTGTCGGTGACCGCCCGCCTCTACATGCCGACCGCCCTCAACCGCAGCCTGGCCAATTACGGCTCCCTGGGGTCGGTCTTCACGATGCTCTCCTGGCTGATCGCGATCTGCGCGGTGCTGACCTTCACCATCACCGCGGGCGCCGTGCTGGCCTCCGAGCCGCCGCTGGCCTCCCTCCTCGGACCCGCCGGCGGCACGGACCCGCGATCGCGCCGGAATGCCGGTGCGGACCGCGTCATCTAGCGTGGTCAGGGCGGGGGGACGCCTCGCGGCGGGCGCACCGCGGCGGGGGAACGGCGAAAGGTGCCCTCATGCGTCGCTACCCGCCGATCGCGGACCACGGCCTCATCGGAGACCTCCAGACCAGCGCGCTGGTGTCGTCGCGGGGCGTCGTCGACTGGTTCTGCGCGCCGCGCTTCGACTCGCCGAGCGTCTTCGCCTCGCTCCTCGACCACGACCGCGGCGGCTACTTCTCGATCGCGGCCGCGAGCCCTGAGGCGAGGGTCAGGCAGCTCTATCTGCCGGACACCGCGGTGCTCGTCACCCGCTTCATGACCCCCGACGGCGTCGGCGAGGTCATCGACTTCATGCCGGTGGACCGGCCGGAGACCGCCACCGACCGGCACCGGCTGCTGCGCGTCATGCGGGTGGTGCGCGGCACGGTCCGCTTCGCCCTGGAGTGCAGGCCGCGCTTCGACTACGGCCGCTGCGACCACCGGCTGCACGTGACTGACGACGGCACGGCCAGATTCGGCGCGTCGGGGGCGTGGGCGTACCTCCAGCCGGTCGGCCCGCTGGACCTCGAACGCGACGAGGAGGACGTCCGCGCCGCGGTCACGCTGGAGCAGGGCGAGATGGCCGCCGCGGTGCTGACGGTGTGCGCGGCGCACGGCGAGCCGCCCGAGCCGGTGACGGTGGACGGCCTGCGGGCGGAATTCGACGGGGTGCGGGAGTTCTGGCACGGCTGGATCCGGCAGTGCCGCTACCGGGGCCGCTGGCAGCAGGCGGTGAACCGCTCGGCGATCACCTTGAAGCTGCTCACGTACGCGCCGACCGGCGCTCCGGTCGCCGCCGCCACCATGGGCCTGCCGGAGCAGGTCGGCGGCGAGCGCAACTGGGACTACCGCTATACGTGGGTCAGGGACGCGTCGCTGTCGGTGAACGCGCTGGTCGACCTCGGTTTCACCGCGGAGGCGGACGCCTTCCGCCGCTGGCTCGGCGGGCGGCTGCGCGCGGGCGGCACGGTCACCGGCGAGCCGTTGCAGATCATGTACCGGGTGGACGGCGACCCGCACCTGGCCGAGGAGACGCTGGACCACTTCGAGGGCTACCGCGGCTCCGCGCCCGTCCGGCTCGGCAACGGGGCCGCCGACCAGCTCCAGCTCGACATCTACGGCGAGGCCGTGCACGCCCTGTCCCGGTCGCAGGACATCGCCCAGCTCGCCGGGTGGGAGGGCTGGCGGGCCTTCTCCGGGCTGCTGGACTGGCTGGCCGCGCACTGGGACCGCGCGGACGAGGGCATCTGGGAGACCCGCGGCGGGCGGCAGGACTTCACGTACAGCCGTCTGATGTGCTGGTCGGCCTTCGACCGCGGCATCCGGCTGGCCGCGGAACTCGCCAGGCCCGCCGATCTGGAGACCTGGACGACGGCGCGCGACACGATCATGGAACAGGTCATGGACCGCGGCTGGAGCGAGAAGCGGCACGCCTTCGTGCAGCACTACGGCAGCGAGGTGCTGGACGCGTCGCTGCTGCTGATGCCGGAGGTCGGCTTCGTCGCGCCGAAGGAGCCGCGCTGGCTGTCGACGCTGGACGCGATGGACGAGGAGCTGGTCTCCGACAGCCTCGTCTACCGCTACGACCCGGGCGCGTCCCCCGACGGGCTGCGCGGCGGCGAGGGCACCTTCTCGCTGTGCAGCTTCCTGTACGTCGGCGCGCTCGCCCGCGCCGGGCGCCTGGGCCCGGCCCGTTACGCCTTCGACAAGATGCTCACCTACGCCAACCACGTCGGCCTGTTCGCCGAGGAGATCGGGCCGACTGGTGAGCAACTGGGCAACTTCCCGCAGGCGTTCACGCATCTGTCACTGATCACGGCGGCGACGGCGCTGGACGAGGAGCTGGACAGGTCCGAGTCCTGACCGCCGGGCCCTGCCGCCGTCAGGCAGTCGTCGGGCCGCCGCCGTGGACGGTGGTGCTCCTGATGTCGCGGCCCTGGATGACCGGGGCGTGGAACACCCCGTCGTTGACGGTGTTGTTGACGACGCTGACCGAGCCACGACCGGCCGCCGGGGCCAACTCCTCCAGCAGCAGCCGCAGTTCCGCGGCGGCGGCCGGATCGTCCCGCAGGACGCGGCGCAGCCGGGTGCGCCAGCCCGCCTCGATGTCGGCGGCGGCGTCCGCGTCCCCCGAGACCCTGGCGGCCGTCAACTCGGCTCGGGAGAGCTGGAGTTCGTCGAGAGCGGCGGTCTCGTCCCCGGCGCGTCCGGCGGCCCCGGTCGTACCGTCGTCGGCTGCCGTACCATCCTCGGCCGCCGCCCCGGCGCTGCCGCCGCTGCCGCGTGCGAGGAACCGCGCCAGCCGGTCCCGTACCTGTGTCCAGGCGTCGGACGCCATCAGTGTGACCACCTGCGTCGCGCCCGACGCGGCCAGTGCCGCCAACTCCGCGTCCACGGAGCCCCCCTTCGTCCGCCGCCCCGCTCATCCGCGGGGCCGCCGCCACCAGCGTAGGGCGGGCGGGCCCGCCGCGGCAGACGGTCTCCGGCCGCGTACCGGCAGGGGACCGCCCGCGTGATCGCGTACGGGGACGGGGGGTCGCCGGGCGGGACCGCGATACGGCAGCATGTGGCCCATGAGCGACTTCCTGGTGATCGGTGAGTGCGTAGCGGACATCGTCCGGACCCCCGGACAGCCCGATGTGCCGCATCCCGGCGGCAGTCCCGCCAACGTGGCGTACGGGCTGGCCCGCCTCGGCCACGCCACCGCGCTCCTCACGCAGCTCGGCGACGACCCCTCGGGCAAGCTCATCACCGACCACCTGCGGTCGGCGGGCGTACACCTGCTCGCGGACGGCCGGCACGACGTCCGCACGCCGACGGCGGTGGTCACGCTCGACGAACAGGGCGCGGCGCGCTACGACTTCGACATCGCGTGGACGCTCGGGCCCGTCGAGCCGCCTACCGCGCTCCGGCACGTCCACATCGGGTCGATCGCCGCCGTGGCGGAGCCGGGCGCGGCCACCACCGTGGACCTCGCCGCACGGCTGCGCGCGGACGCCACCGTCAGCTACGACCCCAACATCCGGCCGGAGTTGATGGGCACGCACGAGCAGGGTGTCGCCGGAGTCGAGCGGTGCGTGGCGCTGAGCGACCTCGTCAAGGCGAGCGACGAGGATCTGGAGTGGCTGTATCCGGGCGAGCCGGTCGCGGCGGTCGCCGCGCGCTGGCTGGCGGCGGGGCCCGCCGTCGTCTTCGTGACCATGGGCGGGGAGGGCGCCGCCGCCTTCACCCGTGACATCGAGGTGACGGGCGCGCCGGTGCGGACCGAGGTCGCCGACACCGTGGGCGCGGGCGACTCCTTCATGTCCGCGACGCTGGACGCCCTCACCGGCCTCGGCCTCACCGGCGCCGCCGCCCGGCCCGCCCTCGGCGCCCTGGACAAGGCGACCCTCGCCCATGTGCTGCGCCACGCGGGCACCGCCGCCGCGCTCACCGTCTCGCGGCCCGGCGCCAACCCGCCCACGACAGGGGAGTTGCGGGCGGCGCTCGCGTAGGCCACCGGGGCAGCGGAGGTGTGACGCCCAGCGGCCGTGGACCCGATTCGCCCTGGATCGGGCAGCCCGTACGGCCCGGCCGGACGGCGTGCCCCCTATCACCGTGACACCGCGCTCTTCTAGCCTCCCCTTGAAGATCGATCAGCCCACCGAGGGGGGACTTGCGTGGACGCGTCCGCGTACCGCATGGTCGTGTGGACCGAGCAGGACTACGTCACGGCCGCCGCGACGGCCGACCGGCTGGTCGCGGAGTGGCTCACCGACGCCAAGGGTTATCCGGTCACGGCGCTGCACGACGGCCGCAACGAGATAGCCGAGCACGTGACGCTCGACCGCGACACCGATTCGGGGCAGCAGGGCGCGCACAGCCGCTGGCGATTGCGGGAGAGCCCGCCGGCATTGCGGGCGACCTGGCAGTCCACGCTCATCGTCCGGACCGACATGGCCGATCCGGGCCGCACCTGGGTGCAGCTCGATGTCGAGCACCGCCCGGACTCGGCGGAGATACCGCAGATCCGCGCGTCCAAGCCGCGGCTGGCCGACGCGATACTCGACGCCCTGGACACGCACAGCGGCATCGCCGAGATCCGCGCCCGCGCCAGCTTCATCTACGCCGGTGACGTGAAGGAGGTGGTCGAGGAGCTGACCGACCGGGAGCGGCGGCTGCCCATCGTCGTGGCGAGCGTGCCGTACGGGACCGACGCCGACGAGTGGCTGGAGAAGGTCGTGGACCGCGCCTTCACCCAACTCGTGGGCCGCGCGGTGCTGTACGTGCTGACCCGCGAGGCGCAGGCCGCGTTCAACAAGGCGCTCGAACACCATCCGGTCTTCGGCGGCGGCATCCGTACGTACATGCCGCGCGTCGACCCCGCGTGGGCCGCCGACGGGCAGCGGCACCCGGTGATGTCCCGCGCCACGGTCGAGGCCGATCCGGTACGGGCCGCCACCGTGCTGACCGCGCTGCCGCGCAACCAGGCGGCCCGCATGCCGCTCCCCCAGCCGCTGGCCCGCCTGCACGCCCAGCGCCCGCGGCCCCGGTCCACCGAGCACGGCGACGAGATAGCGCGCCTGCGCGCCGACCACGAGAGCCTGATCGCCCTTCTCGACGAGGCGGCGGAGGCCGAGGCCGCCCGCTACAAGCAGGTCCGCGAGCTCCAGCACGACCTCGCCGACGCCAACTGGCTCGCCGAGGAGTTCTACGCCGAGCGCCGCGCCGCCCAACAGCAGGTCCGCGCGCTCCAGTTACGTCTCCAGCAAGTCGGCGCCTACGAGGCCGCCTTCGCCCCCGTCGAGGAGGACGAGAGCGAGGCGCTGCCCGGCAGCTTCACCGAACTCCACGCCCGGCTGCACCAGTTCCCCACCCTGCTCTTCACCGGGGACGCCAAGGTGATGACCGGTCTCGACGACCGTTCCAAGCCCAACTGGGTCAACGTCTGCTGGGAAGCGCTCCAGGCTCTCGAGGACTTCGCCGCCGCCTCCGTGGCCGGCCGCGCCCGCGGCGACTTCCGCTCCTGGTGCCAGGATCTCCCCTCCGGCTGCCACCCCTTCCCCGCGGGCAAGGTCCTGATGAAGGAGTCCGACACCGTCTGGCGCAATCTCTCCTGGCGCAAGGAGCGCACCCTCCCCGTGCCCCGCGCCGTCGATCCCTCCGGCGCGGTCTACATGGAGGCCCATCTGCGGATCGGCGGCGGCAGCACCATCTCCCCGCGGCTGCACTTCTTCGACGACACCGCCAACACCGGTCTGCTCTACATCGGCCACATCGGACCGCACCTCACCAACACCCGCACCTCATAGCGCCGGCAGATGGGCTTCGACGCGGGCGACGGCCTGCGGGGTGCCGGTGAAGAGGTGGGCGTGCATGCCCGCGGTCTCGGCGGCGGCGATATTGGGGGCGTGGTCGTCGATGAACAGGCAGTCCGACGGGCGGACTTCGAGGCGCTCGCAGGTGAGCGCGAAGGCGCGGGGGTCGGGCTTGGAGACGCCGATCTCGTGGGAGTAGACGATCTCGTCGACCAGTGAGTCGAAGCGGTAGCGGGCGGTCTCCCGTTCGCGGGCGCCGACGAAGCTGTTGCTGAGGATGCCGAGGCGGCAGCGGGAGCGCAGGCCGCGGACGTAGTCGATGAGTTCCGTGTTGGGGGCGCCGAGGTATTCGGCCCAGAGGTCGGACATGAAGGACTCGACCTGGCGGGCGTCGAGGCCGAAACGGGCGCCGACCTGGGCGCGTACCTCGGGCTCGGTGATCGCGCCGACCGCGCCGGCCTCCCAGACGTCGTCGAGACGGCGGTCCACGGTGCCCGGCGGGAGGCCGAGGCGCTCGTCCCACCGCTCGATCCAGCCCGTCGGCGGTGTGATCTCCAGGACTCCGCCGATGTCGAGGATGACGCAGCGCTCTGTCGGGGAAGGTCCTGTCGTCTTCATGGAAGGTCCTCTCGTCCGGTTCTGCGGCGTGCGGTACGCCCTGCCCTCACGGTGGGCTCTCACCTGCGGTGAGGGTCAAGGCGGTGACGGAACCCGCGGACCGCCGCCGGGTCCTGGGACCGCGACCAGGCCCGCCGACCGCTGCCGGACCCGCCGTCCGTCTCCCGGCCCGCGGACCGCCGCCGGGTCCGGGGACCGCGACCGCGGTGATTCGCGATAGCTTTCGCAAAAGGCGGACCGGCACGGCGGTACGGCCGCCGGGGGCGCGAGCGCGGGAGAGCAGAGGATGGCGGCGGCGGAACCGGGGCACGAAGCCGACGGCGGCACAGGCGGCGGCACAGACGCGGGCGCGGGGAGCGGCGCGGGCGGCGGAGGCACGACGACGCTCGCCGAGATCGCGCGGCAGGCGGGGGTGTCGGTCTCCACGGTCTCCAAGGTGCTGCACGACCGCTCGGACGTGGCGTCCAGGACCCGCGCCAAGGTCCAGCGGCTGCTGGAGCAGCACGGGTATCTCGCGCGGCACCGCCCCGCGGCGACGGCGCTGGCGGCGGGCGGCCTGATCGACTTCGTGATCAACGAACTGGCCAGCCCGTGGGCGGGCGAGCTGATCCGGGGCGCGGAGGAGTCGCTGCACGCCGAGGGGCTGGGCATGGTGGTGTCGGCGACGCACGGCCGCAGCCGGCTCACCCGGCAGTGGCTGGACTCGCTCGCCACCCGCCGCACGCGCGGCGCGATCCTGGTGCTGCCGGAGCTGACGCCCGCGCAGCACGAGGAGTTGCGCAGGCTCGGCCTGCCCTTCGCGCTGATCGCCCCGGCCGACGAGCCCGCGCCCGGAGTGCCGTGGGTGGGCGCCACGAACTGGCCGGGCGGGCTGGCCGCGACCCGCCATCTCATCGGGCTCGGCCACCGCAGGATCGCCGTCATCAGCGGGCCGCCGGAGCGGCTGGCCTCACGCGCCCGCGTGGACGGCTACCGCTCGGCGCTCGACGAGGCCGGGCTGCCCTTCGACCCGGCGCTCGTCCGCTACGGCGACTTCACCCACGAGCCCGCGCACCGGCACGCCCTGGACCTGCTGGGGCTGCCGGACCCGCCGACCGCGGTCTTCGCGGGCAACGACCAGCAGGCGCTGAGCACCTACCGCGCCGCCGCCGCGCTCGGGCTGCGCGTCCCGGCCGACCTGAGCGTCGTCGGCTTCGACGACCTGCCCTTCGCCGACTGGGTCACCCCGCGGCTGACCACCGTACGCACCCCGCTCGCCGACATGGCCGCGCTCGCCGCCCGGATGGTGCTCCAGCTCCTCGGCGGGGAGCAGCCCGCGTCGACCAGGGTGGAGGTCGCGGGCGAACTGGTCGTCCGCGAGAGCAGCGGGCCGCCGCCCGTACGGTGACCAGGCCGCTGGACCAGGGGCGGGTCAGCGCTGGACCAGGGGCGGGTCAGCCCTGCGCGAGGGCCGGGTCCAGCCAGAACAGCTCCCAGTGGTGGCCGTCCAGGTCGAAGAAGCTCCGGGTGTACATCGGGCTCTCCTGCTCGGTGCGCTTGGCCGCCGTGCCGCCCCCGGCCACGGCCGCCTCCGCGATCCGGTCGACCTGCTCCTTGCTGTCCAGGCCCAGCGCCACGATGGCCTCGGTCGTGGTGGCGGTGTCCGCGATCTCCTTCTCGGTGAAGGTCCGGAAGAAGGGCTCGACCAGCAGCATCGCGTAGATGTCGTCGCTGATCACCATGCAGGTCGCGTTGTCGTCGGTGAACTGCGGGTTGAAGGTGAACCCGGCGGCGGTGAAGAAGGCCACGGAGCGGTCGAGGTCCTTCACGGGGAGGTTGACGAAGATCTTCGTGGACATGGGTGCCTGCCTTACGTTCCGCTGGTCGGTGTCATGGGAAGGTCGTGCGCTTCACCGGGGTAGACCGGTGCGCGGCGCGGAACTCATCGGTACCCGCGGGCCGTCTTCGCCTCACTCCCCGCGCAGCAGGGTGTCCACGGCCCGGCCGAAGACGAGCCGTCCGGTACGCGCCGTGACCGCGTCGAACGCTCCCGGCAGCCGCCACACCCGCAGCTCCTCGCGCCAGCGCACCCACGAGCCGGTATCCGCGCCCGCACCTGTACCGCTGTCGTCCGGCCGTACGTCGATCTCCGCCCAGCCGGTGACGATCCGGCCGGTCTTCTCCAGACGGCAGAATCCGGGGCCGCCGTCGACCGGCGGCTCCCAGCGCACGATCCGCATCGGGTCGTCGAACCCGGCACCGCCGAGCCCGGTCCGCGCCACGAAGGCCGTGCCGACCCCGTCGGGCGGCGGCGTCAGCACGCTGATCCGGGTCAACGGCACGGTGGCGGTGTGCCGTTCCCAGTCGGTCAGCCGCCGCCACGCCTCGGCGACGGGCAGCGGGGTGCGGCGCTCGACCACGAAAGGGGACATAAGGCCAGGGTAGGGCGCGCCGCCGTCAGGACCAGCCGGTACGGGTCCGCAGCCAGTCGAGCGCGACGACGCCCTGGGCGTGCTGGAAGGGGCGCAGTGTCGGCAGGCCGGGCGGCGCGGGCCGCCGCGCGTGGCCGAGCAGGAAGCCGGCGAAGGCGGCCAGCACCGCCGTGACGCCGTCCGGGTCGGCGCCCGCGGCCACCGGGTGCCGGTCGAAGATCTCGGCGGGGGGCGGTCCGCCCTGCATCCCCACGCTGGGCAGCATCAGCAGCAGGTCGAACCAGGGCGCCGCCAGGCAGGCCCACGGCCAGTCCACGACCATGACGCGGCCGTCCGCGGTGAGCAGCAGATTGTCGGCCCGCAGGTCCGCGTGGGCCAGGGTCTTTCCGGCCGCCGCCCGCGCCCATCCGGCCTCCAACACGGCCAGTTCCGCCAGATGGCGTACGGCCCAGGGGTCGAGGCCCGTCAGGTCGTCGGTGCCCGCCGCGTGCTCGGCGGCCAGGGCGCGCCAGCCGTGGAAGTTCTCCGCGTTCGCCTCCGCCACGGGCGGGACCTCCACCGGGGACGGTGTGAGCAGCGTCGCGAGGTCGCCGACCGCGGTCAGGACGCGCTCCAACTCGGCCGCGTCCCACGGCTGTGCGGGCGTGCGGCCCTCGATGTCCTCGAAGAGCAGGACCACCCAGTCGTCCCGCTCGAAGGAGGCCAGCAGGCGCGGGGCCGGGACTTCACGGGGAAGCGCCGCGGCCACCGCGGCCTCCGCCCGGTGGATGCCCGGGCTCTCCGGATTCGCCGCCGAGGTGACGGCCTTGACGAACGCCCTCGTCCCGTCCGTCAGCCGCAGGCGGGCCGCCACGCCCGGCGAGAAGCCGCCGGCCTGCGTCTCCGCCGCCGCGACGCGTGCCCCCAGGCGTACCTCGGCCTCTCCCCGCACCCCCGCGGGCACGTCCCCCCACTCGGCTCGCACACCCTGTGCCCCCACGGCCCCGCTGTCGGTCGTCATCGCCCCATCCTCCCGACCCCCCGGGGCCTGGGGCCACCGCGTTTCGGGAGGCGCGGGTCCTGAGGGGTCGGTCGGTCGCGGCGCGGACGGGGCCGGGTCAGGGGGTGGGGAGGTAGCCGGTGGTGTGGCCGTGGGTGAGGTAGCGGGTGAGGACCGTGTCGGTCAGGGGCGGCAGGTGGACGCCCGCGGCGGCGGCTTGCGCGGCGGTGCGCCGGGAGTCGAAGCGGCGGTGGTGGGAGGGGGCGGAGCCGGCGGGCGGGGTGTCGTCGCCGAGCAGGAGCTGGGCGGCGTTGTCGGGCTGCGCCGCCACGCGGGAGCGCCACCGTGCCACCGGGACGGTGGGCAGGTCGTGGCCCAGGCGGGCGGCCACTTCGAAGACGGTCCGCAGGTCGGGGGCGTCCGGGTTGGTGAGGTGGTACACGGGCATGGCGGTACTGGTCCCGGCGGAGCGGGCCAGTGCCACGACGGCCGCGCTGACGTAGTCGACGGGTATCCAGTCGGTCGAGCCGTGCGGCAGGTCCGGCACCGCCCCGGCCTGGAGGCAGCCCTTGATGAGCTGCCAGAGCAGGTCGCGGTCCTGGCAGGCGCCGGTGGCGGTGTCGCCGCTGATCCGGCCGGGGCGGTAGACGGTGACCGGCAGGCCGCGGGCGCGCGCCAGGCCGACGATCCCCTCGGCCACCCACTTGCTCTGCGCGTAGCCGCCCGGCAGGTCGGCGGCCGGGCCGGTCGGCGTCGACTCCGTGACGGGCGCGGCGTCGGGATCGGACGACGGGGCGTAGACGCTCGTGGTCGAGATGTAGTGCATGCCCGGTGAGCCGGAGTCGGCGAGCAGCCGCAGCAGTTCCTCGGTACCGGCCACGTTGGGGGCGCGCAGATCGCCGTACGGGGCGGCGAAGTTGACCCGGGCGCCGTTGTGCAGCACGGGGCCGAGGCGGCGGGCCAGGGCGGCGCGGTCGTCGGGCGACAGGCCGAGGCCGGGGGCGGCCAGGTCGCCGGGGACGGGACGGACCAGGTCGGCGTAGGCGGGGCGCCAGAGGCCGTAGCGCTCCAGGTTGGCCCGCAGCCGGTGCGCCGCGTGGTCCGGGCCGTCGGCGCGGACCAGGCAGTCGACGGGGCCGTCCGTGGCCTCGATGAGGTCGCGCAGCAGGAACGCGCCGAGGAAGCCGGAAGCGCCGGTCAGCAGGGGGCGGGCGGCGGGGCGGGAGCGGGTGGGAGCGGGCACCGGCGCGGTCCGGCGCGCACCGCCCGTGATGTCGGGGGCGAGCCGGACCTCCGCGAGGAGGTACGACGCGACCGGGTCCAGCGGTCCCTCGCCCGGGCCCTCGCCCGGCCCGGTCGGCGTGGTGTCCGGCGCCGCCGGACCTCTGTCCGCCGCGCCGTCCAGCGACCGGATGACGCCTTCGACCGTCGGCGCCGCGAACAGCGCCCTGAGCGAGGGCCGTCGGCCGCACCGCTCCTCGATCCTGCGGGCCAGGGTCACCGCGAGCAGCGAGTGGCCGCCGAGGGCGAAGAAGTCGTCCGTCACCCCGACCTCGGGCACGCCGAGCGTCTGCGCGAACGCCGCGCACAGCTCGCGTTCGCGGTCGGTGGCCGGGGGCCTGGACGCGGCGGGCGCGGCGTGACCGGGCGCGGGCAGGGCACGACGGTCGGTCTTCCCGTTGGGGGTGACCGGCAGCGCGTCGAGCCGGACGCACGCGGCCGGGATCATGTGGCCGGGCAGCGTGTCGGCGAGCCGGGCGCGGATCGCCGCCTCGTCGGGGGCCGTCTCGCCGCGCGCGGCCACGGTGTAGGCGACCAGGCGCCGGTCGCCCGGCCGGTCCTCGCGGACGACGACGCAGGCCGCCGCGACGCCGGGCAGCGCCGTGATCGCGGCCTCGATCTCACCGGGTTCCACCCGGAATCCGCGGAGCTTGACCTGGTCGTCGACCCGGCCGACGTAGACGATCTGGCCCTCGGCCGTACGGCGCACCAGGTCGCCGGTGCGGTACATACGGCCGCCGGAGCGGTCGAACGGGTCGGCCACGAAGCGGGACGCGGTGAGGGCGGCCCGGCCGAGGTAGCCGCGGGCCAGTCCCGCGCCCGACACGTACAACTCGCCGATGACACCGGACGGGACGGGTGCCAGCCGGTCGTCCAGTACGTGCACGCGGGTGCCGTCCACGGGCAGGCCGATGGGGACCGTGCGGTCGGGGGCGAGGGCGCCGTCCGCCTGCTGGAAGCCGCTCATGGTGGCGCAGACGGTCGTCTCCGTGGGGCCGTAGGCGTTGACGAGGTACCGCTCGCGCGCCCAGGCCCGCGCCAGCTCCGGCGGGCACGCCTCGCCCGCGAGCACCAGGGTGATCCCGGTGGGCAGGGAGCCGGGCTCCATCACCGCGAGCGCGGCCGGGGGCAGCGTGAGGTGGGTGACGCCGCGCGTGCGGACGGCGGCCGCGAGGGCGGGTCCCGGCAGCAGGGCCTCGCGTTCCCCGATCTCCAGGCAGGCGCCGGACAGCAGCCCCATGCACAGCTCCCAGAACGCGGCGTCGAAGCTGACCGACGCCATCTGGAGGACCCGGCTGCCGGGACCGGCCCGGAGCCGGTCGCGCTGCGTCCTGGCCATGGCGCCGACGCCCTGGTGGGTGACGACCACGCCCTTGGGCCGGCCGGTGGAGCCGGAGGTGTAGATGACGTACGCGGGATGCGACGGGAACGCACGCGGCGGGACGGCGGTGTCCCCGGGCGGCGGGACCGGCTGACCGTCCGCCTCGGGGCTGTCGAGCACCAGGCGCGGTACGGCGGTCTCCGGGAGGCGGGCGCCGACGTCGGCCGTGGTGAGGAGCAGCCGCGGCCCGGCGTCGTCGAGCATGAAGGACAGCCGCTGGGCCGGGTAGTCGGGGTCGAGCGGCAGATAGGCGGCACCGGCCTTGAGGACGCCGAGGAGGGCGACGACGAGGTCGTTGGTCCGGGGCAGCGCGACGGCCACCCGGTCCTCGGGGCCGATGCCCCGCGCGAGGAGACGGCGGGCCAGGGCTTCGGCGCGCGCGTCGAGTTCGGCGTAGCTGAGGGTGGTGGCCGCGTCGCGCACCGCCGGGGCGTCCGGGGCGCGGCGGACCTGCCGGGCGAAGAGTTCGGGGACCGTCGAGCGGGGCAGGTCGTCGGCCGGTCCTGTGCCCAGGGCGGCGATCCGGGCGCGTTCGCCGGGGCCGAGGACGTCGTAGGTCCGCAGCGGGCGGCCGGGGTCGGCGGTGACCTCGCCGAGCAGGACGACGAGGCGCTCGGCGAGCGCGCCGACCGTGGCCTCGGTGAACAGCTCCGTCGCGTAGTCCACGGTCGCGCGCATGCCGCCGGACGGGCCGGACGCGCCGGACGCGTCCTGACCGTCCGCCGTATCCGTATCCGTACCCGTATCCGTATCCGTACCGGCGGGTGTCTCGGTGAAGGTGAACGACAGGTCGAATTTGCTGACGCCCGGATCGACGGGCAGGCCGGAGACGGTGAGGCCGGGCAGGTCGAAGGGGGCGGCGGGGGCGTGGTTCTGGAGCACGAGCATGGTCTGGAAGAGCGGGTGGTGGTTCTGCGAGCGCGCGGGGTTGAGCAGTTCGACCAGCCGCTCGAAGGGGACGTCCTGGTGGGCGTAGGCCGCGAGGTCGGCGTCCTTGACGCGGTCCAGGAGTTCGAGGAACGTCGGGTCGCCCGTCAGGTCCGTGCGCAGCACGAGGGTGTTCACGAAGAAGCCCACGAGGTCGGTCGCGGCCTCGTCGGTGCGTCCGGCGACCGCCGTGCCCAGCGGGATGTCGTCACCGGCTCCGTGCCGGGACAACAGCAGTGACAGGGCCGCCTGGAGCACCATGAAGACCGTGCAGCCGCGGCTGCGGGCGAGGTCGGTGACGCGCCGGGCCACGGCGGGGTCCAGGACGAAGTCGTGGCTGGCGCCGGTGTGCCGGGGGACGGCGGGGCGCGGCAGGTCCCACGGCAGTTCGACCAGGTGCGGCAGGCCGTCCAACGCCTGCTTCCAGTACCGCAGTTGGCGGGCCATGGCGCTGTCGGGGTCCTGCTCGTCGCCGAGCAGCCGGCGCTGCCAGAGCGTGAAGTCGGCGTAGTCGACGGGCGGTTCGGCCCAGGCCGGGGCCCGCCCGCCGACGCGGGCGCGGTAGGCGGCGGCGAGGTCACGGGCGAGGGGCGCCATGGAGGACCCGTCGGAAGCGATGTGGTGGATCACCAGGACCAGGACGTGGGCGTCGTCGGCCAGCCGCAGCACAGTCGCCCGCAGCGGCAACTGCCGCTCGATGTCGATCGGTTCGGCCGCCGCGGACCTGACCCGGTCGTGCAGCTTGTCCGGCTCGACGGTCTCCGCGGCCAGGACGAGGCGGACGTCGTCGGCCGCCGTGATGAGCTGGCGCGGTCCGCCGTCGTGCTCGGGGAAGACCGTGCGCAGCGCGGAGTGCCGGACGACGACATCGCGCAGGGCCCGGCGCAGCGCGCCGGTGTCGAGGGGCCCGTCCAGGCGTACGGCGAAGGGGATGTTGTACGTCGCCGAGGGCCCTTCGAGGCGGTGCAGGAACCACAGGCGGCGCTGGGCGTACGACAGCGGGAGGACGGCAGGGCGGGGCTGGGGGACGAGCGCGGGCCGCGCCGGGCGGCGCGCGTCCTTCAGCGCGGTCGCGAGGGCGGCGGCGGTGGGGTGGTCGAACAGCGTGCGGATCTCGGTCTCGGCGGCCAGGGCGGTCCGGATGCGGCCCACCAGGCGGGTGGCGAGCAGCGAGTGGCCGCCGAGCGCGAAGAAGCTGTCGTCCGGGCCGACCCGGGGCACCCCGAGCACGTCGGCGAACAGGCCGGTCAGGATCTCCTCGTGGGCGTCGCGCGGGGCCCGGACCGGGGCCAGGTCAGGGGCGGCGGGCGCGGGGAGGGCCGCCCGGTCCAGCTTGCCGTTGACGGTCAGCGGGAAGCCGTCGAGCACCTGGATCGCGGTCGGCACCATGTAGCCGGGAAGGTGGCTGCCGACGTGCGCGGTGAGCAGGTCGGGGTCGGGGGTGCGGCCGGGCGCGGGGACGACGTACGCGGCGAGTCCGCGACCGCCGGGCAGGTCCTCGCGCACCATGACGCAGGCGGACCGCACCGACGGGTCGGCGCGCAGCACCGCCTCGATCTCGCCGGGCTCGATGCGGTGGCCGCGCAGTTTGACCTGCTGGTCGGCCCGTGCGACGTACTGGAGGACGCCGTCGGGCTGTTGGCGCACGAGGTCGCCGGTGCGGTACATGCGGTCCCCGGTGGCGGCGAACGGGTCGGCGACGAAGCGGGTGGCCGTCAGGGCGGGCCGCTCCAGGTAGCCGCGCGCCACGCCGGGGCCCGCGACGTACAGTTCGCCCTCGGCTCCCGGCGGGACCGGGCGCAGCGCGGCGTCCAGGACGTAGGCGCGGGTGCCGTCGGTGGGGCCGCCGATCGGCGGCGCGCCGTCGGGGCCGTCCTCGGGGCGCACTTGGTGGCGGGTGGCGAAGGTGGTCGTCTCGGTGGGCCCGTACACATTGAGGACGGCGGTGCCGGGGTGGGCGGCGGCCAGGCGTTGCAGGACGCCGGGGGCGGCGGCCTCGCCGCCCGAGGCGACCGTGCGGAGCAGGCCGAGCGCGTCCGGGTCGGCCTCGGCGACGAGGTTGAACAGGGAGGTGGTCAAGAACGCCGACGTCAGGCCGTGCCGGGCCACGAGGTCCCGGAGCACGGCGGGCTGGAGGGGGCCGGGCGGGGCCACGACGACCCGGCCGCCGCTGAGCAGCGGCGCCCACATCTCGAAGGTGGAGGCGTCGAAGACGTACGCCGAGTGCAGCAGGACGGCGTCGGCCGCGCCGCCGTGCCAGACGCGGTCGGCGGCCAGCGCGGCGATGTCGGCGTGGGTGACGCCGACGGCCTTGGGCAGGCCGGTGGAGCCCGAGGTGAACATCACGTACGCGAGCCGGGCGCCCCCGGTGACCTCCGGCAGGGTTCCGGGGGCGGCGGGCGCGCCTGCGCGGACCCGACCCGCGGCGTCCACGGTCAGCGTCGGCAGGGCGGTGGCGAGACCGCGGACCCACGGATGGGCGGCGGCGGCCTCGTCGACCACCAGGGCGCGCAGTCCGGCCGCCTCGGCGACACGGGTGAGCCGTTCGTCGGGCCAGCGCGGGTCGAGCGGCACATAGGCGGCGCCCGCGCCCAGCACGGCCAGGGACACGGTGACCTGGGCGGCCGAGCGCTCCGTCATGACACCGACGCGGCTGCCGGACGCGGTGGTGAGCCCGGTCAGGGCGCGGGCCGTCTCCCCCGCGACGTCGGCCAGTTCGCGGTACGACAACGGCTCGCCCGCGCCGGTCACGGCGGACCGGTCGGGGTGGTCGGCGGCGTGGCGCAGCACGGTGTCCCAGACGCTGGTGTCCACGGTGCCGACGGGGAGCGGGGCGCCGCGCCCTAGGGCGAGCAGCCGTTCGCGCTCGCCGTCGAGGAGGACGTCGACGGTGTCGGCGCGGCGGTCGAGGCCGTCGGCCATCGCGGTCAGCACGCGCCGCACGCGGGCGACGGTGCGGGCCACGTCGTCGTGGTCGAGGACGGCGGCCCGGTAGCCGAAGGTGATCCTCAGCCGGTCGCCCGGCGCGATGGTGAGGGTGAGCGGGTAGTGGGCGGCGTCCGTGCCGGTGAAGCCGGTGAGGTCGAGGCCGGGCAGTCCGCGCCGGGCGGTGCTCAGCGCGGCGGCGTCCACCGGGTAGTTCTCGAAGACCGCGAGGGTGTCGAAGAGTTCGTCCAGTCCGGTGACGCCGCGGATCTCGGTCAGGCCCAGGTACTGGCTGTCCAGGAGGCGGCCCTGTTCGGCCTGGAGCCTGGTCAGGAGCGCGGCCAGGGTCTCGCCGGGCTCCAGGCGCAGCCGTACCGGCACGGTGTTGATGAACAGGCCGATCATCGATTCGACGCCGGGTATCTCGGGCGGGCGGCCGGAGACGGTGGTGCCGAAGACGATGTCGTCGCGCCCGGTGAGGTGCGTCAGCAGCAGTCCCCAGGCGCCCTGGACCAGGGTGTTGACGGTGAGCCGGTGGGCGCGGGCGGTCTCGCGCAGCCGGGCCGTGGTGGCCGCGTCCAGGTCGAGGACGAGCGTTCCGGGCAGGTCGTCGGTGGCGGCCGTCCGCGTCCGGCCGGGCCCGGCGAGCAGGGTCGGGGCCTCCAGGCCCGCCAGGGCGGTGCGCCAGGTGTCCAGGGCGGCGGCGCGGTCCTGCCGGGCCAGCCAGGCCAGGTAGGTCCGGTAGGGGGTGGGGCGGGGCAGCGCGGTGTCGTCGCCGCGGCTCGCGTACAGCTCGAACAGCTCCCGTACCAGCAGCGGTGTCGACCAGCCGTCGAGCAGGATGTGGTGGCTCGTCATGACCAGCCGCGACTGACGGGGGGCGGTGCGCACCAGGGTGAACCGCATCAGCGGCGGGGAGGTGAGGTCGAAGCGCCGGGTCCGGTCGGCGGCGAGGAACGCGCCGAGCCGTTCGCCCGCCGCCACGCCGTCCCGCCCGGTCAGATCGAGTTCCTCCAGCGGTACGGGGACGGTGGCGGCGACCGCCTGTACCGGCTCGTCCAGGTCCTCGTGCAGGAAACCGACCCGCAGGTTGGCGTGCCGCCGCAGCAGGGCGCCGATGGCGGCGCGCAGCGCGGCGACGTCGACGGCGCCTTCGAGGTCGAAGACGAACTGCGCGGTGTAGACGTCCACGGCGGCGGAGTCGTACAGCGCGTGGAAGAGCATCCCCGACTGAAGCGGTGTCAGCGGAAGTACGTCCTCCAACTGGAACCCGGTCACTTGTGTCCACCCCACTTGTTCTGAAGCCGGTCGATCTGGGCCTGGTCGAGCGAGACCAGCGGTAGGTCGGAGGGCGTGTAGCCGCCCGCGTCGGGTTGTTCGGTGTGCTCGGCGATGGCGCGCAGGGCGCGGCCGAAGGCGTCGGACAGGGCGTCGATCTCCTCTTCCCCGATCAGGTCGGCGGCCCACGTCCACCGGGTCACCAGGCGCGGGCCGTCGGGCAGGTCCTCGGTGTGCGCGTTGATGTCGAGGACGTGGTGGACGGGCATGTCCGGGTCCTGGGCGCGTGGGCCGCCGCCGTCGAGCAGCACTTCCCAGTCGGCGCCCGCGTCCTGCCGCGCGGCCCCGGCGGTGTCCTGGTGCGAAGTGGTGTACCGGCCGAGGTAGTTGAAGCCGATCTGCGGTTCCGGCAGGGCGGCGAGCCGGGGGCGGGTGGCCGGGTTGAGGTGGCGCAGCATCCCGAATCCGAGGCCGTGGTCGGGCACGGCCCGCAACTGCTCCTTGACGCGTTTGAGCGCGCGGTCCACGAGCGCGGGGCCGAAGCGCCCGGGGTCGCGGGGATCGACGGGTCCCGGATCGACGCTGACCGGGTAGAGGCTGGTGAACCAGCCGACGGTACGGGACAGGTCGACGTGGTCGGCGATCTGCTCGCGTCCGTGGCCCTCGACGTCGAGCAGCACGCCGGTGCCGCCGGGCAACGGGCCGCCGTCTGCCGCCCGTTGGGCCTGCCAGGAGTTCAGGGCGAGGGCGAGGCCGGTGAGCAGGACGTCGCCGACTCCCGCGTGGAAGGCGGCGGGCACGTCGGTGAGCAGCGGCGCGGTCCAGGTGGCGGGCAGCCGGGTGGTCACCGTGCGGGTCCGGTCGGCGGTGTCCAGGTCGGGGTGGAGCGGCCGGTTTCCCAGGCGGGGCGCGGGGGTGCTCAAGGCCCTTTCCCACAGCGGGAGTTCCGCTTCGCGCGCCGGTTCCAGCGCCTGGGCGGCGAGCAGCCGCGCCCAGCCGCGGTAGGTCGTGCCGACGGCGGGCAGGCCGTCCTCGGGCGGACCCGAGGTGACGGCGTGCCAGGCGGTGGCGAGGTCTTCGGCGAGGACGCGCCAGGAGACGGCGTCGACGGCGAGGTGGTGCACGACCAGCAGCAGCCGTCCGCGCGCGTGCGGTCCCGCGTCGCACCAGACCGCCTCGATCACGTGGCCGTGCGCGGGCCGCAGCCGCCGCCGGGCCCGCTCCCCCGCCTCGGCGAGGACGGTGCGGACGGCGTCGGCGTCGAGCCCCGCGACATCGACACGGGTGAGGCGTCGGCGGATGCTCACGGCGCCGGGCGGCAGCACGTCGAGCACGGGGCCGTCCTCGCCGGTCCTGACGGCCCGCAGCCGGAGCGTGTCGTGGTGGTCGATGAGGCGCTGGAGCGTGGCGGCGACGCTGTCCTCGTCGGCTCCCGCGGGTGTGCGCAGCACCCCTGACTGGTTGTACCCGTCGATGGTGCCGGGCCGTCGCAGCAGCCACGCGGCGATGGGCGTGGCCGGCAGTTCGCCGGAGCCGGGTACGGCCTGGGCCGGCACGTCCTGGCCGAGGGTTCGGGCGACGGCCGCGATCGCCTCGGGCGTGCGGTGCGCGAACACGTCGCGCGGTGTGACGCTCAGCCCGGCCTCCCGTGCGCGGCTGACGAGCTGGATCGAGAGGATGCTGTCGCCGCCGAGACCGAAGAAGTCGTCGTCGGTCCGGACGGTGTCGGTGTGCAGCAGCGCGGCGAAGGCCTCGCAGAGCACGCGCTCGGACGCGGTGCGCGGCTGTCCTCCGGGCCGGGCGGCGGCGGGCCGGGCCGGGGCGGGCAGCGCCTTGCGGTCGGTCTTTCCGTTGGGCAGCAGGGGCAGCGCGTCCAGCGGGACGAAGACGGCGGGTGTCATGTAGGCGGGCAGTTCCGCGGCCAGGCGGTCGCGCAGTTCGCGGTCGGTGGGGGCGCCGGGCCGGTCGGGGACGGTGTAGGCGACCAGGCGCCGCTCCCCCGGTATGTCCTCGCGGACCAGTACGCACGCGGCGGCGATCCCGTCCAGGCCGGTGAGGGCGGCCTCGATCTCGCCGGGTTCGATGCGCAGGCCGTTGAGCTTGACCTGTTCGTCGGCGCGGGCGACGAAGGTGAGCTCGCCGTCGGCGCCGTATCTGACGAGGTCGCCCGTGCGGTACATCCGGGCGCCGCCGGGTCCGTGCGGGTCGGCGACGAACCGCGCCGCGGTCAGCGCCGGGCGGCCGAGGTAGCCGCGGGCGAGGCCGTCGCCCGCGAGGTACAGCTCCCCGGTGACGCCGGGCGGCACGGGCTGGAGGCCGCTGTCGAGAACGTAGGCGCGGGTGTTGTCGACGGGGCGGCCCAGCGGGACGCTCTCCCCGTACCCGTCGGTGTCCTGCCGCCCGTCCCACCGGTGGGCGGTGGCGTCGATGGTGGCCTCGGTCGGGCCGTAGAGATTGTGCACCCGCGCCCGCCAGTCGCGGCCGACGCGCTCCGCCAGTGTCCGGGTCAGCGGCTCGCCGCCGCACAGCACCGCGCGCAGGCTCCCGGGCGCGTCGCCGGGGTCGGTCTCGGCCAGCAGGAGCGAGAGGTGCGAGGGCACGAACTGCGCGACGGTCACCTCCGTCTCGCGCATCAGGGCCAGCAGTCCCGCCGGGTCGTGGTTGGCCGCGGGCGGGACGGGGCAGGTGGCACCGCCGTGGAGCAGCGGCAGCCAGGTCTCCCAGACGGAGGCGTCGAAGCTCGGTGAGGTGCGGGCGAGGACCCGGTCGTCGTCGGTGAGTTCGAGGTGGGCGGCCATCCACGCCATGTGGTTGGTGACGGAGCCGTGGGTGACGACCACGCCCTTGGGGCGCCCGGTGGAGCCCGAGGTGTAGATGACGTACGCCGCGTCGCGCGGGTCGGCCGCCACAGCATTCCGACCGGCCGCGCCGGTGCTCACGGCCCCCGGGTCCACGTCCACGTCCAGGTCCAGGACGGGTACGGGCAGGTCCTGCGGCGCGGTGGCCCCGCGGGTGAGCAGCAGTACGGGACGGGCGTCGTCGATCATGAAGGCGATACGGGCCCGCGGGTACTCGGGGTCGACCGCGAGATAGGCCGCCCCGGCCTTGGCCACCGCCAGCATGGCGACCGTCTGGTCCGCGGTGCCGGGCATCGCGAGGGCGACCAGGTCGCCGCGGCCGACCCCGCGACCGCGCAGGCGGTCCGCCAACTGGTCGGAGAGCGCGTCGAGTTCGGTGAAGGTCAGGGTCCGCGCGCCCGCGCGCACCGCGACGGCCTCCGGGGTCCGGGCGCGCTGGGCCTCGAACGCCGAGGGGATCGTGCCCGCCGCGGGCCGGAGCGGGCCGTGCCCGGCCGCCAGCAGCGCCGCCCGCCGGTCGGCGGCCAGGACGGGGGCGGTGTGCACCGGCCGCTCCGGCTCGGCGGCGAGCGCGCCGAGGAGCCGGGTGAGGCGGTCGGCCAGGCCGTGCGCGGTGGAGTGGGCGAACAGTTCGGTGGAGAACTCCAGGACCGCGTCGAGACCGGCGGGCGCGTTCGCCTCGTCGCGCTTCTCGGTGAAGGTGAACGTCAGGTCGAACTTGCTGATGCCGGTGCCGACCCGCTGCCCGGTCACGGTGAGGCCGGGCAGGTCCACGGCGGCGTCGGCCTGGTTCTGGAGCGCGACCATGGTCTGGAAGAGCGGGTGCCGGTTCTGGGCGCGGACCGGGTCGAGGCTGTCCACCAGGCGTTCGAACGGAATGTCCTGGTGGGCGTAGGCGGCCAGGTCGAACTCCCGCACGCGGTCGAGCACTTCGCCGAAGGTGGGGTTCCCCGACAGGTCGGTGCGCAGCACGAGGGTGTTGACGAAGAAGCCCACCAGGTCGTCCAGGGCCTCGTCGGTGCGCCCGGCCACGGGGGTGCCGAGCGGGATGTCCTCGCCCGCGCCGTGCCGGGAGAGCAGCACCGCCACACCGGCCTGGAGCACCATGAACAGGCTGCACCCGCGGGCGCGGGCGAGGTCCGCCAGCGCCCGATGGGTACCGGCGTCCACGGCGAAGGAGAACGCGTCGCCGCGATGCGAGGTGACGTCGGGGCGCGGCCGGTCGTACGGCAGGTCGAGCAGTTCGGGAGCGCCGTCGAGCGCGCCGCGCCAGAAGTCCAGTTGGCGCGCGGCCCGGCTGGACGGGTCGTCCTCGGCGCCGAGCAGTTCCCGCTGCCACAGCGTGTAGTCGGCGTACTGCACGGCGAGTTCGGTCCAGCCGGGCTCCTCGCCCGCGACGCGGGCCCGGTACGCCAGGCCCAGGTCACGGGCGAGCGGGGCCAGCGACCAGCCGTCGCCCGCGATGTGGTGGACCAGCAGGACCAGGACGTGGGCGTCGTCGGCCAGCCGCAGCAGCCTCGCCCGCAGCGGGAGGCCGGTGCTCACGTCGAAGGTGTGCGCCACCTCCGCGCTCAGCGCCTCGTCCAGCCGTCCGGGGTCGGTGTCGCGCGGCGCGAGGTCGATGTCCGCGTCGTCGGCGGCGCGCACCACCTGGCGTGCCACGCCCCGTGTGTCGGGGAAGACCGTGCGCAGGCTCTCGTGCCGCTCGACGACGTCGGCCACGGCGCTCGCGAGGGCGTCCGCGTCGAGCGGACCGTCCAGCCGCAGCACCATCGGCACGTTGTACGTGGCGCTGGGCCCCTCGAACCGGTTGAGGAACCACAGCCGTTGCTGCGCGAAGGACAGCGGCAGCGGGTCGGGGCGGGAGGCGGCCCGCAGCAGCGGCGTCCTGGCCCGCCGCGCGTCGTCGAGAGCGTCGGCGAGCCGGGCCGGGGTGGGGTGCTCGAACAGGGCTCTGACCTCGATCTCCACACCGAGCGCGGTGCGGACGCGGGCGGCGAGGCGGGTGGCGAGCAGCGAGTGGCCGCCCAGTGCGAAGAAGTCGTCGTCGGCCGCCGCGGCGGGCAGTCCGAGGACGTCGGCGAACAGGCCGCGGACGATCTCCTCGCGGGCGGTGCGGGCGGCCGTCGTGCGGACCGGCGCGCGGCGGGCGGGTTCGGGGAGCGCGTGCCGGTCGACCTTGCCGTTGGGGGTCAGCGGCAGCGTGTCGAGGAGGACGAACGCCGACGGCACCATGTAGGCGGGCAGCGAGTGGCCGAGGGCGCTCGCGAGCGCACCGGCCTCCGGGCGGCCGTCGGCCGCGGGCACCACGTAGGCCACGAGCCGGCGGTCACCGGGGGTGTCCTCCCTGACCATGGCGAAGGCGTCGGCGACCCCCTCGCAGCCTGCCAGCGCCCCTTCGATCTCGCCCAGTTCGATGCGGTAGCCGCGCAGCTTGACCTGGCCGTCGGCGCGGCCGACGTACTCCACGTGGCCGCCCGGGGTCCAGCGCACGAGGTCTCCGGTGCGGTACATCCGGCCGCCCCCCGTACCGAACGGGTCGGCCACGAAGCGCGTGGCGGTCAGGTCGGGGCGGCCGATGTACCCGCGCGCCACGCCGCGTCCTGCCAGGTACAGCTCGCCCGTGACACCGGGCGGCACCGGACGCAGGTGGTGGTCGAGGACGTGACCGCGCATGCCGTCCAGCGGGCGGCCGATGGGCGGCGGCCCGGTCGGCAGATCCTCGGTGACCTGGTGGCGGGTGGCGAAGGTGGTGGTCTCGGTGGGCCCGTACACGTGCAGGAGTCGCGCTCCGGGCGCGACCCGGGCGACGCGCTGCATCAGGTCGGGCGAGGCCAGTTCACCACCGGCGCAGACGAGCCGCAGCCCCGCGAAGGCGCCGGGATCGGTCTCCGCGATCACGTTGAACAGGGCGGTGGTCAGGAAGACGGCGGTCACGCCGTGCTCGTGGACGGCGTGGTCGAGGACGTGTGCCTCCAGGGCGCCTTCGGGTGCGACGACGATCCGGCCGCCGCTGAGCAGCGGCGCCCAGATCTCGAACGTCGAGGCGTCGAAGACGTACGCCGAATGCATCAGCACCGCTTCCACCGCGCCGTCGTGCCACGCGGAGTCGGCCGCCAGCGCCAGGACGTCCCCGTGCGTGACGCCGACTCCCTTGGGCAGACCGGTCGAGCCCGAGGTGAACATGACGTACGCCAGGGTCGCGGGGCCGGGCACGGGGGCCGGGGCGGCGGGGCGACGCGCTCCGGACAGCACCCGGCCGAGCCGGTCCACGACCACGACCGGCGTCCCGGCGGCGGCGACCCGGGGCGATCGCGCGGCCTCCTCGCCGACGACGAGGAGGCGGATGTCCGCGATGTCGGCGACCTGGCTGTGGCGTTCGTCGGGCCAGCGCCCGTCGAGGGGGACGTAGGCGGCGCCGGAGCGGACGATGCCGAGGGACACCGACACCACCGCGGCGGACCGGTCGAGCAGCACACCGACCCGTGTCTCCGGACCGGCCCCGAGACCGGCGAGCACCCCGGCGAGGTCGGCCGAGATCCGGTCGAGTCCCGCGTAGTCGAGGGTGGTGTCGTCGGCGACGACGGCCACGGCGTCCGGCGTGCGCCGCGCCTGGGCGGCGAAGGCGGCGGTCAGGGTGCCGTCCTCCGGGCCGGTCGGCAGGGCGCGGCCGGTGCCCCAGCGCGTGATGCGGGTGTGTTCGTCCGGCGTCATCAGGTCGTACGCGGCCAGGCGCAGGTCCGGATCGGCCACGACCTGTTCCAGCAGCCCGACCAGGCGCGCGGCGAGGGTTTCGACGGTGGCACGGTCGAAGAGGGCGGTGGCGTACTCGATTCCGGCGCTCAGGGAGCCGTCCGCATCGGGGGCCCCCGCGGGCTCCTCGGTGAAGGCGAAGGTGAGGTCGAACTTGCTCAGGCCGTTGTGGACGAGGCGGTCCTCGACGGTGACGCCGGGCAGGTCGGGGCGGGGACTGTCCTGGTTCTGCAGGACGAGCATGGTCTGGAACAGCGGGTGGTGGTCGCGCGCTCTGGCGGGGTTGAGCTCCTCCACCAGCCGCTCGAAGGGTATGTCCTGGTGCGCGTAGGCCGTCAGGTCGAACTCCCTGACACGGGTGAGGAGTTCGGCGAAGGTGGGGTCGCCGGACAGGTCGGTGCGCAGCACGAGGGTGTTGACGAAGAACCCGACCAGGTCTTCGAGCGCCTCGTCCGTGCGGCCCGCCACCGGGGTGCCGAGCGGGATGTCGTCCCCGGCGCCGTGCCGGCTCAGCAGGGTGGCGACGGCCGCCTGGAGCACCATGAACAGGCTGCTCCCCGACTGCCTGGCCAGCTTCAGCAGGCCGTCGCGCACGGCGGGCGGCACGTCGAAGGCGTGCACCGCGCCCCTCGGGTCGACGACGGCCGGGCGCGGCCGGTCCGAGGGCAGGTCGATCAGGACGGGCAGCCCGTCGAGGGCGGCGCGCCAGTGGTCGAGCTGTTCCCGCAGCAGGCTGTCGCCGTGGGCGGCGGGGTCCTCGACGGCGCTGTCGCTTCCGCCGTCGGCGAGAAGGGCGTGCTGCCACAGGGTGTAGTCGGCGTACTGGAGCCGCGGGCCGGGCGCCGTGCCGTCCCCTTCGCCCGCCAGGCGCGCCCGGTAGGCGTCGCCGAGGTGGCGGGCGAGCGGGGCCAGCGACCAGCCGTCTCCCGCGATGTGGTGCAACACCAGGACCAGGACGTGGTGTTCGGGCGCGGAGCGCAGCAGCAGCGCGCGCAGCGGCAGGTCGGTCCCGACGTCGAACGGCTCCTGTACGGCGTCCAGGACGGCCGCCTCCAGCCGCGAGGGGGCGGTGCTCGTGACGGGCAGCGCGGGCGCGGCCGTGTCGGCCGGCAGGATCAACTGGTGCGGTACGCCGTCCCGTTCGGGGAACACCGTGCGCAGCGCCTCGTGCCGGGCGACGGTGTCGCGCAGCGCGCCGCGCAGGGCGTCCGCGTCCAGGGCGCCCCGCAGTTGCAGGACGAGCGGGATGTTGTACGTGGAGCTGGGGCCCTCCAGCCGGTTGAGGAACCACAGGCGGCGCTGGGCGAACGACAGCGGCAGCGGGTCGGGCCGCCGCGTGACGGGCAGCACCGCGGGTCGGCGGCGGCCCGGCGTGTCCAGGACGCGGGCCAGCTCCTCGACGGTCGGGTGCTCGAACAGCGTGCGCAGGGTGACGTCGGCGTGCAGCAGGGTGCGGATACGGCTGACGACGCGCATCGCGAGCAGGGAGTGCCCGCCGAGGTCGAAGAAGCTGTCCCCGGGCCGTACTTGGGGCACTTCGAGGACGTCGGCGAAGATCCCGGCGAGCAGTTCCTCCTGGAAGGTGCGCCGTCCCGGTGCGCTCGGGCCGCCGGTGCCCGCGGCGGGCTCGGGCAGGGCGCGGCGGTCCACCTTGCCGTTGGGCAGCAGCGGAAGGGCGTCGAGCACGACGACCGCCGAGGGGACCATGTGGTGGGGCAGCGTCCCGGCGAGCGCGTCGCGCAGGCCGGGACCCTGCGGTGCCGGGTCGCCGGTGACGGCGTACGCGACCAGGACGGGCCTGCCGGGGACGTCCTCGCGGACGACGGCGCAGGCGGCCGTGACGCCGGGCAGGGCCGCCAGTTCGGCCTCGACCTCGCCCAACTCGATCCGGAAGCCGCGGAGTTTGACCTGGTCGTCGGCGCGGCCCCGGTATTCGAGCAGGCCGTCGCGGCTCCACCGCACGAGGTCGCCCGTCCGGTACATCCGGGCACCGGCGGCGGAGGTCGGGTCGCCGGGGTCGGCGGTGGCGGCGAGGTCAACGGTGGCGGCTGTTGTGGCGGTGGCGGCGAGGTCGGCGGCGAAGGGGTCGGCGACGAACCGGGCGGCGGTCAGCCCCGGCCGGTCGAGGTAGCCGCGCGCGAGGTTGGGGCCCGCCAGGTACAACTCCCCCGTGACACCCGGCGGGACGGGCCGCAGCCGGTCGTCGAGGACGTACCCGCGCATGGTGTCGACGGGACGGCCGATCGGCACGGTCTCGAACGCGGCGGGCGCGGCGGACGGCTCGTCGGGCGCGGCGGGCCGGGCGTGCGGGCCGGTCGTCGCGTCCGGCACGCGGTGGGCGGTGGCGTCGATGGTCGCCTCGGTCGGCCCGTAGAGATTGTGCGTCGGCACCCGCCACTGGGCGGCGACCTCGGCCGCGACGGCGCGCGGCAGCGGTTCGCCGCCGCACAGCACGGCGCGCAGGTCGGGCAGCGGGGCGTGGCTCCCGGCCTCGGCGAGGACGAGGGCGAGGTGGGAGGGCACGAATTGGGCGAGGGTCACTCCGAACTTGCTCATCCAGGAGACGAGTTCACGGGGTTCCTCGTTGGCCTCGCGCGGCAGCACGCAGACCTCGGCGCCGTTCACCAGCGGGAGCCACACCTCCCAGACGGACGCGTCGAAGCTGGTGGAGGTGCGGGCGAGCACCCGGTCGTCCGCGGTGACGTCCAAGTGCCGCGTCATCCAGGCCATGTGGTTGGCCAGCGCGCCGTGCGGCACGACCACGCCTTTGGGGCGGCCGGTGGAACCTGAGGTGTAGATGACGTACGCGGGGTCGGCCGGATGGGACGGTCTCGGGTCCCGCGCCATGGGGCCGGCCGCCATGTCGGCCGGGTCGTCGAGCGCGAGCCGGGGCGGGCCGCCGACAGGCAGGTCCTCGCGTATCCGCCCGGTGGTGAGCAGCAGGACGGGCCCGGCGTCGTCGAGCATCTGCCGGATGCGCGCCGCCGGGTACCGCGGATCGACGGGCAGGTAGGCCCCGCCCGCCCGCAGGACCGCCAGCATGGCCACCACGGTGTCCACGGACGGCGGTACGGCCAGGGCCACGACGCTCTCGCGGCCGACCCCTCGCTCGCGCAGTACCTGGGCGAGGCTGTCGGCGCGGGCGTCGAGAGCGGCGTAGGTCAGGCTGGCGCCCGCGTCGCGCACGGCGACGGCGCCGGGTGTGCGCAGGGCCCACTCCCGGACCGCCTCGGGCACGGTACGGGTCGGCAGCGGTCGCCGCTCGCCCTGTCCGCGGCCGAGGAGCCGGGCCCGCGCGCCGGGCGCCATCGGCTCCAACGCGCTGACGGTGAGGCCGGGTTCGGCGACGGCCTGGGTGAGGACACGGACGAAGCCGTCGCACAGGTCGCGGGCGGTGTCCGGGTCGAAGAGGTCGGCGGCGTACTCCAGATACCCGCTGATGCCGGCCGCCTCGGCCGGGTCGCCGTCGGGGTCGGGGTCGGCCTCCGTCAGCGAGAGGGTCAGGTCGAATTTGCTGATCCCGGTGTGCGCGGACCGGTCGTGGACGGTGACGCCCGGCAGGTCGAGCCGCGCCTGCCGCTGGCTCTGGAGGACCAGCATGGTCTGGAAGAGCGGGTGGTGGTCGCCCGAGCGCTCCGGGTTCAGCTCCTCCACCAGCCGTTCGAAGGGCAGGTCGGCGTGGCCGAAGGCGGCCAGGTCGAACCGCCCCACCCGGTCCAGCAGTTCGCGGAAGGTCGGGTCGCCGGACAGGTCGGTGCGCAGCACGAGGGTGTTGACGAAGAAGCCGACCAGGTCGTCCAGGGCCTCGTCGGTACGTCCGGCAACCGCGGTGCCCAGCGGGATGTCGGTGCCCGCGCCGTACGCGTGCAGCGTCACCGCGAGGGCCGCCTGGAGGACCATGAACGGGGTACGGCCGCACGCGCGGGCGAGCCGGACCAGCGCCGTGTGCGTGGCGGCGGGCAGTTCGATCGGGTGCGCGCCGCCGCGGTGGGTGGGCACCGCGCGCCGGGGCCGGTCGAGCGGCAGGTCGAGGAGGTCGGGCGCGCCCGCCAACGCCGCCCGCCAGAAGGCGAGTTGGCGTGCGCCCAGGCCGTCCGGGCCGTCGCCGCCGAGCAGTTCGCGCTGCCAGAGCGTGTAGTCGGCGTACTGCACGCGCAACGCGGGCCAGTCGGGGGCGTCCGCGCCCGCGGTCCTGGCCCGGTAGGCGGCTCCGAGGTCACGCACGAGCGGGGCCAGCGACCAGCCGTCGGCGACGACGTGGTGCAGGACGAGGACCAGGACGTGCCGGGCGGGGCCCAGCACGAGCAGGTGGGCGCGCAGCGGGGCGTCCCCTGCGAGGTCGAAGGGGAGCGAGGTCAGGTGCCGTACCGTTTCCTCGGCCCAGGCGGCGGCATGCTCCTGGCCCTGCTCGCGTCCCAGGCCCGCGCCGACTTCCGCGCCTTCCGCGCCTTCCGCGCCGTCGTCGCGTGCTGCCACTGCCCCGCCTGCCCTGTCTGCCCTGTCTGCCCCGTCTGCCCTGCCTGCCCCGTCTGCCCTGCCTGCCCCGCCTTCTTCGGACGGCGCGTGCGCGACCGTGAGCGGGACGAGCGCCGCCGCGTCGGCGCCGTGCCGGATCACCTGCCGGGCGACGCCGTCCTCCTCGGCGAAGACGGTGCGCAGGCTCTCGTGCCGGTCGACCACGTCGGCCAGCGCCTCGCGCAGGGTCCGCACGTCCAGGTCGCCGTCGAGCGCGAGGACGAGCGGGACGTTGTACGTGCTGCCGGGGCGGCCCTCGACGCGGTTGAGGAACCACAGCCGCTGCTGCGCGAAGGACAGCGGCAACGGGTCGGGGCGCTGGCGCGGGGCGAGGACCGGTCCGCGGGCGCGGGCGGTGTCGAGGACCCCGGCGAGGGAGGCGACCGTCGGGTGGTCGAAGAGGGTGCGCAGGTCGAGTTCGGCCCCCAACGCCGCCCGTAACCGGCCGGTGAGCCGGGTGGCCAGCAGCGAATGGCCGCCCAGCGCGAAGAAGTTGTCGTCGATGCCGACGGCGGCCACGCCCAGGACGTCGGCGAACAGCCCGGCGAGCACCTCCTCGCGCGGGGTGCGCGGGGCACGGCCGGTCGCGACCGCGGCCGGCGGCACGGGCAGGGCGCGCCGGTCGACCTTGCCGTTGGGGTTCAGCGGCAGCGCGTCCAGCGGGACGAACACCGAGGGCACCATGTACGAGGGCAGGGCGCGCGTGACGTGCCGGACCAGGGACTCCTCGTCGGGGCGGACGTCGGCCGACGGCACGATATAGGCGGCCAGCCGCCGGTCGCCCGGCGTGTCCTCGCGCACCACGACGCACGCGGCGCGCACACCCGGCGCGGTGAGCAGGACGGACTCGATCTCGGCGGGCTCGATGCGGTAGCCGCGGAGCTTGACCTGGCCGTCCGCGCGGCCGACGTACTCCACCTGGCCGCCCGCGGTCCAGCGCACGAGGTCTCCGGTGCGGTACATCCGGCCGCCCCCCGTACCGAACGGGTCGGCCACGAAACGGGTCGCGGTCAGGTCGGGGCGGCCGACGTAGCCGCGCGCCACACCGGAGCCGCCGACGTACAGCTCCCCCACCACGCCGGGCGGCACCAGGCGCAGGGCGTCGTCGAGCACGTACAGGCGCATGCCGTCCAGGGGCCGGCCGATGGGCGGCGGTCCCGGCAGCGGGTCGGCGGTGACGTGGTGGCGGGTGGCGAAGGTGGTGGTCTCGGTGGGCCCGTACACGTGCAGCACCGTCACGTCGGGCGCGCCGACGGCCACCCGTCGCAGCAGGTCGGGAGCGGCGGCCTCGCCTCCGGAGCAGACCAGGCGCAGTCCGGCGAACGCCGTCGGCTCCTCCTCGGCCACCAGGTTGAACAGGGCGGTGGTCAGGAACAGCGCGGTCACCGCGTGGCGCTCCACCATGTCGCGCAGGACCGGTGCGTGCAGGACGCCTTCGGGTGCGACGACGATCCGGCCGCCGCTGAGCAGCGGCGCCCAGATCTCGAACGTCGAGGCGTCGAAGACGTACGCCGAGTGCATCAGCACCGCTTCCACCGCGCCGTCGTGCCACGCGGAGTCGGCCGCCAGCGCCAGAACGTCCCCGTGCGTGACGCCAACTCCCTTGGGCAGACCGGTCGAGCCCGAGGTGAACATCACGTACGCGAGCCGGTCGGGATGTCCGGCCCTCGGCGGCGGCGTGGGGGACGGCGGCCCGCCGCGGACGACGGCGCCGGTCCTGTCGACGACGACGACCGGCAGACCGGCCGCCGCCTCCTTCACCCACGGCTGCGCGGCGGCGGCCTCGTCGACCACCAGGGCGCGTACGTCCGCGACGCCGCAGACGCCGCTGAGCCGTTCCGCGGGCCAGGCCGGGTCCATCGGCACGTAGGCGGCGCCCGCGCCCACCACGCCGAGGGTGGCGGACACCACCGCGGCCGAGCGTTCCAAGAGCACCGCGACCCGGTCCTCCGCGGCCACGCCCCAGCCCGCCAGGGCGTGGGACAGGGCGTCCGCGGTGCGGGCGAGTTCGCGGTAGGAGAGCGTGCGGGCGCCGTCCACGACGGCCGTCGCGTCCGGGGTCAGGCGCGCCTGGGCGGCGAACGCCTCGGGCAGGTTCGCCGCGGCGGTGCGCGGCGGCAGTTGCGCGCCGCGGCCCTGGGCGAGGACCGCCTCGGCCGCGTCGTCATCCAGGAACGGCAGGTCGCGCAGCAGGGTGTCGGCGTCCGCCGCCGCCAGAGCGGTGAGGAAGGAGACGAGAGCGTGCTGGTGGAGCAGGACGTCGTCGGGGTGGTAGAGCGCCGGGGCGGCGTCCAGCCCGATCAGCGGGCCTATGCCCTCCGACCGTTCGGAGACGAAGAGCGACACGTCGTCGACGGGTCCGATGGACAGCACGCGGGAGGTGGCGGGGCTGCCCGCGAGGTCGAGGTCGAAGTTGTAGGGCATGACGTTGACGACGAGATCGGTCAGGCGCGCGGCGTCGTCGCCCGCGTCCACCTCGCGGGCGAGCTGTTCGCGGGAGTAGCGGCGGTGGCGCAGGGCGCGGGCCATCTCGGCGGACACCGACCGGATCAGGTCGCCGACGGTCCGGTCGGCGGGCAGGCGCAGCCTGATCGGCAGCACGTTGGCCGTCATGCCGACGGCGTGCCGCAGCGCGCTGTGCCGACCGTTCGAGGCCAGCCCGACGGTGACGTCCTCGCGGCCGGTGGCCCGCGCGACGTACGCGGCGGCCGCGCTCACCACGACGGCCGTCCAGGTGGTGCGGCGGGCGGAGCCGAGTCGTCGCAGGCCGTCCAGGACGGCGACGGGCAGCGACTCGCCGGTGTGCAGCGGGGCGGCAGGGCCCGCGCCCGGCGGGGCGGCGTCGCCCGCGTCCGGCAGGTCCGCGGCGCGGCGGCGGATGAGCGGCGCGCCGCCGCGGGCGTCCGCCTCGTCCGCTGTTCGTGCCGTTCCCGCCGGTGCCGCTGTCCCGGCCGTCCCGGCCGCGTCCGTCCCTCGTTCGGCGGTCGGCCCGGCGAAGGTGTCGATCCAGTACGCCCGGTCCGCGCGGTGGCGCTCCGACCCGAGGTACGCCAGCTCGTCCGCCACCAGCTCGCGCAGTGAGGCGGCCGGGAGGTCGACCTCGGCGATGTCCTCGCCGCGGATCGCACGCGCGTAGAGGTCGGCCACGAGGTGGTTGACCACGCCGCCGCTGAGGCCGTCGATGGCTATGTGGTGGTAGCGCACGTACCAGTAGCGCAGCCGGGGGGCCAGACGCAGCAGCGCGAAGTGGTGGGACGGGGCGTCGAGCCGGTCGACGGTGGCCATGTCCCGTGCCATGTACGCCTCGGCCTCGGCCGCCGGGTCCTCCGCCCCGGACAGGTCGATCAGGCGGACCCGGTCGGTCGCGATGGCCGGGCGGTCGGTGACGTACTGCCGGACGCCGTCGTCGCCGGTCTCGAACCGCAGGTGGAGATTGTCGCAGTGGGCGACGGCCCGGCCGAGCGCGGCGGCGAAAAGCGCCTCGTCGAGGTCGCCGCGGATCTCCAGGCATTCCCCGATGTTGTACTTCGGACTGTCCGGATCGATCAACTGCCCGTACCAGACACCTTGCTGGGCCGACGTCAGTTCGAAGAGATCCCGGGAAACGCTGTCCGCCGGGAAGGAACTGTCTTCTGAGAAGGAGCTGTCTTCATGCATGCCGGTCGACCCCTTCGGGGAGATTCTGGAACGGTGCGGAGAAACGACGAAATCAGCCCGTCGATAAAAAGGCCGCCGACGCCGTGCCGAGGGAGGCGGGCCGAAAGCGCGCCCGCGTCATCGCGTCGGGCACTCGGGTTCCGCCGGCGCGGCGATTCGCGGCGAAGGGCGTTCCCTGCCGCGCGCGGCGGATGACGCCGCGAAGGACCGGATGATGGTCCCGGTGAAACACCCGCGACGAAAGAGAGCATTCACGGACCGAAAGTGATCGCGTGCGGTCACCTTCGGTCGGACCCGCTCACCGAGGCGGCGGGAAGCGCGAGGGACGGGGTCGGCACCCGTCCCGACGAGGACGGGTGCCGACCCGGGATTCCGCCTACCGGACGTCCGCCTCCATCGCGCGCACCAGGCTCGTGGGCCGCATGTCGATCCAGGACTTCTCGATCGCGTCCAGGCACTCCTGACGGGATCTCTCCGGGCCGTCCGCGTGCCAGCCGCCGGGTTGGTCGAGATGTGCGGGCCACAGGGAGTGCTGTCCCTCGTCGTTCACCAATACGACGAACCGAGCCGAGTCGTCGTCGAAAGGATTAACCATGGCCGCTCCACCTTCCCTCAGTTTTCCGTTTCTTCTCGCCGTACGGGCCCCGGTAAAGCGCGGGGCGGCACAGCCCTGTCCCTATTCGCATCATCGTCAGAGTACAACAGCCGACTTCTTCGGACGGAAAGACTGCCGGGAGGCCGACGATTGGCCGGTTTCACCTGTTGGGGGTACGAACTTCCTCCTCACCTGATTCAGATCGAAGAACCGGGGTATATAGGCCCCGGCGGCGACGGACATACTTTCGATTACCGGGTGCACCCCGCCCCGAACTGCGCCTTCTTCGACGGTGGCGGAGCGGACCGGCCGGGCCGTAGATAAATGCCAGGGCATCGCATCACGTAAAGCTCGCCGCCTTGGCGCCCGAAACGACGGCGCGGAATCGGCGGCGCTCGTTAATGGCCAAATCCGTACATCGGTAATCGACCCGGCGGCATCACGGATTATTCGGCAAGAGCGGCTGGCATAGGCCACCGGATTCGGTGATTCCGCTCCGCGGGGAATTCGCACGTCACAGGTGCGCGCCAGGAAATGCGCCGTGCGGGCGCCGGGTGCCGCGCGCCCCCCGCGCGCCGGTTGCACTCGGGGCACGGGAGGGGCGCGTGAGGGGCGTGGGAGCTGAGATCTACGACCTTGCGCGTACGGCGACGCGGACGCGCGTAGGCGGACTGCTCAGCATTCCTGGTACGCGCGGCGACGCGTGACCGCCGGACCGGCCGGACGGCCCGGTGCGGCCCGGTCCGGTCCGATGGGTCGTCGGCGGCAACGGCAGCAGCGGCAGCGGCAGCGGCAGCGGCAGCGGCAGCGGATGAGCGTCACCGCCCGCGCGGTGTCACCAGGCGGAGGGGGCGTAGTCCTTCAGGAAGCAGCCGTACAGATCCTCGCCGCGTTCGCCCCGGACGACGGGGTCGTAGACACGGGCGGCGCCGTCGACGAGGTCGAGGGGGGCGTGGAAGCCCTCGGCGGCGAGCCGGACCTTGTCGGGGTGGGGCCGTTCGTCGGTGATCCAGCCGGTGTCGACGGCGGTCATGAGGATGCCGTCGGTGTCGAGCATCTCCTGGGCGCTGGTGCGGGTGAGCATGTTGAGCGCGGCCTTGGCCATGTTGGTGTGGGGGTGGCCGGGGCCCTTGTAGCCGCGGCTGAACTGCCCCTCCATGGCGGAGACGTTGACGACGTACTTGCGGCGCGCCGCGGCGGCGGCCATGGCGGGCCTGAGCCGGCTGACGAGGACGAACGGCGCGGTGACGTTGCAGAGCTGGACTTCGAGGAGTTCGACGGGGTCGACCTCGCCGACGGTCTGCACCCAGGTGTTGGTGGGGTCGAGGTCGGGCACGAGCCCGCCCGCGTCGATGGCGGTGCCCGCTTCGATCCTGGCGAGCGAGGCGGAGCCGCTGACGAGCGCGAGGCCGGTGACGTCCTGCGCGGTGAGGGCGTCCTCGCGGCGCGGGGCCGGGAGGGCGGCCGCGGTCTGCGCGCCGCTGCCGAAGGCGCCGAAGACCTCGGAGGCGGGCAGTTCGCCCGCGGGCAGCGGCGCGGACTCGGCGGCGACCAGCTCGCGGTAGGCGTCCGGGGAACGGCGTACGGTCTGGGCGGCGTTGTTGATCAGGATGTCGAGCGGGCCCGCCGCCGCGACCGAGTCGGCGAGGGCGACGACCTGGGCGGGGTCGCGCAGGTCGATGCCGACGATCTTGAGCCGGTGGATCCACTCGTCGCTGTCGGGCATGGCCTTGAAGCGGCGGACGGCGTCGTTGGGGAAGCGGGTGGTGATCGTCGTGTGCGCGCCGTCGCGGAGCAGCCGCAGCGCGATGTACATGCCGATCTTGGCGCGTCCGCCGGTGAGCAGCGCGCGGCGCCCGGTGAGGTCGGTGCGCGCGTCGCGGCGGGCCCGGTTCTCGGCGGCGCACGACGGGCAGAGCTGGTGGTAGAAGGCGTCGACCTCGACGTAGCGGGTCTTGCAGACGTAGCAGGAGCGGGGCCGCTCCAGGATGCCCGCGATCTCCGTGCTGACGGAGGTGGTGAGCTGGATGCCGAGGGTCTCGTCGTCGATCCGGTCGGCGGCGCCGGTCGCGGTGGCCTCGGTGACGGCCTTGTCGTTGGCGGTCTTGGCGGCCCGGCGCTCCTGACGGCGGCGCTGCTTCACCGACCGGTAGATGCCCGCGGTGGCCCGGCGTACGGCGATGGCGTCGGGGTGGTCGACGGGCAGCGTGTCGAGCTCGCCGAGTACGGCGAGGCAGACCGCCATCCGCGCGGGATCGATGCCGGGCACGTCGGCGAAGCCCTCCACGGCCTCCGCAGCGTCCACGGCCTCCGCGCCGTCCGTGTCCTCGGCATCACCGATCGGTTCCTCGTAGGCCCCGTGGCCGTGAAGGTCCTGCGTTGTCGCCGTCATCCCGCCGCTGCTCTCTCCGTATGTGCCCATGCGATGCCCCCGCGTGCCCCGCCCCGGCCGAACTTTACGTTTGCACCGGTAGCAGCTCCAAACCCGGCCGCAGGACCCGGCGGTACCCTCGGGTCGTTTCCGCCGCGCAGGAGCCGCACCTGGAGGTCCGTTGAGCGCCAGCAGCCCGCTCGCCGTCCCGTACGACGCGCCCTTCGGGGTGCGCAATCTGCCGTACGGGGTGTTCAGCACCGCCGACGAGCCCGCCGCGCGGCGGATCGGGGTGGCGTACGGCGATCACGTACTGGACGCGGGGGCCGCCGCGCGGGCGGCCGGGGCTCCCGCCGATCTGGCCGCCGCGCTCGGCGCGGACTCGCTCAACCCGCTGCTGGCCGCGGGCCGTCCGCTGTGGACGCGGGTCAGGGCGGCGCTGACCGCGTGGCTGACCGAGGACACCTACGCCGACGCCGTCGAGCCGTGCCTGCTGCCGCGCGCGGAGCTGACGATGCGCCTGCCGTTCGAGGTGGCGGACTACGTGGACTTCTACGCCTCGGAGCACCACGCCGCGAACATCGGCCGGATCTTCCGGCCGGGGTCCGAGCCGCTGACCCCGAACTGGAAGCATCTGCCGATCGGTTACCACGGACGGGCGGGCACCGTCGTGGTCTCCGGCACGCCGGTGGTCAGGCCGTGCGGGCAGCGCAAGGCGGCGGCCGATCCGGCGCCGGACTTCGGCCCCTCGCGGAAGCTGGACATCGAGGCGGAGTTGGGCTTCGTGGTGGGCGCGCCCTCGCCGCTCGGCGGCCGGGTGGCGCTGGCCGACGCGGACGCGCACGTCTTCGGGGTGTGCCTGGTCAACGACTGGTCGGCGCGCGACCTCCAGGCGTGGGAGTACGTCCCGCTCGGCCCCTTCCTCGGCAAGTCCTTCGCCACGTCGGTGTCGCCGTGGGTGGTGCCGCTGGCCGCGCTCGCGCAGGCCCGTACCGACCCGCCGGTCCGCGACACCGAGCCGCTGCCGTATCTCGACGACCGCGCGGCGCGACCGCCGTACGGCCTCGACATCGCCCTGGAGGTACGGCTCAACGGGCATCTGGTGTCCCGGCCGCCGTTCGCCGCCATGTACTGGACGTACGCGCAGATGCTGGCGCACATGACGGTGAACGGCGCGAGCCTGCGGACCGGGGACTTCTTCGCCTCGGGCACGGTCAGCGGTCCCGACAGGGAGACCAGGGGCGCGCTGATGGAGCTGGCCTGGAACGGCGAGGAGCCGCTGGAGCTGCCGGACGGGACGCGTCGGTCGTTCCTGGAGGACGGCGACGAGGTGGTGATCAGCGCCACCGCGCCCGGCCCCGGCGGTACGCGGATCGGCCTCGGCGAGGTCGTCGGCCGCGTCGAGCCCGCCCGTCCCTGACACACACCCGCCTTCAGCGGACCGCGCCACCGGACCGGCCGCGCCTCTAACAGACCGGTCGCCGCTTCCGGTGCCGCCACTCCCGTGTTCGCCTCACCTCTCCCATCACTCTCCCCCGTACGGCGCAATCCCATCCGGCACAGCCGGTTCACACGTGCTTCCGTGTGAAGGAGCATGCGGAGAGCAGAAGACGCATGGCCAAGAGCGGGACGAGCTACAGCCGGTCCATACGGCGGCCGGCGGGAAGCGGGAATCCATGGCGACACGTGCACGCTCAGGACTTCTGGGCGAACTGTCGGCGGAGTTCGTCGGGACGATGATCCTCATTCTGATCGGTGTCGGCGTCGTGGCCCAAGTCGTCGGCGGCGGCGCGCTGACCGATCCGAAGGGCGGTCTCGGCGACCATGACAGCATCGCCTGGGCCTGGGGGCTCGGCGTCACCCTCGGTGTCTATGTCGCCGCGCGACTCAGCGGCGCGCACCTCAACCCGGCGGTGACGCTGACCCTGGCGGTGTTCAAGGGCTTCGACTGGAAGAAGGTCGCGCCCTACGCGCTGGCGCAGACCGCGGGCGCCTTCGTCGCCGCGCTGCTGGTGCGCTGGAACTACTCCGAGATCCTGGGCCACGCCGACCCGGGACACACCATCAAGACGCAGACGGTCTTCGCCACCCTGCCGGGCAACGGCTCGCTGACGGCCGGTGTCCACGAGTGGGGCGCCTTCCGCGACCAGGTGATCGGCACGGCGATCCTGCTGATCCTGATCCTCGCGGTCACCGATGTGCTCAACACCGCGCCCCGCGCGAATCTCGGCCCGTTCATCGTCGGCCTGATCGTGGTCGCGATCGGCATGGCGTACGGCGCCAACGCCGGTTACGCGATCAACCCGGCGCGTGACCTCGGCCCGCGGCTGGCCAGCTACATCACGGGCTACAGCACGGCGTGGCGCGACCAGTGGGGGAATCTCTACTTCTGGGTGCCGATCGTCGGACCGCTGATCGGCGGCGTCCTCGGCGGCGCGATCTACAAGATCTTCGTCGGCCGCTTCCTGCCCGAGGCCCCGCCGGAGCCCCCGGGACGCGCCCCCGCCTCCGAGCCCGCTGCCGAGGTCTGAGCCCGCCGGTCCACGAGGTCCGTACACCCCCGCGGTCCGTACGCGGGGGTCACGTACACGGCGGCCGTGCGGACGGCGGTCACGCACACCGCGGTCACGTACACCGCGGTCCGGTACACCCACGAAAGGCAGGAAGCACCCATGGCGGACTTCGTCGGCGCGGTGGATCAGGGAACCACCAGCAGCCGCTTCATGATCTTCGACCACGACGGAAACGAAGTGGCCAAGCACCAGTTGGAGCACACCCAGTACCTGCCGAAGCCGGGCTGGGTGGAGCACGACCCGGTGGAGATCTGGGAGCGGACCAACGTCGCGATCCAGAACGCGGTGCGGTCGGCCGGTATCTCGGCCTCCGACCTCGCGGCGATCGGCATCACCAACCAGCGTGAGACCACCGTCGTCTGGGACCCGCGCACCGGTCGCCCGTACGGCAACGCGATCGTCTGGCAGGACACCAGGACCGACTCGATCGCCAAGGCGCTGGAGCGCGACGGCCACGGCGACCTGATCCGGCGCCGGGCGGGCCTGCCGCCCGCGACGTACTTCTCCGGCGGCAAGATCAAGTGGATCCTGGAGAACGTCGACGGGGTCCGCCAGGCCGCCGAGCAGGGGCACGCGCTGTTCGGCACCACGGACTCCTGGATCCTGTGGAACCTCACCGGCGGTCCGAACGGCGGCATCCACGCCACCGACGTCACCAACGCCAGCCGCACGATGCTGATGGACCTGGAGACGCTGGACTGGGACGAGGAGCTGCTCGGCATCTTCAACATCCCGCGCGCGATGCTGCCGACGATCCACGCGTCGTCGCACCCCGAGGCGTTCGGCACCACCCGCACCTCGCGCCCGCTGAGCGCGCCGATCCCCATCACGGGTGTGCTCGGCGACCAGCAGGCGGCCACCGTCGGCCAGGTCTGCTTCGCGCCGGGCGAGGCGAAGAACACCTACGGCACCGGTAACTTCCTGCTGCTCAACACTGGTACGGAGGCGGTCCGCTCCGAGCACGGCCTGCTGACGACCGTGGCGTACAAGTTCGGTGACGCCCCGGCGGTGTACGCGCTGGAGGGCTCCATCGCGGTGACCGGTTCCGCGGTGCAGTGGCTGCGCGACCAGATGCACCTGATCAGCGAGGCCGCGGAGAGCGAGCGGCTGGCGAAGACCGTCGAGAGCAGCGACGGGATCTACTTCGTGCCCGCCTTCTCCGGGCTGTTCGCGCCGTACTGGCGGTCCGACGCGCGCGGCGCCATCGTCGGCCTCGCACGCTTCCACACCAACGGCCACCTGGCGCGGGCCACGCTGGAGTCCATGTGCTACCAGAGCCGCGACGTGGTCGAGGCGATGGAGCAGGACTCCGGTGTGCACCTGGACGTGCTCAAGGTCGACGGCGGTGTCACGGCCAACGACCTGTGCATGCAGACCCAGGCCGACGTCCTGGGCGTCCCGGTCAGCCGTCCGGTGGTCGCCGAGACCACCGCGCTGGGCGCGGCCTACGCGGCCGGTCTCGCCACCGGCTTCTGGCGCGACACCGACGAGCTGCGCGAGCACTGGCACGAGTCGCGCCGCTGGGAGCCCCAGTGGAGCGAGGAGCAGCGCGCCACGGGCTACAAGGGCTGGAAGAAGGCCGTGGACCGGACCCTGGACTGGGTCGACGTCGAGTAGTCCGGCGCCCGGGCGGCCCCCGGCTCTCCGCAGCCGTCCCCCGTACGCCCCGCCGGTCCCACGACCGGCGGGGCGTCCGCGTGTCCGCGGCCCCGACGTACCGGCCCAGCGGGCGGTACGGTCGCCCGCCGGTCGCTACGGGCAGCTCTCCACGAGCCGGGACAGCGCCCAGCCCGCGCCGATGACGCGGACGTCGGGGCTGGGCGACGCCGACCGCGGGGTCCCGGCGGTCGGGACGTCGGGGACGGCGGTGGGGACGGCGCTGGCCCCGCCGGGCGGCGCGGTGCGCCGCGGGCCGCCCGGATTGGCCGCCACCGTGCACACCACCTGGTCCATGGCCAGCGGCGAGAGGCGGTCGACGCCCGCGGGCAGGCGCACGACGGTGGTGACGCCGTCGAAGGCGATCACGGGCGGGTGCGGCAGGGACGGCAGTCGCGTGGTGAGCGTCGTCGGGTCGGCGTCGCCGGGGCCCGCGAACAGCAGCCGCAGCGCGACGACCGGACCGGCGCCGTCGGGCGCGCGGCGGGGAACCGCCCGCAAGGTGTCGTCGGAGAGGAAGTAGACGCTGACGCCGGGGGTCATGCCCACCGCGGGCTCCCCGGCCTGGATGACGCTGGTCGGCGGGACGCCGCAGGCCGTGAGCGCGGCGGCGGACGCCAGGCAGGCCAGCGGACCGGCGGCGCGCCTCATCGGACGTCCTCGCTTCCGAAGGCGGCGGAATCAGCGGAAGCGGCAGAAGCGGCAGAACCGACGGAACCGGCGCGGTCCCCGGCGTCGGCGGTGCCCGCGGCCGAGTCGCGGCGCAGCGGCAGTTCGACGGTGAGGACGGAGCCGCCGCCGTCCGCGTTGCGGGCGGTGATCCGGCCGCCGTGCAGCCGTACGTTCTCGGCCGTGATGGCCAGGCCGAGGCCGCTGCTCTCACTGCGGGTGCGCGAGGTGTCCGCCTTGTAGAAGCGCTCGAAGATGTGCGGCAGGGCCGCCTCCGGGATGCCGGGACCGGCGTCCCGTACCTCGATCACCGCCCACGCTCCCCCGGCGGACCGCCCGCCGACCGCGTTCAGGGACAGCACCACGGGCGGCGCGCCGTGCCGCAGCGCGTTGCCGACGAGGTTGGCCACCACCACGTCCAGGCGGCGCGGGTCGACGCGGGCGCGCAGGGCGCCGGGCGCGGGCAGCCGGGTGTCGACCTCCGCCAGCCAGCCGCGCGAGACGAGGGTGCGGCGCACCGACTCGGCCAGGTCGATCTCGTCCAGGTTGAGCCGCGCGGCGCCCGCGTCGAAGCGCGACACCTCCATCAGGTCCTCCACGAGCCGGGCGAGCCGTACCGTCTCCTCGCTGATCAGGCCGACCGCGGTGGCCGTCTCGGGGTCGAGGCGGCCCGCTCCCTCGTCCAGCACGTCGGTGACCGAGGACATCGCGGCCAGCGGTGTGCGCAGTTCGTGCGAGACGTCGGCGACGAACCGCCGGGCCTGCGCCTCCAGCCGCCGCAGTTCGGTCACCGAGCGCTCCAGGGCGGCGGCCGTGTCGTTGAAGGACCGGGAGAGGTCGGCGAGTTCGTCGGAGCCGTTGACGGCCAGCCGTACGTCGAGGTGGCCCTCCGCCATCCGCCGGGTCGCGCGGCGCAGGGCGCGTACCGGGCGCAGCACGCCGCGCGCGGCGAAGAGCGCCAGGACGACCGCGAGGACCACGGCCCACAGCGCGGCGTCCTTGATGGCGGTGATCATGGCCTGGACGTACGCCTGCTCGGTGTCCTGCGGCACGATCAGGTACATGACGAGGCCGGAGAGCGTCAGCGACTGGTTCTCGGCGGCGCGGTACGCGACCGGCAGGCCGACGACGAGGACCGGGCCGTCGTCGGTGCTCACCCGTTGGAAGACCGCGGCGGCCTGGTCGCGCACCGACCCGAGGAGTTCGGGGGTCAGCCGCTCGAAGGCGTTCTCCGGCGCGGATCCGGCGCGGCGCTCCCCGTACGTGGCAAGGACCTGCCAGCGCTGCGACTGGTGGGCCCTCGCGACCTGGGTGACCAGCGAGTCCATCGCCGCCTGGTCGGGCTCCGCGGGGATCGCGGGGGCCAGCGCGTCGACGCTGTCGCGGAACTGCCGGATGACCGCGTCCTGGCTCTGCTGGAGCACGCCGGTCCGCGCCTCCCTGAAGGCGAGGGCCCCGGTGCTCAGCGCGCTGACGACCGCGACCAGCACGAAGGCGACCACCAGTCGGGTGCGCAGCCCGCGCAGCGCGAGCAGGGCCCTGGAGACGGCGGACCTCATGGGGTCGGCTGGAGCGGCCGCGCGTACGGCGCGCGGAAGCGGTAGCCGAAGCCCCGTACGGTCTCGATGTAGCCGGACCCGGCGCCCGGTCCGCCGCCGAGCTTGCCGCGCAGCCGCTTCACGCAGGCGTCGACCAGCCGGATGTCGCCGTGGTAGCTGTGCTCCCAGACCGCTTCCAGGAGTTGCTGGCGGCTGAGCACCTGTCCCGGCGAGGCCGACAGGGTCAGCAGCAGCCGCAGTTCCGAGGGGGCCAGCGGTACGGGCTCGCCGCGCAGGGAGACCCGCAGCCCGGCGCGGTCGATGGACAGGTCGCCGTGCGACTCCTGCCGGGGCCTGGTGCCGTCGGCGCCGGGTGCGGCGATCCGGCGCAGCACCGCGCGTATGCGGGCTTCGAGGACGCGGGCCTGTACCGGCTTGACCACGTAGTCGTCCGCTCCGGCCTCCAGGCCGACCACCACGTCCACGTCGTCGCCGCGCGCGGTCACGATGATGATCGGGACCTGGTCGTGCTCGCGTATGCGACGGCAGACGTCGAGTCCGGCGATGCCGGGGAGCATGAGGTCGAGCACGACGACGTCGGGCCGGAAGGGGCGCAGGTGGCTCAGGCCCTCCTCACCGGTCGCGGCGGCGAGGACGTCGTGTCCCTGGTGGCGCAGGGCCAGCTGCACGCCCTTGCGGACCGCGGGGTCGTCTTCGACGAGCAGAACGCGGGGCATGCAGGTCAGTATGCGTGAGGTCCGGGCGGGCAGGGCCGTGAGAGGGGCTCGGCCGGGCAGCTGTTACGAAGGGGTCATACAGCGGCCGTCCGCCGCCGTGGTTACGCTTTCGTGATCTTCCGGGCCAGGGGCCATCACACGCGGACCGCAGTGTGAACGGCCATGCACCGGGAGAAGAAACGGAAATCGGCGGGGCGGGCGGGGGGCGGCGGCGCCCGTACGCGGCGTTCCCTGGCGACCCTACGGCGGCGCAGGTGACGGCGGACGACGTACACGCTCGGCACGCTGGCGGCGGTCGGGGTGGCCGGGGCGCTGCTGGTCGCCGCGCACGGCGGGAAGGACGGGAAGGGCGGGAAGGGCGACCACGCGGCGGACGGGGCTACGGCGGGTTCGCCGCCCGCCGCCACCGAACCGGCGAGGACGCCGGCGGCGCCTTCCACGTCACCCGCCGGGCGGGCGCCCGCGTCCGCGCCGCCATCCGCGCCGCCATCCGCACCGTCATCCGCGCCGTCGTCCGGCACCGGAGGCAACGGCGTCTTCGACACCGCCCAGGCGTCGGGGACGTCGGTCGGCACCGGCACGCTGCGCCGCTACAAGGTGCAGGTCGAGCAGGGCACGGGCGTCAGAGCCGCCGACGCGGCGCGCGAGATCGAGAGCATCCTCGGCGACCGGCGGAGCTGGATCGCCGACGGCGACGACGCCTTCCAGCTCGTCTCCGGCGGCCAATACGACTTCGAGGTGAAGATCGCCAGCCCGGACACCGTGGACCGGATCTGCGGGGCGGCCGGGCTGCACACCCGTGGCGAGGTCAACTGCGATGTCGGCGACCAGGTGGTGGTGAACCTCAAGCGCTGGCGGACCGGTTCGCCGCAGTTCCCCGGGCCGCTCCACGAGTACCGCGCCCTGATCGTCAACCACGAGGTGGGCCACCGCATCGGGCACGGCCACGAGGGGTGTCCCGGCGCCGGGCGTCCGGCGCCCGCGATGATGCAGCAGATCGACGGACTGCACGGCTGTGTGGCGAACGCGTGGCCGTACGACGCGCACGGCACGTATCTGGCGGGACCGCCGATGCCCTGACATCGATGTCCGCACCGGTGTGTCCCGCGCGGAACGGCCCCGGAACGCCTGAGCGTTCCGGGGCCGCGATCCATTCGTCAACCACCCGGGACCCGTTCGTCAACCGCCCGGGACCCGTTCCCCGGGCCGCCCGGGACGCGTGTCCGGACGGTCGGGGGCCGTGGTCCGAGGGTCAGTTGGCCACCCAGGTGGCCCAGGACATGTTCCAGCCGTTGATGCCGTTGCTCGGGTCGATGACCTTGTCGGGCGAGTGCACGACCTCGACGACGTCACCGATGAGCGAGTGGCTGTAGAACCAGGCGGCCGGGGTGTCCGGGTCGCCGCCGCCCTTCACGTCGTGCAGGCCCACGCAGCCGTGGCTGGTGTTCTCGTGTCCGAACACCGACACCGGGCGCCAGTAGTTGCCGTGCGCGAAGGTCCCCGAGTCGGACAGCCGCATGCCGTGCGGCACGTCCTTGATGTGGTACGAGTTGCCGAGGCCCACGGTGCGGGAGTCCATGTCCACCACCGGGTCCTTCTCCTCGATCACCATCTTGCCGTTGTACGTGGTGTGCTGGGGGTCACCGAGGCTCGCCGGGTACGTCTTGTACAGCTTCCCGCCCCGGTAGATCTTCAGCGTCTTCGCGGTGTTGTCGGCCACCGAGGTCTGCGAGCGGCCGATGGTGAAGCTCACGTCCTTCGACTGCTGGCCGTAGACACCGGGCGACATCTGCACACCGTTGAGGTTCATGTGCAGCGTGACCTTGGTGCCGGGCGCCCAGTACCTCTCCGGCCGGAAGTCGATCCGCTGATTGCCGAACCAGTGGCCCTCGACGGGCACCTGCGGGTCCGCCGTGACGGTGATCCCCTTGTGCGTCGCGGCCTGGTCGGCGACCGGCTTGTTGAAGCGGATCGACACCTCCATGCCCACGCCGTACGTCGAGCCCGGATCCACGTTGAACACGCCGTAGTTGACGGCCTGGGGCTTCAGCGTGGTGAACGACGACTGCTGTACGGTGCTGCGCCCGGCCGAGTCCACCGCCTCCGCGTTCACGGTGTACTTGGTCGCGGTGCGCAGAATCCCGGACGGCTTCCAACTGGTGCCGTCCGCCGATATCGCGCCGTCGACCGGCCGGTGGCCGGCCGCGTCGGTCACCGCGATCTTCACCAACTTGCCCTTGGCAGCCGTGATCTTGAGCGCGCCCGTGGTGTCCACCCCGGTCGCGCCGTCCTTGGGCACGATGCTCAGCGCCACCTGCGAGGCAGGCGTCGTCGTGGCACCGCCCGACGCCGAACCCTTGCCGTCCTGCTTTCCCTTGTCGGTCGACGCGCCCGCGCTCCCGCTGCAGGCGGTCGCCCCCAGCAGGACGGCGCCGAGCGCCAACGCCAACATCCCCTTCGCCACCCGCCGCTTAGGCGAGCCCTGAGCGGCGGTGTCAACCGCCGTTGCCGTGATCAATCGAGTCTCCCCATCTCGCCGGTCGCACTATAGGAGAGTACGACCGCCCCAGCGGTTGCAGGTGCCGCATGACTGATACCCAACCCTTAGGCGGCGGTCGGGCGTACGCCGAACGGGTTGCCGGGACGGGCGCCGTGGGCGCGCCCCGGCGACGGACGCCGACGCGGAGCCGAGGATTTGACGACTTCGGCCGGGCTCATGGCCCCGGCGTACCAGAAGGGCGGACAGCGTTGACGGGCACGGGGAGCAGTCGGGTCGTACTCGACAGGCCGGGCAGGCACGGCATCGTGGAGGAGTTGCGGGACGCGATCACATTCAGGGCCGTCCTGGTCGTGCTGGGCGTGCTCCTGCTGCAACTGGGCTTCGCGCTGTCCTACATGGGCGCCTTCCACTCGCCCAAGCCCCACCGGGTGCCGATCGTCGTGGTCGCACCGCAGGCCGCGGCGCGGGACGCGGTGGCCCGGCTCAACGCCCTTCCCGGTGAGCCGGTGCACGCCGTCGCGGTCGCCGACCGCGCCGAGGCCAGGGCCCGGCTGCTGGACCGGCGCACCGACGCCGCCGTCGTCGTCGACCCGCGCGGGACGACGGACACCGTCCTGGTCGCGTCCGCGGGCGGCCCCTCCGCTTCGGACGCGGCGACCCAGGTCGTGCGGCTGGCGGGACAGGCGCAGCACCGTGAGGTCGTCGTACGCGACATCCGCCCGCCGGTGAAGGGCGACTCGCGCGGCCTGTCGTCCTTCTACCTCGTCCTGAGCTGGACGATCGGCGGCTATCTGGCCGCGTCCGCGCTGAACATGGCGGCCGGGTCGGCGCGCCCCACCCTGCGCCGCGTCCTGGTGCGGCTGACCGCGATGCTGCCCTACGCCTTCGTCTCCGGCATCGGCGGCGCGGTGATCGTCGGTCCCGTCCTGCACTGCCTGCCCGGCGCCTTCTGGGACCTGGTCGGCATCGGCACCCTGATCGTGTTCGCCTCGGGCGCGGTGGGCGTCGCCCTCCAGTCGGTGGCGGGCACCATCGGCCTCGGCCTGACCATCCTGATCTTCACCGTCCTGGGCAATCCCAGCTCCGGCGGGGTCTATCCGGCCGCTCTCCTGCCGCCCTTCTGGCGGGCCATCGGCCAGATCCTGCCGCCGGGCGCCGGGACGACCGTGGTCCGCAACACCGTCTACTTCGACGGGCACGACATCACCAGGTCCCTGTGGATCCTGGGCGCCTGGGCCTTCGGCGGCATCGTCGTGTCGGTGCTGTCCGCCGCCCTGCGCGACCGTCGCCGCCCCACCCCCATGCCCCTCCCGGCGACGGTCTGACCCTCGGCCGCGTCCTCATGGCGATGCTCGGCCCGGACTCGCTCCGCGGGGCCATGTTCCTGTTCCGGGGGCCGAACCGCCTCACACCCTGACCGGGCCGGCCGCCCCGCCGTACCACCGCACCCCGACGGCGGTGGTACGGCGGGCGCGCGTGCCGCGACCGGTGGTCAGGCGGAGAAGCTGCCGACTCCGGTGACGTGAGTGCCGAAGCCGGCCGGAAGGACGCCGACGCCGGTGGTGGGAAGGGTCGCCGGGACCGTGCAGAAGGGGTCGGCGAAGACCTTGACCGGCTGGTCGGTGAGGTTGTCCAGCACATGCGCCGTCAACGGGAGTCGCTGACAGCCGGTGGGGTCCTGGTAGACCTTCAGCGGCTGGCCCTCGACGGAGAAGACGACGACCTGGCCGGTGGCGGCCTGGGCGGGAGTGGCCGCGAGGCCGACGACGGCCGCCGCGGCCATCGCGATCATGGTGGTGCTTCGACGCATGACAGGTGCCTCCAGTGCACGTGATTCGCGGGTGGGACATGTGCGCCGAATCACGCGGGTCGGCCGGTGGGTGCCGGGCTCACCGCGCGCTTCGGACGAGAGGGGTGGGCCGTGCGCGCGGCGACGCGTCGCGCGGCCAGTTCCGCCGAGCGGACCGCGCCCTCGCTGCTGGGCCGCAGGAGAGTCCAGTCGCCGACGTAGTCGACGGGCCCCGCGGGCCGGGCGGCGAAGGCCGCGCGCAGGCCCAGCGCGGCGGGGGTGGCTTCGGGCAGGCCGTACCGGAAGCGGTGCACGAGCGTGCGGGTGGTGGCCTCGCCGAGCCCCGGCAGAAAGCGTTCTGCCTCGCCGACGAGCGTACGGGTGACCTCGGCGTCGTCGGCGTCCAGCAGGCGGGGGCCGATCGCGGGCGAGGCGAAGAGGCTGACCATCCCGCGGCCCGGCGGGACGCGCCCCTCGGCCTTGAGGTGGTCGAGGAGCAGCCCGCCGCAGATCCGGCTCTCGGTCGCGGGAACGGACAGGGCGTAGCTGGGGGCGCGGGTCGGGCTGGGCAGCGGTCGGTCGAGGAGGCAGACGGCCTTGAGCATGGGGGTGAAGGAACAGGCCGCCAGATAGGCGCGTTCGTCGGGCGACGGGTCGGCGTAGAGGGACAGCGCGACCGGTGCCGGTACGGCCATCAGGATCTGACGCGCCGTCAAGATCCCGCCGTCGGCGAGGTGCAGCCGTGCCTCGTCCGCGCCGGCCCGCTCAACGGCCGTGACCGAGCTGCCGAGTTGTACGGGGACCCGTTCGGCCAGGGCGCGCGGGAGGGTGTCCATGCCGGTGGTGTAGGTGGTCCAGCGGGCTCCGGCGCCGCCGACCGCGAGCAGCGTGGCGAGCATGGGGGCGGCGGCCGAGCGTTCCGAGTGCCAGCCGAAGCAGTGGCCCGACAGCGGCTGGAGCAGGCGGTCGTGCACGTCGGGGTGGTAGGCGCGGGCGTACTCGGCGAGGGTGGCCGTGCCGGGCGGCGCGAGTTCGGGCCGGTCGGCGTCGAAGTCCCCGCGGCGGCGCAGCAGTCGGGCGGTGAAGCGCAGCCAGTCCAGCCGCCCGCGCCAGGACATGCCCGCGCCGGTGAGCAGCCCCGCCGGGTGGCCGAGCCGGGCGTGGGCGCGGCCCTCGTGCCAGAGGGCGAATCCGGCCCGCACCGGGGTGAGGTGTGCGGGCGGCACGGCGAGTTCGTCGATGAGGCGCCAGGTGGCCTGGTAGCCGCGGGTGGCGATGGTCTCCGCTCCCTCGTCGACGAGGCAGCCGTCGACGAGGGAACTGGCCATGCGTCCGCCGACGCGCGGGGCGGCCTCGAAGACCCGCACGGACCGGCCCGCCCGTTGCAGCCGGTAGGCGGCGGCGAGGCCGCCGATGCCGCCGCCTACGACCGCGACGTCGAGGTCCGTCACGTCCATCTCCCGGTTCCGTGGGTGGCGGTGCCGGCGAGGTAGCGGTCGCGCAGCTCGTGGCGGCGGACCTTGCCGGTGGCGGTGCGCGGGACGGCGTCCCAGTCCACCGTGAGGGGTTCGGCGAGCGCGGGCAGGTCGCGTACGGCGTGCCGCCAACGGGCCGGGTCGATGGGCGCGTTGACGACCAGGACGGTCTGCGGGTCGCGGTCCACGACGCCGAGGACGACGGCCTCCTCGACCTCGGGCAGCCGGTCGTGCAGGACGTCCTCCAGTTCCACGCAGCTCAGCCCCGGGATCATGTCGACCTCCCGGTCCAGCAGGATCAGCGAGCCGCCGCGCGTGCGGACTGCGAGGTCTCCGGTGTTGAACCAGGGCCCGTGCGCCTTCTCGTCCCAGCGGTCCTGTTCGCCGAGGTAGCCGAGGCAGCGGGCCTTGGTCCGGGTGAGGACGAGGCCGACCTGTCCGCGCGGCACGGGTTGGAAGGTCCGCGGGTCCACCACCCGCAGGCCGACCCAGCCGGGGACCGGGCGGCCGAGGTCGCGGGTGGTGGGGTGGCGCTCCGCGCGCCGGGCCAGCGCCCCTCGGGTGAGGAAGCGGAAGGTGAGCGGCCCGGTCTCGGTCTGGCCCCAGCCCTGCATCCACAGCGGCCGGGCGCGCCGGCTGGCGTCGAGGAAGACCCGCACGGTCGGCGGGTGGACGGCGTCGAAGGTGGAGATGTACATGCGTACGTCCCGGAAGGGACTGTCGGGCTCGGCGGCCAGGCGCTGCCAGCGCACATACGTGGAGGGCAGCGCTTCCAGGACGGTGGGCGGGTGCGCGGTCAGGGTGCGGCGGGCCGCGTCGGGATCGGAGTCGGCGACGATCACGGCCTCGCGGGGCTGGTGCCACAGCGCGCTGACGGTCCAGGCGAGCGCGCGGCCGTGCGCGAAGGAGATGGCGCTGGCGACGGTGTCGCCGGCGCGCGGGGTGACCACGGGCCAGCGCCTGGCCTCGAATCCGGCGAGCCGCCGGATGAGCGTCGTGGTGGAGTGGACGACCAGCTTGGGCACGCCGGTGGTCCCCGAGGTGTGGTGCACGGCCAGCGGCTCGCCGTCACCGCGGCGGTGGATCGGGGCGAGCGGCCGTGCGGGCAGGTCGTGGAAGGAGCGGACCGGCTGGGGCGGCCGGGTGTCGTCCGGTACCGAGTCGTGCAGGCTCGCGCTGTCCAGGGTCAGCGTGCACGCGCTGTGGCGCGCCAGCTCGACATCGGCTCTGGCGGCCGTGCGCAGCAGGTGCGTCTGGGTGACCAGGACGGCGGGGCGCAGCCGTTCGAGCAGGGTGTCGAGCACCTCGGGGGCGAGGTGGTCGGAGAGCAGCGCGGGGACGGCGCCGATCCGGACGGCGGCGCAGGCGAGCAGGACGTAGTCCCAGTGGTTGCGCTTGACGACGGCCACGTGGTCGCCGGGACCCGCTCCCGCCGCGGCGAGCCGGGCGGCGGTGTCCCGTACCAGGCCGGCCAGTTGGGGCACCGTCCACCGGGTGCCCTCCTGGGGCGCGAGGTCGAGGGGGCGGCTGAGGTGGACGACGGTCGGCGAGCCGCGGCGGGCGAGCGCGTCGAAGACGATGCCGGGGTCGAGGGGCTTGGTCACCGGGTCACCGCCAGCAGCAGGTCGGCCGCGATCATCAGCGCGGTGGCGAGGCGGTGCAGCCGGATGCCGCGGGTGCGGGCCCCCAGGACGTCACCGCGCCGATTGCCGCGTACCCACTGGCGGGCGCGCAGCACGAGGACGGGCGACATGAGCGGCGGGAACCACCACGGCGCGATCCCGGCGGCGGCGGGGACGACGATCAGCAGGGCCTCCAGCCCGGAAACCCCGGCGATGAAGGCGGAGTTGCCGCGCTCGGAGGCGACGGCGGCCACGGTCAGCCGCCCGACCGCGTGGTCCCCGTCCCGGTCGTTGATGTTGGAGTAGACGCCGAACAGGACGGGGCCGAGCCCGAAGATCAGCGCCTGCACGACGACGAAGCCGGGTGCGCCGCCGTTCAGCAGGCCGAAGAGCGGCAGCACATAGCCCCAGCCGAGCGCGGCCAGGAAGATCTCCTGGCCGCCGCGGTAGCTGAACTTCAGCCACCAGGAGTACTGGAACCCGAAGAGCGCGCAGGCCGCCGTGCCGAGCACCGCCCACAGCGGCCGGGCGGGAGCGGCGAGGACGGCCGCGCCCCAGAACAGCGCGCACAGCGCGACCGCCGCCCAGCCGAACCGGATCGCCTGCCGCTCGGTGAGCGTCCCGGCGACCAGCGGTTTACGGGCGAGGCGGCGGGCGGCGGCGTCGGGGCCGTAGTTGGCCGCGTCGCTGCCGTCGCGGTAGCCGGTCACGTCGTCGAAGGCGACCATCCCGGCCACCATGGTCAGTTCGCCCAGGAAGAAAAGGACCAGCACGAGCGCGGCGCGTCCCGTGGTCTCGGGTCGGAGCCCGGCCCCGGTGACGAGCCCGGCCCCGGTGACGACGCCGAACGGGACGAGCATCGCGGCGGCCAGCGGGATGCTCAGGTAGTAGTCGAGGATGTCCAGCTTGGCCAGCTTGGCGTAGGCGCGCCAACTGCCGGGCGCGATCGGCGAGGTGTCGGCGGCGGGAACGGCGCCGACGGGGGGCCTGGCCGCGGTGTCGAGTACGGGCGCGGGTTCCATGGGCGGGTGCTCCTCCTGCGGTGCGGTGTGGCTCAGGCGCTGCTCAGCGCCGGGGGGCGCGTACCGGGTCTTCTGGCGGGCGGGCGAGGGCCGCGGCGGCGAGGGTGCGGCGGCAGACCTTGCCGGTGGCCCCGAGCGGCAACCGGTCCAGGTGCAGCACGAGTTCGGGCAGCTTGCGCCGGGCCAGACCGCGCTCGCCGGTCAGATACGCGGACAGCGCCGCGACGGTCAACGGCTCCGTGCCCGGGCGCTGGACCAGGAAGGCGCACAGCCGCTCGCCGAGATCCGGGTCGGGGACGGGTACGCAGGCGGCCTCGGCGACGTGCGGGTGGGTGTGCAGCTCCTCCTCGACCTCGGCGGGGCTGATCGTCCAGCCGCCGCGGATCACGGTCTGCCTGATCCGGTCCAGGACGCGCAGCGAACCGTCGGCGTCGAAGACCCCGAGGTCACCGGTCCTGATCCAGCCGTCGTCGGTGCGGTAGCGCAGGTCGAGGTCGGGCGCGCCGACGTAGGCCAGCGGGCTCATCGGGCCGCGGGCCTGGATCTCGCCGCTGTGCCCCGCGGGCAGCGGCCGGTCGTCGGCGCCGCAGACGCGCAGGTCGGTGACGCGCGGGTCCGGGTGTCCGACGCGGCGGACGTCGCCGTCAGAACCGGTCCAGGTGATACGGCAGTTCACGCCGTCGCTCGACCCGTAGACGTTGGTGACCGGGCGGCCGAAGCGGCGCAGCGCGGCGGCGAGGACGGTGGAGGTGAGCGGGGCGCCGCTGGAGACGACGGCCCGCAGCGAGCCCAGGTCCTCGCCGGGCACGGTGGGGTGGTCGGCGATCCGGCCCAGCATGGTGGGTACGGCGACGACGTGGGTGGGCCGCCAGTCGGTGACGGCGCGCAGGGCGGCGCCGGGGTCGAAGCGGTCCAGCAGGTGGAGGGTCGCGCCGCAGCGGGCGAGGGCGACCAGTCCGAAGGAGCCGAAGGAGGAGGCGAGCGGGACGAGGACGAGCGCGGCCGGGCCGCCGTCCTCGGCGCTTTCGCCGGTGCCGGGGTCGCCGCCTGGCGTGTCCTGGCCGGTGCGGGTGGCCGTGTCGTGTCCGGCGCCGCCGCCGCGCAGCACCGCGTCCACGTAACTGCCGCGTCCGCCGAGCAGCGCGTTGTGGCTGTAGGCGGTCATCTTGGGCGCGGCCTCGGAGCCCGAGGAGACCAGGACGCGGGCCGGGTCCTCGGGGTCCACGACGGCGGGGACGCATCCGTCGGGGTCGCCGTAGAGGAGTTCCCCGACCGTGGTGAGGCGTTCCAGGTACGGGAGGGGGCCGTGCCGGTGGTCCAGTGGGGTGTCGCTCACCATGTAGCGGGCGCGGGACAGCTCCAGCAGGGCGTGGCTCTCGCGGGTGCCCTGCCCCGTGGGCCAGGGAAGGGCGACCGCGCCGACGGCGGCGACGGCGAGGTCTGTGGCCAGCGCGGGCCAGCCGCCGTTCAGCCGGATGCCGACCACATCGCCGGGGCCCGCGCCGAGCGCGCCCAGCGCCGACGCCATCCCGCGTACCCGCAGGTCGAGTTCGCGGTAGGTCAGCGCGAGGCCGGGAGTGCGTACGGCTGTCCGGTCGCCGTGGTCGCGTACGTGCTCGGCGAAGGCCGCGTACAGCCCCGTGTCGGGACACTCCTCGCGCCGGGCCCAGCGCCGCCGCAGCGGGGCCGGGACCGTGTCGCGCAGCACGAGGCCGTTGCGGGACCGCCAGGTGCGTCCGGCCGCCGCCCGTACGGGAGGTGTCGCGTCGGTCGGCGTCTCCACCGGAGTGGTCATCGGTGGAACTCCCAGGGGTTTGCGGCCCGCGTGCACAGGTCGCGGTCGAGGGCGGGCGCGAGGCGGGGGTCCGCCGCGAGGTCGGTCAGGTCGGCGCGGTCGGGGACCGTCGTCCGCGCGGGAGCCGAGCGGAACCGCGGCCCGCACAGCAGCCGGGCGGCGGACAGCAGCGAGGAGGTGACGGCCTGTCCGCGCCCGGTCCGCCGGGCCGCGAGCAGACCCGCGACGGCGCCTTCCGCGCAGATCACGCCGCCGAGCACGTCGGTGAGGGTGAGCAGGGACGGTGTCGGCGGCAGTCCCGGCGGGGTGACCAGGGCGGCGAGGCCCGTCCACGCCTGTACGGGGAAGTCGGTGCCGACGGGAGGCCGGGAGCCGCGCGCGTCGCCCCAGCCGGAGGCGGCGGCGTGCACCAGGCCGGGGCGGTGGGCGGTCAGGGTGTCGGCGTCGAGCCCGGACCGCCGGTCCTTGCCGGGGGCCAGGCTGTGCAGGAACACCTCGGCCCCCGCGAGGAGTTCGCGGACCGCGGCGCGCCCGGACGCGGTGGTGAGATCCGCCTCCACCGTCTCCTTGCCGTCGTTCAGGGCCGTGAAGCGGGCCGATGTGCCGCCCGCCATGGGCGGCATGCCCCGCATCGGGTCGCCGCCCGGCGGCTCGACGCGGACGACGCGCGCGCCGAGCAGCCGCAGCAGGTGCCCGGCGAGCGGGCCCTGGACGCGGCGGCACACCTCGACGACGGTCACCCCGTCCAGCGGCGCCCCGGTGCCGGGCGCGGCCTGCGGCGCGGCCGGCGGGCCGGTGGGGCGCAGCCGCCAGGGCCGCTCGTCGCCGTCCGCCCACGGGGGCGGCCCCGCGGCGACCGGGGTCAGATCCACGCCGATCGCGTCGGCGAGGCGGCCGAGTTCGGGGAAGGGCAGCCGGGCGACGGCCTCGTGGAGGGCGGGCGGGAGCGGGCAGACCGCGGTGGCGTACCGCTGCTGGAAGGGGAGCCAGCCGCGTGCGGCGTCCGCGCGGTCCACGCCGAGCGCGGACCAGAAGCCGCGCCACGCCTCGGGGTCCAGGGTCTCCAGTTCGAACCGGACGCCGTCGGCGGCGGCGAAGGGCGGGCCGCCGGGGGCGTGGCGTTCCGGCCAGTCGTCGGCCGCGGTCGCGGCGGCCAGGTACTGGCCGACCGAGAGCAGCGCCGCCTGGGCGACCGAGGTGGTGACGCGGATCTCGCCGCCGTCGTCGGCGGGCCCGGCGGCCAGCGCGGCGAGGGTGCCGGTGGCGGCGAGCGCGCCCGCGACGCAGGAGGCGTAGTCGACGCCGAGCGGGGTCGGTGCACCGTAGCGGCGGCCGTGCACCTGCGTCAGACCGCACGCGGCCTGTACGTCGGCCTCGCTGGTCAGCGGGAGGTCCACGGGCCCGGCCCAGCTCACCTCGCAGCGCGCGCGGACCCGGCCGTAGTGCGCGGTGAACGCTCCCGACCTGCCGTGCTCGGTACCGCAGCCGAGCGCCCGCAGGTGGGCGACGGCGAGCCGGACGGCCGTGGCGGGCGCGCCGCCGCGCGCGGAAACCGGCGCCGTGCCGATACGCGGCGCCGCGGTGGTACGGGGGCCGGCCGTGGTGGCCGTCACTCCGGTCGCCTCGCCTGTACGCAGTACAGGACGCAGGAGGCGGCGCGGAAGTCCGGGTGGCGCATCGCGTCGCGCGCCGCGAGCAGTTCGTCCTCCGTCATCCCGTGCTCCAGGAGCGCGTCCCGCAGGTGGTAGGTGTGGTGCAGTTGCAGCCGCAGGCCCGGGGAGTCCGCCGTCCAGGGCACGAGGTGCGGTACGGGTTCGATGTCGGTGAATCCGGCGGCCCGCAGGTCGGCGGCGCAGGTGCGGCCCCACGCGGGGTCGGCCCCCGCGGCCCGCAGCACGCGGCCCTTGGCGGCCCGGAACGCCTCGTAGCCCGCGCGGGTGCGCTCGTCGGGGGCGAGGAGCACCGGCGCGTAGTCGATGTCGAACTCCTCCAACTGGAGGTGCCCGCCGGGCCGCAGGGCGCCCAGCAGCCGGCCGAGCACGGCCCGCCGCTGGGGCAGGTGGGTGAGCACCAGGCGGGAGTGGACGAGGTCGAAGGCCGCGTCGGGGAGCGGGTCGCGCACGATGTCGTGGCGGCGCTGTTCGAGACCGGGGCGGGCGGGGATGTGCTCGGGCTTGATGTCGGTGGCCAGCACGCTGCCGCCGGGCGCGGTGCGGTCGGCCAGCCACAGGGCGACGCTGCCGCCGCCCGCTCCCGCCTCCAGGCAGTCCCAGCCGGGGCCGACGCCGGTCTCCGCCAGCCGCGCGGTGGTGATCGCGTCGTGCGCGGCGGCCAGGCAGCGGTGCTGCTCGGTGGCGTACGGGCTGTCGTTGTCGAAGGCGTAGTCGCCTTCGGGGCGGTCGGCCGTCGCCGCCGTGGCGGTGGTCGTGCCGGGACTCGCGGCTAGCATGGACTCTCCGGTGCGTGGGCGGGGTGGCGGTGGGCCGCCGTCCGGACGGCGGCCCACCGGAAAGGACTTCAGATCCCTCAGGCGTCCCAGCTCACGGTGTAGACCGCGAGCGCGGTGTTGGTGAAGTGGGCCGCGCCGGTGAGGCCCTTGTAGGCGCCCGTGCCGCCGACGACGACGCCGTCGAAGGACTTCGGGTAGGTCGCGGTGAGCGGGTTCTGGATCGGGAAGACCACCGAGAGGGCGACCTGGTCACCGCCGTTGAAGACGATGTTCGCGTGGCAGAACGCGGTCACCTCCTTGGCGGAGATGGCGTCCTTGTCGCACATGTCGTAGGCGGTGCCGACCGGCTTCCCGGAGGAGTCCTTGACCGTGGCGCTGCCGCCGAAGCCCGCGCCCACGGTGCTGGCGGCGGCGCCCGCGCTGTTGTTGCCGCTGAAGTCCAGCGTCAGCGACGGCGGGGTGGCGCGTACCTGCGTGGCGGTCGCGGTGGCGGTGGCGGAGGAACCGGCCACCAGGGCGAGGGCTGCGGCGCCGGTGGCGGTGGCTGCGACAGCGGCACGCTTCGCCGTGACAAAACGGGTCATGAACTCTCCTCGAACGGTCCGGACCGAATGTCCGGGTTCGCACGAAGTGGACCATATCGGAAGAAGGTTCGCATATGACTACGGGATGTGCCGCCGTCGCCGTGTCGCGGGGAGCCCGATGGCCCGATCGTGGCCCGGCCCGCTGCTCGTCGGCGCCGGACGCGGGTCGTCACCGGCCGCTCCCGGCTCCCCCGAAGGCCGGACCAGCGCCGACAGGGTGAAGAATTCACCCTCATGACCGCCGCCCGGCCGCCACACGCACGGGCCGGCCGGGGACTGGTTCAAGATCGCGGTGAGCGGGCCCCGGGGCGCCTTCCCGGACCGCCCGTCGCGCAGCGCCCACCGTCCCCGGGGAGTCTCGGTCATGTCCTTCGATCTGCTGGTGGTGGGCCTGGGATACGTGGGTCTTCCCCTCGCCCGCGCCGCCGCCGACGCCGGGCTCGCGGTGGCCGGATACGACATCGCGCCGTCGACCGTCGCCGCGCTGCGCGGCGGGCGGTCTCCGGTCCGTGACGTCACCGACGCGGACGTGACCCGGATGCTCGCCGCCGGTTTCGCCGTCGACACCGACCCCGCGCCGCTCGCGCGGGCCCAGGCCGTCGCGATCTGCGTCCCCACCGGTCTGACCCGCGAAGGAGGCCCCGACCTCGGCCCGCTCACCGCCGCCTGTCGTACGGTCGCCGCGCATCTGCGGCCGGGAACGCTGGTCGTCGTCGAATCGACCTCGTTCCCCGGCACCACCGAGGAGTTGGCCAGACCGCTGCTGGAGGCGTCGGGGCTGGTTGCGGGGAGGGACTTCCACCTCGGCTACTCCCCCGAACGCGTCGATCCGGCCAACCAGTTCTTCGGCATCGGCAACACGCCCAAGGTGGTCTCCGGGGTGACGCAGGTGTGCGCCAAGCAGTGCGCGGCGCTGTACGAGCGTTTCGTGGACCGGGTGATCGTGGCCCGCGGCACGCGCGAGGCGGAGCTGGCGAAGCTGCTGGAGAACACCTACCGCAGCGTCAACATCGCCCTGGTCAACGAATTCGCCCGCTACTGCCACGACGTGGGCGCGGACGTGTGGGACGTGGTGGCGTGCGCGGCGACGAAGCCCTTCGGCTTCCAGTCGTTCCGCCCCGGCCCCGGCGTCGGCGGGCACTGCATCCCGGTCGACCCGGTCTACCTGCTGCAAGGCGCGCCCGCCGACGCGTTCCAGGTCGTACGGGCCGCCCTGCGCGCGAACCGCGTCATGCCCGGCCATGTCGTCGCGCGCGCCTCGCGGTTGCTCCAGGACCGCGGGGTGCCACTGCCCGGTGCCCGCGTCGCGCTGCTCGGTGCCGCGTACAAGCCCGACACCGACGACCTGCGCGAGTCGCCCGCGCTCGAGGTGGCGAGCGGGCTGCTCGACCTCGGCGCGCGGGTCGGCTGGCACGACCCGCACGCGGCGGACCTGCCGCTGGCGGACCCCCGGCTGCGGCGGTACGACGACGCGCTGTCGGCCGCGGCCGAGGCGGACCTGGTCGTCCTGCTCCAGGCCCACCGCGCCTACGACCTGGGCGCGATCACCAAGACGGCCCGGCTGCTCTTCGACACGACGGGCCGGCTGTCAGGGGAGCGCGTCGTACGGCTCTAGCGCCTGTCGGCGGACCGCGGGCGTCAGGGGGCCAGGGCGAACTCCCTGACGGCGTCGGCGATGTACTCCACCTGCGCGTCGCTCAGGTGCGGGTAGACGGGCAGGGAGAGGATCCGCTCGCCCGCGCGTTCCGCGGCGGGCCAGCTGTCGCCGGGGGCGGCGAAGCCGGAGAAGGCGGGCTGGCGGGGCAGCGGCAGCGGGTAGTAGACGTGCGAGTCGACACCGCGCTCGGCCAGGTGCGCCTTGAGCGCGTCGCGCCGGTCGCACTGGAGCGTGTAGACGTAATAGCAGCGGCCGTCGCGGCCGGGCGGCGGGGCGAGGACACCGCGCTCGGCGAGGTCGGCGAAGCGCTCGGTGTAGTGACCGGCGATCCGGGCGCGGCGCTCCAGACGGGCGGCCAGCCCCGGCAGGCGGTGGAGCTGGAAGGCGGCGAGCACCTCGTCGAACCGGCTGTTCCAGCCGATCCGGTGGTGGACGAAGCGGTGGACGCCGTCCTGCCCGTGGTTGCGCAGCATCCGTACCGTACGGCCGAGTTCCGCGTCGCGGGTGACGACCGCGCCGCCCTCCCCCGCCGTGCCGAAGGTCTTCACCTGGACGAAGGAGTAGACCCCCGCCTCGCCCGCCAGCCCCGCGGGAACCCCGCCCTGGACGCCGCCCTGCGCGACGGCGGAGTCCTCGACCAGCCGCAGCCCGCGGTCCCGCGCGAGCGCGGTCAGGCGCGGCATGTCCGCCATCACCGAGAACAGGTGAGCGGGCATCAGGGCCTTGGTGCGCGCGGTGATCCGGCGTTCCATGTCGTCGGGGTCGACCACCATGGTCCACGGGTCGATGTCGGCGAAGACCGGTGTCGCGCCGAGCGCCACGACCGAACCGGCCAGCGGCGCGCATCCGAAGGCCGGGACCACGACCTCGTCGCCCGCGCCGACGTCCATCGCGGCCAGCACCAGGGTCAGCGCGCTGGTGCCGCTGCCGCAGGCGACGACGTCGGCGGCGCCGAGCTGCTCGCGCAGGGCCTGCTCGAAGCGGGCCGTGTGCTCGCCGAGGATGAACTTCTGGGCCGGTCCGGTGCCGGTCTCGCGCACGACGCGCAGCAGGTGCTCGCGGTCGGCCTCGAAGAGGTCGGGGGGGAAGAACGGCAGCCGCGGGCGGTCGCCCCGGGCCGTCGCGGGCGCGGGGGGCGGGGGCACGGTGGTGGGCGTCGGAGGCACGGGAGCGGTCGCGGGCGTCGGCGTGGTCGCGGGCACCGGCGTGGTCGCGGGCGTCGGCGTGGTCGCGGGCGTCATGGGCGGGCTCCGGCTCCGGAGAAGAAGTCCTGGACCAGATCGCAGACCCGGTCCACGGCCTCGGTGGTCAGATCGGGGTAGAGCGGCAGCGCGAGGGTGCGCGCGCAGGCGGCCTCGGCCACGGGGAAGTCGCCCGGCTGGTGGCCGAGTTCGGCGAAGCAGGGCTGGAGGTGCAGCGGGCTCGGGTAGTACGTCTCGGTGCTCACGCCGTGCGCGGCCAGGTGCCCGGCCAGCTCGTCACGGCGCTCGGCCTCGATCAGATAGACGTAGAAGACCGGATCGGCCGTGCCGCCGCGGGCCACGACCGTCGGCAGCCGCAGGATTCCCGGCGTTCCGGCCAGCCGCCGGCTGTACGCGTCGGCCAGCGCTTCCCTGCGGGCGATGTCCGCGTCCAGCCGGGTGAGCTTCGCGAGCAGTACGGACGCCTGCACGTCGTCCATCTTGCTGTTGCAGCCCGGCAGCGAACTGCTGGTGTTGATGGTGGTGAAGTCCGCGATGGTGCGCCCGAACCGGCCGTGGTGGCGCAGCGCGTCCACGGTACGGGCGATCTCGTCGTCGTCGGTGAGCACCGCCCCCGCGTCCCCGATCGCGCCCAGGGTCTTGGTCGGGAAGAACGACAGCACCCCTCCGGCGCCGAACAGCCCCGCGTGGACGCCCTCGCGGCGCATGCCGATCGCCTCGGCGCTGTCCTCGACCACGGTGAGCCCGTGCCGCCCGGCCAGTTCGCCGAGCCGTTCCACGTCCGCGAGCTGGCAGAAGAGGTGGACCGGCATCAGGAAGCGGCAGCGCGGGGTGAGCACGCGCTCCACCGAGGCGGGGTCGAGGGCGTACGTGACCGGGTCGATGTCCGCGAACACCGGCCGCCCGCCCGCCAGGACGACCGAGGAGGCGGAGGCCACGAAGCTGAAGGCCGGGACGACGACCTCGTCCCCCGGCCGCAGACCGGCCGCGCGCAGCAGCAGGACCAGGGCGTCGGTGCCGCTGTTGACCCCGATGACGTGCCGGGCGCCGGTGTAGGCGGCGAGCGCCCGTTCCAGCTCCGCCACCTTGGTGCCGTGGGAGAACTTCCCGTCCTCGAACATCTCCGACAGGTGCCGCTCGATCCGCGGCCAGAGGGCGGAGAAGGACTCGGCCTGGGTGAAGAACGGCACGTCGGCGGGGGCCGGTTCGCGCGGCTCGACGGTGTGCTGGAGGTCCATCTCCGCCTCTCTGCTGCCCGGATACGCCGGGTACGCCGAATGCGCTGGTCCATCCGGACGCGGTCGCTCATCCGGACGCTGTCGCTCGTCCGGACGCGGCGGTTCGCCCGGTCGTGCCGGACGAACCGGGCGTCCCGGACGCGCTGGAGGCCGACGCTATGCCAGGCCCTCGGCCGGACCGGGGTCGGCGGCGCGGCCGACGGGGGGATTCACACAAAAGGGCGCTATCGGCGCGTTTGTTTGACTTCGCCCGGTTCGGGCGAGCAGGCTGACCGACGTCGTCGCGCCCTGCCCTCTTTTTTCCGCAACTCCCCCCGGCGCCCGGCGCTTTCCCCCCGCTGTCCCGTACCGCCCTGTTCCGCTTCGTTTCCCCCGCCCCCACCGAAGTCGACGGAAGGCTGACGCAGGAGATGCCGCTGCGCACGATGGTCCTCGGCCTCGGCCGCGCGGGGGCGGGTCTGCACCTGCCGGTCCTCGCCAAGGCGCGGGACCTGCGGCCCCGGCTCTTCGCACCGGAGCCGGTGATCGCCTTCGACCGCGACCCGGCCGAACGGGCCAGGGCCGCGGGCGACACCAGTCTGAGCGTCGTGGACTCGCTCGCGCGGGCGCGGGAGTCGCTGGACCCGGAGCACACGGTCGTGCACATCTGCACCCCGCCGCTCGCCCGCGCCGAGGTCGTGGCCGAACTGCTCCGACTCGGCTTCCGCAGGCTGCTGTTGGAGAAGCCGCTCGCGGCGGGGCCGCGCGATCTCGCGCGGCTGGTGGAGCTGGTGGGGCGGCCCGGCGTCCAAGCCACCGTCGTGGCGCCCTGGTTGGCGAGCACGCTCACCGACCGGCTGATCGCCCTCGTGGAGGAGCGGCCCGGTCTCGGCGCGCTGCGGCAGATCTCGGTCGTGCAGGACAAGCCGCGCTTCCAGCGCACGCTCGCCACCTCGGGGCACCCCACGGCGTTCGACATCGAGATCCCGCACGCGCTCGGCGTCCTGCTGCGACTGGCCGGGGACGCCGAAGTGGTCGGCGCCTCGTGCACCGACCTGGACGTGGACGGACGGCGGCTGCCCCGGCTCGGCGGCGCCGAGGTGCGCCTGGCCCACCGCGACGGCGTGCTCGCCGACATCCGCTCCGACCTCACCTCCCCGGTGCGCGAGCGCCGGATCACGCTCGGATTCGACGGCGGCACCGCCGTCGGCCACTACCCGGCCGACGCCGGCGACCACTACGCCCAACTGCGGCTGACCACACCGGAATGCCCGGCCGGGGACCGCGAGGTGTTCCGCGACGACGCCCTGACCGCGTTCATGCTCCGCGCCTACGCCGACTTCGCCGGGGACGACGGCCCCTGCCCCACGGACTTCGCGCGGCAGGCGCGCGTGGTCGGCCTGCTCACCGACGCCAAGAATCTGGCGGCCCCGCCCGACGCCTCGGGCCCACGAAGGGAGTTGGCCGGTGCCCGCTGAACAGCAGACCGCCGTACAGGCGGACGAGCCGTTGCGCCTCACCGGGATCGGCGACGAGGCCGCGCTCGGCGTGGAGGGCCAGATCGCGGCCGTCAGCGCCTTGGGCTGGCGGTCGGTCGAGCTGCGGACCGTGGACGGCACGCCGGTCGCCGACCTGTCCCCTACCGCCTTCGACCGGGTCGCGGGGACGCTCGCGGACGCCGGGGTGTCGGTCGCCGCGGTGGACGCGAGGATCGGTGGCTGGGCCCGCCCGGTGACCGGTGACTTCGCCGCCGACCTGGCCGAACTCGCGGTCCTGGAACAGCGATGCGCCCGGCTCGGCACCCGCTTCGTCCGCGTGATGTCCTTCCCGAACGACGGGCTCGACGCCGACGCCTGGGAGCGTGAGGCGCTGCGCCGCGTCCGCGAACTCGCCCACCGCGCCGCCGAGTCGGGCCTGACGCTGCTGCACGAGAACTGCTCCGGCTGGGCGGGCGCCGACGCGACCCGTACGGTCCGCCTCCTGGAGACCGCGGGCCCGGGGCTCGCCCTGCTCTTCGACACCGGAAACGGCCCCGCGTACGGCTACGACGGCCACCGGCTGCTGACCGAACTGCTGCCGTACGCCGACCGAATCCTGCACGTCCACGTCAAGGACGCCGTCATCGCCCCCGACGGCCGCCCCGCCTACTGCGAGCCGGGCACCGGCGACCTGCGGATCGCCGACTGTCTGCGCGCCCTGCTGGCCCACGGCTACCGGGGCGCGCTGTCGATCGAACCGCACATCGCCGTACGGCCGCACGAGGACCACCGCGATCCGGAGGAGCGGTGCCACGCCGCCTTCGTCAGGAGCGGGGTGGCGCTGCGGAATCTGCTGGACGCGTGCGCGCGGGTGCCCGGCGGCACCATCGCGCACACCCCGCCGGACGGGGCGGCGCTGCGGGAGCCCGCTCAGTGAGCCCGCTCAGCCCCGCCGACCGCGCCCTGCTGCTCGACCTGCTCGCCCTGCCGACGGCCGGCCCGCTCGAGTGCGGCCCCGACGCGCCCGCACCCGCGCTGTGGGAGGCGCAGCGCCGTTACGCGGAGGCCGCCGCCGAACTCGGTTTCACCGTCCTGCACCACGCGGCCCCGCCGCCCGCCTGCGTCGACCGCGACGACGTACCGCTCCTGGTACGTCAAGCCGCCGCCGAGCGGCCGGAGTTCCTGGCCTGCCAGCCCAGCCTGGTGCTCGCCCTCGGCCCGGCCGGGGCACCGCGCGAGCGTACGGTGATGTTCAACGTCCACCTCGACACCGTCGCGGGCCTCGAACCGGTCTCGTTCGACGGTGACCGCTTCCACGGCAGAGGCGCGATCGACGCGAAGGGCCCGGCCGTCGCGCTGCTGGCCGGACTGCGGCGCGCCCTGCGGGAGCGGCCCGAACTCCCCCGCGACACCCGGATTCTGGTGCAGGCCGTCTCCGGCGAGGAGGGCGGCGCGCTCGGCGCCTTCGGCACCCGTCCGCTCGTGGACGCCGGGCACCACGGACGGCTCAACGTCTTCTGCGAACCCACCGGCGGCCGGGCCCTGACCCGCAGCACCGCGGCCATGACCGCGCGGCTGAGCGTCCGCGGCCGTGACGCGATCGACGACCGGCCCGAGGCGGGGCACAACGCCACCGTCCTGCTCGGCCATCTCGCCCAGCACCTCGCCGCCGCGCTCGACCCGCGACTCGACCCGGCCGACGGGCAGGTGTGCGTGGCGGGCCTGCGCACCGGCGACCTGCACAACCGCGTCTACGGCAGCGGCGACCTGCTGCTCAACCTCTCCTACGGCTCGGCCGCCACCGGACGGCGGCTGGAGCGGCTGCTGGGCGACGCCGTCGCCGAGGGGCTGGAGTCCTTCTGCGCCGCCTTCCGGCACAGCCGGCGGTTCGCCCGCACCGCGGCCGACGCGGCGGACATCCTGCGGCTGGACTGGCTCAAGCGCGGCCTGCCCGCGCTCGACGGCGACCCGTCGTGGCTCGGTCCGCTGCTCGACCGCGCCGAGGTGCCGCGGTGGCCCGCCGCCGAACCCGCCTTCACCTGCGACGCGATCTGGATGTCCGGCGTGCCCGACGCCCACACCGTGGTCCTGGGCCCCGGCAGCCTGGACGCCAACCGCGCCCACGCCGCGGGTGAGTTCGCCGATCTGGCCGACCTGGACGCCTTCGCGGCCACGGTCCCGCGCCTCCTGGCCGCCTTCGACGCGGCCGTGTCGCCTGCCGTGCCCGCGCCCGCCGTACCGCTCGCGCCGTCCGCGCCGCCGTCACTTCCCGCGCCGTCCACGCCACTTGCGCCGTCCACGCCCGTCAGCAGGAGGAACGAGCCCCATGCCGTTGTCGAGCCCGCCGCAGTCGACCCTTCCGGCGCGGGCGCCGGACAGTACCGTGCGCCTCGCGTATGAGGAGTTGCTGACCTTCGTCACCGGCGTCTTCACGCGGTGCGGTCTCGCCGGGGAGCGGGCGGCCACGGCGGCCGAGGCGCTGTGTTACGGCGATCTGGCCGGGATGAGCTCCCATGGCGTGACGAATCTGACCCGGCTGTATCTGCCGCTGTTCGAGGAGCGCCGCGCCGACCCGGCGGCCGAGCCGGACCGTACCGTGGATCTCGGCGCCGCGGTCCGCCTGGACGCCCGGCGCGCGCTCGGCCTGTGGGCCGCGGCCGACGCGATGGACCTGGCCGTCGAGCGCGCGGAGCGCTTCGGCGTCGGCCTGGTCAGCGTCCACAACGCCACCCATCTGGGCTGCGCCGGGTACCACGCGGCGCGCGCGGCGCACCGCGGCATGGTCGGCCTGGTGGCCTCCAACTGCGGCCGTCAGCGCATCGCCCGCCCGCCGGGCGGCCGGGTCACGATGCTCGGCACGAACCCGCTCGCCGTCGCGGCCCCCGCCGGGCCGCGCCACCCGTTCGTGCTCGACATGAGCACCACCGTCGTCCCCACCGGACGCGTGCGCGCCGCCGCCCGCGCGGGCCGGGCGGTGCCCGAGGGCTGGCTGACCGACGAGGCCGGGCTTCCGGTCACCGACCCGGCGGCCTTCGACCGCGGCCAGGCGTACCTCGGCTGGCTCGGCGGCGCACCGGAGACCGGCGCGTACAAGGGCTACGGACTCGGGCTCGCGGTGGAGGTGCTGGCCGGTCTGGTCAGCGGCTCCGGCCTCGGCCCGGCCCCCGAGGCGCTGGACGGGGACGGGCTCCCCTCGGGCCGCGACGACGACATCGGCACTCTGGTCGCCGCCATCGCCCCCGCCATGCTCCGCCCGCGGGAGGACGTCGCCTCGGACGCCGACTCGCTGTTCGGCAGCCTGCTCGCCTGCCCGCCGGTCGACCCCGCCTCCCCCGTCCGCTACCCCGGCTGGACCGAGGGCGCGACGGCCGACGCCCACCGTGCGGACGGTGTGCCGGTCACCGCCGGGCAGTACCGCGAACTCGGCGATGTGGCAGGGCGGTTCGGCCTGACCGCGCCCGTCCCGCTGGACGGGGGCCTTCGCCGATGACCCGGCACTCGATCGCCGTCGTCGGCCTGGGCGTCATCTCCCGCTTCTACCTGGCCGCCCTCGACGCCTCCCCGGCGGCCCGCCTCGCCGCCGTCTGCGACCGCGACCCGGCCGCGCTCGCCGCCAGGGGCGGACAGGACGCGTCCGGGGCCGTACCCGCCTACCGCGACCACCGCGAACTCCTCGCCGCCGGGCCGCCGCTCGACGGCGTGGTGATCACCGTCCCGAACGACGCCCACGCGGCGCTCTGCGCCGACTTCCTGCGCGCGGGCGTACCGGTGTGCGTGGAGAAGCCGCTGGCCCTCACCGGCGCGGAGGGCGCCGAACTGACCGCGCTCGCGCAGGCGTCCGGGGTGCCGCTGTTCACCGCCTTCCACCGGCGCTACAACGCGGCGGTCAGGGCGCTGGCCGCCGGGCTGCCGCGGGACGTGCCGGTCGAGCGGGTCACGGTCCGGTACTTCGAGCGGATCGAGGAGCACATCGGGCGGGACCGCTGGTATCTGGACCCGGCCCGGTGCGGTGGCGGCTGCGTCGCCGACAACGGGCCCAACGCGTTCGACCTGGTACGGCTGTTGCTGGGCGAGGTGACCGTCGAGACCGCCCGGATCGGCTACGACGGGACGGGGCTCGACCGCACCGCGACGATCGGGCTGCGCTCCGTCTCCGGCGCCGCGCGTGCCACGGTCGAGCTGGACTGGTCGTATCCGGGCGAGTTGAAGGACGTGACGGTCACGCTGGCCGACGGGTCCGTGCACCACGCCGACATGCTGGCCGGGCACCAGGGCTTCAAGTCCTCGCTCCGGCACGAGTACGCGGCGATCCTCGCGGACTTCGCCGCCCGGCTCCGCGGTCCGTACCGCGTCGACCACGGCGGTACGGCGGCCCTGGAGCTGGTCGAGGCCGCGTACCGGCGTACGGAGGTGACGGCGTGCTGACCCCGCCTGCGGCGCACGAGCCCGCCACGCACGAGGCCGACGCGCACGAGCCCACCGTTCAAGAACCCACCGCTCAAGAGCCCGCCGTTCAAGAACCCACCGTTCAAGAGCCGACCCCCGAAAGGGCTGCCGCCCCGCACGAGGACGGCCTCAAGCGCACCGTCCACGGCTGTCTGGTCAAGGTCCTGATCCACCGCCGCGACGACCGCGGCATGGCCCTGGAACCCCACGCCAGCCGCTGCGTGCGCGCGGGCGAGGTCCATGAGCTGGTCACCACCGACCACACCGACAGCGCGCCGGGGGCGCGGATCGACCGCGTGGGCTTCCTCGGCTTCGTCGAACTGGACCGCGGCGGCGTCATCGACCGCGGCGACACCGTCCGTATCGGCGGACGGACCGTCGGCACGGTCCTCGGCTTTGACGCCTGCCACTTCCCCAACCACTACAACATCCTCATCCACGCCGACGCCCCGGTGACCGGCGCCGACCTGGAGCTCACCCCCGAGACACCGGTCAGCTTCGAACAGACCCCGTCCCCACACCCCTGAGAGCCACGCCCATGCCGCAGGTCAACCCCACCGCCGCCGCCCCCGACGCCCTCCAGGCGCTCACCGAGCTGACCCGGATCTCCGCCGAGGGCCTGGCTCCCGAGATCGCCGAACTGGTCAGCCTGCACGTCTCACAGATGAACGGCTGCGCCTACTGCACCGCCCTGCACCACGACGCCGCCCTCGCGGCGGGCCACCCTCCGCTCAAGCTCGCCGCTCTCCCCCAGTGGCCCGACTCCCCCGACTTCACGCCCGCCGAGCGCGCCGCCCTCGACCTGGCGCGGCACCTCACCCGCCCCGCCGACGGTGCCGTCCCGGCCGCCGTCCACGCCGAGGTCACCACCCTCCTCGGCCCCGAAGCCACGGCCCGCCTGATCTGGACCGTCGCGGCGACCAACGCCTGGAACCGGATCGGCATCGCCACCGCGACCCGGCCGGCGGAGGCCGAGGAGCCCCGCGCGAACTGACCGCCCGCCGGATCAGGAGGCGGTCAGGCGGGTGCGCCAGCCGTGGCAGATCATGGGCATCACGACCAGGCCGTCCCGCATCTCGGCCGTCTCGCGGACCTTCGCCTCGATCAGGTCCGCGAGTTCGCGCTTCTGGCCGTCCGGCAGGGCGATGTACCTGCTGTAGGTGGCGAACATCGCGACGACCTCCTCGACGGTCAACTCGGCCGTCCAGGTGACGACATGAGCCTGCGGCGGCGCGAAGGGGACACCGTCGGGGAGCCACGGTCCGTCGGACATGCGCTGGATCAGGTCGCCGATCCAGTCGTCGTTGCCCATCTCGTCGTGGACGTAGGCGTCCAGCACGTCCACCCAGGGCACCCGCCGGTCGCGGCGGGTGTAGAGGATGCCGAGCGAGCCGCCCGGGGTGAGCACCCGGGCGATCTCGGGGAGCGTGAGGGCCGGGTCCATCCAGTGCCACGCCGAGGACACCGTGACCGCGGCGACCCGCGCGTCCGGCAGCGGAATGCGCTCGCCGAACCCGTGGAGCACCGTCGCCCGCGGGCAGACGCCGGTCAGCACCCGCCGCATGCGCGCGTCGGGTTCGACCGCCACGACGTCCTCGACCCGTTCGGCGAGCCACCGGGTCAGCAGCCCGGTCCCGGCGCCCAGGTCGAGCACCGAGGGGCAGTCCGCGGGCAGCAGCCAGTCGAGCATCCGGGCCGAGGGACCCACTCGGTAGCGGTCGTAGTCCCGTGCCGCGGCCCCGAAGGACAGGGCGAGGCTGGACAGTTCGGGCACGGCACTCCGTAGGTCGTCGGGCGCGGCCGTCGTACGGCCGGGAACAGGGCAGGACCGGCGCGGGACCGGACCTCGGGTACCGCGACCGCGCGGCCTCAGAGGCCGCGCAGCCCGGTGAGCACCCGCTCCAGCAGCGTGACGTCCGGTCGGCCCTCGGCGTACGTGGGCTGCTGGACGATGACGAAGCCGCTCTCGGCGAGGTCGCCCACCAGGACGCGGGTCACGCCGAGCGGGATGTTCATCAGCGCGGAGATCTCGGCCACCGATGTGAGGTTCATGCACAGCCGGCAGATCGCCTGCTGCTCGGGGAAGAACCGCACACCGCTCTCCCAGGCGAGAGCGGTCGTACCGACCAGGGCCTCCAGCGCGAAGTCGGTCCGCGCCGTCGTCCGGCCGCGGGTGACGGCGTACGGACGGACGAACGGCGAGTTGCGCCTTCGGTCTCGGTCTCCACTCACGAACGCACATCCTTCCGGGTGTGATTCGGACGGCCCATCGCGCCGGCCCTCAGCCGGCCAGCGCGTTCTGCAGTTCCCTGCGCACGTCGGGCGTGAGGACGTCGCCGGTCCGCTCGACCAGCAACGCCATCTCGTAACCGACGACCTTCATGTCGCAGGTCGGCGAGGCCAGCACCACCAGCACGGAGCCGTCGCTGACCGACATCAGGAAGAGGAATCCGTTCTCCATGTCGACGACGGTCTGCGTGACCACCCCGGCCTCGAAGAGCAGGGCCGCGCCCTGCGTCAGACTCGCCAGGCCCGAGGCCATCGCGGCGAGTTGCTCGCCGCGGTCCCTGGGCAGGGACGCGGAGGCCAGGAGTTGAACGCCGTCCGAGGAGATCACGACCGCGTGCGCGACTCCCGGCACCTGCTTCACGAAGTTGGCGATGAGCCAGTTCAGGTTCTGTGCTTCGTTGCTCAGATCGCTCATGGGTGTAGCTGCTTCCTATGCTGCCGAGGACGTCGTCCGACGGCGCTACGGACAGGGGAAACACGGGAAACACGGAGGTCGTGGGAGCTGTGAGTCCGCTCATAGCGGACCCGATCCGCCCGGCGTCCGGCCGGGCCCCTCGCGGTCGGACCCATCCTTACCCTGTCTGACCCCTTGGTGGAAGTTCGACAGCCGATCCCTCATCAGGTTCGCCGCGCGCGGGGCGGTGGGCGCCGCGTTCGGCTGCGGCACCGGGCCGCGCGGCCGCGCCTCGGCCGAGAGGTTGTTCAGGGGCACCCGCCGGGGCAGACCCTGGGCGGTCGTGCCTCCGGTCGCCTGGCCGCCCGTGTCCTCGGGTCCCGGCCGGGCCCACGAGGGTGCGGGGTGACCGGGGTTGCCCGGCGGCTGGGCCGGCGGGCGGGGTTGTGCCTGCGGCCGGAGCTGCGCCTGGGGTTGGGGCTGCGGCAGGGGCTGCGGACGCTGGACCGGCGGCTGGACCCGCTGGTGGGGCAGCGCCTGCGGCTGCGGCGGGACCTGCGGACGTACGTGCCCCTGCGGGGGCCGCGCCTGCTGCGGTCCCTGCCCGGCCGGCCACTGCGACCTCATCGCGTCGAAGATCGGTAACCGGTCGGACCCGTGCCCTTCCAGGCGTGCGACCGCCTCGGCCTCCTCCTCTTCCGAGGCGAACCACGAGAAGTCGCCGTCGGGGCCGCCGCCCTCCTCCTGGTCGTGGAACCACGGGAAGCCGCCGTCGGGCTGACCGGAGTGGCGGCCCGCCGGAACGTCGTCGTACGACCGGCCGCGCGAGGGCGTGCCCGCGGGCCCGTAGGGGTCGTCGAAGCGCGGGTCGCCCGCCTGTCCGGCCGCGACCCCGCTGCCCGGCAGCCCGGCCATCTCGCCGGTGTCGTACGGTCCGGGCCGCAGCGCCGACTGGTCGAAGACCTGCGGGCCGTCCACCTCCAGCTCGCTCGCGGACACCAGCAAAGTCAGTGGGATCCGGATGAGCGCGTTCAGGCCGGTCCTGCCCGTACTGGTCAGCCGTACCTGGATGCCGTACTTGGCCGCCAGCCGGCCGACCACGAACAGGCCCATGCGGCGGGAGGTCGCGACATCGAGGACCGGGGGCTCGGCGAGCCGCCGGTTGATCCGCTCCAGCTCCTCTGGCCGGATGCCGATGCCCGCGTCCGCGATGTCCAGGACCACATCGCCCGCGGTGAGCATCTTGGCGCCCACCAGCACCTGGGTCTCGGGGCCGGAGAACGTCGTGGCGTTCTCGATGATCTCGGCCATCAGGTGGACGACGTCGGTGGCGGCATGTCCGACCACCGCCACGTCGGGCAGTTCGTAGAGCACCACGCGCTCGTACTGCTCGACCTCGGCGGTCGCGGCGCGGACCAGGTCGAACAGCGACACCGGCTGGTCCCAGCGGCGGCTCTGCTCCTCGCCCGCGAGCACCAGCAGGTTCTCGTTGTTGCGGCGCATGCGGGTGGCGAGGTGGTCGAGCTGGAACAGGGCGGTGAGCTGGCCGGGGTCCTGCTCGCTGTTCTCCAGGTCGTCGATGAGCTGGAGTTGGCGCAGCACCAGGCTCTCACTGCGCCGCGAGAGGTTGGTGAAGATCGCGTTGACGTTGGAGCGCATCCGCGCCTGCTCGGTGGCGAGCCGGACCGCCTCGAAGTGCACGCGGTCGAAGGCGCGCGCGACCTGGCCGACCTCGTCCTGCGACTGCACCTCGATCGGCTCGACCCGTACCGGCCGGTCCGTCTCCGAGGGGTTCACGTCGCGCAGTCGGCGGACCGCGCCCGGCAGCCGGTTGTCGGCCACGTCCAGTGCGGACACCCGCAGTTGGCGCAGCGGCCGGACCACGGACCTGGCCAGGATCAGCGCGCCGAGGAAGGACAGCGCGACCACGGCGACGATGATGGCGATGTTCTGGTAGAGCTGGGTGCGCACGGCCGACAGCAGGTGCGAGGACCGGTCGTTGAGGTCCGCCACGGTCTGCCGTTCGACGGTGCGTACGGCGTCGAGCTTGTCGGTGATCTGCTGGAACGCGGTGGCCTTGGTGATGCCGAGGCTGTCGAGCGGGATGTCCTCCTGCGCGGCGGTGGCGACCACCTGGATGGTGCCGTCGGCCGCGCCGACTTTGTCGCCGCTGACCGTCGACTGGTACAGGTTGAGCAGCGAGGTCGACGCGTTGTTCGTGAAGGTGCCGTTGGCGGTCTCGAAGTGCGCCTGCTCGATGTTCTCCTTGAGCTCCAGTGTGAAGCCGCGGTCGAGCGCGTCGACGATGAAGCCGCGTTCGCTCGACGTCTGCTGCTCGATCTGCTCGATCGAGGCGAGCGTGGTGACCAGGCTGCCGAGCGTGTGGTCGGAGCCGACCGCCGCGAGCTGCTGGCTGAAGTCCAGCAGATTGCCGATGATCGTGCTGTAGGCGCTGAAGGTCGGCGTGTTGGCGCCGTGGGCGAGGCCCTTGGTCGAGGCGCGCAGCGGGGTCAGGTCACCGAGCCGGGCCTCGGCGCGCACGCCGATCAGGCGTACGGCGGCGGGCAGCGCGTCGACGCTGCTCCGGTGTTCGTCCAGGCTCTGGCCGAACGCCTTCACCTGCGCGTTGGTGGCCTGTTGCGCCGCCGCGAGCTTGTCGTCCTTGGCGGTACCCGACCCGGTGAGTGCCAACTGGGTGAGGTCGCGTTCGTCGTCGAGCGCGCTGACCAGCGTGGACACCTGTCGGGCGAGTTGCGCCTGCCCTTGGATATGGGCCGCGCTCCGGAGGTTGCCGACCGCGGAGAACACGCGCACGCCCGCCAGCGGAATGATCGCGATCAGCGGGACGAGCACGAGGAGCAGCATGCGATTGCGCAGCCGCCAGTCACCGAGCTTGCGTTTGGTCCAGAGCCTGGAGCCGAGCCCGGTGAGGGGGGAGATCCATTTCGGTGCGGGCGCGCGACCCCGTCTCCGCGCGCTCGTCATGCCGTCGCCGCATCGTGCTGTGTCAAGCGGTCCCCGCATGTCAACGGATTGCCGGCTCCGTGAGACCGCTGGTCTTCCATTCACTAACCCTTAACCCTCATAACGCCGCCGCATGGCGCGGCGACGCTTGATTATCCGGTTCACCGCGATGAGACGTTCGGCTCCGACCGCATACCACTGCGTACCAGGTCGGAGGCTCTTTGTGTCTGTTCACTTCCACGCCCTCTGCGGGAACTTTATTGCAGCACACGCGTGCCCGCAGGAGCAAAGGGTTGCGCTACTGACTTAACGTGGCCTCACCGCCGCCCACTCCCCCAGTCCAGTGGTCGGATCGGTCGAAATCGGACCCACCGAAAGCGGCGGCGATACGAGGTGTCCGACGGCATGATAGGTGCACAGGAGGGCATATATTTCCTGCTGCACGAGTTCAGGGCTTTTCGACCGTAATAGCACCCGTGGCCCGGTGATCTGCTCGACGAAGTGGGCGACCCCGTCACCGCTCGCGACGGCCGCCTGTTCGTAGCGGGCCCTGATCTCGTCGGCCGGCACCGTGCTGTCGAGTACCGAGGTGACCAGCAGCGGAGCGCCCAGCACCGGTCCCGCGGCGGCGGCTCGCGCGGCCGTGCGGTCGCCGCACGGCACCACCCGGACCGCGGTCCCCGGCCCCGGACCTTCGCCGGGACCGGCGTCCGTCGCCAGTTCCGACAGGTAGGAGCCGTCGGGGAGTTCGCGCATCACCGGCAGTGAGTACGGGGCGGGTCCGAGGCCGCCGGAGCGCCAGATCTGGTCGGCGCCGGTCTCGGCCAGCGCCGACCACAGCGCGACCGGGATCAGTTCCTCGTCGCCGACCACCAGCGCCCGCTTGTCGAGAAGGTCTTCCGGCCACTGCGCGAGCAGGCCCTCGGCGCCTTCCTCGGCCCGGGGCGTGATGGCCGCGACCGCCGAGACGCGCAGCCGGCAGTCGGTGAGCGAGGACACCCACACGTCGAGCGACCGGTGCTTGTCCAACCGGGGCGCCGTGGTGTCGGGGGAGCCGTAACCTGCCCTGTTCGCGGGGGTGTCCGGCACTTCCATCGCGACGCTCTCGTAGACGAAGACCCGCTCGCCGTCCAGCCGGGTCCCGTGGCCCGCGGCGTCGGCGAGGTGGCCGCAGAGCGCCTTGAGGGGTTCGACGCCGAGCCGCATGCGGGCCCGCGCGATGGCGGCCGCGCTGGCCACGTCGCCCGATCCGCCGACGCCTGCGCCCGGGAACATCTCGGGCAGACCGCCGGTGAGTTTGGCGAGCACCTCCTCATAAGAGGAGGCCCCGAAGAGCCACATCGCCAGAACGAAATACATCATGAGCTGTGCGGGCAGGAGACGCCTGCGGCGCTCTCGGCGCTCGGTTTTGTCCACGAGCCGGTCCATCACATCCGGCCGGAAAGTCTCCACGAGCATGCGCAGTGCGAGCCGGTCGGGAAGATGCGTTTCAGGCGATATGTCGAGATGGCGAAACGTCATTCGCCAGAAGCTACCCCCGGAGAACCCTCCGCGTCTAACCCACTATGGATAGTCGGGAGAAAGAGGCACTAGACGGAATTTCTCCGGACAACGACGTCGACGGAGAGTGAGGTCAGCGGCCTCCGGACGCTTAAGTCAATGCACCCTTGTTCGACGAGGTTGGTGTCTGCCCGTCGGTTCTGGCAGCCTCACTCGCGTGGCAAGCGAATCCCAGCACGGGCACAGCAATGGTCTAGTCAAATCGCCGCAACCGACGACATCGCCTATCGCGATGCGCGACGTGTGCAAGTCCTTCAGTACCCCGCAGGGCGGAAATCATGACGTCCTGCGCAACATCGATTTCACCGTCAGGCCCGGAGAGTTCACCGCGGTCGTGGGTCCCACCGGATGCGGGAAATCGACGACTCTCTCGTTGATCTCCGGCATGGAACGTCCGGACAGCGGTGAGGTGCTCGTCGACGGGCGCCCGGTGGAGGGCATTGGCAAGGACGTCGGGTTCGTCTTCCAGACGGACGCGGTGTTCCCCTGGAAGACCGTCATCGGCAACGTCGCGGCGGGTCCGCGCTTCCGGGGCGCGTCCCGCAAGGAGGCGCACGCCGCCGCGGCCGAGTGGATCCGCCGGGTGGGCCTCGCCGGGTTCGAGCGGTACCACCCGCACCAGCTCTCCGGCGGAATGCGCAAGAGGGTGGCGCTCGCGCAGACGATGATCAACGAGCCGCGGGTGCTGCTGATGGACGAGCCCTTCTCCGGGCTCGATGTGCAGACCCGTCAGATCATGTCCGACGAACTGCTCTCGCTCTGGGACCTGACCCGGCCCTCGGTCGTGTTCGTCACGCACGACCTGGAGGAGGCGATCTCGCTCGCCGACAAGGTCGTGGTGCTGACGGCGGGACCGGCCACCGTGAAGGAGGAGTTCGAGATCGATCTCCCCCGGCCGCGCAATCCCCGCGAGATCCGGCACACTCCCGAATTCGTCAAGCTCCACGAACGGGTCTGGCAGGCGCTGCGGGACGAGGTGCAGCTCGCGTACTCCCGCACGGCCGCGCGGCCCGAGACCGTGTCGGCCGAGACCGTGGCGCCCGAATCGGCGGCCTGAACCATCCGTACGGAAGAGGCATGAGCCTATGAAGACCGACACCGCGACCGGGTCGGCGACCGACGAGATCCTCGCGCGACCCGAACCGCCGAAGAGCGACGCCGGAGCGGCCCGCGCCGCGCTGGCCAGGCGACAACGGGCCAGGCGCCGCGTGTGGGTCAACGTTGTCAGGGCCGCCGTCCTCGCCGCGTTCATCGGCCTGTGGCAGGTGCTCGCCTCGACGGAGGTCGTCGACCCGTTCTATTCCGGCAAGCCGTCGGGCATCTGCTCGAAGCTGTGGGGCTGGGTGCGCGACGGTACGTCGCAGGGGCCGCTGTGGGACCAGGTGTGGGTGACGTTGCAGGAGACCCTGATGGGCTTCGGCATCGGGGTCACCCTGGGTGTCGTCCTCGGCATCGTGCTGGGCCGGCTGCGCTTCCTGGCCGATGTCTTCGCCCCCTACATCAAGACCCTGAACTCGATCCCGCGCATCCTGCTGGGCTCGGTGTTCGCGATCTGGTTCGGTCTCGGCATCAGCTCCAAGGTCATGCTGGCCGCCGTACTGGTCTTCTTCGGCGTGTTCTTCAACGCCTTCCAGGGCGCCCGCGAGGTGGACCGCAATCTCCTCGCCAACGCCCGCATCCTCGGCGCGAGCAACACCCGGGTGACCTTGCACGTGGTCGTCCCGTCCGCGCTGAGCTGGATCACCACCAGCCTGCACGTGGCCTTCGGCTTCGCCATCACCGGCGCGATCGTGGGCGAACTGCTCGGGGCGCAGCAGGGCCTCGGGCTGCTCATCTTCCAGGCGCAGGCCAACTTCGATCCCAACGGGGTCTACGCGGGACTCGTCATCACCGCCGCGTTCGCGCTGGCGGCCGAGGGACTGATCTCGCTGCTGGAGCGGTGGCTGCTGAGCTGGCAGCCGCGTCCGCAGAAGTCCGGAGCGCAGGCGTGACCGCCGTGACCGGCGACAGCACCGCCGGGACCGGGGCCGCCTCCGGCACTCCCGCCCTCCCCGCCCATTCCGCCATCCCCCCGACGGTCAACCGCCCCGCGGCGACTCGCGGCCCGCGGCACGACCCGAGACGGCGCACGACCCACCCGCTTCCGAGGAGAAGACAACGCACATGTGGCACAAGAAGATCGTTCTCGCAGCCGCGACGGTAGTCCTGGCGACAGGCGTGACGGCCTGCTCGGACAGCAAGTCCGACAAGACCACCGACGCGGCGAGCGCGGGGTCGCTGGAGACGGTGACGATCGCCCTGTCGAACCAGGCGAACCAGAGTTACCTCCCGCTGATCCTGGCGCAGCGGATGGGCTACTTCACGAAGCAGGGTCTGAACGTGAAGATCGCCAACCTCCAGGGCACGCCGCAGGTCTCCGACGCGCTGCTCAAGGGTGACGCCCAGGGCATGATCGGCTTCTACGACTCGAACCTCAAGCTCCAGCTCAAGGGCAAGAACACCCAGGCGGTCGTCCAGCTCCTCCAGGCGCCCGGCATGGTCGAGATGGCCCGTACGAACGCGCCGTCGATCAAGTCGCCCGCGGACCTCAAGGGCAAGAACGTCGGCGTCACCTCGCTCGGTTCCGCCAGTTCCACCATCGCCTCGTACCTCGCGATCCACAACAACATCGCGGTGGCCGACACCCACTTGGTGGCGGTGGCGGCCGGTGCCACCTTCGTGGCGGCCTTCGAGCACAACCGGATCGACGCGGGTGTCACCACCGAACCGACCATTTCGACGCTGCTCAAGAAGCAGCTCGGGACGATCATCGCGGACATGCGCACCGCGGCGGGCACCAAGGCCGCGCTCGGCGGCCCGTACCCCGGCACCGCGCTGACCGTCCAGACGGCGTGGGCCAACAGCCACAAGGAGACCGTCCAGAAGATGGTCAACGCCGTCTACCAGACGCTCCAGTGGATGGAGGCCCACTCGGCCGCGGAGATCACCGAGCAGGTCCCGGCCGACTTCTACGCGGGCAGCGGCAAGGACCAGTACGTCCAGGCGCTGGCCAACGAGATGGGCATGTACAACCCGACCGGCCAGATGCCGGCCGACGCCCCGCAGACGGTGCTCCGCGTCCTGACCGCGGTCGACCCGAAAGTGAAGGGCAAGACGATCGACCTGTCGAAGACGTACACCGACGAGTACGTCCAGAAGGCGGCCCAGGACCACTCCGCGTCCTGACCCCCCGGTCCCCCCAGGGCCCCTGCCCGGCGCGCCCCCGCCGCCCAGGGGCCCTGTGCCGTTCCCCGCCGCGCCTCCGCCCGGTCAGCGCTCCCGGCCGCGCGCTTTCAGCGGGCCCGGCGGGAGGGCGGGGGCGGACAGGCGCTCGCCGTCGTAGCCGTGGACGTCGCCGAAGCGGGTGGCGGACTGCCAGGCGGTACGGGCCTCGGTGATCTCCTCGCTGGTGCGGGCGACGAAGTTCCACCACATGATGATGCGTTCGGCGAAGGGCTCGCCGCCCAGCAGCATGAGGGAGGCGGGGGTGTCGGCGCGCAGGGGGAGTTCGCGGCGGCCGCAGCCGAGGTAGAGCAGGGAGCCGGGGGTGAGGGGGACGCCGTCGACGTGGGATTCGCCGGACATGGTGAGGACGGCGTACTCGAAGTCGGGGTCGAGCGGGAGCCGGGCGTCGGTACCGGCGGCGAGGGTGAGGTCGGCGCCGACGAGCGGGGTGTGGATCGTGCCGGGCGAGGCGGCGCCGTCGAGGTCGCCGAGGATGACGGTGGCGTGGAGTCCGCCGCCGCCGGTGACCTCGGGGAGTACGGGGTGGTGCTCGAAGGAGGGCGCGGTGTCGCGGGTGGCGTCGGGCAGGGCGACCCAGAGCTGGGCGCCGTGCAGGTAGCGGGCGTGGTCGCGCGGTGATTCCTCGGAGTGGGCGATGGCCCGGCCCGAGGTCATCAGGCCCAGCTCGCGGGGGCGCACCGTCTGGAGGCTGCCGAGGCTGTCGCGGTGCAGGACCTCGCCGTCGTGCAGCCAGCTGACGGTCTGCAAGCCCATGTGCGGATGGGGCGGCACCTGCATGCCGGGCTCGTCGGCGATGTCGTCGGGCCCGTAATGGTCAACAAAGCACCAAGCGCCGACCATGCGCCGCCCGAGGTTGGGGAGCAGCCGCCGTACCTCGGTGCTCTCGCCGAGCTGGACGGTGCGGCCGGCGAGCAGGTCGCGGACCGGGGCGGCGGAGACGTCGGCGCGCCCGCCGCAGCGGGTGGCGGCGGGCGTCGTGTCGAGATTGCTCATGGTGCCGATCATGCCGCGCGCGACCGCCCGAAGCGAGGAGGGGACCGGGCGGTCGCGCGGGTTAGGGGGTCCGTCGGCCCCGGGCGGCAGGAGTCCCGAGGCCAGGGGCCGGGCGGGCGGTTACCGGGCGGGCGGCGCGGAGTGGGCGGGGTGGATGCCGTGCACGAGGTCGCGGGCCTCGCTGACGTACATCTCCCGGTCGCCGAGCGTCAGGCCGGGGAAGTAGTCCTTGAGCCTGGTCACGACCTGCTGCTCCGACTCGTGGCACTCACGCAGCAGAAAGATCGCCTTGCGCAGGATGTCGCCGTCCATGGGGACCGCCCTTCACTACCCCCGCGGGCCCGTCGCCCTCGGACGATTCCCATCATGACTCCACGAATGTCACCTCTTGGGCAACGGCGTGTACTGGCTCTGCAAAAGATCCACCAGCTTTTCCGGCACGTCCGCGAGGCATCCCCGAAGCCGCTCCCCCAGCGCCTTGGCCTGCGGATCGGCCCTGGTGGAAGCGGCGACGCCGTCGCCGAGCAGCCCGTGCACGACGAAGTTCACCGCGCGCAGATTCGGCAGTTCCCAGCGGCTCACCGGCAGCGTCGCGGTCTCCGGCAGCAGGGCCCGCAGCCGGGGTACGTCCAGATACGCGCGCAGCCACGCGTACCCCTCGTCGTCCCGTGCCCACAGCCCGACGTTCGCGTCGCCGCCCTTGTCCCCCGAGCGCGCCCCGACGACGGTCCCGAGCGGCAGCCGTACCGTCCGGCCGAAGGGCTCGGGCGGCCCGGTCCGCGCCTGGCGGGGCGCGGGTCCGGTGACCGGCGACACCAGCGGCGGCGGTACGGGGCCGGAGTCGGGCACCGGAGCCGGCCGTCCCTCGCGGAGGTCGGTGGCGCCGTGCGGCGGGCGCGGTACGGGCAGCCGGGTGCCGTCGGCGAGCACGGTCACGGCGGTGACCTCGTCGGCGGCCACCAGCGCGGGCCAGTACACGCCGTACTCGGTGGGGCGCGGCGAGGCGTGCTCCAGGTAGAGCCCGGGGTAGCCGGCCAGCGCGGAGCCCGCGACGTCGGTGAAGAAGCCGCGGCCGACGGTGTCGAGGTCCGGGTCCTTGACGGTGAGCGTCAACCGGTCGGCCTCGCCGCCGTGTTCGCGCCGCAGGTCGTACCCGGCGAAGCGGCCCGGCCCGCCGGTCGCGTCGCGCAGGGTGGCCTCGGCGAAGTCCGCCTTCGCGTCGAGGTCGAGGCCGGTGAGCACGAAGGTAGCGGAATTGCGGTAGCCGCCGCGGTGGTTGAGGCAGACCTTGAGGGTGTCGGGCGCGGGCTCGCCCGCGACCGGGCCGACGGAGACCCGGTCGGGGCCCTGCTGGATGAGCCGGACGGTGTCGAAGCGGGCCACGACGTCGGTGTTGAGGTAGCCGGGTCCGCCGATCTCGTACAGGAGTTGGGCGGTGACGGTGCCGATGGTGACGGCGCCGCCGGTGCCGGGGTGCTTGGTGATGACGCTGGAGCCGTCGGCGTGGATCTCGGCGATCGGGAAGCCGGGGTGCACCGGGTCGGGGATCTCGGTGAAGAAGGAGTAGTTGCCGCCGGTGGCCTGGGTGCCGCACTCGATGATGTGGCCCGCGGTGACGGCGCCCGCCAGCCGGTCCCAGTCGTCGAGCGCCCACTCGAAGGCCCAGGCGGCGGGCCCGACGACCAGCGAGGCGTCGGTGACCCGGCCGCAGATCACCACGTCGGCGCCGCCGCGCAGCGCCTGCGCGATGCCCCAGCCGCCGAGGTACGCGTTGGCGGTGACCGGCTCGACGCCGGAGCCCGCCAGCGGGCGGCCGGTGGCCAGGTGCGCGAAGTCGTGGCCGCGGGACTGGAGTTCGGGCAGCCGGTCCAGCAGGTCGTCGCCCTCGACGTACGCCACGGACGGGTGCAGGCCGCCGACCGCGGCCAACTCGGCGAGTTTGGCGGCCAGTCCCGCCGGGTTGAGGCCGCCCGCGTTGACGACGATCTTGATGCCGCGCTCCAGGCAGGTGCCGAGCACCTCGCGCATCTGGGCGAGGAAGGAGACCGCGTAGCCGCCGTCCGGGTCGCGCTGCCGCGCCTTCCACAGCAGCAGCATGGTCAGTTCGGCCAGGTAGTCGCCGGTGAGGACGTCGATGGGGCCGCCCTCGACCATCTCGCGGGCGGCCGACAGCCGGTCACCGTAGTAGCCGGAGCAGTTCGCGATCCGCAGCGGCGCCCCGCGCTCCCGCTGCGCCCGCGGTGCCCGCCGGTCCTGTCGCGTCTGGGGCGCCTGCGGTACCCGGGGCGCCTGGTGTGCCGTCATCCCACACTCCCGTCACTCCCCCGTCTCACCGAACCGGGACGATCATCTTGCCGGTGTCCGCGCCGCGCAAGACCACCAGGGGGCGCGCCCGGGGCGGGTCCGGCGGCCGGTGGTTGAATCGGCTCCATGAACGAGCCCACACCGCGACCCCCGCTGTCCGCCGACGAGATCATCGACATCGTGGACGAGCACGACCGGGTCGTCGGCAGGTCGCCGCGCGGCGAGGCGTACGCCAAGGGCCTGCGGCACCGCTGCGTCTTCATCCTGGCCAGGGACGCCGAGGACCGGATCTTCGTGCACCGCCGCACCACGGAGAAGCTGGTCTTCCCCTCCCTCTACGACATGTTCGTCGGCGGTGTCGTCGGCGCGGGCGAGTCCTACGAGGAGGCGGCGCTGCGCGAGGCGGAGGAGGAACTGGGGGTGAGCGGACTGCCGCGCCCCGAGCCGCTGTTCCGATTCCTCTACGAGGACGGGCCGCGGACGTGGTGGTCGTCGGTCTACCAGGTGCGGTGCACACTGCCGGTCGCCCCGCAGGCCGAGGAGGTGGCCTGGCACACCTTCCTCACCGAGGAGGAGCTGGCCGCCAGGCTCACCGAGTGGGAGTGGGTGCCGGACGGCCTCGACGGCTACCGCAGGCTGCTCGAATGGCGTGCGACGCACGGGAGTTGACCGCCCGGCGGCTCAACCCGCGACCAGGAGACCGGCGATGACCGAGGCGCAGTTGGCGGCGACCGAGGCCGCGTACGGCAACGGGCCCCGCAGCCGCAGCAGTCGGCCGAGCAGCAGACCCTCCACGAGGCAGACCGCGCTCTCGGCGACGGCGAAGGCGGGCCAGTACGCGGCGCCGTGCGTCTGCCGCAGGAACCACCACAGCGGCGGGTGCGTCACACAGTTGACCATGACGGCCGCGAGAGCGGTCCGCGTCGGTCGGACGGCGGACGCCGCGGTGACCGCCGCGACGTAGCAGGGCACCTCGACGAGCAGGGTCAGGGCGAGGGCCAGCGGATACGGCACGGGCGGATCGTGCCACGGGGAGGGGACGAGTGGCCAGCGCGGTGGGGGCGCCCCTGGTGGGCGGTGCGGGCACGGGCGATACGGGCACGGCCGATACGGGACGCGCGGGGCGTACGCTGCCGGTCGCCGGTTTCGTCCTGGCGGCGGCGGTGGCGCTCGCCGTCTCGCTGCGGCTGCCCGCGGGCACGGCCGTGGTGGGCCTCGCGGTCTTCGGCATTCTGCACAATGTGCTCGAACTGCGGTACGTGACCGGCCGGTTCGAAGGCGTCCTGCACGGCCCGTTCCTGCGGCTGCTGGGCGCGCTCATCACCGGCATCGTCGTGTGCCGCCTGCTGCCGCCGTCCTCGGGCACCCGTACCGCCGAGATCCTGCTCGCGTACGTGCTGCTCGCCGCGGCCTGCGTGCACGCGCTGCGGACCAGGCCCGTACCGCTGGCCGCCTCCTGCGCGCTGCTGGCGGGCGCCGCCATGGCGTCGCTGGCTTTCCCCGCCTACCACTTCGTGGTGCTGGCCCATCTGCACAATGTGGTGCCGCTGCTCTTCTTGTGGGAGTGGTCGCGCGCCATGCCGCGCGGCCGTGCCGCCTTCCGGGCGGTGCAGTGCGGGTGGGTGCTGGTGGTCCCCGCGCTGCTGCTGTCCGGCGCCCTCGACGGGCTGCTCGGCGCGGGCTCGGGCTGGACGGACCGGCTGGCGCTGTCGTACACCCCGCCCGCCTGGCAGCACACGCACGCCGGGCTGCGCTTCGTCGCGGTCTTCGCCTTCCTCCAGACCATGCATTACGTGGTGTGGGTGTGGTTCATGCCGCGGTACGCGCCGGACGCGACCGCGGCGTTCGAGCGCCGCGCGCCCGTGCTGCGCGGTGTCCGGGCCTGGGCGCTGGGGCTCGGCGGGGCGGCGGCCCTGTCGGTGCTGTTCGTCAGCGACTACACGCGGGGCAGGTCGCTGTACGCGGCGGTGGCCAGCTACCACGCGTATCTGGAGTTCCCGGTGCTGCTGATGCTGGTGCTGGGGCTCGGGGAGCGGGGCCGGGCGGCCGGGGCGGACCTGACCGGGACGAGGCCGACCGGGACGAGGCCGACCGGGACGAGCGCGACCGAAGAGAGGCCGCCCGAGAAGAGCCCGCCCGCAATGGGCGCGACCGAAGGGAGCGCGACCGACGCGCGTGCGACCGACGGAAGGAAGGAGTCCTCCGATGCTGCTCGCTGACGTCGCGCCACCGCAGGACGGTGGCGGCGGCTCCGCAGGCCATGTGGTGATCGCCGTGGTCGGCGTGGTGCTGCTGGCCGCGGTGCTCGCCGTGATCATCGCGGCGGTCTCCCGCCGGAAGTGACCGCCCGCGCCCGCTTCCGACCTGGTCGTTAGTGTGGACACGTGAGCGCTTTCGCCCAGGAGCTGCCCGCGCGGCTGCGTGCCGCGCGGGATTCCGTACGTCTGTGGTTCGCCCCCGCCCGCGTGCGGGACGAGGGCACGACCCCCGACTACCGCTTCTCGCTGGCCAACGAGCGGACCTTCCTCGCCTGGATCCGCACCGCGCTCGCCCTGATCGGCGGCGGTTTCGCCGTCGACCAGTTCCTCACCGACCACCTCGCGCACTGGGTACGGGTCTCGCTGGCGCTCGTCCTGCTGGCCGGTGGCGTCGCCTGCACGCTGCGCGCGGTCAACCACTGGGCCCGCTGCGAACGCGCCATGCGCCGCGGCGCCGACCTGCCCGTCTCCCGCTTCCCCGCGCTGCTCGCGGTCGCCATCGCGGTGATCGCCGTCGCGATGGTGTGCGTGGTGCTCTTCGGCTGGGCCGGATGAGCCACGACCGCCAGGACGGCGGGCCGTCGGGAGTCGGCGGCCGACCCGGTGACGACCGGGATCCGGGGCTCCAGCCGGAACGAACGCGGCTGGCGTGGCGGCGTACGACGCTGTCCTGCGCGGTGACGGCCGTGCTGGCCGGGCGGCAGGTGCTGCACCACGAGGGCGGGGCGCTCCCCGCGGTGGCCATCGGTCTGACCGCGCTCGCGTTCCTGGCCTTCCTCCGGCTGGCGCACCGCAGGATTCAGCAGCTCGGCGGCGCGCCGCACCCGGCGGTCATGGCACCGGGCGCCGCCGTCGCGGTGGTGGGCTGCACGGTGGCGCTCGCGGTGTTCGGCGCGGCGCTGGTGTGGTGAGGCGCGCCCTGATGTGGTGAGGCGCCCTGCTGTGGTGACGCGCGCCCTCGTGTGGTGAAGCGCCCAGCTGTGGTGAGGCGCGCCCGCCGCGCCCCTCAGCGTCGTCGCAGCACGCTCACCAGCGCCCGGACCTCCCGGTCGGCGAAGCCCGGCTCGCCCGCGACGGTCCGCACGAGTCCGTCCCGCACGGTACGGCTTCGGCCGGCCTCCACCAGCGCCAGCGACTCGGCCAGCGCCTGCGGGAGCGCCTGGTGGTACCAGGGTGTGTCCGCGTCCTCGTCGAACCAGCGGCTCGGCGGAAAGGTGCCGTTGAGCTTGGGCTGCGCATTGCCGTACCAGCCCCATTCGGGCCAGGGCAGCGACACGTTGACCACGTGTCCCGCGGGCAGCGTCCGCACCCAGCGGGCGGAATCGGGCGACTGCTGCCAGCGGTCGGCGTTCGGGCCGCTCTTGCCGCGGGGCGTCACCCCGACGTAGCGCAGCTTGCGGCGGATCACCGACCAGGGTTCGCGGCTCTCGGCGATCCACGCGGCCAGTTCGCGGTGGAGCGCGTCGAAGGTGGAGCCGCTGTGGACCACGTCGACCACGGCCAGCGGGCGCTTGCGGCGGGCCAGGGCGCGCGGTTCGAGGCCCGCCGCGGCCAGGTGCTCGCGCAAGCGCTCCCGCTGGGGCTGCGGGAGACGGGCGGAGCGGCGGATCGACAGGGGGAGCCGCAGGAGTCCGCCAGGGCGGTCCGCGTGTTCCAGCGCGCCGGTGAGCAGGTCGTACATGCTGTCCAGCGAGCGGCCGACGAAGCGGAGGTCGGCGGCGCGGGAGCGGGCCAGCACCTTGCCCGTGCACTGTGTGAGCGCCGGAAGGTGCCACAGCCGTACGGGTTCCGAGCCGTCCGCGAGCGTGCCGAGGCGGTCCGGCGGGCGGCCCTCGTACGAGGACAGCGCCCAGCGGAAGGGCTGCGGCGGGGCGGGTTGACGAGCGGTCACGCGTATTAGTGCAGCACTGCCGGGCCGTGCGGGTAAACGGATTTTCAGGGCGCCAGGATGTCCAGCTCGTGCAGGGCGCCCACGCAGATCTCGCGCATCAGGTCCTCGGCGGCGGCGGCCTCGCGGGAGCGGATCGCCTCGGCGACGCGAACGTGGAGGGTGACGGCGGCGGGGTCGGGCTCGGCGAACATCACATGGTGTTCGGTGCGGCCGGTGAGGACTTCGGCGACGACGTCCCCGAGGCGGGCGAACATCTCGTTGCCCGAGGCGTCGAGGACGACGCGGTGGAAGGCGACGTCGTGCACGAGGTACGCGTCGAGGTCGGCGGCGCGGGCGGCGGCGGCCATCTCGGCGGCCAGCACGGTGAGTTCGCGGCACTGGGCGGGATCGGCGGCGGTCGCGGCGAGTCCCGCGGCGACCGGTTCGACGGCGGTGCGCAAGGTGGTGAGGGAGCGCAGTTGGCGGGGGCGGTCGGCGCCGGCCAGGCGCCAGCGGATGACGGCCGGGTCGAAGACGTTCCACTCCTCGCTGCGCAGCACGGTGACGCCGACGCGGCGGCGGGACTCCACGAGGTGCATCGCCTCCAGCACCCGGACCGCCTCGCGGACGACGGTGCGCGAGACGCCGTAGCGCGATTCCAGTTCGTCGATGCGCAGAACCGTCCCCGGCGGGTAGTCGCCCGAGGCGATGGCGGGGCCGAGTTCGGCCAGAACACGGGCGTGCAGACCCCCGGCGTCGTCCCGCGGTGCTTCCTGCTGAGGCATGAGGACAGCTTATGCGGCAGCACAGTCATGTGACTTTTACATCACAGACTCTTGAATAAGTAGTACCTATGGCGTTGAGTGTCCCCGACCGCTTGCACAAGGAGGTTCGAGCGCATGACCAGCTCCCCGCGCCCACCGCACTCCCCCGTCGTCGTCGTGATGGGGGTCTCCGGTTCGGGCAAGTCGACCGTCGGCGGCCTGCTGGCGGATCGGCTGAGCGTCCCGTACGCCGAGGCCGACGACTTCCACCCGGCGGCCAACATCGCCAAGATGTCGGCCGGTCACCCGCTGGACGACGCCGACCGGGCGCCCTGGCTGGACGCCATCGGCGCGTGGATCGCGCAACGCGAGGGCAAGGGCGGGGTGGTGAGCTGTTCCGCCCTGCGCCGCCGCTACCGCGACCACCTGCGTCAGAGCGCGCCCGACCTGTTCTTCCTGCACCTGGACGGGTCCCCGGAGCTGATCGCCTCCCGGCTGGCCGCGCGGATGCAGCACTTCATGCCGTCCGAGTTGCTGCGCTCGCAGTTCGCGACGCTGGAGCCGCTGGAGCCGGACGAGGCGGGCGCGGTCGTGACGATCGAGGGCGGGCCGCGGGAGATCGCGGACCGCGCGCTCGCCGCCGTACCCCGCTGACGTCGCCGGACTGACCCGCCCCACCCGTTCGAACCCCCTCTCCCCTGTCCCCGTCCTTCCCCCTGGAGTCCTCCGTGTCCGCACTCAGCGTGGAGCTGCTGGCCGCCGATCCGTCCCCGATCACCGACGCGGGCAACACCCGCCTGGCACTGGCCGCCCTGGCCGGTATCGCCGTCATCGTGCTGCTGATCACCCGCTGGAAGGTGCACGCCTTCCTCGCCCTGACCATCGGCTCCGGTGTGCTCGGCTCCGTCGCGGGCGCGCCGCTGGCCAAGACGATCACCAGTTTCTCGACCGGCCTCGGCTCGACCGTGGCGAGCGTCGGCACCCTGATCGCGCTCGGCGCGATACTCGGCAAACTGCTCGCCGACTCCGGCGGCGCGGACCAGATCGTCGACACGATCCTGGCCCGTACCAGCGAGAAACGGCTGCCGTGGGCGATGGCCCTGATCGCGGGTCTGGTCGGCCTGCCGCTCTTCTTCGAGATCGGCATCGTGATCCTCATCCCGGTGGTGCTGCTGGTCGCCAAGCGCAGCGGCCAGTCGCTGATCCGGCTGGGCATCCCGGCGCTGGCCGGTCTGTCGGTGATGCACGGTCTGGTGCCGCCGCACCCCGGCCCGCTGGCCGCGATCGGCGCCATCCACGCCGACATGGGCATCACGCTCGCGCTCGGCGTGCTGGTCGCGATACCCACGCTCGCCATCGCGGGTCCGCTCTTCGGCCGGGTGGCCGCGGGCTGGGTGGACGTGACGCCGCCGGAGCGGATGACGCCCGCGCGCGCCTCCGACGACCTGGAGCGGCGGCCGAGCTTCGCCGCGACGACCTGCACGATGCTGCTGCCGGTGGTGCTGATGCTGGCCAAGGCCCTGGTCGACGTGATCGTGGACGACCAGAGCAGCCTGACGTACCGGATCTTCGACGTCATCGGTACGCCGCTGGTGGCGCTGCTGGCCGCGGTGATCGTGGCGATGTTCACCCTCGGGCGGGCCGCGGGCTTCAGCAAGGACCGCATCTCCTCGACCGTGGACGCCTCGCTCGGCCCGATCGCGGGCATCCTGCTGATCGTCGGCGCGGGCGGCGGCTTCAAGCAGACCCTGATCGACTGCGGGGTCGGTCAGATGATCCTCGACTGGTCCAAGAGCTGGCACATCTCGGCGCTGCTGCTCGCCTGGCTGATCGCGGTGCTGATCCGGGTCGCGACCGGTTCCGCGACGGTGGCGATCATCTCGGCCGCCGGTCTCGTCGCGCCGCTCGCCGAGGGCATGTCGTCCTCGCACACCGCGCTGCTGGTGCTGTCGGTGGGCGCCGGTTCGCTGTTCTTCTCGCACGTCAACGACGCCGGATTCTGGCTGGTGAAGGAGTACTTCGGGATGGACGTCCCGCAGACCCTCAAGACCTGGTCGGTGATGGAGACGGTGATCTCGGTGGTGGCGCTGGGCTTCGTCATGCTGCTGTCGCTGGTGCTGTGAGGCGCTGACGTCGTGAGGCGTGTGGGGCGGCGGGCCGTACGGTCCGCCGCCCCACACGCGTGTGTCACCAGCGCGGCACGGGCGGCGTCCGCCAGTCCGGGTCCGCCTTGCGCATCGCGGCGGCGTCGTCGCGGTCGCGCATGGCCCCGTCGTCGTCGAGCCAGCGCTGGTGCAGCGCCTTGAGCGCGTCCTGGTCGAGTTCGACGCCGAGGCCGGGGAGGTCGCTGACGGCGAGGCGGCCGTCCTCGAAGACATGGCGGCGGGTGATGACGTCCTCGGTCTGCCACGGGTAGTGCGAGTCGCAGGCGTAGTCGAGGTTGGGCACGGTGGCCGCGACATGGGTCATGGCGGCGAGGCTGATGCCGAGGTGGGTGTTGGAATGCATGGACAGGCCCACGCCGAACGTCCGGCAGATCGCGGCGAGTTGCTGCGTGTTGCGCAGGCCGCCCCAGTAGTGGTGGTCGGAGAGCACCACCTGGACGGCGCCGCGCGTGAAGGCGTCCTGGATCTCGGCGAAGGTCGTCACGCACATGTTGGTCGCCAGCGGCACGGAGGTGCCGCTCGCGACCCGGGCCATGCGGTCGGTGGTGCTGGCCGGGTCCTCCAGGTACTCCAGCACCTCGCCCAGCTCGCGGGCCACGTACAGCGAGGTCTCCACCGACCAGGCGCCGTTGGGGTCGAGGCGCAGCGGCCGGCCGGGGAAGGCGGCGGCCAGGGCGCGTACGGCGGCGATCTCCTCGTCGGGCGGGAAGACACCGCCCTTGAGCTTGAAGGAGCCGAAGCCGTACGTGTCGGCGAAGCGGCGGGCCTGGGCGACGACGCCTTCCGGGTCGAGGGCGGGACCCCAGTCGTCGGCCTCGCCCTGCCCCTCGGGGTGGGCGGCGAGCCGGTAGAAGAGGTAGGCGCTGTAGTCGACGGCGTCGCGGACCTTGCCGCCGAGCAGCGCGTGCACCGGCAGGCCGAGGTGCTTGCCGAGGGCGTCGAGGCAGGCCACCTCGAAGCCGGAGATGACCGACAGCCGCAGCTTGTCGGCGGTCTGCACACCGCGCAGCCCGCCGACGTCGACGGAGTCGGAGACGTCGGCGGGGTCGCCGCAGACCTCTTCCGCGAGGGTGAACAGCCCGTTCAGATCGCTGACCGTGTGGCCGGGCAGCGCGCGGGCCAGGGGCGCGGCGAGGTCGAGATAGCGGGTGTCGCCGTAGGTCTCGCCCACCCCGGCCGTACCGTCGGCGGTGACGACCTCGATGATGAGGCGGGGCGTGTAGGGCTGGTGGACACCCTGGGTGTTGAGCAGCGGCGGATCGGCGATGAGGATGGGGGTCAGCCGCACCTCGGTGATCACGAGTCCGGCGGAGCGATCTACTGTCTGCATATGTGAATTACGTTCACCCATAAGTCCAGAGCGTAGGTGCGGTGACCACGGCCGTCAATGCGGCCTCCCGAGCGCGGATGTGACGGACGGGACGCGACGGGGAGAGCGAAGAGCTGGACGACATACCGACTGGTCGGTACGATTTCTGAAGCCACGACGGTGACGAGGAGACGGCATGAGCGATACCGACAACCCCCCGGGTCTCGATCTGGGCCGGCTGCGCGCCCATCTCGACCGGGAGCGGCCGGGGCTGGTCGGCGGCGGCCTGCGCGGCAAGCTCATCGAGGGCGGCCGGTCCAACCTCACGTACTGGGTCACCGACGGCGGCACCGAATGGGTCGTCCGCAGGCCGCCGCTCGGGCACGTCCTGGCCACCGCGCACGACATGACGCGCGAGCACCGGGTGATCAGCGCGCTCGCCGCCACCCCGGTACCGGTGCCGGGCACGGTGCTGCTGTGCGAGGACGGCGAGGTGATCGGCGCCCCGTTCTACGTCATGGAATTCGTCGAGGGCACCCCCTTCCGCACCGAGAGCCAGCTCAGGGAGCTGGGCGCCGAGCGGACCCGCGAGGTCGTGCTCGCGCTGGTCGACACGCTGGTCGACCTGCACGCGGTGGACCCGGCGGCGGTCGGCCTCGGCGACTTCGGCCGCCCCGAGGGCTATCTGGAACGGCAGTTGCGCCGCTGGGGCAAGCAGCTCGACGCCTCCCGCAGCCGTGAACTGCCCGGCATCGACGCGCTGCACGCCGCGCTCGGCGCGGCCCTGCCCGACTCCCCCGGCGGCGCCGTCATCCACGGCGACTACAAGCTGGACAACGTCCTGGTGGACACCGCCGACCGGCTCACCGCCGTCCTGGACTGGGAGATGTCCACCCTCGGCGACCCGCTCACCGACCTCGGGCTGCTGCTGGTCTACAGCGAGCCGCAGATCGCCTCCGACTTCCCCATCCAGGCGGCGGGCGGCGCGCCCGGCCACCCCTCGGAGGCGGAACTCCTCCAGCGGTACGCCGAGCGGTCCGGCCGCGACGTGTCGACCGTCGACTGGTACACGGCCTTCGCCTGCTACAAGCTCGCCGTCATCTCCGAGGGCATCCACTACCGCTACACCCTCGGGCAGACGATCGGCGCCGGATTCGACCGGATCGGCGGCATCGTCCCCCACTTCGTCGAACGCGGCCTCGACCGGCTCCGGCGGCACGCCGAGCGGCAGGGCCGGCCGCGCCCCTCGCAGGACTCCCCCCGGAAGGAAGGCTGAGCAGCCATGGAATTCGCCTTCGACACCCGTACCGAGGAACTGCGGTCGCGGCTGACCGCGTTCCTCGACGAGCACGTCTACCCCGCCGAGCCGGTCTTCGCCGAGCAGCGCGCCGAGGCCACGGGGGACGACCGGTGGACCGCGCCGCCCGTGGTGGAGGACCTCAAGGCCGAGGCCAGGCGGCAGGGCCTGTGGAATCTCTTCCTGCCCGGCGAGCACGGCGCGGGACTGACCAATCTCCAGTACGCGCCGCTCGCCGAACTCACCGGCCGCAGCCCCCACTTGGCCCCGCCCGCCCTCAACTGCGCCGCTCCCGACACCGGCAACATGGAAGTCCTCAGCGAATTCGGCACCCCCGCCCAGCGCAAGGAGTGGCTGGAGCCGCTGCTCGCCGGGGAGATCAGGTCCGCCTTCGCGATGACCGAGCCGGACGTCGCCTCCTCCGACGCCACCAACATCGAGACGCGGATCGTACGGGACGGCGACTCGTACGTGATCAACGGCCGCAAGTGGTACATCTCCGGGGCGATGAACCCCAAGTGCGCGGTCTTCATCGTCATGGGCAAGACCGACCCGGACGCAGAACGGCACCGCCAGCAGAGCCAGATCCTCGTGCCGCGCGACACCCCCGGCATCGAAGTACGGCGCGGCATGCGGGTGTTCGGCTTCGACGACGGCGACCACGGCGGTCACGCCGAGATCGTCTTCCACGACGTGCGCGTGCCCGCCGGGAATCTGATCGGCGAGGAGGGCGGCGGCTTCGCCATCGCCCAGGCCCGGCTCGGCCCCGGCCGCATCCACCACTGCATGCGGCTGATCGGCATGGCCGAGCGCGCGCTTGAACTCATGTGCCGCCGCGCCGCCTCCCGTGTCGCCTTCGGCAAGCCGCTCGCCGCCCAGGGCGTGGTCCAGGAGTGGATCGCCGAAGCCCGCGTCGAGATCGAGCAGTTGCGGCTCCTCGTCCTCAAGACGGCCTGGCTCATGGACACCGTCGGCAATCAGGGCGCCCACACCGAGATCCAGTCCATCAAGATCGCCACCCCCGTCGCCGTCCAGCGCATCGTCGACCGCGCCATCCAGGTCCACGGCGCCGGCGGCGTCAGCCAGGACTTCCCCCTGTCCCAACTCTTCGCCGCCGCCCGTAGCCTGCGGCTCGCGGACGGACCCGACGAGGTCCACAAGCGCTCGCTCGCCCGCCGCGAGCTGAAGAAGTACCTGACCCCGTAAGGGGACCGCGCCCGCGCTGGGCGATACGCCGGTGTCTTGAGCGGCCCACCGCGGAGGGGTACCTCCGCGGTGGGCGGCGCGCCGGTCTTTTCAGGGGCGCTGAGGGCGTTACGGCTGGACGACCAGCCGGCCGATCGTCGTGCCGTCCGCGACGCGTTGAACGGCCTCGGCGGCGCCGTCGAAAGCCACCCGCTCGCTCACGAGGGGACGGACGGCCCCGGAAGCCGCCAGCTCGCAGAGCGCCTCGTGGGCCTGGCGGACCGCCACCGGATCGTGGGTGTTGTAGAGCCCCCAGTGGAGACCGAGGATGGCGTAGTTCTTGACGAGGGCGTGGCTGAGCGCGGGCGCGGGGACGGTGCCGCCGGCGAAGCCGACGACGACGATGCGCCCTTCGAAGGCGACGCACTTGGTGGACTTGGTGTAGGAGTCGCCGCCGACGGGGTCGAAGACGACGTTGGCACCGCGCCCGGCGGTGGCTTCCTTGACGACCGCGACGAAGTCCTCCGCGTGCCGGTCCACGACGATGTCGGCGCCGAGCTCACGGGCGGCCTTCGCCTTGTCGGGGCCGCCGACGACACCGATGACGGTGGCGCCCGCGGCCTTGCCGAGCTGGACGGCGGCGCTGCCGACACCGCCCGCGGCGGCGTGCACGAGCAGGGTCTCGCCGGGCCTGAGGGCGGCGCGGCGGTGCAGGGCGAACCAGCCGGTCTGGTAGCCGATGTGGAGGGCGGCGGCCTCGGCGTCGTCCAGGGCCTCGGGCGCGGGCAGCACCCCGGCGGCGGGGACGACGGCGTATTCGGCGAAGGCGCCGCGCGGCAGGGCGGCGGGCGTGATGACGCGGGCGCCGGTGTCCAGGTCCGTGACCCCTTCACCGACGGCGACGACCTCGCCGCAGAATTCCACGCCGGGCGTGAACGGCAGCGGCGGCCGGATCTGGTAGGTGCCCCGGCAGAGCATCGCGTCGGGGAAGTTGACCCCGGCGGCGCGTACCCGCAGCAGCACCTCGCCGGGACCCGGCTCGGGGGTGGGGACCTCGTCGAGGCGCATCGCCTCGCGCGGCTCGCCGTTCTCGTGCACGCGCCATGCCTTCACGTCAAAGCTCCCAGCGGGTCAGTGCCGCCGCACCGAGTGCAGCAGCAGGTCGGAGAATTCGGTGGCGACCTGCTCGGCGGAGAGCGGGCCCTCCGCGTGGTACCAGGTGCCGAGGTGGTGCACGGAGCCGAAGAAGAAGTCGACCACGAGGTCGGGCCGCAGGTCGGCGCGGAAGTGGCCGCCGCGCTGGCCCTCCTCGATCAGGGAGCGGAACTTCTCGTGGTAGCGGCGGCGCTCGGCACGCACCGCCTTCTGCTTCTCCGGGGCGAGCTGGTGGATGGAGCGGAAGAAGATCTTGGTGTCGTCCAGGTTCTGGATGCTGGTGACGACGACGTCGGCGGCGGCCTCGGCGAGCCGGTCGGGCACGGCGGTGTCGCGGGCGGCGATGGCGTCGAGACGTTCGGTCTGGAGCCGCAGCACCCGGCCGTAGATCTCGTGCAGCAGATCGTCCTTGGAGCCGAAGTAGTGGTAGAGCGCGCCCTTGGTGACTCCGGCGGCCTCCACGATCTCCTGGACGGAGGTGCGGTCGTAGCCGCGCTCGGCGAAGAGCCGGGTGGCCTCGGCGAGCAGCCGCTCGGGTACCGCGGCGGTGCCGCCCTCGCCCGAGCCGCCGCTGCCGCCGCCCGTCGCATTGCGTGCCATGGCCTGACCTCTTTCCGTACCCACGTGCCCACGTATCCCCGTACCGACCTGCCGGTGAACCGATGTGGCGCCGTACCGACAAAGCGACGCGCGTTCCGGCCGGTAGGGAACCCTATCCGGCCCGGACCTTGAGTTCGCGCCGGAGGATCTTCCCGGTGGCCGTCTTGGGGAGGTCGCCGAGCACCTCGACCTCGCGCGGGTATTTGAAGGCGGCGAGCCGGTCCTTGCAGTAGGCGACGATCTCCTCGGGCCCCGCGGTGGCGCCGGGCCGCAGGCTGACGTACGCCTTGACGCTCTCGCCGCGGTAGGCGTCGGGGACGCCGACGACGGCCGCCTCGCGGACCGCGGGGTGGGTGTAGAGGACGTCCTCGACCTCGCGCGGCCAGACCTTGAAGCCGGACGCGTTGATCATGTCCTTCTTGCGGTCGACGACATAGAGCCAGCCGTCCTCGTCCATGAAGCCGATGTCGCCGGTCAGCAGCTCGCCGCCGGGCAGGGCCGCCGCGGACTCCTCCGGCCGGTTCCAGTAGCCCGGTACGACCATCGGTCCGGTGACGGCGATCTCGCCGGATTCGCCGAACGGCACCTCGGCGCCCGTGTCGTCCAGGATCCGGACCATCGTGCCGGGTCCCGGAACGCCGACGGCGAGGGTGCCGGACGCGGGGTCGACGGGGGCCTCGGTGCCGGGCGGGACACTGGCGCAGGGGGCCGTGCACTCGGTGAGGCCATATCCGTTGGCGAGGTAGAGGCCGCCGGAGCGGGCGCGGAAGCCCTCCACCACGGCGGGCGGCAGCGGCGCGCCGCCCGAGGAGATCAGCCGGAAGGACGCGAAGTCCGCGGCGTCGGCGTCGGGCCTGGCCAGCAGCGCCATGAAGGCGGTGGACGGGCCGACGGTGTACGTCGGGCGGTGCTCGCGGAAGGCGTCGAGCACCACGCCCGGCTCGAAGCGGTACGCGAGGACGACGGTGTGTCCGCCCGCCAGCCCCGCCGACAACTGGCAGACCATGCCGGTGATGTGGAAGAGCGGCGCGAGCGCGAAGATGACGGCGTCGTCGGCGAAGCCCTGGACGCGTACCTGCCGGTGGGCGTTGAAGGAGATGTTGCCGTGTGTGTTGAGCGCCCCCTTGGGCTTGCCGCTGGTGCCCGAGGTGTAGCTGATCAGCGCGATGTCGCGGGCGGCGGGCAGGGGAACGTCGGGGCGCGGTCCGGCCGCGGCGCGGGCGGCGGTGAGCACGTCGTCCGCGCCCTCACCGGCCTGCGCGGGCGGCCGTTCCCCGGTCAGTACGCGGCTGTCGTCGCGCGTCTGGAGGTCGAATTCGCTGGCGGTCAGCGCGATACGGACCGGCGAGTCCACGACGGTGGCGCGGACGTATCCCTGCCAGGCGCGCTCCGAGCAGAGGATCGCGGCGGCCCCGGCGTCGGTCAGGATGTGCGCCAACTCGCCCTGCTTGTACATGGGGTTGACCGGGATGACGGTGCCGCCCGCCTTCCACCCGGCGAGCAGGCCGACGACGAACTGCGGCACATTTTGCAGCATGACCGCGAGGCGGTCGCCGGGGGCGAAGCCGCGCGCGGCCAGATGCCGGGCCAACCCGTCGGAGAGGGCGTCGAGTTCGCGGTAGCTCAGCGCGCCGTCGAAGTAGGCGAGCGCGCGGTGGTCGGGTATCCGCGCGGCGACGTCGAGGAAGGTGTGCAGGACGGACGGCGGGTGCTCGGCGTCCTCGCGCTGCTCGTCGGTGAAGTGCTTGAGCCAGGGCTGGTCGGCGTAGGTGGTCATGCCGGTTCCCCTTCCCGCGCGGGGGCGTTGGCGGATTCCGTGGTCTGCCCGGCTCTCCCTGTGTCCTCGGCTTTCCCGGCCTTCCCCGCGCCCTCGGCTTTCACGGCGTCCTCGGCTTTCACGGCGTCCTCGGCTTTCCCGGCCTTCCCCGCGCCCTCGGCCTGTCCGGCTTCCTTCGCCCGCAACTCCTCGTAGGTGCGCTGGAGTTTGTTCATGCCGCGGAGCCAGCGGTCGGGTTCCGCGGCGCGGGCCGCGTAATAACCGGCGACCTCGGGGTGCGGCAGGATCAGGAAGCGGTCGGCCGCGATGCCGTCGAGCACCGCCTGGGCGACGTCCTCGGGCTCGATGGCGTTCGGCGCGAGCACGAGGTCGCCCGCGACCCCGGTGGAACGGAGCATCGCGGTGCGCACGCCCTGCGGGCACACCGCGTGCACGTGGACGCCGCGGTGCCGGTAGGTGAGCGAGAGCCATTCGGCGAAGGCGAGCGCGCCGTGCTTGGTGACCGAGTACGGGGCCGCGCCGATCATCGTCAGCAGTCCGGCGGCCGAGACGGTGGACACGAAGCGCCCCTGTCCGCGCTCCAGCCATTCGGGGAGCAGCGCGCGGGCGGCGCGGACATGGCTCATGACGTTGACGTCCCAGGCCAGCTCCCAGGCGGCGTCGTCCGCCTCGGGGCCGCCGCCGGTGCCGACCCCGGCGTTGGCGCAGAAGATGTCGACGCCGCCGCCGAGCGCGGTGCGGGCGGCGGGCACGATGCCGGAGGCGTCGCCGGGGACGACGGCCGCGCCGATCTCGTCGGCGACCGCGCGGGCGGCGTCGGCGTCCAGGTCGTTCACCACGACCCGGGCGCCCTCGGCGGCGAATCTGCGGGCGAGGGCGGCTCCGATGCCGCCGCCCGCCCCGGTGACGACCACCCGGGCGCCGCGCACTGCTTCCACGACCACGATCGTGTCTCCTTCGACTCGACTCGGCTCCTTCGCATACTAAGCGGTCGGTCACACAATCCGGTAGTGCCGGGCCGGGGGGCGGGGGCGGACCCCGGACGCCGGGGCCTGGGGTCCGGCCGCGCGCCGTGTACGTAGCCGGTGCCGCCGCGTACGTAGCCGGTGCGTATTCAGCCGTCCGGGGGATGGACGACACCCGGCCCTGTCGGGATGATGCGGGCGAACCACACCATCACGGCGTATTTCCAGGGGGGCACCATGGCCGTGACCGGCACCTCAGTGACCAGCACCTCAGTGACCAGCGTCCGGCCGTACTGGGACCTGACCTTCGACGCGGACGGCGACCCCGACCCCCGGCAGCGGGACGCGCTGCTGGAGGCGGTCGGGAACCGGACCGATCTGGTGGTCTTCTCGCACGGCTGGAACAACGACATCGCCACCGCGACCGCGCTCTACGACGGCTTCTTCGGCCACTTCCCCGGCCTGCTGGCCGCCGCGCCGGACCTCCGCTTCGGCTACGTCGGCGTGCACTGGCCGTCGATGCGCTTCAGCGACGAGCCCATCCCCGATTTCCCGCGCACCTCCCCGACGCTCGCCGCGCCCGTGGCGGACGGCGCCGCCGCGTCGGGCGCCGCGCTCGACCCCCTGACCAGGGCCGCGCTCGGCGAGGTCTTCCCTGGCAGCGGACCCACGCTCGACCGGATCGCGGAACTGCTGGCCGAGCGGCCGGAAGCGCCCGAGCGGCTGGACGAATTCGCCGCGCTGGTCCGTACGCTCACCGGACTGCCGCCGAGTCCGGGCGCCGCCGCACGGATTCCCGCCGCACGGGGTCCCGCCGCCTCAGGTCCCGCCGCCTCCGGTCCCGCCGCACAAGGCGTCGCCGCCCAGAGCCTCCTCGCCGAGGACATGGGCACCGCGCCGGGCGCCGAGCCGCTCCTCTTCACCCAGGACCCCGTCACCACCTGCCTCTCACTGGCCGACGCCCTGGCGACAGCGGGCGCCGAGGTCGCCCCGGCCCAACCCGTCTCCGGCGAGGCGCTGTTCGGCGGGCTCGGCCGGCGCGTGTGGGACGGCGCCAAGGAGTTGCTGCGGCAGGCCACGTACTACGCGATGAAGCGGCGCGCGGGGACCGTCGGGCAGCGCGGGCTCGGGCCGCTGCTCGGGGTGCTGGCGCGCCGGGCGCCCTCGGTCCGGGTTCACCTGATCGGGCACAGCTTCGGCGCGCGGCTGGTGTCCTTCGCCCTGGACGGCATGCCGTCCACCGTCCGGGTCTCGTCGGTGACCCTGCTCCAAGGGGCCCTCTCGCACTACGCGTTCAGCGGCCCGCAGCCCTTCGACGCGCGGGGCGGGGCGCTGCACGGCAGACAACAGCGGGTCACCGGGCCCCTGGTGGCCTGCCATTCGCGGCACGACCAGGCGCTCGGCGTGTTCTACCCGCTGGCCTCGCGGCTCGCGGGTGAGGACGAGTCGCTGCTCGGCGACATCGCCCACGCGGGAGCGGATCTGCTCGGCTTCGGCGAACGCTGGGGCGCGCTGGGCCACGACGGCTTCCAAGCTCTGGACGGCGCACCGGAGTTGACCCTGGAGCGGGCCCTGGCCGGTGAGCTGCCGAGGACCGGCTGCGTCAGCGTGGACGCGTCCTCGGTGGTGTGCTCGGGCGGGCCGCCGTCCGGCGCGCACAGCGACATCTGCCACGAGGAGCTGGCCCGTCTGGTGCTGCGCACCGCGGGCCGGGTCCCCGGCTGAGGACCCGGCCCGCGACTGTCACCGCGCACCGCTCAAGGGCTCACCCCTGAGCGGGACGCGTCACCTGTGTGACGGGAATTCCACCACCTGCTGGAAGGTGGGCCGGTTCTGCCACGCGATCCGGTCGTCCGTGACTCCGCCCAGCGGACGCTGGACGATCGAGTCGGCGCACCACTGGTCACCGGCGGAGCAGCCGCTGTCGTCGGCCGGGTAGACGGTGGCCGCCGGGACGGCCGCCGCCTGCTTCAGCGTGGACAGCAACATGTCGCGGCAGGCGGTCAGTTGGCCGCCGCCGCAGTACGTCTGGTCGAGCGCGCCCTGCACCGGCTTGCCGAGCACCTTGCGCAGATCCTTGTCGGCGTACGACCACCAGCCGTACTGGAAGGCGCTGCCCGCGTGCGAGCCGGTCGGCCCGTGTCCCGCGGACGGCGACTCGTCGATCGCGAGGTTCGCGGCCAGCGCGTTGTAGAGGTCGCTGCCGAGGCCGGGCTGGAACTCGCCCGCGATCAGCAGCGGCCACCACGCGTCCATCACCCGTACCGCGTCCGCGTTGGCGTACGTGTGCGAGCCGGGCGAGGTCTCGTGCCGCTTGGTGCCCGCCGTGCTCCACGCCTCCAACTGCTGTACGGCGGTGGCCTCCTGGGGATCGGTGACCGGTGCGCTGTGGATCACCTGGAGCAGGTCGGGCAGGACGTCCTCACCGCGCAGGTCGGTGAGCGCCGCGTCCGCCATGGCCTTGGTGAGCGCGGCGCGGGTGACGCCGCCCGCCTGGGTGAGCGCCTTCACCCGGTCCTCCAGCAGGTCGGCGCGGTGCACGGAGCCGTTGCCGAAGCCCGCCGAGGTGTACCCCTTGGCCTGCTTGTTGTTCCACGACACGTAGTAGTCCTGGTCGACGGACTGCGGATGCTGCGCGGGCGGGGTGTAGGAGGCGGTGTTGGTCACCGGGTCCCAGCCGCGCCAGTCGTAGGCGGCCTGCGCCCACACCGGGAACGACGGGTCCACGCCGTCCGCCCTGACCGGGTTGGTGCCGCTGTTGTAGTACGCGGTGTGCTGGGAGTCCGCGTAGAACCAGTTGAAGGTGTAGTTGATGTCCTGCGTCGCCCGCTGGAACGAGGCGGCGTCGTGCACGAATCCGGGGTCGTTCAGCTCCTGGAAGCCCAGGATCGAGTCGGCCTCGTGCCGGTACGAACTGCGCAGCGCCGTATAGGCGACGGCCTTGCCGCCGACGGTCGCCCGGTACTGCACCGGGCCGTACGCCGTGCGCCAGACCTGCATGCGGTACGAGCCCGCCGCCGTGGAGTCGGCGACGGTCGGCGACCAGGAGTTGGTGCGTTCCAGCTTCTCCATCGGCACGCACGCGCCGTGCAGCACATAGTGCGTGGAGTCCTGGCACAGCTCCACGGCGTAGGTGTCGGTGACGTCCTGGCTCGCGGAGGTCGCGCTCCAGGCGTAGTCCTGGCCCCGGCCGAGTTCCACGTACATGCCCAGGCCCGCGAAGGACGCGCCGCGCGCGCTGATGCCGGGGCCCTGCAACTCCTGGAGCATCAGCAACTGTGGCGCGAAATAGCCGGTTTGCGGACCGAAGACGGCGACCGGGTGGCCGCTGGCGGTGTGCGCGCCACTGACCACGAGAGCGTTGGACATTCCCTTCTTCGTGGCGTCGCCGGAGAAGAGGTTGCTCGGCAGCACTCCGGGGCTCTTGGTGGTGGCCTGCTTGGCGCCGCCGGTCGCGTCGTAGACCAGCGGTTCCGGTACGACCGAACCGGCGTCGGGCAGCGCCTGGCCCTTGGCCTGCGCGGGCTTGCCGGCGTACGGGAAGCTGCTGCCGTCGTGCACGGTGGGCGTGGCCTCGGGGTCGTCCCGCTCGCGGAAGGACTCCCAGACCTTGGTGCCCTCGGCGACCCCGTACTTCTGCTGCGCTGCCAGCAGCGACAGCGCGGACTCCACCTCTCCGCCGCCGCCGGTGCCGAACAGCGCGCCGATCACCGAGGCGAGCGCGATCATGTCGGTGAGCTGGAACGGGTCGATCGTGCCCGCGTTGGTGATCGCGTCCATGTGCCCGGTGAGGACGTACTCGCCGGGGAAGTAACGGCCGTTCTTGGACTGCGTGATGTAGGCGTTGATGCCGTCGACGTACGCCTGCGCGTCGGCGAGCGCCTGCTGGCCGCGGGCGCCGCCGCTGTTCGCCAGCCGGGTGACCTGGTCCTGGAGGTCGGCCTCGGTGTACGGGGCCTGCCGCCAGAACTCCTGCTCCAGGCCGCGGTTGGCCGCCGCGCCGCCCGCGAACGACGACAGTTCGCCGCGTCCGACGTGCCGGAAGAGGTCCATCAGCCACAGCCGGTCCTGCGCCGCCGCGTATCCGGCGCCGTACTCCGTGCCCTGCCTGGTCGTGCCCTTGATGTGGGGGACGCCCGTCGCCTTGTCACGGGTGATCGTCACGTCCGAGCGCGGGCTGATCACCGAGGCGACCTGGCCCGAAGGGACGCCGAAGGACGAGCTGTTGAAGAAGTTGCTGATGGTCGCGTCGGTCAGCCCTGGGTATCCGTCGGCGAGCGACGAATACGGTCCGAGCTGGTCAGAGGTGTGCGCGGGGCGTGTCCCGAGCACCTTGTTCGCCAGAATGTCCGCGAGCGTGGCGTTGCCGTTCTCGCCAGGCGGCAGAATGTCAGAGCACTGTCCCGCGCAGTAGTCGCCCGAGTTGTCCGCGGCCTGCGCCGCCAGCGGCAACGGGGCCACCAAGGTGGCCCCGAGCGCCAGCAGCGCCGCGGCTGTCGCCGTTCTCCACTTGCCGATCCTGCCCAGCTTGCCGATCCGTCGTGGGGTCCGCAGCGGCATGTCTGCTCCTTCCGGATACCAGTCCCCGGACGTTACCGCCGGTACCTCCTTCCCGGAAGATGAACATGCGTCAGCTTTTCACTTCCCCCACATCCCGCCGCCCCCGACTCCCGCAGCCGCGGGGGGGGTGGGGGCGCGTTGGGGTGAGTGGGGGCGCGTTGGGGTCAGCGGGCACGCGTCGCGGTCAGCGGGGGCACGCCGGGATCAGCGGCGCGCGTCGCGGTCAGCGGGGGCGCAGGACGAAGACGCCCCAGCCGAAGTAGCGCTTGCCGTAGGTGAGATGGCCGCGCCGCTGGTGGTCGAGGAATTCGCGCATGGCCGGTACGTCGGGGTGGTCGGCGGGGGTGCGGCGGAGCCATTCGGAGATCGCGAACCACTGGGGCGCGTAGTAGCGGTCCCAGTTGTCGCCGTCGGCCAGCACCATTTCGACCAGGTCGACGCCCGCCGCCTCGAAGCGGTCCAGGGTGCCGCTGAGCGACACGAAGTCGTCCGGCTCGGTGCCGAGGGCCTCGTACGCCTCCTCCGGAGGTGTCTCGTGCCAGTACGGCTCGCCGATCAGCATGAGTCCGCCGGGGCGCAGGGCGGGCCGCAGCAGCTCGATCGTGCCCGCGAGGCCGTCCCCGATCCAGGTGGCGCCGAGGCACGAGGCGATGTCGAAGGCGGCGGGCTCCGGCTGGTATTTCCCGGCGTCGCCGCGCTCGAAGGTCACGCTCTCCGACACGCCGAATTCCGCGGCCCGCTCGCGCGCCGCCGTCAGGAAGACCTCGCTGAGGTCGACGCCGACACCGCCCGTGCCGTACCGCTTCGCCCAGCCGGCCAGCATCTCGCCCTTCCCGCAGGCGAGGTCGAGGTGCCGCTGCCCCTCCTTCAACCGGCAGATCTCACCGAGCAGCCGCAGCTTCTCCTGGCTGAGGGGGTTGAGGATGCGGTTGTCCGCCTCGGCGATCTCGTGGTGGCGCAGGCTCATGTGGCTCCTTGGCGGTGCTGGTCGTTCACAGGCGGGCTCGGGCGTTCGCGATGGTCCCCGATCGGGATGGCGGGTGCCACTCGTTTTGGCCCGTCGGCTCGGCTCCATAGTGGCCGACGGCGGGGCGACGGCCGTCACCGGTCGGCGGGGGTCACCGGCCCGCGGGCGTCACCGGCCGACGGGCGTCACCGCCACGGGGCCGTGGTCATCAGGCGTGACGGGTCCCGGGCGGTGACCGGGTCCGCCGAGGGGCTGGTCGGTACCCGCCGGTAATGCGAGGATCGCGGCGCACGACGCGTGGCGCACGGCGGTACGAGCGGCGGAAGGCGGGAGCGGGCATGGCCCAGTTGCACGATCTGACGGCGGTGGAGCAGGCGGCTGCGGTACGTGAGGGGGCGGTGTCGCCGGTCGAGTTGACCGAGCACTATCTGGAGCGGATCGACCGGCTCGACGCGACGCTCGGCGCGTTCATCACCGTGACGCCGGAGGTCGCCCGCAAGCAGGCGGCGGAGGCCGAGGCGTGGGCGCTGGCCGCGCGGCGCGAGGGCGCGGCCGACGAACTGCCCGTGCTGCACGGCGTCCCGGTGCCGGTCAAGGACCTGAATCTGGTGGCGGGTGTGCGCTGCACCTTCGGTTCCGCGGCCTTCGCGGAGCACGTACCCGACGCCGAGGACCATGTGGCGGCCCGGCTGCGCAAGGCGGGCACGATCCTGCTCGGCAAGACCAACACCCCCGAGTTCGGGCTGCCCTGCTACACCGAGAACCGGCTGGCGCCGCCTGCCCGCACGCCCTGGGACCTGGAGCGGTCGGCGGGCGGTTCGAGCGGTGGCGCCGGGGCGGCGGTGGCGGGCGGCCTCGCGCCGGTCGCGCAGGGCAGCGACGGCGGCGGCTCGATCCGTATCCCGTCCTCGGTTTGCGGGCTGTTCGGCATAAAACCGAGCCGCGGCCGGGTGAGCGGCGGCCCCGTCCTGCACGACGTGAGCGGGCTCAGTACGTCGGGCCCGATCGCCCGTACCGTCGCCGACGCGGCGGCGCTGCTCGACATCCTCGCGGGCCCCGAGCCCGGCGCCCCGTACGGGGCGCCCGCGCTGCCGCCCGGCGAGACCTTCCTCTCCCACGCCCGCCGCGAGCCGGGGCCGCTGCGCGTGGTGGCGCTCGCCGATCCGCCGGTGCCCGGCGTCGCGCTGCACCCCGACTGCCGGGCCGCGCTCGACGGCGCGGCGGGGCTGCTGCGCGAACTGGGCCACGACGTGGACGAGATGGCGCTGCCGGTGGACGACTCGGTGCGGCAGGCGTTCAACGCGGTCTGGTCGGTGATGGCCGCGGCCCGGCCGGTCGCGCCGGGCGACGAGCACTTGCTGATGCCGCTGACCCGGCATCTGCGGGCGGCGGGCGGCAAGGTGTCGGGGCTGGACTTCGCGGGCGCCCTCTACGTCTTCCGCATGCTCGGCCAGCTCATCGCGGATGCGCTCCTGACGTCGTACGACGTGATCCTGACGCCGACGCTCGCGCAGCCGCCCGCCCTGGTCGGGGGCATGCGCGACGACGCGGACCCGACGGCCGAATTCGACGCGATGGCCGCCTTCACGCCCTTCACCCCGCTGTACAACGCGACGGGCCAGCCCGCGGTCAGCGTCCCGCTGCACTGGACGGACGCGGGGCTGCCGATCGGCGTGATGCTGGGCGGGCGGTACGGCGACGAGGCGACGCTGGTGTCGCTGTCGGCGCAGTTGGAACGGGCCAGGCCCTGGGCGGGGCGGCGGCCGGAGGTCTGGTAGCGGCGCGGCGGCCGGAGCTCTGGTAGCGGCGCGGGAGCCGGGGGTACGGGATCGGCGGCCGGGCGGCGCGAGGGGCGGCCGACCGCGCGGCGGCGATTGACACCCGGCGGCCCCCGAACCATGCTGAGAGTCGCTGAGCAAGCGCTTAGAAACCCCGTAGCGTGCCGTACCGGACCGCCCCTGGAGGCCACCCCATGTCGCAGCCCCGCATCTTCGCTTCGCCGGACGAACTGCGCGCCGCCGTCGGCGAACAGCTCGGCTGGACCGAGTGGCAGGAGATCGACCAGAAGCGGATCGACCTGTTCGCCGAGGCCACCGGGGACCACCAGTGGATCCACGTCGACGCGGAGAAGGCGGCGCTCGGCCCGTTCGGCACGACCATCGCGCACGGCTATCTGACGCTCTCCCTGATCCCGTCCCTCACCCCGCAGCTCCTGCTGGTCGAGGGCGTGAAGATGGGCGTCAACTACGGCGTGAACAAGGTGCGTTTCCCCGCTCCCGTACCGGTCGGCTCCCGGCTCCGCGCGACCGCCGAGGTCGCGGAGGTCACCGAGGTGGGCGGCGGCATCCAGCTCGTGACGAAGGTGACGATCGAGCGCGAGGGCGGCGACAAGCCGGTGTGCGTGGCGGAGACGGTGGCCCGCTTCTATCTGTAGCTCTGCGGACGCGTTCGGACGGCTGTCCGTGGACGCGTTCGCGCGGGTAGCGCCCTCAGGCCGTGGGCCGCACCATGCGCAGCACGAGGTCGGCGTAGAGCGCGCCGACCTCGTCCGGGGTCCTGCGGCCTTCGGGGTTGAACCAGCGGGCCACGTCGATGCAGAGCGACAGCACGGCGAGCGTGGTCCCGGAGACCTCGGGGACGTCGAATTCGCCCGCCGTCACGCCGTCCTTGATGATCGTGCGGATCGCGTCCTCGCTCTGCCGCCGCAGCGCCACGATCTCCGCGTGGTGCTCGGGGGCGAGCGCGCCCAGCTCGTACTGCACGACCCGCCCGGTCGTGTGGTGCTCGGCGTGCCAGCGGACGAAGGCGCGTACGGCGCTCTCCAGCCGTTCGGCCGCGCTGCCGTCGCCGTCCCTGGCCTCGGAGAGCATGGCGAGCGAGCGCAGGTGGCCGACCTTGCTGATCTGGTAGAGCAGTTCCTCTTTGGTCTTGTAGTGGATGTAGAGCGCGGCGGGGCTCATGCCCGCGCGCCCGGCGATGTCGCGGGTGGTCGTGGCGTGGTAGCCGCGCTCGGCGAACGCCTGTACCGCCGCGATCACCAGCCGCCTCGCGGCGTCGGGGCTGATGTCCCCCCACGCCTCGCCGGTTGTCGCCTCGACGCTCATCGCACGCTCCTCACCGCCGGTCACAGCCGCCACCCTATCGCGGGGCTGAGCAAGCGCTTAGATACTAAGCGGTCGCTCGTCACTTGTCGTGACCAGGGCAGGGGGACGTCGAGACAGGACGTCGAAGCGGTACGAGGGCGCGGTGCGTGGAAGCGGTGCGGGTGCGTACGGGTGCGCGGCCTGCGGTCAGAACGCCGATACGCCGGTCAGCGCCCGTCCGATCAGCAGCTTGTGTATCTGGCTGGTGCCTTCGTACAACGTCATGACCCGCGCATCCCGCAGCAGCTTGCCCGCCGGGTACTCGTCGATGTAGCCGTAGCCGCCGAAGACCTGGAGGGCGTTGTTGGCACAGCGCACGGCGGCCTCGCTCGCGTAGAGCTTGGCGACCGAGGACTCGGTGGCGAAGGGCAGCCCGCGGTCGATCAGGTCGGCGACCCGCCAGGTGAGCAGCCGGGCCGCGTCCACGTCCACCGCGATGTCGGCGAGCAGCTCCTGGACGAGCTGGCGCCCGGCGATCGGCGCGCCGAACTGCTCGCGCTCCCCCGCGTACGCCACCGCCGCGTCCAGGCACGCCTGGGCGATGCCGACACAGCCCGCCGCGACCGACATCCGGCCCTTGGCCAGCGCGGACATCGCCACGGAGAAGCCCTTGCCCTCGGGCGCGAGCATCGCGGAGGCCGGGACGCGGACGCCGTCGAGGACCAGCTCGGCCGTCGCCTGCCCGCGCAGCCCGAGCTTGCCGTGGATCTCGCGGCGGGTCAGGCCCGCCGTGTCGGTCGGCACCAGGAAGGCGCTGACGCCCTTGTGCCCCTCGTCGGCGCGGCCGGTGCGGGCGAAGAGCAGGACGACATCGGCCCAGGTGCCGTTGGTGATGAACATCTTGCTGCCGGTGATCACGTACGAGTCGCCGTCCCGTACCGCGCGGGTGGTGAGATTCGCGGCGTCCGAACCGGTGCCCGGCTCGGTCAGCCCGAAGCAGCCGACCGCGTCGCCCGCGGTGAGCCGGGGCAGCCACGCGCGCTTGTGCTCCTCGCTCCCCCAGCGCGCGATCGACTTGGCGACCAGCCCGAGCGAGACCGAGACGATGCCGCGCACGGAGGAGTCGCCGCGGCCCAGCTCCTCGGTCACCAGGCAGTAGGCGAGGTGGTCGCCGCCGGAGCCGCCGTACTCCTCGTCGACGGTGAGTCCCAGGAAACCGAGCGCGCCGAGCTTCTTCACGATGGCGCGATCCACGCTCTCGGCGCGGTCCCACGCCACCGCGTTCGGCGTGATCTCGCGCTCGGTGAAGTCCCTGGCCAGCTCCTTGACGGCGGCCTGCTCCTCGGTCAGCTCAAGGTTCACTGCGTCGTCACCGCATCCCACGATCGTCCGGACGATCCTTCGAAACTACCACCGCTAGTTTTCGGGCGGCAGGCTCTACTATGTGCCGCATGGCCCGCCCCCGCAAGCCCCTGCTCAGCCGCGACCGGATCGTCACGGCGGCCCTCGCCCTCATCGACGAGGAGGGTCTGGCGGCCCTGTCCACCCGGCGGCTCGCGGCCGAACTGGGCGTGAGCGGGCCCTCCCTCTACAACCACTTCGCCACCAAGGAAGCCATCCTCGACGCGGCGGCCGACACCGTCGTCACCCAGGTCGACCTGTCGATGTTCGGTGACGGCAGGGACTGGCGGCAGGCGCTGCTCGACTGGGGCCGCTCCTATCGCGCCGCCCTCACCGACCACCCGCACATCGTGCCGTTCCTCGCCGTCGGGCCCGGCCTGCGGCCCGCCGGGCTCCGGATGGCCGACGCCGTCTTCGGCGGCATGGTCGAGGCGGGCTGGCCGCCCGCCCACGCCACCCGGATCGGCGCCCTCATGCGCTACTTCGTCACCGGCTCCGCACTCGGCTCCTTCGCGGGCGGCTTCGTCGGCGACGCGGACGTCTACGACCCCGCCGACTATCCGCACCTCGGCCAGGCCCACCTCCTCGCCAAGCACCAGCGGCAGATCGACAGCGGCGCCTTCGAGACGGGGCTGCGCGCGCTGATCGACGGTCTGGCCGTGCAGTTCGAGGCTCTCGCGGGCCCGGGAACCGCCCCGGCGTGAGCCCCGGCGCGGGTGGCCTCCCGGCGGGAAATCCGGGGGCGGACCGGCCGCGCCTGCTGACAGGATGGCGCCATGTCAGAACCGGTCCCGCAGGGCCCCGAGCCCGACTTCGTCCAGGTCAACTACCGCAAATACGACGGCACTCTGCACTGGAATCTGCGGATGCGGCGGCTCGGCGAGGACGAGCACGGCGTATGGCTCGGCCTCCCCGGCTTCGGCCTGGTGCGCAAGGGCCACAATCCCCACGTCCCGATCCCCGAGGCGCACATCATCCTCTTCCCGCGCGACGCCTGGTGGACGGCGACCTTCAACGCCGCGCCCCGCCGCACCGAGATCTACTGCGACATCACCACCCCGCCGCGGTGGCCGTCCCCCGCCGAGGTCACCATGGTCGACCTCGACCTGGACGTCCTGCTCAAGCGCGGCGCCGACCTGCCGATCCTGGTCGACGAGGACGAATTCGCCGAGCACCAGGTGCGGTACGGCTACCCCGCCGATGTGATCGGCGCCGCCGAATCCGCCGCCGCGTGGCTGATGACGGCGGTGGCGGAGGGCACCGGTCCCTTCGACGGCACTCACCGGCACTGGCTGGCGATGGTCGACGGCGCGCAGGCGTAGGCGTACGCGTAGACGTCCGCCTAGACGTACGCCTGGGGACGCGCCCGCTGACAGCGGCGGGTGCGCGGTCCCGCGGGAATCCGGCCCGACCGACCGGTCAGAAGACCACCAGCGCCCGGCCGCCGCGCCCGGCGGTCATCGCCTCGAAGGCCGCCGGGATGCCGTCGAGCGTGATGCGGTCGGTGACCATGGCGGACAGGTCGAGGCGGCCCGCCCGTACGTGCTCGGCGAGCACCGGCAGATCCACGGCCGGGTCGCAGTTTCCGTACACGCAGCCGGAGAGCGTGCGGCCGAAGTAGAAGAGTTCCAGCGCGGTGAAGGTGACCTGCTGGTCCTGGCCGCCGATGCCGACCACCGTCGTACGGCCGCCGCGGCGCGTGGAGGACCAGGCGGTGCGGATGGTGTCGGCGCGGCCCACGCACTCGATGGCCGCGTCGGCGCCGAAGCCGTCGGTGAGCTTGCGGATCCGCTTGGCCGTGTCGTCCCCGGAGACGACGAAGTCGGTGGCGCCGGCCGCCCGCGCCAGCTCCTCCTTGGCGGGCGCGACATCGACCGCGATGATCCGCTCGGCGCCCGCGATCCGCGCCGACTGGAGCACGGCGAGCCCCACGCCGCCGACCCCGTAGACGGCGACGCTCTCGCCGGTACGGATCCGCGCCGAGTGGTGCACCGCGCCGTAGCCGGTGAGTACGGCGCAGCCGAGCAGCGCGGCGTCGGTGAGCGGGACGCCGTCGGGGAGCGGCAGGACCGCGCCCGCGGCGACCACGGTCTCCTCGGCGAAGACGGCGGTGCCCAGGCCCGGGTAGAGCGGGCTGCCGTCGGCGGCCAGCGTGGCGTACGGACTGGCGGCTGCCGTGGCGGAGTTGGCGCACAGCCAGGGCTCGGCGAGGCCGCAGAAGTGGCAGTCGCCGCAGGCGGGCGCCCAGTTGAGGACCACGCGGTCACCGGAGGCGAGATGGCCGACGCCGTCTCCGACCGCCACCACCGTGCCCGCGCCCTCATGGCCGAGGACGGCGGGTACCGGCTGGCGCAGCGTCCCGTTGGACAGCGACAGGTCGGAGTGGCACACGCCCGCCGCCGCCAGCCGGACCCGGACCTGTCCGGGGCCGGGGTCGGGCAGCTCGATGTCGGCGACGGCCAGCGGCGCGTTGACGGCGGGCAGGACGGCTGCGCGTACCACGAGGTCTCCTGGGTGCGGGGCTGCGAGCGGATCCGGATGCGGACGGATGCGGTCGGGGGCTGGCGGATGCGGTCGGGGGCTGACGGACGCGGATGCGGGTGCGGGTGCGGACGAGCGGGCGTGAGCGGGGTGGGGCATCGGGCCGGTCGGACCGGGTCGGCCGGGGTGATCCTGGTCGACCGAGCCGGCCCGAACGGGTCGGGAGGGGCGGGCGGTTCGTGCGGTTCAGCCAGGTCGGGCGGTCCTGGGGTCCTGGGGTCCTGCGGTCAGAACTGGAGGGACTTGGTCTGGAGGTACTCCGCCAGCCCGTGCGCGCCCAGCTCGCGGCCGACCCCGGACTGCTTGTAACCGCCGAAGGGCGCCAGCGGGTTGAACCGGCCGCCGTTGATGTCGACCTGTCCGGTGTCCATCCGGCGGGCGAAGGCGACGGCCTCCGCGTCGTCGGCGCCCCAGACCGCGCCCGCGAGCCCGTAGACCGTGCCGTTGGCGATGCGCAGGGCGTCGTCCTCGTCCTCGTACCTGATCAGGGCGACGACCGGGCCGAAGATCTCCTCCTGGGCGATCGTCATACCGGGGTCGACGTCGGCGAAGACGGTGGGGCGTACGTAGTAGCCGGTCTCCAGTCCGTCCGGCGCGTCGGGGCCGCCGACGACGATCCGCGCGCCTTCCGCGGCGCCGCGCCGGATATAGCCGCGCACCCGCTCGCGCTGCTTGGCGTTGACGACCGGGCCGAGCCGTTCGCCGGGTACGTACTTGGCGGCTGCCGCGGTGGCCGCCTCGACGGCTTCGTCGTAGCGCGCGGAGTCGACGAGGATCCGGGTCCAGGCGCTGCATGTCTGGCCGGAGTTGGCGAAGACGTTGGCGATGCCGACGTTGACGGCGCGGGCGAGGTCGGCGCCGGGGAGGATGACGTTCGCGGACTTTCCGCCCAGTTCGAGCGCGACGCGCTTGACGGCGGCGCCCGCGGTGGCGCCGATCTGCCGTCCGACCGCGGTGGAACCGGTGAAGGAGACCATGTCCACGCCTGGGTGCTCGGCGAGCGCCTGTCCGGCGACCGGGCCGAGGCCGGTGACCAGGTTGAAGACTCCGGCGGGGAGCCCGGCCTCGTCGAGGATCGCGGCGAAGAGCTGGGCGACCAGCGGGGTGTCCTCCGCGGGCTTGAGCACCACGGTGCAGCCCGCGGCCAGCGCGGGGGCGGCCTTGGCGACGACCTGGTGCAGCGGGTAGTTCCACGGGGTGATCGCGCCGACGACGCCGACCGGCTCCTGGAACACCCGTGAGTTGCCGACCTGTTCCTCGAAGCCGTACCCGGCGGCGAGCGCGGCGAAGCTGCCCATGACGGCGGTGGGCATGTCGGTGTGGACGGCGGCGGCGAAGGCGGGCGGGGCACCCAACTCGGCGGCGACGGTCGCGGCGATCTCCTCGCGGCGCGCCGCCATCAGGTCGCGTACCGCGCCGAGTATCGCGCCGCGTTCCGCGGGCGGGGTGGCCGCCCAGCCGGGCAGGGCGGCGCGCGCGGCGCGTACGGCCTCGTCCACGTCCTCCGCGGTGCCCGCGGGCACCTGTCCGATGACCTTCTCGGTCACCGGGTTGACGACGTCGATCCGGCCGCCGCCCGCGGCGGGGCGCCACTTCCCGCCGATGTACTGGGCGTCGCGCGATGTCACCAGGTCCTGTGCGCCCTCTGCCGTACCGTCCACCGTTGCTGCCCTCCGGGGTCACCGCTCTGCGTCCGACGCCCAAACTAGCGCCGTTAGTTTTTTGTGGCCAGGGTGTGTCGCGTGCCGTCAGTCACGTCGCGCCGGGAACACCCGACGACCCGGGCTCCGCGCGGGGCCGGGCCGGGCCCGTGACGTCCGGCCGCCCTCCCCGGGCGACCCGCGCCCAGGGGTCCCGTGCCCCGCTGTCCGGGTGTCACACCACTCGGCGGCGCCGTGTCACCCGGCCGTGTCACGGGCGCGGCGCGGGTCAGCGGACGGCCTCCATCCGTATCGGGAATCCGTTGAGCACGGCCGTGCCGGAGAGCGGGTCGAGCCGCGTGCCGTCGAGCAACTGATTGACGTTGACGCCCGGCTCGCGGGCCGCCTCGGTCAGCCGGGTGCCCTCGCGGTCGTGACCCCAGCCGTGCGGCACGCTGACCACTCCGGGGCGCAGCGCGTCGGTGATCTCGACGGCCGCGGTGATCTCCCCGCCGTCGCCCTTGATCAGGGCGAGCGCCCCGTCGGCCAGCCCGAGCCGGGCCGCGTCGACGGGGTGTATCTGCGCCGTGCAGCGGTTGGTGCCGCCGGTGAGCGCGGGCACATTGTGCATCCAGGAGTTGTTGGACCGCAGATGGCGGCGCCCGATGAGGACCAGCCCTTCGCCGTCCGCGCCGCGCGTCACCGCGGCCCGCAGCCGCGGCAGATCGGCGGCAATGGCCTCGGGCGCCAGCTCGACCGTGCCGGACGGTGTCCGCAGCACCTCGGGCACGCGCGGGCGCAGCGGGCCGAGGTCGATGCCGTGCGGCCGGTCCAGGACCCTCGCCAGGGTGAGGCCGTCGGGGTCGGCGCCGAAGCCGTCGCCGTACGGGCCGAGGCGCAGCATCATGTCGAGCCGCCGCTCGTATCCGGTGCTCCCGCCGAGCGCGGCGGACAGCTCCGCGACGTCCCGGCCGTGGACCGGCGAGTGCGGGTCGCCGGTCTCGGCGGTGAGCTTGCGGACCACCGCCTGTTCGTCCACGAGCGCGGGGTCGGCTCCCTGCTCCCGGGTCTGTCCCAGGACGGCGAGGATCAGCCGGGCGTGGATCTCCGGTTCGTCCAGCAGTCCGTCCTCCAGCGGCACCGCGGGCGGGCTGTAGCGGACGGTGTTGCGGACCGCGAGCGTGCTGAAGGCGAAGTCGTAGTGCGCGCTCTGCGCGGGCGGGGGCGGCGGCAGCACCACATCGGCGTGGCGCGAGGTCTCGTTGAGGTACGGATCGACGCTGACCATGAAGTCCAGGCCGTCCAGGGCGCGGTCGAGCCGCAGGCCGTCGGGGGCGGACAGCACCGGGTTGGCCGCGACCACGACGAGGGCGCGCAGGCGGCCGTCCCCGGAAGTGTCGATCTCCTCGGCGAGGGCGGCGGCGGGCAGTTCGCCCTTGACCTCGGGGTGTCCCGCGACCCGGCTGTGCCAGCGGCCGACACGGAATCCCTTGCCGGGGCCGGGCGGTCGGGGCGCCCGCGCGGTGGCCGCGAGCGGGAACATGGCACCGCCCGGCCGGTCCAGATTGCCGGTCAGCGCGTTGAGCACGTCGACCGCCCAGCTCGCCAGGGTGCCGAATTCCACGGCGGTGCTGCCGAGCCGCCCGTAGACCACGGCGCGCCCGGCCGCCGCCAACTCGCGCGCCAGGGCCCGGATGTCGTCGGCCGGGACGTCGCAATACGCGGCGACCGCCTCCGGCGCGAAATCCGTCACCAGGTCGCGTACTTCGGCCACGCCGCTGAGCCACGGGGTCAGTTCGCCGGGGTCCGCGAGCCCTTCGGCGAACAGTGTCCTGACCATGGCGAGCAGCAGGGCCGCGTCGGTGCCGGGCCTGGGCGCCACATGGCGGTCGGCGGCGCGGGCGGTCCTGGTGCGGTGCGGGTCGATGACGACGAGTCTGCCGCCGCGCCGCCGCAGCGCCTTGAGCTTGCCGGGGAAGTCGGCGGCGGTGGCCAGACTGCCGTTGGACACCAGCGGGTTCGCGCCGATGAGCAGCAGATGGTCGGTGCGGTCCAGGTCGGGCACCGGGATCGCGTTCGGGTCGCCGAAGAGGTAGCCGCAGGACACGTGCTTGGGCATCTGGTCGAGCGTGCTCGCGGTGAAGACGCGGCGGGTGCGCAGCGCGCCGATGAGCTGCGCGGGGTAGAGGCCGCCCGCCATCGTGTGCACATTGGGGTTGCCGAGGACGACGCCGACCGCGTCACCGCCGTGCGCGCCGGTGACCGCGCCGATCCCGGCGGCGACGGCCGCGTACGCCTCGTCCCACGTCGCCTCGGTCAGCCGGCCCTCGCGGCGCACCAGGGGGCGCCGCAGCCGGTCGGGGTCGGCGTCGAGCGCGCCGAAAGCGGCGCCCTTGGGGCAGATGAAGCCCGCGCTGAACACGTCGTCCCGGTCGCCGCGGGCGTGCGTCACCCGTCCGTCGTCGACGGACAGCGTGAGGCCGCAGGTGGCCTCGCAGAGCGGACAGATGCGCAGGGCGGTTCGGGTCATCGGGGACTCCCCTGGACGGGCGGCGACGTTGGCGCGCGGTCGTCTTCGACATTACCCGGCGGTACTGACAACGACCCCTGGAGCGGGCATCGGGCCTCGCGAGGGCGGGTGCGGGAGATCCGGGAAGGGGCGGGGAGGCCCGGGAGGTCAGTCCAGGACGGTCGCGAGATAGGCCCGGATCAGCTCCTTCGTCTCGGAGATCACCCCGGGGTCGCCCGACGGGTCGGTGCGGAAGGCGAGTTGCAGCGCGGCGTCCGCCGTCTCGACGGCGATCACCAGGGCCAGCCGCAGCCGGGGTTCCGAGGGGTCGACCGAGAGCCGTTCGCCGAGCAGCGCGGGCAGCCGGTCGGCGAGGTCGTGGTTGGTCTCGCCCGGCACGCCGAAGTCGACCAGCGCGAAACCGGGCGCGGTGCGCTTCATGGCGGTGTACTCGTCGACCAGGATGTTCACCGCCGTGCGCCAGTCGGGGTCGGTGCCGGGCTCCGCGAGACGCGCGGCCGTACGGTCGAGGAATTCGTCGAGGTTGCGGTGGGCGAGGGCGTCCGCGAGGGCGCGCTTGTCGGAGAAGAAACGGTAGACCGACCCGATGGGGACGCCCGCGCGGGCGGCGACGGCGCGGGTGCTGAGACGCTCGTAACCGCCCTCGTCCAACAGCCGGGCGCAGGCGTCGAGGATGCGTTCCAGGCGTTCGGTGCTGCGCTGCTGCACCGGTGCGCGGCGCAGTCCGCTGTCCGCGCCCACGGCCCGTGGCACGGCTCCCTCAGCCCTTCGCGGCGAGCGCGTCGAAGAGCTTGCGCAGGTCGGCGAGGGCTTCCGCCAGGGCGGCCGGCGGGTCGTCGGCCCTGACGATCGCCATCGCGCTCTCGCTGAGTCCGCCGTAGAGCATCGACGTCAGCGGGTCGGCGGGGCGCTGCGAGATCGCGCCCGCCTTGATGGCGTACTTCACGCCGCGCAGGGTGAGTTGGCGGCAGTTGACGCCGAGGTCGCGCATCGCCTCCCAGCCGAGCGCGCCCGGAGCGTCGAAGAGCGTGATGCGCTGCACCTCGGGGTCCAAGGACGCCTCCAGATAGGCGCGGCTGCCCTCGTAGACCGCCTCCCACGGGTCGGCGACCTGGAGATACGCGGTCGAGATCCGGTGGGCGAGACGTTCCTGCTCGCGGGTGTAGACGGCGCTGAAGAGCTGCCTCTTGCCGGAGAAGTGGTGGTACAGGGCGCCTTTGGTGACGCCCGCCCGCTCGCAGACCGCGTCCAGCGAGGTGGCCGCGTAGCCCTCGGCGGCGAACAGCGCGCGCGCCGCGGTGAGCAGGTCCTCGACGGTGGCGTCCGACCGCTCGCGCTGCGTGGGGCGTGCCGCCGCCCTGCGGGCCGGGACGGTGCCCGTCCCGCTTCCGGTGCCTGTGCGCGGTGCTGCCACGGCGGCGCCCTCCTGTCGTTCGCGATGCCCTTCCCACCCTAGGGCCTGCCCACTCTTGACACGCACATACCTTCGGTATGTATTTTCATACCGTCAGTATGTACTCCCAGTATGTTTCTCGCTGCCAAGGCAAGGACGGCCCATGTCCTCCCCCGCTTCCACCCTCCCCGCACCGCCCGGCTCAGGACGGACCCCGGACGTCAGACCGGGGCTCGTCCTGCTGCTCAGCGCGGGCGCCACCTTCATCGCGTTCCTCGACGCCACCGTGGTCAACGTCGCTTTCCCCGACCTGGCCGAGAGCTTCCCCGCCGACCGCGTGTCCGACCTGTCGTGGGTCGTGAGCAGCTACGCGGTGCTCTTCGCCGCGCTGCTCACCCCGGCGGGACGGATAGCCGACGCCTTCGGCCGCAAGCGCGTCTTCCTGCTGTCGCTCACCGGCTTCACGGTCGCCTCCGCCTTGTGCGCCGCCGCGCCCGGCCTGCCCTGGCTGATCGCCGCCCGCGCCCTCCAGGGCGCCGCCGCGGCCGGGATGATCCCGGCCGCACTCGGGCTGCTGCTCGCCACCACGCCCCCCGCCGGGCTCGCGGCGGCGATCGGCGTCTGGGGCGCCGCGGGCTCGATGGCCAGCGCCGCCGGGCCGAGCCTGGGCGGTCTGCTGGTCGACGCCTTCGGCTGGCGCTCCGTTTTCCTCATCAATGTGCCGGTGGGCATCCTCCTGGTGGCCGCGGGACTGCGCGGCCTGCCGGAACGCGTCGGCGCGGAACGGCGGTTGCCCGACCCGCTGGGCACGCTCGCCGTCACCCTGGGCATCGGCCTGCTGGTGCTCGGCCTCAGCAAGGGCAGCGACTGGGGCTGGGCGTCCGCGGCCACTGTGGGCAGCACATTGTGCGGCGCGGCACTGCTCGTCGTGGCGCTCGTCCGTTCCACGCACCAGGTGACGCCCGCCGTCGAGACCGGCCTGTTCCGCGACAGCGCCTTCGCCGTCGTCTCCGCCGCAGCCGCTTTCGCCGGGGCCGCGCTCTTCGCCTGGATGCTCTGCGGACCGCTGTTCCTCACCACCGTGTGGCACTACTCGGTCCTCAAGGCGGGCTTCGCCCTCACACCCGGCGCGCTCACCTCCGCGGTGGCCGCCCTGGTGGTCGGCAAACGCGCCCGGCCGCACCATCTGCCCGCTGTCGTGGCCGTGTCCATGGCCGCCTTCGCCGCGGTGAGCGTCTGGACCTGGTGCCAACTCGGCGCCGACACTCGTTTCCTGGCACTGTGGCTGCCCATGGGCCTGATCGGCGGCGCCGCCTTCGGGGCCACGCTCACCGCCCTGTCCACCGCCGCCGCGACATCGCTGCCGCCCCGGCAGTTCGCCTCGGGCGTCGGCATGACCACCACCGCGCGGCAGTTGGGCGGCGCGCTCGGCGTCGCCGCGACCGCCTCGGTCATCGCCGCCCACGGTTTGGACGGGACGCGGGCGTTCCGCGAGGTGTTCCTCGTCTGCGCCGCGCTTGCCGCCGTCGCCGCCGTGGTCGGCCTCGGCCTGACCCGCACTCTTGCCAAGGAGTCCTGAGATGACGCAGCACGGCGACGCCGTTCCCGTTCCCCTCCCCGCTCCCGATCCCGATCCCGATCCCGCTCAGAGTCCCGTCCCCGCTCCCGGTCCCGATCCCGTCCCCGGTCCCGTCCGCAGCGCGGTCAGCGCCTTCTCCGCCACCTATGCGGCCGACCACCCGGCGGAGGCCGCCGACCCCCACTGCCTGTCACCCGAGGAGAGCGACCGGCTGCTGCGCGGCGCGCCCTGGAAGCGCTTCGCGGTCGTCGGCGACAGCATCGCCGAGGGCCTGGGCGACCCCGTGCCCGGCTACCGCACCGCGCCCTGGGCCGACCGCACCGCGGAGGCCCTGCGCCGGGTCGTGCCGGAGCTGACGTATCTCAACCTCGGCATGCGCGGTCTCACCGCGGGCCAGGTACGCGCCGACCAGGCCGAGCGCGCCGCGCGCTTCGCGCCCGACCTGGTCGCGATCGTCTGCGGCGGCAACGACCTGCTGCTGCCCGGCTTCTCCCCCGAGGTGCTGGACAAGGAGCTCGACCTGCTCTTCGCCCGGCTGGCCGCGCCCGGCAGGACCCTGTTCGCGTACGCGCTGGTGAATGTCGCGGCGGCCGTGCCGGAACTGCGCGGCGGACCGCTGGAGAGCGGCGTCGCCGTCCTCAATCAGGTGACCCGGGCGGTCGCGGAGCGCTACGGCGCGGTGGTCGTCGAGATGTACGACCATCCCGCCGTCGCCGATCGCGACCTGTACAGCGCCGACCTGGTGCACGCCTCGGCGCGCGGCCACGCGGTCTCGGCCGCGGCCACCGTCCGGGCCCTGGCAGCGGAGTTTTCCACAGGCTCGGGCTGAGGGTTGCCGCCGTGATTCCTATGGTTCAGCATAGGAATCACGGACGAGACCCCACCGGGAGCAGACCATGAACGCCACGAACGCCGTGAACGGGCCGGGCGGCGCCGACGCCGAGGACGGCAAGGACCTGCCGTACTCCTCGGGCTTCGGCAACGAGCACAGCAGCGAAGCCGTGGCGGGCGCGCTCCCGGAGGGGCGCAACTCACCGCAGCGCGCCCCCTTCGGGCTCTACGCGGAACAGCTCAGCGGCACCGCGTTCACCGAGCCGCGCGCCCGCAACCGACGGAGCTGGCTCTACCGGATCCGGCCCTCGGCCGCCCATCCGCCCTTCCGCCGGGTCCCCAACGGCCAGGTGCGCAGCGCCCCGTTCCTCGACGTGGAGCCCGACCCCAACCGGCTGCGCTGGGGCCCGCTGCCGATGCCGCAGGAGCCGACGGATTTCGTGACCGGCCTGGTCACGGTCGGGGGCAACGGCGATGTGCTGCGCCGTGAGGGCATCGGCATCCACTGGTACGCGGCCAACCTCTCGATGCACAACCGGGTGTTCTCCTCCTCTGACGGCGAGTTCCTGATCGTGCCGCAGCGGGGCGCCCTGCTGCTGCGGACCGAGTTGGGGCTGATCCGCGCCGATCCGGGCGAGGTCGCGCTGATCCCGCGCGGCGTCCGCTTCCGCGTCGAGCTGCCGGACGGCACGGCGAGCGGCTACGTCTGCGAGAACTACGGCCAGCCCTTCCAGCTCCCGGAGTTGGGCCCGATCGGTGCGAACGGACTCGCCAACGCGCGGGACTTCCGCGCCCCGGTCGCCGCCTACGAGGACCGGGACGAGCAGACGGAGGTGGTCAACAAATTCGGCGGCAATCTGTGGGCCGCGGTCTACGACCACTCGCCGCTCGACGTGGTCGCCTGGCACGGCAGCCATGTGCCGTACGTGTACGACCTGCACCGCTTCAACGTGCTGGGGTCGCTCAGCTACGACCACCCCGACCCGTCGATCTTCACGGTGCTCACCTCCCCCTCGGACACGCCGGGGCTCGCGGGCGCGGACTTCGTGGTCTTCGCCCCCCGCTGGCTGGTCGGCGAGGACACCTTCAGGCCGCCGTACTTCCACCGCAATGTGATGACCGAGTTCATGGGCCTGATCGAGGGGGCGTACGACGCCAAGGCCGAGGGCTTCGTGCCCGGCGGCGCCTCGCTGCACAACATGATGTCGGCGCACGGACCTGACCGGGCCACCTTCGACAAGGCGAGCGCCGCCGAACTGGCGCCGCAGCGCGTGGACGACGGGCTGGCGTTCATGTTCGAGACCCGTTGGCCGGTCGTGCCCACCGAGTTCGCGCTGAACGGGGAGCACCGGCAGGGGGGCTACGACCGGGTGTGGGAGGGGCTTGCGAGAAACTTCCGGCCGTGACGTCCTTCGCCCCCGACTCCCTCGTCCTGAACCGCAAGCTGCCGCTGTGGTACCAGGTCTCGCAGTCGTTGCGCGCCTCGATACTGGGCCGCCACGCGCAGGCCCCGCTGCGGCTGCCCACCGAGGACGAGCTGGCCGGGCACTACGGGGTGAGCGTCCTCACCATGCGGCAGGCGCTCAAGGAGCTGGAGGACGAGGGCCTGATCAGCCGGCACCGCAGGCGTGGCACCTTCATCGAGCCGACGGCGCTGCGCGGGGCGCCGGTGAAGCTGCTCGGCTCGGTGGACGCGATCGTGGCGCAGCAGTCCGGCGGCCGTACGGCGGTGCTGCGCTACGGTTCCGAGCCGCTCCCGCCGGGGGCCGCCGAGCACTTCCCCGACCTCGACCGGGCCATGGCCTACCGCAGGCTGCGCTGCGACGAGAGCGGTGAGCCCACCAACTGGGCGGAGAATTTCGTACGTCCGGAACTCGGCGCCCGGATCGACCTCGCCGACCTGGAGCGGTGGCCGATGACGAAGGTGCTGCGGGACGTGCTCGGCGTGCGGATCAGCCGGATCACCGACACCGTGGAGGCGCGGCTGGCCGACCCCGAGACGGCGCGGCTGCTGCAAGTGCCGCTGCTGAGCCCGATATTGCACTACACCGGGGTGACCTACGACGAGTCGGGCCGGGCGGTGGACGTGGTGCGCATCCATTACCGGGGTGACCGCTTCTCGTTCACGGTGACGATGGAGGCGCCCTGAGGGTCGTCAGTAGCATGCGTGCGGTGAGCAATGACGCGCCTTTGCTGCACGACGTGATGCCGTGGTCCGTACGCCCGCTGCGGATCGGCCGCGGCTGGCCGATGGCCGCGGAGCCTTCCTGTCTGCGTGCCCGGTGGGCGCTGTTCACCGGCACCGCGGACCAGGACGCCCGGTCGGCGCTGCTGCATCCGACGCGGGCCAGGAATCTGCACACGCCCGTCGCGCAGTTGCCGGGCCACCGCACCCCGACCACCGCGCTGGCCGGCGAGACCGGTCGCTGCCCCGAGCCGGTGCGGGTGCAGCACGGCCCGTACGACCGGCAGTGGCTGATACCCGACCACCGGCTGATCGACGTGGCGCGGGCCGAGATATGGCGGACGGCCGACGACCGGCAGGTCTTCGCGCTGGAACAGGCGTATCAGGCGCGGGCCGCGTCGGTGGCGGAGTCCGGGGCGCCGGAGCCCGCTGTGGTGTTCTGCGCGCTGCTGCCCGACGGGCGCTCCCCTGCCGGGCGGCCGGGCTGGATACGGCCGCTGTTCCGGCAGCCGGGCGGCCGGGACCCCAACATCGCGCCGGGGCTGACCGCCCTGCTCTCCGCGCGGCTGGGCACCGAGGTCGCCGCCGCGGACGTGCTGGCCTGGATCGGCGCGGCGGCGCGGCCGGGCCCCGGCGGCGCCCTCGTACCGCTGCCCCGTGATCCCGCGCTCTGGCAGGAGGGGCTGGCGCTCGGGCGCCGGACGCTGTGGCTCCAGACCCACGGGGCGCGGTTCGCCGATGCCGCCGAGGGACGCGACGCCGGTCGGCTCCGGCTGCCCGGAGGAAGCCGCCCTTACGTCCGCTCGCCGCTGCCGGACACCCCGGCCGCCGGGGAGTTGTCGTACGACCCGGACGAGCGGGCGCTGCTGATCGGTGACGGCCGGATCTCGCCGGTCTCACCGGCCGCCTGGGAGGTCACCGCGGGTGGGGTGCGGGTGATCGAGGCGTGGTTCGAGCGGCGTACGGCGCCGGGTGCGCCGGGGACCCTGGAGGCGCTGCGACCCGCCGCGTGGAGGCGGGCTACCACGTCGGAACTGCTGGAACTGATCAGTGTGCTGACGCTGCTGGCCGGTCTGCGCGCGGACCGCGAGAGTCTGGCGCGCCGCCTGGCGGTGCGCGGCGAGACGGTCACGACGGCCGAACTGCGGGCCGGCGGCGTACTGCCGGTACCCGCCGCCAGGCGCAGGCCCGCCTCCGTGCTGGAACACCACGAGGAAGGGCCGGACGGGCAGTTCGCCCTGCTGTGACCAGCCGTGCCGTGAACGACACTGCCGTAAGCGGTCCTGCTGCGGCCGGGTGCAGGGTGTCCGCGCGACCTGGTGTCGCGGCGGACCGTCCGGTGGGGAGGGACGGCCGCGGCGGGCACACACCGAAGCGCCGCGCGAAGCAGCGCCGAGCCGGGACGGTGTGGCCGCCGGACGATCCGAGCACCTGGCCGGTCCGCGGCCCCGACCGAGGTCAGGGGACGGCGGGACCTGGGAGTCCGAGTCCTGGGAGAGGGCGGAGCGGACTCAGCCTCGGTTGCCGAACAGCGATCTCCGCAGCCGTCGCAGCGGCGCGAAGAGCGACACCCTCGCACCGCGGTTGGCCTTGGTGTGCACGGTGTTGCGCGAGGTCAGCTCCTGCATCAGCACAGTCGCTTCCTCTGTGTCGCGCTGGGGCAGGGCAGGCCCGGCCAGTATCGCGAGGTGCCGGTCGAGGCGCGCACTGGACGCGCCTGTACCGCAGTTGATGGCAGGCACTCGTGGCCTGCTGTGCATCGCTATCTGTTCCATTACTCTCCCCACCCTTACGAGGGCACCCGGCTCGGGCAGGCTAACCCTATCGCCCCGCCACGTCACGTGCGCATCCTGGACTCATTCGCGACGCCGTATTCACCTTCTCCTCAAGGGCGTTGACATTCCAAGGGCATGTGCCCAGCTCGGCCGCCCGATCGGCGGCGACCGCTGTGACCTGGCAACAGTGCCGTTCCCGTGGGTCTCCCCCGCCGCCCCGCCGGGGACACCCACGAGCGTGGACGTACGCTTGTACGAGAAGTTCAAGCCGCCCGGCACCTCGCTCGCCAAATACTGACAAGACGGTATGAATCCACCAACGGCGTGGTGGGAGGCCCGGCATGGAAAAAGACTGGGCGAATCGGGCCCGCGTGCCGGATCATGGGCCGCATGTCCGCGACACCCAGTGAACCGAGGAGGCAAGTGCCGCCCACCACCGGAACCGGCAAGGGACCGGCCGCCAAGCCGACCGCCGCCACCGCCCCGCACCAGGCGCTCCCCGTCCATCTGCGACTGGACGACAGCGACTCCCCGTCCGATGTCGTGGACGCCCTCTTCCTGGGCCGGTTCACCTCGGGCGAGCAGCCGTTCTCGCGCGGCGCCTCGCTGGAGAATGTGAAGTCCGGCCTCACACTGCTGCCGCCGGACGCGGTGGTACTGCGCCAGGCCCGCGACAAGGACCGCAGCGCCACCCTCGCCGAGGGCGACGGCTGGACCGTCCTCATCTCCCGCTGGAACCGGGGCGCCGACGTCACCGTGGCCGCCGTCACGGACGAACTGGCCGAGCAGGTGCTGAAGTCCTCCGTCGACGACGCCGAGGACGAGCCGGAGCCGCAGCCCGAGAACGTCACCATGGGCTTCTGGTACGTCTCGCCGCGCCGCGGACCGCACCGCACCACCCGGCAGATCTCCGCCGCCACGTGGGAGGAGCTGCGCGGGAACTACACCGCGCCGGTCGCCGACTCGATGGACGGCCTGATGAAGCTCACGGCCGACGACATCACCGGCCGCCTGCTGCTGCTCCACGGCCCGCCCGGCACCGGCAAAACCTCGGCGCTGCGCACCCTGGCCCGGTCCTGGCGCGACTGGTGCCAGGTCGACTGCGTGCTCGACCCCGAGCGGCTCTTCAACGACGTCGGCTATCTGATGGACATCGCCATCGGCGAGGACGACGGCACGGCGGGCGGTCGCTGGCGGCTCCTGCTGCTGGAGGACTGCGACGAGCTGATCCGGGGCCAGGCCAAGCACCAGACCGGCCAGGCGCTGTCCCGGCTGCTCAATCTCACGGACGGGCTGCTCGGCCAGGGCCGCAATGTGCTGGTCGGCATCACCACCAACGAGGATCTGGAACGCCTGCACCCCGCGGTGGTCCGGCCGGGCCGCTGCCTGGCCAGGATCGAGGTCGGCCCGCTGACCCGTGACGAGGCCGTCAACTGGCTGGGCACTCCTGAGGGCATCGGCCGCGAAGGCGCCACCCTCGCCGAGCTGTACGCGCTCCGCCGCGGCAGCACGGCCGCCCTGCCCGTCCCCGCCCAGGCGTCGGACGGCCTCTACCTCTAGCAGCTCCGGCGGTTTCCCCGACCCGGACGCCGCCAAGGCCGATGAGGCGTCCGGGAACCGCGCCGCCCGGGTGTGAGAAGACGCACGGGGAGACGCGCGAGTGCCGGACGCCGCCTTGGAGACGTCCGCTGCTGTCATGCCTCCGACGACACCGATGCCCTCGTGGCCCGAGTGGCGGAGGAACTCGCGGCAGCGCCCGGCGAACGCTCCGAGCAGACGGTGTACGCGGCGGGCGGTCTCGCCGTGGCCGTCCGTACCGGCATTCCGGCGACCGATCCTCCACCACCTGCGGACCATCGCGATCACTCCCCCCCGTCTCACCGAAGCCGACTCCCCCATGGGCCGGCTCCGTTACGCACTCCCGCCGATCCACTACGACGGCTCCCCCATCACCTGGTCACGCCCGCCCGGCCCCCCGGCCGCCGACCTGCCACGCTGGCGCCCCTCCGAGAGCGAGAACCTCCGGGGTCCGGGGCTCTAGGTCTCGTCGACGGCGCGCAGCGCCTCGTCCACCGCGGCCCGCGCGGCGTCCCGGTCGAGCCCGAGGCGGCGCGTGCGTGCCACGTACTCCGCCGCCGCGGCGGCCACTTCCCGTGCGCGGGCGTCGGCTGCGGCGATGTAGGTGCCGTGCCTGCCGCGGGTCTCGATCACCCCGTCGGCCTCCAGCGCGCGGTACGCCTTGGCGACCGTGTTGGCCGCAAGCCCCAACTGCTCGGCGAGTCCCCGTACGGTGGGCAGCTTGTAGCCGACCGGAAGGCGTCCCTCGCGGGCCTCTTCCGCGATCTGCCCGCGCAGTTGCTCGTACGGGGCGGTGGCCGCGTCCGCGTCTACGGTGATCTTCAGGCTCATATCCGGGATCCTGGCACAGCGGACGGCGGCAGCGGCACCGCTCGGCCGCTGCCGCCCGGGTCGTGGGCGATCGGGTCCCCGCTCTCGTGCAGGTGGAGCAGGAACGGCTGCCCGCCCCGGTAGGCGTCGATCCCCGCTCGGCAGTACGCGACCATGTCGTCGGGCAGGGCGTCCAGCGGGTACCAGCCCAGCTCGGAGCACTTGTCGGGCTCGCGGTTGACGGGCTCGCCGCCGCTGCCGTATTCGGCCGTGAAGAACCAGCCGACCCTGGCCGCGCCGTCCGGTGCGCGGTGCTGCATGACCAGGGCGACCGCCAGCTCCTCCGACGCCAACTCGATGCCGATCTCCTCGCGGGCCTCGCGGATCATGCCGCTTCTGACGTCCTCGCCGTCCTCCAGGTGTCCGGACGGCGCGTTCAGCAGACCGTCCGCGTAGCCGGTGCCCGAGCGGCGGGCGAGCAGCACCTCGTCGCCGCGGAGCAGCAGCAGATGGACGTCGACGATCTCCTTGTGCCGTTGGGGCGCGGGCGGCCGGAGCACCGCCGCGTACCGCTCGTCCTCGACCTCACGGCCCCACAACGCGGCGTCGTGCCCGAGCTGTTCGATCACCAGTCGGCCGCCGAGCGGTGCGGTCAGCTCGACGAGTTCCGCGGCCCCGATGCCGACCGGGCTGATCGCGCCCCAGCGCCCTTCGACCAGTACGAGCCTGCCGCCCGGCCGCAACAACCCCACCCAGTGCCGCAGTACGGCCGCCGGATCCGGCAGGGTCCACAGCACGTGCCGGACGAGGACGACATCGAATCCGGCAGGGCCGACCGGCGGCCGGGCGGCGTCGCCGACCAGCACCCGCGCCCCCGTACCCGTCAGCTTCTCCTCGGCCCGCGCGACCATCTTTGTCGATGAGTCGACAGCGGTGATCCGGTGTCCCGCCTCGGCCGCGAGCAACGCGAGGCTTCCCGTGCCGCAGCCGAGGTCGAGCACGTCGGACGGCGTCCCGGGCAGCCACGAGCGCAGCCGTATGGCCCAGGCGTCCCTGACCTTCGGGTCGCGCAGGCCGTGGTCGGGCTCGTCGTCGAAGCGGTCGGCTTCGCCGTCCCAGAAGTCGCGGTTGTCCGTCTCGGTGCTCATGGGAAAAGCCTGCCACCCACCACTGACAATGGCCCCTCAGACCCCGCCCAGCCTGCGATAACGCGCTCTGCGGGCGGCTGTTCGCCGCTCGGGGTCCATCGCGCGGAGGTCCGCGAGACGCGCGCCGAGAACGTGGGCGAGACGGGTGAGGAAGGCGTCCGGGTCGTCGGCGGCGTCCGGGTCCTCCGGGACGACGGCGTCCGCGATGCCGTGGGCGAGCAGCGCGGCCGAGCCGATGCCCTGCTGTTCGGCGAGTTCGACGGCGCGGTCCGTCGTGCGGTGGAGGATCGCGGAGGCGCCTTCGGGCGGGAGCGGGGACAGCCAGGCGTGCCGGGCGACGAGCACCTGATCGGCGGGCAGCAGAGCGAGCGCGCCGCCGCCCGCCCCTTGGCCGAGGAGCAGGCACAGCGTGGGCGCGGGGAGCGTGACGAGGTCGGCGAGGCTGCGGGCGATCTCGGCGGCGAGACCGCCTTCCTCCGCCTCGCGGGAGAGCGCGGCGCCCGCCGTGTCGACAACGGTGAGGAGAGGCAGGCCGAGTTCGGCGGCGATCCGCATCCCGCGCCGTGCCTCGCGCAGCCCGGCGGGTCCCAGCGGCGCGGGTCCGGCTTCCGCGGGGCGGCGGTCGTGGCCGAGCACCACGCACGGCGAGGGTCCGAAGCGGGCGAGTGCCAGCAGCAGACCGGGGTCGCGCTCTCCCGCGCCGGTGCCGCTCAGCGGTGTCACATCGGTGGCACGGGCCAACAGGTCGTGCAGTCCGGGGCGTTCGGGTCGGCGGCTGCGGCGCAGCGAGTCGGCGGTGTCGGCGGGAAGTGACGCGCTCGTGGGAAGCGACGCGTCCACGGGTAGCGGCGTGTCCTCTCCTTGTCCTCTCTCTTCCTGCCCTGCGGGCGTGGGCGGAGATAGGAGTGCGGGCGGAGATACGGGCGCGGGCGTGGACACGGACGGAGGCGCGGGCACGTGCCGGGGCGCGGTCAGGGGCCGGTGCGAGAGCGGGCCCTGCTCGCCGCAGAGCACGTCGAGCGCCGTGGCCGCCGCCGCGGCGAGCGCGCCCGCGGGCAGCACCGCGTCGATCAGACCGTGGGCGAGCAGATTCTCGGAGGTCTGCACTCCGGCGGGGAACTCCTCGCCGTAGAGCGCCTGGTGCACCCGTGGTCCCAGGAAGCCGATGAGCGCGCCGGGTTCCGCCGAGGTGACATGGCCGAGCGATCCCCAGGACGCGAGCACCCCGCCGGTCGTGGGGTGCCGCAGGTGGACCAGGTAAGGGAGTCCGGCGGCTTTGTGGTCGGCGATGGCGGCGGTGACCTTGACCATCTGGAGGAAGGCGATGGTCCCTTCCTGCATGCGGGTGCCGCCGGAGGCGGGCGTGGCCAGCAGCGGGAGCCGTTCGCGGGTGGCGCGTTCGACCGCCGTGACCAGCCGGGTGCCCGCGGCGACTCCGATGGACCCGCCGAGGAAGCCGAACTCCCCTGCCATCAGCGCCACTCGGCGCCCCCGGATCCGCCCCTCCCCCGTCACCACCGACTCGTCCAGGCCGGTACGGGCGCGGGCGGCGAGCAGATCCGCCCGGTAGTCGCCCGCTTCGGGCAGGTCGGCCACGGTCACCGGTTCGTCCCAGCGGCGCCAGGTGCCGGGGTCGAGGACGGTCCCGATGATCCGGAGGGCGGTGGGCCGGCGGTCTGGGTCGCTCATGGCGCCACCCTGCCACGGCCGGTGCGGCCGGGCCGCGTTCTGCTCCGGCGGTCGGCCGCGTGCCGCGCTACCAGCTCGGACGGATGGGGCCGGTGGGCGCGAGGCGGACCAGTTCGTCGCGCAGCGCGAGCAGCCGCTTCTCGCCGAGGAGTTCGATCCAGGGCTGGACGGCTTCCGCGGCGGACTCCTCGGCGGCGCGGGTGCACCGCCACCCTTGCGGGGTGAGCACGACCAGCCGGGCCCGCGCGTCGTCGGGGTGCGGGCGGCGTTCGACGTACCCCTTGCGCTCCAGCTCGTCCACGATCTGACTGGCCGCCTGGCGGGTGACGCCGAGGTGTTCGGCGATCTCGGTGACGGTCGCGCCGGACGGGGCCAGCCGGGAGAAGACGAAGCCGTGCGTGGGGCGCAGGTCGGTGTAGCCGAGGGCCACGACGCCGTTGTGGATGTCCTCGACGAGCGAGCCGGTGGCGGCGAGGAGCGCCGCGCTCAGGCTCATGGCATCGGAATTCTTCACAGGAACACCTTGACACAGTGCGCAAGCTGCTTGAACATATAGGCAAGGAGCTTACGCAAGTTACTTGCCTAACACCGGAGGTTGTCATGCCTTTCATCACCGCGGCCGACGCCCTCGCACATGAGATCCACGGGGTGCGCTTCGTGTCCTACGCGGCACCCGCACTCGGCAGCGAGGAACTGTGCGCCTGGCGCAGCGAGGTCCCGGCCGGGACGTCGGGACCTCCGCACACCATCACTCGCGAGGAGGTGTTCCTGGTCCTGTCCGGGTCGGTGGAGCTGTCCGTCGACGGGGAGACGCGCTCCCTGACACCGGGAGATGCCGCCATCGCACGGCCCGGCTCCTCCATAGGTCTGTCCAACCGCACGGAGGAGCCGGCCACCTTGTGGGTCACCACGAGCATCGGCCTGCAAGCCACGCTGGCCGACGGCTCGCGCGTATCACCGCCATGGGCTAACTGAACGCCGACAGGCAGGTGGTCGGGGTCGCGTGCGCCGGATCGAGCGCGTTCGCCGCCTCGTGGAAGGCGATGCGGTCGGTCAGGCCGATGGCCACATGCTCGGACACGTCGACCGGGCACAGGTCCTGGAGCACGACGTTGTGCACGTCGGGCCCGGACAGCGCCTGGGTCGTATACGGCGTGACGACCTCGTCGTAGATGGTCGAGATCACCGTGTAGTGCACGCCGGGCACGGTGTCGCCGCCCGCGTTCAGGTGCTGCTGGAAGGGCGATCCGGCCACCTGGTCGGCGAGTCCGGGGGTGATCCCGTGGAGCGCGTCGGCCGCGCCGGGGAAGTACGGGAGCAGCTTGGTGAGTCCGTCGAGCGTGGTCCCGTGGTTGTCGGGGGCCAGTGCGACCAGGGCGTTCACCTTCGTCGCGCCGCCGAGGAAGCGCAGGTAGTAACGCGGCATCATGCCGCCCTGCGAGTGCCCGACGATGTCGACCTTGGAGGTGCCGGAGGCGGCGAGCACCCGGTCGGTGAAGTCGGAGAGCTGCTGCGCCGAGTCCGCGATCGGACCGAGGCCGCCGATCAACGGCACGCCGGGCAGCATCCCGTAGTCGAACGAGTAGACGCAGTAGCCGCGCTGCACCAGGTAGGGGGCGAAGGCGAGCCAGTTGTCGGTGCCGTTGCCGAAGGTGCCGTGGACCAGGACGACAGGACGGGGGTGTTGGGCCGAGGGGCGGCAGGAGAAGTTGTTCCACCCGCTTGACGGTGCCGAGTTGGCAGATGCGGAGGCGGTGGCAGCGGGCGCCACAACCATCGCGGCAGCCAGCGAAAGCGCGGCCAAGAGCCGTCGCCAGGGCAGCCTCATGTGATCTCCTCGCAGTTCGGGAAAATGGACACACGCAGGCCCTGTGATCCGGATCACGAGGTTGCTGAACACCCGTTAAATTACGCGCGAGTAAGTACGGGCGGCTAGTTACGCGTGAGTAAAAAGTCGGCGCGTCGTTATCCGCCGGTCACAAAACCCACGGCCCTCCACGGCATCGCGGCGGAAGTGACGGCCTCCACCGGCGTCCGCGAGTACGGCAGGCGGCGGGCGGACGTCGGCCACCGGAGTGACGACGGCCGGGCGGGCCGAGAACGGCGTCGCGACCACCCCCGCCGGGGCGGCCAGGGGCGGGCCGAGCGGCCGCGGTCGAGCGGATGCAAAGGACATGCGTATCGACCGTACGACACCCCTCACGTGCAGTGATGGTGGTGCGCCGACTTGCCTTGTTCGAACGCGCGTGCGAATGTCGGGGGCATGGGTGCAGTGCTGGCGGCAGACGGTCGGGCGGGACACGGGACGGTCGCCGGACCGGGGTCCGTGTGGGGTCCGCTGCTGCCCGAAGGGCGGCTGCGGGCGGGCACGGTGACCGCTGTCGGCGGGGACAAGGGGCTGCTGCTGGCGTTGGCGGCGCAGGCGGTGGGACGGCGTCCCGGGGCCGGCTGGGCCGTGGTGGGGCTGCCGTCCTTGGGGGCGCTGGCCGCGCGGGACGCGGGGCTGGACGCCGGGGCGGGCCTGTGGGTGGACGCGCCGGGGGGCCGGTGGGCGCAGGTGGTGTCGTTGCTGGTGTCGACGGTGCCGGTGATCCTGCTCGGCGCGCCGAGGTCGGCGCCGGGGCGAGTGGTGCGACGGGTGGCAGGACAGGTGCGGGCCCACGGGGCCGTGTTGCTCGTGGCCGGTCCGTGGGACGGCGCCGATCTGCGGCTGCGGGTGACCGAGGCGCGGTGGGACGGGCTCGGTGCGGGCCACGGTGTGCTGCGTCATCGCCGCGTGGTGGTGGAGGTGTCCGGGCGCGGCGCCGCGGGCGGTGCCCCGCGCCGGGCGGAGCTGTTGCTGCCCGGCCCGACCGGGATGGCGATGCCCGTGGCGGAGCCCGAACCGGTCTCTCCGCCCGCGGATCAGGTGCGGGCCGGGGCCGCGCCGGGCCGGGGCCGGGCGCTGCGCGTGGTGGGGTGAGCGGGCGTGCGAGTGCTGGTGTCGTGGGTCCCGGACTGGCCGCTGATCACCACGGGGCTGCCGGACGGGGAGCCGGTGGCGGTCGTGTCGGGGGACGGACGGGTGGTGGCGTGTTCGGCCGCGGCGCGGGCGGCCGGGGTACGCCGGGGGATGCGGGTGCGGCAGGCGCAGTCCCGCTGCGCCGGGCTGCGGGTCGCCGAACGGGATCAGGCGGCCGAAACGCGCGGGTTCGAGCCGGTGGTACGCCGGTTGGAGGCGGAGGTGATGCCGCGGCTGGAGGTGATCCGTCCGGGCATGGTGGCCGCGCCGGCCCGCGGTCCCGCGCGGTACTGGGGCGGCGAGGCGGAGCTGGCCGCGCGGGTCGCCGCGGCGCTCTCCCGGCTCGGCCACCCCGTGCAGAGCGGGGCCGCGGATACGACGTTCGCCGCGGCGCTGGCGGCCCGCGCCCGGTCCGGGGTCCTGGTTCCGGCCGGGGAGACGGCCGGTTTACTCGCCCCCTATCCGGTGGGCGTGCTCGGTCGGCCCCGGCTGGCCGAACTGCTGGTCAGGCTCGGGATCGGCACGCTGGGCGGTTTCGCGGCGCTGCCCTCGGACCAGGTGTCGGCCCGCTTCGGCGCCGACGGGGCGGCGGCGCACCGCACCGCGTCCGGGCGTGAGCCGCGGCTTCTGAACGCCTCGGGCGCGGAGCCCGACCACGCGGTGCGGTGGGGCTTCGACCCTGCCGAGGAACGCACCGAGCCGTTGGCGTTCGCGGGGAAGGCACTGGCCGAACGGTTGCAGGAGCGGCTGACGTCGTCGGGCGTGGTCGGAGCACGAGTGGAGGTGGAGGTGGGCCTGGCCGACGGCCGCAAGTTGCGGCGGGCGTGGCGGCACGAGGGACGGCTGTCGTCGTTGGCGGTCGCGGAGCGGGTGCGCTGGCAGGTGCAGGCGTGGACCGATGCCGGGGATCTCGCCCCGGCCGCCGACGGGGCCGGGGGCGCGGTCGGAGTGGTGGAGCTGGTGCTGCGGCCCCGGCAGCTCAGCGCGGCCACCGGCCGTCAGACGGTGCTGTTCGGCGGGGGCGCCACGCTGGACGATCTGGAGCGTGCGGCCGGTCAGGTGCAGGCGCTGCTCGGGCACCGGGCGGTCACGCGGGTGGAGTTGACCGGGGGCCGCGGCCCGGCCGACCGGGTCCGCAAGGTCCCGGTCGGCGACATCGCCACGCCCCCGGCCGGTGGCGGGCCGTGGCCCGGCAGGCTGCCCGCCCCGCACCCGGCCACGGTGTACCAGCCGCTGCTGCCCGCCCGGTTGCTGGACGGCGCCGGGCAGGTGGTGGGCGTCTCGGGACGGCTGGCGGTCTCCGCGCCTCCGGTCCGGCTGACCGTGGACGGGCTCCCCGGCGTACTGGAGGTGACCGCGTGGAGTGCGCCGTGGCCCGCGCTGGAACAGTGGTGGGACCGGGACCGTGCGCGGCGGATCGCCCGGATGCAGATCACCACCGCCGCGGGCGGGGCATGGCTGTTGCAGATCTCCGCGGGCCGGTGGTGGGCTGAGGCCCACTATGGCTGACCGCCGCACCGGTCGTCTGCTGCGCCTGCCCGCCGCCGCTCCGCGCACGGCGCGCCCAGCGGATCCGGCGCACGCGGCGGACCCGGCGGACCCGGCACACGCGGCACACACCGAATACCGGGAAGAGCGGAGCCGGTTGCCGTGGGCGGAGCTGCATGTGCACAGCTCGCTGTCGTTCCTCCAGGGGGCCAGTGATCCGGGGGCGCTGGTCACGGAGGCCGTGCGGCTGGGCATCGAGGTGCTGGCGCTCACCGACCGGGACGGGCTGTACGGGGCCCGGCGGGTTGCCGAGGCCGCCCGCAGTACCGGGCTGCGGACCGTGTTCGGCGCCGAACTCACCCTCACCGCTCACGGGCTCGGGCACCCCGTCGTCCTCGCCCGGAACCTCGACGGGTTCCACCGCCTGTCCGCGGCGATCACCGCGGCCCAGCTCGCCGGGTCCAAAGGCCGTCCGGTGTACGACCTCGACGTGCTCGCCCGCGCCGCCGCCGGCGGCGACTGGGCGGTCCTGACCGGCTGCCCGCCCGCCGACGCGGGCGAGGACGGTACGGAGATCGGACAGCTCGCCTTCCACCTCGACCGGCTCGGCGAGGTGTTCGGCAGCGGCAGCGTGCACGCGGAACTCATCGACTGGAATCTTCCCGTCGACAGCGTGCGCGCCGACGCCCTGGTGGTGGCCGCTCACCGCACCGGCACCCCCGTGGTCGCCACCAACGCCGTCCACTACGCCGCGCCCGCGCAGGCCCGGCTCGCCCAGGCCCTCACCGCACTGCGACGGATCGAGACCCTCGACCAGGCCACCGGGCATCTGATGGCCGCGCCGACCGCGCACCTGCGGACCGGGGCGGAGATGGAGGAGCGGCTGGCCCGCTACCCCGGAGCGTACGAATCGACCATCGCCCTGGGCCAGTCGTGCGTCCTCGACCTCGCCGAGCTGCGGCCCGAACTGCCGCGCTTCCCCGTACCGCCCGGTCACGACGACAGCTCCTGGCTGCGGCGACTGGCCGAGCGGGGCTGCGCCGCCCGCTACGGGGCCCGTGACGATCCGGCGGCGGCGACCGCGTGGCGGCAGCTCGACCACGAACTGGGGGTGATCGGCGATCTGGGCATGGCCGGGTACTTCCTGATCGTCCACGACATCGTGCGCTTCTCGCAGGAGCAGGGCATCTGGTGCCAGGGCCGGGGCAGCGCCGCCAGCAGCGTGGTCTGCTACGTCCTGGGCATCACGGCGGTGGACGCGCTCAAGCACGGGTTGCTCTTCGAACGGTTCCTGTCGATGGAGAAGTCGGGGCCACCGGACATCGACATCGACTTCGAGAACCACCGCCGCGAAGAGGTCATCCAGTACGTCTACACCCGCTACGGCCGTGACCACGCCGCGCAGGTCGCCAACCTCATCAGCTACCAGCCGAAGCTGGCGGTCAGGGACGCGGCCCGAGTGCTCGGTTACCCGGCCGCCGCCGTCAACGCCATGACCCGGTCCCTGCACCACCGGCCCGGCCGCCCCCACACCCCCGACGGCGCGAGCAGCGACACAAACACGGGCACGGCCACAAACACGGGCACGGGCACGGGCACGACAGCCGATCCGGACATCCCCGCCGACGTCACCGACCTGGCCGCTCAGCTCAAAGGTCTGCCACGGCACCTGGGGGTGCACTCCGGCGGCATGGTGCTGACCGCGCAGCCGATCGGCGAGGTCATGCCGGTCGAATGGGCCACCATGCCCGGCCGGTCCGTCCTCCAGGGCGACAAGGACGACGTCGCCGCCGCCCATCTGGTCAAGATCGATCTGCTGGGTCTCGGCATGCTCGCGGCTCTGCACACCGCCTGTGACCTGATCGCCGGACACCACGGCGTACACCTCGACATGGCGACGATCCCGCAGGACGACCCGCGGGTGTACGCGATGATCGCCCGCGCCGACACCATAGGGGTCTACCAGGCCGAGAGCCGCGCCCAGATCAGCACCCTGCCGCAGCTGAAACCGGCCTGCTTCGAGGACCTCACCGTCGCCGCCTCGATCATCCGCCCCGGGCCGATCCAGGCCGGGAGCAAGCACCCGTATCTGCGGCGCAGGGCGGGCGAGGAACCCGTCACCTACCCCCACCCGCTGGCCGAAGCGGCGCTGAAGAAGTCCCTGGGGGTGGTGTTGTGGCAGGAGCAGGCGATCCGGCTCGCCACCGACTGCGCCGGGCTCACCCCCGGCGAGGCCGACCGGCTCCGCAAGGACCTCGCCGCCAAACACGCCACCGAGAAGGTCGCCCGGCTGCGCGACCGGCTGCTGACCGGCATGGCGCGGCGCGGGATCGGCCCGGACGCCGCGGAGCGGATCATCACCATGATCTCGTCGCTGAGCAGTTACGGCTTCCCCGAGTCCCACGCGCAGTCCATGGCGGGCATCATCTACGCGTCCGCCTGGATCAAGCACTACTACCCCGCGGCCCTGATCGCCGGGATCATGGCCCACCTGCCGATGGGCTTCTACGACTCCCAGACCCTCATCCAGGACGCCCGCCACCACGGCATCGCCGTGCGGGGCGTCGACATCAACGCCTCCGGCGTGCACGCCACCCTCGAACCCGACTCCGCACGGCCCGACGGACACCCGGCGATCCGCCGTGGGCTCACCAGCGTCCGCGGACTGTCGCAGGACGCCGCCACGACCCTCCTCACGGCCCGCGCCGAGCGGCCGTTCCGGGACCTGGACGATGTCGCCCGACGCGGCGGCCTGGGCGCCCGGCTCCTCGAACAGCTCGCCACCGCCGGCGCCTTCGCGTCCCTGGGCACCGGCCGCCGCACCGCGATCTGGCGCTCCGGCGCCCACACCGCGCACCAGCAGCCGGTCCTGCCCGGCTTCGACGCCCTGCCCGACGCCCCCGAACTCCCCGCCATGACCGCGGGCGAGACCACCCTGGCCGACCTCACCGCCACCGGCGCCACCGCGGGACCGCACCCCGTCCACCATCTGCGCCCCTACCTCGACCACCTCGGCGCACAGCCCACCAAGGCCATCCGCACCTGGCCCGCACAGCGCCGCATCCGCGTCGGCGGCATCGTCAAATACCTCCAACGCCCCCCGACCGCCAACGGCATGGCCTTCGCCGTCGTCGAGGACGAGACCGCCATGGCCAACCTCGTCATCACCCCACCGGTCTGGGCCCTCATCCGCCGCACCATCCTCGACGCCCCCGCCGTCCTGCTCGACGGCCACATCGAACGCGAACACGACGTCACCAACCTCGTCGTCCACACCGCCCGCCCCCTCGGCGAGGGCGAGCCGAAGGCGTAGGACCGCGACGGGTGTTGGGGGACGGTGGGTGTCGGGTGACGGTGGGTGTTGGGTGGCGGTGCGAGGGAAGGGCGGGGGACGATGCCAGGTATGGGTCAGAAGGGAACGTCGGGACGCGCGGCGGGTACGACCGCGTTGGTGGCTGTGGTGCCGGAGGCGGAGAAGGTGGTGGGCGCGGCGCGGGAGCGGTACGACCCGGCCGCGGCGGAGGGGGTGCCCGCGCATCTCACGGTGCTGTATCCGTTCCTTCCGGCCGAGCGGATCGACGCGGGGGTGCGGGCTGCGCTGGGTGAACTCTTCGCGGGCCACGCGCCGTTCGAGGTGCGCTTCCCCCGCTTCGGGCGGTTCCCGGATCTGCTGTGGCTGGCGCCCGAGCCCGAAGGACCCGTGCGGGCGCTGACCGCGGCGGTGGCGACCCGGTGGCCGGAAGCCCCGCCGTACGGAGGCGCGTTCGGTGATCCGGCCCCCCATCTGACCGTCGCGCAGGGGCAGTCGGACGAGGTGTACGCCGCGGTGGAGGCGGAGTGCGTCCCGGCGCTAGCGCTGCTGCGGACGCGGATCGCGGAGGTCCGGCTGGTGGTCTTCGACGGCGTCCGCTGGACGCAGGACGCCGTGTTCCCCCTGGGCGGAGCCCCCCTCGGCGGGGCTCGCTGAAACAGAGCCCACTGAAACGGCGTCCGCCAAACCCGCGGCCCTCACCGAACCCGCGTCCGCCGAACCCGCGCCCCCGCCACGCAGCAGCAGAAGCCACGCGGCCAGCAGCCCGAGGACGCCGACGGAGGCGAGTTGGAGCCGGAAGTCGACCAGGGCGACCAGCCCCGCGCCGAGGGCGGCGGCCAGCGCCGTGGGGCCGAAGATCACCGTGCTCGCGGTGGCCGCGACCCGGCCGACCAGTTCGGGAGCGGTGCGCTGCTGGACGGCGGTGAAGGCCGCGACGATGACCCAGGGCAGCCCGACCCCGATGGCGAGGGTCGCGACGAGCACGACGGGCAGTGAGGGGACGGCGCGCAGGGCGGCGCCGGTGGTGAAGAGCAGCAGGCCGACGGCGGCGAAGACCCGTTCCGGCAGGCGGCGCATGACCGCGCCCGCGACCACTCCGGCGACGATCGACCCGGCGCCCTGCATCACGTAGAGCACCGCCACGAAGGCGGGCGGACGGTGCAGCCCGGCCTCGGTCATCTCGTAGATCGCGGAGCTGCTGAGCCCGGACAGCACCATCGCGACCGCTCCGACGGTCACCAGCGGGCGCAGCAGGGGGTGGTCGCGCAGACAGCGGATGCCCTCCGCGGTCTGCTCGCGCCAGCCCTCGGCCGGTGGGACCGGCGGGAGTTCACGGGTGCGCAGCATCGCGAAGGCCGCCGCCGCGAGGACGAAGGTGACGGCGTCGAGGACGGCGACGGCCCCGCCGCCGTAGCGCAGGAAGAGGCCCGCGCCGACGAGCGGGGCGAGCAGTTTCATGGCCTCGTTGACGGTCATCCGCAGGCCGTTGAAGTCGCCGCGCAGGTCGACGGGGACGGCGGCGGTGACGAGACCGGCCTCGGCGGCGTCCGACAGCACGGAGGCGGCGCCGACCACCGCGAGGACCACGAACAGCAGCCATGCCTCGCGGCCGGACCGTACCGCGAGAAGGACCGGGAGCAGGACGGCCAGGGCCGCGTTGGTCCAGATCAGCAGCGAGCGGCGGCGCACCCGGTCGGCGAGGGTGCCGAGCACGGGCCCGGCCAGGGCGGGCGCCCACACGCAGAAGGTCACGGCCGCCGCGAGGCTGCTGGAGCCGGTCAGCGTCTTCACCCAGATACCGGCGACGAGCAGCATCGCCGAGTCGCCGAAACCGGAGACCAGGACACCGCCCAGATACGTCGCCGCGTCACGGTCCCCCAGGACCTTGCGCACCGTCATGACTCCCAACATATTGCTTGGGAGTCAGCGACGGCAACCGCCTGCCCGCTTCCCGCGGCCGTGGACGGTCTAATGGGCACATGACGGCGACCGATCCCCTCCTCAGAGCCCTCGCCCACCCGGTGCGGCTGCGCATCGTGTCCCTGGTCTGGAACGCGCCGCTGTCCGCCGCGGAACTCGCCCGCGAACTGGGCGTCTCGCACGCCCTGGCCAGTCAGCATCTGCGCAGGCTGGACGCGGTCGGCCTGGTGGAACTCGCCGAGGTGCGCGCCAACCGCGGCGGCAGGGAGCGCCGTTACCGCGCGGTGCACGGCTCCCCGCTCTCCGATCAGCGGGACGAGGGGGCGCTGCTGATCGCCGAGGCACTGGCCCACAATCTGCGCGACCGGGCGGGCCGCCGCGCGCCGGGCGCCGCGGGGGTGACCTCGGACGCGGAGCTATGGGTGGCGCCCGAGGTCTGGGACACCTTCCGTGTCCGACTGGCCGCGCTCTTCGACGAGCTGCACGACGCGGCGCGAGCGCCGCATTCGCCGGGCACGGTCGGAATCGGCGCGACGGTGATGGCGTTTCCCCTCACTGAACCCGACGCCGGACCGGGACCCGCACAGCCCGACCACAAGCACGAGCCAGCCCGCGAGCGCGACCACGACGAGCACCAGCACCAGCACCAGCACCAGCACCAGCATGACCACGCACCCGCACCCGCACCCGTGCCCGAGGCCGCACCGGCCACCGGCCACCACCCCGAAGCCCCACGATCAGAACCGGAGCGATGATGAGCCGTCAGGAAACCTCCGCCCACCCGCTGTTCGACCTCCTCCAGCGGCAGCTCAACGGCGTCCTCGTCACGCTGAAGCGGGACGGCCGGCCGCAGTTGTCCAACGTGACCTTCCACTACGACGACTCGACCCGCACCATCCGCGTCTCGGCGACCGACGACCGCGCGAAGACCCGCAATCTGCGCCGCGACCCGCGGGCCAGCTTCTACGTCTCCACGCCCGACCTCGGCGCGTACCTGGTCGCCGAGGGCGACGCCGAACTCACCCCGGTGGCCGCCGATCCGCACGACGCGACCGTGGAGGAGCTGGTCGACCTGTACCGCGCGCTCCGGGGCGAGCACCCGGACTGGGACGAGTACCGCGCCGCGATGGTCGCCGACCACCGCCTGGTGATCAAGCTGCGCGCCGACCGCGCCTATGGCTGGGGCCGCGAAGAGGGCGCCACCAGCGGCCCGTTGACCTGAGGCCCCCTGAGGCCCGGCGCCGCGACACCGATTGATACGGCCAGCCGGCCGAACAGGTTGAATTCCGGCGGGAATTCCCGGCAGAGTTCCCTCATGGACGAAAATGAGTTCGATTTCTACCGGACGCAGAGCGTGGCCAGCGATCCGGGCGGCACGGACGTCTTCGCCGGGCTGCCCGCCGACCCGGGGGTCCTCGCCGAGACGGTGCGCAGTCTGCTCGTCCACCGGGAGGAGACGCACCTGTTCGGGTACGAGCTGCCGCGCGACCGCAAGGACGCCGAGGCGGAGACCCGTTACGCCGCGGACATCCTCGCGGTGGCGCGCGGCCTGTGCGACGCGCCGCTCGACCGCCCGCGCCGCCCGGAGGAGCGATTCGCCGGTACCTGCCGGGACTTCGCGCTGCTGCTGTGCTCCGCGCTGCGCGAGAAGGGCGTCCCCGCCAGGGTCCGCGGCGGCTACGCCACGTACTTCACACCGGGTTTCCACGACGACCACTGGATCACCGAGTACTGGGACGCGGACCGCGCGAGCTGGCGGCTGGTCGACGCGCAGATGGCCGCGCCCGAGCTGATCAGCGCGCACGGCATCGACTTCGACCCGTTCGACGTGCCGCGCGACCGGTTCGTGGTGGCGGGCCGGGCGTGGCAGGACTGCCGGTCGGGCGCGGCGGAACCGCGGACGTACGGGGTCGAACTCCTCGGTCTGCGAGGGTGGTGGTTCGTGCAGCACAATCTGCTGCTCGACCTGGCGATGCTCAACAGCACCGAACTGCTGGTGTGGGACGGCTGGGGGCTGGCCGACCCGCCGATGGACCAGCCGTTCGACGCGCTCGGCGCCGATGACGTGGCGCTGCTCGACGCGGTCGCCGAACTCAGCGCCGCGGGCGGCCCCTTCACCGGAATCCGCCGTCTCCCGCGCGAGCACGAGGCGCTGCGGGTGCCGCCGGTGGTCAGCTCGCACACCACCTACCTGGGCGAACGGAGTGTGACGCTCCGTCAAGCGGTCGCTTTCGACTGAGCCTTGCTCACCCCGGCCCCGAGGACGCCTCCGTCCCGTCGGCCACCCCGCGGTCCGCCGCCCGCGTCAGCCGCCCCGCCACCACCCGCAGATAATCGGCGAGTTCGGGCGGCTCCCGCACCTCGAAGTCCACCCCGAGCATGCCGACGAACATCGCCAGCGCGTCCAACGACTCGAAGCCGGTGGTCAGTTCGCAGGTGTCGGCGTCGATCGGGTCGACCGCTCCGAAACCCGCCCAGATCTGCCGGACGGTCGAGGCGGGCGCGTGCAGCACCACGCGCGCCTGGAAGCGGTACGCGTGCGAGGTGACGCCCTTGGCCACGTACTCCGCCGCGTCCTCGGGCAGTTCGCGGGGCGTGAAGCGCGGGCCGGTGGGCGGCTTGGGCTCCATCCGGTCGACGCGGAAGGTCCGCCAGTCCGCGCGGTCGACGTCGTAGGCGAGCAGGTACCAGCGCCATCCGTGGTGGACGAGCCGGTACGGTTCCACGGCCCGGCGGCTGGCCTTGCCCGCGTAGTCGCGGTAGTCGAAGCGCAGCAGCTCCCGGTCCCGGCACGCGGCGCCGATCACGGTCAGCACCTCCTGGCCGACCGTCGGGCCGGCGGCGCGCGGCCGTACGGTGACCGCCTGCATCGCCTGGACGCGGTGCCGCAGCCGGGACGGCAGCACCTGCTCCAGCTTGGTCAGCGCGCGTACCGACGTCTCCTGGATCCCCTCGACGCTGCTGCCCGCCCCGGTGCGCAGGCAGAGCGCGACCGCCACCGCCTCCTCGTCGTCGAGCAGCAGCGGCGGCAGCGCGGCGCCCGCGCCCAGCCGGTAGCCGCCCGCGGTGCCGGGCGCCGCGTGCACGGGATAGCCGAGCGCCCGCAGCCGCTCGACGTCACGGCGGATCGTGCGCGCGGTGACGTCCAGCCGCTCGGCGAGGTCGGGCCCCGTCCAGTCGCGGCGTGACTGGAGCAGCGAGAGCAGGCGCAACAGCCGCGCCGAGGTTTCCAGCATGCCGTCCAGTCTGTACGAACCGGCGCCCCCACCGCGCGGGGTGCGGTGGGTGCGCCGGACGGTGGAGCTGTTGAGCGGGTGAACTGCCTTTGCTCGCAAGGCTTCCGCCCGCTCGGCCGATTCACGCCGACTCGCGCGGGCCTCGCTTACTCGCGCGGGTTTCGGCGGACGGCTCAGTAGACGCTGACCCCGTACGCGCTCAGCGCCTCCGTGACGGGCTGGAAGTACGTGGTCCCGCCGGAGGAGCAGTTGCCGCTGCCGCCGGAGGTCAGGCCGATGGCCTTGGTGCCGTCGTAGAGGGAGCCGCCGCTGTCGCCGGGCTCGGCGCAGACGTTGGTCTTGATCAGACCGTAGACGATCTCGCCGTTGCCGTAGTTGACGGTGGCGTTGAGGGCCTGGACGGTGCCGCTGTGGATGCCGGTGGTCGAGCCGCGACGCGTGACGGACTCGCCGACGTAGGCGTTGGCGGCGCTGGTGATGTCCTGGCTGCCGACGGTGCCGTCATGGGCGACCGTCGAGTCGTAGCGGACGATGCCGTAGTCGTTGGTCGGGAAGCTGGTGCCCGTCGTCGGGCCGATGTAGGTGCCGGAGGTGGTGTAGTACGCGGGCTTGCCCTCGGTGCAGTGACCCGCGGTCAGGAAGTAGTACGTGCTGCCGCTGCGGACGTTGAAGCCCACCGAGCAGCGCCACTGGGTGGTCTGCACCGCGTCGCCGCCGGAGAGCAGCGTGTTGAAGGTGCCCTCGACCCGGTTGATGCGCACGGCGTCGCCGAAGCCGGCCGTGGACTTCTTGAGCTGGTCGAGCTGGGAGGCGGTGACCCGGCTGTCGATGCTGACTTCCAGGGTGTTGCTGCGCGGGTCGACGGACCAGGCGGTGCCCGCGACGTCGGCCGCCTTGGTCGCGTCGCCCGCCTTGGCGAGCTGCGCGGCGCTGTGGCTGACCAGGCGCGGGGTGGCGCCCGCGGCGCGGACGCTGTCGGCCGCGGCCTGGGTGGTGACGTTGACGACGGTGGTCTTGCTCGCCGCGTCGTAGTAGGTGCCCGCGGTGCTGTTCGCGCCGAGGTGGGTCGCGAGGGTGGCGGCCGCGTCGGGCGTGGCCTTGGGGGTGGGGGTGGCGCTCGCCGACGGGAGTGCGATGGCGGTGGCGGCGATCAGGCCGGAGGTGACGGCCAGAAGCTGTATGCGCCGGGTGGTCTTCACTCGTTTCCTCCTGTGGGGGTGGGAGGTTGCGGGGGGATTTGTCGGTGTACTGTCAGACTCGATCCGATATTCGAACGCCTCATACGCCTGACAAGCACTCACAGGAGTATTCAGATCCCACAGGCAACACACAAGGGGGCCTTTCGGCCGGGTAGTTCGGCCGAATGTCCGTACGGCGCCTGACACAGCGCTGCCCCGGCGGTCCAAAAACCGCCGGGGCAACCGGATGTGACGCTGTCTCAGTTGGTGAGAACTGCCCGCTCCCCCGCTTCCAGCGCGAAGGCCAGGGTGTTGCCCGGCGGCGGGAACGGGCAGATGAAGGCGTCCGCGAAAGCGCACGGCGGCAGCGTCGTACGGTTCAGGTCCAGCGTCAGCGAACCGTCGGCGTCCGGCGCGGGCGCGTGCAGGAAACGGAACCGGAAGGTGCTGGTTCCGCTGGTCGCGTCCGCGATGACGCCCCACAGCCTGCCGTCGTCCTCGACCGTCACGGCGAGCGTGTGCTCGGTCCCGTCCACCGTGAACGCCAGCTCGCCGCCGAGGCCGAGACCGCGCTCACGGCCGTCCGCGTTCGGTACCCGGACGGTGCGGTCGGCCTCGAACGGGCGGAAGACCGCGGGCAGCACCCAGCGCTCGTCGGGGTCGAAGGCCGCGATCCCGGCGAAGGCCAGACGGGCGGGCGACCGCGGGTCCCAGACCCGTACGGCGAGCAGGCCCTCGCGGACGATCGCCAGCAGTTTCCTGCCGTCCGGCAGGAACACCGGTTCGCCCTCGGCCTCCAGCAGGGTCGACACGCCGTCCGCCTCGTGCACCACCGCCCCGCCGTCCTGCCGCCACCGGCCCGGCAGTCCGGGGATCGTCCCGTCCCCGGCCACGTCGTCGAGCCAGTACGTACCGATCAGGGCCAGCGGACCGTACGGCGCCGCGACGGTCTCGGCCCGCCGCTCGTGCCACCGCTTCCAAGCAAGAACCGTTTCTGCGCTCATGCCGACCAAGCCTTCCATACGGGCCGCGCGAGCCGGACGCGCTCGCACGGCGGTGACCTGCGGGGAGTGTGCCGTGAGGGGGTACGGGGAGTGTCGCGGGAGAGGGCGCGCGGAGTCATGGGACAGGACGTGCGAAGCCTCGGAAGGAGGCGCGCGGAGTCTCGGGAGGAGGCGCGCGGAGTCTCGGGAGGAGGCGCGCGGCGACGCACCGCCGTCCGACCGGTGAGACGGGCGGTTCACCGGAGGTCCGGTAACGGGCGGTGCAGGCCCAGGTGTTCGCGCAGTGTCGCGCCCGGGTGGAAGGAGCGGAACAGACCCCGGTGCTGGAGCAGCGCGGTGGTCCCGTTCACAAAGCGCTCCAGATCACGTCGGGGCTCCACCGGCCGGACGCGGAAGCCGTCGACCGCGCCCGCCTGCTGCCACGCGGCGATCAGCTCGGCCAGGTCGACGGGGCCGCCGCAGAACAGCACGCCGCCCGCGCCGTCCGGCACCAGGGTGATCTCGGCGCCCGGCTCCGGGCCGATCTCGCCGCCGCCGAGGTCGACGGAGAGTTCGGCGAGCACCAGCAGCCGGTCCGGGTCCCGCCCCGCTCCGACCGCCAGCCGCCGCAGTTCGTCCCGTACCAGCCCGGCGGTCTCTGGACCCGCGGCGCGGACGAAGGCGAGGTCGGCGTACCGGGCCGCGACGGCGCGGGCGGCGGGTTCGGTCGCGTCCACCGCCGTGACCGGCCGCCCCTGCCGCACCCGCGGGCCGGGCGCGCCGCCGTCCCACTCCCGCGCGACCGCCTCGGCGACGGCCGCCGTCTCCCGCCACATCGCCTCGGCTCTCGCTTTCGGCGTGAGCGCGGATCTCGGACCGGATCTCAGGTCGGCCGTCCCCCCGGCCGTCCCCCCGGCCCTCGACTCGGACCTCCGACCGGACGCCGGACCGGACGCCGACTCAGGCACCGGCTCTGGCACCGCCCGGGGCGTCCAGCCGGCCCGGCCCCGGCTGGCCGAATCCAGGGCGCCGACCGCCGCCGCGACACCACGCGGCCCGGCGCGGGTCACGGGCACCGCGGGGACGAGCCCGATCCGGCCGGTCTCGGCGGCCACCGCGGTGAGTACGGCGAGCGGATCGGCGTCGGCCGCGCCGTCCAGGGTGACGAAGTCCAGCGCGCCGCCCTCCGCGAGCCGGGCCAACTCCCCGTACGAGGCCACCTCGTAGCGGTCGGGGACGTCGATCGCGGCGGCGAGATGCAGCGAGCGCGTACGACGCCGGACGGCGGGTGCGGGCGGCGCGGCGGCAGCGGCGGCGGTCACGGAGGCACCCGGCGACGCGGCGGCCGGGGAAGAAGAGGAAGAAGGCGAGGGAGAAGAAGGGGAGAAGGCAGCAGGCATGCGAAGGCTCCGTGGACACGCGGAAGGGGCACGGGAGTCGTCTTCACACAGGCCGCCGCGTCCCTCAACGCGGCTGGGCCCGTCAAGGGCCTTGACACGAGGCTATGCCGACGCCGTCACCCGCTGTCAAGCATGTCCAGGTGCTGGACCACGCGTCTCAGCGTGGTTGACGGATGCCCTGATGGGCTGCTGCACTGTGGGCATGCGTAGCTGTCGGCTCGTCACTCGCGGCCACATCGACTTCGGTCGGGTGTGGTCGGCGTCGTGTTGTTGTAGCTGACCTTTCTCCGACGGATCGTCCCGTCCTCACACACGCGCGCACGCAGCCCCGCCGTTTGGCCGCCCTCCCTCGGGCGCTCCCCTCGCAGGTCACCCCCGCAGGCCGTCCCGCCCACCGGGCTCCCGCTACGGGCCCGACCTCATTCGCAGAGTTCATTCGTAGAGCTCATTCGTACAGCTCACCCGAACACCTCACCCGAACAGCTCATCCGCACGCCCCGCCGTACAGCCTCAGCAGTCGCACCCGCAGTCGCAGCAGTCACAGCAATCGCAACAATCACCGCAGTCCGAGCAGCCGTCGCAGTCGCAGTCGCAGTTGCTGCACCAGGAGTCGCGGCGCTGCCCGCTCCATGGGTCGTCGTGCTCGCGGCAGCACAGCTCACAGGTGCAGCACATCCCGGCGTAGACCAGGCAGCCCATGACCAGTCCGCGCCTGCGCGGCGGCTCGGGCGGCGGGAAGCCGCCGGGAAAACCGGGGCCGCCGGGCGCGTTCGGCCGCTGGCCCGGACCGTGCGGAGTGCCGCCGGGCGCGCCCGGCGCGTAGGGGTTGCCCGGCGGGGGCGAGGCGGCGGACGGCGCCGCGCCCTGGTGCGCGCAACCGCCGGTGCCGAAGGCCCTGTCCACCGACCGTCCCAATTCGTGGACGAGCAGGACATGGGTGAGCTTGCCCGAGGCGGACCCGGCGAAGTCGGTGTCGCGGAGCGCGAGCCGTATGCCGTGCAGCGCGTCGTCGCACAGCCGCCGCGCCTCGGCGAGGTCGGTGCCGGTCGCGGTGAGCGGGTTCCAGGCGCCGGAGCGGGTGTCCTCGGCCAGGTCCTCGACCGCGTCCAGGAGGTGGGCGAGCCGTCCGAAGAGCCGTCCGGCCTCCGCCAGCGGTTCCCGGTTGGCGGGCCGCCCGGCGAGTACGGCGGTGTGCGCGAAGGCCGCGGCGGTCGCCGTCTCGGTGGGCTCGGTGACGGTCAGCAGCGAGGTGCCGAGTCCGGCCGCCGCCTCAATCCCGCCCTGCCGCCCGACCGCGTCGAGCAGCACCGCGGTGTCGAAGCCCAGGCTGTCACCGGTACGCGCCCCGGCCCGGTCCCAGCGGCGGGCGACCGTACGGGCCGCCGCGGCGACAGGCCGCCGGGCGAACGCCCCGTCGGCGTCCTCCACATGGTCACGCATCTTCGCCGAGGCGAGCACCAGCGAGACGGCCGCGGCCAGCCGCGCGCCCTCCCCCATGGCGACCGGCGCCGTCCGCATCCCGCGCAGCGGGCACGGCCCGGCCTTGCGGCGCAGGCTGTCGGCGTCACCGGACACGGCCGTCTGCGCCTCGACGAGCACCGACACGACGAGTCCGTCGTAGTTGGTGGCGATTCTCGCGAACTGGCCGTGCCCGTCCCGCAACGCGAGACACAGGCCGCACAAGTGGGCCGTCCAGGAGGCCGCGAGCCCCTCGGACATGCGGTGCCGACACGGCCTGATGATCCCGAACATCGCGTGCTCCCCCGTTGAACTCGCCCGCCCGCAGGGCCGACCCCTGCGACCGGCGGACATATTATCCGCAGCCGGGGGCAGGGGTGAGTCGCCGGCGGCAGCCGTACGGGCCCGGACGGGCCCACGGTCGGCCGCTCGCCACGACGCGCGGATCGTGTACGACGGTTCGGGGCCGGCCGGTCGGCGCCGGATACGAGCGGACTTACGACGACACGTACGGCCGTGCCTACGAGCGCGCGTACGGCCGGACGGCCCCGCGTGTCACCCGGAAGTGGGGAGCGCTCCCAACGAAGTGTCAGGGGCCATATCCCTGGGCCTGCCTGACGATCCGCCACTATCGTGTGCACCAGTACCGTCACAAGACGCCTGACTGGCGGCAATCCGCTTGGCACATCATCCACATCATGGACGACCATAGGACTGCGGACGGTACTGACCGTGTGAGAGAGGAGGCGTCCATGGGATCGGTTCGACGGGCGAGTGCTTGGCTGGGCCTCGTTGACGACAACAGCGGCGAGGGTTACTACGACGAGGAGTACGCCGACTACGGCGAGGGCTCCGAGCGGGCTGACACGTGGGTGACCGACCCGCGGGTGCGGGTGGCCACCGAGACCGCCGAAGAGCAGGGCCGCAGGATCGCCACCGTGACCCCGGACGGTTTCCGGGACGCGCGCGGCATCGGGGAGCTGTTCCGCGAGGGCGTCCCGGTCATCGTCAACCTCACCGGCATGGAGCCGAGCGACGCCAAGCGCGTCGTCGACTTCGCCGCCGGTCTCACGTTCGGGCTGCGCGGCTCCATCGAGCGCGTCGCCACCAGGGTCTTCCTGCTGACTCCCGCCGACTACATGGTCATGAACGCCGACGCCAAGCGCGGCGGCGACGGCTTCTTCAACCAGAACTGATGATCAAGGGAACCCACCTGCGGTCCCCTCCCCCGCCCTCGCGCTGACCAGCGCGGGGGCGGTTGTTGGCGGTGGTCCCTGGGTGTCCCCGGCCGACCTCGTACGGCCCACAGACGGCCCGGTAACCCGCAGCCCCGAGATTGCGACCTGCTGCGGGTGGGCTGCGCGGACAGTGGCCACGTCGTTCAACGACGGATTTACAGACTGCGCAGCGGGTGGCGTCTGAGCGGCGCGTATACGCCTAGTGTGATCTTCGGCCCCACGGATGCCCCATATCGGATCGCGGGTAATCGAGCACTACATGACGATTCTTCTGTCTTCCCTGGTCAACCGCCCGCGGTTCAACCTCTAGTTGAACAGCGCGTCTCGGCCTCGGCCATGCGACACGAGATACGCACGTGCATTCTGATCCATGGGACCGACACTCCCGACTGAGAGTGCTCACGTCACCACGTCCACCCCGCAAGATGGTCGGATAGACGCCTGCACAGTAGACCCCTGTCCAACTAGGATCTCAGGGTTCGTGCGCAGACCGCTCCGCAAGGCACCCCGGAAGCGTCCAGCGATGCTAACATTCAGAAATGGAACTCGAAGAGGAACTCACCCTATACCGGCAGAGAATCACAACCGACTCTTACCCCATGTCGATTAGCGAAATCGCGAACTTGTATCGCGACGGCGAAATGGACATCCATCCAGAATTTCAACGCATCTTCCGCTGGACCGGAGCACAGCGGACGAAACTTATTGAGAGCATCCTGTTGGGGATCCCACTCCCGAGTATTTTTGTCGCTCAAAACGAGGATGGAATCTGGGATGTAGTGGACGGTGTACAGAGGCTATCGACGATCTTCCAGTTCATGGGAATTCTTCGCGACGAAGATGGAGATCTGATGGATCCTTTGATCTGTCAAGCAGGTCCATTCCTGTCGAGCTTGGAAGGCGTCTCGTACGACCGGAGCGAGCATGCGAGCAGTCACCTGAGTCGTGCTCAGCAGCTCGACTTTAAGCGAGCACGGGTAGATGTCAAGATTATCAAGCGTGAAAGTGACAACCGGGCTAAGTACGACCTGTTTCAGCGACTTAATTCCTTCGGCAGCCTAGCTACACCGCAGGAGCTTCGAAACTGCCTACTGGTTAGCCTTAGCAAAAAGCACTTTGATTGGCTACAAGAAATCTCGTCTATGGATGCATTCAAGAATGTATTGAATCTTCCCGATAGGCTAATTAACGAACAATATCACCTAGAGTTGGCACTTAGGTTCGTCTCGCTTCGCAACCTACCAGAAGAGAAAATTTCCGCCATCGGAAACATTGGCGAATTTCTTTCTTCCGAAATTCTATCAATCATTGAATTCAGCGACGAAAAACTGAAAGAAGAGAGGGAAGCCTTCCGGGAATGCTTCGCGCTACTGAGTGACGCATTGGGGAGTGACGCTCTACGTAAGTGGAATCCAAATTCAGAGCGGAGCGAAGGCGCATTTTCTTCCAGCGCATTCGAGGTGCTCGCCCTTGGTCTCGGCCACTTCATGCCAAGCGGAAGTTTCACATCTGCACACGTCATCGCTGCTCGCAAAACTCTCTGGGCAGATGAAAAATTCGCACCCGGACACGCTACAGGGGTCCGCGCCGATCAGCGAATGAAGAGAACAATTCCATTCGGCCGGCTACTCTTCGCCGCATAGCCAAGGATTCAATATGGAATCTTCGGCATTCGTTGACGGAATCGATAGACAATTGGCGCGCCGTAAGGTTGAACTTTCCAACCTCACTCTTATGGTAAAAGGCGATAATCCAGACCCTCACAGGCTGAGCTGCATTGCGCGGTCTGCTATTGTTCTCGCGTACGCGCACTGGGAAGGCTTCGTGAAGCAGAGCAGTTCTGACTATGTGAATTATGTCAACGGCGTCAGAATCAAGGTTTCAGAACTCAAGTTCTCACTCCAAGCCGCGCACGTCTCCTCATCATTCAAGAGGGCAGCCGCTAGTTCAAAAACTCGTTATCTAGGTGAGATGTTGGAAGAAATCGATCGACGCCGAAATGAAATATTCAAAGTTTCCCCGGAAAAATGCATCGACACAGAGAGCAATCTCTCGTCGCTAGTATTTAAAGACATTCTCCGAGGAATCGGGCTAGACGTACTACCACTCTACGAGACCCGCAGTGTGTTCATCGACCGGAGATTGGTGAAGGCTCGGAATCAAGTCGCACATGGAGAATTGGTTAGCTTCGATGCGGTCGATGTGGAGGATCGAATCGATGGGGTTCGACTACTAATCGACTCTTACGCAGAACAGCTCAAAAAAGCTGTCGCATCGAACGAGTACATCAACGGGCAGTAGCTAGAAATTCCATGAGCCAACCTTCGCGATGCTAAATAAATTCAGTTCGAATTTTTCGCGGGCCGCTGGAACAGCGCTCCTGAGCCCCGGTGATGGAGGTCAACCACACGCACCAAGGCGAACCCTGCGATTTCGTAGTAGCGATGCAGGGAACGGTTATCTTTCCATGCATCGAGTCGCAGCCAAGACTTACCCGCCGCGGCGGCACGCGCCGCGGCCCAGTCGAGCAGAGTGCCACCCACTCCAATACCAGCCGATTCTCGGGTGACTACCATCCGATGTACAAGCAGCGCATCGTCAGGTTGGTCATTTGGGGTCCAAAATTCTGGGTCTGCGTAAGTATCCACTTGCAGTGTGGCGATTACGTGACCGTCGCAAGTACCCAAAAAGACATCGCCTTCGGACAAAGCTCGCAGGATACGATCTCGATGCGGCGGGAATTGCCATTGGTCGATCCCGCGCGAAGCGAGCCACTTAGATGCCTCGTGCAGCAGGGCCTCAACCGTGTCCAACTCATCTAGGCGCGCAGCACGAATGCGTAGGTCCTTTCATGCGCCACCTTCTGCGGTCTCACGTCGACGCTCATATGAGATGACGTGACGGTCGCCGGGTAGCGTGGTCACGGCGACGCGTACCGGAAGGCCATCACCTGTGAAGCCCGTTGTCAGGTGAATCCCTACAGGTGTACCGGGACCGAGGTCGAGGCGGTGTGCCTCGTCCGGGACCGGCATCCGGACGTATAGCTCGTCCAGGGCACGCACTTGGCGATAACCAAGTTTGGCAAGCACTTCGTTGGTGCCCCGCGTGATGTTCTCCGGGCGCATGATCTCTGAGTCCCGCACTATGTCCAGCGGGAAATAGCTGTCGTTCGTGTTGAAGGGCTCACCGTCCAAGTACCGGACGCGCTTCCGTATGGCGACCAGCTTCCCCGGCTCAAGCCTGAGTCGTTTCGCCACGTCGGCCGGCGGCTCCACGATCGCCACCTCGATCTCCTGCCGAGGCTCGCGCCCCTCCGCGCTGTACTCGGTCACGAAGGCGTCCATCTCCGGCGTGTAGGGCCGCTCTCGGAATTCCGCCTGCGGCCGGAACACCATCGGCTGACGCTGGCGCACGAAGTGCCCCTGCGGGCGGGCAGACACGACCAAGCCTTCGTTGACGAGCAGGCCGAGCGCCTTGCGCACCGTCTCCCGGGAGACGCCGTACTCGTCTCTTAGCTCCGCCTCGGTGGGCAGTTTGGCTTTCGGAGCGAGTTGTCCGGTGTCGATCTGCGCCCGGATCGCGTCCGCGATCTGCTGGTACATCGGGTTTCGCCCGAGTCGGTTCACCGTCACGCCTCCATCAAAGCCGCAGGTTGTAGGCATTGTCCAGTCAATGCAAGCAACGTGCTTGACGCTGCACGTCTCGCCATGCCAGCACCTCAGTTATAGCAATTGTACGGACAATGGCTACAACGCAGGAGCCCCGCGTTGGTCGGGGGGAGGCGCCCGGAGCCTTTGCATCCCGGAGGGCACGAGAGCGAAAGGTCACGTCTCTGCCTGAAACAGGCCATGGCGGCTCTACCTGATACGGGGGCCGCAGTCCTGGAGGAGACATCTCTGCACGTCATCAGCCATCGCGGCGTCTTGCGCTGCGGCCGGTTGCCTCCCCTGCCCGTCTCGTACGGGCAGGGCTGAGGGGAGCCGGAACGCTCGACTCTCTTTCCTTTGTTCCCGCCCGTGGTCGGTGGTTCCCGACCAAGGAAACGCCACCGACCACGGCACACCAGCACCCGTCTGGAGACCTCAACTCATGCGTGATTACGTCGGCCCGCACCGGGCCCTGAGTACTGATGACTTCCTCGAACTGGCCCTTGGCACCCCGCCGGACTTGTGGCTCGGTGTCGACGGTGAGGGCGCGGAGGAGCGCGCGGCCCGTGAGGCTGCGGCGCGCGACATCCTCGCCGATGACCCGGCCCTGTACGACCGGACCACCGCGCTGGCGGCCGAGACGATCGGCCGCACGTGGCCGGAGCTGCTGGCGCTGGCGCCGGCCCGTCCGGTGGTTCCGGCGCGGTGCCGTCCGCGGGGGAAGCAGGTGGCGGCATGACCACCACCGACACCACGCCCGGCGCGGGCACGGCGCGCACGGATGTGAATCTGGACGCCGCCCGCGCGGACGTGAAAGCCGAGATCAGCCGCACCGACACCAAGGCGTCGCTGTTACTGGCGTTCGTCGGGGCCATGCTGGCCGGAGTGTGGACCGTGGGGTCCGGCCGCCATCTTCCGCCGGCAGCAATGCTTATCGGCGGTCTCGCGGTGCTGTTGCTGGCCGGAGTTGCCGGGGTGCTGCTGCTCGTTGCCGCGGTGATCACGGTTGGGGGTACGGTATGAGCACACCGGACCGCGCTCTGATGTCGGTACATCCTGACGGCCGGTGGCACCTGTTCGTGGCGTCGGCAGGCTCTCTGCTCTCGAACAACGCGGTGTTCATCTGGCCGCAGGGTTCGCCGGTCCCGACCCCCGCCGCGCGGCGTGAGGCCTTGGCCGATCTGGGCTACCAGGGAGCGGCCGGTGCGGAGTGGGAGTGGTGCGAGGCGTACCCGGCCCCCGACCACGACACCACCAACGTCGAACTGATCGCGTCCCTCACCGTGCAGCCCACCGGCCAGGAAGGCGGTGCGCGAAGAACCGGCGAACGCACCTGCGAAGGAAGCTTCTGACAGTCGCCCCCGCGGTCGCCATGACGGTCGTGTCGATGGTCCTCACTCTCGCAGTGGTGGTGATGTGGCTGGGCACGGCGATGCCGTGGCCGGTCGCGCTGGTCGTGGGTCTCGGTCTGGACGGCGGCTGGCTGGCTGGCTGGCTGGCCACCTTGGCCTACGAACGCCGTCTTGCCGCGCAGGGCGACCACTCCCGTGGCGTCACTGCGGTCGGCTGGTGCTTCGGCCTGGTCGCCACCGGCGTGCTGGTCGCACACGCCATGCTCGCGGAAGCGTCCGCGGGTGCGTGGCTGGCCGTGGCGTGGCTGCCGGTCGCCGCCAAAAGCCCTGTGGCTGGTGCACGGCCTGTGGGAGCGCACCGCGCTCGCCCCGGCCGCTCTGGAGGCCATCGCCGGGATTCAGCAGGAAGCCCGAGACACCGCGGCCGTTGCCCGCGCCCGGTTGCACGCGGATGCCTCGACGGAGGAAACCCGGCTGCTGGCCGTGACCACCGCGGGTTCGCGTGTCGCCCGTGTCCAGGCCGCCACAGCTTCGGCGTTGTCGGAGGCGTGGGCGGTGCTGGAGAAGGCGCGCGCAAATGAGAGTGCCGCGCACGCGCTGACCAGCGTGACCGGCCGCGCCACACCCGCGTCACAGGCGCGTTGGCAACTGCCGGTGTGGGGGCCGGTCGACCCCGTGCCCGCGCTGGACGCGTCGGCGCTCACCGATGACGGACTGGACGCGATCGTGACCGCGATCCTGGCCAGTTCGACCCGGCCGCCGTCGTACCGCGACATGGCGGCCCGCTTCCGCGCCGCCGGCCACACCGCAGCCGAAATGCGGCTGCGCGCCGCGTGGAAGCGCTGCACCACCGACACCGACCAGCAGACCGGCGGTACCCGGCCGTGACCGACCTGACGCACATCAGCGCAGCGTCCGCCGAAGCAGTCGAAGCCGCGAAGCAGGGCGAACAGTTCGCGCTCATCCTCGCCGCGGTCCAGGCCGCGCAGACCGTCCAGGCACAGCAGCCGGTCCCGCCCCCGCCGGTCGTGGTCCAGCAGTCCGGCACCACGGGCAAGTGGCTCGCCATCGCCGTCGGCGGATCGATGCTCATGATCACCGTGGCGTTCGCCGCGGTCGCCCTCGCCATCGCCATCGCGTCCCTCGCCCTGGTCGCGCTGGTCGTCTACGGCATCTACCGCGACATCCGGAAGCGGTGACCAGCCGTGATCCGAACCCACCCCAACGACCCGCCGCTGACCACGGGCGAGGCCGCCGACATCGCACGCATCACCGCCCTAGCGTGCCTGCGCGGCGGTGTGCTGACGTCACGTCAGCCAAACCGGATTGACCGCATCATCGACGGCGCCCGTACACGCGCCGAGCAGGCCGCCAAGAAGTGATTTCGCCCCGGACCGGCCGCACATCCGCCAAGGCAACCGGCCGGTCCGGGCCCCCGCGCCTCACCTCGGAGAGCAGGAGAACCCAGCATGACCGAGATCATCGACATTCACACGCGGCGGGCCCGGCCCGTCCCGGATCTGACCAAGCACGACACGGGCCCGGACGCCGCCGACATACCCGCCGACGCCCCGCGTGAAGTGCTTGAAGGGGTCGTCATCGCGTCCGGCCCCGCCGCCGAGCGTCGCACGGCGGGGCGTCACGCGGCCCGCCTGCGGCGTGCCGCGGGTGTGACGGCCCACGTCATCACCCATGACCGCACCAAGACCGTTGCCCGTCTCGCCGTCCGGCACACCGCCTACGTCGCCCGCGGGGTGCGGATCGTGGCGAAGCGGACGTGGGACGGGCGGACGGTTGCCCGGCACGAGCGGATGATGCGCTCGGCCGAGGCCGCGGGGCAGCACGAGGTGGCGAAGGAGTGGGAGCAGCGCGCGGAGTTGTTCCGGCAGCAGCGTCACCAGCGCCGTATGGACCTGCTGACCTCCGGGCCCCGGCTGGTGAAGTCCGCCGCCTACGGCGCCGCCGGCGGCGCGGGCGGTCTGCTCGCCTTGGGCACGATCCTGGCCGTTGCCGAGCGCGACCCGTTGTTGGTCATCGGTCCGGTGATGTTCACCGTCGACATGATCCGCTGGGTGGTGCTGATCGTGTCCGTGGTGTGGGGCCCGGCGCTGTTCCTCGCGCCGTGGCTGGCGTTCCTGGGCCTGTGGAACACCGGACGCCGCGGGCAGGCCGCACCACAGTGGGCATTGCCGCCCTCGGAGCAGGACAAGCGGGACGTGGTGCCGGATGAGGGCGCGATCCTGGACGCGCTGCGGCACCTGAACATCGGACCCATGAACCAGGCCTTCAAGGCCGGTTGGCAGCCGCGGTGGATGCAGCCCACCACGAGGCTGGGGAAGGGCTGGCACTCCCAGGTGCAGCTCCCGATGGGCGTCACCGTCGAGATGATCAACAAGCACAAGGACGTGCTGGCCCACAACCTGCTGCGCCTGCCCGTGGAGGTCTGGCCGACCGAACCGGCCAACGCCCCCGGCACCCTGGATCTGTGGGTCGCCGACCAAGGATCACTGTCCGGCAGCGTGCCGGCGTGGCCGTTGCTGACCGAGGGGACCGCGGACTACTTCAAGGGCGTGCCGGTCGGCGTCTCGCAGCGCGGGGAACCGGTGCTCGGCAAGCTCATGGCCGCCAACTACATGGTCGGCGGGATCATGGGTTCGGGTAAGTCGTCGCTGGTCGTCGGGCTGTTGCTGGGTGCGATGCTCGATCCGCTGGTCGAGATCGACGTCTACGTCATGGCCTGCAACGTCGACTACGACCCGATGCACGAACGGCTCTGCACCCTGGTCAAGGGCAACGACGACGAACAGGTCGAGGCCGCCCTCCACGCGCTGCGGGACCTGCGGGACGAGGTCACCGAACGCGGCAAGCTGCTGGCCGAACTCGGCGGGGGCAGCGTCAAACTCACCCGTGAACTGGCCGAACGCGACCCCCGCATGCGCCCGAGGGTGGTCGTCTTTGACGAGTGCCACGAGCTGTTCGAGCACAAGACCTACGGCCCGGAGGCCGCCGAGCTGGCCATCAAGGTGCTGAAGAAGGCGCGGAAGGTCGGCATCACCCTGGTGTTCGTCACCGTCTCCCCGACCACGTCCAGCATCCCCAAGGACGTCACCCGCAACACCAGCCACCGGGTCGCGTTCGCGGTCGGCGACCACGTCGCGAACGACGGACTGCTCGGAACCGGCAAGCACCGGACCGGGATCACCGCCACCACCCTCAACCCCGCCGAGAACATCGGCACCGCCCTGACAGTAGGCTTCACCTCCAACGCGTTCGAGCTGGTCCGCGCCTACTACGTCCGCAAAGACGCCAGCACCGACCAGGTCACGCCGGTCGTCGCGCGGGCACTGGCGCTGCGCGACGGCATCACCCCCGCCGCTGCCACGGTCGTACCGGCCGCCGGCGAGAAGCCGGACCACCTCGCCGACGTGAACACCGTCCTCGGCACCGACACACGGGTGCGGACCCAGGAAGTCCTCAACCGCCTGTCGGCCCACAACCCGCGCGAGTACCGCGGCTGGACGTTCATGGACCTCAAGCGCGTCCTGGACCCGCACGGCGCGGTCCGCAAGTCGCACGGGCAGATGGTCGTGGACCGCGACCGCGTCCGCGACGCTCTGGCCGACTGCGACGACGGCGCCGCTCCGGACGCGGCCGGTATTGATACAGAGTGACGGGGAAGGACCGGGGAGGCGGGGAGACACACCCCGCGGACCTGCGGAAACCCCCGAAAACCAGGCTCCGGCAGCATCCCCCGCCTCCCTCCCCACCACACACAGTCACCATCCTGGCGTCAGGAAGGAACGACGCTGTGAGCCTGCCCGTCTACCGCTACCGCCTCGCCCCCGATGGCCTGATGACTCGCCGTCAGCTCAACGCGATCGGTCTCAGTGCGTGCCGCGCCGACGTGGTCGGCGAGATCCGCTGGCGCCGCGGTCGTCGCGTCGCCTGCCTCTACGACCCGGCCACCGCCCGCCCGTTGCGGCCCATGACGCCGGGCCGCTGGCGCTCCCACCACGCGATAATGCGCGCCCGCCGCACCTGCCCCGCCTGCCGGACCGATCGCGGATACGTCATCCCCGCCTCGCTCGGCTGCTGCGTGCCCTGTCACACCACCTGAACACGCCCGTGGGCGGTGGCTCCCGACCAAGGAACCGCCACCGCCCACGGCACACCAGCACCCGTCAAGGAACTGGAGACCACCAGCATGACCCATCACACTCCCATGCGGCGACGGCCGAACCGGCCGTTACTGCTGGACCTGTTCTGCTGCGCCGGCGGCGCCGCCAAGGGCTACGCCGACGCGGGGTTCGAGGTGCACGGCGTCGACACCGCCGACCGCACCAACTACCCCTTCACCCTCACCCGCGCCGACGCGCTCACCCACCTCGCCGACCTGATCAGCTCCGGCGGGATCTACCGCTACGCGATGGTGCACGCGTCCCCGCCATGCCAGGCCGGATGCGCGCTGACCGTGGGCGCCAACCGGTCCCGCGGCTGGGGCCGCACCCATGTGGATCTGGTCGCCGACGTGCGCACGCTGCTGGACGTGGCCGGCCTGCCGTACGTGATCGCGCAGCCCAACGGCCGCGCGAAGATCCGCAAAGACCTCACGATGTGCGGGGAGATGTTCAGCCTGGACGTGATCCGGCACCGCAACTTCGAGTTGGGCGGGTGGACCACCGTACGGCCGGCGCCCGTCCCGCACCGGGGCCGGGTCCGCGGCTACCGGCACGGCGTGTTCTACGACGGCCCCTACGTCGCCGCGTACGGCAACGGCGGGGGCAAGCCCAGCATCGGCGAGTTGCAGGCCGCCATGGGCATCACACTGAGTGCCTGGCCATCGCGTGGCTGATCGGCTGCCTCGGACCGTCCGTTCCGGTGCCGGCGCCGTTCCTCACCGGGCCGCAAGGTGCGGGCAAGTCCACCGGCGGGCGGATGCTGGTCCGGATCATTGAAGGCATGAGCGGGGACCTGCGCCGCGCCCCAAAGGATGAGGAGAACCTGATCGCGGCGGTGGCAGCCGGTTGGGTCACCGCCCTGGACAACCTGAGCCACATGACGCCGGACCTGTCCGACGCAATGTGCTGCATCGTCACCGGCGCGGAGAACGTCAAACGGGCGCTGTTCACCGACGGGGACGTCTTCCGCGTCGGCTACCGCCGCCCTCTCCTGCTCACCGGCATCGACGTCGGAGTCATCCGCCCGGACCTCGCCGAACGGCTGCTACCCCTGCGGCTCGAACGCCCCCGCGTCCGACGCACCGAGGCCGAACTGTGGGCCGGCTACGCCGAAGCCCTGCCGGTCGTCCTCGGGTCGCTGCTGGACCTCACGGTCAAGGTCCGCGCCGTGACCGCGGAGACGCCGACGGATTTGCGGATGGCGGACTCCGCCCACCTGTGCGCACAACTCGACGCGGCAACCGGATTGGGTGCGCTGAACGCCTATCGGGCGAGTCTGGACGACCTCAACGACGACGTGATCGAAGGGGATCTCCTCGCGCAGACCGTTTTCCGTCATGCCGAAAGCATCACGCCCGGCGCACCGGAGCGGATGACGTCCACCGAGTGGCTGGCCTGTCTCAGCCGCCTCTACGCGGGCGAGGAACTGCGCTCCCTCCCTAAAAGGCTGGCCCACCACAGGGAAAGTCCTCTCAGACCGCCTCAAACGCCTCCAACCCACCCTTGCCGCCCGAGGCGTCCTCATCGACACCTGGCGCACCAAAGAAGGGCGCTACCTCGAAATGGCCCGCCCCGCACCACTGCCCCTGCCCGAGCAACAGCACGCGTTCTGACCGGCGTTCAATCGGACAGGCAAGAAGAGCACCACGCCCGGGGTGCTCTTCTTGCTGTTCGGCGCACCGCGCCGCCCCAAGGGTCGCGCCGCGAAGCGGCCCCTTCTTCACTCGCGAAGGCGCACCGAAGCACTACAGGCACCCCTCTTTTGTCCTAAGTAGGAAGATCCTGCGTCACCCGGCCCGGAAAACGGCTTCTGAACTGCGGAAACAGGGGTGACGCAGACGGAAACCTCTGCGTCATCGTGCGTCACCTGCGTCACCCGATGACGCAGCCGGTGACGCAGGGGTGACGCACGCCCAGACCCTTGCGTCATCCAAACCCGCAGGTCAAAGGCCCGTATGACGCAGGTGACGCGGTGACGCAGAAATGCGAACCTCGGACACGCGAGGCGTCCGAGGAACCGCTGAAGCCAGCGTGACTCAACTCCCCGAGGACTCCATGAGCCGAACACGTTCCGCTCAATCCGATCCCCGCGCCACCCTCCGCGGCGGTCTGCCCGATCGGTACCTCACCCCCGACGACATCACCGAGCTGTTCGGCGTGCCACTGGAGACTGTCTACCACTGGCGCAAGAAACGGACCGGCCCGCCCGGATTCCGCGTCGGCAAACACGTGCGCTACGACCCCGAAGCCGTCCGCGCCTGGACCGCGAAACAGAGCACACAAGCCGCCTAACCCCGTCAATCACCGCGGCCGGTGGCGAGCCCGAACGCCCGCCACCGGCCGCAGCCACGTCTACAGGAGTCGCCCACCATGGCAGGCCATATCCAAGACCGCTGGTACAAGACCGAGACCGATGCCAACGGCAAGACGATCCGAGCGCCTACCTCGGTCACTCCGATCCTGGCTTCACGCTGCGGACGTACACGCACCTCATGCCGAGCAGTGAGGGCCGTACGCGCAAGGCGGTGGATGCGGTGTACCGGGCACCCCGGAAGGCTCGGAGGACACCGGACGGCCCACAGACGGCCCAGTAGACGCGCCCGCGCCCCCACCGATGACTAAGCCGCAGGTGGGGGCCGCTTTCGCCGGATCGCGTACCACTTCAACCAGAACTGACACTCTGGTTCGACCAGAACCGACACTCTGGCCGCCGCTCCCTCACCCGCCCGCCGGTCCCGCCCCTGCCGGGGGCCGGGGGTTGTCTCCCCGGGGACAACCCCCGATCAGGACCGGGCAGGGCGCTCACCGGGCCGGTACGGCCGCACCGCGTCATCCGCGGAAGGCGTCGAGTCCGGTGAGCGCCTTGCCCAGGACGAGCTGGTGCATCTCGACCGTGCCCTCATAGGTGAGCACGGACTCCAGGTTGGTGGCGTGCCGCATCACCGGGTACTCCAGTGAGATCCCGTTGGCGCCCAGGATCGTCCGGGCGGTGCGGCAGATCTCGATCGCCTCGCGGACGTTGTTGAGCTTGCCGAAGCTCACCTGTTCCGGCCGCAGCCGTCCGGCGTCCATCCGCTGTCCCAGGTGGTGGGCGAGCAGGATGCCCTTGTGCAGTTCGACCGCCATGTCGGCGAGTTTGGCCTGGGTGAGCTGGAAGCCGCCGATCGGCCTGCCGAACTGCTCGCGCGTCGTCGCGTACGACAGCGCGGCCTCGAAGCTGCTGCGCGCGGCGCCCATCGCGCCCCACACGATTCCGTAGCGCGCGTGGCTGAGGCAGCTCAGCGGTCCGCGCAGACCGGTGACCTCGGGGAGCACGGCGTCGGCGGGCAACCGGACGTCGTCCATGACGAGTTCGCTGGTGACCGAGGCGCGCAGGCTCCACTTGTGGTGGATCTCCGGCGCGGAGAAGCCGGGGGTGTCGGTGGGGACGACGAAGCCGCGGATGCCGCCGGGCGCGTCCGTCGTCTGGGCCCAGACGACGGCGACACCGGCCACCGAGCCGTTGGTGATCCACATCTTGCGGCCGCTGAGCACCCAGTCGGAGCCGTCCCGCCTGGCGTGGGTGGTCATGGCGGCCGGGTCGGAGCCGTGGTCGGGTTCGGTGAGGCCGAAGCAGCCGATCACCTCGCCCGCGGCCATCGACGGGAGCCAGCGCTGCTTTTGTTCCTCGGAGCCGTAGCGGTGGACGGCGTACATCGCGAGCGAGCCCTGGACCGAGACCAGCGAGCGGATGCCGGAGTCGGCGGCCTCCAGCTCCAGACAGGCCAGGCCGTACTGGACGGCGCTCGCGCCCGCGCAGCCGTAGCCGGTCAGCGGCATGCCGAGGGCGCCGATCGCGCCCAGCTCACGGGCGAGTTCCCTGATGACGGGCAGTTCGCCGCGCTCGTACCAGTCGGCGACATGCGGCAGGACGCGGTCGGCGGCCCATTTCCGTACGGTGTCGCGGACCGCGCGGTCCTCGGGCGTCAGCAGGTCGTCGAGGCCCAGCGGGTCGTACGGGTCGAAGGGCGGGGTTGCGGCTCCGGGCATGACGGGGGACCTCCGGCACAGAAGGACACGGAAACTAGCGGCGGTAACCTACGGCTCGGCGCCGACGTTACGTTTCAGTCTGCCGTGCGTCCAGACCGCTCGGCCCGCCGCGCGCCGGGAGCGTCGGGAGCCGGATGTCCCGGCCGGCGGGAGCCCGATCTCATGGCCAAAGGCAGCGGGTGGGAGCCGCGCGCCGGGACCTTCGCGCACCCCGTGGCCCGGCCGCCGGGGGCCGGGACCTTCGCGCACCCCGTGGCCCGGCCGCCGGGGGCCGGGACCTTCGCGCACCCCGTGGCCCGGCCGCCGGGGGCCGGACGCCGCTCACTCCCCCGGCGCGCCGGACCGTACGGCCGCCGCGGGCTCCTGGCGGGCCGGGAGCACCAGATCGCAGGTGGCCTGCCCCTTGTCCGCGCCGCATTCCATGACGCGTGGCAGCCGCAGCGCGGCCAGCGCCCCGGTGAGCAGCAGCCCCGCGCTCACCAGCAGGGTCATGTGCAGCCCGGTGACGAAGGAGTGCCGGGCCGCGTGCCGCAGCGCCGCGCCCGAGCCGCCGCCGAGCCGGTCGGCGACGTCGTACGCCTCACCGAGCGAGTGGCCCGCGGCGGTGCTGTCGGCGGCGCTCACTCCCGGGGTGCGGGCGACGCCCGGCGCATAGGCGGCGTTCATCACACTGCCGAGCAGCGCGATGCCCATCCCGGCGCCCAGTTGGTACGAGGTCTCGCCGATCGCCGCCGCGCCGCCCGCCTGGTGCGCGGGGGATTCGCTGAGCATGGACTCGTAGGCGCCGAAGAGGGTGGCCTCCAGGCCGAAGCCGAGCAGGACGAAGGCGGTGGTGAGCAGGACCGGCCGGTCGCTCTGGCCCATGGCGGTCAGCGCGAGTACGGCGACGGCGGTGAGCACGAATCCGCCGCAGACCATGCGGCGTGGACCGAAGCCGCGCAGCATGCGGGAGCCGGTGAGTCCCGCGGCCATGGCGGCGAAGGTGAGCGGCAGCAGGCGCAGTCCGGTCTGGAGCGGGCTGAGGCCGAGGACCAGTTGCAGGTACTGCACCGCGATCAGTTCCAGGCCGACCAGGGCGAGCATGGCGAGCACGATGCAGCCGACCGAGGTGGAGAAGGCGGGCTGGGAGAACATCCGGACGTCGATCAGCGGGTGCTCGCGGCGGCGCTGGCGGCGTATGAACCAGACCAGCAGGCCCACTCCGGCCAGCAGCGGGATGAAGGCCGCGGCGTCCAGCGGGCTCGCGCCGCCGCCGAGCCGCTTCATGCCGAGGACCACGCCGAGGACGCCGAGGGCGGCGGTGACCGCGCCGAGCACGTCCCACGGGCCGTCGGTGCTGCCCCGGGACTCCGGCAGGAGTATCCGGCCGAGCGGCAGCATCACGGCCATCAGCGGGATGTTGATCAGGAAGACCGAGCCCCACCAGAAGTGCTCGACGAGGAAGCCGCCGAGCACCGGGCCGACGGCGGCGCCCACCGCGGCGACCGCGCTCCACACGCCGATCGCCGTCGCGCGCTCGCGGCGGTCGGGGAAGACCTGTCGAAGTATCGACAAAGTGGCAGGCATGATCATCGCGCCGCCGGCGCCGAGCAGCGCGCGGGCGGCGATCAGTACGTGGGGTGTCGGCGCGAAGGCGGCGAGCGCGGAGGCCACGCCGAAGAGGGCGTAGCCGATCAGCAGGACCTTGCGGCGGCCGATGCGGTCGCCGAGTGTCCCGAAAAGGATCAGCAGAGAGGCGGCGATCAGCGGATAGGCGTCCACGATCCACAGCAGGTCCTGGGCGCCGGGCCGCAGATCCTCGGTGAGGGCGGGGACGGCCACGTGCAGCACCGTCGCGTCGAGAGCGACGATCAGCAGGCTGACGCAGAGGACGAACAGAATGGTCCACCTGCTGACCGGCCTCGTCATACGCATACCTCCACGAACGAGTGAGTCGTCAGCGTACGCGAGACCACTCGCTGGTCACGGGCTCACAACACCCGGTCACCGCCCCCGCGGGACCCCCTCGGACACCCGTCGCGCGCCCCGGCGCCGCCCGTGCGCGGCCCCGTTCGATCACGTCGGCCCGGGTATGGACGGGGAAACTGCGGAGAAAGGTGAGGGAAATAAGCAATAAATAAGAAGGCCGCACCTTGCCGACCCTGTGAGTATCAACACCCGAACATAAACTCCAGCCACTCCCGCATTCCGCCCGAATCACCGGCCGCCAAAGGGCTCCCTGAGACGCACTCCACATCACATCGTCATTACAAAGCAGCTCGTACGGCCGAACTATGCCGTCACACGCTGTAACGTCGATTGAGTGCGAACCGATGAGAAGCGCCTCCGTACGGCGGAGCGCCCGACCACCCGCGACCTGCCGCGGATGAGCCGAACACGCGTGTGGCTGTTCGGTTCGACGCTGGCGGTCTACGTGGCGATCGTCGTGGGCGTCCTCACCACTTCCAAACTGGTGACGCTGGACTGGCAGGTCATGCTCTGGCGTCCTTACAAACAATGGCCGCAAATCCACGCGTTCCTGGATTATTTCGTCGTCCTCGGCCAACGAGGTCCCACCGCGGTGATGGTGCTCGCGTGGCTGGGGTGGCGCGCGTGGCGCCACCGCACGCTGCACCCGCTGCTGGTCCTCGGCACCTCACTGCTGTTGCTGAACATCACCGTGGGAGCCGTGAAATACGGTCTCGGGCGGCTCGGTCCGCACTACGCGACGACCGTCGGCTCCGCCGAGATGTTCGCCGGCGGCGATATATTTCCCTCGGGTCACACCGCCAACGCGGTCGTGACCTGGGGCGTTCTGGCGTATCTGGCCACGACTCCGCGCGCCCGCAGGCTGGGGTCCGTGGTGAGCGCGCTGCTCGCGCTCGGCGTGGGCGCCACGACGGTCTACCTCGGTACGCACTGGGTGAGCGACGTGCTGCTCGGCTGGGCGGCCGGTCTGCTGATCCTGCTGGCGCTGCCGTGGTTCGAGCCCGCGATGGCACGGGCCGAGGACTTCCTGGCCTACGCCTGGGCCCGGATGCGCACCGGTTCCGCCGAAGCGGTCCTCCGCCCGGAGGCCGTGAGCCCGGTGCTGGTCGCCCAGCGTTCCCCGGCCTCCGCGCAGGACCAGGACCCGGACGCGGAGCAGGAGGAGCACGCGCCGAGCCGCGCGACGGTCGGCGCGGTCGCCCGGGGCGCCACCGCGGCGGTCACGGCCACCACGACCACTCCGGTCGCCGCCGCCCCGCACGCGCCCGGCAGGCCGCCCACCGGACGCAACGAACGCACACCGCTCACCCCGGTCGGCAGCCGCCGTCCGCCCGTCGAGCGCCCGGCCAGGCCCACGACCCCGCTCGCGCACCAGCAGGTGCGCGGCCGGGGCATCGCGGGCTGAGCCGGGCGGCTCGGCCCGTCAGCCGACCCAGCAGCGCTGGACGCGGCCCCCTTCCACGGTGAAGTTCAGCCGCCCGACGACGTACTCCATGGTCACGATCGCGCCGGGCGGCAGGCTGCGCACCGTCTGCCAGCCCCGCTGCTCGGCCAGGCGCTCGGCCTCCCGCGCGTCGAGGCCGGTGTAGGCGTCGGGGTCGTCGGCCGGGCTCCGTGGGGGCCGCGGATCCTGTGGGGTCTGAGGGTTGTGAGGCATACCTTCACGGTAGGCGTCCCCGAGCCGGAACGACCTTGATCATCACGTTTCTGTCACAGATCGTGCCCTACGGTTCGCTCCGTCCCCGTGAATACCCGCAGGTCACTGAATTACCTGTCCACACAACTCCCGCACAGCATCTTCGCAATGCCTCCGGTTACTCGCGGGTCCATGAGCATGAAGAGATAGGAATTGGGTAGACGGTCGTCTTTAACTGACGATGTGTTGCCTTCGGCGTCCGGCCTTCCTGACCGCGGCCCCCGTCATGTCCCCCGCGGACAGCAGGGCGCCCATCGTCCGCCCGACCGACGCGCGGACCGCGGCGCGCGACCGGGCGCCGCCGCGCGCCCGGTCGTCCAGCAGCCGCTGGAAGAGGTCCACATGGCGCCGGGCGATGACCGAGGGGTCGTAGTGCGCCGAGGAGGCCAGCGCGGCGCGGCCCATCTCCCGGCGGCGCTCGTCGTCCTCGATGAGCGACAGCAGCGCGCCGGCGATCGCGTCGATGTCGCGCGGCGGCACCAGCAGACCGTTCACGCCGTCGTCGACGATCTCCCGCGGCCCGAGCGGGCAGTCGGTGGAGACCACGGGAAGCCCCGCGCACATGCCCTCCACCAGCGTCATGCCGAAGGACTCCAGGGTCGAGGTGACGGCGAGCACCGACGCCTTGGCCAGCTCCGGTTCGATCGGCGAGACCGCGCCCATCAGCTTCACGTTGTCGCGCACGCCCAGTTCGGTGACGAGCGCGTCGAGCTTCGCGCGCTCGCGGCCCGAGCCGTACAGCCGCAGCGTCCAGTCGGGGCGGCGGTCGCGGACGACGGCGAAGGCGCGGATCAGGTCGTCGTAGCGCTTGGCGGGGGCGAGCCGTCCGGCGGCGACCACGACGGGCGCGGTGCAGTCGGAGGGTGCGGCGCCGGTGGGCGGCACGCTGTTGGGGACGGCGGCGACCCGGACGCCCGGCATACGGCGGCGGTAGACGGCCGCGTCGGCCTCCGTGGTGGTGGTGACGGCGTCCAGACCCGGGTAGTGGCGGCGCAGGGTCAGCACGAGCCGCGTGGAGTGCGTGTCGAGCGTCAGGTGTTCCTGGGCGACCCGGACGAGGCCGCGCGGCGCCTGGCGGGCGAGGTGCACGTTGAGGCCCGGCCGGGTGCCGACCACCACGTCGGTGTCGAGTTCCGCCAGGCACGCGCCGATGCGTTCGTCGGTGATCGGGCTGTAGAGGGCGTGCCGCCGGTCGGTGGACGGGAAGATCGCCGACGGCCGCTGGTGGCGCGGGTCGTCGAGGACGCCGTCCTGGGCGCCTTTGCGGATGTCGACCAGATATCTCAGCCGGATCCGGGGGTCGTACGTGAACTCGGGCCGGTCGCGGTCGCGGAAGACCGAGACGATCTCGACCTCGTGTTCGTCGGCCAGCCGCGCCGCCAGATTGCGCACCGTGCGAATGGTGCCGCCGATGCCGTACGTGGTGTGTATCAGGAAGGTGATGCGCATGGGCGTGCCCGTGTTCCTGTTCCCCCGCTGGACGCGGGTCGGTCGGCCCGCGCGACCGACCGTAGCAACCGTGGCGCGTCCCTTTGCCGGACGCGCCACGGACGGGTGAACGGGGTTGACTCGGGTGGGCCGCCGCGTCAGTTGACGGTGAGGACGGTTCCCGCGATCAGCCGGTCGGGGTCGGGGCCGATGAGGTCCTTGTTGAGCTGGTAGAGGTACTGCCAGCCCCCTTGGGTTCCATAGGAACGGGCAATGGCCGACAAGGTCTCGCCGCTCTTGACGGTGTGCACGATGTGGCGGTGGCCGGTGAAGCCGTTGCGCCGTGCGCAGACCGGCCAGGCGTTCCAGCCCTGCACCTTCAGCACTTCCTCCGCGACCGAGATCTGCTCGGCGGGGGTGGCGAGGTCGGCGCGCCGGGCATAGGCGCGACCGCCGAACAGCTCCCAGGTGGGCTGCCAGAACTGGAGTCCGCCGTAGTAGCTGTTGCCGGTGTTGATGTGCCAGTTCCCGCTGCTCTCGCACATGGCGATCCGGTCCCAGACGGTCGGGGACCCGGCGGCGGCCCGCGCGGCCTGGAAGGCGATGGCCGCCTGTACCGACGGCACCGACTGCGGGGACCCGCCGGACCGCTCGGGCTGCTGCGGCTGTCCCGGCCGCTCCACGGGCGGTGGGACGGCCGGCGCGCCCTGGGCGGCCGTCGCGGGTGGCGCGGCGGCCACCGGCAGCAGCACGGCCGCACCGAGCGCGGCCAGCGTGGCGGCGGCGCGTGCGACGGCCACGGCGACGCGCACCGAGGCACGCGGGGAGACGATATGACGATAAGACGACTGATCGCTCATCGGGCCACGCTAAGCACGGCCGCACCCCGGATCGGGGGCATCGCGTCCGTACGTCGCGCGTACCCCACCCGGTCGGACCACAACGGGATGGGGCACACGGGGGAACGCGGCGGGTCCGGTTTACGGCGGCCTTACGACGCTCCGGCACCGAACGAGCGCGGTCCCGAGGCGCCCCGGCCGGGCGGGCGCCCGAACCGCCCCTCCGGCGGACGGTCCGTCACCAGTGCGGCCACCACGCCGGAACGACCGGGCCCTGACCCCGCTCCGCCGGGCCGCGCACGACGGCGATCAGGGCGGTGCGTGTCGCGTTGCGGTCGGCCCGGCCCTCGGCGGCCGACTCGTAGCGCGGCATGGTCCGCCGTACGACCTTCGCCGGCTCCCGCTTCTTCGGCTCGGCGGCGGGCTTGACGGTCTTCCTGACGGGCTTGTCGAGGGACTTGCCCGTCGACTTCGCGGACGGCGTGCCCGCGGACGGCGTGCCCGCGGACGGCGCGTCCCCGTAGGCTCCCGCGCGGCGCGAGCAGACGGGCCAGGCGCCCCAGCCGCTGGCGCGCTGGAGCTTTGTCGCTATGGCGATCTGCTGCTCGCGGCTGGCGAGGTCCGCGGTCGGCGCGTACGCGGTGCCGCCGTAGGACCGCCAGGTGCCGGGGGCGAACTGGAGACCGCCGTAGTAGCCGTTGTGGGTGTTGATGTGCCAGTTCCCGCCGCTCTCGCACTGCGCGATACGGTCCCACACCCCGTTGTCGGCCGCCGACGCCTCTCCCGCGGCGGCCAGCACGCCCAGCGGCGCCAGTGCGGCGACGCCGGTCAGGAGCGCGGTGTGCCGGTACTTGCAGTTCAAGACCATGGATTCCCTCTCCACGGACCCGGGTGTCCCCCTTGCTGCGTCACGACGGGCGCCGCTCCCCCACGGATGCGGCGCCCGTCCGAACCCGGGCGGTGCGATTTGCACACGGCGGGCGAATCTAGGCAGCCGCACCCCCTCGCACCAAACAATTGCCGTCCGCCGCAGGCCAGTTGAGGGTTACCGGCGGTAAGAAGACGAGGTTTACGGGTGATTGGCGCGTACGTATCGTCGTAAATGAGGATCTAAACGGCGCGCTCCGTGAGTAGCCTCACAGGCCCAACTTTCGTCACCCACACGGCCGTTCGACGCTGCGTGAGCGATTCGCCGGGAATCTCACCCTCGGCGACCGGTAACGGAATACATCCCCCCGCAAAGCGTGACTCCCACCACAGATCATCCGTTGTCACTATGCGCCGGGACAGGTCCGGCGTTCCGGCCGGATTCGTGACCGCACCACCGCACTTCAAGGAGACTCCCGTGCCGCCCATGCTCGACGTGAGTGACGAGGTACGAGCCGAGATCGGCGACGAGGAGACCCAGCGGCTCCTCAACGGCGCCAACGCTCCTGGCACGTACGACTGCACGTCCTGTCGCACCCCCGGGGACACCGGACAGGAGCGGACCAGCACCGTGCTCTTCGTGGGCGACGAGACGGCGGTCCTCGCCTTCGCGCACGCCGCCTGCATCCCCTCGCAGGTCGTCCCGGTCACCGAGGAGCAGTTGCAGGGCGCCGTCCGCAGCATCGGCGGCCCCGAGACGGCGGCGGGGCCCTCGATCGGCGGCCAGGCCGACGCGCCGCCCGTGGAGACCGCGCCCCGGCAGGCGGTGCTCGGCATCACCTGCGGTCTGATCATCGTCGAGGAGACGCTGCGCCCGGCGCTCGTGATCGAGCCCACCGGGCCGGTCGCACGGGTCGGCGCCACCGGCGCGGGCGACGACTTCCTGCCGCTCCTGATCGAGCAGGGCTTCATGCCGCAGCTCGACCTGGAGGTGCCGCCGTCGCCGCTGTCGGGCTGGTCGGTGCTGCTGGCCACCGGGCGGCTGCACGCCGTGCTCCAGCCCGGCGCGGGCGGCACCCCCGGCACCGCGTGGTGGCAGGCCCACCAGCCGCTCCAGGTCAGCGACGGCTGGCGGAACGCCGTCAACCGGACCAACGAGGTGTACGTCTACGCCGCCCCGGCCGGTTCCATCGGCCGTCAGCCGCGCGAGGACCTGATGCGGGACGCCCTGGCCAGGGCGTGCTCGCGGGGCCTGCTGGTGGCCGCGACGATGCCGCTGTCGGGGACCTGAGCCACCCGTCTCACCGGAAACGAGGGGCGTGTACGGGACACCGTGCGCGCCCCTTCCGCGCGCCCACTGCCGCCCGGGTCAAAGATCTGCAATTCAACCGACTGGCCCGCATCCCGGACAACACCGGCTCGTTGGCACATACGTGCACACCTTTGACACCTCCTCCCGGGCCCCTTTCCAGCGCTACATCCCGTCCATGCGCAGCGCGCTGGACGCGACCGGGGGCGGTGCCACAGAAACACCCATCTACGACGCGCTCTACTCGGAGTACCAGCGGCTCTTCCGCACGCTGCCCGGCGACCGGACCGGCGAGGAGGCGTTGCAGTTCAACGGCTTCACCACCTGGCACGCGGAGCAGCCGGCGTACGCCCCCGGCAGACACCGCGGCAACGGCCCGGCGGCGCTGCCGCCGGGCCGTCCCGACAATCGGATGCCCGGGCTCTGACCCCGGGAGCCCCCGGCTCGCGGGGGCCCGTGCGCGCCGCTACTTCTTGCGCCCGCGCTTCTCGCGGACCCGGACCGACACCTGGATCGGCGTACCGGCGAAGCCGAACTCCTCGCGCAGCCGACGCTCGATGAAGCGCCGGTAGCCCGCCTCCAGGAAGCCCGAGGCGAACAGCACGAACCGCGGCGGCTTGATGCCCGCCTGCGTCCCGAACAGGATGCGGGGCTGCTTTCCGCCGCGGATCGGGTGCGGGTGCGCGGCGACCAGCTCGCCCAGGAACGCGTTGAGGCGGCCGGTCGGCACCCGGGTCTCCCAGCCCGCGATGGCCGTCTCGATCGCCGGGACCAGCCGCTCCATGTGCCGCCCGGTGCGCGCCGAGACGTTGACCCGCGGCGCCCATTGCACCTGCACGAGGTCCTTCTCGATCTCGCGCTCCAGGTAGTAGCGCCGCTCCTCGTCCAGCAGGTCCCACTTGTTGTACGCGATCACGACCGCGCGGCCCGCCTCGACGGCCATGGTGATGATCCGGGTGTCCTGCTCGGCCAGCGTCTCACTGGCGTCCACCAGGATGACCGCGACCTCGGCCTTCTCCAGCGCCGCCGCCGTACGCAGCGAGGCGTAGTAGTCCGCGCCCTCGGTGAGGTGGACGCGGCGGCGGATGCCCGCGGTGTCGATGAACTTCCAGGTGACACCGCCGAGCTGGATCAGCTCGTCCACCGGGTCGCGGGTGGTGCCCGCGACCTCGTTGACGACCACCCGGTCCTCGTTGGCCACCTTGTTCAGCAGGGACGACTTGCCGACGTTCGGGCGGCCGATGAGCGCGATCCTGCGCGGGCCGCCGACGACATCGCCGAAGGTCAGCGCGGGCGCCTCGGGCAGCACCCCGATGATGGCGTCGAGCAGATCGCCGGTGCCGCGGCCGTGCAGCGAGGAGACCGGGTAGGGCTCGCCGAGGCCGAGGTTCCACAGCGCGGCCGCGTCGGCCTCGCCGGACGGTCCGTCGACCTTGTTGGCGGCCAGCACGACCGGCTTGCCCGCGCGGCGCAGCAGCCGTACGACCGCCGCGTCGGTGTCGGTGGCGCCGACGGTGGAGTCCACGACGAAGACCACCGCGTCGGACGCCTCGATGGCGAACTCGGCCTGCGCCGCCACGGAGGCGTCGATGCCGAGGACGTCCTGCTCCCAGCCGCCGGTGTCCACGATCTTGAAGCGGCGGCCGTTCCAGTTCGCCTCGTACGTGACGCGGTCGCGGGTGACGCCCGGCTTGTCCTCCACGACCGCCTCGCGGCGGCCGATGATCCGGTTGACCAGTGTCGACTTGCCGACGTTGGGACGGCCGACCACGGCGAGCACCGGCAGCGGGCCGTGCCCGGCCTCGGCCAGGTCGTCGGCCACCTCTTCGAGGTCGAAGCCCTCCTCGGCGGCAAGCTCCATGAACTCGGCGTATTCGGCGTCGCCGAGCGCGCCGGTCCCGCCGTGCTCGGTCTGCTCGTCTGCGTGGTCCATGAGGTATCTCCGTCGATCAACTGTGGCGGCTGCGGTAACCAGTGTGGTGCAGCCGGTGCGGTTCGGCCTGCGCGTTTTCCGTCTGCGCGGTCAGCGGCCAGTGGCTTGCTTGGCGTGCGCCAGGTGGGCGGTGAGCCGCTCCTGGATGCGCAGCGTGGCGGCGTCCATCGCGCTGCGGGTGCGGCGCCCGCTGCCGTCGCCCGCCTCGAAGGGCTCCCCGAAGACGACGTCGATCCGCGAGCGCAGCGGCGGCAGCGCCGGGACCGCCCGGCCCTTGGCGGTGCTGCCGAGGACGGCGACCGGCACGACGGGCGCGCCGGAGCGCACCGCGAAGTACGCCAGACCCGAGCGCAGCTCGGCGAAGTCGCCGTCGCCCCGGGTGCCCTCGGGGAAGATGCCGAGCATCCCGCCGCGCTCCAGGACGCCGAGCGCGGCGGTTATCGCCGTACGGTCGGCGGTCTCGCGGTCGACCTTGAGCTGCCCGATGGAGCGCAGGAACGGGTCGAGCGGCCCGACGAAGGCTTCCTTCTTCACCAGGAAGTGCAGCGGGCGCGGCGAGATGCCGATCAGCATCGGGCCGTCGATGTTGTGCGAGTGGTTGCCCGCCAGGATGACCGGGCCGTGCGCCGGTACCCGCCAGGCGCCGAGCACCCGGGGCCGCCACAGGCCGTTCATCAAGACGATGCCGATCCGGCGTCCGACGGCCGCTCCGCGCGGTCCCGGCGCCGTGCCCTGCTCTGCGGTCACCTGGGCGCCCGCTTCTCCTCGACCAGAGTGACGATGCACTCGATGACCTGGTCGAGGGTGAGGTCGGTGGTGTCGACCTCGACCGCGTCGGCGGCCTTGGCCAGCGGGGAGGTCTTGCGGCCCGAGTCGGCCGCGTCCCGCTTGATGAGCGCGGCCCGGGTGTCCGCGACGCTCAGCGCGCCGTTCAGCTCACCGCTGCGGCGGGCGGCGCGGGCCTCGGCGGACGCGGTGAGGAAGATCTTGACGGTGGCGTCAGGGAAGACGGTCGTGCCGATGTCCCGGCCCTCGACCACGATGCCGCCGGGGGACGCGGTGGCGGCGGCGCGCTGCAACTCGACCATCCTGGCCCGTACCTCGGGGACCGCGCTGACGGCGCTGACCGCGGCGGTGACCTCCTGGGTGCGGATCGGGCCCGAGGCGTCCACGCCGTCCACGGTGATGCCGGGGGCCGCCGGGTCGTGGCCCGCGACGATGGCGGGCTTGCCCGCGCAGTCGGCGACGGCCACCGGGTCGTTGACGTCGATGCCGTTGCTCAGCATCCACCAGGTGATCGCGCGGTACTGCGCCCCGGTGTCGAGGTAGCTCAGCCCCAGCTTCGCCGCGACCGCCCTGGACGTGCTGGACTTGCCGGTACCGGAAGGGCCGTCGATGGCGACGATCACCGGATTTTCCACAGCGGGTGGCCTTCCTCGTGCGCGGAGCGGGGGGCGGGCGGGCCGGCCGAGGGGCCGGATGCCATTCCCCCAAGGTTACCGGCCGCCCGCGCGCCGGAACGCCACGGGTTTTCCCTGCCGGGACGGGCACGGGGGCGGGGGCGGGGCCGGGGTGCCGGGCCGGGTGCCCGTCACGCTCGCGCCCGGGTGTGCCGGGTGAGCCATGTGCGCCCTGTGCCCGCGTACGGTCCTGCGGCTGGCCCGTCCGGCACGCGTCCGATCCGTACCGCCGGAGCCCGGCCGCGCCCCGACCGTGCCACCGCCCGGCCCGCGCCACCGCCCGGCCCGCGCCGTACGTCTACTGCCGGATCGACCAGCCGCGTTCGCGCAGTGCCACGGTCAGGGCGGGCGCGGTGCGCGGCTCGACCATGAGGTGCACCAGACCGGCCTGCTGTCCGGTGGAGTGTTCGATGCGGACGTCCTCGATGTTGACGCCCGCCGCGCCCGCGTCGGCGAAGAGGCGGGCCAGCTCGCCCGGCTGGTCGCCGATGAGGACGGCCACGATCTCGTACGCCTTGGGCGCCGTGCCGTGCTTGCCGGGGACCTTGGCGCGGCCCGCGTTGCCGCGCCGCAGGATGTCCTCGATGCCCGCCGCGCCGCCGCGCCGCTTGTCCTCGTCGGCGGACTGGAGGGCGCGCAGCGCCGCGACCGTCTCGGTCAGGTCGACGGCGACGTCGGCGAGGACGTCGGCGACCGGTCCGGGGTTGGCGGCCAGGATGTCCATCCACATGCCGGGCTCGGAGCCCGCGATCCGCGTGACGTCGAGGATGCCCTGGCCGCACAGGCGTACGGCGGTGTCCTCAGCGTGCTCCAGGCGGGCCGCGACCATGCTGGAGACGAGCTGCGGGGTGTGCGAGACCAGGGCGACGGCCCGGTCGTGGGCGTCGGCGTCCATGACGACGGGGACGGCGCGGCACAGCGCGACCAGTTCGAGGGCGAGGTTGAGCACCTCGGTGTCGGTGGCCGGGGTCGGGGTGAGCACCCAGGGGCGGCCCTCGAAGAGGTCGGCGGTCGCGGCCAGCGGCCCGGAGCGCTCGCGGCCCGCCATGGGGTGGGTGCCGATGTAGTGGGTGAGGTCGCAGCCCAGCGCCTCCAGGTCGCGGCGCGGGCCGCCCTTGACGCTGGCGATGTCGAGGTAGCCGCGGCCGAGGCCGCGGGTCAGCGCGTCGGCGAGGGTGGCCGCGACGTGGGCGGGCGGCACGGCGACGATCACGAGGTCGACCGGGCCCTCGGGCTCCCCCGTGGTGCCCGCGCCGAGCGAGGCCGCGGTGCGCGCGGTGCCCGGGTCGTGGTCGGTGAGGTGGACGTCCACACCGCGCGCGGTGAGCGCGAGGGCGGCGGAGGTGCCCATCAGGCCGCTGCCGACGACCAGGGCGGTCCTCACTGGGCGACGCTCCCGGAGGCGTCCCGCTCGGGTCGGCCGCTCCCGCGGACCGTTCGTACCGCCACGTCACTGCTCCCTCGGCTGCTCACGTACCTGCCGACCAGGGTAGTCACCGGGGGCGGGGCGCGAGACGGACGCCCGCACTGCGAGACGCGCGCCGCGGGCGTACGGGCGCCACGGACGTACGGGCGGCGCGGGCGTACGGGCGCCGCGGACGTACGGGCGCCGCGGGCGTACGCGCGGCGCGGGCGTACAGGCAAGGCCCCCGTGACGGCCGGGTACGCGAGCCGGACCGCCACGGGGGCGGGGACATTACTTGCCGAGGCCGCCGAGCTTGCCGAGCTGCCTGCTGATGACGTCCTGGAGGGACTCCCCCTGCGGGACCTCGCCCTCGGGCGTCAGCTTGTCCACCGCCTCGGGGAGGCTGCCCGCGAGGTGGTCGGCGGCCTCCCGCGGGGAGACGCCCGCGTCCTGCGCCGCCTTCTGGAGGGCGTCGTCGGGAAGCGCCTGGGCGATCTGGTCGCCGGTGACGGGCTTGTTGTCGCCCTGGCCCACCCACGACCTGGCCTGCTCGCCGAGGCCGGACTTGTTGAGCATGCCCAGCAGCCCTTCGAGGGGGTTGCCCGATGCGCCGTTGGCCGCGGCGGCGCCGGTGCCACCGGCCGCGCCCTTGCCGCCGAGCTGGCCCAGCAGCGAACCGAGGAGGCCGCCCGCGCCGCCGGCGGAGGAGCCGCCCTTCGCGCCGCTGAGCAGAGTGCCGAGAAGGCTTCCGAGGTCGTTTCCCGCCATGGTCTCGTCCCTTTCAGGAGTCGGGCCGTCGGCGCGCGTCACGTCGCCCGGCACCGAACACGGACAATGTCCCGCAAACCCGTCTCCGCCGCCACTTGCCACCGCCTCACCCGCCCGGACCAGGTAGAACTTCCCCATGCTCTTCCACTTGGTGCCGCTGGACGACTGGCTGCACGCGCCCGAGCGCCCGTACGCCCCCGCCTCCCTGGACGAGGAGGGTTTTGTGCACTGCTCGCCCGACGAGGCCGTGACCCTCGCGGTGGCCGACGCCTTCTACCGGGAGGTGGCGGGGCCGCTGATGGTGCTGCTGATCGAGGAGGCCGCGCTGCGCGCCGAGGTCCGCTGGGAGGCGGCCGATCCGGCGCCGCCGCCCGGCGTTCCGGAGGGCACGGCCTTCCCGCACGTCTACGGCCCCATCGACCGGCCCGCGGTGACCGGCATGCTGGAGGTCGTACGGGATCCGTACGGCCGTCCGCTCGGGCTGACGGCCTGGTCGTAGTCCCGCTACGGCCCTCGGGATCTCCCCCGCCGCAGCGGTACCGTGGGCCCCGCCCTCACCGTCCGCAACGTAATCACCGCACGAAGCAGTGGAAACTCCGGCGCTTGGTCGGACTTCATGGCGATAATCGCCCTCATGCGCGATCCGCTGGGGCACGACCTTGTCCGGGACCACACGGTCTATGCCTGCGTCATGGGCTCGCGCGCCTTCGGTCTGGCCACCGACGGCAGTGACACCGACCGGCGGGGTGTGTACGTGGCGCCCACCGAATTGTTCTGGCGTTTCGACAAGCCGCCGACGCATGTCACCGGACCGCGGCACGAACAGTTCTCCTGGGAGCTGGAGCGATTCTGCTCGCTCGCGCTGCGCGCCAACCCCAATCTGCTCGAATGCCTGCACTCACCGCTGGTGGAGTACGCCGACCCGACCGGGCTCGAACTCCTCGACCTGCGCGACGCGTTCCTCTCCCGCCGCGCCGACGCCACCTTCCGCGGCTACGCCGCCCAGCAGCTCGGCCGCCTCGAAGCGGACATCCGCACCCACGGCCAGCCGCGCTGGAAGCACGCCATGCACCTGCTGCGGCTCCTGATGTCCTGCCGCGACCTGCTGCGCACCGGCCGCCTCACCATCGACGTCGGCGACCAGCGCGAGCGCCTGCTGTCCGTCAAGCGCGGCGAACTGAGCTGGGACGAGGTCCGCGCCTGGATGCGCACGCTCCACGAAGAGACCGACACCGCCGCCGCCCGCTCCCCCCTCCCCCCCGACCCCGACCGCCCCCGCATAGAAGCCTTCCTCACCCGCGTCCGCCGCACCTCAGCCACATTCCCACTCCCCCCCAAGCCCGCGTAGCTCACCCGCGCGAAGGCGCCCGTCCATCTGGACGGACGCCCGCGCGGGTCCGCACTTCCAGGCCCGGCGGTCCGGCGGGGCCGGGGGCGTCCGGCGGTGGGGGTTAGAGCTCGACCTCGTGCATCAGCATGCCGACCTCGGTGTTGGTCAGGCGGCGGAGCCAGCCGGACTTCTGGTCGCCGAGGGGGATGGGGCCGAAGCTGGTGCGGACCAGTTTGTCGACGGGGAAGCCCGCTTCGGAGAGCATGCGGCGGACGATGTGCTTGCGGCCCTCGTGCAGGGTGACCTCGACGAGGTAGTTCTTGCCGGTGTTCTGGACCACGCGGAAGTGGTCCGCGCGGGCCCAGCCGTCCTCCAGCTCGATACCGCTCTTGAGCTGCTTGCCGAGGTCGCGCGGGAGCGGCCCCTGGATCGCGGCGAGATAGGTCTTCTGCACGCCGTAGCGCGGGTGGGTCAGCCGGTGGGCCAGCTCGCCGTGGTTGGTGAGCAGGATCAGGCCCTCGGTCTCGGTGTCGAGCCGACCGACGTGGAAGAGCCGGGTCTCGCGGTTGGTGACGTAGTCGCCGAGGCACTGGCGGCCGTCGGGGTCCTCCATGGTGGAGACGACACCGGCCGGCTTGTTGAGCGCGAAGAAGAGATACGACTGGGTGGCGACGGTCAGCCCGTCGACCTTCACCTCGTCGTGGTCCACGTCGACCCGCAGGCCCTGCTCGGTGACGATCCGCCCGTTGACCTCGACGCGGTGCTGTTCGATCAGCTCCTCGCACGCCCGGCGCGAACCCATTCCGGCCCGCGCGAGCACCTTTTGCAGGCGCTCGCCCTCCTGCTCGGCGCCGGGGAAGGTCTTGGGCGTCTTGATCTGCGGCTTGCTGTGCCGCTCCCGGTTGCGCTCCTCGATCTGCGCGTCCAGCTCGCGCGGCCGGGCCGGCACTGGCTTGCGGCCGCGGTTGCCGGTCGGCTTGTTGCTGCCGGGCTTGGTACGCGGCATGCCGCCGGGCTTGTTCGCACCGGACTGGCCGGTGCTGCCCACGTCGTAGCGGCGCTCCTCGGGACGCGGCGTGCCCTTGGGCCGCTGGCTCTGGCCCTCACCGCGGCGCGCGTCCCCCGAGCGCCCGTCGCCCGAGCGGCCGTCGCCGCGCCGGTCGGCACCGCCACGCCGGTCGGCGTCACGGGGCCTGTCGCCTCCGCCGCCCCGCGGGTTCCGGTTGCCGCCGCTGTTCCTGTCGCTGCTTCGCATCAAGTGTCCGTTGTCGAGGTGTCGTCCGGCGCGTCCGGATCGAACGACGGAAGCCCCTCCTGGGACTCCGCCTCGATCGCTTCCGCCTCCGGCAGGAACGGTGCTAGCTCGGGCAGCTCGTCGAGGCTGCGCAGGCCCATACGTTCCAGGAAGTAGTTCGTCGTCCTGTACAGGATCGCACCTGTCTCGGGTTCCGTCCCACCTTCCTCGACCAGCCCCCGCTGGAGGAGGGTGCGCATGACGCCGTCGCAGTTGACTCCGCGGACCGCCGAGACGCGCGAACGGCTGACCGGCTGCCGGTACGCGACCACCGCCAGCGTCTCCAGCGCGGCCTGCGTGAGCCGGGCGTGCTGCCCGTCGAGGACGAACTTCTCCACGGCGGGCGCGAAGGCGGGCCGGGTGTAGAAGCGCCAGCCACCGGCGACCAGCCGCAGGTCGAAGCCGCGTCCCTCGCGGGTGTAGTCGTCGGACAGCTCGCGCAGCGCCCTGCCGACGGCCCGCCGCGGCCGTTCCAGGACCTTGGCCAGGTGCTCCTCGGTGGCCGGTTCGTCGACGACCATCAGCACGGCCTCCAGGGCGGGCTTCAGCTCCAGCTCGGCGGTCGCGGCGGCGAGCAGGCCCGAGGGCGCCGCCGTATCGCCTGCCGCGCCGGCCGCGGCAAGGGCCCCGGTGATATCCGACACGTCCGTCATTCCTCGGCCTCTCCCTGCTCGTGCTGCGGCTCACGCACCGGCACTGACTCCGGCACCGGCACCGGCACCGGTTCCGGCTCCCGCCGCGGTTCCGGCTTGCGCGCCGGAGCCGCCGCCTCCTGGTCGAACTCGTCGGTCACCAGCGGCGCCGCCGTGTCCTGTTCCCCGCCCGTCCAGCGGACCTGGAGCAGCCCCAGGGCCTCCTCCTGGTCCAGCGCGACCGCCTTCTCCCGGTACAGCTCGAGAAGCGCGAGGAAGCGCGCCACGACCGTCAGCGTGTCCGGCGCGTCCTCGGTCAACTGCCCGAAACTGGCCACGCCGAGCTCCCGCAGCAGTGCGATCACCCGCTCGCCCTGCTCCCGGACGCTCACCAGCGGCGCGTGGATGTGGTCGACGTACACCTGCGGCTTGGGCTTGGGCAGCATCGCCTTCACCGCGAGCTGCGCGAAGCGCTCGGGGCCGATGCTGAGGACGACCTCGGGCAGCAACTCCGCGTGCTGCGGTTCGAGGCCGACGGTACGGGGGTAGCGCAGCGCCTCGTGGTCCAGCCGCTCGGCGAAGATCGCCGCGATCCGCTTGTACGCCCGGTACTGGAGCAGCCGGGCGAAGAGCAGGTCCCGTGCTTCCAGCAGCGCGAGGTCCGCCTCGTCCTCGACCTCGGCGGACGGCAGCAGCCGGGCCGCCTTCAGGTCCAGCAGGGTGGCCGCGACCACCAGGAACTCGGTGGTCTGGTCGAGGTCCCAGTCCGGGCCCATGGCGTGGATGTACGTCATGAACTCGTTGGTGACCTTCGACAGCGCCACCTCCGTGACGTCCATCTTGTGCTTGGAGATCAGCCCGAGCAGCAGGTCGAACGGCCCCTCGAAATTCGCCAGCCGTACGGTGAAACGGTCCCCTCCGGCCGGAGCCGGAGCCGGCTCCGCCTCAACGGCCTCAACGGCCTCGACCGGCGCCGCGGGCTCGGCGGGCCCGGTCTCTTCCACCGCCTCTTCCACGGCCTGTTCCGCCACCGCGGCAGGCGGCTCCGCTGTCACGGCAGGCGTCGGTTCCGCCTCGGCGGCGGCGCCGAGCCCGAGGCTGCGGCGGGGAGTGGCGGGTGAGGTCGGCATCGGGGTCCAGGGTACGAAGTGGTCTGTGCAGGCTACTCGCCGCAGCAGGCCATGCCCCGTTCCCCGACCGCGCGCCGTCGGGGCGTCAGCGGCCCCGCAGACGGCGTACGAGGATGCTCGCGTCGCCGCGCGACTCCAGATCGGCCAGCACCACGGCGACGGCCTCGCGGACGATCCGGCCGCGGTCGATGGCGAGCCCGTGCTCACCGCGCAGCACCAGCCGGGCGTGTTCCAGATCCATCAGCTCCTCGGCGGAGACATAGACGGTGATCTTCTCGTCGTGCCGCTCGCGCCCGCTGGGACGGCGGTTCTGCCGGGCGGCCTTGCGCCGCGCCTGCTGGGGCTGCGGCTGGGCGGTGATCGGGGGCTGGACCGGTGCGGCCTGCGGCTGCGGCGCGGGCGCGGTCATGGTGCCGGAGGAGGCGGCGGGCGACGGCATACCGGCCCGTTCGGCGGTCAGCGGGCGGCGTGAGGTCGGGATGTCCCGGCCGCCGTGTTCCGCGCTGTCCTCGCCCTGTCCCGCGGTGCCGGAGGGTCGTGTCCCTTCGTCGCCGTCCGCGGGATCGGCCGCGTCGTTCCCGGCGGCCGGGTCGGCCACCGGTACGGACCGCAGCCGGCCGTCCGCCTGCGTACCGTTCTGTCCTTCGCCCGGACCACCGGAGCCGCCGGAGCTCCCGGAACCACCGGAGCCGCCGGGGCCGGGGCCGCCGGGGTGCTGCCGTGGCTGCGGGGCCTGGAGCGCCGCTCCTCCGGTCGTCCGGAACAGCTCGTCGGCGCCCGGCAGACTCACTCGGCGTGGCACCGGGCGAGCACCTCCCTGGCGAGCTGGCGATAGGCGGCCGCGCCGACGGAGTTGGACGCGTAGGTGGTGATCGGCTCGCCCGCCACGGTCGTCTCGGGGAACCGCACGGTGCGGCCGATGACGGTGTGGAAGACGTGCTCGTCGAACGCCTCGACGACCCGGGCCAGCACCTCGCGGCTGTGCACGGTGCGCGAGTCGTACATGGTGGCGAGGATGCCGTCGAGCTCAAGCTCGGGGTTGAGCCGCTCGCGGACCTTCTCGATGGTCTCGGTGAGCAGCGCGACCCCGCGCAGTGCGAAGAACTCGCACTCCAGCGGAACGATCACCGAGTGCGCCGCGGTGAGCGCGTTGACCGTCAGCAGGCCGAGCGAGGGCTGGCAGTCGATGACGATGTAGTCGTAGTCGGCCATCAGCGGCTTGAGGGCGCGCTGGAGCGACGACTCGCGGGCGACCTCGCTGACGAGCTGCACTTCCGCTGCCGACAGGTCGATATTGCTGGGGAGCAGGTCCATGCCGGGCACCGCGGTCTTCAGCAGGCACTCGTCGGCCGCCAGTCCGCGTTCCATCAGCAGGTTGTAGACCGTGATGTCGAGTTCCATCGGGTTGACCCCGAGGCCGACCGAGAGCGCGCCCTGCGGGTCGAAGTCGACAAGAAGCACCCGGCGGCCGTATTCGGCCAGCGCCGCGCCCAGGTTGATGGTCGAGGTGGTCTTGCCGACCCCGCCCTTCTGGTTGCACATCGCGACGATCTTCGCGGGGCCGTGGTTGGTGAGCGGATTGGGGATCGGGAAGTACGGCAGGGGCCGGCCGGTGGGGCCGACGCGTTCGCGGCGCTGCCGGGCCGCGTCCGGGGCGAGGGTGGCCGCGTACTCCGGATCCGGTTCGTACTCGGCATCCGGGTCGTAGAACTGACCGTCCTGCAGGTCGTTGTCGTTGAAAGGCGCCATGGCGTAAGCAGGTTGCGTCTCTGTGTTCGTCTCGGGCCGGCGGGACTCGAAGGTGCGGACCGCGACGGAACCGACGGTCATTCCTGGTTGACCACCCCCGGGAGCAAATGTCGACTCATTCACAAGTCGTCTTACCTCCTTGGTGACCAGGAAACTTCTAGACAGGTCAGCGTGACTACAGCCGACGATTCGCGACTCTATGGCGTGTCGGTGGTCCACAGCAACACAATCCGCCGGACACGGCACGATGTGTCGGCAACCGAACACCCCGCTGTCAAGGGCGTAAGCACATGAACGGCCGGGCCTCGACACACAAGACCCGGCCGGTGGTGCGGTGTTGGCGCGATGTTGACGCGCCTGGTCACAGTGGCCGCCGGTCAGCCCAGCAGCGCGTGCAGGTCGGTGGAGTCGAGGCCGTGCGCCTCGGCCACCGGACCGTAAACAACTTGTCCCTCATGCGTGTTGAGACCGAGAGCGAGAGCCGCGTCACGTCGCAGCGCTTCGCGCCAGCCGCGGTTGGCCAGTTCGACGATGTACGGCAGCGTCGCGTTGGTCAGCGCGTACGTCGAGGTGTTGGGAACCGCGCCGGGCATGTTCGCGACGCAGTAGAACACCGACTGGTGTACGGGGAACGTCGGTTCGGCGTGCGTGGTGGGGCGGGAGTCCTCGAAGCAGCCGCCCTGGTCGATCGCGATGTCGACAAGGACAGATCCCGGCTTCATGCGCGAGACCAGCTCGTTGGTGACCAGCTTCGGCGCCTTCGCGCCCGGAATGAGCACCGCGCCGATCACGAGGTCGGCGTCGAGCACGGCCTTCTCCAGCGCGTAGGCGTTGGAGGCGATGGTCTGCACGCGGTTGCCGAACACCTTGTCGGCCTCGCGCAGTTTGTTGACGTCCTTGTCCAGCAGCGTGACGTGGAAGCCGAGTCCGAGCGCGATGGTGGTGGCGTGCCAGCCGGAGACACCGGCGCCGATGACGACGGCCTTGCCGGACTGGACACCGGGGACGCCGCCGGGCAGGACGCCGCGACCGCCGGCCGAGCGCATCAGGTGGTAGGCGCCGACCTGCGGGGCGAGCCGGCCGGCCACCTCGGACATCGGGGCGAGCAGCGGGAGCTGGCGGTTCGCGGTCTCCACCGTCTCGTACGCGATGGCGGTGGTGCCCGACTCCAGCAGCGCGTCCGTGCACGCGCGGGAGGCGGCGAGGTGCAGGTAGGTGAAGAGCGTCTGATCCTTGCGGAGCCGGTGGTACTCCTCGGCGATCGGCTCCTTCACCTTGAGCAGCAGATCGGCCGTGGCCCACACCTCGTCGGCGGTGGCGAGGATGCCCGCACCTGCCGAGACGTACTCCTCGTCGGGGATGGACGAGCCGTCGCCGGCGCCCTGCTCCACGAAGACCTGGTGTCCGTTGCGGACGAGTTCGTGCACGCCTGCCGGGGTGATGGCCACGCGGAACTCGTTGTTCTTGACCTCGCGGGGGATGCCCACCTTCACGTCGATCACGGTCCTTGCGCTCAGGGAAGAATGACCGCTTTGGGGCGGCAGAAAGCCAGTCTAGTGAAGGAAGACTCTCTGTCCAGCCTTACAAAGTGACCACTTTGGCCGAGACCATTGGCAGTTTCGTAGGTATACAGCGCGGGGATCGTCAGTTCGGCGCCGATTCGCCCTCGCTGAGCAGGCGGTTCGCGGCGGCGCGCTGGACCGTGGCGCCGCTCGGATCGCCCAGCCGGTCGAGCGTGTCGGCGAGCCGCAGCAGGATCGCGCCCTCCAGCCGCCGCTCCCCCGCCTTGCGCGCCCAGTACAGCGCGTCGCGGCAGGTCCGCAGCGCGTCCTCCGGGTAGCCCGCGTACTCCTGCACCCGCGCGGCCTCGGTCAGCGCGCGGGCCTGCGCGCCCAGGTCGCCCAGCCGCCGGTACGCCCCGGCGGCGGCGCGCCATTCGCGCAGCGCGGGCCCGTACCGGCCGTCGTAGGTGAACAGCGCGCCGATCCGGCCGTGCAGCCGGGCCTCGTGGAAGGTCTCGCCGCGTTCCTGGCGCAGCGCGAGCGCCCTGCCGTACCAGTCGGCGGCCCGCTGCGGGTCGTGCCGCTCCTGATACGTACCGCCGAGGGCTTCCAGCACCCGGCCCTCGGCCTCCGCGTCGTCGCACTTGCGGGCCGCGCCCAGTGCGGCGCGGTACCGGTCGAGCGCCCGGTCGGAACGGCCCGCCGCCGCGTCCAGGTCGCCGAGATTGATCAGCGCCGCCGCCTTCTCCCGGTCCAGGCCGCGCCGCTCGGCGACGTCCAGGACCAGGCCGTGCAGTTCGTACTGCTCGGCCGCCATCGCGTTCCCGCCGGGGAAGGCGGCGAGCGCCTGCACCTGGGCGGCGATCAGCCGTCTGGCCAGGGTGTCCAGATCGCCGTCCGCGACGGCGACCCGCGCGGAGGCCAGCAGCGCGGGCAGCCGGGACCGCAGCCACTCGGCGGCCGTCGCGGGCGAGTCGAAGCTGAGGCTGCGCGGGCCGTCGTCCGGCAGCCGCATCCGCACGAGCGCCGAGCCGCACGACAGCAGCAGCCGTACGGTCCGCTCCAGCATCCTGGCCCGGGCCAGCCGGACCTCCTCCGGGCGGTCGCGGGATTCGAGCAGCCCGCGCAGCAGCGGCTCGAAGCAGCCGGGCAGGCGGTACTGCGGCGGCAGCTCGTCGCCCGTCACCGGACCGGGCGCCAGCAGTGCGCCGCCGACGAAGTCGTCGAGCGTGCTCTGCGCGGCGGCCACGGAACAGCCCGCGAGCGCCGAGGCGACCTGCGCGTCGACCATGCCCGCAGGTGCCAGCGACAGGAGTCGCAGCATCCGCGCGGCGGTCTGCGGCACGTCCTCGTAGACCAGCCGGAAGGACCGCACGAGTTCGCCCTGCGCGGCGGCGCGCGAGGGCGCCGTCCCGTCCGCGTCGGCCGAGGGCGCGGCGGGCGCGTCGGCCGAGACCGTACGCAGCCGGGTCGCGGCGTCCGCCACGGAGAGCGTCGGCCGGGCCGCGAGCCAGGCGGCGACCAGCCGCAGCGCGGTGGGGTGCCCGCCGATCTCCTGCACGAGGGCCTCGGCGGCGCGCGGGTCGCAGGTCACCCGGGTGGAGCCGATGCTGTGCGCGAGCAGTTCCACGGCGGCGGGCGTGTCGAGCCCGCCCAGCGTGCACGGCCGCACGTCCGGCACTCCGGGCAGCGGGCCGTCCGAGGTGACGACGACAAGGCTGCCGGGCGCGTCGGGGATCAGCCCGTCGAGCTGATCGGCGCGCAGGACGTCGTCCAGGACGAGGAGCGTCTTGCGCGAGGTGGCGGCGGGGCCGCCGGACGGGGCGGCCGGGGCGGGAGCGGCGGGTGTTACGGGGGCGGCCGATCCGTCGGCTCCCGGAGTACGGGCGAGGGCTCGGCGGAGGGCGCGGACGGCCTGCTCGGCGGGTACGGGCTCCCCTTCCGGGGAGGTCATGCGCAGGAAGACCTGGCCGTCCGGGTAGTCGTCGGCCAGGTCTTCGGCCAGGCGCAGCGCGAGCGCGGTCCGACCGACGCCGGGGCGTCCGGCGACGAGCAGCACGCGCGCCCGCCCCTTCCCCTGCTTTCCGAGGCCCGGCCGTCCGATCTCTCCGCGCAGCTCCGCCAACTCCCTTTCCCGGCCCACGAATTGACCCTCGCCTTGGGCTCCCGCCCATACGGCGGCGCCGACCCGCACCGTGACCTCGCCGGTCCGGCTCACCGGGCGGGCCGCGCCCGCGCCGACGTCCGAAGGCGCGGCGGGCGCGGTCCCGGCCTTGGGGTCGGCCTTGGGGTCGGCCTTGCGATGAGGCGTGGGATCAGGCTGGGGGTCCGCCTCGACGTCGGCCCCGGTGTCCGCCCCGGACCCGTTCTCGGTTCCCGGCGCGACGGCGGCGGTGCGCTCGGCCTTCGCCGGACGCGCGGCCGGAGTGTCCGGTGCCGACTCGGACTCGGACTCGGGTTCCGGCCCGGCGTCCGGTCCGGCGGCGGTGCGTTCGGCTTTGGGGCCGGTCGCGGACGACGGCTCGGCGTCCTTCGCGGGCGGCTGCTCCGGCCCGGACTCGACAGCGGCAGAAGGAGCCTCGGGGGCCGGGCCCTTGCGCGTCGGGGAGCCGGCGGAAGCCGACCGTCGGCGGCGGGCGCGCGCCTTGGCGGGTGCGGGGGCCGTGTCCGGTTCAGGTGCCGCCGGGGCGTCCGCTCCCGCAGGGGTCCCGTTGGGGTTCAGCGCCTGATCCGTCACGGCCTACGCTCCCGGCTCAGTGGGGTCGTCCGCGCGGGGCGCGGATGCGCGGGTACGCGGCTACGGCGACGAGCCTAGTTCACGCGGTCGGGCCGGTCCGGGGCTCCGACGCGGCCGACCGCGCAAATGATCACTCCATCGGATCATCGAGACCGATGAGGGAGCTGTGAAGAAGCTGTGGAGCGGACGGTCAGGGTGTGAAGGGCCGCGCGGGCCACGGCGACTCGGCGGGCCGCAGCGCGTCGAGACCGGCGCCGTTCATCGCGGCCTGGAGCGCGAAGACGCCCACGACCAGGCAGTTGTTGTGCAGGTCGCCCGCGAGGATCCCGCTGACGAGGTCGGCGAGCGGGACGCGGGCCAGCTCCATGTCGGCCTCCTCCTCGGCGACCGCGAAGCGCTCGCCGTCCGCCTCGGAGACACCGCGCGCGAGGAAGATCCGTACCGCCTCGTCCGTACCGCCGGGGCTGGTGTAGACGTCGGTGAGGACCCGCCAGTCCTCGGCCTTGACGTGCGCCTCCTCGTACAGCTCGCGCTGGGCCGCGTGCAGCGGATTCTCGCCGGGGATGTCGAGCAGTCCGGCCGGGATCTCCCAGAGCTTCTGCCGTACGGGGTGCCGGTACTGGCGCAGTACGAGGACGCGGTCGGCGTCGTCGAGGGCGAGGACGGCCACCGAGCCGGGGTGGACCTGGTAGTCGCGGACGGCGGTGGTGCCGTCGGGCATGACCACCTCGTCCGTGCGTACCGACGTCTTCTTGCCGGTGAACGGCGTGGAGGTCACGGTGACCCGCCACTCCTCCTGAGTGTCCTTCAGCATGCTGCGCCTTCCGAGTCCGTGACCGTACCGAGTGACCGGGAGCGGGCGCCGGGCCCGCTCCCGTAACGCCGCCTTCAGCCCTGCCGCTCCTGCGCGTCCTGCTGCTGGCGCGCGACCGCCGCCTTGACCAGCCCGGCGAACAGCGGGTGGGGCCGGGTCGGGCGGGACTTCAGTTCGGGGTGCGCCTGGGTGGCGACCAGGTACGGGTGCACCTCGCGCGGGTACTCGACGTACTCGACGAGCTTGTTGTCGGGCGAGGTGCCCGAGAAGACGATGCCGGTCGCCTTCTCCAGCTCGGCGCGGTAGGCGTTGTTCACCTCGTAGCGGTGGCGGTGCCGCTCCTCGACGTACGGCTGGTCGCCGTAGACCTCGCGGACGATGGAGCCCTCGGCGAGCTTCGCCGGGTAGGTGCCCAGGCGCATCGTGCCGCCGAGGTCGCCCTTGCCGTCCACGATGTCGAGCTGCTCGGCCATGGTCGAGATGACCGGGTGTCCGGTGCCGGGGTCGAACTCGGTGGAGTTGGCGTCGGCGATCCCGGCGAGGTTGCGCGCGGCCTCGATGACCACGCATTGCAGGCCGAGGCAGAGTCCGAGCAGTGGGACGCGGTTCTCACGGGCGAAGGTGATCGCGGTGACCTTGCCCTCGACGCCTCGGTCGCCGAAGCCGCCGGGCACGCAGATCGCGTCCACGTCGCCGAGCTGCGCCGCCGCGCCCGCCGGGGTCCGGCAGTCGTCGGAGGTGACCCACTTGACGTGCACCTTCGCGTTGTTGGCGAATCCGCCGGCGCGCAGTGCCTCGGTCACCGACAGATAGGCGTCGGGCAGGTCGATGTACTTGCCGACCAGCGCGACCTTCACCTCGTGGGCGGGCTCGTGCACCCGCTTGAGCAGGTCGTCCCACTGGGCCCAGTCCACATCGCGGAAGGGCAGGTCCAGCCGCCGGACGACGTACGCGTCCAGGCCCTCGGTGTGCAGCACCTTGGGGATGTCGTAGATGGAGGGCGCGTCGATCGCGGCGACCACCGCGTCCTCGTCGACGTCGCACATCAGCGAGATCTTCCGCTTGATGGCGTCCGGCACATGGCGGTCCGCGCGCAGCACGATCGCGTCGGGCTGGATGCCGATGTTGCGCAGCGCGGCCACCGAGTGCTGGGTCGGCTTGGTCTTCAGCTCGCCGGAGGGGCCGATGTACGGCAGCAGCGAGATGTGCACCACGAAGACGTTGTCCCGGCCGACCTCGTGCCTGACCTGGCGGACCGACTCCAGGAACGGCAGCGACTCGATGTCGCCGACCGTGCCGCCGACCTCGGTGATGACGACGTCCACGTCGTCGGTGGCCATCCGGCGGATACGGGACTTGATCTCGTTGGTGATGTGCGGGATCACCTGCACGGTGTCACCGAGGTACTCGCCGCGCCGCTCCTTGGCGATCACCGTGGAGTAGATCTGGCCGGTGGTGACGTTGGCGGAACCCGCCAGATTGACGTCGAGGAAGCGCTCGTAGTGACCGATGTCGAGGTCGGTCTCGGCGCCGTCGTCCGTGACGAAGACCTCGCCGTGCTGGAAGGGGTTCATGGTGCCCGGATCCACGTTGAGATAAGGATCGAGCTTCTGCATGGTGACCCGCAGGCCCCGTGCCTTGAGCAGCGCCCCGAGGCTGGAGGCCGTCAGGCCCTTGCCGAGAGAGGAGGCCACACCACCGGTGACGAAGATGTGCTTCGTCGTGGATTTCGGCGCATTCTTCAGAAAAGCTGCCAAGAGGGGGCTCCCGTGGTCGCGAGGTGAGGGTCGGGACGGCGTTCGTGCTTGGGAGCGCCGTCGCGGCGGTTCAGTGGTTCATCCCACCGGCCCACGGGCTACCAGGGTATCAGCGACCCCGGCCGCCGAATGATGCGCCACGGCGGCCGGCGGGCACGACCGATGACTTTCGCCACTCTGGGCCGCCACCGCCCGGCCTCCGCCCGGCCTCCGGACGGCCATCGGGCGGTCGCCGGGCGGTCTTGGTGAGGTCTTCGTGAGGTCTTCGGGCAGCTTTCGTGCGCTCTTCTGGCCGTCGAAGCGCCGTCGAAGGGCCGTCGAAGGGCCGTAGTAAGGCCGTAGTAAGGCGTTGTAGCGCAGCCGCGGGGCCGTCGTGGAGCCGCCGCGGGGCCGGTACACCCGACCGGCGGAGCGAAGATCGCGGAGACATGCGCACGCCCTCCTCGGACGACGTATCCTGCACGGACGCATTGCTACGAGCCGACCGGCACGGCACTATCCCCGCCCAGTTCCCGGATCATGAGCTCGTCCAAAATCCCCAGACCGCAAGACCGTCCCCAGCGGGGGCGGCGCCTGTCGTTCGACTGGAGTTGCACGTGGCCGGGCTCATCGAGGACTACGCCCTCATCGGTGATATGCAGACCGCCGCACTGGTCTGCCGGGACGGCACGGTCGACTGGCTGTGCCTCCCCCGGTTCGACTCGCCCGCCGTCTTCGCCGGACTGCTCGGTACCGAGCAGCACGGCTTCTGGCGGCTCGGCCCCGCGCACGGCAAGGACGACCAGCCGCCGGCCGCGACGCGCCGCAGGTACCGGGGCGACTCGCTGGTGCTGGAGTCCGAGTGGGACACCGAGCGCGGCACGGTCCGTGTGATCGACTTCATGCCGCCGCGTGACGGCGCACCGCAGGTCATCCGGATCGTGGAGGGCGTGCACGGCCGCGTCCCGATGCGCTCCGCCCTGCGGATGCGTTTCTCCTACGGGCAGATCACGCCGTGGGTGCACAAGGTCGGCGACCGTACGGTCGCGGTGGCCGGGCCCGACTCCGTGTGGCTGGACACTGATGTCGACACCTACGGCCAGGATCTGACGACGTACTCCGAGTTCACCGTCGCGCCCGGTGACCGCATCGCGTTCACCATCAGTTGGGAGCCGTCGCACAAGCCGCAGCCCTCGCTGCCTGAGCCCGAGGCGTCGCTGACCGCCACCGAGGACTTCTGGCGCGAGTGGGTCGAGCAGTGTACGTACACCGGGCCGTACCGGGACGCGGTGGTGCGCTCGCTGATCACGCTCAAGGCGCTGACGTACGGGCCGACCGGCGCGATCGTCGCCGCGCCGACCACCTCGTTGCCCGAGGACATCGGCGGGGTCCGCAACTGGGACTACCGCTTCACCTGGCTGCGCGACGCCGCGATCACCCTGTCCTCGCTGCTGCGCACCGGCTACCGCGACGAGGCCCGCGCCTGGCGCGAGTGGCTGCTGCGCGCGGTGGCGGGCGACCCCGAGAACCTCCAGATCATGTACGGCATCGCGGGCGAGCGCGAGCTGGGCGAGAACGAGCTGCACTGGCTGCCCGGTTACGAGGGCTCCTCCCCCGTGCGGATCGGCAACGGCGCGGCCCACCAGCTCCAGCTCGACGTGTACGGCGAGGTCACCGAGGCCCTGCACCTGGGCCACATGACGGGCCTGGCCCGCAATGACTACGCGAGCGTCCTCCAGCTCAAGCTGATCCGCTACCTGGAGAAGCACTGGAACGAGCCGGACGAGGGCATCTGGGAAGTCCGGGGCCCGCGCCGCCACTTCGTGCACTCCAAGGTGATGGCCTGGGTCGCGGTCGACCGCACCGTCAAGCTCATCGAGTCCGGCGAGGTCGACGGCCCGCTGGAGCGGCTCAAGGAGCTGCGCGAGGACATCCACTACGACGTGTGCGAGAAGGGCTTCGACCGGGAGCGCAACACCTTCACGCAGTCCTACGGCTCCAAGGAGCTGGACGCCTCGCTGCTGCTCATCCCGCAGATGGGCTTCCTGCCGCCGGACGACAAGCGGGTCATCGGCACCATTGAGGCGATCCAGCGGGAGCTGTCGACCGAGGACGGCTTCGTCCTGCGCTACCCCGTCTCCAGCGGCGCCGACGGCGAGGAGAATCTGGACGGCCTGCCCGGCGACGAAGGGGCGTTCCTCGCCTGCTCGTTCTGGCTCGCCGACGACCTCGCGATGATCGGCCGGGTCGAGGAGGCGCGCAAGCTCTTCGAGAAGCTGCTGGCGCTCCGCAACGACCTGGGTCTGCTCGCCGAGGAGTGGGACCCGCGCCGCAAGCGCCAGGTCGGCAACTTCCCGCAGGCGTTCAGCCATGTGCCGCTGATCGACACGGCGCTGCGGCTCACCGCCACCGGGGCGTTCCGCGCGTAGCGGGTCCCGGACCCCGGTCCGTCAGACCTGCGTCAGCTCGTCGTAGACGCTGAGCACCTGGGCCACCGTGTCGTCCTCGGTGGGCCAGGTGGCGGCCTGGGCGCGGCCCGCCACGGACAGGGCGGTACGGCGGCCGGGGTCGGCGAGCAGGGTGACGACGCCGCGGGCGAGGGCCGCCGCGTCGCCGTAGGGGACGAGGACGGCCGCGTCGCCGACGAGTTCGGGGGTGCCGCCGACGGCGGTGGCGATCAGGGGAACGCCCGCGTGCAGGGCTTCCTGGGCGATCAGCGGGCGGGCCTCCCAGCGGCTGGGCAGCACGACGAGGTCGGCGGCGGCGAGCAGTTCCGGCACGTCGTCGCGGCGGCCGAGCAGGACCACCGGGAGCTGTTCCGCCTCGATCCGCTTCTCCAGGGCCGCGCGCCTACTGCCCTCGCCCGCGACGGCTACCAGCGGCGGCGGTTCGAGACCCGTCCAGTGGGCGGCGGCGTCCAGCAGCAGGTCGTAGCCCTTGTGGGCTTCGAGGCGGCCGACGGCCAGCAGCAGCGGGCGGTCGATCGCGCCGAATTCGGCGCGGGTCTTGTGGGTGTGCCGCTCGCCGTCGCCGGGCAGGCGCGGCGGCGGGGCGACCGGGCGCGGTACGGCGGCCGGTGCCAGCCTGACGTCCTTGGCGCCGAGGTGGCGGGCCCGGTCGACGAGTTCGGCGCAGACGCCGAGGACGACGGTGGCGCCGCGTACCGCCCGGCGCTCCAGCCAGCGCAGCAGCGCGGCGCGGCCCGCGCCGTCGTGTTCCGCGGGGGCGCCGCCGTGCCAGGTGAGGACCAGTGGGGTGCTGCGGCCGCCGAGCGCGATCGCGGCCAGCAGTCCGGCGCGCAGGCCGTGCGCGTGGACGATTCCGGCGCCGGAGAAGACGGCGCGCAGAGCGGCGACGGCGGGCGCGTCGGTGGCGGCGGCGGCCCTGCGGCCGATGTCGAGGGGTACGAAGCGGGCGCCGGTGCCGGAGAAGGCGTAGTCGGCCTCGGCGGCGGGGGGCCCGCAGACGGTGACCGCGACACCCCGCGCCACGAGACCGCCCGCCAGCGAGCTGACGTGCGCTCCCGACGTCGTGCCCATGACGTGCACGGCGTGGAGCTGCCCCTGGAAGGGGGTGGACATGCTGCTCACGCGGGGCACTGCTCCTGACTCGGCACGGGACGGCGGGTGTTGGCGGGTACGGGCAACCCCTCCAGGATGCCAGGCCGCACCCGCGGGTCACCGGTCACGGTCGCGCTCAGGCCCGCTCACCCGCCCTTGGGATCACCCATACGGGTGTGCCACGCGGCCCCAGGAGTCAACGTGCCGCACTCCGGGCGCGTTCCACAACCGCTCGTGGGAGGAGATCCGGTCGCCCGCGGCGGTCATCGCGATGAGCGCCGCCGCGTGCAGCAGCAGCCCGGTCCTGCCGTTGGCGACGACGATCGCCGCGCCCAGCGCCGCGCCGAGCGCGTGGGCGCCGCCGTCGCCGAGCATCGTCCGCTCGCTGAGGTCGTCGCCGAGTACGGCCGCCGCGGCGCCCACGGGGGCCGCGGCCAGCACTCCCGCGGGGCCGCGGCGCAGCAGGCCGGGCACGCCGACGGCGATGACCGCCTTCGCGGCGCGGCCGGGCGAGATGTCCACCAGGTTCACCGCGTGCGCGGTGCCCGCGATGACGACGCCCGCGAGCAGTTGGTCGAAGGGCCGCACCTTGAGCAGGGTGCCCGCGGCGAGCCCGGCCGCGCCGATGCCGAGGAGTTTCACGGCGCCCGAGGTGAACCGGCCCTCGCGCAGCGCCTTCAGATGCGCGCCGAAGCCGCGTTCGTCGGGCGAGCCGGCCTGGTCGTCGTAGGCCCCGCAGGCGCCCGCGGCCAGTGCGGCGCCGACGGCCGCGATCCGGGAGCGTACGGTCAGGCCGCGCGCGGCGCCCAGGGCGGTCGCGGCCCCGGCCGCGGCGGCCAGGCCGCCGTACAGCTCCACACCGCGCCCCGCGTAGTTGCTGCGCTGCCACATCCGGGCCTCGACCGGGGGCCGCCTGCGCAGCTCCGCGTAGGCCGCGCGGGTCGCACCGGCCGCCGCCATGCCGACGGACAGCCGTCCCGACCGCCCCTTCCAGCCACGCCTGCTCATCCCGCTGCCTCCACGTCGTCGCCGTCGTCCGCTCGCGGCCAACCGCCGCGCCCGGCTGCGCAATTACCCGGCCCGCACAGCCTTCCCCGCCACGCCCCCGGAAAGCCGTCTCCGCGCGCTCCCGCCGCGCGCGGCACATTATCCGACCGCGCCGATGTCCTCCGGACCCGGACCACCAAGGGCCCGCAGGCCCGCCCGACCGACGCGCCGCGTCCGGCCCCGCCCCTGTCCCGGACCGCCAAGGGCCCTCCGCGGCCGAGGTGCCGTACCGCCCTCGCCGCACCCCGGCGCACCCGGCCTCCTTCGACAGGCCGCCACCCGACCGACCTCACCCGCCCGCCGCCCGCCGCAACGACTGGCGGCCACGCGCCCCCCCGCCCACCCGGGCGGCGCACCCGCACGTCGCCATCCGGACCTGCGGTCCCAGACCCGCTCCTCGGGCAGCTCCGACCGGAACGGCCGGGCCTCAGCGCCACGGCTGACGCCCCCGGCGGCACCGGCCTGCCTCCGGACGGCCACGCGACCTCACGCCAGGACCGGCGGCGCAGCCGGACCTCGGCGTCCGGGCCCGCTCCTCGGACCGCTGCGAGACCCCGTCCACGTCCGAGCGGAGCGGCCGGGGCTCAGCGACACGGCTGGCGCTCCCGGCAGCACCGGCCTGCGCCGGACCGCCGCGAGACCTTGGGCACGTTCGACCGGGGCGGTCAGGGGCTCGGCGACGCGGCTGGCGGCAGCGGGCCGGGGTGTCGGGGGGTCAGCGGGCCGCCTTGGCCGCGGCGAGGAGTTCCTCGGCGTGGGCGCGGCCCAGTTCGGAGTCCTCGAGACCGGCGAGCATGCGGGAGAGCTCCTTCACCCGTGCCTCGCCCTCCAGGATGGTGACGCCGCTGCGGGTGACGGACCCGTCGTTGGTCTTCTCGACCAGGAGCTGCCGGTCGGCGAAGGCCGCGACCTGCGGGAGGTGGGTGACGACCACGACCTGCGCGGTACGGGCCAGGCGCGCCAGGCGGCGGCCGACCTCGACGGCCGCCTTGCCGCCGACTCCGGCGTCCACCTCGTCGAAGAGGTACGTCGGCACCGGGTCGGACCCGGCGAAGACCACCTCGACGGCGAGCATGACGCGCGACAGTTCACCGCCCGAGGCGCCCTTGGCGATCGGCCGGGCCGGGGAGCCGGGGTGCGGGGCCAGTTGCAGCTCCACCTCGTCGGCGCCGGTCGGGCCGAAGGCCACGGCCCGGCCGCCCACCTCGATCCCGGCATCGGGCTCGGCCGTCTCGGTCTGCCGGATCGCGACGCCGACACGGGCGTGCGGCATCGCCAGCTCGGCGAGTTCCGCGGTGACGGCGGCGGCGAAACGGTCCGCCGCCTCGCCCCGCGCGTCGGTCAGGTCCTGGGCGAGCGCGCCCAGCTCCGCGCGGAGCGCGTCCCGCTCCGCGGTGAGTCCTTCGATCCGCTCGTCGTCGCCCTCGAGTTCGCCGAGCCGCGCGGCGCTCTCCTCGGCCCAGGCCAGCACGCCGTCGATGTCGACGCCGTACTTGCGCGTCAGATGCGCCAGTACGGACCTGCGCTCCTCGACGGCCGCGAGCCGCAGCGGGTCGGCGTCCAGATTGTCGGCGTATCCCGCCAGCTCGCCCGAGACGTCACCGAGCAGGATGCCGATCTCGCCGAGCCGGGCCGCCAGGCCCGCCAGCTCCGGGTCGTGCGCGCTGACCGCGTCCACCGCGCGCTGCGCCCCCGCCACGAGGGTGCCCGCGTCCACGCCCTCCGGGTCCTCCGGGTTCCCCGCGAGCGCCGCGTGCGCGATGGCCGCCGCGCTCGCCAGCGCCTCGGCGTGGCCGAGGCGGGCCGCCTCGGCGGCCAGTTCGGTGTCCTCGCCCGCGACCGGCTCGGCCGCCGCCACTTCCTCGATGCCGAACCGCAGCAGGTCCGCTTCCTGCGCGCGCTCCCTGGCCCGCGTCGTCAGCTCGTCCAGCTCCGCCGCGACCTCCCGCAGCCTGCGGTAGGCCGACCCGTACTTCGCCAGCGGCGCCGCGACGGCGTCGCCCGCGTACCGGTCCAGGGCCTCGCGCTGCCGCGCCGGGCGCAGCAGGCCCTGCTGGTCGGTCTGGCCGTGCACGGCCACCAGGTCGTCCGCCAGCTCGCCGAGCAGCCCGACCGGGACGGTACGGCCGCCCACGAACGCCCGTGAGCGGCCTTCCGCCGAGACGGTACGGCTGATCAGCAGCGCGCCGTCGTCCAGCTCCGCGCCCGCTTCCTCCGCCCGTACGGAGGCCCGGTTGCCGGGGGCCATCGTTATCCGGCCCTCGACGGACGCCGCCTTCGCGCCGATGCGTACCAGCGCAGGATCGGCCCGGCCGCCCAGGAGCAGGCCGAGGCTGGTCACGACCATGGTCTTGCCCGCACCGGTCTCGCCGGTCACCGCGGTGAAGCCGGGTGAGAGTTCCACCACGGCGTCCTCGATGACCCCGAGCGACCGGATTCGCATTTCCTCCAACACGGGTACGACCATACGAGGTTTGCGCCCCGCCGCGCGACGGTCCCCTGCGGGGGGCGGTGCGCATCTCCGGGGCTCGGCCCCGAACGGGTGTCCCCCGCGGAGTGGGCAAGCGTCTTCCAGGGCGCGGCCCCGGGCCTTTCTTCGCCGGGGCGGCACACCGGTCTTTTCAGCGGCGGCTGGGGCTGCGCGGCCCGCCGAAGCGCTCCCGCGGGGCACCACCGGCCCCAGCGGGGCAGACCGGCTGTTCTCGGGCCGACGGCCCGGTGGGGGCTGGTCGCGCGGTTCCCCGCGCCCCTAAGAACCAGGCCCTGCGCAAGGGCAGCGCCCTGTCCTCACGCCCGCGACGGGCGCCCGCCTGCGCGTAGCGAACGGTCCGCCGTCAGGCGGGTCATTGGGGGGCGCCGCGCCATCCGGCGACGGGGAGGGCGAATTTGGCGACGAGACGGTCCGTGAAGGAGGCGTGGTGGAGCCGGGCCAGCCGCACGGGCACGGCGCCCCGGCGGACTTCGACGCGGGCACCGGCGAGAAGCTCGACGGTGCGGCGGCCGTCGCACCACAGGACGCCGTGCGGCGTCTTGGGCTGGACCTCGACGGCGAGGACGGAGCGGGGCGAGGTCACCAGGGGCTTGGCGAAGAGGGCGTGGGCGCTGATGGGCACCATCAGGAGCGCTTCGACCTCGGGCCAGACGACGGGGCCGCCGGCCGAGAAGGCGTAGGCGGTCGAGCCGGTGGGGGTGGCGCAGACGACGCCGTCGCCGCCGAAGCGGGAGACCGGGCGGCCGTCGACCTCGGTGACGACCTCCAGGAGGCGTTCGCGGGACGCCTTCTCGACCGAGGCCTCGTTGAGCGCCCAGTCGGTGTGCACGATGTGCCCGTCGTTGCGGACCAGCACGTCGAGGGTCATCCGCTCCTCGACCTCGTACTCGCGGGTGACGACGCGGTCGACGACCTTGTCGAGGTCGTCCCGCTCGGCCTCGGCGAGGAAGCCGACCCGGCCGAGGTTCACGCCGAGCAGCGGGACCCCGGAGGCGCGGGCGAATTCGGCGCCGCGCAGCAGTGTGCCGTCACCGCCGAGTACGACGATCAGCTCGCAGCCCTCGACGGACTCGGGCCCCGGCTCCGTGACGTGCTCGACCTCGGCGGGCAGCGGCAGGTCCGCGGCCTCCTCGGCGAGCAGCCGTACGCCGATCCCGCACCTCAGCAGCCCCTTGACCACGCGCTCCGCACTGCGGATGGCGGCCGGGCGGCCGGTGTGGGCGAGCAGGAAGACGGTACGGGCGCCGCCCGGTCCGCACTGCGCGTCGCGTCCGGCTTCGGATCCGGTTCCGGATTCGGTCTTGGTGGTCAACGGGGCCCCTCCGCCACAGCACGGTCGACATCGGCCGGGTCCAGAGGAGGCGCACCGGCCCGCAGCCACAGAAAATATTCCACATTCCCGGACGGTCCGGGCAGCGGACTGGCCGTGACGCCCAGCACCCCGAGCCCCAGCTCCGCCCCCTGAGCGGCGACCTTGCGTACGCTCTCGGCCCGTAGCTGGGTGCTGCGGACGACGCCACCGCTGCCCAGTCGTTCCCTACCCACCTCGAACTGCGGCTTCACCATCAGGACGAGATCGGCGTCGGGCGCGGCGCACCGTACGAGCGCGGGCAGCACCAGACCGAGCGGAATGAACGACAGGTCGCCGACGATCAGGTCGACGGGGGTGCCGTCGATGTGGTCGAGCGTCAACTCGCGGACGTTCGTACGGTCCTTGACGGTGACGCGGTCGTCGCTCTGCAACGACCAGGCCAGCTGGCCGTAGCCGACGTCGACCGCGACGACCTCGGCGGCGCCCGCCCGCAGCAGCACATCGGTGAAGCCGCCGGTGGACGCGCCCGCGTCGAGCGCCCTGCGGCCCTCGACGGTCAGCCCGCGCGGCTGGAACGCGGCGAGCGCGCCGGCCAGCTTGTGGCCGCCGCGCGACACGTAGTCGGGTTCGTCGGCGTCCCGCGCCACCACCACGGCGGCGCTGGTCTCCACCTGCGTGGCCGCCTTCGTGGCGGTCGCGCCGCCGACGGTCACCCGCCCGGCGGCGATCAACTGGCTTGCGTGCTCCCGCGAGCGCGCGAGACTCCGGCGCACCAGCTCGGCGTCGAGTCGGCGTCGTGCCACCACGTACGGTTCAGCTCCTGTTCTCGTCCAGCGCGGCGAGTGCGTCCCGCAATCCGCGGTGCGCGTCCTCGTACACCTCTATGTGTCCCGCGGTCGGCAGTTCGTCGGCGTCCGACAGCCGGGCAACCGCCGCGTCCACGTCGGCATTCCCCGTCTCCCGCAGCACCACGCCGAGCGGTACGGGACCGGCCGCCTCCGGCAGGGCGTGAACGGCCCCGTCCGCCGGTCCGACCGCGTCGGCGTCCTGCGCCGGTGCGGCGTCCGGCGCCTCGTCGCCGTCCGGTGCCGGTGCGGCACCGGACGGCCCGAAATCGAGGTCACTCACCGCCGTTACCCGCCTCAGGCCCCGGTGCGGACTTCTTCGCGGGCGTGGCCTTCTTCGCGGCGGGCGCCTTCTTGGCCGCGGCCTTCTTCGTCGTGGCCGCCCTGGCCGTCGTCGACTTCTTCACCGCGGCGGTCTTCTTGACGGCGGACGCCTTCTTCGCCGCGGGGGCCTTCTTGGCTGCCGTCTTCTCGGGTGTCGCCTTCTTCGCCGTCGCCTTCTTCGCCGGGGTGGTGCCTTCCGGCTGTTCCGGCGTCGCGGGGGCCGCGGGCGCCGGAGGGGCCGCCTGGGCCGGGGTGGGCCTGGCCGGGGTGGTCTTGCGGGTGGCGGACTTCTTCGCGGGCGCGGTCTTCTTGGCCGCGGCCTTCTTGGCGGACGCGGTCTTCGTGGCGGCCGGGCCCGTACCCGCGGTGGCGGTCTTCCGGGTCGGGGCGGCCTTCTTCGCCGCCGGGGAGGCCGGGGAAGCCGGAGCGGCCGGCGAAGGAGTCGTCGCCGACTTCTTGGCCGCCGTCTTCCGCGCCGAAGGCGCCTTCTTCGCCGCCGCCTTGCGGACCGCGGTCGACGCCGTGCCCTTGGGAGCGGTCGCCGCGGCCGGGGCCGCCTTCTTCGCGGGCGCGGCGGCGGGCGCCGCGTCCGGCTCGACCTTGACGTGCTGGACCGGCGGGGCGGCGCCGCGCCGGGGAGCCGCCTCCGAGGGCCGGGCCTGCCCGGCACCGCTGTCGGCCGCGTCCTCGTCGGTGGACTCCAGGTTCCCGATGCGCCGTTCGAGCGTTTCGAGGACGACGCCGACCTTCGTCACTTCGTCGGCGAGGCGGCCGACCCGGCTCATCGTCTTGTCGACTTCGTCCCGGATGAGTCCGAGCAGCAGGTCGCGGTTGGCCCGGCCCGAGGCCATCAGCTCGTCGGCGAGGGTCTGGACTTCGGCCGGAATGGCGGAGCCGATCCTGCGCTGGACGGCGTCGACGTCTATTCCCGTCTGGTCGAGCAGCTCCCTCGCCGCGTCGATCGTGCGCCGCCGGGTGGCCTCGGTCAGGCCGCCCGCGATCTGTAGACAGGTACGCAGCGCGTCCCGCATCGCTCACACTCCTCGCCTCGCCGTTGACGTATCCGGTCACGACGCTACCGCGTATCGCGACCGCGGCCCGAGCACGGTGCCCCGCGGTGCTGCGGTAGCGTCGTCCGGACGTGCGCGCGGACCGCGCACGATCCGGCACGATCCAGAAGGACACCGCACCGATGGCGACGATCGAGGAGTGCCGCAGCGCGCTCGACCGACTGGCGGCGAACCTCGCCGACGCCGAGGGCGGCGTGCGCTCAGCCGCCGCCATGGACCGCTCCCTGAGCTGCCGGATCACCGATCTGGACGTGACCTTCGTGGGGCGGCTGTCCGGCGGCCGGATCGAGGACGTGACGACCGTGCCGGGCACGCCCGCCGACAAGGCGCAGATCAGGCTGACCATGTCGGGCGACGACCTGGTCGCCCTGGTCCGCGGCGAGTTGAACTTCGCCAAGGCGTGGGGCAGCGGCCGGGTCAAGCTCCAGGCCGGCCTGCGGGACGTCCTGCGTCTGCGGTCTCTGCTGTAAGCGGGCCGGGCGCGGAATCACCGGATACGGATACGGATACGGAACCGGCTGCCGACGCCGAGTCACGCGCGGAACCTGACCCGGAATCCGACACCGAGCCCGGCCCCGCGCCTGGCACGGCATCAGACCCGGCCCCCGGCACGGAACCAGACCCGGAACCGGGCACGGAATCGACGGGGTCGGAACCCGTACCGGACTTGACGCCGGGAGCCGGTTCCGAGTCCTGGCCCGGCTCGGCGTCGGTGAGGGTCGCGCCGGCCGCCACCGCACCGGCCCGCCGCGCGGCGGGCACCACCAGCGGCGTACCGCTCTCCGGGTCCTCGATGATCCGGCAGCGCACCCCGAAGACCCGCTCCACCAGCTCCGCGGTGATGATCTCGGCGGGCGGCCCCTGCGCCTCGATCCGGCCGTCGCGCATGGCGATCAGGTGAGTGGCGTAGCGCGCGGCCTGGTTGAGGTCGTGCAGGACGGCGACGAGCGTACGGCCGCGCTGTTCGTGGAGTTCCGCGCACAGGTCGAGCACGTCGAGCTGGTGCTGGATGTCGAGGAAGGTGGTCGGCTCGTCGAGCAGCAGCAGCGGGGTCTGCTGGGCGAGGGCCATGGCGATCCAGACGCGTTGGCGCTGTCCGCCGGACAGTTCGTCGACATAGCGATCGGCCAGGGCGGTGACGCCGGTCGCCGCCATCGATTCGTCGACGATTCGCTCGTCCTCGGGCGACCACTGCCGCAGCAGCCCCTGGTGCGGGTACCGGCCGCGCGACACCAGCCCCGACACGGTGATCCCGTCGGGCGCCACCGAGCTCTGCGGGAGCAGCCCCAGCGTCCTGGCGACCGCCTTCGCGGGCAGCGTGCCGATGGCCTGGCCGTCCAGCAGGACCTGGCCCGCGGCCGGCTTCAGCAGCCGCGACAGCGCGCGCAGCAATGTCGACTTGCCGCAGGCGTTCGGTCCGACGATGACGGTGAAGGACTGGTCGGGTATGGCGACCGACAGCTCCTTCGCGATGACCCGCTGGTCGTACGCGAGAGTGACGGACTCGGCGGCGAGGCGGGTCATGCGGGACGCTCCGTGTTCTGCCGAAGGGGTCTGGCGGGTGGTGTCTGCCGGTGGCCGCGGCTGCTTCCGTCGGCCGCCGCGGCGCGGTCTCAGCCGCGCTGTGAGCGCCGTACGCTCGGGGCCGGCCGCGCCCTGCGTACGCTCCGGGTCCGACGTGCCCTGCGTACGCTCCGGGTCCGACGTGCCCTGCGTACGTTCCGGGTCGACCGCGCTCCGCGCGTTCTCCGTACGCTCCTCGCGTTCCGTACGCGTCCTCATATCCGTCCGGCCCTCCGCTCCGCGATCAGCAGCCACAGCAGATAGCCGCCGCCGAGCACGCCGGTGGCGACACCGACCGGCACCTGGCCTGAGCCGAAGGCGCGTTGGGCGGCCAGGTCGGCGGCGACGAGCAGCGCGGCGCCCAACAGCGCGGACGACAGCAGCGAGACACCCGGCGAACGGGTCAGGCGCCGGGCCAGTTGGGGCGCGGTCAGCGCGATGAAGGCGATGGGGCCCGCCGCCGCGGTGGCGGACGCGGTGAGCAGGACGGCGCCGAGTACGACGATCAGCCGGGTGCGTTCCACGCGGACGCCCAGCGCCGCCGCCGCGTCGTCGCCCATCTCGCTGATCCGCAGCGCGCGTCCCTGGGACAGCAACAGGGGCATGAGGACGCCGCAGGCGACGAGCAGCGGCCAGACCTGGTCCCAGTCGCGGCCGTCGAGGGAGCCGGTGATCCAGACGATCGCGCGGGCGGCGTCCACGAAGTCGGCCTTGACCAGCAGATAGCTGTTGACGGCCGACAGCACGGCAGAGGCGCCGATGCCGATCAGCACCAGCCGGTAGCCGTGCACCCCGCGCTTCCAGGCCAGCACGTAGACGGCGATGCCGGTGAGCAGTCCGCCCGCGACGGCGCCGATGGAGACCTGGTAGGCGCTGCCCTTGAGCAGCACGATGACGATCAGCGCGCCCGCGGCGGAGCCCTGGCCGAAGCCGATGACGTCGGGGCTGCCGAGCGGGTTGCGGGAGACGGTCTGGAAGGCGGCGCCCGCCATGCCGAGCGCGGCGCCGACGAGCAGCGCCACGATCACCCGCGGCAGCCGCAGGTCGCGGACGATGAACTCCTGGGCGGCGGTGCCGTGTCCGGTCAGGGTGCGGACGACGTCGAGCGGGGCGATGGCGTAGTCGCCCGTGCCGATCAGGACGACGGAGACGGCGAGGGCCGCGAGCAGCAGGACGCAGGAGACGGCGGCCGCGCGCCGGTCGAACCGGACGGACAGTCCGCCGCGGGTGCGCAGTACGGGTTCTCTCACAGTTCGGCCATCCTTCGGCGGCGTACGAGGGCGATGAAGACCGGTCCGCCGAGGACCGCGGTGACGATGCCGACCTGGAGTTCGGCCGGGCGGGTGATGAGCCGTCCGACCACGTCAGCGCCGAGCAGCAGCACCGGTGACAGCACGGCCGCGTAGGGCAGGATCCAGCGCATGTCGGGTCCGGTGATGCCGCGTACGACGTGCGGCACCATCAGGCCGATGAAGACGATCGGCCCGCAGGCGGCGGTGGCCGCGCCGCACAGCAGCGTGATGGAGATCATCACCAGCACGCGGGTGCGGGTCAGTTTGGCCCCGAGGCCGCGGGCGGTGTCGTCGCCGAGCGCGACGGCGTTGAGCGGCCGGCCGCTGATGAACGCGAGTACGGCGCCGGCCAGGAGGAACGGGGTCACGTAGCGGACGGTCGCCATGTCGGCGGCGGCGAGCGAGCCGACCTGCCAGAAGCGCATCCGGTCCAGGGCCGCGTTGTCGCTGAGTTCGACGGCGGTGGTCCAGCCCTGGAGCACGGCGGTGACGGCGGTACCCGCGAGGGCGAGGCGGACCGGGGTCGCGGACCGGCTGCCGCCGATGACGTAGACCAGCGCCGAGACCACGGCCGCGCCGCCGAGGGCGAACCACACGTAACCGCTCATGCTGGTCACGCCGAAGAAGCTGATCGCGGAGACGACGGCCGCCGCGGCGCCCGCGTTGACGCCGAGCAGTCCGGGGTCGGCGAGCGGGTTGCGGGTGAGGGCCTGCATGGCCGCGCCCGCGACGCCGAGCGCGGCGCCGACGAGGAGTCCGAGGACCGTACGCGGCAGCCGCAGTTTGCGGATCACCACGTCGTTGTCGGTGCCCGCGTAGTGGAACAGCCCGTGCCAGACCTGGTCGACGGGTATGTCCTTGGCGCCGATGGCGATGCTCGCGAGGGCCACGACGACCAGCAGGCCGACGGCGACGAGCAGTCCGGCGGCGCGTTTCGCGTTCGCCCGCGCGACGCTGCCGCGGCGTTCGACGGCCGGTGGGCCGGCGACCTGCTGTCCGGTGACCGGAGCGGGTGGGGAGTGACGATCGACCAACACGGTGATTAGGTTAGCCTAACCTGGCCACCTCAACTCCGAGCAGAGCGGCTGTCTTGATGAATCCCCCTCGTTTCTCACCCATGTCCGGAATGTCGCGGCGCGGCGTGCTCGCCGTGGGCGGCTCCGTCGGTATCGGCGCCCTGCTCGCGGCTTGCGGCGGTTCCTCCGACAAGGACTCCAAGGACTCGGGCGCCGACTCCGGCGGCACGGCGGACTCCGGCGCCAAGACCCCCGCGGGCCCCTGGTCCTTCACCGACGACCGCAAGACCACGGTGAAGCTCGACAAGACCCCCGCCAAACTGGTCGCCTACGTCGGCGCCGCCGCCGCGCTGCACGACTACGGCGTCGAGTGCGTCGGCGTCTTCGGCCCGACCACGGTCAAGGGCGGCGGCGCCGATGCCCAGGCGGGCGACCTCGACGTCAGCAAGCTCACCGTGGTCGGCAACACGTGGGGCGAGTTCAACATCGAGAAGTACGCGGCTCTCTCCCCCCAACTGCTGATCAGCCACATGTACGAGGCGCCGACCCTCTGGTACGTGCCGGACGAGAGCGCCAAGAAGATCCTCGGCATCGCGCCCAGCGTCGGCATCAGCCTCAAGGGCGTCCCGATCACCACCCCGCTCCAGCGGTACGCCGAACTCGCCGCCTCCCTGGGCGCGGACATGGACTCGACCACCAACGCCGCCGCCAAGGCCCGCTTCGAGAAGGCGTCCGCCGATCTGCGCGCCGCCGCCAAGGCGTCCGGCGGCATCAAGGTGATGGCCGCCTCCGGCAGCGCCGACTCCTTCTACGTCTCCACCCCGCCCTCCGCGTCCGACCTCAGCTACTACAAGAGCCTCGGTGTCGACTTCATCGTCCCCGACAAGGTCGAAGGCGGCTTCTTCGAGACGCTGAGCTGGGAGAACGCCGACAAGTACAAGCCCGACATCATCATGCTCGACAACCGCACCGCGACCCTCCAGCCCAAGGACCTGGCCGCCAAGCCCACCTGGGCGCAACTGGCCGCCGTCAAGGCCGGACAGGTCATCGGCTGGCCGAGCGAGCCGATCTTCTCGTACGACAAGTGCGCCGCCCAGATCGAGGCGCTGACCAAGGCCATCGCCGGTGCGAAGAAGGTGAGCTGACGCCGTGTCCACCGCGCCCTACCTCTTCTTCCACCCCCGCGTCCTGCGCACCGAGCGGCTGTCGCCCACTCTGGTACGGATCGTGCTCGGCGGCGACGACCTGGCCGGCGTCGTGAGCGGCGGCCGGGACCAGCGCTTCAAGCTCTTCCTGCCGCAGCGGGGCCAGACCCGCCCGGTGCTGCCGGAACCGCTCGGCGCCGACTGGTACGCCGACTGGCGCGCCCTCGACCCCGACGTCCGCGGCATCATGCGGACGTACACGATCCGCGCGGTCCGCCGCGACCCGCTGGAAATCGACATCGACTTCGCCCTGCACGGCGACCTCGGCCCCGCCTCCCGCTGGGCCCAACAGGTCAAGCCCGGCGACCCGGTGAGCATCCTCGCCCCGGCAGGCGAGGACAACGGCGGCGTCGACTTCCAGCCGCCCGCCGGTACCGACTGGGTGCTGCTGACCGCCGACGAGACCGCGCTGCCCGCCGTGGCGAGCATCCTGGAGTGGCTGCCCGCGGGCATGCCCGTCAAGGTCTGGATCGAGGTCGCCCACCCCGACGACCGCATCCCGCTGACCACCGACGCCGACGCCGACATCACCTGGCTGGTACGGGAACACCCCGGCGCCGACCGCACCGCCGCGCTGCTGGCCGCCGTCCGCGACGCCGGGGACCTGCCCTCCGGCACCCCCTACGCCTGGATCGCGGGCGAGGCCGCCTCGGCACGCGCGCTCCGCCGCCACCTGGTCAACGACCGCGGCATCGACCGCAAGGCGATCAAATTCACCGGCTACTGGCGGCACGGCGTCACCGAGGACGACCTGCTGGCGGCGGCCGTCGCGCAAGCCGAGGCCGAGGCCGGAGCCGAAGCCGAGGCCGAGGCAGGCGCGAAGAGCGAGGCCACGGCGGACGCGGACGCCTGACCCGGCCGCGCGCCACGGGGCGCGCACCGCATGGCGCGCACCGCGTCAGGCGGGCGGGTGCGGCGCGGTCAGACGCGCCCGCGCGGGTCAGCCGGGCTCAAGTGCCGGGCCGGGCCCGCATCATGGAGCCCGCCTCAGAGCCCCGGCCGGGCTCAGAGCGCCGGCCCGCCTCCGAGCACCGGCCCGCCTCAAAATCCCAGCCGGGCTCAAAGGCCCAGCCACGCTCAAAGACCCAGCCGCGCCAGTGCCTTGTCCGCGTCCAGGCCGCACGTGCCGTCGCCCGCCGACGTCCAGGCCGCGGCGCACAGCGCGCGCAGTCCGTCGAGCGCGTCGCCGTCACCGTCGAGCACGAGCGCGTCCGAGGCGGCGGAGGCGGTCCAACCCCCGCAGCGGAAGCCGCCGTCGGCCGCCGTGACCTCCGGCTGCGCGGCCAGCAGCCCGCGCAGGTCGGCGGCGACATACGTGGGACGGTGGCGCGGCTCGGCGGCGAGCAGGTGGGCCGCGTCCGTCACCCCGGTCAGCACGAGCAGCGAATCCACCTCGCCTGCGTACGCGCCCTCGATGTCCGTGTCGAGCCGGTCCCCCACCACCAGGGGCCGCTTCGCCCCCGTCCTGATCACCGTCTCGCGGTGCATCGGCGGCAGCGGCTTCCCCGCGACCTGCGGCTCACCGCCGGTCGCGATCCGTACGACCTCCACCGCCGCGCCGTTCCCCGGCGCGATCCCGCGCGCGCTCGGAATCGTCAGATCCGTGTTGGACGCGAACCACGGCACGCCCCGGTTCACCGCGTACGCCATCTCCCCGAGCTGCGACCACCGCAGGTCGGGCCCGTACCCCTGCACGGCCGCCACCGGCTCGTCGTCCGCCGACTCCACCGGCCGCAGCCCGCGCTCGCGCAGCGCCGCGAACAGCCCCTCGCCGCCCACCGCGAGCACCTTCGCCCCCTCGGGCACCTGATCGGCGATCAGCCGCGCCACCGCCTGCGCCGAGGTGATCACCTCGTCGGCCTCCGCGGGCACCCCGAGGTCTGTGAGGTGCTCCGCGACGGCCTGCGGCGTACGCGAGGCGTTGTTCGTCACATAAGCGAGACGCATCCCATGCCCGCTCGCCGCGGCCAGCGACTCGACCGCGTGCGCGATGGCGTCACCGCCCGCGTACACGACCCCGTCGAGGTCGAGGAGCGCCGTGTCGTACGCCGTGTCCAGCGGTCCTTCGGTGCCGTTCGGACTGGTCCGGTGGGTCATGACGGGCTCGCTCCTCGGGGTGTCGTCGATGACCCCGATCATCCCTCATGGCCGCCCCGGACATAGCATGCGCTGATGACCAACTCCGGACTCAACGGCGAGCACGGCCTGCGTCTGAAGCCCTTCCGCGGGCTCCGCTATGTACGACAGCGCGTCGGCAGCCTGGCCGCGGTGACCTCACCGCCGTACGACGTCGTCGTACGCCCCGACGGCCAGCGGCGGTTGGAGACGGCCGACCCGCACAACGTCGTCCGGCTCATCCTCCCCGAGGCCGAGACACCGGCCGCCCGGCACGGCAAGGCCGCCAGGACCCTCACCGCCTGGCTCGACGAGGGCGTCCTCGCCGCCGACCCGCTGCCCGCCCTCTACGTCTACGAACAGCGCGACGGCGACCACCTCCAGCGCGGGGTGATCGGCGCACTGCGGCTCACACCGCCGGAGGACGGCGTCGTCCTGCCGCACGAGGACGTCATGCCCGGCCCGGTCGCCGACCGCGCGGCCCTGATGCGCGCGACCGGCGCCAATCTGGAGCCGCTGCTGCTGTCCTACCGGCAGGGCGACGCGACGGCCGCCGTCATCGACCGCACCGCCGCCGACGCCGAGCCGCTGCTGGCCACGGTCACCGAGGACGGGGTACGGCACCGGCTGTGGGCGCTCACCGACCCCGCCGACCACGCGGCTGTCGAGGCCGATCTCGCGTCCCACCAGGCCCTGATCGCCGACGGCCACCACCGCTGGGCGACCTACCGGCTGCTCCAGTCGGCCCACCGCCCCGGCACCCCCTGGGACTACGGCCTCGTCCTGCTGGTCGACACCGCCCGCTACCCGCTGCGGGTACGCGCCATCCACCGCGTCCTGCCCCGGCTGCCGCTGGCCGACGCGCTGGAGGCCGCCCGCACCACCTTCCGCGTACGGCCGCTGCCCGGTCCTTCGCTGGACGGCGCGCTCGACGCGCTGGCGCAGGCCGCGGACGACGGCAACGCCTTCCTGCTCGCGGGCGACGGCGGCTTCCACCTGCTGGACCGCCCCGACCCGGCGGCCATCGAGCGCGGCGTACCGGCCGACCGGCCCGCGCAATGGCGCCGCCTGGACGCCGCCGTCCTGCACAGTCTGCTGCTCGACGACGTCTGGAAAGTCCCCGACTCCCCCGAGGACATCCGCTACATCCACGACACGGCCGCCGCCGTCGGCCTCGCGGAACGGCTGCACGGCACGGCCGTCCTCATGCACCCGGTGCACGAGGACGTCGTCCGCGACCTCGCCCGCCAGGGCGTGACCATGCCTCGCAAGTCCACGTCCTTCGGCCCGAAACCGGCGAGCGGACTGGTGATGCGCAGCGTCGAACTCGGCTGATCCGGCGCCTCGTCCGGGTCGAGGCGGAGCCGGGTCGGAGGCGGGGCGGAGGTGGGGCGGAGTCGAGGCGCGGCCGGGTCGTAGCCGGGCATACGAAAGGGCGGCACCCGCGGTGTGCGGGTGCCGCCCTTTCACGTGGGACGCGTGCGGGTGTCAGTCCTCGTCGTCGCTCTTCGGCTCGCCGTGGGCGGCGGGCTCGCGGAACGGCGAGTCGAGGAAGGAGGACGGGGCGGCGCCGTCGGCCGCCTCGGCCTTCTGCCCGGCCTTCTCGGCGTCGTCGGAGCCCTCTGCGTCGTGGGCGCTTTCGTCGTCGTCCTCGTCGTCCTCGTCGTCAGAGTCGTCCTCGTCCTGCGCGGACTCGTCGGTACCGCCGACGGGCTCCTCGGAGGTCTCGGAGGTCTCGTCGTCGTCCTCGTCGGAGACGTCCTCGTCCGAAACGTCGTCGTCCGTGTCGTCGGCGTCGTCCTCGTCGTCCGCCGCCTCGCCCGTCGTGTCCGGCCGCTGAGGCTCGGACTCGGACTCGGCCGCGTCGTCCTCGTCGATGGCGTCGACGAATTCCACGCCGTCGAGCTGGGCGAGGCGGTCGGAGGCGTCGGTGGTGCCGTTGTGGTCGGCTTCGAGCGCCTTCGCGAACCAGTCGCGACCCTCGCGCTCACGGCCGACGCGCAGCAGCGCGTCCGCGTAGGCGTACCGCAGGCGGGCGGTCCACGGGTGCACGGCGTTGGACGCCAGCTCGGAGCTCTGGAGGGTGACCACCGCGGCCTCGTCCTGGCCCATGTCCTGCCGGGCCCCGGCCGCGACCAGGCGCATCTCGACCTGGCCGGCCTTGTCCAGCTTGTGCACCTCGGGGGCGCCCGCCATCTCCAGCGCGCGCTCCGGACGGCCGAGACCGCGCTCGCAGTCCGCCATCACCGGCCACAGGTCGACGGTGCCGGTCATCCGCCGGGTCGCCCGGAATTCGGCCAGCGCCTCGGCGTACCGCTCACTGGCGTACGACGCGAAGCCCGCCGCTTCTCTGACGGCCGCGACGCGGGACGCAAGACGCAGCGCGACGCGCGAGTACGCGTACGCCTGCTCGGGCTCCTCGTCCAGCAGCCGGGCCACCATGACGAGGTTGCGCGCCACGTCCTCCGCGAGCGTCTTCGGCAGGCTCATCAGCTCCTGGCGCACGCTCGGGTCGATCTCGTGGCCGGTGACCTCGTCAGGGATCGGCAGCCTGCGGACGGGCTCCCGCTCCTCACGGCGGTCGTCCCTGCCCCGGTTCTCGAACCGGCCGCGGCCCTCGACCACGGGGCGACGCCCCTGGCCGCCACGGTCCCGGTCGTCGTCCCGACGCGGGCCACGCGGACGGTCGTCACGGCGGTCATCGCGACGGTCGTCGCGGGGCCGGTCGAAACGGGGACGGTCGTCGTCGCGGCGCGGACCGCGCGGGCGGTCGTCACGCGGGCCGTCGAAACGGGGCCGGTCGTCACGGGGCCTGTCGTCCCTGCGGAACCCGCCACCGCCGCCACCGGGGCGGTCGTCACGCGGGCGGTCGTAGCGCGGCCGGTCCTCACGGGGACGGAAGCCACCGCCGGACCGGTCGTCGCGCCGGTCGTCACGCGGCCTGTCGAAGCGGGGGCGGTCGTCACGGGGCCTGTCGTCACGGGGACGGTCCTCGCGCGGGCGGTCAAAACGAGGCCGGTCGTCACGCGGGCGGAAGCCACCGCCGCCACCGCCCGAGCGGTCGTCGCGGGGGCGGTCCTGGCGCGGACGGTCGTCCCTGGGACGGTCGTCGCGCGGGCGGTAGCCGCCACGGTCGTCCTCACGGCGCGGGCCACGGGGACGGTCGTCACGCCGGTCGTCACGCGGACGGTCGTCACGCCGGAAACCACCGCCACCGCCGGGACGGTCCTCACGCGGACGGTCAAAACGAGGCCGGTCATCGCGCGGGCGGAAGCCACCGCCACCGCCGCCGGGCCGGTCCTGACGGGGGCGGTCGTCCCTGGGACGGTCGTCGCGCGGGCGGTAGCCGCCGCGGTCGTCCTCACGGCGCGGGCCACGGGGACGGTCGTCACGCCGGTCGTCACGCGGACGGTCGTCACGACGGAACCCGCCACCACCGCCGGGACGGTCCTCACGCGGACGGTCAAAACGAGGCCGGTCGTCACGCGGGCGGAAGCCACCGCCGCCACCGCCGGAGCGGTCGTCGCGGGGGCGGTCCTGGCGCGGACGGTCGTCGCGGGGGCGGTCGTCACGGGGACGGTAGCCGCCGCCGGCCGGAGGACGGCCACCACTGTCGCGGCGGTCGTCGCGCGGGCGGTAGCCGCCACGGTCGTCTTCGCGGCGCGGGCCCCGCGGACGGTCGTCACGTCGATCGTCGCGACGGAAGCCGCCGGTGGGACGGTCACCGTCCCGCCGCGGACCGCTGCTGCGGTAACCCCCGCGGTCGCCGCCGCCGTTCGGGCGCGAGTCCCGGCGTTCGGGACGCTCGGGCCGGTCTTCAGGCGAGTTGGGCATCGACGTGACTCCTGTCGGATCGTACTGCTGTAGTGCGAGTCTCTCGCCATGACGGAGAGGACGCGCACCGAAGAACAACGAAAAAAAGACCCCCGGTCCCAGCGCTTAGGCCAGGACCGAGGGTCCATAAAGATTGTTCGGCGGTGTCCTACTCTCCCACAGGGTCCCCCCTGCAGTACCATCGGCGCTGAAAGGCTTAGCTTCCGGGTTCGGAATGTAACCGGGCGTTTCCCTAACGCTATGACCACCGAAACACCATGAAACACACACCCCACACCCCCGTGCAGGGGGCATGGTGGTGGGCTGGTTGTTTCAGAACCACACAGTGAACGCGAGCAACAATGGACAAGCCCTCGGCCTATTAGTACCAGTCAGCTCCACCCCTCACAGGGCTTCCACATCTGGCCTATCAACCCAGTCGTCTACTGGGAGCCTTAACCCCTCAAAGGGGGTGGGAGTCCTCATCTCGAAGCAGGCTTCCCGCTTAGATGCTTTCAGCGGTTATCCCTCCCGAACGTAGCCAACCAGCCATGCCCTTGGCAGGACAACTGGCACACCAGAGGTTCGTCCGTCCCGGTCCTCTCGTACTAGGGACAGCCCTTCTCAAGACTCCTACGCGCACAGCGGATAGGGACCGAACTGTCTCACGACGTTCTAAACCCAGCTCGCGTACCGCTTTAATGGGCGAACAGCCCAACCCTTGGGACCGACTCCAGCCCCAGGATGCGACGAGCCGACATCGAGGTGCCAAACCATCCCGTCGATATGGACTCTTGGGGAAGATCAGCCTGTTATCCCCGGGGTACCTTTTATCCGTTGAGCGACGGCGCTTCCACAAGCCACCGCCGGATCACTAGTCCCTACTTTCGTACCTGCTCGACCCGTCAGTCTCACAGTCAAGCTCCCTTGTGCACTTACACTCAACACCTGATTGCCAACCAGGCTGAGGGAACCTTTGGGCGCCTCCGTTACCCTTTAGGAGGCAACCGCCCCAGTTAAACTACCCACCAGACACTGTCCCTGATCCGGATCACGGACCGAGGTTAGACATCCAGCACGACCAGAGTGGTATTTCAACGACGACTCCCCGATAGCTGGCGCTACCGGCTCACAGTCTCCCACCTATCCTACACAAGCCGAACCGAACACCAATATCAAGCTATAGTAAAGGTCCCGGGGTCTTTCCGTCCTGCTGCGCGAAACGAGCATCTTTACTCGTAGTGCAATTTCACCGGGCCTATGGTTGAGACAGTCGAGAAGTCGTTACGCCATTCGTGCAGGTCGGAACTTACCCGACAAGGAATTTCGCTACCTTAGGATGGTTATAGTTACCACCGCCGTTTACTGGCGCTTAAGTTCTCAGCTTCGCCCTGTCGAAACAGGACTAACCGGTCCCCTTAACGTTCCAGCACCGGGCAGGCGTCAGTCCGTATACATCGCCTTACGGCTTCGCACGGACCTGTGTTTTTAGTAAACAGTCGCTTCTCGCTGGTCTCTGCGGCCACACCCAGCTCAAGGAGTACATCCCGTCACCAGACATGGCCCCCCTTCTCCCGAAGTTACGGGGGCATTTTGCCGAGTTCCTTAACCATAGTTCACCCGAACGCCTCGGTATTCTCTACCTGACCACCTGAGTCGGTTTAGGGTACGGGCCGCCATGAAACTCGCTAGAGGCTTTTCTCGACAGCATAGGATCATCCACTTCACCACAATCGGCTCGGCATCAGGTCTCACCC
>NZ_JBIBFQ010000004.1:0-407901 GCF_042955955.1 Streptomyces sp. NPDC008317
ATATCCCGGAACAACACGCAAGAGCGGCGCGACCGGGAGGAATAATCCCCGTCGCGCACAGCGTCCTCGCTGTGTTTTTGTTCTTCAAAGGAACCTCATCTCGCCGAAGCGAGACGGGGTATCAACATATCTGGCGTTGACTTTTGGCACGCTGTTGAGTTCTCAAGGAACGGAAGCTTCCTTCAGACCGTTTCACCGGCCCTCCGGGCTTTCCCTTCGTCGTGTCTCCGACTTTAGCAGAAGCTATTCGGTCGGAATTACCAACCCCGTTCCGAGCACACACGTTTCCGCGGGTCTCGTCGAGGCGGTTGTGCCAACGTACTGGAGCGGGCCCCCGGATGCAAATCCGGGGGCCCGCTCCTGGTCGAGCGGTTGACGAGGCGTCAGACCTCAACCACCACAGGGAGGATCATCGGTCGCCGACGGTAGGTGTCGGAGACCCATTTGCCGACCGAGCGGCGGATGAGCTGCTGGATCTGGCGTGCTTCCATCACCCCGTCGGAGGCCGAACGGGACAGCCCCTCCTCGATCTTGGGGATGACGGCGGCGAATGCGTCGTCCTCGATACCCGAACCGCGGGCATGGATGTTCGGGCCGCCGACGATCTTGCCGGTGGTCGAGTCGACCACCACGAAGACCGAGACGATGCCTTCTTCCCCGAGGATGCGGCGGTCCTTCAGCGACGACTCCGTGATGTCGCCGACGGAGAGACCGTCGACGTACACGTAACCGGCCTGGACCTTGCCCGCGATTTTGGCGACGCCGTCGATGAGATCGACGACCACGCCGTCCTCCGCGATGACGCAGCGGTTCTTGGGGATGCCGGTGAGCTGGCCGAGATCGGCGTTGGCGCGCAGGTGTCGCCATTCGCCGTGGATCGGCATCAGATTGCGCGGCTTGCAGATGTTGTAGAAGTACAGCAGTTCGCCGGCCGAGGCGTGGCCGGAGACGTGGACCTTGGCGTTGCCCTTGTGGACAACGTTGGCACCCCATCGGGTGAGGCCGTTGATCACGCGGTAGACCGCGTTCTCGTTGCCCGGGATGAGGGAGGACGCGAGGATGACGGTGTCGCCCTCGACGATCCGGATCTGGTGGTCGCGGTTCGCCATCCGGGACAGGGCGGCCATGGGCTCGCCCTGGGAGCCGGTGCAGACGAGGACGACCTTCTCGTCGGGCAGGTCGTCGAGGACCTTGACGTCCACGACGAGACCGCTGGGCACCTTGAGGTAGCCCAGGTCGCGGGCGATGCCCATGTTCCTGACCATCGAGCGGCCGACGAAGGCCACCTTGCGGCCGCGTTCGTGCGCGGCGTCCAGGACCTGCTGGATGCGGTGGACGTGGCTGGCGAAGCTCGCCACGATGATCCGCTTGTCCGCCTTGGCGAAGGTCTGCCTGAGCACCTGCGAGATGTCCCGCTCGGGTGCGACGAAGCCGGGGACCTCGGCGTTGGTGGAGTCGGCGAGGAGCAGGTCGATGCCTTCCTCGCCGAGCCGCGCGAAGGTCGGCAGGTCGGTCAGGCGGCCGTCCAGCGGGAGCTGGTCCATCTTGAAGTCGCCCGTGACGACGACCAGGCCCGCCGGAGTGCGGATGGCGACGGCCAGCGCGTCCGGGATGGAGTGGTTGACGGCGACGAATTCGCAGTCGAAGGGGCCGATGCGCTCGCGCTCGCCCTCCTTGACCTCCAGCACGTACGGCCGGATGCGGTGCTCCTGGAGCTTGGCCTCGATCAGGGCGAGGGTCAGCTTGGAGCCGATCAGCGGGATGTCGTCCTTCTCCCGCAGGAGGAAGGGGACGGCGCCGATGTGGTCCTCGTGGCCGTGGGTCAGGATGACGCCGACGACGTCGTCGAGGCGGTCCCTGATGGAGGTGAAGTCCGGCAGGATCAGGTCGACGCCGGGCTGCTCTTCCTCGGGGAAGAGCACTCCGCAGTCGACGATCAGCAGCTTGCCGCCGAATTCGAAGACCGTCATATTGCGGCCGATTTCTCCGAGGCCGCCGAGCGGGGTGATCCGGAGGCCGCCGTCGGGCAGGGTCCGCGGGGGGCCGAGTTCGGGGTGCGGATGGCTCAAAAGTCTCTCCCTACCACGCGCGCCGCCGGACCCTCCTGGGTCGCGGCGCGCGTGACATCGTGTTTTCCGTGCGTATGCGGCAGTGCGCATCGTCGGCTGTGCGGTCTTTCGGCTGTGCGGTTGTGCAGTCGTTCGGTTGTGCGGTTGTGCGTGTTCGGACCTATTAAGTTGTGAAGTCTGTGGTCAGAGGTCTACCCCGCCTGCGGCGAGATCCCTCCTGAGCTGTTCGGTGGCGGCCTGGTCCAGCTCCACGAGGGGAAGCCGGAGGGGACCGGCGGGCAGTCCGCGCAGCGCGAGGGCGGTCTTGGTGGTGATGACGCCCTGGGCGCGGAACATGCCGGTGTAGACCGGCAGCAGTCGCTGGTGGATCTCGGCGGCCTTGGTGACGTCGCCGCTGGTGTACGCGTCGAGGAGCGCGCGCAGTTCGGCGGAGACCAGGTGGCCGACGACGGAGACGAAGCCGGCGGCGCCGATGGAGAGCAGCGGCAGATTGAGCATGTCGTCGCCCGAGTACCAGGCCAGGCCGCTGCGGGACATCGCCCAGCTCGCGGCGCCGAGGTCGCCCTTGGCGTCCTTGTTGGCGACGATCCGGGGGTGTTCGGCCAGCCGGACGATGGTCTCGGTGTCGATGGGGACGCCGCTGCGGCCGGGGATGTCGTAGAGCATGACGGGCAGCCCGGTGGCGTCGGCGATGGCGGTGAAGTGCCGGTACAGGCCCTCCTGCGGGGGCTTGTTGTAGTACGGCGTCACCGCGAGCAGGGCGTGGGCGCCGGCGCTCTCCGCCTGGCGGGCCAGTTCCGTGCTGTGCCGGGTGTCGTTGGTGCCGGCTCCGGCGACGACGAAGGCGCGGTCTCCGACGGCTTCCACGACGGCCCGTACGAGCCGGGCTTTCTCCGTGTCGCTCGTGGTGGGCGACTCCCCGGTCGTGCCGTTGACGACGAGACCGTCGTTCCCGGCGTCCACGAGGTGGGCGGCGAGCCGTTGCGCGCCGTCGAGATCGAGGGCGCCGTCCGCGGTGAACGGCGTGACCATTGCGGTCAGGACCCGCCCGAAGGGGGCCGTGGGGGTGGAGGTCGGAGCCATGGGTCCACGCTACTCGGTGTGTGTACGGGCATGCAGCCTCGGGACCTGCGCAAAGGACTCCGGCGGTGCCTGCTCGGGGGTTCAAGCAACGCCGGAGTCCGTTTCAGCAGCCTAGATGAACTTCACGAATGCCTGCAATCTGAACACTTCGGACATTTGACTGCGGTCGCGCCGATCGGTTCCGGCCGTTACGGTGCCACCCGGCCGTTCGCGTTGAACGCCGCGTGTGTCAGCGGCATCAGACCCGCCCACGCGGCCTCCATCCGCTCCCCCACCATCTCGATCTCCCGCTGCGGGAACGACGGCGTGGCCGCCAGTTCGTGCTGCGTCCGCAGCCCCAGGAAGTGCATCAGCGAGCGCGCGTTGCACGTCGCGTACATCGACGAGAACAACCCGACCGGCAGCGTCGCCCGCGCCACTTCCCTGGCCACCCCGGCCGCCAGCATCTCCTGGTACGCCGCGTACGAATGCGCGTACGACTCCTCCATCGCCCCCCGCACCGCCTCGTGCTGCTCCGCGGTGCCGTGCACGAACTCGTACTTCCCCGGCCGCCCCTGCTGCACCAGCTTCCGCTCGGGCCCCGGCACGTAGAACACCGGCTGCAACTCGCGGTAACGCCCGGACTCCTCGTTGTACGACCAGCCGACGCGGTGGCGCATGAACTCGCGGAAGACGAAGATCGGGGCGCTGATGTAGAAGGTCATGGAGTTGTGCTCGAAGGGGCTGCCGTGGCGGTCGCGCATCAGGTAGTTGATCAGGCCCTTGGAGCGCTCGGGGTCCTTGGTCAGCTCTTCGAGGGACTGCTCTCCGGCGGTGGAGACCCGGGCCGCCCACAGGACGTCGCCGTCAGAGGCGCTGTGCTTGACGAGGTCGACGGTCACGTCGTCGCGGAACTGGACGGGGACGGTGGTCCCGGTGGTGGTCTCGGTCGGCACCCGAGGTCCTTCCTGCTTGGCGGCTGTGCGGTTGAGCTGGTGTGCGGTTGAGCCGGTGTGCGGTTGAGCCGGTGTGCGGTCGGGCGGCTGTTCTGCCGTGCGGCGCCAGCCTATTCGCTCCGTATGACAGCGTTCGTCGGGCGGGCCAGGGCCGATCGGACGACCCGAGGTAGCCGCGGCGCCGCACGGCGGCTAGCCTCACCCGTCATAGCCCGCTCGTGCCGGAAGCTGCCGGAGACCCGAAGAGGATTCCCCGCGTGTCCCTCCCCCACAATTCCACCACCGCCTTCGTCGATGAGTTCACGCCCGGACGTGCGCTGCCGCACGCCGAGCAGGACCGCTGGATGCGGCCCTACCGTCCAGGACCGTGGCGGGTCGCTACCGCGGCGCTGCTGCTGGTCTTCGCCTCGTACCTGCTGTTCGCCGCGCTGATCATGGTCGCCGCGGGAAGCGGGCAGGGCGGCGTCACGTGCCTGCTCTCGGCGTTCGTGATCATCGCGGTCACCCTGCGGCTGCTGCGCGTGGGGGTGTGGGTGAGCGGGAAGGGCCTGCGTCAGGTGGAGTTCTTCTCCACCTCGACGGTGTCGTGGAGCCAGGTGGTCTCGGTGCGCACGGCGCAGCAGCCGGTGCGGGTGCTGGGGCTGCCGCGCAGTGTGCAGGGTCAGGCGCTGGTGATCACCCGGCGCGGCGGCCGTCCGCTGCGGCCGATGCTGACCGACCACAACGCGGACTTCCTCGGCCGGGTCGAGGCGTTCGACCTCGCCGCCGACGCCATCGAGGGCTGGGCCGCCGAACTGCGCTGAGCCGCGCTCAGCTTCACCCTCCCGGGTGCACGGCCGGATGAATTCGACCGGGCACACCCGTATGAGGAGTCGCGCCCGGTCGCGGCCCGCCTAGACCCGCTCGCGCACCTCGCGCCCGTCGTGCAGCGCGATGGCCCGCTGCATCGCCTTGCGGGCCCGCGGGGTGTCGCGTGCGTCGAAGTACGCGACGGCGAGCCGGAACCAGTTGCGCCAGTCGTCCGGCGCGGCCTCCGTCTCGGCCTGCCGCTTGGCGAACACCGCGTCGGCCGAGTCGCGGTCGATCCGGCCGCTGGGCGTACGGACCAGTTCGTCCACGGGCAGGCCGCCCTCGGCCTCCAGTTCGCGGCCGAGCCGTCCGGCGTGGCGGGCGAACTGGGTGGTGTGCCAGAGGAACCAGGCGCCGATCAGCGGCAGGACGAGCACGGCGACGCCGAAGACGACGGTGACCGGGCGGCCGTCCGCGATGAGCAGCACCCCGCGGTCGCCGACCAGCACGAAGTAGAAGACCAGCACGACCGCGGACGCGGCGTAGCTGAGTTTGGCGCGCATTTCGGTTCCGTCCTCCGGTTCGGTCCTCCGCGTCAGCCCTCGTCCGGCTGAAGCGCGCGGTGGTCGTCCGAGAGGAAGTGTTCCAGGCCGAAGGTGAGGCCGGGGACACCGGGCACGGTACGGGCCGCGAGCAGGATGCCCGGCATGAAGCTGCTGTGGTGCAGCGAGTCGTGCCGGATGGTGAGGGTCTCGCCGGTGTCGCCGAAGAGCACTTCCTGGTGGGCGAGCAGGCCGCGCAGCCGTACCGAGTGCACCGGGACGCCGTCGACGTCCGCGCCGCGGGCGCCGTCCAGGGCGTGGGTGGTGGGGTCCTCCTGCGGGGCGCGGCCCGCCTCCGCGCGGGCGGCGGCGATGAGCTGCGCGGTACGGGTGGCGGTGCCGCTGGGGGCGTCCGCCTTCCGGTTGTGGTGCAGTTCGATGACCTCGACGCTCTCGAACCAGCGGGCGGCCTGCTGGGCGAAGCGCATGGTGAGGACGGCGCCGATGGAGAAGTTCGGCGCGATGAGCACCCCGGTGGCGGGCGAGGCGGCGAGCCGGCCGCGCAGGGTGTCGAGCCGTTGCGGGGTCCAGCCGGTGGTGCCGACCACGGCGTGGATGCCGTGGCCGACGCAGAACTCCAGATTGCCCATGACGGCGTCGGGGTGCGTCAGGTCGACGGCGACCTGCGTACCGGACTCGGTCAGTGTCTCCAGCCGGTCGTCGCGGTCGATCGCCGCGACGAGGTCGAGGTCGTCGGCCGCCTCGACCGCGCGTGCCGCCTCTGATCCGATCCGGCCCTTGGCGCCGATGACGGCCACACGGAGCTTGCTCATCGTTGTCCTGTCCTCGTCCTTCGCATCTCACATCGGTTGACGGCACGCGCGCCGCGGCTCCCGCGAGCCGGTCCGCTACGCGAGCGCCTCGCGCAGGCGCGCGCTCTGCTTCTCCTTGAGCGGCCCTATGACGGCCAGCGACGGCCGCTGGCCCAGTACATCGCGGGCCACCGCGCGTACGTCGTCCGGGGTCACCGCGGCGATCCGGCCGAGCAGGTCGTCGACGGACAACTGCTCGCCCCAGCACAGCTCGCTCTTGCCGAGCCGGTTCATCAGCGCGCCGGTGTCCTCGAGACCGAGCACCGTGGAGCCGGAGAGCTGGCCGATCGCACGGCCGATCTCCTCGTCGGTCAGGCCGTGTTCCGCGACCTGGTGCAGCTCGTCCCGGCAGATCTTGAGCACTTCCGGCACCCGGCGCGGCTGGCAGCCCGCGTAGACGCCGAAGAGGCCGCAGTCCGCGAAGGACGAGGTGTAGGAGTACACCGAGTAGGCCAGGCCGCGCTTCTCGCGCACTTCCTGGAAGAGCCGGGAGCTCATGCCGCCGCCGAGCGCGGTGTTGAGCACGCTGAGCGCCCAGCGCCGGTCGTCGTTGCGCGACAGGCCGGGCATGCCGAGGACGACATGGGCCTGCTCGGTGCGCCGGTCGAGCAGTTCGAGGTGGCCCGCGGCGCGGAGCGTGCGGCTGCCGGAGCGCGGCGCCATCGGGACGGCGTCCGGGTCGTGCAGGGCGCCCGCGTTCTCGAAGGCGCGGCGGACTTGGCGGACGACGGCCGCGTGGTCGACGTTGCCCGCGGCGGCGACGACGAGCCGCGTGGGGTCGTAGTGCCGCTTGTAGAAGCGGGCGACCTGGTCGCGGGTGAGCGCGTTGATGGTCTCGACGGTGCCGAGGACGGGGCGGCCGAGCGGGGTGTCGCCGAGCATCGCGGTGGTGAACAGGTCGTGCACCTGGTCGCCGGGGTCGTCCTCGGTCATCGCGATCTCCTCCAGGATGACGCCGCGTTCGGCGTCGATGTCCTCCTGGCGGATCAGCGACCCGGTGAGCATGTCGCAGACCACGTCGATGGCCAGCGGCAGATCGGTGTCGAGCACCCGCGCGTAGTAGCAGGTGTACTCCTTGGACGTGAAGGCGTTCATCTCGCCGCCGACCGCGTCCACGGCCGCGGAGATGTCCAGTGCGCTGCGGCGCTCCGTGCCCTTGAAGAGCAGGTGCTCCAGGTAGTGGGTGGCGCCGTTGAGCACCGGGGTCTCGTCGCGGGAGCCGACGGCCGCCCAGATGCCGAAGGTGGCGGAACGGACGGTGGGCAGCGTCTCGGTGACGACGCGCAGCCCGCCGGGCAGGACGCTGCGCCGTACGGTGCCGATGCCGTCGGTGCCCGGGAGGAGGGTCCGCGTGCGGACGGCCCGCCCCTTGGTGGAGGGGCGGGCCGTCACTGCGGTGGAGCGGGTCGTCACTTCTCCGACTCGTCCTTCGCGTCCTCGGCGTCGTCTTCGCCCTCGATGACCGGGATCAGCGAGAGCTTGCCGCGCTGGTCGATCTCGGCGATCTCGACCTGCACCTTGGCGCCCACACCGAGAACGTCCTCGACGTTCTCGACGCGCTTGCCGCCGGCGAGCTTACGGATCTGCGAGATGTGCAGCAGGCCGTCCTTGCCGGGCATCAGCGAGACGAACGCGCCGAAGGTGGTCGTCTTCACGACCGTGCCCAGGTAGCGCTCGCCGACCTCGGGCATCGTCGGGTTGGCGATCTGGTTGATCACCGCGCGGGCCGCCTCGGCCTGCGAGCCCTCGGTGGCGCCGATCAGCACCGTGCCGTCGTCCTCGATGGAGATGTCGGCGCCGGTGTCCTCCTGGATCTGGTTGATCATCTTGCCCTTGGGGCCGATGACCTCGCCGATCTTGTCCACGGGGATCTTGATGCTGATGATCCGCGGGGCGTTGGGGGACATCTCGTCCGGGACGTCGATGGCCTCGTTCATCACATCGAGGATGTGGAGGCGGGCGTCACGGGCCTGCTTCAGCGCGGCGGCCAGCACGGAGGCGGGGATGCCGTCGAGCTTGGTGTCGAGCTGGAGCGCGGTCACGAAGTTCTTCGTGCCGGCGACCTTGAAGTCCATGTCGCCGAACGCGTCCTCGGCGCCGAGGATGTCGGTGAGCGCCACGTAGTGCGTCTCGCCGTCGATCTCCTGCGAGATCAGGCCCATGGCGATACCGGCGACGGGGGCCTTGAGCGGCACACCGGCGTTCAGCAGCGACATGGTGGAGGCGCAGACCGAGCCCATCGACGTGGAGCCGTTGGAGCCGAGCGCCTCGGAGACCTGACGGATCGCGTAGGGGAACTCCTCGCGGGTCGGCAGGACCGGGATCAGGGCGCGCTCGGCGAGCGCGCCGTGGCCGATCTCGCGGCGCTTGGGCGAGCCCACGCGGCCGGTCTCGCCGACCGAGTACGGCGGGAAGTTGTAGTTGTGCATGTAGCGCTTGCGGGTCTCGGGCGCCAGGGTGTCGAGCTGCTGCTCCATGCGGAGCATGTTGAGGGTGGTGACGCCCAGGATCTGGGTCTCGCCACGCTCGAACAGCGCGGAGCCGTGCACGCGCGGGATGGCCTCGACCTCGGCGGCCAGCGTACGGATGTCCGTGACGCCGCGGCCGTCGATGCGGACCTTGTCCTTGATGACGCGCTGGCGGACCAGCTTCTTGGTCAGCGAGCGGTACGCGGCGGAGATCTCCTTCTCGCGGCCCTCGAACTGCGGGAGGAGCTTCTCGGCGGCCAGACCCTTGACGCGGTCCAGCTCGGCCTCACGGGCCTGCTTGCCGGGGATGGTGAGCGCCTGGGCCAGCTCGCCGGTGACGGCGGACTCCAGGGCCTCGAACACGTCCTCCTGGTAGTCCAGGAAGATCGGGAACTCGCCGGTGGGCTTGGCGGCCTTGGCGGCCAGCTCGGACTGCGCCTTGCAGAGCGTCCGGATGAACGGCTTGGCGGCTTCGAGGCCCGCGGCCACGATCTCCTCGGTCGGCGCCTCGGCGCCGCCCGCGACGAGCTGGATCGTCTTGGCGGTGGCCTCGGCCTCCACCATCATGATCGCGACGTCGCCGTCCTCGAGGGTGCGGCCCGCGACGACCATGTCGAAGACGGCGTCCTCGAGCTCGCTGTGGGTCGGGAACGCGACCCACTGGCCCTTAATGAGGGCGACGCGGACGCCGCCGATCGGGCCGGAGAAGGGCAGGCCCGCGAGCTGCGTGGAGCAGGAGGCGGCGTTGATCGCGACCACGTCGTACAGGTGGTCGGGGTTGAGCGCCATGACCGTGCAGACGACCTGGATCTCGTTGCGCAGGCCCTTGACGAAGGACGGGCGCAGCGGGCGGTCGATCAGCCGGCAGGTGAGGATCGCGTCCTCGGAGGGGCGGCCCTCGCGGCGGAAGAAGGAACCGGGGATCCGGCCGGCCGCGTACATGCGCTCCTCGACGTCCACCGTGAGGGGGAAGAAGTCGAAGTGCTCCTTGGGCTGCTTCGAGGCGCTGGTGGCCGACAGCACCATGGTGTCGTCGTCCAGGTAGGCCACGGCGGAGCCGGCGGCCTGACGGGCCAGGCGGCCCGTCTCGAAGCGGATGGTGCGGGTGCCGAACGTGCCGTTGTCGATAACGGCTTCGGCGTAGTGGGTCTCGTTCTCCACTATGGGGATTCTCCTCGTCCATGCCCGCAGGGCGTTTCCCTGGCGGGCCATCGGTGGAGGGGCGTCCTGTTACCGGTGCCGGTCTTCGATCGAAGCCTCCGGGGCGTGTGTCTTCCGGAGGCCACTACCGAGGACCGGCTGTTCGGCGATCAGGAGGACGCTCCTCCTCATACTTGATAACCATTGCACCAGACGACGGAGACATCACGCACTTCATGTGCGCGCTTCGTCGCTCGGCGCGTATATGGCCACTACGGCGATGCTTTGCCGTACACGGCGCGTATCGCGTATACGGCAAAGGGGGAGCGGCCCCGACTCGCGGGTACCGCTCCCCCTCCACGGCGTCTTAGCGAACGCCCGCGGCGCCGGCACGGATGCCGAGGCGCTCGCGGAGCTCACGGAAGCGCGTGATGTCCTTCTTGGCCAGGTACTGCAGCAGACGGCGGCGCTGGCCGACCAGGATCAGCAGACCACGACGCGAGTGGTGGTCGTGCTTGTGGGTCTTGAGGTGCTCGGTCAGGTCCGAGATACGGCGCGAGAGCAGAGCGACCTGGACCTCGGGGGAGCCCGTGTCGCCCTCCTTGGTACCGAACTCGGCGATGATCTGCTTCTTCGTCTCGACGTCGAGCGACATACGGACTCCTCAGGTATCAGTGGCCTCCGAGCGCCCCCGGTATTCATCGCGGGGGATGCTTCGTTGACTCGCGAGGCGCGGGATCACGGGGTGTGTACACACACGTGACCGTCACCCAGAGTACCAGCCTGCGGCGGTCCGCTTACCCGCGGGTCATCTCCGGGCGCGGGCGGGGACGCCGCCCGGCGCGTGAGGGTGGTGTGCGAGGGGCACTCACCCATGAGGGCGGGCCTGACATCGGAAGGCTACCGACGATTAGTCTTGCCCCTGACGGGGAGGGGGATCGGACATGGGATGCGTGGGTATGCGCGCAGCGGTGCGGTCCCGCGACGGTGTCCCGCGCCGACGACCGGCTTTTTACGGGCCGGACTCGTCGCGGGGACACGGTGAAGCAGCAGACCAGGAGGCATTGTGAGCAGCGATCGGGACGACAGCCGCGTGGGCGGGGCCGGCCCTGTCGAGGACCGGGGCGACGCCGACTACACGGGTGAGTTCAGCCTGGGCGACGCGGCGCCCGCCTGGTACATGGGGGACGCGGGCGGCTCCGCGGACGCCGACGACGCCGATGAGGCGGCGGACAGCGGCTCGGATTCCGGCGCGGGCGCCGATTCCGGTTCCGTTCCTGTCACGGATTCGGGGTCCTTCACGGGCTCGGGTCCGCAGACGGGCGCGCGGTCGGACCGGCGCTCGGATACGGGTGCCGCAGGTTCCTCCCCTGCTTCTGTTCCCGGCTCCGAGCCGGGGGCGGGGCTGACGGGTGACGCGGCGGGTTCGTCGGAGTCGTCGGAGTCGTCGTGGTCCGCCGCCGCCGTGCCGTCGCTGCCCCTGCCCACGCCCGGTCCTTCGGCGTCGGCGGCCGAACCGTCCTGGTCGGCCGCGGCCGTACCGTCGATCCCGGTCCCGCGCGCCGCGTCGGCCGAGTCGGCGGGCGAGCCCGCGCGCGCGTCGGCGGGTCCGGACGGCTCGGACCGCTCGGACCGCTCGGACCGCTCGGAAGGTGCGGCGAAGCGGGAGCCCGAGTCCGCGCCTGCGGCGGAGGCCGCGGCCACGTCCGAGCCGGAGCCGGTACGGGCTTCCGCGTCGGGGTCCGGTACGCCCGGTGGTTCGGGATTCCCCGCCTTCGGGGGCCGCGAGGACGGCGCGCCCGACGCCACGGTGCGCTTCTCCGCTGCCGCGTTGCGGCGCGAGGTGGAGGAGCGCGAGGCCGGCAAGCGGAAGCCGCCGGAGCCGGCCGTCTCCTCTCCTACGTCCTCTTCTACGTCTTCTACGTCCTCGTCCGCCGCCGATGACGAGCCTGCGGAGGCCAAGCCCGCCGCGCCCGCTGCCGCTGCCGCGAAGCCGTCGGCACCGTCGGAACCCGAGGCCGAGGAGGCCCCGGCCGCGCCTCGTGCCCCGGTCTGGGTGCCGCTGCCCGGCGCGGCGGACGCCCTCCCGTGGGCGCCCGGCGCACCGCGCGGCCCCGTACCGCCGCTCCCCCCGGACTTCGAGCGCGCCGAGCCCTCGCACCCCGCCCCGGACAGCTCCCCGGCCGCCCCGCGACAGGGTCACGGTTTCCCGCCCGCCGCCGACGCCCCCGCCGCGCCCCTGCACCCGGGCGGCCCCAACCCGCCCGCACCCCAACAGGGTTACGGCAATCCCCCGGCGGCCAACGCTCCGGCGGCACCTCCGGCCGCCCCCTTGCACCCCGGCGGCCCCAACCCCCCTGCCCCGCAACAGGGTTACGGTTTCCCGCCGCCGACCGGCGAGCCCGCCGCGCCACCGGCAGCGCCGCTGCACCCCGGCGGGCCCAACCCGCCCGCACCCCAACAGGGTTACGGCTTCCCCCCGCCGACCGGCGAGCCCGCCGCGCCACCGGCAGCACCGCTGCACCCCGGCGGGCCCAACCCGCCCGCACCCCAACAGGGTTACGGCTTCCCCCCGCCGACCGGCGAGCCCGCCGCGCCACCGGCAGCACCGCTGCACCCCGGCGGGCCCAACCCGCCCGCACCCCAACAGGGTTACGGCTTCCCGCCCGCGGCGCCCGCGCAGCAGGGGAATTCGGGTCCTGCGGCGGCGGCGCCGTTGCACAGCTTCCCGCCGCCGACCGGGCAGCCGGTGAATCTCCCTGCCCGTCAGGAGCCCCCGGCCGCCGCGCAGCCGGGTCCGGTCCAGCAGCCGGGCCAGCCCGTGCCGCCGACCGGCTACGCCCAGCCGCAGCCGCAGCCGCACCCTCAGTCTCAGCCTCAAGCGCAGCCGCCCGCGCCGGTCGCGGGGACGCCGGACGCGCCGCAGGGCCAGGGGTACGGCTTCCCGCCGCCCGCGGCGCCGCACGCCCCGGTCCCGGCGCCCGCTCAGGTCCAGCCGCCGCAGGCACCGGAGCCGCAGGACGCGGTGCCCGAGCCGAACGACGCGGTGCCGCAGGACACCCCGGAGCGGAATCTGCCCGCGCCGACCGGCTTCGGAGCGCCCCCGCAGGGCGGGCCGCAGCCGTACACGGCGGGCCCCGTACCGTCGGGACTGCCGCACGAGCCGGTGGCGCCGCAGCAGGGCGCGGGTCCCGCGCAGGGCAGCGGTTACGGTTTCCCGCAGCACGCGCAGCCGGGCCAGGACCAGGCGGCGCCGCTTCAGCCGCTGCCGCAGCAGGGCGGTTACGGCTTCCCGCAGCCGGGGCAGCCGCACCAGCCCGCGCGGCCCGACCCGCAGGGTCAGCAGCAGGCCCCGCAGCCTCCGCCTCCGCAGCCGCAGCCGCAGGCACCGGCCGACCCGCGGATGGGCGGCTGGCCCACCGTCACGCCCGACCAGCGGCAGCCCACGACGCAGGGCGGCACGCCGCTCGGTTACACGGCGGCCGTGGAGCTGTCGTCGGACCGGCTGCTGCGCAATCCGCCGAAGGCGAAGCGCGCGGGCGCGAACGCGCAGCCGTCGCGGTTCAAGATCGGCGGCAAGAAGGAGGAGGCGGAGCGGCAGCGGAAGCTGGAGCTGATCCGTACGCCGGTGCTGTCGTGCTACCGGATCGCGGTGATCAGCCTCAAGGGCGGCGTGGGCAAGACGACCACGACGACCGCGCTGGGCTCGACGCTGGCCTCCGAGCGGCAGGACAAGATCCTGGCGATCGACGCCAACCCGGACGCGGGCACCCTCGGCCGCCGGGTGCGGCGCGAGACGGGGGCGACGATCCGCGACCTCGTACAGGCGATCCCGTACCTCAACAGCTATATGGACATCCGCCGGTTCACCTCGCAGGCGACGTCGGGGCTCGAGATCATCGCGAACGACGTGGACCCGGCGGTCTCGACGGCGTTCAGCGACGAGGACTACCGGCGGGCGATAGACGTGCTGGGCCGCCAGTACCCGGTGATCCTCACGGACTCCGGCACCGGTCTGCTGTACAGCGCGATGCGCGGAGTCCTCGACCTGGCCGACCAGTTGATCATCGTGTCGACGCCGTCGGTGGACGGCGCGTCCAGCGCGAGCACCACGTTGGACTGGCTGTCGGCGCACGGGTACGCGGAGTTGGTGTCGCGGAGCATCACGGTCATCTCGGGGGTTAGGGAGACCGGCAAGATGATCAAGGTCGACGACATCGTGGCGCACTTCCAGACCCGCTGCCGCGGTGTCCAGGTGGTGCCCTTCGACGAACACCTCGCCGCGGGCGCGGAGGTCGACCTCGACATGATGCGGCCCAAGACCCGCGAGGCGTACTTCAACCTGTCGGCGATGGTCGCGGAGGACTTCACGCGGGCCCAGCAGGCGCAGGGGCTGTGGACGGCCGACGGGGTCAACCCGCCGCCGCACCAGGCGCCGCCGATGCCGGTCCAGGGCGGCGGCCAGGCCGGTCCCGGCTACGGCCCCTACGCCGCTCCGCAGGGCGGTTTCCCCGCGCCGCCACCGCCGCAGCAGGGCGGTTACCCTCCGCCGCAGCAGCCCCAGCAACCGCAGCAGGGCGGCTATCCGGCACCGCAGCACGGCGGTTACCCGGCGCCGGGTCAGGCGGGTCAGCCGGGACAGCCCGGCCAGCCCGGCCAGCCCGGCCAGCCCGGTGCGTACGGCGGTCCGCCGCAGGCTCCGCAGCCGTACCCGCCGGGCCAGCAGGCGGCGCCCGCGCCCTTCCAGCCGCAGTCGCCGCAGCCCCAGGCCCCGCAGCCGCAGCAGGGGTGGCCGCAGCAGCCCGCGCCGCCGCAGGGCGAGCAGCCGTACGGCGGGCCGCCGCAGGATCCGCAGAACCCGCAGGCGCCGCAGCTCCCGCCGGGGTACGGCTACCCGCCGCCGCCCGCCCCGCAGTAGCCGGGGGCAGGCGGGCCCGCACGGGCGCACAGCGCGGACACAGGGGCCGCCACCACGCGTTGTCGCTGGTGGCGGCCCTTGTCGTCCCCGGCCGCAGCGGCGGCCGGGCGGCGCGTACAACAGTTGGTGTACGGGGCGTCCCCCCGGAGGCGCACGCGGGCGGGGCCGGAATCCGCCCGTGGACCGTCGCCGCGGCGGGCGCGGAGAACAAGGATGGAATCATCCCTTCCCGCTGACGCACCGCCGAGGACGATCCGATGATCGAAGCCCACGCCCTGACCAAACGGTACGGCGAGCGCACCGCCGTGTCCGACCTGAGTTTCACCGTCCGGCCCGGCGTGGTGACCGGATTCCTCGGCCCCAACGGCGCGGGGAAATCGACCACGATGCGGATGATCCTGGGCCTGGACGCGCCGACGTCGGGCGGTGTCACCGTCAACGGCAAGCAGTACGCGGAGCACCGCGCGCCGCTGCACGAGGTGGGCGCGATGCTGGAGGCGCGCGCCATCCACACCGGCAGGAGCGCGTACAACCATCTGTTGTCGCTGGCCGCCACCACGGGGATTCCGCGCCGCCGGGTGGACGAGGTGATCGACATCGTGGGTCTGGGCGAGGTGGCCCGCAAGCGGGTCGGTGGTTTCTCGCTCGGCATGGGGCAGCGCCTCGGCATCGCGAGCGCGCTGCTGGGCGACCCGGCGACGCTGGTGCTGGACGAGCCGGTCAACGGCCTGGACCCGGAGGGCATCCTCTGGATCCGCAATCTCCTCAAGGACCAGGCGGCGGAGGGGCGTACGGTCCTGCTCTCCTCCCACCTGATGTCCGAAATGGCGCTGACCGCCGAGCACTTGATCGTCATCGGGCGGGGGCGGCTGATCGCCGACACGTCGGTGGCGGAATTCGTGCGGGCCGCGGCGGGGACGTCGGTGCGGGTGCGGACCGACGAGGCGGAGCGGCTGCGGAAGCTGCTGGCGGGCCCCGATGTGTCGGTGGCGTCGGTGGAGCGCGGTGTGCTGGAGGTGACCGGGCTCAGCAGTGACCGGATCGGCCGGATCGCGGCCGACCAGGGCGTCGCGCTGGCCGAACTGACGCCGCAGCAGGCGTCGTTGGAAGAGGCGTTCATGGAACTGACCAGGGACGCCGTGGAGTACCAGGCACCGGCGCCCGTGCGCGAGCGGGAAGGACAGGCGGCATGAGCACTGCCACCATCGACAAGGCGCCGGAGACTCCCGAGGCGCGGCGGACCGCGCCGCGCGGCGAGGTCACCCTCGCCCGCGTGCTGCACTCCGAGTGGATCAAGCTGCGGACGCTGCGGTCCACCTTCTACACGCTGATCGCGGGCATGGTCGCGCTGATCGGTTTCGGCGCGCTGTTCTGCGCGGTCACCGCGAACCGCTGGCCGCACATGTCGCCGCACGAGCGGGCCGACTTCGAGCCCGCGCTGACCAGTCTGCGCGGCTTCTTCCTCGCGCAGCTCGCGGTCGGTGTGCTCGGTGTCCTGATGATCACCGGTGAGTACGCGACCGGCATGATCAGGGCGTCGCTGTCCGCGGTGCCGCGGCGGCTGCCGGTGCTGTGGGCGAAGGCCGGGCTGTACGCGGCGGTGACCTGGGTGGTGATGACGGCGGGCGCGCTGATCGCCTTCCTGGTCGGTCAGGCGCTGCTGTCCTCCCGGCACATCGGCACCTCGCTGAGCGACCCCGGCGTGACCCGGATGGTGCTGGGCGCGGGCCTGTACCTGACGGTCGTGGGGCTGCTGGGCGTCGCGATAGGCGCCCTGGTCCGCAACACGGCGGGCGGTATCGCCACCGTCTTCGGCCTGCTGCTCGTCCTGCCGGTGCTCGCCGAGGCGCTGCCCACCTCGTGGGCCGACCACATCAACAAGTACCTGCCGAGCAACGCGGGACAGTCGCTGATCTCGCTGCACCAGGACGCCACGAGCCTCGCGCCCTGGACGGGGTTCCTGGTGTTCTGTCTCTACGCGGCGGTGGCGCTCGCGGGCGCGGCGGTGCTGCTCAAGCGGCGCGACGCGTGACGACGGCGTGACGAGGACGCGATGACGTACCCGCTGCCGTCCACCGCGACGGCACAGGACCCGGCTGCCCGGGGGAACGCCCCGCGGCAGCCGGGACCGGCGTCCGCGGACCCCGGCGCGACGGTCCCCTTGAGCACTGGTCCCATGGGCACCGGCATGTCGCCCATGCGATCGGCTGCTACCGGACCGGCCCCCGCGTGGCGGGTGCTGGCCGGGCGGGCCCGGCGGCGGGTGGGACGGCGGCTGCCCCCGATGGTGGTGGACGGGCTGTTCGCCGCCACGCTCTACGTGGGTCTCAGCATGCTGGCGCGGGCGCCGCTGCGGGACGATCCGGTGCCGTTCCTGGCGCTGGGGGCGGGGCTCACGGCGCCGTTGGTGTGGCGGCGGCGGGCGCCGCTCGCGGTCTTCGCCTGCATCGCGGCGACGGCCTTCGTGCAGTGGCTGCTGGACTTCCAGGTCCCGGCCGACGTGGCGCTGCTGGTGGCGCTCTACACGGTGGCCGCGTACTGCGACCGGCGGCGGCTGATGATGGCCTTCGGCGTGCTGGAGGTCGGGGTCGTCCTGGCCACGGTGAGCTGGGCGATGCACGACCGGAGCGCGGGGACCTTCGTCTCGCTGTCGGCGATGGCCGTCGCGGCGGCGGTCTTCGGTGTGAACATGCGCAGCCGCCGTGACCGTCTGGCCTTCCTGGAGGACCGGGCGGTGCGGCTGGAGCGGGAGCGCGACCAGCGGGCGCAGTTGGCAGTGGCCGACGAACGGGCCAGGATCGCACGGGAGATGCACGACATCGTGACGCACAATCTGTCGGTGATGGTGGCGCTCGCGGACGGTGCGGTCTTCGCGCAGCAGCGCACCCCCGAGCGGGCGACGACCGCGATGCGGCAGGTGTCGGCGACCGGGCGGCAGGCGATCACGGACATGCGGCGCTTCCTGGGGGTGCTGCGGGCGGACGAGCCGGACGCGCTGCGGCATCCGATGCCGGGCATCGCGCAGCTCGAATCGCTGGTGGACCAGGTACGGGCGGCGGGGCTGCCGACGGTGCTGTCCGTGGCGGGCGATCCGGGCCCGGTGCCCGTGGCGGCGCAGCTCACCGTCTACCGGCTGGTCCAGGAGGCGTTGACGAACACGCTCAAGCACGCGCCCGCCGGGACCAGCGCGGAGGTGCGGATCGGCTGCGCCCCCGACGCGCTGACCGTGACCGTCACCGACGACGGCCCGGGCACGCACCCCGCGGCGGCCGGCACCGCGCACGGCGGCGCGATCGCCGAGGGTGCGGCGGCCTCGGCGGGGCACGGCATACCCGGCATGCGGGAGCGGGCGGCGGCGTACGGCGGTTCGCTGGTCGCGGGGCCGCTGCCCGGTGGCGGCTGGCGGGTCGCGGCGGTGCTCGTCCTCGGCGCCCCGGAGCCGATATGACCGGCGGGGCGGCGGAGCCCGCGCCCGGCGGGAGCGAAAACGACGGGCGCGGAGCCGACGACAGCGGAGCCGACGAGGACGGGGGCGGGCGGGTGATCAGGGTGCTGCTCGTGGACGACGAGCCGTTGCTGCGGATGGCGTTCACGATGGTGCTGGACGCGCAGTCCGACATGCGGCCGGTCGGCGAGGCGGGCGACGGCGCGGAGGCGGTACGGCTCACGGAGTCGCTGCGGCCCGACGTGGTGCTGATGGACGTCCGGATGCCCGGCACGGACGGCATCGAGGCCACCACGCGGATCGTACGGCGCTGCCCGGATTCCAAGGTGCTGATCCTGACCACCTTCGACCTGGACGAATACGCCTTCGCCGGGCTGAAGGCGGGCGCGTCCGGCTTCCTGCTGAAGAACGCGCTGCCCGAGGAACTGCTGGGCGCCATCCGCTCGGTGGCCGCGGGCGACGCGGTGGTGGCACCGCGCATCACGCGCCGCCTGCTGGAGAACTTCGCGCACCAGCTCCCCTCGGCGTCCGGCGGCTCCGAGGGCGACGGGCGGCTGAACCGGCTGACCGCCCGCGAGCGGGAGGTGCTGGTGGAGGTCGGCCGCGGCCTGTCCAACACGGAGATCGCGGGCACGCTGCACCTGGCGGAGGCGACGGTGAAGACCCATCTGAGCCGGATTCTGGTCAAGTTGGAGCTGCGCGACCGTGTGCAGGCCGTCGTCTTCGCCTACGAGACCCGGCTGATCCGCCCCACCTGAGGCCCGGCGCTGACCCGCGCTCCCCCGCGCTCCCGCCCGAACGCTGTCAGGTGGCTGTCTCACAGGCCCGTCGCGCCGTCGATCCGCTCCCTGAGCAGGTCGGCGTGCCCGTTGTGCCGGGCGTATGCGAGGGCGCCTCGGCGACGATGGTCCTGGCCCGGTTGCGCTCGACCCGCCAGGCCGCGAAGGCCGCCTCCACGTCCCCGTCGAGCCGGTCGAAGCCCTGGTCGGGGTCCTCGTCCGAGTAGTTGAGCATCGGCAGGTCCTCGCCCGCGAAGTGCTGGCGTATCCACCACCGCTCGATGCCCGCGAGGTGCCGTACGAGGCCGTGCAGGCTCAGCCCGCGAAGAACGGTACGTACTGCTCGGACATGCGCCAAGTCTGGCAGCGACCACTGACAGAGCGGCTGTGGAACGGCCTGGCCCGAGGCTATTCGGCGGCGGGCGACGGCTCGGTCGGCGCGGACGTGGGCGGGGGCGTGGCGGCGGCCGAGTCGGCGGCGTCCACCAGGTCCCTGGCCCGCTTCACGTCGTCGGCCATCCGCTCCAGCAGCGCGTCGATGGTGTCGAACTTCTCCATCCCGCGCAGATAGGCGAGGAAGTCCACCGCCACGTGCAGCCCGTACAGGTCGAGGCCGACGCGGTCGATCGCGTACGCCTCGACCGTGCGCGCGGTGCCGTCGAAGGTCGGGTTGGTGCCGACCGAGATCGCGGCGGGCATGGCCTCGCCGTCGACGTGCAGCCAGCCCGCGTAGACCCCGTCGGCGGGGATGGCGGTGTGCGGCAGGGTCTCGACGTTGGCGGTGGGGTAGCCCAGTTCGCGTCCGCGCTGCGCGCCCCGGACGACGACGCCCTCGACGCGGTGCGGGCGGCCCAGGATCTCGGCGGCGCCCTCGACGTCGCCCTCGCCGACCAGCCGCCGGGTCAGGGTGGAGGAGAACGGCTCGCCGCCGCCCGCCTCACCGCGCACGAAGAGGTCGACGACCTCCAGCTCGTAGTCGTACTTCAGCCCGAGCGCGGAGAGGAATTCGACGTCGCCCGCCGCCTTGTGCCCGAAGCGGAAGTTGGGGCCCTCGACCACGTGCTTGGCGTGCAGCCCCTCGACCAGCACGGTCTTGACGAATTCGCTCGGCGTCAGCTTCGAGAACTCGCTGGTGAAGGGGATGATCAGCAGCGCGTCCACGCCGAGGTCCGCGACCAGTTCGGCGCGCCGGTGGTGGGCGGACAGCAGCGGCGGGTGGCTGCCGGGCCGTACGACTTCGCTGGGGTGCGGGTCGAAGGTCACGACGACCGAGGGCAGCCCCAGTTCACGGGCGCGCTCCACGGCGCGGCCCATGATGAGCTGGTGACCGCGGTGGACGCCGTCGTACGAGCCGATGGTGACGACGCTGCGTCCCCAGTCACCGGGAACGTCGTCCAAGCCCCGCCAGCGCTGCACCTTGACGCTCCGCTTCTTCGCCGAATCACTGACCGTGTTGTCTTGTCCTGCGGGTCCAAGCCTGCCATGCCGCCGCGATGCCGTGCCCATCGGCACGGTCCGCGCGTACGGCGTCGGCCCTTCCCACCTGCGGCGCCCGTTCGAATGTGATGTGGACCGCGACATCCCGCCCGCTCGCCGACCTCCGACACGGGCGTGACTTTATCGGTTCCGCGACGGCTCCGGCGGAGCGGGCGCGGGCACGGTCCGCGGCGAGCGCGGCGCACGCCTGGCCCGGTCCGCGGCCGGCGCGGTCTACAGCGAGGCCATGATGCGGCGCGGCGCGTCCAGGAACCGGCTCACGCCCTGGACGAGCAGCGGCGGCTGGTCGGTGTCGTCGCGCGACACGTTGAGCACGTAATAGACCTGCTCGATGGAGGGCGGGCCGACCGCGAGGGTGCGCAGCGCGGCCTGGCGCCTGTCGGCCTGTCCGGTGCGGACCAGATACGCGGCGGCCATCGAGCCCGTACGGCCGACGCCCGCGCCGCAGTGCACGAAGACCGGTCCCTGCGAGGTCCTCACGATCCGCAGGAACGTGTCGACCTGCCGCTCCGTGGGGGTCTGGCCGTCGCGGATCGGCAGCCGGACGGCGTGCAGTCCCGCGGCGGAAGGCAGGGCCAGTTCCGCGGGCGCCAGATCCTCCGCCCTGAGGTCGACGACGGTACGGATGCCCCGGTCGGCCAACGCCCGGTAGCCCGCGGCGGTCGGCGCGGACCCGCGCCACACGTGCGGGTCGACGGCCAGGAAGTGGTTGATGCCCGCCGTCCGCTCGCCGGAACCGGCCGAGGCGCCGTGCCGCGCCCACGCGGAGACCGCGAGCATGCCGCCCGCGGAGGCGGCCCACAGCACGCCGTAGCCGAGCAGACAGCCGAGCAGCACTTTCGTCACCCGCCGCGCCCAGATCCGGGCGCCGGGGGCGGCGGGCGGTAGGGAGCCGGGCCCGAAGTCGCCCGCGGGATCGGGTTCGTGGTCGGTTCCGGGACCGCGCGCCGGGCCGCGGACGGAATCACGTACGGAATCGCGTACGGGATCGCGTACGGGCCGCCGTAACGACGTCGGGGCAGGGACCGGGATCGGGAGAGCGGCCGATTCGGACAAGCGGGGTTCACCACCTGGGGAGCGGAAACCTGGGGACAGGTGCCGCCGTCCCTCCCCGAGGGCAGCGGCCGTCCCGTCAGGCTAGCCGCTGCTTCCGGGGCCAGTGCCCGAATCCGGTACGCGGGCCCCCTGCCGGGGGCGCGCCGAGGGCGGGTCAGTGCGGGACTCCCGCCTGTCCCGTGCCCAGGACCTTGGCGTGGGCCCGGTTCACGCTCGCGTCCGAGAGGCAGCCGCGCAGCCGCATCATGTCGTGCGGACTGAGCGCGGGCCGGATGACCCCCGCGAAGACGCCGTCGGCGAGCCGCCCGAGGCTGGCGTCGGGGTTGAGCGAGGAGGTGGAGCGGCGGCAGCCCTCCCACAGGTCGCGGGCGGCCAGTTCACGCGCCCTGGCGTCGTCGGTGCCGTGCACGTCGATCCGGAAGACCACGGTGCTTGCCGCCGCGTCGGGCCTGGACTCCTCGCGGGTCTCGGTGGCCTCCGACAGCACATAGACGAGGTAGACCAGCAGCACGACCCCGGCGGCCGCGCCGAATCCGGTCAGCAGCGGGCGCAGTCGGCGCGCGGGCGGCACCGCCGGGTTGTCCTCCAGTTGGGTGATGACGCCGTGCACGCCGCCCGAGGGGGCGGCGAGCGGCGCGAGGCGGCCCGCGAGCCGCCGTTCCGCGCCCGGCCGCGCGGTGACCGCCGCGATCCGCTGGATCACCCAGGCGACACCGGACAGCGCGGCGCCGGTGACCATGAGGATCGGTACGAAGACGAACGTACGGTTGCCGCCGTCGACGCCGTCGCGGCTGTCCCCGTAACCGCCGCCGCTCGCACCGCCGTTGCCGTTGCCATTGCCGTTGCCGAGCCAGCGGAAGGGGTGCGCGGAGGTCTCCCTGGCGTGTTCGAGGCGCTGCCGTACTTCCTCCATCCGGGCGTCCGCGTCGCTCAGCCGCCGTTCCAGACGGCCCATCCGGCCGAGCAGGATCACGCAGACGAGGAAGCCCTGGACGGCGAGGAGCAGCACCCCGCAGATAACGGCGCGCTGCCACTCCCAGCGGTAGAGGTAGATCACCAGGTAGATGCCCGCGGCGAGGGTGGACAGGCCGCCGAAGAGGTAGCTGACGTACTTCACGCGACGGCCCCCTTGCGCGGTTCGTCCCGCGCCTCGAGCGCGGCGCGCCCGTCCCTGGGGGCGGGGGCGTCGTCGGACCCGTCCGGCTCCGCGCCCGGTGCGTCGGACGCGCCGCCCGTGGACTCCGCCGCCCCCGTACCGCCGCCCGTCCGCTCCACCGCCCCCGTACCGCCGTCCACGGCGAGCCCGGAGCCGGGGGCGAACCGGCCGACGGCGTCGGTGACGCCCACGACGGTCGGCACGTGGTACTCGCGGGCCAGCACCGCCAGGTGCGACAGGACGCTGCCGGTCTCGGCGACCAGGCCCGACAGGCCCGGCAGCAGCGGCGCGAGCGCCGGGTCGAGCGAGCGGACGACGAGCACGGCGTCCGGCGGCCGTACGCCCGCGCCGTCCCAGGCGGTCCCCGCGCCCTGACCGCCGCCCGCGCCCTGGCCCTCGCCCTGTCCCCGACCGGTACGGCCGCGGGCCAGGCTCACCGCCTGCGGTGCGCCGTCGGCGAGCCGGAAGGCGGCGGGCAGCGGCGGGGTCTCGGGGCGCGGGGTGCGCTCGGCCAGGTCGGCCGGACGGCCGCGGCCCGCGCCGACGCCCAGCAGTTCGTCCCAGCGCAGCAGCGCGATCTTGCGCCGCTCGCCGACCAGGCAGTACGCGTCCATCCGGGTGCCGATCTCGCGGACCATCGCGGCCTGCATCTCCTGCACCCAGCGGATGCGCAGCCGCAGCCCCTCACGGACGCTCAGGAAGCCGACACCGCGCGGGACTCCGTTCCAGCCGACGTGCTCGGGCAGCGGGCCGTGCTCGCCGAGGGTGGGCGGCAGCAGGGTGAGCAGGACGGGGTGGTGGGCGATCAGCTCCGCGTCGGTGGCGCCCCGGCCGCGGCCCTCGGCCAGTACGGCCAGCGCCTCGCCCGCCGCCGTCGTCCCGCCGCCCGCGCCGGCGCTCGCGGCGGCACCCGTACCGCCGCCCGTACCGGTGCCGGTGTCCAGCAGCGCGCCCGCCAGGGACTCCTGGGCGTGCAGGGCGGACAGGGCGTTGCGTCCCCAGGAGACAGCGTTCAGCAGCTCGCCGCTGAGCATCTTCCGGGGCGCTCTGAAGTCGTGCAGCTGCCGGTCGACGTCGGCCATCAGGTCCTGCGCGAGCAGCGGCAGCGCGCCGCGCAGCCGTCCGACCCGCCAGGCCGCGGCGGCGCGGCGGGCGCCGGGGGCCGGGTTGATGAAGTGCAGCACCGGGTGCGCGGGCGGTGTCACGCCGAGCAGCCGCAGGTCAGCGGCGGCGCGGCCCTCGACGGTACGGGCCACCGGCAGCTTGCGCAGCCGCCGCCGGGACGCGGCGCCCGCGATGTCCAGGGCCAGCGTCAGCCCGTGCGCCATCGGCGCCAGCCACAGGTCCTCCTCCAGCGGCTGGAGCACACCGGGCAGCGTCTCGCTCACCGGTCCCGGCCCCAACAGCCGTGCCCCGCGCGGCGGTCGGGCCGCCATCGCGGTGATCGGCCGCGCCTGGAACAGCCACAGCCGCCCGTCGTCCGCGAAGCCGAACTCGGTGTCCTGCGGCCCGCCGTACACGCGCTCGGCGCGCCGGGCCAGCCGCACGAGCCGGACCAACTGCCGCCGGGTGAGCGGCTGCCGCTCCCGCGCGGTGACGGTCCCCGGCTCCGGCCGCCGCTCCCGACGGCCGGGCAGCGGCCGTGCGAGCAGCCGGATCACCCGGCCGTGCCCCGAGGGCGCGGGTTCGGTGCGCAACAGCCGTCCGCGGCGGGTCAGTTGGTAGCGGACGCCCTGCGTGCTGCCGTCCACGAGGCGGTCGGGGCCGCCGGGGACCGCGCTGATCAGGACGCGGTCGTAGCGGCCCTCGACGGGGTCCGCGCCGAACATGACGCCGCCCGCGGCGGCCCGCAGCATGGGCTGGACCAGGACGGCCATGTCTCCGGGGAGGACTGCGGGTTCGGCCGCGTCGTCGGCGTCCGGTCCTGGCCCAGGACCGGGCCCCTGTCCTGGCGCGCTTCCTAATCCGGCTCCGGGTCCGGCTCCGGGTCCGGCTCCGGGTCCGGCTCCGGGTCCAGTTCCAGAGATGTCCTCCGCGGACGGCCAGGGCGGCGACGGCACGCGCGCGGCGGAGTCCAGCACCGCCCGCACCGCGTCGGTGAAGGCGTCCCAGCCGCGTACGTCGAGGACGGACTCGAAGCGGCCCGCCATGGACGACTCGGCGGTGTCCTCGTGCGCGGAGGAGGAACGGACCACCAGCGCGGCGCCGTCCGGTCCGCCCAGCTCCTGCCAGGCGCGGCGCAGAGCCGCCGTCCCGGCCGGGGCACCGGGCGCGCGGGCGGCCGGGACGAGGGCGAAGCCGGGGAGCACCGGCAGCCCCCGCGCCGCCGCCCGGGCCAGATTCGCCGCCTTGGCCCCGGCCAGCGCGGCCTCGTGGGCCAAGGGTGATTCCAAGGGCACCACTGCCAGCTCTTCAGCGTCGACGCGCATCTGCGCTCCTTCCGCGGCTGCCGCCCGGGTACGCGTGCACCGCCGGGCTCGTGGCCCGCGGCGGACGCGCCTCCTCGACTACAACGTCCCTTCACCCTGGAGACCTTCCCCATCCACCAACGTGACGTGAGGAACGCCTCATAGGTGACCGCCTACCCTCGAAACGGCGGTTTCCGGCCGCCCTGACAGCGGCCGGTCACCGGGCAGTTGACGCGCTGACGGGCTGACGGGCTGTCCCCCACCAACGCCAGAGGGTCACGGGCGGTCATGGGCCGACGATCCGAGGTGGCCGCCACGGAGATCCCCGGCCGGTCCCGTCAGGCCGCCGCCTCCAGGCGGCGTCTCGCGCTCGGGCCGATCACCGCGTCCCATGTGCCGCCCGTCTTGAGCCATTCGCGCACCAGGCGGCCGAAGTCGGGCCAGGAAGCGGCCAGTTCGACGACCCGGCGGTCGAACTGCGCGGCGCCCTCCGGCGTACGGCCGAGGAGCAGGCCGACGCGGTGGACCAGGTCGCGGGTGAGGACGGTCGGCCTGCGGTGGCAGCCGTCCGCCGCGGCGGCGAGCAGGGCGTCCAGGACGCCGGGGTCGCGTTCCGCCGCGAGCGCCATGTCGAGGAGTTCCTGGCGCAGCGGCCGGGACAGGTGGGTGCCGGGGGCGGCGAAAACCGGGAGGAGTGCGCGGCGGACGTCCGGCGGGTGGTCGGTCATGAGCGCGGCGGCCAGCGGCAGCAGGACGGCCCGGACGCCGGGGCCCTGTTCCAGCCGCCGGTCCAGGAAGCGGGCCACGTCGGCCGCGCCGTCCGGGTGGTGCAGCAGATGGTCCTGGGCCAGGGCGGCGGCGCGCCGGGCGAGGGCGGGCGAGGTGACCCCGGCCAGTTCGTCCAGCACCTCGGCGGCTCCCCCGTCCGGGTAGGGGGCGCGCAGCCGGGTCTGGAAGGCGGCGAGTACGGGTTCGGGGTGCGTGCCGAGGGCTGCCGCCAGTGCGCCCGCGGGCAGATGGGGATCGCCCGCCGCGAAGTGCCGCAGCGCCGCGTCGAGATGGCGGGAACGTGTCACCGAATCCCGTACCAGCAGGCCGAGCGCGGCGCCGTGCAGGGTGCAGTCGCCGGGGCGGGCCAGGATCGCGAGGGCCGCGTACCGCAGCAGTTCCCGGTCGGCCTCCGAGCGTACGAACGCGGCGGCGCGGCGGCCGTACGAGGCTGCCGCGACATGGCGGTCGGGGCGCGGGTCGTGCGCCCACCGGTCGACGGCCCTGCACACGGCGGACGGCTCGTCCTCGGCGAGCGCGGCGAGCACTTCGTCGGCGCCGGGGTGCCCTGCGGCCACCAGCGCCTCGGTCAACTCGTCCACGGCGAGCCGCCGGTGGGTGTGCAGCAGCGCCTGCGCGGCGGACGCGACGGTCAGCCGGGGGCCGTCCGCGCCCGGCGCCGTCTGGAGCGGCCGGTCGTCGTCGAACCACCCGCACACCGCCGCCAGGGCCTCGGCCGGCGCCTCCCGCAGCAGCTCCGCGACGGCGGGCAGGAAGCGGGTCTCGGGGTCGGCCGGTTCACCGGGTACGGGCGGCCGGTCGGCGGGCAGCAGCAGCCGCAGCAGTTCGAGCCGTTCCCCCAGCGGCAACGGCACCCGCCGCCAGAACGCCGGGCCGAACTCGCCCAGCCCGCCGAGCCCTTCGGGCGTGAACCCTCCGCGCTCCACCGACCGCACCGCGACCCGTTCGGCCAACAGCCGCAGCACGCCCCGGTAGTTCCGCGCGTCCCCGAGCCGCGTCAGCACCTCCGCCACCAGATGCGCGGCCCACCACACGGCATCCCCCCGCCGCGCCGACACCCCGTCACCGCGCCGGGCCCGCGGCCCGCTCGCGTACGACGGTCCTCCGCCTTCGCACGAGGAGTGGCCCCACGGCGCACCCCCGGTGGCCGCGCCCCCGCCCTCGTCCGGCCCCCCGCACGGCCCCCGACCCGGCGCGCTGTCTCCGCCGTCCAGCCGCTGCCCCGAACCGACCGTCGCAGGACCGCCGCCGGAGGCCCGCTGCCCGCCGACACCAGCCCCGGCCCCGCCCGTACCGCCGCCGCCACTCGGCCACCCGCCGCACGCCACCGACCACCCCGCAGGACCGCCGCCCGGCACCCCCGCACCGCCTCCCGCACCGCCAGCGGGCACCACGCCCGCTCCCCCGCCCGGCGCTCCCGCACGCCCGGCGAGCAACCCCACCGGCCCGCCGCCAACGCCCCCGCCCGTACCCCCGTCCGGCACCCCCTCGCCTCCGCCGCCCCCGCCTCCCTGGCACGGACCCGCGGGTGTCGGGCGGGGGCGCCGACGGGAGCGGGGGTTCGGGACCGTCTCGGTGTCGAGATAGGCGTCCGTGCAGGCGTCCCACGCGGGTCGGCGCACGGGGGCCGGGCGGCGCGGCGGCGCGGCCGGGTCCGGGTCCGGGGCGCTGACATGGCGGGTGGGGGCGATGGCCTGGTGGTCGAGGCGGTGGATGAGGTGGCGCAGATGGCGGGTCAGGGTGTCGGGGTCGGTGGCGAGCATGGCCTGGAGGACCGGGCCGAGGCGGTGGCGCGGGACGGGGAGGGAGCGCGGCCCCGAGGGCGGGGCGACGGCCGGGGCGGGCGGGACGGGCGGCTCGCCCGCGTGGACGGCGGCGGGCCGCTGCGGCAGCCGTACCGGCGCCTCCGTGCCGCCCGCCGGTGCCGCGAACCAGCGGTGGACCAGGGCGTGCAGGGCCGCGTCCAGGTCGAGGTGGAGGCCCTGGAGCCAGTCGGCGACCTCCTCGTGCGCGAAGCGGTATCCGGCGCCCGCGGGCACCAGCAGCCCCTCGGTGAGGACGGCGGACGCCCACCCCGTACGCCACGGGAAGAGGTCTTCGAAGGACTCGCGGTCCAACTCCCCCTGCCCCGGCCCCAGACAGCGCCGCGCCGCCTCGTGCACCTGCCCGGCCACCCGCGTGGCCAGCCGCCGTACGCCGTTGCCGCGTACCGGCCGCTCGGCGCTCGCGGCCAGCCGGACCGCGATCCGCAGGCACACCAGGTCCAGGTGGGCGGCGAAGATCTCGGCGCGGGTCGGCGCGGCGCCGTCCGTGGCGGTGCCGCCGGGCAGCGACGCCTGGATCTCGGAGAGCAGGCGCAGCGCCAGCGGGTGCGCGGCGTCGGCGGGCCGCAGGGCGTCCGGCGCCAGGCCGTGGCGGGTCCGCGCGCGGACCGCCTGGACGTCGGTCAGGTCGCCGAGCCGCAGGCAGGGCGGCAGCGCGCGGACGGCGACGTACGGGGCGGGCGGCGGCGCGTACGCCATTCCCGCGGGCAGCAGCGACCCGGCCTGTTCCCAGAACTCCGGGCGGCAGCCGACGATCAGCCGCACCCCGCCCGCGCGCAGCCAACTCGCCGTGCCCGCCGTCCAGTCGGCGAGCGCGTGCGCGAGGACCGGGGGCATCTCCTCGGGCGCGTCGAGCAGGACGAGCAGCGGCCGTCCCGCGGCCCGCGCGAGCGCCGCGACGGCGTCGGGCGAGGCGAACGGCGGGGCGCCGCCCACAGCGCCGCCGCGCCCGGCGGCGGCGCACACGATCCGGGCGGCGGTCCGCAGCGAGCGTTCGACGGCGTCCTTGATCCCGCCGTCGCCCGGCCGCAGTTCGGCGCCGCGCAGCCAGACGGTCGGCGCGGGTTCCGCGCCGCGCGCCCGGCGGGCCGCCAGCGCGGCCAGTTCGGTGCTGCGCCCGCTGCCGGGGTCGCCGACCAGGCCGAGCACCAGCGGCGCGGTCTCGCCCCGCGGCGCTAGGAAGTCCCGTAGCGCGTCGGCGACTTCGGGCCTGGCGACCGGCTCCCGCCACTGGCCGGGCCCGGCCGCGGAGCCGACCGACGTACCCGTGAGCTGGAGCGCGCCCGCGAGGTTGAGGTGCGGACCGTAGGCGGGCACCGTCGCCGCGTTCCTGGCCAGCAGCGCGGCCAGCGGTTCCGGCGTGCCGGGCCCGGCCCGCAGCGGTACGGCGAAACCGGCCGCCCGGTGTCCCGCGTGCAGCGCGGTGACCGCGACGGCGAGTACCGCGCCGGTCGCCGCGTCGATCAGCGGCGCGCCGGAGGACTGGGGCGCGACCCGGCTCATGTCGGTGGCGCCGAGGCCCAGTTCGTAGACCTCCTCCAGCAGGTGGAAGCGGTCGGTGGCGGTGTACGTGACGGACGCGGTGCCGAGGACGACGCCGTCGGTCCACTGCGGGACCTTCAGCCGTACCCGTCGCTCGGGGTGGGCCGGGCCGCGGGGCGCGATCGGCAGCGGCGGCAGATTCAGCCCCTCGGTGGCGACCAGCGCGAGCCCGGCTTCGGGCAGTACGGTGATCGCTTCCGCCTCGACCAGGCACACCTGGTCCCCCGGCGCGTGCAGCACCAGCCGGGCGAGCCCGTCGACCGCCTCGTGACTGGTCACCATCGTGCCGTCGGCGTCCGCGAGGAAACCCGTCCCGCGTGGCCGTCCCGCCAGGTCACAGACCCGCACCAACGCGTCGTCCACGTCGGCCCCGCGTACCGCCATCGGGCACCTCCCCCACCGCCGCGCCCCGTTTCGTCCCGCTTCGACGGTAGGTGCCCGATGATCTCCCGCCTAGATCGCGGAGGAAAAGCGCCCCCCTGTGCTCCCTCGCTTCACTCCGAGCGCCCGCCCATTGGGGTGATTTCCGGGTTCCGGATGGATAGGGAGACGTGAGGGGGGACCGAGGGGGATCGTGGAGCGGGGCCGCTCAGGGGACAGACGGCCGCGCTCCACGGTGTCCAGAGCCCGGCCCGGTCACACCGGGCCGGGCACGGGCGCAGGGGGGACGGACGGCTATTCCGGGAAGACCGCCACGATCTTCACCTGGCCGTCCTTCTCCTCCACCAGGGCCAGGAAGCGGCCGTCGGGGCCGAAGACGGCGGTCGGCCCGTCGGGCAGCGCCGGGGCCTTGATGCGGACGCCGTTGGCCAGCAGCCGGGCCTGGTCGGCGTCCACGTCCCAGCGCGGGAAGGCCGCGTCGGCCGCCTGCTCGATCGGCACGACCGTGCAGGACTCCTCCAACTGCTCCAGCGTGCGCGCGGTGTCCAGCCCGTACGGGCCGACGCGGGTGCGGCGCAGCGCGGTCAGGTGGCCGCCGACGCCGAGCCCTGCGCCCAGGTCGCGGGCGAGGGCCCGGATGTAGGTGCCGGAGGAGCAGACGACGGTCACGTCGAGGTCGACGGCGCCGACGGCGTCCTCGGGCTCGTCGACCCGCCGCATGTCCCGGACGGTGAAGGAGTGGACCGTCACCGGCCGGGCGGCCAGTTCGAACTCCTCGCCCTCCCTGACCCGGGTGTACGACCGCACGCCGTTCACCTTGATCGCGCTGACCTTGGAGGGGACCTGCTGGATCGGGCCGGTCAGCGCGGCGATCCCGGCGTCGACGCTCTCCCTGGTGACCCCGGTGGCGTCGGCGACGGCGGTGATCTCGCCCTCGGCGTCGTCCGTCACCGTCGTCCGGCCGAGCCGGATCGTGGCGACGTACTCCTTCTCGGTGAGCGCGAGGTGGCCGAGCAGCCGGGTGGCCTTCTCGACGCCGAGGATCAGCACCCCGGTCGCCATCGGGTCCAGCGTGCCCGCGTGCCCGACCCGCCGGGTCCCCGCCAGCCGCCGCATCCGCGACACCACCCCGTGCGAGGTGAGCCCGCCGGGCTTGTCGACGACGACAAGCCCGGACGGGGCCCCCTTCCGCGCCCGGCTCGCCTCCGGTCGCTCAGAGCCGGTATGTGTCATGCGCTTGCCGGACCGCCCTCGGAGTCGGGCCGGGTGTCCGGGTCGGCGGCGGCCGGGACGTCGAGGTCGTCGTCGTCCAGCTCGTCGTCGGACGGCTTGCGGTACGGGTCCGCCTCGCCCGCGTACTGCGCGTCGGTGGCGGACTTGCGGACCTCCTCGTCGGCCGCGCGGGCCTTGGCGAGCAGGTCGTCGATGGTCTTGGCGTTGTCGGGCAGGGCGTCGGCGACGAAGGCCAGGCTCGGGGTGAACCGCACCCCGGTCTGCCGTCCGACCTCGGAGCGCAGCACACCCTTGGCGCTCTCCAGGGCCGCGGCGGAGGCCGCCCGCTCCTCGTCGTCTCCGTAGACCGTGTAGAAGACGGTCGCCTCCCGCAGGTCGCCGGTGACCCGGGTATCGGTGATCGTCACGTACCCCAGCCGCGGATCCTTGATCCGCCGTTGCAGGGTCTCCGCGACCACGACCCGGATGCGGTCGGCCAGCTTTCGCGCCCGCGCGGTGTCGGTCATCGTCTTCTTCTCTCTGTGTCCTTGGGCGTTCTGCTCACTCGTCGTCGCCGTGGATACGCTGCCGTGCGGACAGCAGTTCCACTTCGGGACGGGCGATCATCCAGCGTTCGCACCGGTCGAGTACGTCCTTGAGGTGTCCGAGGTCTCCCGACACCACCGCGATTCCTATTTCGGCCCTGCGATAGAGGTCCTGGTCGCCGGTCTCCGCCACGCTCACCGCGAATTTGCGGTGCAGCTCGGCGACGATCGGACGGACGAGGGACCGCTTCTCCTTCAGGGACCGTACGTCACCCAGGAGCAGGTCGAAGCACAGCGTGCCTGCGTACATGGGTACGACGTTACAGCCGACGGCCGGGGCCGATCGACGGGATTTCTCCCGCCGACCGGCCCCGGCCCCGGACCGTCGCCCGGCCGTACGGCGTACCGCACGGCCGGGCAGCCGCGTCAGCCGCGCGGCTTCTCGCGCATCTCGTACGTCGCGATGACGTCGTCGATCTTGATGTCGTTGTAGTTGCCGAGGTTGATACCGCCCTCGTAACCCTCACGAATCTCGGTGACGTCGTCCTTGAAGCGGCGCAGGCCGTCGATGTTGAGGTTCTCCGCGATGACCTTGCCGTCGCGGAGCAGACGGGCCTTGGTGTTGCGCTTGACCTCGCCGGAGCGGACCAGCACACCGGCGATGTTGCCGAGCTTGGAGGAGCGGAAGACCTCGCGGATCTCCGCGGTGCCCAGCTCGACCTCCTCGTACTCCGGCTTGAGCATGCCCTTGAGGGCCGCCTCGATCTCCTCGATGGCCTGGTAGATCACCGAGTAGTAGCGGACGTCGACACCCTCGCGCTCCGCCATCTGCGCGGCACGGCCGGCCGCACGGACGTTGAAGCCGATGACGATGGCGTCGGAGCCGGTCGCCAGGTCGATGTCCGACTCGGTGACCGCACCCACACCGCGGTGCAGGACCCGGATGTCGACCTCGTCGCCGACGTCGAGCTGGAGCAGCGAGGACTCGAGAGCCTCCACCGAACCGGACGCGTCGCCCTTGATGATGAGGTTGAGCTCCTGGACCAGACCGGCCTTGAGCGCCTCGTCCAGGTTCTCCAGGGAGAACCGGACACCCTTGCGGGCGAAGCGGACGTTGCGCTCGCGCGCGGCCCGCTTCTCGGCGATCTGGCGGGCGGTGCGGTCCTCGTCCACGACGAGGAAGTTGTCGCCCGCGCCGGGCACGTTGGTGAGACCGAGCACGAGGACGGGGGTCGACGGGGTCGCCTCCTCCACGTTCTCGCCCTTGTCGTCGAGCATCGCGCGGACTCGGCCGTACGCGTCGCCGACCACCATGGTGTCGCCGACCCGCAGCGTGCCGCGCTGGACCAGGACGGTCGCCACGGCGCCGCGGCCGCGGTCGAGGTGCGCCTCGATCGCGATGCCCTGCGCGTCCTGCTCCGGGTTGGCACGCAGGTCGAGCGAGGCGTCCGCGGTCAGGACCACGGCCTCCAGCAGAGAGTCGATGTTGAGACCCTGCTTCGCGGAGATGTCGACGAACATCGTGTCGCCGCCGTACTCCTCGGCCACCAGACCGAACTCGGTGAGCTGTCCGCGCACCTTGGTCGGGTCGGCACCCTCGACGTCGATCTTGTTGACCGCGACCACGATCGGCACGTCGGCCGCCTTGGCGTGGTTCAGCGCCTCGATCGTCTGCGGCATCACACCGTCGTTGGCCGCGACCACCAGGATCGCGATGTCGGTGGACTTGGCGCCGCGGGCACGCATGGCGGTGAACGCCTCGTGGCCCGGGGTGTCGATGAAGGTGATGGCGCGCTCTTCGCCGTTGACCTCGGTGGCGACCTGGTAGGCACCGATGTGCTGGGTGATGCCACCGGCCTCGCCCGCGACCACGTTGGTCTTGCGGATCGCGTCGAGAAGCCTGGTCTTACCGTGGTCGACGTGACCCATGACGGTCACGACCGGCGGGCGGGAGACGAGCATCTCCTCGCCGCCCTCGTCCTCACCGAACTCGATGGAGAACGACTCGAGCAGCTCGCGGTCCTCCTCCTCCGGGCTGACGATCTCCAGCACGTAGTTCATCTCGCCGGCGAGCAGTTCCAGCGTGGAGTCGGAGACCGACTGGGTCGCCGTGACCATCTCACCGAGGTTGAGCATCACCTGAACGAGCGACGCCGGGTTGGCGTTGATCTTCTCGGCGAAGTCGGTGAGCGAGGCACCGCGCGACAGGCGCACGGTCTGGCCGTTGCCGCGGGGCAGCAGCACGCCGCCCACGGACGGGGCCTGCATGGCCTCGTACTCCTGGCGCCGCTGACGCTTGCTCTTACGGCCGCGCGCCGGACGGCCGCCGGGGCCGCGACCGAACGCGCCCTGCGTGCCGCCACGGCCGCCCGGACCGCCGGGACGCCCGCCGAAGCCGCCGGGACGGGGACCGAAGCCGCCGCCACCGCCGGGAGCACCGCCACCGGGGCGCGGGCCGCCGAAGCCGCCACCGCCGCCACCGGGACGACCGCCGCCGCCGGGACCCGCCGGACGGCCGGCGAAACCGCCGCCGCCACCGGGACGCGCGCCGGGACCGCCGCCGCCGGGACGGCCGCCGGGACCACCGCTACGGCCGCCGGGGCCACCGCCGGGACGCCCGCCCGGGGAGGGCGCGGGCCGCTGCGGCATCATGCCGGGGTTCGGGCGGGGGCCCGAGGACTGCGGGCGGGGCATGCCGCCGGGGGACGGACGCTGTCCGCCGGGACCGCCGGCCTGACCACCGGGGCGCGGGGCGCCGCCGGGACGCGGCATGCCGCCCGGGGCTCCCTGGCCGCCGGGGCGGGCGGGACGGTCGTCACGCCGGTCGCCGCCGGGACGCGGGGCGCCGCCGGGGCGCTGCATTCCGGTGGAGCCGCCGGACGTGAAGGGGTTGTTGCCGGGACGCGGGCCCGCGGGACGGGCGCCGCCGGGGCGGGCACCGCCCTGGCCGGGACCGGCGGGACGCGCGGGGCGGGCCCCGCCGTCACGGGTGTCGCGCTGGCCGGTGCCGCCGCTCTGGGCGGGGGCCGGGCGCGCCGGGCGCGGGCCGGGGGTGGCACCACCGCTGCGCGGCGCGGCCGGGGCCGCGGGCGCCGACGGGGGTGCCTGGAACTCCGCCGCGGGCACCGGAGCCGCCGGAGCGGGCTTCGGGGCGGGCGCGGCGGGGGCCGGCTTCGGACCCGGGCGCGGGCCGGAGCCCGCGGGGGTCGGTGCGGTACCGGCACCGGCGGCCGGGCCGGCGCTCGGGGCGACCGGGGCCGCGGGCGCGGCCGGGGTCACGGGGCCGCCGGCGGCCGGCTTCGGCGCCGGGGCAGCGGGACGGGCCGGCGCACCCGGGGTGGGCGCGGCCGGCTTGGCGGCGGGCGCGCTCTTGCGCGGCGCCGCGGGCTTCGCAGCGGACTTGGTGTTGCCACCGGGCCCCTGGAAAGCGTCAGTCAACTTGCGGACTACCGGCGCCTCGATCGTCGAGGACGCCGAACGGACGAATTCGCCGAGTTCTTGGAGCTTGGCCATGACGACCTTGCTCTCGACTCCCATCTCCTTGGCGAGTTCGTATACCCGGACCTTAGCCACTTCGCTCCTTTTAGGTCCGGGGTGATCGTCCGCCGGACCGTCGCTACTTCATGGGCGTACTCATCGCGTACTCATCGAGTGCTCATCGCAATCTCGACCTACTTCCATCTCGCGAGGTACCTGACCGCACGGTGACCCGTGCCGTTCTTCCTACTTCTTACGGGGCTGCCTGCTCGACGAACCGGCGCAACTCCGCGGTGTCGGGCGTCACCGGGCCTTTGAAGGCCCGGTTGAACGCCCGGCGGCGGACCGCCAGGTCCAGACAGGCAAGGGCGGGGTGCAGATACGCACCCCGACCGGGCAGCGTACCGCGATGATCGGGAACACAGGTGTCACCGTCCACCGCCACACGCAGCAGCTCGCTCTTGGCCGCACGCTCCCGGCAGCCGATGCAACTTCGCTCCGGGCATGCTGGGGTTCGCGTCCGACCAGACACTCTTTAGTCTACCTCCCCGCACCGACCTCACTCCTTCGAGTGTGCCGACGCACGGTTGTTCGTTTCCTGCCCGCCGTCGGCGGAGGGCATGCATCGCCCGCCGCCGACCGCTTTCGGTCCGTGTTCCGGGCCCGGCCCTCAGCTCTGCGGCTGCTCGGTGTCCGGGCGGATGTCGATCCGCCAGCCGGTCAGCCGGGCGGCCAGGCGGGCGTTCTGCCCCTCCTTGCCGATGGCGAGCGAGAGCTGGTAGTCGGGCACGGTCACCCGCGCCGACCTGGCACCGGCGTCGACCACCTCGACCTTGGAGACGCGGGCCGGGGACAGCGCGTTCGCCACCATCTCGGCCGGGTCGTCCGACCAGTCGACGATGTCGATCTTCTCGCTGTTCAGCTCGGCCATCACGGCCCGTACCCGCGCGCCCATCGGGCCGATGCAGGCGCCCTTGGCGTTCAGCCCCGAGCGGGTCGAGCGGACCGCGATCTTCGTACGGTGTCCGGCCTCGCGGGCGATGGCCTCGATCAGCACCGAGCCGTCCGCGATCTCCGGGACCTCCATAGCGAAGAGCTTCTTCACCAGGTTGGGGTGGGTCCGCGACAGGGTCACCGACGGGCCGCGTACGCCCTTGGCGACCCGGACCACGTACGCCCGCAGCCGGGTGCCGTGCCGGTAGTCCTCGCCGGGCACCTGCTCCTGGACCGGCAGGATCGCCTCCAGCTTGCCGATGTCGACCAGCACGTTCTTCGGGTCCTTGCCCTGCTGGACCAGGCCGGAGACGATGTCGCCCTCGCGGCCCGCGTACTCCCCGAAGGTGATGTCGTCCTCGGCGTCGCGCAGCCGCTGGAGGATCACCTGTTTGGCGGTCGACGCGGCGATCCGGCCGAAGCCGGTCGGGGTGTCGTCGAACTCGCGCGGCTCGGCGTCCTCGGCGACCTCCTCCGGGTCCTCCTTCGCCCATACGGTCACGTGTCCGCTGGTGCGGTCCAGCTCCACGCGGGCCTTGCGGTGGCTGCCGGGCTCGCGGTGGTACGCGATGAGGAGCGCCGACTCGATCGCCTCGACCAGCAGGTCGAACGAGATCTGCCTCTCCTGCACCAGACCCCGCAGGGCCTTCATGTCGATGTCCACGGCTACGCCTCCTCGTCGTTCTCGTCGTTCTCGTCGTCTTCGTGTACGTCGTGTACGTCTTCGTCTTCGTCGTGCACGACGTCGTCCGCGTCGTCCTGTACGCCGTCGTCCTCGTGCACGTCGTCACCGGCCGCGTTCTTGCGGTTGAACTCGACCTCCACGCGGGCCTTCTCGATCTCGGCGAAGTCCGCGCGGGCGGCCTTGGGCTTGCGGCCCTTGACGCCGGGGACCTCCAGGTCGAGACCCGCGTCGTCCACCGTCATGATCCGCGCGATCAGCTCGCCGCGCTCCTTGAGTTGGAGCTTCACCAGCCGGCCGCTGTTGCGCCGGAAGTGCCGGGGCTCGGTCAGCGGCCGGTCGGTGCCCGGCGAGGTGACCTCCAGGACGTACTCCGCGTCGCCCATCGCGTCCGAGGCGTCCAGCGCCTGCGAGATCTCCCGGCTCAGCGCCGCGACCGCGTCGAGCTGCACGCCCTCGTCCGAGTCCACGACGACCAGCAACTGCCGCCGCTTGCCCGCGGCCGTCACCGTGACCTCTTCCAGATCCAGTCCCGTCCTCACGACGAGCGGCTCAAGCAGCCCGCGCAGCCTCTCGCTCTGGGTGGTGCTCATCCGGGTGACTCCTCGGCCGCGTGTGCTGTTGTGGTGGAAGGTCGCGTGTAAAGGAGAGATTACCCGAGTTTCCACACGTCGCCGCGCCATCGCGGGCCGCCGGGAGGCGGCGCCGAGCGCCCTCCCGCGCACCCTTACACTCGCCCAATGATCCCGGACGTGCCTCGGCTCAGCAGGCGGAGTGTGGTGGCGGTGGCGGCCGTTGCCGTCAGTGCCGGGTGTTCCGGAGGTGGTGGAACAGCGGGCTCGGACGGGGCCGGACACAAGGCCACGCTGCCCGAACCGGGCGAGCTGGCGCTGCGCCAGGCGGTCCGCGACAGCGCGGCGTTGCTGGCGCGGTACGACGCGGTGGCTGCCGCGTATCCGGCGCTCGCCGGTCGGCTGGCGCCGCTGCGGGCCGAAGTGGCCCTGCACGTGGGCGCGTTCGGCGGCCGGGCGGCGCCCGTACCGACCGGCTCGCCGTCCCCCGGCGCGACGTCCGCCGCGACCCCCGCCTCCTCGCCGTCCGCTCCCCCGGCCTCCTCGCCGTCCGCGGCCCTGAAGTCCCTGGCGGACGAGGAGCGGCGGCTCGCCGACAGCCGGGCGACGGCGCTGCTCAATGTGCCGGGCGAGACGGCCCGGCTGTTCGCGTCGGTGGCGGCGGCGGGCGCCGGGCACGTGGCGCTGCTCGGGACGAAGGGGGCGGTGCGATGAGCGCGGTGCTGGACGCGGCGCAGGCGGCGCTGGCCGCCGAGCACGCGGCGGTGTACGGCTACGGCGTCGTGGGCGGCCTGGTCGGCGGGAGCCGCCGGCCCGAGGCGCGGCAGGCGTACGACGCGCACCGCGCGCGGCGGGACGTGCTGGGACGTACGGTGCGCGATCTGGGCGGGGTGCCGGTGACGGCGGCGGCGGGTTACCAGCTGCCGTTCCCGGTGGCGGACGCGGCGGCGGCGCTGCGGCTGGCGGCGTATCTGGAGGAGCGGGTGGCGGGCGCCTACGGCGACGTGGTGCGGTCCGCGATCGGGGACATCAGGCGGGACGCGGCGGGCGCCATGCGCGAGGCGGCGGTGCGTGCCGTGCGGTGGCGCGGCGGCAGCGTAGCCTTCCCGGGGTTGGCGGAACGGAGCTGATCACCGTTCCCCGCCGCACACGACACGGAGGGAACGCACAGGGATGGCTTCAGCAGCGCACCACGGGGGGCCGGAAGGCGTACGGCTGGAGCCGCCGGAGCGGCTGGTCCGCACCGTCGGGGCCTGGGAGGGCGAGGCGGGCCGGGTGTGGCTGGCCGAACTCCCCGACCGGGTGGCGCGGTACCTGGAGCGGTGGGGGCTGACCGTCGAGCGGGTCTTCGCGGCCGGGGGCCAGATCAGCATGATCGTGCTGGTCCGCACTGCGGACGGGGTGCCGGCGGTGCTGAAGGTCGGCATGGTCACGCGGGAGACCGAGCACGAGCACGCGGCGCTCGCGCACTGGGACGGGCGGGGCGCCGTACGCCTCCTCGACGCCGATCCCGGCGAGGGGGCGATGCTGCTGGAGCGGCTTCAGGCAGATGTGTCGCTGCGGTCGCTTGCCGAGCCCAAGGCGATGCTGGAGGCCGCCGGGGTTCTTCAGCGGCTCTGGGTGCCGCCGGCCGAGGGGCATCCCTTCACGTCGGTCGCCGACTACACCGGTGCGTTGGTGGCGCTGCTGCGCGAGCGGCGGGAGCGGCCTTGGGCGGCCGAAGCGGTCGGGCTCGTCGACGAGGCGCTGTCGGTGCACGCGGAGCTGGTCGCCTCGGGCGCCGAGGAGGTGCTGCTGCACGGGGATTATCACCACGGCAATGTGCTGGCCGGGGAGCGGATGGCGTGGCTGGCCATCGACCCGAAGCCGCTGGTCGGTGAGCGGGCCTACGATCTCGCGTGGCTGGTCCGTGACCGGCTTCCGACCCTGGCCGCCCAGCCCGGTTCCCGGGCCGCGGCCCGGCGGCGGCTCGCCAAGCTCGCCGCCTCTCTTGAGGTCGAGCCCGAGCGCCTTCGCGGCTGGGCCCTCTTCCGTGCCGTCGAGGCCGGCGTCTGGTACCTCTCCGTCGGCGACCGCGAAGCCGCCGAGCTCCTCCTCGAATTCGCCTCCTGGCTCTAGCCCCCGCCCCTCCCCTCCCCGAAAGTCCTCAATCGCCGGACGGGCTGAGTCGGGGGGTGGGTCTGATCCCGCAAGGAGCCGCCTTTCCAGGGACGCGGGGACCCGCGCGACCGCCGTCCGCACGACGGGATCGAGCCCCGAAGGGGCGCGGGGAACTGCGCGACCAGCCACGGCGGCGGCGCGCCGACCGCACGGCGGGGTCGAGCCGTCACCGCGCGATCAGCCACGGCGGCGAGCCGTCAGTGGGGGGTGGTGAGGAGGGCGAGGGCTTCGGGGAGGGGGAGCTCTCGGCGGGTGCCGGTGCGGCGGTCCTTGAGTTCGACGACGGCGTCGCGGGCGCGGCGGCCCGCGATGAGGAGGGTGGGGACGCCGATGAGCTCGGCGTCGGTGAATTTGACGCCGGGCGAGAGGGAGGGCCGGTCGTCGAGGAGGACCCGCAGTCCCGCGGCGTGCAGCGCGGCGGCGGCCTCCTCCGCGAGAGCGGTCTGTTCGGCCTTGCCCGCGGCGATGACGTGGACGTCGGCGGGGGCGACCTCGGCGGGCCAGCACAGCCCCGCGTCGTCGGCGGTCTGTTCGGCGAGGGCGGCGACGGCGCGCGAGACGCCGATGCCGTAGCAGCCCATGGTGACGCGCACGGGCTTGCCGTCGCGCCCGAGGACGTCGAGCTGGAAGACGTCGGAGTATTTGCGGCCGAGCTGGAAGATGTGGCCGATCTCGATGGCCCGGTCGAGGCGGAGCCCGGTGCCGCACCGGGGGCAGGGGTCACCGGCGCGGACGGTGACCACGTCGAGGTAGCGGTCGACGGTGAAGTCCCGGCCGCAGACGACGTTGGCGGCGTGCCTGCCGGGCTTGTTGGCGCCGGTGACCCACGCGGTGCCGGGGGCGATCCGGGGATCGGCGAGGTAGCGGACGCCCAGGCCCTGGGGGCCGACGTAGCCGCGTACGAGATCGGGCCGGTCGGCGAAGTCCTCGGCGGTGACGAGTGCGACGGCTGCGGGCGCGAGGTGTTCCGCGAGCTTGCCGAGGTCCACCTCGCGGTCGCCGGGGACGCCGACCGCGGTGATCTCGCCGTCCACCGTGACCAGCAGGTTCTTGAGTGTGGCGGAGGCGGGCACGCCGAGACGGGCGGCGAGCGATTCGATGGTGGGGGTGTCGGGGGTGTCCAGCTCCTCGACGGGGCCGTGCTCAGCGGCAGCCGCGTCACCGGGCGCGGCAGTGAAGGTGACCGCCTCCGTATTGGCGGCGTAGTCGCAGGCGGGGCAGTCCGCGAAGGTGTCCTCGCCCGCGGCGGCGGGCGCCAGGAACTCCTCGGAGGCGGAGCCGCCCATGGCGCCGGAGACGGCGGAGACGACGCGGAAGTCGAAGCCGAGGCGTTCGAAGATCCGGAGGTACGCCTGCCGGTGCAGCCGGTACGACGCGGCGAGCCCTTCGTCGTCGGTGTCGAAGGAGTACGCGTCCTTCATCTGGAACTCGCGGCCGCGCAGCACGCCCGAGCGGGGCCTGGCCTCGTCGCGGTACTTGGTCTGGATCTGGAAGAGGGTCAGGGGCAGGTCCTTGTAGGACGTGCACTGGTCCTTCACGATCTGCGTGAAGACCTCCTCGTGGGTGGGGCCGAGCACATAATCGGCGCCCTTGCGGTCGGTGAGCCGGAAGAGCAGGTCGCCGTACTCGTCGGCGCGCCCGGTGGCCGCGTACTGCTCGCGGGGCAGGAGCGCGGGCAGCAGCACCTCCTGGCCGCCGATCGCCTCCATCTCCTCGCGTACGACGCGGGCGACGTTGTCCAGGACGCGTTTGCCGAGCGGCAGCCAGGTCCACATCCCGGCGGACGAGCGGCGCACGTATCCGGCGCGGACCAGCAGCTTGTGGCTGGCGGTCTCCGCGTCGGCCGGGGCGTCGCGCAGCGTCTTGAGCATCAGCCGGGACATGCGCAGGACCATGGCGTTCTCCGTGAAGGTCGGGGGTGCGGCGAGGGTAACCGGGCCGCCGGGCGCCCGCACAACCCTTTTCCCCCACGCGCGCCCGCCCCGCGCCGCGCTCTACCGCAGCAGCGGCAGCGGCGCGCCCATCACGGCGTAGGGGCGGGCGGCGCTCGGGAAGTGCACCGGGCGGGCCAGGTCCTGGTACCCGAGGGCGTGGTAGAGGCGGCGGGCGGGGCTGTCGCCGTCGATCGCGGAGAGGATGCTGCGCGGCTCGGTGGCGGTGTCGGTGATCTCGGTGATCAGGCGGCGGCCGACCCGGTGGCCCTGGAAGTCGGGCAGCACGTGCAGTTCGGTGATGACGAAGGAGTCGTCGAGCCAGCCGTCGGTGCCGCGCTGCCGCAGGTACGGCTGGACGACGCTCGACCACCAGTGGCCGCGGTCGTTGGGCAGCCCGTAGACGAAGCCGACCAGCCGTCCGTCGTCGGTCTGCGCGCCGAGGGCCCGCGCACCGGGGTAGTTGAGGTGCCGGAGCACGATCTGCCGCCGGATGGCGACCTCGCCGGGGCCGAGCCCGAAGGCGAGCGCCTGTACGGCGAGGGCTTCGTCGACCCGCGCGCCGAGGTCGACAGGTCCGACCACCACGTTCTCCATGGGCCGGGACACTACCCCCAGCGCCCGCGGCCTTCGAGCGCGGTCAGAACAACACACTCATGAACGCGCCGACTTCGGAGAATCCGACCCGCTGGTAGGCGGCCCGCGCGGGGGCGTTGAAGTCGTTGACGTAGAGGCTGGCGACCGGGGCGACATCGCGCAGGGCGTAGTGCAGGACGGCGGCCATGCCGGTCTCCGACAGGCCCTTGCCGCGGTGTTCGGGGGCGACCCAGACGCCCTGGATCTGGCAGGTGTGCCGGGTGACGGCGCCGATCTCGGCCTTGAAGACGACTCGGCCGTCCTCGATGCGGGCGAAGGCCCGTCCGGTGGAGACCAGTTCGGCGACGCGGGCCTGGTAGAGCAGGCCGCCGTCGCCCGCGAGCGGGGAGACGCCGACCTCCTCGGTGAACATGGCCACGCACGCGGGCATGATCACGTCCATCTCGTCGCGCCGGACGCGGCGGACCAGCGGGTCGGGCGTGATGTCGGCGGGCAGCGCGCGGGTGGTCATCAGAGGCTGGTGGGAGCGGATCTCGCGGGCCGGGCCCCAGTGGGGTTCGAGGAGCGCCCACAGGTCGGCGGTGGGTTCCGCGGGGCCGACGATCGAGGAGCAGCGGCGGCCGGCCCGGCGGGCGCGCTCGGCGAAGGCGCGGATGGCCTCGGGGGTGGCGCACAGCGGTACGAGGTTGGCGCCCGCGTAACAGAGCGAGGTGAGTCTGCCGCCGCTGTACCAGCCCCACATCTCGCCGCCGAGCCGCCAGGGGTCGAGCCCGGCGACATTGACCCGGGAGGTGACGAAGGCGTTGGCCACCGGGTCGCGGTTGAGTACGGCGAGGGCGGCGTCGAGATCGCCCGGTTCGAGGACCTTGGCAGTCGATGTGGTCAACACGTGGGTGCCTCACCGTACGGGCCGCAGCAGGCTTGGCTTGAGCAGCAGGCTTGGGATGATCTGCGCACTTTACCGCGCGGGGCCGTGCCGCGCCCCGCGTCCGGCCACCGGTGGGCGGCGGGCGCGGGGTTCGGGCGTGGCCCGGCGGCCGGTCGCGCGGGCTGCTCGGCAGTCAGGAGACGCTCACCTGCGGTTCGCCTGACATGGTGCCGTCGGCCTCCATCTGCTCGGCGAGTTTCATCGCCTCTTCGATCAGCGTCTCGACGATCTTCGACTCCGGCACGGTCTTGATGACCTCACCCTTGACGAAGATCTGACCCTTGCCATTGCCCGACGCGACACCGAGGTCGGCCTCACGGGCCTCACCCGGACCGTTGACGACACAGCCCATCACCGCGACCCGCAGCGGGACCTCCATACCGTCAAGACCCGCCGACACCTGGTCCGCGAGCTTGTACACATCCACCTGCGCACGCCCGCACGACGGACACGACACGATCTCCAGCCGCCGCTGCCGCAGATTCAACGACTCCAGAATCTGGATACCGACCTTGACCTCCTCCGCCGGAGGAGCCGACAACGACACCCGGATCGTGTCCCCGATACCCTCCGACAGCAGCGCACCGAACGCCACAGCGGACTTGATCGTCCCCTGGAACGCCGGACCCGCCTCCGTCACACCCAGATGCAGCGGATAGTCCGACTGCGCGGCAAGCAGCCGGTAGGCGTTGACCATCACGACCGGGTCGTTGTGCTTCACCGAGATCTTGATGTCCCGGAAACCGTGCTCCTCGAACAGCGACGCCTCCCACAGCGCGGACTCCACCAGCGCCTCAGGCGTCGCCTTCCCGTACTTCCTCAGCAGCCGCGCGTCCAGCGACCCCGCGTTCACACCGATCCGGATCGGCGTCCCCGCGTCCGAAGCCGCCCGCGCGATCTCCTTGACCTTGTCGTCGAACTGCTTGATGTTCCCCGGATTCACCCGAACCGCCGCACACCCGGCATCGATCGCCGCGAACACGTACTTCGGCTGAAAATGAATGTCCGCGATCACCGGAATCTGCGACTTCTTCGCGATCGTCGCCAACGCGTCGGCGTCATCCTGCGTCGGACACGCCACCCGCACGATCTGACAGCCCGAAGCCGTCAGCTCAGCGATCTGCTGAAGAGTGGCACCGATGTCAGAGGTACGGGTCGTCGTCATCGACTGGACGGAAACAGGCGCGTCCCCGCCCACCGGGACCGACCCGACCTGGATCTGACGGCTCTTGCGGCGTTCGGCGAGCTTGATCGGAACATCTGGCATCCCGAGCGAAATCGCGGTCATTGCGTGGCATCCCCAAGGTGTGGATCGAGGTCCCGCGTGGGCGGGCTCCGATAACCGAGGTTACGGCACCCCGCCCACGACCCACACGCCCCTCATCCCATTACGAACTCAGTTTGACGGGGTTGACCACGTCGGCGATCAGGACAAGCAAGGTGAAGGACACAAAGATTCCGGCCACGACATAGGCGATCGGCATGAGCTTGGCGACGTCGAAGGGGCCGGGGTCCGGCTTGCGGAAGACCTTGGCGGCCTTGCGCCGGACGGACTCCCACAGCGCGCCCGCGATGTGGCCGCCGTCCAGCGGCAGCAGCGGGAGCATGTTGAACAGGAACAGCGAGAGGTTGAAGCCGCCGACGAGCATGACCATGGTCATGACGCGGTTGATGGCGGGCTCCTGGAGCGCGAAGACCTCGCCGCCGACGCGGGCGGCGCCGACGACGCCCATCGGGGAGTCCGGCTTGCGCTGCGCGCCGTTGAAGGCCGCGTTCCACAGGTCGGGAATCCGCTTGGGCAGGCTGATCAGAGAATTCACGCCCTGTTTGGCCATGTCGCCCATGTGGTTCACGGAATCGGTGAAGCCCAGCGGCTGGATGTGGCTGGCCGGGCTGAAGCCGAGGAAGCCCGCCTTGACCGTGCCGTCCACGTAGTTGCCGTCGCTGTCGGTCTTGGCGACGGTGTTGGTGGTGATCGTGGGGTGCAGGGTGAGCCGCTGTCCGTCGCGGACCACGATGACGCTGGCCGGGCCGATGCCGTCGCGGATGTCCTTGGACAGGGCGTTCCAGTCGCCGACCGGGTGGCCGTTGAACTCCACGATCTTGTCGCCGGCCTTGAAGCCCGCGGTCTTGGCGGGCGCGACGGGATCGGAGGGCAGGCACGGGTTGTTCACGTCGCGCTTGGCGGTGTCCGCCTGCGAGATCACACAGTCGCTGACCTGGCTGACCACGGTGGTGCGCATGCTGATGCCGAAGCCCATGAACACGCCGAGGAACAGCGCGACGGCCAGGATCAGGTTCATGAACGGTCCGGCGAACATCACGATGACGCGCTTCCACGGCTTGCGCGTGTAGAACATCCGCGTCTCGTCGCCGGGCTGGAGCTCCTCGTACGCCGCCGAGCGGGCGTCCTCGATCATGCTGCGCCACGGCGAGGTCGACCGGGCGGAGACCTTGCCGTCCGCCCCCGGCGGGAACATCCCGATCATGCGGATGTAGCCGCCGAGCGGCACGGCCTTGAAGCCGTACTCGGTCTCGCCCTTGTGCCGGGACCAGATCGTCGGGCCGAAGCCGACCATGTACTGCGGCACGCGGATCTTGAAGAGCTTGGCCGTGGAGAGGTGGCCCAGCTCGTGCCAGGCGATGGAGACCATCAGGCCCACGGCGAAGACCACTATGCCGAGGACCGTCATGAGAGCGGTCATACGCCTGCTGCCTCCGATGTCGACGCGCTCGTGTTCACGTTCCCGTTCACGTCCGCACTCCCGTTGTTCCCGTTCACGTTCGCGAGTTCCCTGGCACGGGCACGGGCCCACGCCTCCGCTTCGAGGACGTCCTCGACGGTCAGTCGAGTTCCCGTCCCGGGCACGCCGTGTTCCTCGACGACCTTCGCGACGGTGTCCACGATCCCGGTGAACGGCAGCCGGCCGGCGAGGAAGGCGTCGACGCACTCCTCGTTGGCCGCGTTGAACACCGCGGGCGCGGTGCCTCCGAGGCTACCCACATGTCGCGCCAATGCGACGGACGGGAACGCGTCGTCGTCGAGCGGGAAGAATTCCCATGTCGAGGCTTTCGACCAGTCGAAGGCGGGCGCGGCGTCCGGGACCCGGTCCGGCCAGCCGAGACCCAGCGCGATCGGCATCCGCATGTCGGGCGGGCTGGCCTGGGCGAGCGTCGATCCGTCCACGAATTCCACCATCGAGTGAATGTAGGACTGGGGGTGGACGACGACCTCGATCCGCTCGAACGGGATGTCGTAGAGCAGGTGCGCCTCGATGACCTCAAGGCCCTTGTTGACCAGGGTCGCGGAGTTGATGGTGATCACCGGGCCCATGTCCCAGGTGGGGTGCGCGAGGGCGTCGGCGGGCTTGACGTCGGCCAGCTCCTCGCGGGTACGGCCGCGGAAGGGGCCGCCGGAGGCGGTGACGACGAGCTTGCGGACCTCGGCGCGGCTGCCGCCGAGCATCGCCTGGAAGAGCGCGGAGTGCTCGGAGTCGACGGGCACGATCTGGCCGGGCTTCGCGACGGCCTTCACCAGGGGGCCGCCGACGATCAGCGACTCCTTGTTGGCGAGGATCAGCACCCGGTCGGCCTCCAGCGCCGCCAGCGTGGGCCGCAGGCCGATCGAGCCGGTGATGCCGTTGAGCACCGCGTGGCACTCCAGGGTCGCGGCCTGGGTGGCGGCTTCCGGGCCGACCAGCAGCTCCGGCCCGTTGCCGGGACCGAAGTGCCTGGTCAGGGCCTGTCGCAGCGGCTCCACGGCGGCCTCGTCCGCGACCGCGACCGTATGCACCTGAAGCTGGTGCGCCTGTTCGGCGAGCAGTTCCGCGCGGCTGCCCGCTGCGGAGATGGCCACGACGCGGAAGCGGTCCGGGTTGCGGAGCACCACGTCGATGGCCTGGGTGCCGACAGAGCCGGTCGAGCCGAGGATCACGATGTCCCGTCGGCCGCCGGCCGCCGCCTCTCCGGTCGTGTACGGGCGGTAGTGCGGGTCTGCGAGAGCGTCCGTCATGGGGCCATTCTGTCCTGCCGTGGCGGCTGTCAGTGCACCGGTCGGCGGACGTTGTCCGCCCGCGACGGGCCGGGCTCGGCCTCCGCGATCCACGGGCCCTCGCGGCTGGCGTCGACGATTCCGGCTTCCAGCCAGGTGAGGTCGCCGTTGAGCACGGAGCGGGTGAGGCGGCGGTCGGTGCTGTCGGTGTTGGTCCACAGCCGGGCGAACAGCTCCTCGGTGCGGATGCGCGACTGGTGGCAGAAGGCGTCGGCCAGACGGCGGGCCTCCCGGCCGTGGTCGCCGGTCGCGGCAAGGTGCTGGGCGCGGACGCAGGCGGCGCTCATCGCGAAGAGTTCCGCGCCGATGTCGACGATCCGGGCGAGGAAGTTCTGCTTGGTCTCCATCCGGCCCTGCCAGCGCGACATCGCGTAGAAGGTGCAGCGGGCCAGCTTGCGCGCGCTGCGCTCCACGTACCGCAGGTGTCCGGCGAGCGGCCCGAATTCGGCGTACGCGTGCGGGAGCTGGCCCGGGCCCGCGACCAGTTTGGGCAGCCAGCGGGCGTAGAAGCCGCCGGCCTTGGCGCCCGCCTTGGCCTTGTCGCCCAGGGTGGTGTCGGGGTCGATGAGGTCGCCCGCCACGGACAGGTGGGCGTCGACGGCCTCGCGGGCGATCAGCAGGTGCATGATCTCGGTGGAGCCCTCGAAGATCCGGTTGATCCGCAGGTCACGGAGCATCTGCTCGGCCGGGACGGCGCGCTCGCCGCGGGCGGCCAGCGAGTCGGCGGTCTCGAAGCCGCGCCCGCCGCGGATCTGCACCAGTTCGTCGGCCATCAGCCAGGCGGCCTCCGAGCCGAAGAGCTTGGCCAGCGCGGCCTCGATCCGGATGTCGTTGCGGTCCTCGTCCGCCATCTGGGACGACAGGTCCAGTACGGCTTCGAGCGCGAAGGTGGTGGCGGCGATGTACGCGATCTTCGCGCCGACGGCCTCGTGCTCGGCGATCGGCTTGCCCCACTGCTCACGGGCGGCCGACCACTCGCGGGCGATCTTCAGGCACCACTTGCCCGCGCCCGCGCACATGGCGGGCAGCGACAGGCGGCCGGTGTTCAGGGTGGTCAGCGCGATCTTCAGGCCCGCGCCCTCGGCGCCGATCCGGTTCGCTGCCGGGACCCGGACCTGGTGGAAGCGGGTGACGCCGTTCTCCAGACCGCGCAGGCCCATGAAGGCGTTGCGGTTCTCCACGGTGATGCCCGCGGAGTCGGCCTCCACGACGAAGGCGGTGATGCCGCCCCTGTGGTCCTCGTAGGTGTCGGCGCCGCCGTCCGGCTTCGGCACCCGGGCCATGACGACGAGCAGGTCCGCGATGACGCCGTTGGTGGTCCACAGCTTCACGCCGTCGAGTACGTAGTCGTCGCCGTCGCGGACCGCGCTGGTGGCCAGCCGCGCCGGGTCGGAGCCGACGTCGGGCTCGGTGAGCAGGAAGGCGCTGATGTCGGTACGGGCGCAGCGCGGCAGGAACTTCTCCTTCTGCTCCCGCGTGCCGAACATCTTCAGCGGCTGCGGTACGCCGATCGACTGATGGGCCGACAGCAGCGCGCCGATCGCGGGGCTCGCGGAACCGGCGAGGGCCAGCGCCTTGTTGTAGTACACCTGGGTGAGGCCGAGGCCGCCGTACGCGGTGTCGATCTTCATCCCGAAGGCGCCGATTTCCTTCAGGCCCGCGATCGTCTCGTCGGGAATCCGCGCCTCGCGCTCGATCCTGGCGCCGTCGACCTTCGTCTCGCAGAAGCCCTTGAGCAGGTCGAGGAACGCCTCGCCCTTCTCCACCGCCTCGGCCGCGGGCAGCGGGTGGGGGTGGATCAGGTCGAGGCGGAAGCGGCCGAGGAACAGTTCCTTGGCGAAGCTGGGCTTGCGCCAGTCCTGTTCTCTGGCGGCCTCCGCCACCTGACGTGCTTCGCGCTCCGAGACCTTGCGTGCGGTGGGTGCGGACACGGTTGCGTCACCTCCGGGTAGCCGGTTACCAACCGGTGCTACTTGTCCGTACTACCCGAATCCGGCCGACCCGACCATCCGCGGCGCGAGGTCGGCCGAATCCCTCGGGGCTCGGAGTCCGGTGCCTGGAGGTCCCGTGTCTAGCGGTCCCGCGCCTGGAGGTTCCGTGTCTGGAGGTCCTGTGTTTAAAGGTCCAGGCCGGTGAGGACGAGCACGCGCTCGTACGTGTAGTCGTCCATCGCGTACTTGACGCCTTCGCGCCCGGTGCCGGAGTCCTTCACACCGCCGTACGGCATCTGGTCGGCGCGGTAGGAGGGCGCGTCGCCGATGATGACGCCGCCGACCTCCAGTTCGCGGTGGGCGCGGAAGGCGGCCTGGAGGTCGTGGGTGAACACGCCGCTCTGGAGGCCGAAGCGGGAGTCGTTGACGGCGGCGAAAGCCTCGTCGGTGCCGTTCACCCGGTGCAGCGACAGGACGGGGCCGAATGCCTCGGCCGAGGCGAGGACGGCGTCGGCGGGCAGGTCGGCCAGGACGGTCGGGGCGTAGCTCGCGCCGTCCCGCACCCCGCCGGTCAACAGCTTGGCGCCCTTGCCGACGGCGTCGTCGACCCAGGAGGCGACGCGCTCGGCGGCGGCCTCGCTGACCAGCGGACCGACGTCGGTCGCGTCGTCGGCGGGGTCGCCGACCGCCTGCGCGCGCACCTTGGCGACGATCTTCTCGGCGAGCGCGTCGTAGACGGCGGTGTCGGCGATGACGCGCTGCACCGAGATGCAGGACTGGCCCGCCTGGTAGTTGGCGAAGGTGGCGATCCGGCTCGCCGCCCAGTCCAGGTCGGCCTCGGACGACCAGTCGGCGAGGACGACGGCGGCGGCGTTGCCGCCGAGTTCGAGGGTGACGTGCTTGCGCGGCACGGAGTCCATGATCTGGTAGCCGACGGTGTCGGAGCCGGTGAAGGAGATCACCGGCAGCCGCGGGTCCTGGACCAGCGAGGACATCCGGTCGTTCGCCACCGGCAGCACGCTCCAGGCGCCCTCGGGCAGGCCGGTGGTCTCGGCGAGGAGTTCGCCGAGCAGCAGCGCGGACAGCGGGGTCGCGGGGGCGGGCTTGAGGATGATCGGCGTGCCGACCGCGATGGCCGGGGCGATCTTGTGGGCCACCAGGTTGAGCGGGAAGTTGAACGGCGCGATGCCCAGCACCGGGCCGCGGCTGAAGCGGCGGGTCAGCGCGAGCCGCCCGACGCCGCCGGCGTCGGTGTCCAGCCGCTGCGCCTCGCCGCTGTTGAAGCGGCGGGCCTCCTCCGCGGCCCAGCGGAAGACGGACACGGCGCGGCCGACCTCGCCGCGCGACCATTTCATCGGCTTGCCGTTCTCCGCCGTGATCAGCCGGGCGACCTCCTCCGACCGCTCCGCGAGCCGCTTCGACACGTGGTCGAGCGCCGCCGCGCGCACATGGGCGGGCGTCGCCGAGAACGCGTCCTGCGCCGCCGCTGCCGCCGCCACCGCCTCCTCGACCTGCGCGTCCGTCGGCACACTCACCCGGCCGACCGCCGCGCCGTCCCACGGGCTGGTCACATCGAAGGTGTCCGTACCGGTGGCCTCACGGCCCGCCAGCCAGAACGCGTACGCGGCTGCGCCTGTCGTTGTCACGGTGGGTCCCGCCCTTCAGAAGTTCGATTGTGCTGCCGTCCCGTCTCTCACGGTAGGCGCGCCCGCGGACACCGCACGTTGTCCACGACGTAGTACGTGCCCACTGACGCGCGCCGTAATGGCCGGAATGGCCCGGCGCTGCGAGGGGGCCGGTCTTCCGGGTACCGCCGGGGCCCGGCGGCGGCCGGACGGGGCGTACCGGACGGCGTCCGGTGGGGCGCCAGGGCCGGGGGCGGCAGGGGCAGGGCTCACGGGGACCGGCCGCGTTCGGCAGTGGCCCGGCGGGGTGACCGGAAGCCTTCCGGCGGCGGCTGGTGAGGCTCCGGCCAGGGGCCGCGCGGGCGGACGGCGTCGGGTACGGCCTCAGGAGGGCCGGGGTACGGCCGGGGTACGGCCGGTCGGCGGCAGCGGCTTCGGTCGGGGGGCAGGTGGGGAAAGCCGCACGGCGTGCCCTCGGGCGCCTCTATCCTGCTGGCGGGACGGGGAGGGAACGCCATGACGGAGACCGTGACGATCGACCTGGGCGACGGCTCGACGGTGGAGGCCGAGGTCATCGGCGACCTCACCTTCCGGCAGCCCGGTGAGGCCGCCTCCGGCGCGGGCGGCGCCGACGCGTACGGCGACGTCGGTGTCGACGTCGGCCGCCGCGCCGCCGCGCTGGGCTCGGCCGTCGCCCTGAGCCTCGGCCAGGTGCGCGACACCGTCCGCAGTGTCGGCCGCTGGGCGGCCGAAACGGTGACGGAGGGCGGCGCCGCCGGTTCCCCCGACGCCTTCGAGGTCGAATTCGGCCTCAATCTGGCCGTGAAGTCCGGCCAGCTCTTCGGGATCATCGCGGAGGCGGGCAGCGAGGCCAGCCTGACCGTACGGCTCTCCTGGGACCTGGCGGCGCGCAGAGCCCGCGCGGAAGCGGCCGAGGCGGCCGTGGCGGCTGGGGCGGCTGAAGCGGCTGGGGCGGCCGTCACGGCGATGGTCGGAGCCGCCGCGGACGGGACCGGCCCGGCCGGGGACACGGGCTCCGGGTCCGGCGGACAGCCGTGAGCGCTGGGGCCGTCGCCTGGTGGGGCGCCGGGCCGCTGGGCGGCGAGGCGCACTTACGCGCGGTGTGGCTGGAGATCGGCGGGACCTTCCGGGGCAGCGGCTTCCTCGTACGGGACGGGCTCGTCGTCACCGCCGCGCACGTGGTGGCCGGAGCGGCCGGAATCGTCGTACGTCACCCGTCCGGCGGTGGTCCCGTGGCGGCGGACGGCGTACGGGCGGTGCCTCCGCACAGCGACGGCGGGCGCTTCCACCCGTATCCGGACTTGGCGCTGCTGACCGTGGCCGGGTGGTCCGGGCACCCCGTCGCGTCGCTCGCGGCCAGCGACCCCGAGCCGGGCACCGAGGTGACGGCGCTCGGCTACTCGGAGTTCACCCCCTCCCCCGGTGTCCAGCCGGACTCGCTCGCGCTGCGCACAGGAGCCAGATCAGGCGACTTCTTCCGGGTGCTGGGCGACGGCGTCCGCGAGGGCTTCAGCGGCAGCATGCTGCTCGACCGGGCCGGTCTCGTGGTCGGTGTGGTGAAGGGCAGCCGCTCGTACCAGGACGACCGGGGCGGCTGGTGCACCCCGGTCTCGGCCCTGCGCGGCCTCCTCGGTATCGCCGACGCCCCGGCCGGCTCCGCCGCGACGGCCGCCGCGCCCGGCCCGCCGCCCACCGACATGGAACTGGTCGACGCCCTGCTGGCGTTCCCCTCTCTGGGACGCGCGGACAACCGCTACGACCTGCTCGACCGGATGGGCGACCACCTCGGCCTGCCGTACTCCTTCGAGGTGGAGGAGCGGCCGGGCCGCCGGGACCACCTCTTCCGGCTGGTGCTGAGCTGCCGCCGGTTCCGGGACGAGGGGGCCGCGTGGCGCGCCCTGTTCACGGCGATGGAGGAGATCGTGCCGGACGACCGGGCCCTGGAGCGGCTGCGCGACCTGGTCGGGCGGGCGATCGGCGGCTGGGGGGACGCGTAGCGCGATGGGTTCCGTGGAGGGGAAGTGGACGGCGAAGCGCCTGCTGGGCAAGGTGGGCAGGGCCGGGGACGGTCCCGGTCCGGCGGCCGACGGGGGTCCGTGGCCGGTCGGCGCGGCCGAGCTGCTGGGTGAACTGCTGGAGGACTTCCCGCAGTTGTCCCGGCACGGCGACCGGCTCGACCTGCTCCAGCGGATGGACGAGGCGGCGGAGCGCCACGAGCCGCGGCCGTACGGTCCGGGCGGCGCGCGGGGCGCGCGCCGGGCCCGCTTCCGGCTCGACGTCCGCGAGGAGTTCGTCGCCCGCGCCCACCTGCGCAATCTCGTCGGCGCGATCGAGACCCGCCCCGACCCCGACGCGGCACTGGACGCGCTGCGGGCGGCGCTGCGCGGTCAGGCGCCGTACGACAAGGCCCTGCCGTGGCTGGAGTTGGCCGTCCTGGGCCTGACCGGCGCGGCGCCCCTGCCGCCCGACGCCTCGCTCGCCGTCCTCACCGCGCTGCGCGCGGACCTCCCGCATCTCCCCTCCCCCGCCCAGCTCGCGCGCCATGTCCCGCACGGCGCGCCCGGCACCGCGCTGCTCACCGGCCGCGAGACCCTGCCGGAGATCCTGGTGCGCCTGTCCGACCTACGGGGCGGCGGCCCCGGCGGCGACGCGGGCCGGGCGGTACCGCTGCTGCGCTTCCTCGGCTCCGTCACGGCCGACACCGACCTTGCCGCGTACGCCCGTTGGGCGGCGCTGCGCGAGCTGCTCGGCGCGCTGGGCGGCGGCCGGGCCGGGGACACCGGGACGGCCGGCGGCGGAGCGCAGAGCCCGGAGGCCGCCGACCGGCTGATCGTGCAGATCCGCGTCGAGGCCGCGGGCCCCGAGCATGTCGAGGACGGCAGCTACGAACTGCGCGGCGCCTACTACCGGCAGGCCGTGCACGGCGGCCCGCTGCGCCGGGTGGCGGCGCTGCCGCCCAGCGAGCCCTTCCGCCGCAGCGAGCTGACCGGCGCGGGCAGCGCGCGGATGTCGGCGTGGACGGAACTGGCCCGCGAGGTCCGCGGCGCGGGCGGCGGTGTCCGGGTCGAATTCCTGCTGCCCGAGGCCCTGTTGGGCTACAGCGCCGAGCTGTGGTCGGCCGGGCCGACCCGTACCCCGCTCGGCCAGCACCACCCCGTCGTCGTACGGTCCCTGGAGCGGTACACCGACTCCTGGGTCATCGGCGCGTGGCGGCAGCGCTGGCAGCACCTGCGCCGGGACCCGCAGCGAGCGGCGGCGGCCCCGCACGGCGGCGGGAACGGCGACACGGCCGGAACCGGGGCTCGGGAGGCGGACCCGGCGGACGACGCGCTCGGCAGGATCTCCTGGCCCCGGCTGCACGGGCGGTCCGCCGCGACTGAGCTGACCGAATCCCTCGTACGGCAGCCCGAGTTGGCCTGCCTCGGCCTGACCGTGCCGTACGACCGGCTCTCGGCGCACCTGCTCGCGGCCGTGAAGGACGCGCTGTACACCGAGGGCGTGCCCGTCATGCTGTGGCGGCGCGACCCCGGCGACCCGCGCGAGCTGGTGACGGCGCTGCGCGCCCACCCCCCGGCCCGGCTGCTCGACCTGCCGGAGACCGTGCACCGCTGCCGCAAGTACGGCAGGACGGCGGGCGCCGACGACGTGCGGAACAACATCACGCTGCTCTGGGACGACCCGGACAGCGTGGACGCCGACCAGGACACGCCGTACGCGGGGATGGCCTGACATGCGGACGACGCGCACAGGACGCACAGGACGCAGAGGACAAGGAGCGGTGCGGTGACGGCGAACGGCGACGACTGGTGGGTGTACCGGGGTACCGGCACCCCGCACGACGGCATCGACGGCCTGCCGGAGGCCCCCGCCTGGCGGGCCTTCGGCACCGAGTACGGCGACCCCGGCGAACTGCCCCCGCCGCCCGCCGACGGCACGGGACCGGGCGCGGACGGCGCGACCGCCCGGCGGCTCGGCCGCGACCGCCAGGCCGTCGCCTATCAGGCCGACCGGCGCGAGGTGCAGCTCGTCAACCTGGCCCTGCACCTGCGCCGCCCCCTGCTCATCACGGGCAAGCCGGGAGTCGGCAAGTCGACACTCGCCTACGCGGTCGCCCACGAACTGCGCCTCGGTCCCGTGCTGCGCTGGCCGATCACCAGCCGCGCCACCTTGCGCGACGGCCTGTACGCGTACGACGCGATCGGCCGTCTGCACGACGCGGGCATGGGACGCGGTCCGGCGGGGAGCACGGGCGGCGCGGGGACCGACGGCACCGGGGGCGGCACCGGCAGGGAGGAGCCGCCGCCCGTCGGCCGCTATCTGCGGCTCGGTCCCCTCGGCACGGCGCTGCTGCCCTGGCGGCACCCGCGGGTGCTGCTCATCGACGAGATCGACAAGAGTGATCTCGATCTGCCCAATGACCTGCTGAACGTCTTCGAGGAAGGCGAATTCGGGATTCCGGAACTCGCCCGGCTGGGGCCGGGTGATCAGGAAGTCATGACCGCGGACGGTGCGCGGACGGCCACCGTCACTGGCGGGACGGTGCGCTGTGCTCAGTTCCCCTTCACCGTCTTGACGAGCAACGCCGAGCGGGAGTTCCCGGCCGCGTTCCTGCGTCGCTGCGTCCGGCTGGAGATCCAGCCGCCGGACGCGGACCGGCTCGCCGCGATGGTCACCGCGCACCTGGGACCCGGCGCCCCCGGCGCGGCGGCCGAACGCGCCGCGGTCATCGCCGAGTTCCTGCGCCGCCAGCGCGAGGAGGGCGCGGAGCTTGCCAACGACCAGCTCCTGAACGCTCTGTTGATGGCCGACCGCGGCCTGTGGTCGGGCCGGCAGGACCGCGAGTTCATCGAGAGCGTCCTCCTCCGCCCCCTCAACGAGTCCTGACCCGCGCCCGCCATGCCCCCACCGCCACCGCCACCGCCGCGGCCACCCGAGCACCCCGACGGGCTCAGGGCCGTACTGGCCGGGCTCCTCGGCGGCCACGAGGACGGCCCCACGGCTGTCGAAATGGCCGACGTGGTGTGGCTGGCACGGCTGGCCGGACTGACGGCGGAAGACGGGGCCGACGAGGTGGACGGCGGCGGCCCGGAGGAGCCGCCGCGGGCGGTCGCACCGGAACCGGACCCCGTACGGCCGGGCTCCGAACCGGCGGAGCGGGAGCGCGCACCGGACCCCGTACCCGGACCGCGCCGCCCACCGGCCGCGCCCGCCACCCCCGCCCTGCGCGTCGGCCTGCACTCGCTCACCAAGGCCGCGCCCGCGCCCGGCGGCCCCGCCGCGCATGTCGTGCGGGTCACCCAGCCGCCCGCGCTCAGCGGTTCCCTGGACCTCGCCCGCGCCCTGCGCCCGCTGCGCCAGTCCGTGCCCGCGCCGGGACCCGCGGTCCTCGACGAGGAGGCCACCGCCCAGGCGACCGGCGAGGCGGAGTATCTGCTGCCGGTCTGGCGGCCGGCGAGCGAACGCCGTTTCTCCGTCGACCTGTTGATCGACACCGGCGCCACGATGGCGGTCTGGCACCGCCTGGCCACCGAGCTGTGCACGGTGCTGGAGCGGCACGGCGCCTTCGGCGACGTACGGTGCTGGTCGCTGTCGACCGACGGCCCCGCGCCGCGCCTGTCCCCCTTCCGCCGCCGCAAGTCCGCCCGCCCGGCGGCCCCGGCGGGTCCCGCGGGCCCACGCTGGAGCCGCGCCCTGGAGGACCCCGCCGGCCGGGCGCTGCTGCTCGTGCTGACCGACGGCGTCGGCCCCGCCTGGTACGGCGACGAGCTGCCCGAATTCCTGGCCCGCGCGGGCCGGGAACGCCCGGTGGCCGCGCTCCAGGTCCTGCCGCGCAGGCTGTGGCACCGCACCGCGCTGCGTACGGCGCCCGTCGAATTGCGGGTGCCCGACGCGGCGCGGCCGGTCGCCGAGGTACGGACGGCCGCCGCCGTGCCCGGCCTGCCGCGCGGCGCCCGCCCGCACGGCGTGCGCTGGCTGCCGGTGATGGAGGTGGACGGCTCCTGGCTGGCACCCTGGGCCGGTCTGGTCGCGGGCCGCGTGCCCGGCTGGTCCCCGATGCTGGCGGCGCCCGTACACGGCGCGCCCCGGCCCGCGCGCGCCGCCGCCCCCTCGGAGCCGCCGGGCCCCGCGGAGCGCGTCGCCCGCTTCCGTTCCGGCTGCTCCCCCGACGCCTTCCGCCTCGCCTGCCACCTCGCGGCGGCCCCGCTGAGCCTGCCCGTCATGCGGCTCGTCCAGCAGGCCACCGTCCCCGGCTCGGGCCAGACCGACCTCGCCGAACTCTTCCTCTCCGGCCTGATCGAGCGCCGCGGCCCGGCCCCCGATGACGCTGCCGCGCCCGCACCGCCCACCGACCCCGACGAGGTCGTCTACGACTTCGCCCCCGGCGTCCGCGACGCGCTGCTCGCCGAGCTGACCCGTACCGAATCCCTGCACGTCCTGGACGACGTCCTCGCGCGCGTCTCCGGCCGCGTCGCCGCGACCTTCGGCGGCACCCTGGACTTCCGGGCGCTGGCCTCCCTGGCCGTCGACGCCGCCTCGGCCCCCGCGGCGGCCCCCGAGAACGGCGCCTCCGGCCGGCTCCTGCCCGAACGCAGCCTCCCCTTCGCCGAGGTCGCCGCCGCCGTCCTCAGCGGCGCGGGCGGCCAGCACCGGGCGCTGGCACGGCAGTTGACGGCAGCGGCCGAGGGACGCGCCCTGGACGTGCTCGACGCCGGGCCGCACGAGGGGGCGGCAGCGACGCCGCACGCCTCCACCGTCCCGCACCCCGAACACCTCCTCCCCGTCCCGCCGGTCACCACCCCGCCCGATCCCGAGCGGATGATCGGCCGCGCCCCCGAACTGGACACCCTGAAAAGGACGTTGCGACCCTCCCCCGCCGACCGCACGGCGGACCGCGGCTGGAGCATGCCCTCGGTGGCCGTCGTCGTCGGCGCGAACGGGTCGGGCCGCACCCGCCTGGTGCAGGAGTACGTCCGCAAGTACGGGCCCCGGCACAGCTTCGTCCACCGGATCGACGCACGGACCCGGCAGAGCCTGCGCGAAGGGCTGACCGCGCTGGAGTCCGCGCTCACCCCGGACCGGGAGCACCGCTCCGCGCCCCCCACGGACCTGTGGGCACGCCTGGGCGCACACCGCGACTGGCTGCTGATCTTCGACCGGGTCCGGTCCTACGGCGAGGGCCTGCGCGAGGCGCTGGAGGGATGCCTTCCCCCGTACGGCCGGGGCTCCGTGCTGTTCACCGTGGCCTCCCTCGACGGCGTTCGCGACCCGTCGAGCCTGGGCACCGTCGTCACCCTCGGCGAGCTGACCCGCGCCGAGATCATGGACCACCTCACCGCGAACATCGAGCCCGACCTGCTGGCGCTGGACCGCTCCACCCCGAGCAGGCTCTACGAACTGGCCCAGCGCATGCCGACCAACCCCGGCGCGCTCCAGGCGATCGACGTACGGGCCGAGTTCGGCCGCCTGTTCGGCAGCCCCGACGAACCGGTCCTGCCGCTCTACGAGTGGGCCACCGCCAAGGGCGACCGGGGCCTCGCCGGATACGTCTGGGGCGGCAGCGTGTGGCTGGTGGCGGCCGGTTACGGCCAGGGCGCGCACCTGTGGGACGCGGCCGGGAGCGCGGGCCCGGGCGTACCGCTGGAGGGCGGCCCCGACGCCGTGCAGACGCTCACCGTCTTCCCCGACGCCAACGGCCGTCCGCAGGCCGCCGTCGCGGGGATCGGCGGCGCCGTCTCCCTCTGGGACCTCCTTGCGGGCACACGGACGCGCACGCTCGTCGCCGGCCCGTCGTCCGGGGCGCACCTCCTGACGACCTTCACCGACGCGGAAGGACGGCTCGTCCTGGTCACGGCGGGCCCTGACGTCGCCCTGCGCTGCTGGGACCCCGGAACCGGCACCGAATTCGGCTCGGCCCTCACCCCCCTGGTGGGCCGCGTCCGCGCCCTCACCTTCTTCACCGGCCCCGGCGCACGGCCGCTCTGCCTCCACGTGACCGGGGACCACCCGCCGGAGAACCGCACCGTCCACGTCAGGGACGCCGCCAGCGGCGAGGAGGTCGACAGCGACCTGCCCGCACGGCTCGGACAGGTGGAGGCGCTCACCACCGTCCACGTCCACGGCCGGCCCGACCTGGTCGCGGCGATCGACGCCGAGGGCACGGTCACGCTCTGGGACACCGCGTCCGCTCAGCCGGTCGGCACCGTCGCCACCGGGGACACCAGCCGTGTGGTGGCCGTCGCCGCCTTCAACGGCACTTACGGCAGGCCCCTGTTGGCCACGGCCTCGTCCTTCGGCCGCGCGCGGATCTGGGACGTGGCGTCGGTGACGGCGGGTTTCACGGCGCGGGAGGCGGCCGACGCCGGTCCGTTCTCTCCGGTGCTTCCCCTCAGCCCCGACCTGCTGCTCACTCTGTGGCTGCTGGACTTCCTCGACACCGGCGACGGCGTCACAGGAGCCACGGTGTCCGCGCTGTGGGCGTCGTGGCCGGAGGGACGCGGTCCGTCCTCCGAACTCCCCGTCGACACCGCACGGTTGGTGGAAGGCAATCTGGCCGAGGTCGACGGGACGGCGCTGCGGCTGACCGAGTCGGCCCGTACCGCCGTGCGGGCCCGGGTGACCCGCCAGGACGCCGCGCGCTTCCGGCGCGCGCTGGTCGGGACCCTGTCCCGCTTCTACCCGGAGCCGACCCCCGATCCCGCGACCTGGGCCGCGTATGAAAGTGGGCCGCCGTTCGGCGAGTTGGTCGGGCGGGTCATGGATACCCGCGAGGACCAGGTGCTCCCCACCACCGACCCCATCCTCACGCTGCTCGTGAACTGGAGCCGGTATCAGCTGCTGCACGGCTCCGCGGCGGAGGCCGAACGGCTGGCCCTGATCGCGCTGGGCGACGACAGGCCCCTGTCGAGGTCGCTGTTCATCCCCAACGAGCGCCAGAGTTGGCGGATCATCTCCCTGCGGGCACGGATGGCGCGCGGCCTGGTGCGGCAGGCGCTGGAGCGCTGCACCGAGATCGAGGCGGCTCCCGGCGCCGGGCGCGGTTCGCCTTCCGCGAAGGAGGAGGCCGCGCTGGCCAGAGCCGAACTCGCGCTGTGGTGTGGCTCGTTGGATTCGGCGAAGGAGGAATTCCTGAGGCTGGAGCCGACGGTGTCTCGGCGTGGTCGGCGCCTTGTCGGCCAGGGTCTCCTGAGGCACGGGTTCGTGACCGGCGACCTCAGCCGGGCGTCCCGGTCGTACGGCCGGTCGCCGGAGCCGTCGTCCTGGGCAGGTCGCAGGGACGACATGACGGCGGAACTCCTCGACAGCTGCCGGGACTCGTTCCTCGACGCCTCGATCGCGGCCGCCAGGGACGAAGTGTCATCGTCCGCCATCGGTGCCGCTGTGCCGCTGGCCGAGGAGGCACTCCTGCGGTTGCGCCTCGGCGCCGCCGACAGCGGCACCGAGGCCGACCTCGCGTCTCTGGCCACGGCCGCGACACGCGAGCACTTCGATCTGTACCTGGCCCTCACCGAATTGCTCGCGACAAGCCTCGCGCAGTACGCGTCCGGCTCGCAGTGGGCCGAACGGGAACCGTACAGCGACGACCGGTGGTATCGGGCCATCACCCGGGCCCAACGGCACATCGATGCGATGCGGCCCTTCGTGGAGCGCGCGAACGTCGAACGGCCGCATCTCTACGCGCGGTTCAGGACGGCGGAGGGCCATGTGCTGCTGGCGGCCGGGGACGTCCAGGCGGCGGCGGTCCAACTGCTGCGCGCGCGCGACGCCACCGTGGACGTCTACGGCTCCCGGTGCCCGCTGCTGCCGCGCCTGGAACTGCTGCTGGCCCGCGCCCGTGAACTGGCGGGTGACCGGTCGCGGGCCGAGGGGCACCTGTCCGCCGCCGAGTCGCTGCTGGACAGCCTCTTCGCCGACCGCCCGCACCAGGACCGGGTGACCGCGCTGCGGGCCAAGTCCCTGCTGGCGAGGCGGCGTTCGGACGCGCGGGACGCCGAGCGGCAGGCGCAGAGCATGGCCGCGCGGCTGCTGGCCGACAACCGGCAGGGCTGACCGCGGGCCAGCGCCTCACGGCCCGGTCTTCAGCGCCAGCCACAGCTCCATCCGCACGTCCGGATCGTCCAGCGAGCGGCCCAGGATTTCCTCGACGCGCCGCATGCGGTAGCGGAGCGTGTGGCGGTGGACGCCCAGGTCGGCGGCGGCGGCGTCCCATTGGCCGTGGTGGGAGAGCCAGGCGTGCAGGGAGGCGACGAGGTCGCCGCGGGAGGTGGCGTCGTGGTCGCGCAGCGGCCGCAGCAGACCTTCGGAGAAGGCGCGGACGGCGTCGTCGGCGAGGAGGGGCAGGACGGAGCCCGCGCCGACCTCGCCGTGCTCGACGAGGTTGCGGCCGCGGCGCAGGGCGACGGCGAGGGCGCGTTCGGCCTGGCGGTGGGCCTCGGGGACCTCGGCGGGGAGTACGGGCGCGGACAGTCCCGCGGCCAGCGCGTCCTCGGCCTCGGCGAGGTCGGCGGCGGTGGACAGGGCCATGGACTCCTCGGCGGCGAGCACGATCAGCCGGGGGCCCTCGCGGACGGCGAGGAGTGCGTCGCCGGAGCGGGAGGCGACGGCCTCGGCGCGTTCGCCGAGGAGGGTGACGGCGTCGGCGCCCGCGGTGGCGTGGGCCTCGGCCGGTTCGGCGATGAGCACGCGGACCGGGTGGTCGAGGAGGGTGCCGTAGAGCTTGCCCGCGACGCTGCGGGCGTGGCCGGGCTCCCCGGCGAGCAGCATCCGCAACAGGGCCGCGGCCAGGCGCTGTTCGGCGTCCTGGAGGGTGCGGGACTGTTCGAGGGAGAGGGTGAGCAGGGCGACGGCGGCGTGGACGACGTAGCGCGCGGCGGTGTCGAGGCGTTCCTCGGTGCCGACGGCGAGGAAGCCGCGGGGGCGGCGGCCGGTGCCCAGCGACTGGAGTTCGACGCGGTCCTCGCTGCCCGCGGGTCCCGCGACGGCGGCGCTGGCCGGGGCGGGCGTGTCGCGCAGCCGGTCGATCTCGCCCGCGAGCCGGGCCGCCCTGCGGCCCGCCCAGTCGGGGGCCGCGGCCAGGACGGCGCCTGAAGCGTCGTAGAGCGCGGCCCAGCCGTCGAGGTGCTGGGCGAGGCGGCTGAGGAGCGCGGCGGTGCCGTCGGGGGCGAGGGCGGCGCGGGTCAGTTCGCGCTGGGCCTCGAAGCCCGCCGTGACGGCCTTGTACTGGTCGGCGGCGACGGCCGCGGAGACGGCTTTGCTGATGGCGATGAACGGGGTCTTGCGCGGCACCTCGAACAGCGGCAGCCGGGCGGTCTCCGCCGCGGCCACCAGGGCGGGCGGCACGGCGTCGTGGCCGACCCCGACGCCGAAGCCGAGGCCGACGACTCCGGCCGCCGCCAGCCGCGTCACGTACGCGCGTATGTGCTCCGCGTCGTCCACGGGCAGTTTCAGGCCGGTGGTGAGCAGCAGTTCGCCGCCCTCCAGGTACGGTCCCGGGTCGTCCAGCTCGCTGGTGTGGACCCAGCGCACTTCGGTGTCCCCCAGCCGGTCGCCTCCGGCGAGGACGGTGAGCTTGAGGACCGAGTGGTGGGCGAGGGACGCGAGCGTGAGGGGCATAGGTGCCTGGTACGGGAGAAGGCCGATTTTTGGCCGACCGGGAGCGGTCGCCACCCCCAATTGTGCCGCACCGTCCAGCGCTGCCCTGACGCCAGCCGCCAATACCGGACACGCACGCCCCGCCGCCGCCGCCCGACCCGACCGGACCCGCACGCCCCGCCGCCGCCCGACCCAACCGGGCCCGCACGCCCTGCCGGTGCCACCGGCGCCCGGGCCGCACGCCATCCGCCGCCCCCGGTGCCGGGCCCGCACGCCCTCGGTGCTACCCCCGCAGGTCCACCAGGACCGGCGGGGCGCTCTCCCCCGCGGTGGTCGTGAGCGAGACGACGGCCTGCCCGGCGGGCACGGTGTGGGCGAGGTCGGAGGCCGACCAGCGTTCGCGCTCGACCTCGCGGACGGTGACGGCGTCGGCGGTGACGACCCGGCCGGTGATCATCCGGCGTGCCACGCGGTTGACGCGCTGCGCCATGCCGCCCGACTGGTCGGCGCGGGTGACCTCGCGGGTCTCCACCCGCGTGGTGCCCCAGGACTCGGCGAAGAACTTGCCGTCCCACGGCGTGACCCCGGCCAGGGACATCCGGCAGCCCGCGGCGGCGACGAGCGGGCCGCGCAGGTGCTCGGGCACGTCGGCCAGAGTGCGCAGGCCGAGGACCATGCCCGCCGTGGTGGACGGCAGGGCCGCCAGCGCGCGGACGGTCTCCGCGGTGACGGCCTGGCCGATGTCGTCGACGATCAGGCAGACGAACCGGGTCCAGGTGCGCTGGGCGCGGACGGCGGCGGTGAACTGGGCGAGCAGCAGCCGGACGAGGATCCGGGAGGCTTCGGCGTGGCCGCGTTCGGGCAGTTCGATCCGCACCCGGATGGGGTGGACGAGCGCTTCCATCGAGAACGGCCGGGCCCGGTCGGGGGCGCCGAAGGAGCCGGCGAAGGCGGGCCGGTCGAGCAGCGCGATCCGGTTGGCGAGGTCGCCGCCGATGTCCCCGGTGCGGGCGGACTGCCGCTGCCTGGCGTCGAGTTCGCGCAGCAGCGCGGGCGCGCCCGCCGCGTCCACGGCGCGGCGCAGGTCCTCGTACGCCTCGGGGGCGCCGTCCAGCAGTTCGCGGAGCACCGGCACCGGGGGGAAACGGCCGTGCGCGGCGGCGTAGGGGCCGAGGAGCTGGCCGAGGGCGGCGACGGCTCGGCGTTGTTCGGCCTCGGGGCCGTCGACGAGGGCTTCGGCGAGCAGCCAGGCGGCCATGTCGGGGTCGGTGGTGCCGCCGTACAGGTCGAGGCTGTAGCGGGAGGCCGGGTCGCCGGGCGCGATGACGACGTCGTACGCCTCGTGCGGTCCGAGGTCGGTGTCCGCGCCGGCCACGACGACCACGGCGGCGGTGCCGGTGAGCGCCTGGAGGCAGAGCGACTCGGCCGCCGGGCGCATGACGCGGCGGGTCCTGTCGGCGCCGGGCGGGCCGACGACGAGCAGTCCCGTACCGAGCAGTGCGGGGTCGAGGGCCATGCCGGAGCCGCGGTACTGGAAGCCGTTGCGGTCGTCCTCGACGCCGCGGCCGATCCTGACCTGGCCGCCGAGCAGGTCGTGCGGGGCGGTGCGGGCGGGCAGGTCGCGCTCGCCCGACGGGTGGAGGCAGGCGCCGCCGCCGAGGCGCCGGACCTCGTCGGTGAACGCCAGGACCTCGCGGGGGCGCTGCCGGGTCTCGTCCCACGCGTGCCGGACGCGGACGCAGTCCACGTCGTTCATCCGGCCCAGGCCCACATCCCGCGCCAGCCGGTCGGCCGCGTCGGAGCGCCCGGCCGCGCGCAGTTCCGGCCAGTCCGCGGGGGTCTCCCCGAACGGGTCGGCGCCGGTGCGGGTGTACGAGGGGGCGGCGGGGCGCGTTCCCGCGGTGTCGTCGGGCTGCCAGCCGGGGATGCCGAACCAGCCGCCGAATGTGGCGCAGGGCCAGGCGATCAGCGCGGCGACGAGGGCGTAGATGGCGTAGGTGACCGCGGCGGCCCGGTTGGGGTTGCCGCCACCGCTTATCCACGAGTACGGGAAGAGGTCGAGCACCGTGTCGAGGAGGGGCACGTAGCCCGTCCAGCTCAGTTGCCACACCAGGGCGCCCGCGGCGAGCGCGAACCAGCCGCGGCGCGCGGGGGTGTTCAGGAAGCGGCGGGCCGCCTCGCCCCAGTTGCCGAGCCTGCCGGTGATCCAGACGATCACGGCGGCCGACAGCACGCTGTAGAGGTTCTGGGTGAAGACCTCGGGGCGGGACTGGTGGCCGCTGAAGGACCAGCTGTGCGGGGTCAGGATCTTGAGCGGGAACTGCCACCAGGGCAGGAAGCCGTTGTTGCGCAGGGACCAGATGAGGATTCCGGCGAGGAGGGCGAGTGCGGCGCGGCCGAGGACGCGGCCGTCGGGGACCCGGTCGGCTTCGTTGGGCACGTGTCCGTAGGCGTACACGCCGGGCGCGTCGGAGATCCGGGGGGTGCGCAGCCAGCGCTCGGTCTCGGACATCGGCGGTGCCTGTTTGGGCACGGGGGGCGCGGCGGCCGGGCGCGCCGGTGTCCCGGCGGGCCGGGGCGGCACCTCGGGCCGGTGGCCGTACCCGTGCGCGCCCTCGTGATCCATGGCATCCATGGTGCGTGCCCCTCGCCCCTCGTCGCCGACGATGCGCTCAATGTAGTCGAGCGGCTACCGCCGTAAAAGGATCTTGCCGGTGGCGGGCGGTGGCACGCCGCGGCGCGCGCACTGGCCGTTACGGCGAATCGTCGGTGGGCAGTGTTACCTATCGGCGTATGCGGGCGGGCCGGGACGCGGCCTAGCCTGCGGGAAGAGCTGAAAAGTCCGAAGAGATCCGAAGAGACACCGCACAGACACCGCCGCCCGGCTTGAGGAGAGCACCCGCCATGACCGCACTTCCGCAGGAACGCAAGCTGGTCACCAGCATTCCCGGCCCGAAGTCGCAGGAGCTGTCGGCGCGCAAGAGCGCCGCGGTCGCGAACGGGGTGGGGGTGACGCTGCCGGTGTACGTGACGCGCGCCGGGGGCGGCGTGGTGGAGGACGTGGACGGGAACCGGCTGATCGACTTCGGCTCCGGGATCGCGGTCACGTCGGTGGGCAACAGCGCGGAGGCCGTGGTGCGGCGGGCCACGGCGCAGCTCGCCGACTTCACGCACACCTGCTTCATGGTGACGCCGTACGAGGGGTACGTGGAGGTCGCCGAGGCGCTGAACGAGCTGACGCCCGGCAGCCACGCGAAGAAGACGGCGCTGTTCAACTCGGGCGCGGAGGCGGTGGAGAACGCGGTGAAGATCGCGCGTTCGTACACCAAGCGCCCGGCGGTCGTGGTGTTCGACCACGGCTATCACGGCCGGACGAATCTGACGATGGCGCTGACCGCGAAGAACATGCCGTACAAGGAGGGCTTCGGGCCGTTCGCGCCCGAGGTGTACCGGGTGCCGCTGGCGTACGGCTTCCGGTGGCTGACCGGGCCGGAGCACGCGGCGGAGGAGGCGGCGGCGCAGGCGATCGACATGATCACCAAGCAGATCGGCGCGGAGCACGTGGCGGCGATCGTGATCGAGCCGATCGCGGGCGAGGGCGGCTTCATCGAGCCCGCCAAGGGCTTCCTGCCGCGGATCGCGCAGTTTGCGAAGGACAACGGGATCGTGTTCGTCGCGGACGAGATCCAGACCGGCTTCTGCCGTACCGGTCAGTGGTTCGCGTGCGAGGACGAGGGCGTGGTGCCGGATCTGATCACGACGGCGAAGGGCATCGCGGGCGGTCTGCCGCTGGCGGCGGTGACCGGCCGCGCGGAGATCATGGACGCGGCGCACGCGGGCGGCCTCGGCGGCACCTACGGCGGCAACCCGGTGGCGTGCGCGGCGGCCCTGGGCGCGATCGAGACGATGAAGGAGCTGGACCTCGCGGCGAAGGCGCGGCGGATCGGCGAGGTGATGAAGGCGCGGCTGACCGCGCTCCAGGAGAAGTTCCCGGCGATCGGCGAGGTCCGCGGGCGCGGCGCGATGATCGCGGTGGAACTGGTCGAGCCGGGCACCACGACCCCGGACGCGGCGCTGACCGGCGCGATCGCCCGCGCGTGTCACAGTGCGGGCCTGGTTGTCCTCACTTGTGGCACCTACGGCAACGTGTTGCGTTTCCTCCCGCCGCTGGTTATCGGGGAGGATCTGCTCAACGAGGGCCTCGACATCATCGAGGGGGCCTTCGCCGGGGTGTGACCGGCGGTAAGGAATGGGGGGACGTGAAGAACGTGTGCGGGCCTGATGGCGGAGGGGTGATCCCTGGCCTTGTGGCCCTCCCGGTGACGTACGGTCTGAGCAGAACACCCCGCTCGGGGCGGTCTCCGAAGGAGATCACCACGGGCGACACCGCGCCGGTGTATCCCCAACACCGGCTCAGCAGTGCCCTCGCGCACGACACCGCCGGGACCGTAGGCCCCGGCACTCCTCGCCGATCGGTCGGCCGTTCGTCCCACACCCCCCGGGACGAGCGGCACGGCGGTCGCCCTGGCCGCCCCGGAACTCTCCCCCCTGTTCCGGGGCGGCTGACTTTTCTCCTGCTGCTGAGCGCCGTCGGCGCCGCCCTGTTCTCCCTGCTCACCTGGCAGGTCGAGACCGGCGGGCGGCTGGTCGGCCGCGACTGGACCGTACTCGGCTGGTTCCGGCGGGCGTCCGCCGCGCATCCGGGCGTGCACGGCACCGCGCAGGTCGTGAGCGACTTCGGCGACATCGAGGTGGCCGTGCCGGTCCTGCTCGTCGCGGTCGTGGCCGCCGCGGTGCTCGGGCGGCGGGCGGCCGTCGTCCGCTGGTGGCTGCCGCCGCTGGCCGCCTGCGTGGCCATGGCGCTGCTGCCGGTCGTCGTCGACACGGTCAAGTCCGCGGTGCACCGGCCCGCGCCCGGCCGCCTCCTGCCCCGGCTCGACGGCTACGGCTACTTCCCCTCCGGTCACGCCGCGACCTCCGCCGTCGCGTACGGCCTGGCCCTGCTGCTCCTGCTGCCGTATGTGCGCCGCCCCGCGGCCAGGACCGCGCTGACCGTTTTCACCCTCGCCCTCCAGGCGGCCGTGGGCGTCGCACTGGTGTGGTGCGACTACCACTGGCCGCTGGACGTGCTGGCGAGCTGGTTCCTGACGGTCACGCTGGTGGCGTGGGTGGCGGCGGCCGGGCTGTTCAGCCACGCGCCGGAAGCCGGCGAACCGGACGCCGACGGTTCGAGCGCCGACCGTCCGGGCGTCGGCGGACCGGACGCCGACGGTCCGGACGCCGACGGTCCGGACGCCGACGGACCGACGGTCAGCTATTCGTCGGGAAGCCCAGATTGATGCCCCCGTGCGAAGGGTCGAGCCAGCGCTGCGTGACGGCCTTGCCGCGGGTGAAGAAGCGGACCCCGTCCTCGCCGTAGGCGTGGGTGTCGCCGAAGAGCGAGGACTTCCAGCCGCCGAAGGAGTAGTACGCGACCGGCACCGGGATCGGCACGTTGATGCCGACCATGCCGACCTCGACCTCGTGCTGGAAGCGCCGCGCGGCGCCGCCGTCGTTGGTGAACAGCGCGGTCCCGTTGCCGTACGGGTTGGCGTTGATCAGCGCCAGGCCCTCCTCGTACGAGGCGACGCGGACGACGGAGAGCACCGGGCCGAAGATCTCGTCGTCGTAGACGGACATGCCGGGCGTGACGCGGTCGAAGAGGGTGGGGCCGAGCCAGAAGCCGTCGGCGGTCTCCGCGCCCGAGATCGGGTGCTTGCGGCCGTCGACGGCCAGTTCCGCGCCGTCCGCGACGCCGGAGTCCAGATACGCGGTCACCTTGTCGCGGTGCACGCCGGTGACCAGCGGGCCCATCTCGGAGCTGGCGGCGCAGCCGGGTCCCACGGTCAGACCCGCGACGCGCTGCTTGATCCGCTCGACCAGGCCGTCGCCGACCGGGTCGACGGCGACCAGCACGGAGACCGCCATGCAGCGTTCGCCCGCGGCGCCGAAACCCGCGTTGACGGCGGCGTCGGCGGCCAGGTCCAGGTCCGCGTCGGGCAGCACCAGCATGTGGTTCTTGGCGCCGCCGAGGGCCTGCACGCGCTTGCCGTGCCGGGTGCCGGTCTCGTACACGTAGCGGGCGATGGGGGTGGAGCCGACGAAGGAGACGGCCTTGATGTCGGGGTGTTCCAGCAGGCGGTCGACGGCGGGCTTGTCGCCGTGCACGACGTTGAAGACGCCGTCGGGCAGGCCCGCCTCCTGCCAGAGCCCGGCCATGAAGTTGGCGGCGGAGGGGTCCTTCTCCGACGGCTTGACGACGACGGTGTTGCCCGCGGCGATGGCCAGCGGGAAGAACCACATCGGCACCATGGCGGGGAAGTTGAACGGCGAGATGATCGCGACCGGGCCGAGCGGCTGGCGGATCGAATAGACGTCGATGCCGGTGGACGCCTGCTCGGTGAAGCCGCCCTTGATCAGTTGCGGGATGCCGCACGCGTACTCCACGACCTCGATGCCGCGGGCGACCTCGCCGAGGGCGTCGGAGTGCACCTTGCCGTGCTCGGCGACGATGATCGAGGCCAGTTCGTCGCGGCGGGCGTTGAGCAGTTCGCGGAAGGCGAAGAGGACGCCGGTGCGCTTGGCGATCGAGGTGTGCCGCCACTGCTGGAACGCGTCGAGGGCGGCGTCGACCGCCGCGTCCACGACGTCGGCGGACGCGAGGTCCACCTGCCCGGTGATCGCGCCGGTCGCCGGGTCGTACACGTCTGCGTGCCGTTCCGCGCCGCCGGTCCAGCCCTTGCCTGCGATCCAGTGGGTGATGTGCTTGGTCGTCACGGGCTGACCCTTCCGTCGTTGTCTCATGTCAGTCTCCCCAGGCCGGGGAGGTGGTCACAAGCACCGCGCGGTGGGCTCGCTCCGCGGTGCGTCCTTCAGCCGCCGCCCGCGATCTGGGCGGCGGCCTCGTGCATGGCCAGTTCGAGCAGCACCGGGTCGGTGAGGTGTCCGCTGCCGTCCGGCGGCACCAGCCACCGCACCCCGCCGGTCGCCCGGCCCGGATACGGCACGACGATCCAGGTGCCGCGGCCCGCCGTCCGTACGCCGGTGGCCAGCCAGCGCGCCGCCGTGCCCGGCGGTACGAAGAACCCCATCCGGGAGTCGCCGAAGTCGGCGAGCACCGGGCCCGGCCGCTCCACGAGCCGGGTCAGGACGTCCAGGGTGGGGTAGCCGAGATCCCCGGTGAGGATCAGGACGTCCCACAGTTTCCCGGCGGGCAGCAGCGTGACCCCGAGGGGGTTGCGCTCCCACTCCCACCGGCAGCTCACCGGATCCACCGCCACCGACACCAGCCACTCGACCGCGCTCTTCGCACCGGTGCTGACCATGACCGGCTCCTCCGTCTCTTCCGCCCGACGACCGCTGTGGACGGTCGCTGTCATGGAAGAGAGCGGGTTGGGGGCCGATCATTACGCGGGTTTCGCTACTCATTGGTAGTGAAGTGGCTCACGCCGTATGCCGGTTGTGCGCCGGGGGACCACCGCGGGTCCGCGCCGGGCGGCCCCAGGGCCTGTCCGGCGGATCAGGCCCTAGCTGTCGAAGCCGAGCCCGGCGCGGTCCATCGCCTTCAGCCACAGATTGCGCCGCCCTCCCGACCGGTCGGCGCGGGCCAGCGACCACTGGGTGATGCCGATCCCGACGGTGGCCAGCGGCTCCGGCGGGAACGGCAGCGGCTTTTTGCGGACCATCTCCAGGCGGGTCCGCTCGGTCTCCTCCCCCGCCAGCAGGTCCAGCATCACGTCGGCGCCGAAGCGGGTGGCGCCCACGCCCAGCCCGGTGTACCCGGCCGCGTAGGCGACCCGGCCGCCGTACGCGGTGCCGAAGAAGGCGGAGAAGCGCGAGCAGGTGTCGATCGCGCCGCCCCAGGCGTGGGTGAAGCGGACGTCCTCCAACTGCGGGAAGCAGGTGCGGAAGTGCTCCGCCAGCTTCAGGAAGGTCTCGGGCCGCTGGTCGTACTCCGCGCGCATCCGGCCGCCGCGCGGATAGACCGCGTCGTAGCCGCCCCACAGGATGCGGTTGTCCGCGCTGAGCCGGAAGTAGTGGAAGTGGTTGGCGCTGTCGCTCAGTCCCTGGCGGCCCTGCCAGCCGATCGCCGCGAGCCGCTGTTCGGTCAGCGGCTCCGTCATCAGCGCGTAGTCGTAGACCGGCACGGTGTACGGGCGGGCCCGGCGGACCAGTGACGGGAAGACGTTGGTGCCGAGCGCCACCTGGCGGGCGGTCACCCTGCCGTACGGGGTGCGCACCCCCAGCGCCGTGCCATAGCCGGCCAGGTCGCGGGCCGGGGTGCGCTCGTAGATCCGTACGCCCGCGTCGGCGGCGGCGCGGGCCAGGCCCCAGGCGAGCTTGGCGGGGTGCAGCATGGCGACGCCGCGCCGGTTGTACAGGCCGCCGAGGAAGGTGGGCGAGTCGACTTCGGCGCGGACCTGGTCGCGGTCCAGGAGTTCCGCGTCCAGGCCGTGCTCGGCGCCTTCCTGGGCGGCCTCGCGCAGTTCGTCGTACTGGTGCGGCTCGGTGGCCACGTCGATCTCGCCGGTCCGCTCGAAGTCGCAGTCCAGGCCGTAGCGGGCGACGGCCTCCTCGATGGCGTCGAGATTGCGGTCGCCCAGCCGCTGGAGCGCGTCGAATTCGTCGGGCCAGCGGGCGAGTCCGTTGGCGGCGCCGTGGGTGAGGCTCGCGGCGCAGAAGCCGCCGTTGCGCCCGGAGGCGGCCCACCCGATCCTGTCCCCCTCGACCAGCACCACGTCCCGCTGCGGATCGCGCTCCTTGGCCAGCAGCGCGGTCCACAGCCCGCTGTAACCGCCCCCGACCACCAGCAGATCGCAGCTGTCGTGGCCGGTGAGCGCGGGGTGCGCCTGCGGCCTGCCGGGGTCGTCCAGCCAGTACGGTCGGGGCTCGGCCTCGGCGAGCGAGCGGGCTGCGTCCATGGTTCTCACACCTTCGTGATGCGCGGGTCTGCGTCCGGAATACGGGGGCGGTACGGGTCAGGTGCGCGCCCTCCTGCGGCTGCTGCCGAGAAGCTGCCCGGCCAGTACGAGCAGCACCGCGATGACGAACATCGCCGTACCGATCACATTGACCTGGACCGGTGTGCCGCGCTGCGCGGAGCCCCACACGAACATCGGGAAGGTGACGGTGTTGCCCGCGTTGAAGCTGGTGATGATGTAATCGTCGAAGGAGAGCGCGAAGGACAGCAGGGCGCCCGCCGCGATACCGGGCGCGGCCAGCGGCAGCGTGATCCGCAGGAACGTCTGCGTCGGGGTGGCGTAGAGATCCTGCGCGGCCTGCTCCAGACGGGGGTCCATGCTCATCACGCGGGCCTTGACGGCGACGACGACGAAGCTCAGGCAGAACATGATGTGCGCGATGAGGATGGTCCAGAAGCCGAACTGGATGCGCATGTTGAGGAAGAGGGTGCCCAGCGAGGCGCCCATCACGACCTCGGGCATCGCCATCGGCAGGAAGATCAGCATGTTGGTGGTGGCGCGGCCCCTGAAGCGGTAGCGGGCCAGCGCGAAGGCGGTCATCGTGCCGAGCACGGTGGCGCCGATGGTCGAGTAGACGGCCAGCTTCAGGCTGAGCGTGAGGGAGTCGCACATGCCCGCGACGTCGCAGGGGTGCTGCCAGGCGTCGGTGGAGAACCGCGTCCAGGTGTAGTTGTAGCGGCCGTTGGGCTTGTTGAAGGAGAAGAGCAGCACCACGAGGTTGGGCACGATCAGGTACGTCAGGGTGAGCACCCCGGCGATCACCACGAGGTTCTTGCGCAGCCAGCGGATCGGACGCATCAGACCAGTTCCTCCGTTCCCGCGCGGCGGACGTAGACCATGACGATCGCCAGGATGACCGCCATGAGGATGAACGACAGGGCGGCGGCCGTCGGGTAGTCCAGCACCCGCAGGAACTGCGACTGGATGACGCTGCCGATCATCTTCTGGTTGGTGGAGCCCAGCAACTCGGCGTTGATGTAGTCGCCGGAGGCCGGGATGAAGGTGAGCAGGGTGCCGGCCACCACGCCCGGCATGGACAGCGGGAAGGTCACCTTGCGGAAGGTGGTGAACGGGGTCGCGTACAGGTCGCCCGCCGCCTCGTGCAGCTTGCCGTCGACCCGCTCCAGGGACGTGTAGAGCGGCAGGATCATGAACGGCAGGAAGTTGTACGTCAGGCCGCAGACCACTGCCAGCGGGGTGGCCATCACCCGGTTGCCCTCGGTGATGCCGAGCGCGGACGTGACGTCCAGCAGGTGGATGTGGTTCAGGAACGACACCAGCGGGCTCTGGTCGGCGAGGATCGTCTCCCACGCCAGGGTGCGGATCAGGAAGCTGGTGAAGAAGGGCGCGATCACCAGGATCAGCACCAGATTGCGCCAGCGTCCGGCCCGGAAGGCGATGGTGTACGCCAGCGGGTAGCCGATGCCCAGGCACAGCACGGTGGCGATGCCGGAGTAGACCAGCGACTTCACGAACTGCGGCCAGTACTCGTGGAAGGCGTCCCAGTACGTGGCGAAGTGCCAGGTCACCTTGAAGCCGTCGTCGAGCGAGCCGGTCTGCACCGAGGTCGACGCCTGGTAGACCATCGGGGCCACGAAGAAGACCAGCAGCCAGGCGACGCCCGCGAGCAGCAGCAGATACGGGATGCGCCGCCGTCTGCGGGCGGCCCTCTTCAGGGCGGCGGGCAGCGGGGCCGCCTCGGCCGGCGCCGGCGGCCCGGTGACGGGCGCGGTCGCTGCGCTCATGCGGCGGCCTCCCCCTCGTCGGTGTCGGTACCGGCGTCGATGTCCTGGTCGGCGTCGAGGCCGAAGGTGTGCTCGGGGTTCCAGTGCAGGACGACGGGCGCGCCGGGCACCAGGCGGCCGTCGCGTTCCACGTTGGGCACGAAGACCTCCAGCTCCGGGCAGACCGGGCTGTCGATGACGTACTGCGTGGAGACGCCGATGAAGCTGGAGTCGACGATCCGGCCGCGCACCCGGTTGCGGCTCTCGGCTATCTCGTGCTCGTCGTCGCTGTGCGCCAGGGTGATCTTCTCGGGGCGGACCCCGGCCAGCACCCGGCCGCCGGTCGTCACGTCGACGCGACATCGGGCGGCGGGCAGGGTCAGCTTCTGTCCGGCGGCGGTGAGCTGGAGTTCGCCGCCGCTGACGCCGGTCACCTCGGTCTCGATGAGGTTGGAGGTGCCGAGGAAGTTGGCGACGAAGGTGGAGGCGGGGTTCTCGTAGAGGTCGGCGGGCGCGCCCATCTGCTCGACGCGTCCGGCGTTCATCACCGCGACGGTGTCGGCCATCGTCATGGCCTCCTCCTGGTCGTGGGTGACGTGGATGAAGGTGATGCCCACCTCGGTCTGGATGCGCTTGAGTTCGAGCTGCATCTGGCGGCGCAGCTTGAGGTCGAGCGCGCCGAGCGGTTCGTCGAGCAGCAGCACCTGCGGCTGGTTGATCAGCGCGCGGGCCACGGCGACACGCTGCTGCTGGCCGCCGGAGAGCTGGTGCGGCTTGCGGCGGGCGAGCGCGCCGAGCTGGACGAGGTCCAGCATGTCGCCGACCTGCTTCTTGACGGATTTGATGCCGCGGCGGCGCAGCCCGAAGGCGACGTTCTCGTAGACGTCGAGGTGCGGGAAGAGCGCGTAGTTCTGGAAGACGGTGTTGACCGGGCGCTTGTACGGCGGCAGGGCGGTGACGTCCTGGCCGCCGAGGCGTACGGAGCCGGAGGAGGGGTCCTCCAGGCCCGCGATCATGCGCAAGGTGGTGGTCTTGCCGCATCCGGAGGCGCCGAGCAGAGCGAAGAAGGAACCGGCGGGCACGGCGAGGTCCAGCGGGTGGACGGCGGTGAAGGAGCCGTAGGTCTTGCTGATCCCGGTGAGGCTGACGGCGTCGTCGGCCGGGGTCTTGGGGGTCGTCATGAGGTGTCCCGGAAGTCGTCGGGGAGTGCGGGCTGCTGGAGCGCCGGTCAGGCGCCGGTGAGCTTGGAGAACTTCGCCTCGTACCGGGTGTCCTCGTCCTCGCTGAGCGAGCGGAAGGCGTGCGACGTGGCGTTCATCTGGGCGTTCGGGATGATCAGCGGGTTGGTGGCGAGCGACGGGTCGATCTTGGCCAGTTCCTCGCGGACGCCCATCACCGGTGACACATAGGTGGTGTAGGCGGCCAGTTCGGCCGCGATCCGCGGCTGGTAGTACCAGTCGATCAGCCGCTCGGCGTTGGTCTTGTGCCGCGCCTTGGCGGGGATCAGCAGATTGTCCGTGGAGGTCATGTAACCGGCGGCCGGGAAGGAGTACTCGATGTTCGGGTCGTCGAGCCTGAGCTGCACCAGGTCACCGGCCCAGGCGATACAGGCGGCGATGTCGCCCTTGCTGAGGCCGTCGGTGTACTCGCCGCCGGTGAACTTGCGGATCTGCCCCTTGTCCACCGCGCCCTGGATGCGGTTGAGCGCGGCGTCGTACTCGTCGTCGGTGACGGTCTCCGGCTTCTTGCCCATGTCGAGCAGCGTCATCCCGACGGTGTCGCGCATCTCGGAGAGCATGGCGGCCTTGCCCTTGAGCGCGGGGTCGTCCAGCAGTTGCGACACCGAGGTGACCTTGCGGCCCTTGGTGACCTTCTTGTTGTAGGCGATGCAGGTGGGGATGCCGGCCCAGGGGTAGGAGTAGGCGCGGCCGGGGTCCCAGTCGGGGCTGCGGAAGCGCTGTTCCAGGTTGGCGAAGGCGTGCGGCAGGTTCGAGGGGTCGAGCTTCTGGACCCAGCCGAGCCGGATCATCCGGCCCGCGAGCCAGTCGGTGAGCACCATCAGGTCGCGGCCGGTGTCCTGGCCGGCGGACAGTTGCGGCTTGATCTTGCCGAAGAACTCGACGTTGTCGTTGATGTCCTCGGTGTAGTCGACCTTGATGCCGGTGGCCTTGGTGAACTGGTCGAGGCTCGGGCGGTGCTTGCCGTCGTCGGTGACGTCGATGTACTGGTCCCAGTTGGAGAAGTTCACGACCTTCTCCTGCGCCGAGTGGTCGGTCGACGCCGTGGTGTCGCCCTTGCGGCCCGCGGCCGGGATGCCGCACGCCGTCAGTCCCGCCGTGGCGACGGTGCCCAGCCCCGCGGCGCGCAGCAGCGTCCGGCGGCCGAGGGCGCCGCGCCCGCCGGTCATGCTGCGGAGTATCGCCGCGCGCACCGGCGGGGACAGGGTCTCGTACTGCTCCATGGGTGGTGCCCTTCCGCTATCGGTCTCCGAAGACGGTGCGGTGCCAGTCCTTGCGCGCCACCGCGGTGTTGTCGAACATCACGTGCTTGACCTGCGTGTACTCCTCGAAGGAGTACGTGGACATGTCCTTGCCGAAGCCCGAGGACTTCGCTCCGCCGTGCGGCATCTCGCTGACGATCGGGATGTGGTCGTTGATCCAGACGCAGCCCGCGGTGATCTCCCGCGCGGCCCGCCCGGCCCGGTAGACATCGCGGGTCCAGGCGGAGGCGGCCAGGCCGTACGGGGTGTCGTTGGCGTACGCCAGGCCCTGATCGTCGCTGTCGAACGGCAGCACCGCCAGTACCGGGCCGAAGATCTCCTGCTGGACGGCCTCGCTGTGCTGCGGCGCGCCGGTGAGCAGCGTGGGCCGGTAGTACGCGCCCGCCGCGAGCCCGCCGCCGGGCGCCGCGCCGCCGGTGACGACGGTGGCGTACGTACGGGCCCGCTCGACGACGGCCGCGACGCGGTCGCGGTGCGCGAAGGAGATGAGCGGGCCGAGGTCGGTGGCCGGGTCGGCGGGGTCGCCGAGCCGTACGGTCGCCATCAGGTCGGCGACGGCGGTCACGAAGGCGTCGTACAGCGGGCGCTGGACGTAGGCGCGGGTGGCGGCGGTGCAGTCCTGGCCGCTGTTGATCAGGGCGGCGGCGACCGCGCCGTGCACGGCCGCGTCGAGGTCGGCGTCGGCGAAGACCACGAAGGGGGCCTTGCCGCCGAGTTCGAGGTGCAGGCGCTTGACGGTGCCCGCGGTGAGCCGGGCGATCCGGGTGCCGACGGCGGTGGAGCCGGTGAAGGACGTCATGGCGACGTCGGGGTGGGTGACCAGGTGTTCGCCCGCGCCCTGCCCCGTGCCGGTGACGATGTTGAGCACGCCGTCCGGGATTCCGGCCTCGGTGGCGGCCTCGGCGAACATCAGGGCGGTCAGCGGGGTCAGCTCCGACGGCTTGAGCACGATGGTGTTGCCCGCCGCGACCGCCGGGAGGATCTTCCACCCGGCCATCTGGAGCGGGTAGTTCCAGGGGGCGACGGAACCGATGACGCCGACCGGCTCGCGGCGCACGTACGAGGTGTGGTCCGGGCTGTACTCGCCTGCCGCCTTGCCCTCCAGGTGGCGGGCGGCCCCGGCGAAGAACGCGGCGTTGTCCACGGTGCCCGGTACGTCGAATTCGGTGCTGAGCTTGATCGGCTTGCCGCACTGGAGGGTTTCGGCGCGGGCGAGTTCGTCGGCGCGCGCGTCGAGGGCGGCGGACAGCCGGTGCAGCGCGGCGGAGCGCTCGCCGGGCGCGGTGGCCGCCCAGCCGGGCAGCGCGGCCTTCGCGGCGGCGACGGCGGCGTCCACGTCGGCGGGTCCCGCGGTGGCGTACGTCCACACCGTGCGGCCCGTCGCCGGGTCCACGACGGAGTGCGTGTCGCCGCTGCCGCCGGTTCGCGGGCGGCCGTCGATGTACTGGGCTCCGCCCGCGAACCGTTTCGCCACGTCCGTCACGTGGTCCATCACGTTCTCCTCGCCTCCGCGCCCACTCCTGGCGGCGTGGCCAAACTCTGGATTGATCGCCGATCCTGGCAGAGGAGCTGTCCTTCAACAAGTGATTCCGTTGTTGCCTTTTGGTTACGCGACGAATTCTGTGTGAATCCGGCCGTCGCGGCGATCCCCGGCGGCGTGACCGGGGGACGTCAGGGGGCCATGGTGCGACGTCGGCCGTCGCCGCCCGCCGTCACGGCGTCGCCGCCCGCCGTCCCAGCGCCGTTTCCCGGTGCCGTTTACGATGAACCGCACCGATCGGACCCCTGGGAGGACCCCCGCATGCCCGACACCGCGCCCGGCTTCGGCTCCGGCCTCGACACCTTCATCGCCGGACTTCCGAAAGCCGAGTTGCATGTCCACCACGTCGGGTCCGCGTCACCGCGGATCGTCGCGGAACTGGCCGCCCGGCACCCGGACTCCGCGGTCCCCGCCGACCCCGCGGCCCTCGCCGACTTCTTCACCTTCAAGGACTTCGCGCACTTCATCCAGGTCTACCTGTCGGTGGTCGACCTGATCAGGGACGCCGAGGACGTACGGCTGCTCACCTTCGAGGTGGCCAGGGACATGGCGCGGCAGAACATCCGCTACGCGGAGCTGACCGTCACCCCGTTCAGCTCGACCCGGCGGGGCATCCACGAGCAGGCGTTCATGGAGGCCATCGAGGACGCGCGCAAGGCCGCGGAGTCCGAGCTGGGCGTGACCCTGCGCTGGTGCTTCGACATCCCCGGCGAGGCGGGCCTTGAGTCCGCCGAGCAGACCACGCACCTGGCGCTCGACCTGCGCCCCGAGGGCCTGGTCTCCTTCGGTCTGGGCGGCCCGGAACTGGGCGTGCCGAGGCCGCAGTTCAAGCCGTACTTCGACCGGGCGCGCGCCGCCGGTCTGCACAGCGTGCCGCACGCGGGCGAGACGACGGGCCCCGAGACGATCTGGGACGCGATCAACGAACTGGGCGCGGAGCGCATCGGCCACGGCACCAGCGCGGTACGCGACCGGCGGCTGCTCGATCACCTCGCGGAGCAGCGCATCCCGCTGGAGGTCTGCCCCACCTCCAACATCGCCACCCGCGCGGTCACCGAGATCGACCAGCACCCGATCAGGGAGATGATCGACGCGGGCGTGCTGGTGACGGTCAACAGCGACGACCCGCCGATGTTCGGCACCGACCTCAACACCGAGTACGCGGTCGCCGCCCGGCTGCTGGAGCTGGACCACACCGGGGTCGCGGCGCTCGCCAAGAACGCCGTCGAGGTCTCCTTCCTCGACCCGGCGGGCAAGCGGGCGCTGGCCGCCGAGATCGACGCGTACACGGCGGCGTGGCGGTGACCGTCGCGGTCTCCCACCGGGGCGATCCGTACCACGAGCGCGAGAACACCCTGCCCTCCGTGCGGTCGGCGCTGCTCAAGGGCGCGGGCGCGGTGGAGGTCGACGTGAAGCTGACCGCCGACGGCGTGCCGGTGCTGCTGCACGACGAGACGCTGGAGCGGCTGTGGAAGGTGCCGGAGGCGGTCGGCGACCTGTCGTTGAACGACGTCGTGGACCTCACCGACGGCCGTGTGCCCACCCTGGCGGACGCCTTCGCCGAGCTGCTGCGGCACCCCGGCGGCGGCCGGATGATGCTGGACCTGACCTCGGTCGGCCAGGTGAAGGCGACCGTGGCCGCGGTGGCGGAGGCGGGCGTCGGCGACCGCGTCTACTACTGCGGCGGGCTCGGCGCGATGCTGACGGTGCGCGACCTGGACGCGTCGGCGGAGATCGCCATGACCTGGACGACGGTGGCCCCGCCGCCGCGCTCGCTCCTGGACGAGCTGAAGCCGCGGTGGATCAATCTGCGCTTCGGGCTGATCGACGCCACGACCGTACGGTGGGCCGCGGACAACGGGCTGCTGGTCGGCGCGTGGACGGCGGACTGGCAGCGCAACATGACCCGGCTGCTCGACCTGGGCGTGGACGCGATCACCACGAACCGGCTGGACGCCTTGCAGCGGCTGCTGCGGCGCCGCGCCTGACCGCCCCTCCCCCGCGGGCCCGCCCGCGGGGGAGGCCGGACGGCCGGCTCAGCCGTCCAGCGAGGTCATCACGTGCTTGATCCGCGTGTAGTCCTCGAAGCCGTAGCCCGACAGGTCCTTGCCGTAGCCGGACCGCTTGAAGCCGCCGTGCGGCATCTCGGCGACCAGCGGGATGTGGGTGTTGATCCACACGCAGCCGAAGTCCAGCCGCTTGGACATCCGCATGGCGCGCCCGTGGTCCTTGGTCCACACCGAGGAGGCCAGCGCGTAGTCCACGCCGTTGGCCCAGGCGACGGCCTGCTCCTCGTCGGTGAAGGACTGGACGGTGATGACGGGGCCGAAGACCTCGCGCTGGATGATCTCGTCGTCCTGCCGCAGCCCGGACACGACGGTCGGCGCGTAGAAGTAGCCGCGCTCGCCGACCCGGTGGCCGCCGGTCTCGACCTTGGCGTGCGCGGGCAGCCGCTCGATGAAGCCGCTGACCTGGGCGAGCTGGTTGGCGTTGTTCAGCGGCCCGTACAGCACGTCCTCGTCGTCCGGCAGGCCGGTCCTGGTCTCGGCGGCGGCCTTGGCGAGGGCCGCGGTGAACTCCGCGTGGATCGACTCCTGGACCAGGACGCGGGTGGCCGCGGTGCAGTCCTGCCCGGCGTTGAAGAATCCGGCGACGGCGATGTCCTCGACGGCCTTGGCGATGTCGGTGTCCTCGAAGACCACGACGGGGGCCTTGCCGCCCAGTTCGAGGTGGACCCGCTTGACGTCCTTGGCGGCCGATCCGGCGACCTCGATGCCCGCGCGCACCGAACCGGTGATGGAGGCCATCGCGGGCACCGGGTGCTCGACCATCGCCCGGCCGGTGTCCCGGTCGCCGCAGACGACGTTGAAGACGCCCTTGGGGAGGATGCCGCCGAGGATCTCGGCGAGCAGCACGGTGGAGGCGGGCGTGGTGTCGGACGGCTTGAGGACGACGGTGTTGCCCGCCGCGATGGCCGGGGCGAACTTCCACACGGCCATCATCATCGGGTAGTTCCAGGGCGCGACCTGCGCGCAGACGCCGACCGGCTCGCGCCGCACGATGGACGTCATGCCGTCCATGTACTCACCGGCCGAGCGGCCTTCGAGCATGCGCGCGGCGCCCGCGAAGAAGCGGATCTGGTCCACCATCGGCGGGATTTCCTCGCTGGCGGTCAGTCCGATCGGCTTGCCGGTGTTCTCGCTCTCCACCGCGATAAGCTCATCGGCGCGCGCCTCGATCGCGTCGGCGATCTTCAGCAGCGCCTTCTGCCGCTCCGACGGGGTGGCGTCGCGCCACGCGGGGAAGGCGGCCGCCGCGGCGGCCATCGCCGCGTCCACGTCGGCCGCGCCGGACAGCGGCGCGGTGGCGTACGCGTCGCCGGTCACCGGGCTGACCACCTCGGTGGTCCGGCCGTCCGCGGCGTCGCGGAACTCTCCGTCGATGTAATTGCGCAGAGTACGGAGTTCGGTCACGGCGCTTGCTCCCTGGTCGTACGAGTCCGGTGTCCACGGGCTGAGACGTTCCCCAGCTTAGCCGCAGGACTGCCGTATTCGACACACCCATCCCCCCTCAACAACCGATTCGGTACCACAGAGGGCCGTCGGCGACGATTTTCATCGTGAAGGGCTTGCGCGACCGTCGACCTCTCCTGCACAGTGGGGCGCGTGGCCACTCGGGACAAGAACGGCGGAGCGCCGTCGATAGACGCGGTGTCGAACGCGATCATCGAACAGCTCCAGCAGGACGGACGCCGTCCGTACGCGACGATCGGCAAGGCCGTGGGCCTGTCCGAGGCGGCGGTGCGGCAGCGCGTACAGAAGCTGCTCGACCAGGGCGTCATGCAGATCGTCGCCGTCACCGACCCGCTCACCGTGGGCTTCCGGCGGCAGGCGATGGTCGGCATCAACGTGGACGGCGACATCGACCCGGTCGCCGAGACCCTGACCGCGCTGGACGAGGTCGACTACGTCGTCATCACCGCCGGTTCCTTCGACCTGATGGTGGAGATCGTCTGCGAGGACGACGACCACCTGCTGGACCTGGTGAACAAGCGGATCCGGGCACTGCCCGGCGTCCGCTCCACCGAGACCTTCGTCTACCTCAAGCTGCGGAAGCAGACCTACACCTGGGGAACCAGATAGCCATGACCTCCACGAACCCCGCACCGTCCGCGACTGCCTCGGACTCCTCCAGGACCGCCCACGACCACCTGTGGATGCACTTCACCCGCATGTCGTCGTACGAGAACGCCCCCGTGCCGACCATCGTGCGCGGCGAGGGCACGTACATCTACGACGACCACGGCAAGCGGTACATCGACGGTCTGTCGGGGCTCTTCGTGGTCAACGCCGGTCACGGCAGGCACGAGCTGGCCGAGACCGCGTACAAGCAGGCCCAGGAGCTGGCCTTCTTCCCGATCTGGAGCTACGCGCACCCCAAGGCGATCGAACTGGCCGAGCGGCTCGCGCACTACGCGCCCGGCGACCTCAACAAGGTCTTCTTCACCACCGGCGGCGGCGAGGCCGTCGAGACGGCCTGGAAGCTCGCGAAGCAGTATCACAAGCTGACCGGCAACCACACCAAGTACAAGGTGATCTCACGGGCCGTCGCCTACCACGGCACCCCGCAGGGCGCCCTGTCGATCACCGGGCTGCCCGCCCTGAAGGCCCCTTTCGAGCCGCTGGTCCCCGGCGCGCGCAAGGTGCCCAACACCAACATCTACCGCGCCCCGATCCACGGTGACGACCCCGAGGCGTTCGGCCGCTGGGCCGCCGACCAGATCGAGCAGCAGATCCTCTTCGAGGGCCCCGACACCGTCGCCGCCGTCTTCCTGGAGCCGGTGCAGAACGCGGGCGGCTGCTTCCCGCCGCCCCCCGGCTACTTCCGGCGCGTCCGCGAGATCTGCGACCAGTACGACGTGCTGCTCGTCTCCGACGAGGTCATCTGCGCCTTCGGGCGGCTCGGCACGATGTTCGCCTGCGACAAGTTCGACTTCGTGCCCGACATGATCACCTGCGCCAAGGGCATGACCTCCGGGTACTCCCCCATCGGCGCCTGCATCATCTCCGACCGGCTCGCCGAGCCCTTCTACAAGGGCAACAACACCTTCCTCCACGGGTACACCTTCGGCGGCCACCCCGTCTCGGCCGCCGTCGGCATCGCCAACCTCGACATCTTCGAGCGCGAGGGCCTCAACCAGCACGTCCTGGACAACGAGGGCGCGTTCTTCGACACCCTCAAGAAGCTCAACGACCTGCCGATAGTGGGCGACGTCCGCGGCAACGGCTTCTTCTACGGCATCGAACTCGTCAAGGACAAGGCCACCAAGGAGACCTTCACCGACGAGGAGACCGAGCGCGTCCTGTACGGCTTCCTCTCCAAGGAGCTGTACGCCGCCGGCCTCTACTGCCGCGCCGACGACCGCGGCGACCCCGTCGTCCAGCTCGCCCCGCCGCTCACCTCCGACCAGTCCCTCTTCAACGACATCGAGGCCATCCTGCGCGGCGTCCTGACCGAGGCGTGGACCAAGCTCTGACGCTTCCAGCGCGCTCCCGCGGCGTGAGACGCCATCGCCGTGCTTCTTTTGGGGGCGCGGGGAACTGGGGCACCCGCCTGCGTCAGGCAGGCGTCGGGGGCTTGTCACCCGGACGGGCGGCTCGCGGGGGACGTACGCCGTGCCTGCGGGCCGCGGGGGCCGGCGGCGCCTAACCTCCCCGGAGGGGATTGGTTCGCGAACCGCGGAGGTAACGGCATGGTGGCCCCGCCGGACAATGACGTGTTGTGGGCCCGTTCGCTGCGCCACGCGCACGACGGGTCCCCCGCGCTGCTGGGTGTGTCGCTGGGCGTACGGCAGGGCGAGATCCTGGCCGTCGTGGGTCCGCGAGGCGCGGGCAAGTCGACGCTGCTGCGCTGCCTTTCGGGGCAGTTGGTGCCGGACGAGGGCGAGGTGTGGTTCAACAGCGCCCCGGTCCACACCCTCCCCGAGACGGCCAGGGACGAGCTGCGCAGGGACCGCTTCGGCTGGGTCGGCAGCACCTCGCAACTGCTGCCCGAGCTGACGGCCTGGGAGAACGCGGCGCTGCCGCTGCTGCTGCGCGGCACCAAGTACCGCGCGGCCAGGGCCGCGGCGCAAGAGTGGCTTGACCGGCTCGACATCGGGGCCGCCGCCCGCAAGCGCCCGGCCGAACTCCTCCAGGCCGAGCGGCAGCGGATCGCGGTGGCCCGCGCCTTGGTCACCACCCCGGAGATCGTCTTCGCCGACGACCCGGGCGCGCCGCTGCACCGCCCCGACCGCGCCCTGGTGATGCGGACCCTCACCAGCGCGGCCCGCTCGCACGGCATCACCGTCGTGCTCAGCGCCTGCGACCACGACATCGCGCCCTTCGCGGACCGCGTGATCCCGCTGCTCGACGGCCGGGTCAACGCCGCGATGCCCGCGCAGGAGCGGGATTCCGAGCCGACCGCGACGACGACGACGCGGGCCGCGTCCGTATGACCTCGACTGTCCACACCGCCCGTGCCCTTACGGGTGCCCGCTTCGGCGGGGCCGGTGCCGTGGCCATGGCCCGTGCGGGGCGGCGGCCCGTGTCGGAAGGGAGCCGGGCGTGCTGAGTTTTCGTGTCGTACGCGGGGCGCGGTACACCGCGCTGGTGCGGTGGGTGCTGGTCGCCGCCGCGTCGGCGGCCACCGGACTGCTGCTGCTGGCCGCGCTGGGATACGCCCTCGGGCACCCGCACCGGCCGGCCGACGCCGCCGCGCGGCTGGCGTGGTGCGCGCTGCCGGTCGTGGTGACCGTGCAGTTCGCGGTCGCCGCGGGGCGGGCGGTGCCCGCGCGATGGCCGCGTCCCGGACTGGCCGCGGTGGGCCTCGGCCGGGTCGGCGTGGCCCTGCTCGCCGCGTCGGCGACCGCCCTGACCTGCGCGGTCGGCAGCGCGGTGGCCCTGCTGGCGTTTCTGCACCTGCGCGGCGACCTGACGGGCGCGCTGCCCCTCCACGGCGCCGCCTCCGACCTCCTCGGCGGCGGCGAACAGGTGCCGCTCGCGGGCGCGTTGACGCTGCTCGCGCTGGTCCCGGTGAGCGCCGCCGTCATCGGCGCGGCCCAGTTGTGGCCACCGCGCACCGTCTCCACCGCGCCCGCCCCCGCGACCCGCAAGGTCTCCGCGGCCGATCCGCCCGGCGGCCTGCCCTGGGGCGTCGCCCTGATCGCCGTCGGGCTCGCCGCCGAGGTGGCCGCGCCGCACGGCCACGAGGTGCCGCTGCCCGGCGGTCTCGGCTCCATCGCGCCGCTCGCGCTCGGCGGCTGGGTCGTCGCCACCGCGGGCATGGTCCTCGCGGGCCCCGGCCTCGTGCACGCCTGCGGACGGCTGCTCGCCGCCTTCCGCCCCGGCGCGCTCCGGCTGCTGGCCGGACGGGCCCTCCAGGAGGAGGCCGGTGCGATCGGCCGCCCGCTCGGCGCCCTGTGCGCCACCGCCGCCGCGGCCGTGGCCGCGTACGACCTGCACCGCGGCGGCGCCCGCCCCCTCGGCCCCCTCACCGCCCTGGCCGGTGTCCTGATCGTGGTGTGCGTGCTGGCCACCGCGGGCACCGCGCTGCTGGAGGCCCGGCGCGGCCGGGAGCCCGCGATGGCCGCCCTGCGCCAGGTCGGCGCCTCCCCCGCGCTCCTGCGCGGCGCGGTCGCGCTGCGGGCGGGCGTCCTGCTGGCCGCCGCCGTCCCCCTCACGGCCCTGGTCGCCGTACTCACCACCGTCCCGCCGGGCCGGTGAGCCGCACCGAGGACTATCGTTCAGACGTGCCCGCCGACATCCCGCCCGCAGCGCCCGACACTCCCCGAACTCCCGGACGGGACAGGGAAGTTGAGTCGCTGGCCGAATTCGACCAGGTCGCCCTGAGCGGTTCCTTCGCCGGATACCGCGTACAGGCCGTCGACCTGACCGACCGTACGTTCGCGCTCCTCGTCACCGACACCTCGCAGGCCGTCTTCCTCGGCTGCCCGATGGAGCCGCAGGCCCTCGCCCATGTGCGCGCGGGCGGCGCGCTGGTCTTCCCGCCCGTCCCCGACCTGCCCTTCGACCCGTACCGGGGCGCGCTCTACAGCCCCGACGAGCTGTACGCGGGCCTCGACGAGGACGGTTACGAGCGGACGCCGGACGCCCGTACGCACGCCTGGGCGCGCTCCGCCGCGGCGGAGGGCGACATACTCGCCTCGATGCTGCGCTCGATCCACGACGACGCCGTGTCCGACGCCCTCGACGAGCGCCTGCGCGGCCTCAGCGTGGTCGGCGTCATGGGCGGCCACGCCATGGAGCGCGGCTCCGACGCCTACGCGGGCGCCGCACGGCTCGGCCGCGACCTCGCCAGGGCCGGGCACACCGTCGCCACCGGCGGCGGCCCCGGCGCGATGGAGGCCGCCAACTTCGGCGCCTACGCCGCGCCCTACGACGACCTGATGCTCCGCAAGGCCCTCGCCGTCCTGGCCGGCGTCCCGTCCTTCGCGCCCTCCGTCGGCGACTGGGCCCGTACCGCCTTCGAGGTACGCGACCGCTGGCCGGACGGCGGACCCTCCTACGGGCTGCCCACCTGGTTCTACGGCCACGAGCCGCCGAACGCCTTCGCCTCCGGCATCGCCAAGTTCTTCGCCAACGCGACCCGCGAGGACGGGTTGCTCTCGCGCTGCACCGGCGGGGTCGTCTTCCTCCCCGGCGCCGCCGGGACCGTCCAGGAGATCTTCGACGCCGCCACCCCCGACTACTACTGCTCCCGAGGGGTTCCCGTTCCCCTCGTCCTCGTCGACCGCGTCCACTGGACCACCACTCTCCCCGCCTGGCCCCTCCTGACCGCCCTCGCCTCCGGCCGCCCCATGTCCCCCCTCCTCGCCCTCGTCGACTCCGTCGCGGAAGTCCCCGCCGCCCTGTCCAAGCTGGCCGCCCCCTAGAACGGCTCTCTGACCGAGACGGTCAGCGGTCTTCTTCCCCAACGGGGCGGATCGGTTGTCGTCGGACCACCGGCCGGTGGGGGGTTGCTCGCGCGGTTCCCCGCGCCCCTGAAGGACCGGCCCTAGGGGCGGTGGGGGGCGTCCGCGAGGAGGACGACCTCTTCGGGGGCGAAGGTCACGGCGACCTCGGCGCCGACCTCGGGTGCCGCCCGCCAAGGGCACCCGGCTTCGAGGCGCGGCCCCGCCTCCGGCGCCAGGACGAGCGTGATGTGGTCGCCACGAAAGGTGCGGGCGACGACAGTGCAGCGAAGCCCGGACCCGGGTCCGGTGAGGCGCACCCCGGCGGGCCGGATGAGCAGGTGGCAGGGCCCCTGCGGGGTGCCGGAGGGCACCGGCACCTTCCCCCACGGCGTATCGGCGACGCCACCCCCGACGCTGGCGTCCACGATGTTGTCGAAGCCGAGGAAGCGGGCCACGAAGGGCGACACCGGCCGCTGCCAGACCTCCAGCGGCGTACCGGACTGTGCGATGCGCCCGTCGCGCATCACCACGACCCGGTCCGCGAGGGCGAACGCCTCGCTCTGGTCGTGCGTGACGGCCAGGACCGTCGTCCCCAGGCGACGGAAGAGTTCGCGCAGCTCCACCACGAGCCGTTCGCGCAGCGCCCGGTCGAGCTGTCCCAGCGGCTCGTCGAGCATGAGCAGGCGCGGCTCGGGGGCGAGGGCGCGGGCCAGGGCGACCCGCTGCTGCTCCCCGCCGGAGAGCGTGGCGACGCCGCGCCCGCCCGCGCCGGGCAGCCCGACGAGGTCGAGCAGTTCGCGCACCCGCTCCTCGCGCCGCTCGCGCGGCACCTTGTGCATGCGCGGCCCGAAGGCGACGTTGCCGCCGACGTCGCGCTGCGGAAAGAGCTGGTGGTCCTGGAACATCAGGCCGACGCCGCGCCGGTGCGCGGGAACGCCCGCCTGGTCGGCGCCGTCGAGCAGCACCCGTCCGCCGTCCAGCGGCTGGAGTCCGGCGACGGCCCGCAGCAGCGTGGACTTGCCGCTGCCGCTGGGCCCGAGCACGCACACCGTCTCGTGCGCGGCCACCTCCAGCGTGACGGCGTCCAGCGCGGCCCGCGCGCCGAACCGTACGGTCGCGTCCTCGACTCGCAGCAGCGTCATCAGAACTCCCCGGGTGAGGGGTCGGCGCCCCGGCCGCGCGGGCGCAGATTCTCCAGCACCAGCAGCGACGCGGCGCAGACCAGCATGAGGATGGTGCTCAGTGCCATGGCCTGGCCGTACGTGGACGGGCCCGCGCGGCCGAGCAGGCGGGCGACGGCGACCGGGAGAGTGGGGCTGTCGGGGCGGGCGATGAAGACGGTGGCGCCGAACTCGCCGAGCGACACGGCGAAGGCGAAGCCCGCGGCGACGGCCAGCGCCCGTCCGACGAGCGGGAGTTCGACCTCGCGCCAGACCCGTAGCGGTGACGCGCCGAGCACCGCGGCGGCCTCCCGCAACCGGTCGTCCACGGCGCGCAGCACCGGCAGCATGACGCGTACGACGAACGGCACACCGACCAGCGCCTGGGCGAGCGGCACCAGGATCCAGGAGGACCGCAGGTCGAGCGGCGGCTTGTCGAGGGTGATCAGGAAGCCGAAGCCTACGGTGACGGCGGAGGTGCCGAGCGGCAGCATCAGCAGCGCGTCGAAGCCGCGGACCAGCCGTCCCGCCCTGCGGACCAGGGCCGCGGCGGCGAGCCCGCCGACCGTCAAGGCGATGACGGTGGCGACGGCGGCGTACCGCAGCGAATTCCAGACCGTCTCCAGCGGGGCGACGGTGAAGGTGCCGCCGCTCCGGCCCGAGCCGACGGAGCCGAGCGAGCGGTAGAAGGCGAAGCCGTAGCCGTCGGGGCCGTCCAGCGAGCGGGCGACGAGCACGCCCAGCGGCAGCAGGATCAGCAGCGCGATGACGGCGAGCACTCCGGCGAGCAGCGTCCGCTCCCCCCTGCCGCGCGGCCGGTGCGCGGTGGTGGCCGCGTCGACCAGCCGCAGCGTGGACTCCCGGCGGCGTACGGTCCAGGCGTGCACGGCGAGGATCGCGGCGACGGCGGCGAATTGCAGCAGGGTCAGCACGGCGGCGGTCGGCAGGTCGAGGAGTTCCGCGGTCTGCCGGTAGATCTCCACTTCGAGGGTGGAGTACAGCGGGCCGCCGAGGATCTGGATCACGCCGAAGGAGGTGAAGGTGAACAGGAACACCATCAGCCCGGCGGCGGCCACCGAGGGGCCGAGCGCGGGCAGCGTGACCCGCCGCCAGGCGGCGAGCCGGCTCGCGCCGAGCATCCGCGCGGCCTCTTCCTGGCGCGGGTCGAGCTGCGCCCACAGGCCGCCGACGGTGCGGACGACCACCGCGTAGTTGAAGAAGACGTGCGCGATGAGGATCGCCCACACGGTGGTGTCCAGGCGGACGCCCCACAGCGAGTCGGTGAAGCCGCCGCGGCCGAGCAGCGCGAGGAAGGCCGAACCGGCGACCACGGTCGGCAGCACGAAGGGCACGGTGACGACGGCCCGCAGCAGCCGCTTGCCGGGGAAGTCGAGCCGCGCGAAGACATACGCGCCGGGCAGGGCGACGGCCAGGGTCAGCGCGGTGGACGCGGCGGCCTGCCAGCAGGTGAACCACAGCACGTGCCGGATGGAGCCGTCGCCGAGGACGTCGCCGATCCGGCCGAGCTGCCACCGGCCGCCCTGGTGCAGGCCGCGGCCGACGATGGAGATCACGGGGTAGGCGAAGAACACCCCGAAGAAGGCGGCGGGCACGGCCATCAGGGCGAGTCGGATCGCGGTGCCGCGACCGGGTACGAGCGACCGGCCCCTGCCGCGTACCGCCGATGCCGTGCCGGTCGCGTCCGACGTGCCGGTCGTGTCCGTCGTATCGGCGTGGCCCGACGTATCGGCCGCGTCCGTCTTTTCGGCGCCGGGCGTCACTTGAGGACGATCGACGACCATGCCTTGACCCACTCGTCGCGCTTGGCGGCGATCTTGTCGGGCGCCAGCGTCTTCGGGTCGGTGATCTTCGCGCCGTATGTGGTGAACACCTCGGGCTCGGCGGCGTCCTTGCGCACCGGGTCGACGTACATCTGGAGGGGCATGTCCTCCTGGAACGTCCTGCTCAGCAGGAAGTCGATCAGCGCCTGGCCGCCCGCGGTGTTCTTCGCGCCGTGCAGCAGCCCGGCGAATTCGATCTGCCGGAAGCAGGTGCCGGTGGAGACCCCGGTCGGGGACTGGGCAGGTGCGGGGGTGACGCCCACGACCTCGGCGGGCGGGCTGGACGCGTACGACACGACCAGCGGCTTGTCGCCCTTGGCCTTCTTGCCTGCCGAGGAACCGGAGAAGCGGTCGTTGTACGCCTGCTCCCAACCGTCCACGACCTCGACGCCGTTGGCCTTGAGCTGCTTCCAGTACGACTGCCAGTCGGAGTCCCCGTAGGCGGCGGCGCTGCCGAGCAGGAAGGCCAGACCGGGCGAGGACGTCGCGGCGTTCTCGGTGACCAGCAGGTTCTTGTACTCCGGCTTGACCAGGTCCGCGAAGGTGACGGGCGGGGCCAGCTTGTGCGCGGTGAAGTACGCCCGGTCGTAGTTGACGCAGACGTCACCGGAGTCGATGGGCGTCACCCGGTGCTTGGCCGCGTCGAGTTGGAGGTCGGCGGGCACCTGGTCGAGGCCCTTGGCCGCGTACGGGGTGAACAGGCCGTTGTCGAGCGCGCGGGACAGCAGCGTGTTGTCGACGCCGAAGAAGACGTCGCCCTGCGGGTGGTCCTTGGTGAGGATCGCCTGGTTGACGGCCGCGCCCGCGTCTCCGCCGCGCAGCACCTTGACCGTGTAGCCGGTCTCCTTGGTGAAGTCCTTGAGCACGGCGTCGGACGCCGCGAAGGAGTCGTGGCTGACCAGCGTCACGGTCTTGGACGTGCTGCCGCCGCTGGTCTTGGTGCCGCCCGAGTCGCTGCCGCACGCGGCGAGCGCGGTGGCGCCGACCGTGGCCAGGACGAGCGCGCCGATGGCACGCCGACGGATGGTGTTCATCTGTGCAGACTCCCTACGCCGGTATGACCCGGATCAGGTCCGAGGGTCTGCGGTCTCGTGGGCCGCACTCTCAGCGCCGTCTCAGGCGCTCCCCTGTCGGAATGTTCACTTGTACGTACTTGTGTGATTGCACGAGCACGATAGCAGCAGGTGCGAAAGGGCTGGTCAGCGCCGGGCCCTTAACGCGCCCGGCGCCTCAGCGCTCCGAGGCCGCGAGCTGGCCGCACGCGCCGTCGATCTCCTGGCCGCGGGTGTCCCGCACGGTCACGGGCACGCCGTGGGACTCGAGCGCGGCGACGAACGCCCGCTCGTCCTCCGGCCGGGAGGCCGTCCACTTGGAGCCGGGCGTGGGGTTGAGCGGGATCAGATTGACGTGCACCCGGTGGTTCTTCAGCATCCGGCCGAGCCGGTCCGCGCGCCACGCCTGGTCGTTGATGTCCCGGATCAGCGCGTACTCGATGGAGATCCGGCGGCCGGAGACCTCGGCGTAGTGCCAGGCCGCGTCCAGCACCTCGCGGACCTTCCAGCGGGTGTTGACCGGCACCAGGGTGTCGCGCAGCTCGTCGTCGGGCGCGTGCAGCGAGACCGCGAGGCGGCACTTCAGCCCCTCGTCGGCGAACCGGTAGATCGCCGGGACCAGGCCGACCGTGGAGACGGTGATGCCGCGCTGCGACAGGCCGAGGCCGTCCGGCTCGGGGTCGGTGAGGCGGCGGATCGCGCCGATCACGCGCTTGTAGTTGGCCAGCGGCTCGCCCATCCCCATGAAGACGATGTTCGACAGCCGCGCGGGCCCCCCGGGCACCTCGCCGTCGCGCAGGCTCTTCATGCCCGCGACGATCTGGTGCACGATCTCGGCGGTGGACAGATTCCGGTCGAGACCGGCCTGCCCGGTCGCGCAGAACGGGCAGTTCATGCCGCAGCCCGCCTGCGAGGAGATGCACATCGTGACCCGGTCCGGGTACCGCATCAGCACCGACTCGACGAGCGTCCCGTCGAACAGCTTCCACAGCGTCTTACGGGTGTCCCCGTCGTCGCACGACGCGTGCCGCACCACCGTCATCAGCTCCGGCAGCAGGTCCTCCGCCAGCTTCCCCCGCGCCGCGGCCGGAATGTCCGTCCACGCCGCCGGATCGTCGGCGTACCGCGCGAAGTAGTGCTGCGACAGTTGCTTCGCCCGGAACGGCTTCTCCCCGAGCGCGGCCACCGCCTCCCGCCGCTCGACGGGAGTGAGGTCGGCAAGGTGCCGCGGCGGCTTCTTGGCCCCACGCGGCGCGGCAAAAGTGAGTTCTCCGGGTACAGGCATGATCTGACAAGTGTCGCAGATCGAAATGGGTCGGCCGGTCGCCCGCTGGTCCGGGGCTGTCGCTCGGGCGGCGGGCCGTCCGGGGGGTCAGCCGGTGCCGACGAAGACGGCCAGGAGGAGCCAGACGACGGGGGCGGTGGGGAGCAGGGAGTCGAGGCGGTCCATGATGCCGCCGTGGCCCGGCAGGAGGGTGCCCATGTCCTTGATGCCGAGGTCGCGCTTGATCATGGATTCGCCGAGGTCGCCGAGGGTGGCGCTGACGGCGGCGGCGAGGCCGAGGAGGAGGCCCTGCCACCAGCGGCCGTCGTCGATGACGTACTGCATGAGCAGGGCGCCCGCGACCATGGCGAAGGAGATCGCGCCGAGCAGGCCCTCGCGGGTCTTGCCGGGGCTGATGCGGGGCGCGAGCCTGTGCTTGCCGAAGCGCCAGCCGACGGCGTAGGCGCCGGTGTCGCTGATCACGGTGAGCAGCAGGAAGACCAGGACGCGGCGCGGGCCGTCGTCGGCGGCGAGCATCATGACCACGAAGGTGGCCAGGAAGGGCACGTAGAAGGCGGCGAAGACGCCGGCGGTGACGTCGCGCAGGTAGTTCTCGGGCGGCTCCGTCATGCGCCACACGAGGATGGCGAGCGCGGTGAGGGCCATCGCCACCCAGGCGCCGTCCGCGCCGCGCAGATACCCGGCGATGATCATCGCCGTACCGCCGGCCGCGATCGGGATCAGCGGGGCGCGGATGCCCTTGCGCTCCGCCAGCCGCGAGGTCAGCTCCCAGACGCCGACGGCGGCGGCGACGACCACGACGCCGACGAACACCGCCTTCACGATGAAGAGCGAGGCGACGATGACCGCGCCGAGGCCGAGGCCGACCCCTATCGCCGCGCGCAGATTCCGCCCTGCGGACTTCTTCGCGGGGGGCTGCGGCGGCGGTGTCGGCTCCGGGGCGGTTGGCATAGGAGGAGTCTTCCTGCCGCGCCCGGAATCGGGTGCGGAACCCGCCGGATAGATGATCGTGTCATCCGCAATCGAGCCGTCGGCCGCGCCGTTGGTGACCGTGTCCTCGGGCGCTCCCCAGTGACCGGCGCGTGGCGAAGCGCCCCAGGAAGAGTCGTTCACTGAGCTTCGCCTCGCGTCGTCGTGTGTCGGCCGGGAAGGGCTGAGGGCGGGATCGTGCATACGGTCGTACTGCCGGTGTCCGGACGGGCGTCAGGAACGGTGCCAGGACGGGCGTGTCCGGACGGGCGTGTCCGGACGGGCGTGTCCGGACGGGCGTGTCCGGACGGACTGAGATGTCCGGGGCGGTGTTTCCGGGGCGGGCCCGGGGGCCCGGCCCGGTCAGACCTCCAGCAGCTCGGCTTCCTTGTGCTTGAGCAGCTCGTCGACCTGGGCGACGTACTTCGACGTCGTGTCGTCCAGCTCCTTCTCCGCGCGGCGCACCTCGTCCTCGCCCGACTCGCCGTCCTTGACGAGCTTGTCGAGGGTCTCCTTGGCCTTGCGGCGGACGCTGCGGATCGAGATCTTGGCGTCCTCGCCCTTGGTCTTGGCGACCTTGATGTACTCCCGGCGCCGCTCCTCGGTGAGCTGCGGGAACGCCACCCGGATGATCCGGCCGTCGTTGCTCGGGTTGACGCCGAGGTCGGAGTTGCGGATCGCCTCCTCGATGTTGCGCAGACTGCTGCTGTCGAAGGGGGTGATCACCGCCATCCGCGGCTCGGGCACCGCGAACGAGGCGAGCTGGTTGATCGGGGTGGGCGCGCCGTAGTACTCGGCCACGATCTTGTTGAACATCGCGGGGTGCGCCCGGCCGGTACGGATCGCCGCGAAGTCCTCCTTGGCGACGACGACGGCCTTCTCCATCTTCTCCTCGGCCTCGAGGAGGGTCTCTTCAATCACCATGTGCTCCTGGTATTCAGAAGGCGGAGCCTGACGGTCGGGCCCCTGCGCGCGTCTTTCCTGCACGGTGTCCGACCGGCAGCCTGTTGTCCATCCCCGGACCGGGCGAACCGGGACGTGTCACCACCCGGCGCTCGGGCGGTCATTAAGCCCTGGAGCCCCGGTCGTTGACCAGCGTGCCGATCTTCTCACCCTTCACGGCCCGCGCGATGTTCCCTTCGGCGAGCAGCTCGAAGACGAGGATCGGCAGCTTGTTGTCCTGGCAGAGGGTGATCGCGGTGAGGTCGGCGACCCGCAGGTCGCGGGTGATGACCTCGCCGTACTCCAGGGCGTCGAACTTCACCGCGTCCGGGTTCAGCTTGGGGTCGGAGTCGTAGACCCCGTCGACCCCGTTCTTGCCCATCAGCATGGCCGCCGCGTCGATCTCCAGGGCCCGCTGGGCGGCGGTGGTGTCGGTGGAGAAGTACGGCATGCCCATACCGGCGCCGAAGATGACGACGCGGCCCTTCTCCAGGTGCCGTACGGCCCGCAGCGGGATGTACGGCTCGGCGACCTGGCCCATGGTGATCGCGGTCTGCACGCGGGTCTCGACGCCCTCCTTCTCCAGGAAGTCCTGGAGGGCCAGGCAGTTCATGACCGTGCCGAGCATGCCCATGTAGTCCGAGCGGGCCCGGTCCATGCCGCGCTGCTGGAGTTCGGCGCCGCGGAAGAAGTTGCCGCCGCCGACGACGAGGGCGATCTCGTAGCCGTCCGCGACGACCGCGGCGATCTCGCGGGCGATGGCGTGCACGACGTCGGGATCGACTCCGAGACCGCCTCCCCCGGCGAACGCCTCGCCGGACAGCTTCAGCAGATAGCGGCGGTGGGCGGTGGTGTGGTGGGCCGTATCGGCGCCTTTGTCCATGGAGATCTCCTCGTGCACGTACGAAGGAGGCCATTGCCGCGGGTCCTCGTGGGTTCCCTGTACGGCAATGGCCTCCTCGTCACATCTGCGGCCGGTCGGCGGGCGGCCGACCGCGTACGACCCTAGCCGGGCCGTCGGTCATTCGCTGCTTTCGTGTCCAGCGCGATCAGACGCCGACGCGGAAACGCGCGAAACGCTTCAGCGTGACGCCGGCCTCGTCCAGCACCTTCTGGACGGTCTTCTTGGAGTCCTTCGCGAAGGCCTGCTCCAGGACGACGTTCTCCTTGAAGAAGCCGTTCACCCGGCCCTCGACGATGCGCGCCAGGGCGGCCTCGGGCTTGCCCTCCTCGCGGGCGGTGGCCTCGGCGACGCGACGCTCGTTCTCGACCGTCTCGGCCGGGATCTCGTCGCGGGACAGGGCGGTCGGCGCGAAGGCGGCGATGTGCTGGGCGACGTCCTTGGCGACCTGCGCGTCGGCCTTGTCCAGCTCGACCAGGACGCCGACCTGCGGGGGCAGGTCGGGGCTGGTGCGGTGCAGGTAGGAGGTCACGTAGGTGCCGGAGAACTGGGCGAAGCGGTCGAGCACGATCTTCTCGCCGAGGGTGGCGTTCGCCTCGTCCACGTACGCCTGGACGGTCTGGCCGTCCTTGATCTCGGAGCCGAGCAGCGCCGTGATGTCGGCCGGCTTGCTGGCGGCGACGTGGGCGGCGATGGCGTCGGCCACGGCGACGAACTTGTCGCCCTTGGCGACGAAGTCCGTCTCGCACTTCAGCTCGACGAGGACGCCCTCGGAGTTGTCGGCGGCGATCAGGGAGACGACCGCACCGTTGGAGGCCGAGCGGCCCTCGCGCTTGGTGACGCCCTTCTGGCCCTTGACCCGAAGGATCTCGACGGCCTTGTCCAGGTCGCCTTCGGCCTCCACAAGGGCGTTCTTGCAGTCCATCATGCCCGCGGCGGTCAGCTCGCGGAGCTTCTTGACGTCAGCGGCGGTGAAGTTCGCCATGGGTTTAAGTCTCTTCCCGAATGGTCGGTGGATCTACGGGTGGACGGCGGGGGCATGGGCCCCCGCCGTCGTCACGCGTGGTTCACGTCGTACGCGTCGTACGCGATACGCGTCCTGCTGCTGTGCGGTTGACCGGTGGTGCCGGTGTGCCGTCGGTACGGGTCGGAACAGGCTCAGGCCTGCTCGGACTCGCCCTCCGTGGCGGCCGGGGCGGCGTCGGCCGGAGCCTCGGCGGTCTCGGCGGCGGCCGGAGCGGCGTCGGCCGGAGCCTCGGCCTCGGCGGCGGGCGCCTCGGCAGCGGCGGCGGTCGCGTCGGCGGCGGGCGCCTCGTCGGCCTTCTTCTCGCCCTCGAGCAGGTCACGCTCCCACTCGGCGAGCGGCTCGGCGACGCCTTCGGCCTTCTTGTCACCGGTGGCGGCACCGGAGCGGGCGATGAGGCCCTCGGCGACGGCGTCGGCGATCACACGGGTGAGCAGCGTGACGGAACGGATCGCGTCGTCGTTGCCCGGGATCTTGTAGTCGACCTCGTCGGGGTCGCAGTTGGTGTCGAGGATCGCGACGACCGGGATGCGGAGCTTGCGCGCCTCACCGACGGCGATGTGCTCCTTCTTGGTGTCGACGATCCAGACGGCGCTCGGCACCTTCTGCATCTCGCGGATGCCGCCGAGGGTCTTCTCCAGCTTGTCCTTCTCGCGGGAGAGGACCAGCAGCTCCTTCTTCGTGAGGCCGGACGCGGCCACGTCGTCGAAGTCGATCTCCTCGAGCTCCTTCAGGCGCTGGAGGCGCTTGTAGACGGTCGAGAAGTTGGTGAGCATGCCGCCCAGCCAGCGCTGGTTGACGTAGGGCATGCCGACGCGGGAGGCCTGCTCCGCGATGGCTTCCTGCGCCTGCTTCTTGGTGCCGACGAACATGATGGAGCCGCCGTGCGCGACGGTCTCCTTGACGAACTCGTAGGCGCGGTCGATGTACGACAGCGACTGGAGCAGGTCGATGATGTAGATGCCATTGCGCTCGGTGAAGATGAAGCGCTTCATCTTCGGGTTCCAGCGACGGGTCTGGTGCCCGAAGTGGACGCCGCTCTCCAGCAGCTCCCGCATCGTGACGACGGCCATGGCCGTACTCCTTGAGGTACTCGGTTATCGCGACCGCCGGACGGCGGTCGCGCCTGACGTCCCGACGCGCCGTGCCACGAGGGACCGAGGGGCGCGGCCACCGTCCCGATGAGGGGAGTGGGTGGCGGGGCGTGCGAAGTCGACCCGGTGACCCGGATCGCCAGAGAAAGTGTACGGGACCGGTGGAGTGCCGGGCGACACCCGAGTTATCCACAGGCCAGGACCATGATCATCTTTCGCGGCCCGGATCCGGGATGCTCGTGCCATGGCACTTCACATGTGGTTGACGGTGGTGATGACGGCCCTGCTGACGGCCCTCCCCGGCGGCACGGGGACGGCGGGCGGCACCGGGACGGCGAGCGGCGCCGGTACGGCGGGCGGCGCGGGGACGGCCGGCGGCACGGGGACGGCGGGCGGCGCGGGGTGCGCGGGCGCCGGCTCGGACGCGCGCTGCTGGCCCGTGGCAGGGCCGGGAGTACGGGGGCGGCCGGCGGTGCTGCGCGCCTTCGAGCCGCCCGCGACGCCCTATGCCGCGGGACACCGCGGGGTCGACTTACGCGCGGGGCCGGGGAGCGTGGTGCGGGCGGCGGCTCCCGGCGAGGTGACCTTCGCGGGGAAGGTGGCGGGCACCGATGTCGTCGTGCTGCGGCTCGACCGGCCGGACGCGAGCCTGCGCGTCACCTATGAGCCGGTACGGGGGACGGTCGCGGTCGGCACCCGGCTCGCGGCGGGCGGGCCGTTGGGAGTGGTGACCGACTCCGCCGTCCACCGCTCACCCGGTTGCCTCCACTGGGGCCTCCTGCGGGGTGACGTCTACCTCGACCCGTTGACCCTGCTGCCGCCGTGGCTGCTGCGCGCGGGGCCCTCCCGGCTGCTGCCGGTGTTCGGCGCGGCGGCGGACGGGACGGTACGGAAGGCGGAGGCGGCAGCCCGGGTCAGGGGCGGCCGGTCACCCCGTGCAGCGCCATCGTGACGGCCGACTCGGTGATGTGGACGGGGTCTTCTGCGGCGCCGAGTTCGATCCGGCGGACCGCGGCGTCGACCACGCCTTGCAGGAGCATGGCGGTCAGGCGGGGCTCGGCGTGGCCGAGGGCCGCGAGGGCGGCGCCGACCATCGTGACCAGGCCGCCGTGGGCGGCGCGGATCTTCTCGCGGGCGCCCGCGTCCAGTTCACCGGCGGAGATCGCGACGACGGCGCGGTGGCGGCGGTCGCCGACCAGCGCGAGCTGGCTGCGTACGTAGGCCTCGATCTGGCCCTCTGCGGTGTCGGCGGCCTGCATGGCGGCCTCGACCTCGGCGGCCCAGACGGGGAAGTCCACGGCGCACAGCTCTTCGACCACCGCGGCGCGGGAGCGGAAGTACTCGTAGACCGAGGAGCGCGCCAGTCCGGTGCGCTCGGCCAGGGCGGGGAAGGTCAGCGCCTCCGTGCCGCCCTCGGACAGCAGCGAACGCGCGGCGTCCAGCAGGGCCTGGCGCTGCATCGTCCGGTGTTCGGCCACCGAGGCCGCTCGAATCCTGGGCATCCCACCACTGTAGACACTGTGCCGCGCCTGTCACCGCCCGACGTCGGCCAGCTTTGCCCGTAGTTGGAGGACGGACTTGGTGTGGATCTGGCTGACCCTGCTTTCGGTGACGCCGAGTACCTGGCCGATCTCGGCGAGTGTCAGGCCCTCGTAGTAGTAGAGGGTGACGACGGTCTTCTCGCGTTCGGGAAGGGTGTTGACCGCGCGGGCGAGCAGTCGGCGCAGCTCACGGTCCTCGGCGACCTCGACGGGGTTGTCGGCGCCGGTGTCCTCCAGGGTGTCGACGAGGCTGAGCCGGTCGCCGCCCTCGCCGCCCGCGTGCAGGAGGTCCTCCAACGCGACGACGTTGGCCAGGGACAGCGCGCTGAACACCGCGTGCAGGTCTTCGATCCCGACGCCCATCTCCGCCGCCACCTCGGGCTCGCTCGGAGTGCGGCGCAGCTTGGCCTCAAGGGTGGCGTAGGCGCGTTCGACGGCGCGCGCCTTCTGCCGGACGGAGCGCGGGATCCAGTCGAGCGCGCGCAGTTCGTCGATCATGGCGCCGCGGATACGGGTGATCGCGTAGGTCTCGAATTTGATCGCGCGTTCCGGGTCGAACTTCTCGATCGCGTCGATGAGTCCGAACACCCCGGAGGAGACGAAGTCGGCCTGCTCGACGTTGGCCGGGAGTCCGACGCTGACCCGGCCCGCCACGTACTTCACCAGCGGCGAGTAGTGCAGGATCAACTGCTCCCGCAGCCGGGCGTCCCCCGTGGACTTATAGGTCCGCCACAGTTCGTCGAGCGACGTGGGGGCGGCTGGCCGAGGGGAGGTGCGGGGGGCGGTCGCCGCCGTCGCCCGCTCGGACCCGGGGGTGTACTGGGGCATGTGCCGTTTTGAGCCGTTCTGCCGAGACGTGGGCGGGAAATCGAGCCTCCGCGAGCGTAGCGTGACCATAGTGTCGCTTATTGCTACATCATCCGTATGGGACATGCGCAGATACGTTCCTCTACCGGTGCGCGCTCACCGGACCGGCTATACCGCCCGGTACGGGGCCCGCGCGGGAGCCCCTCGGGTCATCATGGTGGGCCGCCGGGCCGCCCACGGCCGGTCCTACGATCGTCCCAGGTCACGGCGGTTTCCTGTCACCTGATGGTGTGTCGATGGCGTCAACCCTCCCGACGCGGCGCGCCGTCGTGCGCGGTACGGACCAACTTCCACCGCCCGTCGTCGCGTTCGACGAAGCCGAGGGCCTGCAATTCGTAGAGCCGTCTCAGCGTGTCGTCGCTGGTGGACCCCACGGCGAGGGCGATCTCCTCTTCGCGGGCGTCCCCTTGACCGGGGAGCGCTTCCAGTACGCGGGCCGCCGCCGGGTCGAGCAGATCGCGCGGCAGTACGGGTCCGCGGCGGGCGGGTGCGAGGTCGGCGCCGATCTCCCCCACCATCTCGATGACTTCGGCCGCGTCGGTCACCACCACGGCGTCTCCGCGCAGCAGTTCGTGCACCCCTTCCGACAGACCGCTCGTGCAGGGCCCCGGCACCCCCATCGTCACCCGCCCCAACTGGGCGGCCCGCCGCGCGGTGACCAGGGAACCGCTGCGGTAGCGCGCCTCGACCACCACCGTGCCGCGGGTCAGGGCGGCGATCACCCGGTTCCGCAGCACGAATCTGCTGCGGGTGGGGTGGTCGCCCGGCGGCAGTTCGCCGACGAGCAGGCCGCGTTCGGCGATCTCGCCGATCAACTGGGTGTTGCCCGGCGGGTACGGCACATCGACGCCGCTGGCCACCACGCCGATGGTGGCGCCGCCCGCCCGCAGCGCGCCCCGGTGCACCACACCGTCCACCCCGTAGGCGGCTCCCGAAACCACCACCCAGCCCGCCCGCGCCAGTCCCCCGCCGAGCCGCGCCGCCATGTGGGCGCCGTAGTCGGTGCAGGCCCGTGCGCCGACCACGGCCACCGAGCGCAGCGCCCACAGCCGTAGCGACGGCTGCCCGCGTACCCACAGGCCGTACGGGCGCTGCGGCCCGAGGTCGTCCAACTGCCCCGGCCAGTCGGCGTCCTCGGGGCAGACGAACCGTCCTCCGGCCCGGCGTGCGGCCTCCAGATCCCCCTCGGGGTCGGCCCGAACCGACCGCGTCCGGTATCCGTCGGTCCGCCGCAAACCGGCTCCGGGCAGCGCCTCCCCCTCCCGTAGCGCGCGCAGCACCTCTTCGGCTCCCCTCTCCCGCAGCGCCCGCCCCACCACCTCGTCCCCGGGATCGGCGATCCGCGTGATCGCCACCCGCGCCAACCGCTCCGCCTCCGGCACGGCAGCCGCCAAGGCAGGTACCGCCAAAGCGGGCACCGTCGGCGGGGGCACCGCCAGCGTCGGTGGACCGGCCCCACCGGCCGCGGGGCCGATCTGAGAGCCATCGGCGGCCTGCGAACCCCGGACCCTCCCTGCGCCACCCTCGGCGGCTGAACCAGTGGCCGTCTCCTCCCCCGGCGGCCCGGCCCCATCGGGGCCCGGCGACCCCCTCCGCCGCCGCATCACACGCCTCCCGCTACGGGCACCCCGCGGCTGACACCGGTCCTGAGGTGGAGCGCCTGGAAGACGTCGTCGACGTGGGGGCGGTCGTGGCCCGCGAGGTCGGCGAGGGACCAGGCGACGCGCAGGACGCGGTCGAGGCCGCGGGCGGTGAGCAGGCCGCGTTCCATGTCGCGCTCGGCGGGGTGCAGGGCGCCGGGGGCGACGTGCCAGCGGGTGCGCATCTCGTGGCCGGGGATCTCGCTGTTCAGCTTCCAGGGGGTGTCCCGGTAGCGGGTCGCGGCACGCTCGCGGGCGGCGACGACCCGGGCGGCGACGGTGGCGGTGGATTCGCCGGGGCCCTGGCCGAGGAGGTCGGATCTGCTGACGGATTCCACTTCGACGCGCAGGTCGACGCGGTCCAGCAGCGGCCCAGAAAGCCTGCCCTGGTAGCGGCGGACGGCGGTGGGCGAGCAGTCGCAGCCCTCGCCCAGCATCGAGTAGCGCCCGCAGGGACAGGGGTTGGCGGCGAGCACCAGCATGAAGCGGGCCGGGAGCCGCATCACGCCCGCCGCGCGGGCGACCACGACATGGCCCGATTCGAGCGGTTGCCGCAGCGCCTCCAGCGCCCGCACGCTGAATTCCGGAGCCTCGTCAAGGAACAGCACCCCGCGATGGGCGAGCGAGACCGCACCCGGTCGGGGCAGTCCGCTGCCGCCGCCGACCAGCGAGGGCATGGTGGCCGAGTGGTGCGGCGCGCAGTACGGCGGGGCGTCGACCATGGGCCGTCCTGGCGGGAGGATGCCCGCCACCGAGTGGACGGCGGTGACCTCCAGGGACTCCTGGCGGGTGAGCGGCGGCAGGATGCCGGGCAGTCGCTCGGCGAGCATCGTCTTGCCCGCGCCCGGCGGGCCCTTCAGATACAGATGGTGTCCGCCGGCGGCGGCGACCTCCAGCGCGGTGCGGGCGGTCCGCTGTCCGGCGACGTCGGCCAGGTCGGGGCCGTGCCCGGTGAGCGAGGCGTCGCCGAGGCCGCCGGCCAGTCCGGTCCCGACGCCGCCGCCCGGCACGGTCAGCCCGGCCAGTATCGGGTCGGGGCGGCCGTCCGCCCGCGCCGGGTCCTGGTCCTCCTCGGGGGCCAGTTCGTCGTTGAGGAGGGCGACGAGCTGCCGCAGGGTGCGGATGCCGAGGACGGAGACGCCGGGGACCAGGGATGCCTCGGCCGTGGTGCGCTCCGGCACCACGACGTGCCGGTATCCGGCGTCGGCCGCCGCCAGGACGGCGGGCAGCACCCCGCGGACCGGGCGGACCCGTCCGTCGAGTCCCAGTTCGCCGATCATCATGAGATCGGCGATGGATCCGGGGGCGATGCGGTCGTTGGCGGCGAGGATCGCACACGCCACGGCGAGATCGAACCCCGAACCGCCCTTGGGCACCGAGGCCGGGCTGAGGCCGACGGTGAGCTTCTTCTGCGGCCAGACCTCGCCGCTGTTCACGATCGCGGCGCGCACCCGGTCGCGGCTCTCGGTGAGGCTCTTGTCGGGCAGTCCGACCAGGGCGAAGGCCGCCACGCCGGGTTCGAGGTCGGCCTGGACCTCGACCACGACGCCTTCGACGCCGATCAGCGCGACCGAGCACGTACGGGCGAAGCCCATCACGCCACCCCCCGCACATGCTCGACGCGGGCCGCGCCGCGGGCGGGCAGGAGGACGCCGACCAGGTCGATTCTCACGCCGCCCGGTGGCGCGCCGCCGTGTTCCGCCGCCCAGCGGTCGGCGAGCGACCGCAGCCGGTGGATCTGCCGCGCCCCGAGCGCCGCCATGGGGTGCTGGAAGCCGCCGTCACGGCGGGTCTTCACCTCGCACACCACCAGGGCGTCCCCCTCGGACGCCAGAATGTCGATCTCCCCGTCGCGCCCGCACCGCCAATTCCGGTCGAGCACGGTCAGTCCCGCGTCCTCCAGCCTGCGGGCCGCCAGCCCCTCGCCGTACCGCCCCAGCGCACCTCGTGCGTTCATGCGTACCACCTCCGTCACTCACTGTGACAGAGTTCGACCGCCGAAGATGATCTTGGTCCCAGCCTGTGGATAACTCCCCGCGACCCCGCACCGTGGCCCGCGCCGCGCCCATGCACCGGGGCCCGCGAAGGCCCCCTCAAAAGGGCCTCAGCTTCAACTATTGAAGCCCGACTCGTCCGACGGCAGATCCAGATCCGCCTTGTTCAGCTCCTCGATGTTCACGTCCTTGAACGTGAGGACACGGACCTGCTTGACGAAGCGGGCGGGCCTGTACATGTCCCAGACCCAGGCGTCGGCCATCGAGACCTCGAAGAAGACCTCACCCTGGACCGAGTGCACCTGCATCTCGTAGTCGTTGGTGAGGTAGAAGCGTCGCTCGGTCTCGATCACGTACTTGAACAGGCCAACGACATCGCGGTACTCCCGGTAGAGCTTCAGCTCCATCTCGGTCTCGTACTTTTCGAGGTCCTCGGCGCTCATGGCATGTTCCCCTTCAGCCGTACGTGCCCCCCATTGTGCGTCAGTCGCGCTCCGTCCCCAGGGGGATCGGGGATTGCGGGGGGCCTTCGCCGAGCAGCGTACGCAGCAGCTCAGCGAGTCTGATGGGGTACACCGTCTCACGAGTGCGCAAAAGTTCCTCGCAGGTCCACCAGCGCAACGACGAGACACTTCTGCGTTCCAGGTCCGTCTGGCCGCTGGTGTCGACGTCGACGGTGTCGGTACGGCCCAGGTGGTACCACTCGTCCTGTTCCCAGCGCCGCCCGTCGAAGCTGAAGGAGCTGGTCCGCTCCCACAGCACCGGGCCGAGCCGTACATCGGTGATGCCGGTCTCCTCGGCGAGCTCGCGCAGCGCCGTCTCCTCCAGGCTCTCACCGCCCTCGACCCCGCCGCCCGGCGTGAACCACGAGCCCACCGCCGGATCGGCCGGATCGACGCCGTTCAGCAGCAGGATCCGGTCCGCCGGGTCGAGCAGCACCACACGGGCGACGCGCCGACGCACCACGGTCATCTGCGCCGCCTCAGCAGCCCGGCCACCGGTCCGTACGCCGCGCCGCCGAGAATCAGCACGGCGCCCACGACCACCATGACGACGATCCAGCGCAGCGGCCCCTCGGCGGACGTACCGCCGCCCGGCACGGCCTTGAAGGCGGTCGTGGGCGACAGCGTCCCCATCCGCCCCATGGGCCACACCGTGCCGTCCACGCGGCCCTTGACGGCGCTCACGGGGACCGCGCCGTGCTGGGCGTCGCTGAGGCGGATACGGGAGTCCTGGGAGACCGCGCGGTTGTCACCGAGCAGGAAGAGCGAGCCGCGCGGCACCGTGGTGCTGAACTTCGTCACGGAGGCGGGAACGCCGGGAAGGCCGGAGCCACCGGGCGCGGCGGAGGCGTCGGAGCCGTCGAGATAGCCCTCTTCGTCGACCGCCGTGCCGTTCACCGTGAGGCGGCTCTGGGTGTCGCAGCATTTGACGACGTCGCCGCCGACGCCGACGACCCGCTTGACCTCGGGCAGGTCGCCCCAGAGCTTGTCCTGGAAGACCACCACGTCGCCGCGGCGCACATCGGAGCCGGAGACCTTCTGGGCCAGCACCCGGTCGCCCGGCTGCACGGTCGGCTGCATGGAATTGGTGGGCACTGTGTACGGCCGGTACTCGACCGCTCCCCAGGCGAAGCCGCCGAGGAACAGGGCACAGCCAAGAGCGATGGCCAGCCCGGACACCGTACGTCCGAACCGGCCCTCGCCCTTGCGTATCGCACTGCTGCTGCTCATGGACCGGAACCCTACCCGGCGGTACGCCCCGGACCGTAGGCGCGGACGCCCGTCGGTGCTCGATCGGGCGCCCGCCGCCGCGGGCCGGGTACGTCCGTCAGTCCTCTTCCGTCTCCGCAGTGACCGGCGGCTGTGCGCGCAGCAGCTTGCGGCGGCGCATCAGCACCAGCGGCGCGGCACCGAGGAGGCCCACCGCGGCCGGGCCCGCGGTGCCCGCCGCGTTGATGCCCGGCTGGCTGAAGGTGCTGGGGATGGAGAGCCAGTCCCAGCGGTTGACCGGCCAGGCCACCGTCACGGCGCGGCCGACGACCTCGTTGTCGGACACGGTGCCGCCGCCGGGCAGCGTCATGTGGTACCGCGAGTCGAGGGAGTCCTGGCGGTGGTCGCCCATGACCCAGATCCGGCCCTTGGGCACGGTGACCTTGAACGGCCGGTCGGGGGTGCAGGGGGTGTTGCCCGCGAAGACGTACGGCTCGTCCAGCGCCTTGCCGTTGACCTTCACCGGTCCCGTGCCGTTGCACTCGACCGTGTCGCCGCCGACGCCGATGACCCGCTTGATCAGGTCCTTCTCCTCGGCGGACGGCATCAGGCCGATGAAGCTGAGGCCCTTTTGCACGCCCCTGGTCACCGCGTTGCCGCTGGCGGGCGGATTCTCGCCGAGCCAGCCGCCCGGGTCGTGGAAGACGACGACCTCGCCGCGGCTCGGCTTGGAGCCGAACCAGGGGGTGAGCTTGTCGACCAGGACACGGTCGCCGCGCTCCAGCGTGTGCTGCATGGAGTCGGACGGGATGGAGAACGCCTGCACCAGGAAGGTCTTGATCAGCAGCGCCAGGACCAGCGCGATGCCGATCAGAAGCGGCAGTTCCTTCCAGAACGACCGGTTCTTGCTCGCGGAGCCGCCCGAGGAGTGGGACGGCGGCTCGTCACCCGAGCCGGGGTCCCCGGGGCCGCCGGGGCCCTGGGGGCGGTCAGCGGGACCGCCCGCCGCGGGGTCCCGCGGGTCCGTGCCGTCCGCCGGCCCCGCGGGGGCCTCCGGAGCCTGGCCGGGAACCTGACCCGCATCGGCGTGGCTGCCGGGGTACGACCCGCCGCCCGGGTACTGCCCGCCGCCGTACTCCGTACTGTCCGCGGGCTCGGGGACTCGGCCATCGGCCTCCGACTTGTCGACAGACGGCACCGTGACATCCCCTTTTTCGGGCTCGCCGGATCCAGACCGTGCGCCGACCACCAGGTCCCCCACATCCACTCCTCACTCCAGTCCGCCGCCTGCCCCGTTTCCGGCGCAGGCCCGCCACTCCCATAACGAGCGGGAGTTCCGCAGGAGTCGGTGTCTGGCTCGTTCCTTGGCCGTTGTTGGCCTGGGCCACCCTAGCCGTCCCGGCTGTGGCCACGGTCGCCGCCACCTGCGCGTCGGGGACGGACGCGAACGTGCCGGGTTCCTTCAGTCGCTCCCAGTGACCGAACGGCCAGGCGATGACGAAGGCCCTTCCCACCACCAGATTCAGCGGAATCGTGCCGCCTCCGGGCTTGTCCGTGTGGTACCGCGAGTCGGCCGAATCCGACCGGTGGTCGCCCATCACCCAGAGCCTGCCCTGGGGTACGTGCACGGTGAATTTCATCATTGAGGGTGGATTACCGGCGTAAAGATACGGCTCACTGAGGGGCACGCCGTTGACGGTGATGCGCCCGTCGGCGTCGCAGCACTTCACGGTGTCGCCGCCGACGCCGATGACCCGCTTGATCAGGTCCTGCTCGTCGGCGGACGGCAGCAGGCCGATGTAGGTGAAGAACTGTTTCACCTGCTTGATCACCACGGGGTCGGGCTTCTTCTGCTCCTCGGGCGGCAGCCAGCCGCCGGGGTCCTTGAAGACCACGACGTCACCGCGGTGCGGCTCGGCGCCGAACCACGGGGTGAGCTTGTCGACCAGCACCCGGTCGCCGATCTTGATGGTCTGCTCCATCGACCCGGACGGGATGACGAACGCCTGGAGCAGGAACGTCTTGAGCACCAGCGCGATCAGCAGGGCCACCATGACCAGCAGCGGCACCTCCCTGGCGAGCGAGCGGCGGCGCTTGCGCTTGACCTTGCGGGCCAGTTTGCGGCGCTCGATACGGGTGCTGCCGCCGCCGGGCGGTCCGCCGTACGCGCCGTCGCCCGTGCCGCTTCCCGGGGCGCCGCCCGCGCCGGAGCCCGCCGCGCCCGTCACCGGGGCGGCGCGGTGGTGGCCGTAGCGGGGCCGCCCGCGGTTACCCATGGTGACCCGCGGCGGGTGCGGGGACGGCGGCGAAGGTCGCGGGGCGGTTGAGCCGGGTCCAGTGGCCGAACGGCCAGCCGATCCACTCGGCCCGGCCGATCACCTTGCCGAGCGGTACGGTGCCGCCGCCCGGTTCCCCGAGGTGGTCCCGTGAGTCGCGGGAGTCGTCGCGGTGGTCGCCCATCACCCACAGCCTTCCGTCCGGCACCACGATGTCGAAAGGTACCCGCGAGGGCGCGTCGCCGGGGAAGAGGTAGCCCTCGTCCAGCGGGCGGCCGTTGACCAGCAGCCTGCCCTGCTTGTCGCAGCAGGTGACGCGGTCGCCGCCGATGCCGATGACGCGCTTCACGTAGTCCGTCCCACCCTGCTGAGTGAACGATCCGTCGCCGTCGAAGACGATCACGTCCCCGCGCCGCGGATGGCCGCCGAAACGGTACGCCAGCTTGTTGACCAGCACCCGGTCGCCGACCCGCAGCGTGTTCTCCATGGAGCCGCTGGGCACTTGGAAGGGCTGCACGACATACGTGCTCACCAGCAGCAGCGCGACGACGCAGCCGACCGCGAGCAGCACCGTACGCCGCCACTCCGCCCACCAGCGCGGCACGGCCTCGCGCACGAGGACCCGCATCGGGGACCGGGATCCGGGACCCGCCGCATCGCGTCCTGACACGACGAAACGCGACCGCTCCTCCGTATCCGCCTCGTCGGCGGGAGAGGAACGGTCGCGTTCCGGAAGTGTCGCTTCGCTGTCCATCGAGGCCAGAGCTTATCCGGCCTTCCCATGGATCAGTTGTCGCGCTTCTCCTTGATCTTCGCGGCCTTGCCGCGCAGCTCACGGAGGTAGTACAGCTTCGCGCGACGGACGTCACCGCGGGTGACGACCTCGATCTTCTCGACGATCGGGGTGTGCACGGGGAACGTGCGCTCGACGCCGACGGAGAAGCTGACCTTGCGGACCGTGAAGGTCTCGCTGATGCCCGCGCCCTGGCGGCGGATGACAACACCCTTGAACTGCTGCACACGGGAGCGGTTGCCCTCGATGACGCGCACGTGGACGTTGACGGTGTCGCCGGGGCGGAAGGCCGGGACGTCGGTGCGCAGCGAGGCGCTGTTGACGCTGTCGATCAGGTTGGGCATGAGATTCTGCTTCCTCGCCGATGCCACAGGTCATCGACGGAATGTCGCGATGCGGATTTGCCAAAAAATGGGGTGCCGCCACGTCGGACGGACGTCGTTCCCCCTGTGGCAGGGGCGCGCGCCGGACGGACAGCAGCGGCTCATTCTTCCACGGCCTCCGGGCTGGGCCCAAATCGGCCGTCGGGGCCGGGCCCCCAGCCGAGGATGGAGAGCATCTCGCGGTCCTTCTTGTCGAAGGCCGCGGGGTCGCAACGCTCCACCAGGTCGGGCCGGTTGGCGACGGTACGGCGCAGCGCCTCGTCCCGCCGCCAGCGCGCGACCTTGCCGTGGTGGCCGCTGAGCAGCACGTCGGGGATGCCGCGCCCGCGCCACTGCGGCGGCTTGGTGTAGACCGGGCCCTCCAGCAGATTGGCCATCGGTCCCGGCGCGAAGGAGTCGTCGCGGTGCGACTCGGCGTTGCCGAGGACGCCGGGCAGCAGCCGGGCCACCGCCTCGGTGATCACCAGGACCGCCGCCTCGCCGCCGGCCAGCACGTAGTCGCCGATGGAGACCTCGTGGACCGGCAGCCGGGTCGCGTACTCGTCGGTGACGCGGGTGTCGATGCCCTCGTAGCGGGCGGGTGTGAAGATCAGCCAGGGGCTGGCGGAGAGTTCGACGGCGAGCGCCTGGCTGAAGGGCCGGCCGCTGGGGGTGGGGACGACGAGCGCGGGGCGGCGGGCGCCCGCCTCGTAGCCGTCGGCGAGGGTCTGGTCGAGCGCCTCGCCCCAGGGGCCGGTCTTCATGACCATGCCGGGTCCGCCGCCGTACGGGGTGTCGTCCACCGTGTTGTGCCGGTCGTACGCCCACCCGCGCAGGTCGTGCACCCGCACGTCGAGCCGCCCGCTCGCCCGTGCCTTGCCGACCAGCGAGACGTTCAGCGGCTCCAGGTACTCGGGGAAGATCGTGACGACGTCGATCCGCATGTCACACGCCGCCCGCGTCGTCGCCGGACGTGGCGTCGGCATCAGTGGCGCCGTCATCCGTGGCGCCGCCGGACGTGGCGCCGCCGGACGTGGTGCCGCCCGCGCCCTCGCCGGACGTCGCCACTTCCGCGTCGGCCTCGTCCAGCAGCCCCGGCGGCGGGTCGATCACCGCGCGCTGCTCCTCCAGGTCGATCTCCGGCACGATCTCGCCGACGAACGGGATGAGCACCTCGGTGCCGTCAGGCCGCCGGACGATCAGCAGGTCCTGGTACGGGAGATGGCTGATCTCGGCGATCCGGCCGACCTCGCGCCCGTCGGCCGTCACCACGTCGAGGTCGATGAGCTGATGGTCGTAGAACTCCTCGGGGTCCTCCGGCGTCTGCTCCGGGTCGACCTCGGCGATCAGCAGCGTATTGCGCAGCGCTTCGGCGGCGGTGCGGTCGGCGACGCCCTCGAAGCGCAGCATCAGCCGGCCGCTGTGCACGCGTCCGGTGGCGATGGTCAGCGGGCCCGTGGCGGCCGGGTCGGTGGCGAGGACGGCCCCGGGCGCGAGCCGCAACTCCGGCTCGTCGGTCCGCACCTCGACGCTGACCTCGCCCTTGATGCCGTGGGCGCGGCCGATCCTGCCGACTACCAACTGCATGTACGGCTCACTCTCCGACTCCGGAACAGGGATGAAAAGGGTACGAACGCGGCGCGGGCCGGGAGCGGCGACTGCCACCCCCGGCCCGCGCCGGTGTTCTCTGTGTCGGCCCGCTCAGCGAACCTGGTCCACGTCGACGAGGTCGACACGGACACCACGGCCGCCGAGGGCGCCCACGACGGTACGCAGCGCGCGGGCGGTACGGCCGTTGCGGCCGATCACCTTGCCGAGGTCGTCGGGGTGCACCCGGACCTCGAGCACGCTGCCGCGACGCAGGGTGCGCATACCCACGTGCACATCGTCAGGATTGTCGACGATGCCCTTCACGAGGTGCTCAAGGGCCTCCTCGAGCATGCTCAGGCCTCGGTCGACTCGGCCGCGGCCGGAGCCTCGGCGGTGTCATCGGCCTTCTTCTCGGACTTCTCGGACTTCTTCGCCTTCGGGGTGATCGCCTCACCCTTGGGCTCGTCCGCGCTGTCCTTGGCGGCGGCCTCGAAGAGGGCGCGCTTGTCGGCCTTCGGCTCGGCGACGAGCAGCGGTGCCGGGGCGTCGAGGCCCTTGTACTTCTGCCAGTCGCCGGTGAGCTTCAGGATGGCGAGCACGGGCTCGGTCGGCTGGGCGCCGACGGAGAGCCAGTACTGCGCGCGGTCCGAGTCGACCTCGATGCGCGAGGGGTTCTGCACCGGGTGGTACAGGCCGATCTCCTCGATGGCCCGGCCGTCACGGCGGGTACGGGAGTCGGCGACGACGATGCGGTAGTGAGGCGAACGGATCTTGCCCAGACGCTTCAGCTTGATCTTGACTGCCACGGGAGTGGGTTCTCCTGGAATTGACGTGTTTGGGCACGGCGGACTTCCACGTGGGGTTGTGGGAGTCGTCGCGCCCGGTGGACGCGTCAGCCGAAGGAGAGAGGGTTCCTGCACGGCTGTCGAGTTCTCGACTGGACATTCTGCCACACTCAGCCGACCCCGACGACCTCCGGGATCCGGAACGGCTGCCCGCAGGCCCCGCACATGATGGGCGCCTGGGCCAGCACCGACGGGACGACCCGGACATTGCGCCCGCAGTCGCACACGGCCTTGACCCGTACCCCGCCGCCCGACGAGCCGTGCCTGGCGGCCGGCCCGCGGAAGGAGCGTGCGGTGTCGGCGGTGGTGGCCACGGTGTGCGCCTTGAGGGCGCGCTGTAGCCGGTCGATGGTGACCCGGTAACGCTTCCGGGTGTCCGGGCGCATCACCACGAGGGAGAAGCCGCTGCTCGGGTGCGGCTCCTCCGCGTGATCGAGGCCCATTTCGTCGGCGATGGCCAGGAATCGGCGGTTGTGGTAGCGGCCGGCACGCGAGGTGTCACGGATTCCGCGGGCAGCGGCGATCCCGTGCACGGCCTCGTGCAGCAGCCTTTCGAAGGAGAGCTCGTTGCCGCAGGCGGACGACGACTCTCCGATCAGGGACTCGGGCGCGGCCAGGTCGGGCAGCTCGGGATGGTGCCGTTGAATATCGGCCCAGGCGACTGCCAGCTCGGCGGCGAGAACAGGTGGTGTCGTGCTCACGCCGTGACAACGAGCCGGGCGCTCCCGGTGTTCCGATACCGGGCTACCGTAAATAATTTGCACTGATCGGTCAGTTCCGGATGATGCGCATGACGAAGGGCGGGTGTGCAGGTCTGTGGAGAACCCGCGCACCCGCCCCATCGACGGACGATTCACATATAACGCACGCCGCTTTTCGGTCAGCGGACGCGAGCGGCCTCAGTAGGCGCGCGCGACGATCGCCAGCGTGCCCGGGGTGTCATCGGCATCCGGCACCGAACCGTCGGGCGCGACCAGGCAGCGTACGGAAACGCCCTGCTCAGCCAGCTTGGCCTCGCCCTCGGGGCCGAGGTCGGCCCAGGGGATGCGGGCCCAGCCGGTGGCGGCGGCCTCGGCGGCCTCCTCGATCGTCGTGACGTCCACGGTGCGGGACGTCCGGCGCTCGCGGGACTCGCGCAGCAGCGTCGCCTGGTCCTCTTCGAGCACCTTGGGCAGCAGGTCGGCCAGGGTGTCGATCGCGACCGGCTCCTTGCCGCCGGGAATCCGGCGGGCCAGCATCGCGGTGCCCGCCTCCAGGTCGCGCGGCCCGATCTCGACGCGGACGGGCACGCCCTTCAGCTCCCAGTCGACCGCGCGGCGGCCGAAGGGGGTGTCGGTACGGTCGTCCACGTGCACGCGCAGCCCGGCCGCGCGCAGCGTCTCGCCGATCTCCCGCACCTTGGCGACGACCGCCTCGTCGCCCTTGATCGCCAGCACCACGACCTGGGTCTGCGCGAGCCTCGGCGGCACCCGCAGCCCGTTGTCGTCGCCGTGTGTCATCACCAGGGCGCCGATCATCCGCGTCGTGCTGCCCCAGGACGTCTGCCAGACGTGCTCCTGCGTGCCGTCCTTCGACAGGTACTGCGTGTCGAACGCCTTGGCGAAGTTCTGCCCCAGTTCGTGGCTGGTGCCGAGCTGGAGCGCCTTGCCGTCACCCATCATCCCTTCCAGGGTGAGGGTGTTGATCGCGCCCGCGAACCGCTCCTTGGCGGTCTTGCGGCCGAGGACGACGTCCATCGCCAGCACGTTCTCCATGAAGTCCGCGTAGACGTCCTTCTGGATCCGGGCGGCGTAGGCGCGCGCGTCCTCGTACGTGGCGTGGGCGGTGTGGCCCTCCTGCCAGAGGAATTCGGTGGTGCGCAGGAACAGCCGCGGGCGCAGCTCCCAACGGACCACGTTCGCCCACTGGTTGATCAGCAGCGGCAGGTCGCGGTAGCTCTGCACCCACTTGGAGAAGTACTCGTTGATGATCGTCTCGGACGTGGGCCGGACGACGATCGGCTCTTCCAGCTCCTTGCCGCCGGCGTGCGTGACGACCGCGAGCTCGGGCGCGAAGCCCTCGACGTGCTCGGCCTCGCGCGTCAGGTACGACTGCGGGATGAAGAGCGGGAAGTACGCGTTCTGCGCGCCCGCTTCCTTGATCCGCGCGTCCATGTCCTGCTGCATCCGCTCCCACAGGCCGTAGCCGTAAGGCCGGATGACCATGGTGCCGCGCACCGGGCCGTTGTCGGCCAACTCGGCCTTGCTGATCAGGTCCTGGTACCAGCGCGGGAAATCGTCCGCCTGGGGGGTGAGAACGGGAGCCTTTGCCATGACGCAGATGTTACGGCCCCGCCCGCCCCGAGCGTGAATCGGTCCGGTCGGCCCCGGGACCGGTGCGGCGCCTGGGCGGGTAGTTCCAAAAATGGGCACTCCGGACCCTGGACGGCGTCGGGATTCAGCAGTTGTCTGGCTTTCGGGGACGCAAGCGGCAGGTACGGCACCACGGGGGCAAAACGACGGCGCACATCTGATTGGGGCGGTCGATGGCTTCTACGCTCTATCGCGGAACCAGGTCCGACGCGGAGAGCAGGGCGCGGGACTGGGCGGAGATCCAGGAACGGATGCTCGTCCCGCTGTACGAGAGCGTGTACGACCGGCTGGAGGTCGGCGCGGACACCCGGTTACTGGGCCTCGGCTGCGGCGCGGGGCTCGCGCTGCTGCTGGCGGCGGACCGGGGCGCGGCCGTCACCGGCTTCGAGACGGACGAGCAGCGGCTGGCGCTGGCCCGCGAGCGGCTGCTTCCCGCGCATCCCTGGGGCGGACCGGCGCGCGCCCGGGGCAGGACGCGGCTGACGGCGGGTGTTCCGCACCGGCTCACCGGCGGCTTCGACCTGGTCACGGCCTTCGACCCGGCGGCTCCGGCGGCCGAGTTGCTGCCGTCGCTGTGCGCCGCCGCGGCCACGGCGGACCCGGACACCGCGATCGTCCTGGCGGGCTGGGGTCCGCCCGAGCGGTGCGCGACCTCGCGGGTCCTGCGGGTGGCGACGCGGCTGGCGGAGCCGCGCGGGCCCGCCGCCCGGGAGGTACGGCTCAGCGGCCGGGACGACCTGGAGAATCTGGCGCTCGCCGCGGGGCTGCGCCCTGACGGCTCGGGGCGGGTGTCCTGCCCCTTCGGCTACCCGGATCTGCCGAGCGCGGTGCGCGGTCTGCTCTCCACCGGGCTCTTCGACGCGGCGGTCGAGGCCACCGACCGGCAGCAGGTCGACAAGGAGATCGCCGAGGCGCTGCACCCGTACCGGCGGCCGGACGGCTCGGTGCGGATGGAGAACGTCTTCCGGTATCTGATCGTCCGCACGCCGGACGCGGGTGATCCCGGCGCAGACCGGCCCGGCGGGCAGGCCGCGCGGAGGCGGGCGTAGGCGGGCGTAGGTAAAATCTTGCCCCGCTCCGATAACGGGTCCGCGTCCGAACCCGCGCCGGCGTCGTATACGAAGCGGCGCACGCGGTCCGGCCGGCCCACCCGCCGAAACCTCGCGGGGCCGTAGGAATCCGGTGGTCCGCTGGCATCCGGTGGCTCGCGCAGAACCAGGCGGTCCGCAGGCATCCGGTGGCTCGCGGGGAACCAGGCGGTCCGCGGAAATTCGGTGGCCCGCCCCGCCGCGCGTCGGACAGGGTCGGCGGCATGCCCGACACTCCCCCGCCGCTCCCGGCCGCCGCCCCGACCACCGTCCGTCTGACGAAGGCCGGCCGCGAGAAGCGCCGCTATCCCGCAACCGTGCTGCACGACGACGGCGTACGCGTGACCGTACGCGCCGACTGGGCGGCGCCCGAGGCCAGGGACTTCGGCTTCGTCCGCTTCGAGCCCGGCGACGTGTTCACCGAGACCTACTGGCGCGACCGCTGGTACGCCGTGAAGGAGGTGCGCGACGGGCGCGGCTGCCTCAAGGGCTGGTACTGCGACATCGCCAGGCCCGCGCTCGTGGCCGCCGACGGCCTCACCGTCGAGGATCTGGACCTCGACCTGTGGGTGTCCGCCGACGGCACGGCCGTACTGCGCCTGGACGAGGACGAGTTCGCGGCGAGCGGCCTGCCGGGCACCGACCCCGAGGCCGCGGGGCGGGCCGTCCGCGCGCTGGACGAACTGGAGGCGCTGGCACGGGCCGGAGGGCTGCGCGGGCTGCTGGCCTGAGCGCCGGGCCCTGCGACCGCACCCCCGCGGATACGGATACGGGTACGCGTACGGCGGCCGGTCGTCAGTCGGACGGCAGGCCCGGCCACTCCTCGGCGGTGAGCGCGAACCGCTCGTGGTCGCGCCACGCGTCGTTGATGAAGAGCATGCGCGGCGAGAAGCCCTCGTGGCGGAAACCGAGCCGCTTGGCCATCGCGACCGAACGGCTGTTGTCCGGCTGGACGTTGATCTCCAGGCGGTGCAGCCCGAGCCCGTTCGGATAGCTGGTGAAGCAGCGGTCCACCACCAGCCGCAGCCCCTCGCTCATCCGGCCGGTGCCGTTGTACGGCAGGTAACTGTCGTAGCCCAGCGCGGCGTTGCGGAAGCGGGCCCGCACGATGTTGGCGACATTGCACTTGCCGACCAGGCCGCCGTCCTCGTCGTTGACGATGAGGAAGGTCCGCAGCTCGCCGCCCTGCTGCCGCAGCAGCTCGTGGAAGCCGTCCGGGTCCACCGGATTCCACGGTCTGAGGTGTTCCGCCGAGCGCAGCACCGCCGCGCGGTGGGCTTCGGCGTCTGCGGGCCTGGGCTCTCGAATGGAAACGCGCATGCGCCCATCATCGCCTCCCGTACGGCGTGCGCGCCTGCGGGATGCGCACGCCGCCGGGTCCCGTCACCGGGCTCAGCCCATGAACTTCTTGAACTCGTCGGGCAGTTCGAAGTTCTCGCCGCCCGGGGGCAGACCGAACGGGCTGTCGCCCTCCTGCCCCTGGCCCTGCTGCTCGCGGCGGGCGGCGGCAGCCGCGGCCTCCGCCTTGCGCTTCATCGGGTTGCCCGACTGCCGCTTGCCCTTGGCCTGCTTCTGCTGCTTCTTCTGCCGCCCCGGACCGCCGCCCATGCCGGGCATCCCCGGCATTCCGGGCATACCGCCGCCCTGGGCCATCCGCGACATCATCTTGCGCGCCTCGAAGAACCGCTCCACCAGGCCCTTGACCGCGCTGACCTCGACGCCGGAGCCCTTGGCGATACGGGCGCGGCGCGAGCCGTTGATGATGTGCGGGTCCTGCCGCTCGCCGGGCGTCATCGACTTGATGATCGCGGCGGTGCGGTCGACGTCCTTCTCGTCCAGATTGTTGATCTGGTCCTTGATCTGGCCCATGCCCGGCAGCATGCCGAGCAGCTTGGAGATGGAGCCCATCTTGCGGACCTGCTCCATCTGGGCCAGGAAGTCGTCGAGCGTGAAGTCCTTGCCGCCCTTGCTGCTCTGCAGCTTGGCGGCCATCTTCTCGGCCTCGGCCTGGCTGAAGGTCTGCTCGGCCTTCTCGATCAGCGACAGCATGTCGCCCATGCCCAGGATCCGGGAGGCCATCCGGTCCGGGTGGAACGCGTCGAAGTCGTCCAGCTTCTCGCCGTTCGACGCGAACATGATCTGCTTGCCGGTGACGTGCGCGATCGACAGCGCGGCGCCGCCTCGGGCGTCGCCGTCCAGCTTGGACAGCACCACGCCGTCGAAGCCGACGCCGTCGCGGAACGCCTCCGCGGTGTTGACCGCGTCCTGGCCGATCATCGCGTCGACGACGAAGAGGATCTCGTCGGGGCGTACGGCGTCGCGGATGTCCGCGGCCTGCCGCATCAGCTCCTCGTCGACACCGAGGCGGCCCGCGGTGTCGATCACGACGATGTCGTACTGCTGGGTCTTCGCGAACTCGATGGAGTCCCCGGCGACCTTGACGGGGTCGCCCACCCCGTTGCCCGGCTCGGGCGCGTAGACGGCGACGCCCGCGCGCTCGGCGACGACGCTGAGCTGGTTGACGGCGTTGGGGCGCTGGAGGTCGCAGGCGACCAGCAGCGGGGTGTGTCCCTGGCCCTGGAGCCACTTGCCGAGCTTTCCTGCGAGCGTCGTCTTACCGGCGCCCTGGAGGCCCGCGAGCATGATCACGGTCGGCGGCTGCTTGGCGAACCTCAGGCGGCGGGTCTCGCCGCCGAGGATGCCGACCAGTTCCTCGTTGACGATCTTGACGATCTGCTGCGCGGGATTGAGCGCCTTGGAGACCTCCGCGCCCAGGGCGCGCTCCTTGACGTTCGCGATGAAGGAGCGCACCGCGGGGAGGGCGACGTCGGCTTCGAGCAGCGCGATCCGGATCTCGCGCGCGGTGGCATCGATATCCGCCTCGGACAGACGGCCTTTGCCCCGGAGGTTTTTGAAGGTTGCTGCAAGGCGGTCGGAGAGGGTATCGAACACGTCGGTCGTGGATCCTCGCGTCGGGGGTGGGCGGTGGTCGTCCTCAAGGGTACTTGGCCGACCCCCGTTCGGTTCGCCCCGGATTCATTGTCGCCGCCGTGACCGCGATTCATCGCCGCCGCCGCGACCGCCCCGTCACCGCAGCGCCTTCTCGACCTGGCGGGCCACCTCGGCCGCGCGGGCGGGCGGCAGCGGCTCGCCGTCCTTGCCGACGACGTAGAAGGCGTCGACCGCGTTGGCGCCCAGGGTGGAGATGCGCGCGGAGCGGACGGTGACGGCGGTGGCGGTCAGGGCGAGGCCGATGCGGTGCAGCAGGCCGGGGGCGTCGTGGGCGCGGACTTCGAGGACGGTGGCGGTCTGCGAGGTGCCGCCGGGGGCGACGCTGACGCGGGGCGGCGGCGGGGTGATGCCGCGCCGCCGCGGATAGGCGGCCTCCCGCTCGGCGAGCCTGGCCTCGATGTCCAGGGTGCCCTCGACGGCGCGGGCGAGGTCGGCGCGGAGCCTGGCGGCCTCGGGCAGCGCGCCGTACTCGGCGGAGACCCGCCAGGTCAGCAGCGCGATCGGGCCCTCGCCGAGGGGGTCGACGGCGCGCAGGTCGGCGGCCCTGACGGTGAGCCGGTGCAGGGCGAGGACGCCCGCGGCCTGGGCGACCAGCCCGGGCCGGTCGGGGACGGCGAGGACGAGTTCCACGCCCAGCGCCTCGTCCTGGGCGTCGCCCTCGGCCTCGGGCTCGGTGTGGGCGTGCAGCGCCAGCACCGGGCCGCCGGTGCGGGCGGCCTCGATGACCAGGCGTTCCTCCTCGGCGGTGGGCTCACGGTCGGCGACCTGCGGCAGCGCTCCGCTGTCGAGCGCCCCGGCGACCCGGTCGACCAGGTCGGCCAGGAGCGAGGCCCGCCAGGTGCTCCAGGCGGCGGGCCCGGTGGCCAGCGCGTCGGCCTCGGTGAGGGCGGCGAGCAGTTCCAGCGTGGAGGTGTCCCGTACGGTCTCGGCGACCGACCGGATGGTCTCGGGGTCGTCGAGGTCGCGGCGGGTCGCGGTGTCGATGAGCAGCAGGTGGTGGCGGACCAGCAGGGCGAGGGTGTCGACGTCGGCCTCGTGGAAGCCGATCCGGGTGGCGACGTCGCGGGCGATGACCTCGCCCGCCTCGCTGTGGTCGCCGGGCCAGCCCTTGCCGATGTCGTGCAGCAGCGCGGCGGTCAGCAGCAGGTCGGGGCGGCCGACGCGGCGGGTCAGCTCGGCGGCCTGCACGGCGGTCTCCACCAGGTGCCGGTCGACGGTGAAGCGGTGTACGGCGTTGCGCTGCGGGCGGCAGCGGACCCGCTCCCAGTCGGGCAGGAGCCGGGTGATCAGCCCTTCGGCCTCCAGCGCCTCCCAGACCTGGACGGTGGACTCACCGGCGCCCAGCAGCGTCACGAGCTGTTCGCGGGCCTCCCCCGGCCACGGCACGGGCAGCGGCTTGGCCGACGCGGCGAGCCTGCGGACGGCGTGCAGCGACAGCGGCAGCCCGGCCTGGGCCGCGGCCGCCGCGGCGCGCAGCGCCAGGACGGGGTCGCGGTCGGGTCTGGCGGCCAGCGCCAGCACGGCCTCGCCCTCCTGCTCCACGACGCCGTCGGCCAGCGGTACGCGCTCGGGGGTGTGGACGGCGGCGGGGGTCGTACGGCCGCGGCCGAGCAGTCCGCGGCGGCGGGGGCGCTGCTGGCGTGAGCGCAGGACGCGGCCGACCTCGCGCCAGGTGACGTCGGAGGCGTACGCGATCCGCCGGGCGGCCTCGTAGACCTGGCGCAGCAGCGCGTCGGCGTCGAGCAGGCCGAGGGCGTCGGCGACCTGGTCCTGCTCCTGGAGGGCGAGCCGGTCGGTGGCGCGGCCGGTGGCCAGGTGCAGGGCGTCGCGGGCGTCCAGCAGGGTGGTGCGGGCCTCTTCGAGGCCCTCGCGGGGCGCGTCGGCGAGCCAGGAGGCGGCGACGGCCCGCAGGGCGGTGGCGTCGCGCAGGCCGCCGCGGGCCTCCTTGAGGTCGGGTTCCAGCAGGTACGACAGCTCGCCCTGGCGTTCGGCGCGCTCCTGGCACATCTCGTGCAGCGCGGGCAGCCGCTTGGGTGCCTGATTGCGCCAGTCGGCCAGGACGCTGCTGCGCAGGGCCGCGGTGAGCGCGGAGTCGCCCGCGATGTGCCGGGCGTCGAGCAGGCCGAGCTGGACCTTGAGGTCCTCCCCCGCGGTCTGCCGGGCCTCCGCCGGGGTGCGTACCGAGTGGTCCAGGGCCAGGCCGAGGTCCCAGACCGGGTACCAGATGCGGTCGGCGAGGGCCGCGACGGTCTTCTGCGAGTCGTGCAGCAGCACCAGGTCGAGGTCGCTGCGCGGTGACAGCTCGCCGCGCCCGTAGCCGCCGACGGCCAGCAGGGCGAAGCCCGTGGTGCCGGTGGCCGCCGCGGCCTCGGTGGCGAGCTGCGCGAGCCACTGGTCGGTGAGGGCGGCCAGGGCCGCACGGCGCGGCGGCCCGGACCGCGCCTCCTCGTTGAGGAGACGCAGCCGGGCCGCCGCGTAACTGCTGTCCTGCGCTTCGACGCTGTCGGTCACTCGTTCTCCACGCTGGGGGCCAATGGTGTGGTCCTGGTGCCCCTCCCGGCGAACACCGCCGGTCACGGCACTAAAGCGCGTCGGGGCCGCGCTCGCCGGTGCGGACCCTGACGGCCGTGTCGACCGGCAGACTCCACACCTTGCCGTCACCGATCTTGCCGGTTCTGGCCGCTTTCACGATCACTTCGATGAGCTGTTCGGCGTCCGCGTCCTCCGCCAGTACCTCTATGCGGATCTTCGGCACCAGGTCGACGGTGTACTCCGCGCCCCGGTAGACCTCGGTGTGTCCGCGCTGCCGACCGTAGCCGCTGGCCTCGGTGACCGTGAGGCCGTGGACGCCGAACGCCTGGAGTGCTTCCTTGATCTCGTCGAGCCGGTGGGGCTTCACGACGGCGGTGATGAGCTTCACGCGTCCACCTTCTTGCTGGAGGCGTCCGCCTCGCTGTTCGCACCGGGCACGGGGACGGAGGACCGGCCGCCGACACCCGCGAAGTCGTACGCGGTCTCGGCGTGCAGGACCTGGTCGACGCCGGTGACCTCTTCGTCGTCGGTGACCCGGAAGCCCATGGTGACATCGATGAGCTTGGCGAGGATCGCGGCGCACACCAGGGAGTAGCCGAGGACCGCGCCGACACCGATGAACTGGAGGCCGAGCTGGTGCCAGCCGCCCCCGTAGAAGACGCCCTTGGCGGTCTGGCCGACGCCGCCGGTGGCGAAGAAGCCGATGAGCAGGGAGCCGACGATGCCGCCGACCATGTGGACGCCGACGACGTCGAGCGAGTCGTCGTAGTTGAAGCGGTACTTCAGGCCGACGGCCGCGGCGCAGGCGACACCGGCGATCAGACCGACGGCGATGGCGCCGAGCGGGGAGACCGAGCCGCAGGCCGGGGTGATGGCGACCAGACCGGAGACCGCGCCGGACGCGGCGCCCAGGGTGGTGAAGGAGCCGTGCCTGATCCGCTCGTAGATCAGCCAGCCGAGCATCGCGGCGGCGGTGGCGACCTGGGTGTTGGTGAAGGCCACGGCGGCGACGCCGTCGGAGCCGAGCCAGGAGCCCGCGTTGAAGCCGAACCAGCCGAACCACAGCAGGCCGCAGCCGAGCATGACCAGCGGGAGGCTGTGCGGGCGCATCGGGTCCTTCTTGAACCCGTTGCGCTTGCCGATCACGAGGATGACTCCGAGGGCCGCGGCGCCGGCGTTGATGTGCACCGCGGTACCACCGGCGAAGTCGATGACACCCTTCTTGAACAGCCAGCCGTCGGAGGCCCACACCCAGTGCGCGACCGGGAAGTAGACGACCGTGGCCCACAGGGTGATGAACAGCGCCCAGGCGGTGAACTTGACGCGGTCGGCGAGGGCGCCGCTGATCAGCGCCGGGGTGATGATCGCGAACATGAGCTGGAAGACGGCGAAGACATAGACCGGGATGCCGTATCCGGGCCAGAGCTCCGAGATACCGATACCGCGCATGCCCAGCCAGTCGGTGCCGCCCATGAAGCCGCTACCGCTGTCGAAGGCGAAACTGAATCCGTACAGCGTCCAGAGAATGGTGATGATGCCCAGACTGATAAAACTCATCATCAACATGTTCAGGGCGCTCTTGACGCGCACCATGCCGCCGTAGAAGAAGGCGAGACCTGGGGTCATCACCATCACTAGGGCGGCGCTGATCAGCATGAACGCCGTACTTCCGGTATCGAGCTTGGGCGCATCCGCGGCCAGCGTGATGATGGCTGGTGCCATCGGCGTCTCCTCGTCATCCGAACGGCCCGTGCGGGCGGTGCAAGGGTTGGGCCGGTTTTCGCCAAGAGATTCGCTCAGGCGGGTTTCCGACGATGCCGCACGGTGTTTCGGCGCCGTGACGAAGAAGTCGCGCGTGTTACGTGAAGGTGAACCGGCCGCACGTGACCGGAAGGCTGTATACGCGTGTGACGTGGGATGGGATACGAAGCGGATACGGACCGGCCACGAGTCGGGGAAGCCGGTCGGATACCCGTCGGTATACGGGACGGCCGGGACAGGCGTGACAGTAATGCCGCGTTACGCGGAGGGCCGAGCCACAGCGGACGCCTCGACGTTTACGCGGACGCGTTGACGTGTACGGACGCGGCGACGTTCACGCGGACGCGGCGACTTCCGGGAGCTCCGCCGAGAGCCGGTCGGAGAGCGCGACGACCTCGGCGACATCGCCGTAGTCGCGTACCGCGGACTGGGTGGTCTTGCGGATACGGGTGTTGACGCGCTCGGAGCGGACCCGCTTGGCGACGGTGATGGCGTGCTCGGTGAAGTGCGCGGCCTGCTCGGGGTTCTGCTGGAGCAGGTGCACGGTGGCCATGCCCACCAGATTGAGCGCGTACGCGCGTTGGTGCACCGGGTCGTCGCTGAACAGCTCGACGGCGCGCTCCATGACGGGGTGCGCGAGGGAGGCGTACGTGGGGCTGCGGCCCGCGATGTAGGCGAGGTCGCGGTAGGAGTGCGCGTTCTCCGCGTTCAGTTCGGCCTCGTTGAAGAAGCTGATCCAGGACGGGTCCTCGGCCGGGCGGGAGTCGCTCCAGGTGTCCTCGGCCATCCGGACGGCGCGGTGGCACTTGTTGACCTGGCCCATGTTGGCGTACGCGCGGGCCTCCAGCGAGTGCAGCATCGCCTGGGTGGTGGCGGTGGCCGAATCCCGACTGCCGTACTGCGCGAGGTGGATGAGCTCCAGGGCGTCGTCCGGCCGGTCCAGGTGGATCATCTGACGGCTCATCGAGGACAGGATGAAGGCGCCGAGCGGCCGGTCGCCCGCTTCCTTGGCCGCGTGCAGCGCGAGGACCAGGTACTTCTGGGCGGTGGGCTGGAGTCCGACGTCGTAGCTCATCCATCCGGCGAGCGCGGCGAGGTCGGCGGTGATCCGGTACAGCCTGCGGGCCACGGCCTCGGGCTGCGGTTCCTGGAGCAGGTCGGTGACCTCGTGGAGCTGGCCGACGACGGCTTTGCGGCGCAGGCCGCCGCCGCACTGATTGTCCCACTCGCGGAACATCACGGTGGTGGACTCCAGGAGCTGCAACTCCTGTTCCGACAGCCGCGAGGGGCGTCCCGCGGTGTCGCGGGGCGCGGTGAGCAGCGGGCCGTCGGCCCCCGATGGGCCCTGCGGGCCGCCCGCGGCGGAGCCGGTGGGCACCAGCCAGCGCTGCATGGGCTCGATGAGCGCGGGGCCCGCGGACAGCGCGAGCGAGGCGCCGAGGAAGCCGCGGCGGCCGAGCATCAGGTCGCTGCGGGAGAACTCGTTGATCAACTGGACGGTCTGCGGGCCCGCCCACGGCAGGTCGACGTCGCCGCCCGCGGCGGGCTGGTGCGCGGAGCGCAGCCCCAGGTCCTCGACAGGCACGACGCAGCCGAAGCGCTCGGAGAACAGCTCGGACAGGATGCGCGGGATGGGCTCGCGGGGCTGCTCGCCGTCGAGCCAGCGGCGCACGCGTGAGGTGTCGGTGCTGACGTGGTGGGCGCCCAACTGGCGTGCCCTGCGGTTCACCTGACGGGCCAGCTCGCCCTTGGACCAGCCACTGCGCACGAACCAGGAGGTCAACTGCGCGTTGGGCTGCTTCTCTTGTGTGCCGCCCACGGTCAAGCCCCCATCCGAACTAGCTCAACCCTTTGGATACCAGGGCTGGTTGAGTCCTGTCGACACCGCACGCACCGCCCTAGGCATGCCTGCGGCACAACCGAGCAGGCGTGCGGACGGCCCTCGTCGGCCTACGAACCGAAAGTAATCCTACGATCACCCGTCCGCGACCGTTGTTGCGGAAACGCCACCATTCGCCACCCCTTCGAATGAACTCGACTATGGCGACAGGCGATTCACTTGACACATGCCGGTCGGACGAGGTCAGGCGGGTGCGTAACCATCGGGCGCGGCGATCCGTTGGAGGTGTCATGGTGTTCACGATCGGCAGCATGCGGGAGATCCGGCAGCAGCGGACCGGAGGGCGGTCCGGGGTTCGGCCCGGCGCGCGCCGGCGAACGCGCGCCGCCGTGTGCACCACTGTCGCGGAGTACACGGGGTTGTGCGGCTGGGCCGTGGTGCCCGGCGCGCGGGCCGCGCGCGGCGGCGGTTCGTGCTCGTGCGGCGCGGACGACTGCAAGGAGCCGGGCGCGCATCCGCTGCCCTTCGCCGACGAGATCCCTGCGGGCACCACGCTTGAGCGGGCCGCCCATGCCTGGTCACAGGTGCCGGGGGCCGCGGTGCTGCTGCCCGCGGGGCGGACCTTCGACGTGCTCGACGTGGCCGAGGCGTCCGGGCGCCGGGCGCTGGTACGGCTGGAGCGGATGGGACTGCGGCTCGGTCCGGTCCTGCTGACGCCGACGGGGCGCGCGCAGTTCTTCGTCGCGCCGGGCGCCGCCGCCGAGCTGCCGCACCTGCTCTACCGGATGGGCTGGGACGACGCGCGCCTCGACCTGCGCTGCCTGGGCCCCGGCGACCATGTGACGGCTCCCCCGTCCGACCTCGGCGGCCACGGCCCGGTCCGCTGGCTGCGCGAGCCGGTCCTCGACTCGGCCGCCCAGCCCCCCGAGGCCCGCCTCCTGCTCGGCACTCTGGCGTACGTCAGCCACCGCGACAGCGCCTTCGCCTGAGCCCTGCCGTCCCGCTCGGCGCTTGCCGCTCGCTCCTCGCCGCCTGCCGCCTGCCGCCTGCCGCCTGCCGCCTGCCGCCTGCCGTACACAACCAGGTACGAGTAAGGGACGCCCACCTGGGTGAGCGCCCCTTACCGCAGCCGTACGACGGGCCCTAGTCCCCGATGAGCGCGTCCACGAAGGCGCCCGGCTCGAACGGGGCAAGGTCGTCGGCGCCCTCGCCGAGGCCGATGAGCTTGACCGGGACGCCCAGCTCCCGCTGGACGGCGACGACGATGCCGCCCTTGGCGGTGCCGTCGAGCTTGGTGAGGACGATGCCGGTGATGTCGACGACCTCGGCGAAGACGCGGGCCTGGACGAGGCCGTTCTGGCCGGTGGTGGCGTCGAGGACGAGCAGCACCTCGTCGACCGGGCCGTGCTTCTCCACGACGCGCTTGACCTTGCCCAGTTCGTCCATCAGGCCGGTCTTGGTGTGCAGGCGGCCCGCGGTGTCGATGAGCACCGCGTCGGCGCCCTCGGCGATGCCTTCCTTGACCGCGTCGAAGGCGATGGAGGCGGGGTCGCCGCCCTCGGGGCCGCGTACCGTACGCGCCCCGACGCGCTCGCCCCAGGTCTGGAGCTGGTCGGCGGCGGCGGCGCGGAAGGTGTCGGCCGCGCCGAGCACGACGCTGTGGCCGTCGGCGACCAGCACGCGGGCGAGCTTGCCCGTGGTGGTGGTCTTGCCGGTGCCGTTGACGCCGACGACCATCAGGACGGCCGGGGACGTCTCGTGGCTCTCGGTGTGCAGGGTGCGGTCCAGCTCCGGGTCGAGGAGCGTGATCAGCTCCTCGCGGAGCAGCCCGCGCAGCTCGTCCGGGGTCCGGGTGCCCAGCACCCGCACGCGGGTGCGCAGCCGCTCCACCAGTTCCTGGGTGGGCGCGACGCCGACGTCCGCGGTGAGCAGGATCTCCTCGATCTCCTCCCACGTGTCCTCGTCGAGGCGTTCGCGGGAGAGCAGCGTGAGCAGCCCCTTGCCCAGCGAGTTCTGCGAGCGCGACAGGCGTGAGCGCAGCCGGACGAGACGTCCCGCCGTGGGCTCCGGCTGTTCGAGCACCGGCGCCTGGGGGACCTGCACCTCCTCCACGGCGTCGGGCGCGGCGGTCGCGCCGGGCAGGGCGACCTCTTCGATGGTCCTGCGGGGCTCCTCCCGCGGGGCCTCGGCCTCGTCACCGACGTGCGGTTCCGCGGGAGGCGCGGTGACGGACGGGCTGCTCGGCGGCGTCGGCGGGAGCTGCCGCTTCTTGCGGCGGCTGCCGACGACCAGTCCACCGGCGCCGAGGATCACGACCAGGGCGATGACTACGGCAAGGACGACGATTTCCATGGTTTCTTTCGGAGCCTTTCACCAGGTCAGGGCGTGTGCATGCTAGCCCACCGACGCTCGGGACCACCGAGGCGTCACGGCTCGGTCAGGCACACGCGCACGTCAACCGTACGGGAAACCCCCCGCCCGCCCAGGACCCGCGCCCGTATCCGCGCCGCGCGGGCGGTGCGCGGGCGGCGAGCGAGCGGCGGACCGCGGCCTTCCCGGCCCGCCCCAGCCGTCCCCGGACCGTCGCGGCCCTGTGAATCTGACGCCGCGTCAGCTAATCTCCGGTCGCCCGCATCCGGCGAAGGGGGCCGTCCGCCATGACCGTGACCGTCGTGCGCATGAATCTGATCGATCCGGGGGCCGAGCCGAAGGCACTCGGCGCACGGTACCGGGCTGCCCTGGAGATGGCCAGGTACGCCGACGAGCACGGCGTCACCACCGTGCAGACCGAGGAGCACCACGGCGCGGAGAACAACTGGCTCTCGGCGCCGCTGGCCTTCGCGGGAGCCGTGCTCGGCGCCACCAGCCGGATCTCGGTGACGGTGTCCGCGCTGATCGGGCCGCTGCACGACCCGCTGCGGCTGGCGGAGGACCTGGCCGTACTGGACCTGGTCAGCGGCGGGCGGCTGGTCACGGTGGCCGGGATCGGCTACCGCCCGGAGGAGTACGCGGCCTTCGGCCAGGACTGGCACCGGCGCGGCGCCCTCCAGGACGAGGTGCTCGACACGCTGATCGCGGCCTGGACGGGCGAGCCCTTCGACTACCGCGGCCGGACCGTACGCGTCACGCCCCGTCCGTACTCCCGGCCGCATCCGCCGCTGCTGATCGGCGGCAGCTCACGGGCCGCGGCCCGCAGGGCGGCCCGGCTCGGCCTGCCGTTCTTCCCCAGCGCGCACCTGCCGGAGCTGGCGGCGTACTACGAGGAGCGGCTGGCCGCGTACGGCACGGAGGGCTGGTGCCTGATGCCCCCTGCCGACGTGCCGCTGCTGCACATCGCGGAGGACCCGGACCGGGCCTGGGCCGAGTACGGCGGGCACCTGCTGCACGAGGCGCGTACCTACGCGTCCTGGCAGTCGGGCGACATCCACTCGGCGGTCCGCTCGGCCGCGTCGGGAGTGGCGGAGCTGCGCGCGGAGGGCGTCTACCGGATCGTCACACCGGCGCAGTGCGTCGCCCTCGCCGAGGCGGGCGGTGACCAGGCGAGCCTGGTGCTGCACCCGCTGTGCGGGGGCATGCCCGTCGACGAGGGCTGGCGGAGCCTGCGGCTGCTCGCGGAGCAGGTGCTCCCCAAGCTCGCCGCGTAGCCTCCGGGGCCCGCGGCCCGGCACCCGGCACCCGGCACCCGGCACCCGGCACCCGGCACCCGGCGAGCTTGGCGCCCGGCTATCCCATCTCCTCCAGCGTCTTGCCCTTCGTCTCCTTCACGAACACCAGCACGAACGGGATGGAGAGCGTCGCGAAGCACGCGTAGATGACGTACGTGCCCGACAGATTCCAGTCCGCCAGGCTCGGGAAGCTCGCGGTGATGGCCCAGTTGGCGATCCACTGCGCGGAGGCGGCGACGCCGAGGGCCGCGGCCCGGATCTTGTTGGGGAACATCTCGCCGAGGAAGACCCAGACGATGACGCCCCACGACAGGGCGAAGAAGAGCACGAAGCAGTGGGCGGCGATCAGGGCGACCGTGCCCTCGGTGTTCGGCAGGGTGGCACCGGACTTGGACGAGAAGGCCCACGCCTCCAGGGCGAGCGCGACGGCCATACCGGTGGAGCCGATCAGCGCCAGCGGCTTGCGGCCGATCCGGTCCACGAAGATCATCGCGATCACCGTGCCGATGATGTTCACGATCGACGTGGTGAAGGAGTAGAAGAACGAGCTGCTGGGGTTGATGCCGACCGACTGCCAGAGCGTGGACGAGTAGTAGAAGGCCACGTTGATGCCGACGAGCTGCTGGAAGACCGACAGGCCGATACCGATCCAGACGATCGGCAGGAAACCGCCGCGGGAGCCGAGCAGGTCCTTGAAGGTCGACTTGTGCTCGCGCCGCATGGCGGTCTCGATCTCGGCGACACGGGCGTCCAGGTCGGTGTCCGAGCCCTCGACATCGGCGAGTACGGCCTTGGCGTCCTGCTCGCGCCCCACGGAGATCAGGAAGCGCGGCGACTCGGGGATCGCGAACGACAGCAGCCCGTAGACCACCGCGGGGATGACCATCACACCGAGCATGACCTGCCACGCCTCCAGGCCGACGATGTGGCCGCGCTGGTCGCCGTGGGCGCCCTTGAGGATGGCGTAGTTGACGAGCTGTGAGACCGCGATGCCGAGCACGATGGCGGCCTGCTGGAACGAGGCGAGCCTGCCGCGGTAGGCGGGCGGCGAGACCTCGGCGATGTAGGCCGGGCCGATGACCGAGGCCATGCCGATCGCGAAGCCGCCGATGATCCGCCACAGGGCCAGGTCCCACAGCGCGAAGGGCAGTGCCGAGCCGACGGCGCTGACGGTGAACATCACCGCGGCGATCTGCATGCAGCGGATACGGCCGATCCGGTCGGCGATCCGGCCCGCGGTCGCGGCGCCGATGGCACAGCCGATCAGGGCGATGGCGATGACCTGGGCGAGCGTGCCGGAGCCGATGTTGTACTTGTCACGGATGGCCTCGACGGCGCCGTTGATGACGGAGCTGTCGTAGCCGAAGAGAAAGCCGCCCATGGCGGCGGCGGCCGTGATGAAGATGATGTGGCCGATGTGCTCCGGCAGCGGGTTGTGATCTGCCGAGGCGGAGGCTCGTGCGGTGCTGGTCAAGATGGCTCCTCGGGCTCGGCGGTGAGCCCTCACATGAGGGTCTGGATCTTCGAGTGTCAGCCGACGCGTCGGTCACCACCACTCGGGAACCGGGCCTGACCCGGAGCCCTACGCGGCCGGCTGCTTGCCGTTCCGCAGCCGCTGGCTGATCACCTTGGAGACACCGTCGCCCTGCATCGATACGCCGTACAGGGCATCGGCGACCTCCATCGTCCGCTTCTGGTGCGTGATCACGATGAGCTGCGAGCTCTCCTGAAGCTCCTCCATGATCCGGATGAGCCGCTGGAGATTGGTGTCGTCCAGCGCGGCCTCGACCTCGTCCATCACATAGAACGGACTCGGCCGTGCCTTGAAGATCGACACCAGCATCGCCACCGCGGTCAGCGAGCGCTCACCGCCCGACAGGAGCGACAACCGCTTGACCTTCTTCCCGGGCGGACGCGCCTCAACCTCCACACCTGTGGTCAGCATGTTGTCCGGGTCGGTGAGCAGCAGCCGACCCTCCCCACCTGGGAAAAGCCGCGAGAAGACGCCCTCGAACTCGCGGGCGGTGTCATGGAAGGCGGCGGTGAAGACCTGCTCCACCCGCTCGTCCACGTCCTTGATCACCTGGAGCAGGTCGGCCCGCGTCCTGCGCAGGTCCTCCAGCTGCTCGGTGAGGAATTTGTGCCGCTCCTCCAGCGCCGCGAACTCCTCAAGCGCCAGCGGGTTGACCTTGCCGAGCTGCGCGTACGCCTTCTCCGCCGCCTTCAGCCGCTTCTCCTGCTCGGGGCGGTGGTACGGGCGCGGCTGGTTGCGCGGGTCCTCCGGGTCCTCGGGCAGGATCTCGCCCTCGGCGGGCGGCGACGGCGGCACGAGCTGGTCGGGGCCGTACTCCGCGACGAGCCCCGCGGGCTCCATGCCGTGCTCCTCCAGCGCCTTGGCCTCCAGCTGCTCGATCCGCATGCGCTTCTCGGCGCCCAGCACCTCGCCCTTGTGGACGTCGCCGGTCAGCCGGTCCAGCTCGCTCTTCAGGTCCCGGCCGCGCCGCCGCTCCTGGCCCAGCTCCGCCTCGCGCTCCGCCCTCGCCTGCTCGGCGGCGGCCCGCTCCTCCTCGGCGCGGCCCAGCGAGATCTGGACGCAGTCCAGCAGCGCCCGGGCGCCCTCCACCACGGCCGCCGCGACGGACGCCTCGTAGGCGAGCCGGGCCCTGCGCTGCTGGGCGCGGGCCCGGGTCTCGCGCTCGGCGCGCGCCGCCCGGTCCAGGCCGTCGGCCCGGCCCGCCAGGCCCTTGACCCGCTCCTCGTGCGTACGGACCTGGAGCCGCGCCTCCATCTCGGTCTGCCGGGCGTTCGCGCCGTCGGCGGACAGCCGGTCCCGTACGGAGGTGTCCGGCTCCTCTTCGCCGGGCTCCTCCTCGGCCTCGCTCAGCCGGTACGACAGCTCCTCGAACTCCTCGCGGGCCGCCGCCAGCGCCTCCTCGGAGCGGCCCACGGCCGCGGCGGCCCGGTCCGCCTCCCCCGCCGCCGCCCTGGCCTGGCCGCCGAACCGGCCCAGCTGCTGCGCGACCGAGGACTTCTCCTTCTCCGCCGCGCGGCGCAGCTGCGTCAGCGCCTCGACCTCGCGCGTCGCCACCGCCCGGCGCTCCTTGGCGTCCTGCTGCTCGGCCGCCAGCGCCGCACAGCGCGCGTCGAGCTGCTCCAGCTCGGCCGCCGCCTCGTCCACCTGCGCCTGCACTTCCAGCAGGCTGGGCGCCTTCGCCGAGCCGCCCTGCGCGAGATGCGCGGACAGCACATCGCCCTCCGCGGTCACCGCGGTCAGCTCGGGACGCCGTCCGACCAGCGCCTCGGCCTCCTCCAGCGACTCCACGACGACGATCCCGTCCAGCAGCCGCCGCACCGCGGGCAGCAGTTCCCCGTCCGCGGCGACCAGCTCCACGGCCCACCGCGCCTGCCCGGGCAGCCCTGCGGCCTCCGGCCTCGGACCCGGCACACCGGCGCCCGCCGTCGCCGCCGGAAGGCGACCCCCGTCACCGGCCACGGCGGAGCCGCCGCCCGCCTGCCCCGGCAGCGCGGCACGCCGCCCGCCCGCTTCGGCCGCGTCCGGCCCCGGGTCGCCGGAAACGCCCGCGTCTGCCGGGCCCGGGCCCGACCCGCCGGACCCCGCCCCGCCCCCGGAAACGCCCCCGCTCGCGAGGCCCTGACCGTCCCCGTCGGCCGCGTCGCGTGCGGCCTCCGTCGGCGGGCGGTGGTCGCGGGCGACGACGGGCTCGGCGGCCGGGGCCGCGAGGAGGAGGGCCGCGCGGCCCGCGTCCTCTTTGCGGAGCAGGCGCAGCGCGTCCGCGGCGGCGGAGGGGCCGGTGACCGCGACGGCGTCGGCGGCGGCGCCGAGCGCGGCGGCGAGCGGGATCTCGTAGCCGGGGGTGACGCGGAGCAGCGCGGCGGCCGAGCCCAGGATGCCGGGCAGGGCGTCGCGCCCCTCGCCCGCGCTGAGCAGCGCGCCGGTGCCGTCCTTGCGGCGGAGCGACGGCGCGAGCGCGTCCCGGCGGGCGGCGACGGCGGCGCGGCGGCGCTCCGCCGCGGTGGCGGCCTCGCGCGCGGCGCTGAACGCCTCCTCCGCCGCGGCCTGTTCGCGGCGCGCGGCCTGGAACCGCTCCTCCAGCTCCGAGTCGTCGGCGTCCAGGCCGTCGACCTGCGCGCGCAGTTCCTCGTACTCGCCCTGCGCGGACTCCGCCCGGTCGCGGGCTTCGTCGCGGGCGGCGGCCAGGCGGCCGATCTCGGCCTCGGCGGAGGCGGCCTTGGAGCGGGCGGCGTTGACCTGGGCGTGCAGCCGGGCCAGGCCCTCACGGCGGTCGGCGATGGCGCGGGCGGCGGTCCTGAGCCGGGCCTCCTCCTCGGCGAGCCGGCGCTCCAGCTCGGCGCGGTGGTCGACGGTGTCGTCCAGGGCGCGCTGGGCCGCGTCCAGCGCCTCGGACAGCTCGGCCTCCTGCTCGCGGATGCGGGCGGCCTCGCGTTCCATGTCCTCCGGGTCCCGGCCGCGCCGCTCCTCGGCGGGCTGGGACGTGGCGTGCCGGTGTCGCTGCTCGGCGAGGCCGATCGTGCCGCGTACGCGTTCGGCGAGCTGGGACAGCGCGTACCAGGTGGCCTGCGCGTCGGTCAGCCGCGGCGACAGGGCGCGTACCTGCTCCTCCAGGCGGGCCTCGCGCTGGACGGCGGCGGCCAGTTCCGTCTCGACGGCGTCGCGGCGCTCCTTGAGCGCGGCCTCGTCGGCGACCTCGGCGCTCAGCGCCTCCCGCAGCGTGACCAGGTCGTCGGCGAGCAGCCGCAGCCGGGCGTCGCGCAGGTCGGCCTGGATGACGGCGGCGCGGCGGGCGACCTGGGCCTGGCGGCCGAGCGGTTTGAGCTGGCGGCGCAGCTCACCGGTGAGGTCCGTCACACGGGCGAGATTGGCCTGCATCGCGTCCAGTTTCCGCAGCGCCTTCTCCTTGCGCTTGCGGTGCTTGAGCACACCCGCGGCCTCCTCGATGAAGGCGCGGCGGCCCATCGGGTCGGCGTGCAGTACGGAGTCGAGCTGGCCCTGGCCGACGATGACGTGCATCTCGCGGCCGATACCGGAGTCGGAGAGAAGTTCCTGGATGTCCAGCAGGCGGCAGGTGTCGCCGTTGAGCTGGTACTCGCTGCCGCCGTTGCGGAACATGATCCGCGTGATGGTGACCTCGGCGTACTCGATCGGCAGGACGCCGTCGCTGTTGTCGATGGTCAGGGACACCTCGGCGCGGCCCAGCGGGGGGCGGCCCGTGGTGCCGGCGAAGATGACGTCCTCCATCTTGCCGCCGCGCAGCGACTTGGCCCCCTGCTCGCCCATGACCCAGGACAGCGCGTCCACCACATTGGACTTGCCGGACCCGTTGGGGCCGACGACGCAGGTGATTCCGGGTTCGAAGCGCAGGGTCGTCGCCGAGGCGAACGACTTGAAACCGCGCAGCGTGAGGCTCTTGAGATGCACGCCGGTCGACTCTACTAGCCGTCCTCGGTTTCACCGAGGAAGGCGCAGGGCACATCATGCGTTAAGAAGCGACGTCCAGGCGGGGAGCGGGTGGGGAGCAGGGCGAGGGGACAGCGCGCGGAATGACGAAAGGGACGCCGAAGCGTCCCTCGCGGATTCTGCAGATTCTCAGGCGGTGTCCGGGGACACCTGTCCGGGCCGGGGACCGGTTCAGGCGAGCACGGGCTCCGCGCGAGATACGTCGATGCTGCTGAGCAGCGACTCTTCGTGCGATGCGACAGTCAGAGCGTCGTTCTCGGCCTGCATCCGGACAAGCTCGGATTCCAGATCCTGAACGCGCTGCTGGAGCCTTCGCATCTCGGCGAGAAGTCGCGGGTCGGGACCGCCGACGTAACCGAGAAGCGCCTTTGCCATGATGGATGGTCCTCCACGCTGAGTGACCGACCGAATGCGGTTTGGGTCGTGGGTGAGGGTTGCTCGCCCGCGCAGGGTGAGTGCCGTGACCGCCGCTGAACAATCCTGGAGCCACGATGCGCGGGGCTTCCAGAGTCTCACCAAATAACGGGACGGTCAACACGATCACAGCCCAGTCGTCGGGTCCGCCTCAGAAAACACGGCGCTGACGGCACCGCGGGCTGCCCGCGTGGCATAGGGATCATGCTCGATGGGGGCAGCCTGACACGGCGATCGTCGTATGGCAACCAAATTGCTCAGCGGATCTCGAAACCTTCGTATCCGCCCCGCGGCCGGCCCCAGATCTCGGTCACTCCGTCGACCCGTCCGGGCGTGTCCCCGCGGCGCAGCCACTCCAGCAGCCGCTCGCACTGTTCGCGCGTGCCCTCGGCCACGACCTGGACCCGGCCGTCGCCCAGATTGCCCGCGTAGCCGACGAGGCCGCCCAGTTCCAGGGCGGTGGCCCGGGTCCACCACCGGAAGCCGACGCCCTGGACGCGGCCGCGCACCCACGCGGTGAGCCGGACATCTTCGTTCATGTCCGCACGCTATCCCGCCAGTTGGATCAGCAGCACATCGGCGGGCGGCGTCATTCGCTACAGTCACCCGACAACGGGGTCACCCGTTCGGGTTAATCCGCCGAATCGGGCCGCCAGAACCGAGCCGACCAGAGGAGCGCGAAGGATGGGCCGTCACAGCCGTCATGCGCAACCGGCAGCGCCGGAGACGGGACCCCGCTCGCACCGCGGGCGCCGTAAGCACCACCCGGTCCGTACCGGACTGCTCGCCACGTCGGCCGCGATGGCCGTGGGCGCGGTCGCCGCGTCCTCCGGGATGCTCAGCGGCCTCACCGCCGGTCTCGACTACCGCCAGGGCGACGCGGGCCACACGCAGGCCGACGGCCCGGCGGACCCGTCGCGCGACGGCAGCGACATGCCCTCGCCGCTGGGCGACAGCACGGTGCCGACCCCCGGGCAGACCACCGGCTCCCCCGGTACCCCGTCCTCCGGTACGCCGTCGAAGCCGGGCACGATGCGGTCGAACACGGCGACGCCGTCCCGTACGGCCACCAGCCCGGCCGCCGCCCCCACGCCGACCCGTACGACGGCCGCGCCCACCACCCCGGTGCCGACCACCACCGCGGCCCGCACCCAGCCGCCCACGACCGCCGCCCCGGCCTCCGCCGACGCCGTCACGGCGGCCCGCGCGGCGATCCTCTCCCTGGTCAACACCCAGCGGGCGAGCGCGGGCTGCTCGCCGCTCACCGCCAGTTCCTCCCTCGACGGCCTCGCGCAGGCGTTCAGCGAGGACATGGCCGCCCGCGGCTTCTTCGACCACACCGACCCCGACGGCAAGACCCCGTGGGACCGCGCCAAAGCCCTGGGCATCACCAACCTCGGCGGCGAGAACATCGCCCGCGGCCAGGCCACCGCCCAGGCCGTCATGGACGCCTGGATGAACAGCCCCGGCCACCGCGCCAACATCCTCAACTGCGACTACAAGACCCTCGGCGTCGGCATCCACTACGGCAGCGGCGGCCCCTGGTGGACCCAGGACTTCGGTTTCTGAGGCCGCTGGAGCCGTCGCGGCCTGTGGAGCCGTGGGAGCCGTGGGAGCCGGAGCCGCCCCGGCCAGGGCGCTAACCGGGGGATCGCGCACCCCTGAGGTGAGCGCTGTGCGGGGGTACGCTGGCCGTATGACAGACAGCGACCGGACGGCGGAGTGCGCCGGGGCCACCGTGAAGGACGACGGCGGGCTCGCCTTCGACGTCTTCGCGCGCTCCTGCCCGTCGCGCGGGACGCTGGAGCACGTCACCGGACGGTGGGGCGGCCTGACGCTGGGCGCGCTCTACGAGGACACGCTGCGGTTCAACGCGCTGCGCCGCCGCGTGGACGGGGTCAGCGAGAAGATGCTGTCGCAGACGCTGCACGCGCTGGAGCGCGACGGCCTGGTCGTCAGGGACGCGCGGCCGACGAATCCGCCGCACGTCGAATACCGGCTCACCCCGCTCGGCCGGGACACCGCCGCGCGCCTGCTGTCACTGATCGCGCTGGTCGAGGGCCGGATGCCGGAGGTACTGGCCGCGCGTGAACGCTACGACGCGGAGCGCGGCACCGGCTGACAGCGCGGGCAGAAGTAGCTCGACCTGTTCATCCACGGCCGGCGCCTGATCGGTGTGCCGCAGCGGCGGCACGGCTCGTCCTCACGGCCGTACGCGTCCAGCGACCGGTCGAAGTAGCCCGATTCACCGTTCACATTGACGTACAGGCTGTCGAAGCTGGTGCCGCCCGCGGCGAGCGCGTCGCCCATCACCTCGCGGATGTGCGTGACCAGCTCCGCCGTACGCGGCCTGGTCATCGACGCCGTCGGCCGCTCGTAGTGCAACCGCGTGCGCCACAGCGCCTCGTCGGCGTAGATGTTGCCGACCCCGCTGATCAGCGACTGGTCGAGCAGCGCCCGCTTGATCGTGGTGCGCTTGCGGCGCAGCGCCGTGTGGAAGGCGTCCTCGTCGAAGGCGTCGTCCAGCGGGTCGCGCGCGATGTGCGCCAGGACCGCCGGGAGGCCGTCCGCCGCGCCCGGCACCGCCTCGTGCACGGACAGCCCGCCGAAGGTGCGCTGGTCGACGAAGCGCAGTTCGGTGCCGAGGGTGTCCTGGAATCGGATACGGATCCGCAGGTGGGTCTCGGCCGCCGCGGTTTGCGGCTGCACCAGGAGCTGACCGCTCATCCCCAGGTGGGCCATGAGCGACAGGTCCTCGGTGACCGGCAGCCACAGATACTTGCCCCTGCGGTGCGCCTCGCCCATCGCCGCGCCCTTGAGCCGCGCCGCGAAGTCCTCGGGGCCTGCCACGTGCCGCCGTACGGCCCGCGGATGGAAAACGGTGGCCGTCTCGACGGTGCGGCCCGAGACCCAGCGCGAGAGTCCGCGCCGGACGACCTCCACCTCCGGCAGCTCCGGCATGACATCCCCTCATGGTCCACGCGGGTGCGTGTGCCCCTGCCACGGGCGCGGGGAACCGCGCGACAGGCCCCCCACGGCCGGTGGTCGGGAGACGACCGGTCTGCCCCGCCGGGGCCGGTGGTGACCTGCGGCCGCGTCGCGGCCGATCGCGCGGTTCCCGCGCCCCTTCGGGGCTCAGCTCGCCGCTGAGGCGGCGGCTTCGCGGATGGAGCGCCAGGCGGACTCCGCCGCCTGCTGCTCGGCTTCCTTCTTGCTGCGGCCGGTGCCGGTGCCGTACTCGACGCCACTGACGCGGGCGGCAGCCGTGAAGGTCTTCTCGTGGTCGGGTCCTGATTCGGTGACCACGTACTCGGGAACGCCGAGCCCTTCGGCTGCGGTGAGTTCCTGGAGGCTGGTCTTCCAGTCCAGTCCCGCACCGAGGTTGGAGGACTGCTCGATGAGCGGGTCGAAGAGCCGGTGCACCAGCTCGGAGGCCGCTTCGAGCCCCTGGTCGAGATAGACCGCGCCGATGACGGCTTCCAGGGTGTCCGCGAGGATGGATGCCTTGTCCCGGCCGCCGGTGCCCTCTTCGCCCCGGCCCAGGCGGATGAACGCGCCGAGGTCGAGCCCGCGGCTCACGCCCGCCAGGGCACGCGAGTTGACCACCGCGGCCCGCAGCTTGGCCAGTTGGCCCTCGGGCAGGTCGGGGTGGGTGCGGTAGAGGGTGTCGGTGACCACCAGGCCGAGCACGGAGTCCCCGAGGAACTCCAGCCGCTCGTTGGTGGGCAGCCCGCCGTTCTCGTACGCGTACGAGCGGTGGGTCAGCGCACGCACCAGAAGGGCGGGCTCGAGGGTGTACCCGAGCCGCCCTTCCAGAAGCGTGGGGGACGAGGCTTTGTCCGCCGTGGCCGACTGTGGCGCTGAGGCGTCTGACATGGAGCCTGTCACCTGCCGATCAGACGTCGATGACCTGACGGCGGTTGTACGTGCCGCAGCTCGGGCACGCGATGTGCTGGAGCTTCGGCTCGTGGCAGCGCTCGCACGCCACCAGGCTCACGGGCGCAGCCTTCCACTGCGAACGGCGGTGGCGCGTGTTGCTGCGCGACATCTTCCGCTTCGGAACAGCCACGGCTACTTCTCCTGGTTCTCGTCGGCACCATGGTCGGTACCGAAACTCTGGTTGAGATCCTTCAAGGCCGCCCACCGGATGTCGGTGACCTCGTGGTGGTGGTCCGGGTCGTCCGCGAGGCGAACTCCGCATTCGGAGCACAGCCCTTCGCAGTCCTCCCGGCACACCGGCTGCAACGGCAGTGCGAGCACCACCGCGTCGCGCAGTACGGGTTCGAGGTCGAAGAGATCGTCCTCGAGTTCCAGCGCGTCCTCGTCCTCGGCGTCGTCACCGGCTTCGTCCTTGCGGGCGGTCCTGGTGTCGGCGTCGGGGTAGGAGAACATCTCCTGGAATTCCGCGTCCAGCTCACGCTCGACGGGTTCCAGACACCTTACGCACTCCCCCGTGACCGGCGCATGGGCGGTGCCGGTGACCAGCACACCCTCCATGACCGACTCCAGGCGGAGCTCCAGCTCGACCGTGGCGCCCTCCGGCACCCCGATGACATCGACGAGGCCGAGGTCCTTGGGGGCCGGCACCGAGCGGGAGACCTTCCTCATCGCACCAGGACGCCGGCCCAGCTCGTGTGTGTCGAACACGAGTGGGTTGCGGTGGTCGAGGCGGGTGTTCAGGGCTTCCTGCTTTCATCGGTACGGCCTGCCCCGCGGCCCTCGCGGGCGACCCTTGCGGGCGGGCACGCCAAAGCGCCGGGAATTCACACGGCTGGAAGTGACAGGATACTGGACCACCCCGCCCGCACCCAAACGGAGCCTGTCCGGGGCCGCCGGCAGGCTCCCGCGGGCGTCCTCAGCGGCCCTGCTCCAGCTCTCTCAGCCGGTTGAGGTCGATCAGTCCGGTGTCGAAGAAGCTGGTCTCGTCCAGCGCCGCGGGCTGCTGCCCCTGCGGCTGCTGCTGCGGATAGCCCTGCTGCTGGTACGGGATCTGCTGGTCGTACTGCTGCTGGTCGTAGCCGTAGCCGGCCGCGTCCTGCTGGTACGCGGGCTGCTGCTGGCCGTACGGGTCCTGGGCCTGGGTGCCGTAGTCGACGTAGGCGCCGGAGTCGGCGGCGGCCTGCTGGTACTCGGGCCGGTAGCCGCCGTCGCCCTGGTAACCGCCCTGCTGGTACGCGGTGTCCTGCTGCGAATAGCCGTAGCCGGGAGCCGCCGCGGCGGCGGCCTGCTGCGGGGCCGGGTCGTAGCCGTACTGCGCCAGGTCGGCCTGCTCGGGGGCGGTGGGCGCGGCCAGGCCCGCCATGTAGTCGGCGTCGCTCTGCCGCTGCCCGCCGTGCTCGCCGTCGCCGTCCGCGGCGTCCTGCGCGGCCATCTGCGCGGCGAGGTCGTCGATCGGATTGTGGCCGGTGAGCTTCAGGCGCCCGCGGCCGACGGCCTCCAGGGTCTTGCTCAGGACGGCCTCGAAGGCGCCCAGCTTGGCGTCCACGTACTCGTCGGCGCGGCGGCGCAGGGTCTCCGGGTCGGCGCTGCGCTCGGGGGCGTCCGCGTCCTCCTCGGCCTGGTCGTAACCCTGGTCGTAGCCGTTGGGGTCGTGGCCGAGCAGCTTCTCCCGGCCGCGGTCGACCGAGCCGATGGTCTTGGTGAGGACCACTTCGAAGTTGGCGAGCTTGCTGTCGACGTAGTCGTCGGCCTCGGCGCGGATCTCGGCGGCCTCGCGGCGCGCCTCGGCGACGATCCGCTCCGCCTCGTCCTGCGACTGGCGGGCCACCTGGGTGTCGGAGACCAGCGATCCGCGTTCGGCGTGGGCCGATTCGATGATCCGCTGGGCTTCGGCTCGGGCCTCCCCGACCATCGTCTCCCGGTCGCCGAGCAGTGCCTGCGCCTGGGAGAGGGAGTCGGGAAGTGCGGCGGCGACCTCGTCGAGCATGGCGAGCAGCTCGGCACGGTTCACCACGCAGGAGGCCGACATCGGCATCGACCGGGCGTTAGCCACGGTGGCCGCGATCTCATCGAGCTTCTTCTGGACGTCCACGGGGGAGAGCCTAGCGCTGTCGGAGTTTGGGCTTGAGCGCGTCGAGGACGACGGACGGCACCAAGTGGGAGATGTCGCCGCCCCATTGGGCGACTTCCTTGACCAGACTCGAGGACAGGAAGCTGTAGGCGGGGTTGGTGGGGACGAAGAGGGTCTCGACACCGGTGAGGCCGATGTTCATCTGGGCCATCTGCAACTCGTAGTCGAAGTCGCTGACCGCGCGCAGGCCCTTCACGATGGCCGGGATCTCGCGCTGCTTGCAGAAGTCCACCAGCAGGCCGTGGAACGACTCGACCTTGACGTTGCCCAGGTCGCCCGTGACCTCCTCGATCAGCGCGATGCGCTCCTCGATGGTGAACAGGCCCTGCTTGGACTGGTTGATCATCACGGCGACGTACACGGTGTCGTACAGCCGTGAGGCGCGGGCGATGATGTCGAGGTGTCCGTTGGTGATGGGGTCGAAGGACCCCGGACAGACGGCGCGGCGCAAGAGTGGTTCCTCGCTCTCCGTACGGCGGGTGCTACGGCTCATGGTGCGGGTTCATGTCGACTCCGCGGGCTCATGACCCGGCGGTGACCCGGGCGGCGCGACCGTACCAAAGCGTCGCTTCGCCGTACCGCCGGGACCGCAGGCCCGTGAAACCCGGGGGCCAGCCGAATTCGCCGCCCCGGGTCCTGCGCTCCACGGTGACCAGCGCTTCCTCCGTCAGCCAGTCATTGGCCAGGAGTGTGAGCAGGATCTCCCGCAGTTCGCCGTCCTCGACGTCGTACGGCGGGTCGAGGAAGACCACGTCGTACGGCCGCGGCGCCGGTCCCGCGACGATCTTCTCCGCGCGTCCCGAGCGCACCTCGGCGCCGGGCAGTTTCAGCGCCGCCACGTTCTCCCTGATCACCCGCGCCGCCCGCGGCTCGGCCTCGGCCAGCAGGACGTGCTCGGCGCCGCGCGAGAGCGCTTCGAGGCCGACCGCGCCGGAGCCCGCGTAGAGGTCGAGCACCCTGGCCCCCTCCAGCGTGCCGCACAGCGACTGAAGGGTGGAGAACAGCCCCTCCTTGGCGCGGTCGGACGTCGGCCTGGTGCCGTCGCCCGGCGGTACGGCGAGGCGCCGCCCCCCGGCGGCGCCGGCGATCACGCGGGTCATGGAACTCACTTCCGGTGCGGGGACCTGGTCCGACGCGCCCCACGATACGGGCCCGGGCCCGGCTACCCCTTTTCCAGATACTCCTCGCGGTCCGCGTCCAGCAGGCTGTCCAGGGCGCTGCGGAGGTCGGGGTGCGCGGTGAGTTCGGGATCGGCGGTCACGACCGCGGTGGCCTCCTCGCGGGCGGCCTCGATGACGTCGCGGTCGTCCATGACGGTGAGCACCCGCAGCGAGGAGCGGCTGCCGGACTGGGCCTGGCCGAGGACGTCGCCCTCGCGGCGCTGCTGGAGGTCGATCTCGGAGAGTTCGAAGCCGTCCAGCGTCCCGGCCACCGCGTCCAGGCGCATCCGGGCCGGGGTCGCCTCGGGCGCCTCGGAGACCAGCAGGCACAGGCCGGGCGCGGAGCCGCGGCCGACCCGGCCGCGCAGCTGGTGGAGTTGCGAGACGCCGAAGCGGTCGGCGTCCATGATCACCATGGCGGTGGCGTTCGGCACGTTCACCCCGACCTCGATGACCGTGGTGGCGACCAGGACGTCCACCTCGCCCGCGGTGAAGCGGCGCATCACGTCGTCCTTGGCGTCCGGCTGCATCCGGCCGTGCAGCACCTCGACGCGCAGCCCGCGCAGGGCCCCCTGGGCGATCTGCTCGGCGACGTCCAGCACCGCCAGCGGCGGCCTGCGCTCGTCGTCGGGCCCCGGCTCCTTGTCCTTCTTGGCCGCCTTGGCCTTGCCGCTCCCCTTGCCCTCCTCCTCGTCGCCGATCCGCGGGCACACCACGTACGCCTGGTGCCCGCCCTCGACCTCCTCCCGTACCCGCTCCCAGGCCCGGCTGAGGAAGTGCGGCTTCTCGGCCGCCGGTACGACATGGGTGGCGATCGGCGAGCGCCCGGCGGGCAGTTGGTCCAGTACGGACGTCTCCAGGTCGCCGAAGACCGTCATGGCGACGGTCCGCGGGATCGGGGTGGCCGTCATCACCAGCAGGTGCGGCGGCTGGGCGGCCTTGGCGCGCAGCGCGTCCCGCTGCTCCACGCCGAAGCGGTGCTGTTCGTCGACCACGACCAGGCCCAGGTCGTGGAACTTCACCTTGTCCTCGATCAGCGCGTGCGTGCCGATCACGATCCCGGCCTCGCCCGTCACCAGGTCGAGCAGCGCCTGCCGCCGCGCGGGCGTCCCCATGGAACCGGTCAGCAGCACGACCTTCGTCCCGAGGTCCGAGCCGCCCAGCATGCCCGAGGACTCGGCCAGTTCGCCCATCATCTCGGTGACGGAGCGGTGGTGCTGCTGGGCCAGCACCTCGGTCGGCGCGAGCATCGCCGCCTGGCCGCCCGCGTCCACCACCCCGAGCATCGCCCGCAGCGCCACCATCGTCTTGCCCGAGCCGACCTCGCCCTGGAGCAGCCGGTGCATCGGGTGCTCGGCCGCCAGGTCCTCGAAGATCTCGCCCGACACCCTCCGCTGGCCGTCGGTCAGCGTGAACGGCAGCTTCGCGTCGAACGCCGTCAGCAGCCCGTCCCGGCCCGGCCGGCGCGGCACCGCGGGCAGCGCGGAGTCCGCCGCCCTGCGGCGGGCCAGCGCCACCTGGAGCACGAACGCCTCGTCCCACTTCAGCCGGTCCCTGGCCGCCGCGATGTCCGCCTTCGTCCGCGGCCGGTGGATCCGCTCCAGCGCCTCCGGCAGCGGCGCGAGCCCGCGCGCCTCGCGCAGCGCCGCGGGCAGCGGCTCCCCCACGCCCTCCCAGCCGATCGCCGTCAGCGAGTTGAGCGCGGTGTCCACCGCCTGCCCGATCCGCCACGAGGTGATCTGCTTGCACGCCGGATACAGCGGGATCAGCCGGTTCGCGAACGCGTCCAGCGCGTCCTTCTCCGCCCCCTCGTCCGCGTCCAGCAACTGGTAGTCCGGGTGGGCCAGTTGGCGCGTCCGGTTGAAGACCGAGACCTTCCCCGAGAACATCCCGCGCCGCCCCGGGATCAGCCGGTGGGCGTGCGCGTGCGCCGCCTTGCTGAAGAACACCAGGGTCAGCGAACCGCTGCCGTCGGTCACCACGACTTCGAGCCGCACCCCGGACCCGCGGCCGTACGTCCGCTTGTCCGCCTTCGCGATCTGCGCCACCACCGTGACGTACTCGTCCACCGGCAGATCCGCCAGGCGCGTCAGCTCCCCGCGCTCGGCGTACCGGCGCGGATAGTGATGCAGCAGGTCACCGGCGGTGTGCAGCCCGAGGTGGTCGGCGAGCACCTTCGCGGTACGGTCACCGACGATTTTCCGCAGCGGATCGTCCATGGGGTTCGACATCGGGATCTATCTTGGCGCACCCCACCGACAAATCCCCCTCGGGCAGGTCCGCGCGGCGGTCCGCGGGAGGGGCGGGTTACTCCACGCCCACCAGCAGGGGGCAGGTGCCCTGGCCGCCCTCGTAGGTCACGGTGTCCACCGCCAGGTGGGCCTCGCGGACGTGGGACTCGATGTGGGCGGTGAGGTCGGCGGGGGCGTCGGGTCCCGGGATGAGGGTGACGAGTTCGCCGCCGGCGGCGAGCATGCGGTCCAGGACGGCGGTGGCGGTACCGGCGAGCGTGGTGCCGATGACGGAGACGTCGCCGTCGATGAGGCCGAGGATGTCGCCGGCCTGGCAGATGCCGGCCGAGGTCCAGGAGCGGTGCTCGGCGACGGCGAGTTCGGCGTAGCGAGTGGCTCCGGCGGCGGAGGTCATGGCGACGACGTCCTCGTCGAAGCGCCGGGAGGGCTCGTGGACGGCGAGGGCGGCCAGGCCCTGGACGGCGGAGCGGGTGGGGATGAGGGCGACCCGGACGCCGTCGGCGCGGGCCTGTTCCGCGGCGGCGCCCGCCGCGTGCCGCAGGTCGCGGTCGTTGGGCAGCAGGACGACCTCAAGGGCGTGGGCGCGGCGGATGGCGGCGGCGATCTCGCCGCTGGCGGGCTGTTCGCCGGGGCGGACGGCGACGACGGTGGCCCCGGCGCGGGCGCACAGTTCCGACAGGCCGTCGCCGCGGACGACGGCGACGACGGCGCGGTGCGCGGGTTCGGTGCGCGGCCTGGTCTGGTCGGCGAAGTGGGTGACGCGGATGCGGTACGGGCGGCCGGCCTCGATGCCCGCCTCGATGGCGGCGCCGACGTCGTCCACGTGGACGTGCACGTGGAAGAGCCCGTCGCCGCCGACGACGACGAGGGAGTCGCCGAGCGCGTCGAGCCGGGCCCGCAGCAGGGTGACGGCGGAGTCGGCGGCCTCCAGGAGGAAGATCACCTCGAAGGCGGGGCCGTCGGGGACCGCGTCGTCGGGGCACAGGTCCTCGTCCTCGACCGGGACGGTGTGCCCGGCGCGGAAGTCCGTTCCGGCCAGGGGCTGTTCCGGGGCGTCGCCGGTCACGGCGTCGGCCAGCGCGCCGAGCACGGCGACCAGGCCGAGGCCGCCCGCGTCGACCACTCCCGCGCGGCGCAGCACGCCGAGCTGTCCCGGGGTGGCGGCCAGCGCGGCGCGCGCTCCGGCGTACGCGGCCCGTACGACCTCGTCGACGCCGCCCGTCGCGGCCTCCGCGGCGTCGGCCGCGCCGACGGCCACCGTGAGCATCGTGCCCTCGACCGGCCGGGCGACCGCGTCGTACGCCGATTCCGCGGCGATCCGCAGGGCCCGCCGCAGTTCGGCGGCCCCGATCCGTTCAGGGGCGTCGGCGGGCGAGGCGACCGCCTCGTTCATGCCGCGCAGGAGCTGGGCGAGGATCGTGCCGGAATTGCCGCGGGCGCCGATGAGGGCGCCGTGCGACATGGCGCGGAGCACGTCGGGGAGGGTGGGCCGGGTCGCGGAGGCGGCGGCCGTCGCGTGCGCGTCGAAGACCGCTTCCACTGCCTGGGCGGCGGACTCGAACGTCAGGTACAGATTGGTGCCGGTGTCCCCGTCCGCGACGGGATAGACGTTGATCGCGTCGATCTCCTCGCGGGCCCTGCCCAGTGCCTGGAGCGAGAGGCGGCACCAGGCGAGCACCGCGGAAGCGTCGAGCGAGGGCGGCAACAGGTCCTCCTGCGGAACACCGGGATATCGGGAACTGCCAGGTGAGCCTAGGCCCTTTCGGGGCGGTCGGGAGCGGGCCGGGCGGCGACGGGGCCGCCCGTGACCGCGCGGAAACGGCCTGGTGGTGACCCCGGTCACGGGGGCGGGCGTCCGGATCTGGGCGCCCGCGGACCATGGTAGTTTCGTTGTACGGGAGCGGTCGTTGTATGCTGCTCCGGTTGCCTGGGGCTCTCTCAGGCTTTTCATCGTAAGTGCATCTGAAGTCTTTGGAGTGACCCGTGGCTGCCAACTGCGACGTCTGCGGCAAGGGGCCGGGCTTCGGCAACAGCATCTCCCACTCGCACCGCCGTACCCCGCGTCGTTGGAACCCCAACATCCAGCGCGTGCGTGCAGTGGTCGGGCGGACGCCGAAGCGCCTCAATGTCTGCACCTCGTGCATCAAGGCCGGTAAGGTCTCGCGCTGACGCGTCGTCGTACATCACGTCGTAGCAGCGCAGCCTTAGCGGCTACTCGAATGCCGGTCCACCTCAGGGTGGGCCGGTTTTCTTGCGTTGTACGGGTGCCCGTGCGGCTCGGGTGACGGCTCAGCGCGTGCGCCAGCCGTGGTCGACGGGGCCGGTCCCGGCGCCGAGCGGGAAGCCCGCCGCGATGGCGCCGGTCACGTACGTCTTCGCCCGTCCGACGGCGTCCGGCACGTCGCGGCCGAGGGCGAGGTGGCAGGCGATCGCGCTGGCCAGGGTGCAGCCCGTCCCGTGGGTGTGCCGGTTGTCGAGCCGCGGGGCGCGGTACCAGTGCTCGGCGGCGCCGTCGGTGAGCAGGTCGACGGCCTCGGCCGAGCGGCTGTCGGCGAGGTGGCCGCCCTTGACCAGGACCCAGCGCGGCCCGTGGGCGAGTACGGCGTCGGCGGCGGCCCGCATGCCGGCCTCGTCGTGCACGGTACGACCGGTGAGCTGGGTGACCTCGTCCAGGTTGGGGGTGGCGACGGTGGCGAGCGGCAGCAGCCGGGTGCGTACGGTCTCGACGGCTTCCTCGGCGAGCAGCGCGTCGCCGTGCTTGGAGATCCCGACCGGGTCGACGACGACGGGGACGCGGCCGTCCAGCGCGGCGAGGAGACCGGCGACGGTCTCGGTCAGGGCCGCCGAGGAGAGCATGCCGGTCTTGACCGCCGCCACCCCGATGTCGCCGACGACGGCGTGGAACTGGGCGCGTACGGCCGCCTCCGGCAGGTCCCAGACGCCGTGCACGCCCAGCGAATTCTGCGCGGTGACGGCGGTGAGCACGCTCATGCCGTGCACGCCGAGGGCGAGCATCGTCTTGAGGTCGGCCTGGATGCCCGCGCCGCCGCCGGAGTCGGATCCGGCGACGGTGAGCACCCGGGCGGGGGCGGCCGGCACAGGCGCGGGGCGCGGGAGGCCGGGGTCTGGGACGGCGGGGCGCGGGAGGCCGGGGTCTGGGACGGCGGGGTTCGGGAGGCCGGGGTTCGGGAGGGTCACTCCTCGTCCCCGAAGTGGTCCCAGCCGCCCGCCTTGTCCCAGGGCGCGCCGTCCACGGTGACCTGCGGGGTGCGGCCCGCGGGGGCGCTGACGGCGCCGATGACCCGCCAGCGGGCGGGCAGCTTCACATCGCGGGGGAAGGCGGCGACGATCGCGTGGTCCTCGCCGCCGGTGAGCACCCAGTGCAGCGGGTCGACGCCCACGGCCTGCCCGATGTCGGACATCTGGGCGGGTACGTCGATATCCGCGGAGCGCAGGTCGATGTCGACGCCGCTGGCGGCGGCGATGTGGCCGAGGTCGGCGACCAGGCCGTCGCTGACGTCGGTCATGGCGGTGGCGCCGAGTTCGGCCGCCGCGGGGCCCGCGTGGTACGGCGGTTCCGGGCGGCGGTGGGCCTCCACGAAGGCGCGCGGGGAGCGGAAGCCGCGGGAGAGCACGGCGAGTCCGGCGGCGGACCAGCCGAGCCAGCCGGTGACGGCGATGATGTCGCCCGCGCGGGCACCCGATCGGGTGATGGCCTCGCGGCTGCGGAGGTCGCCGAGCGCGGTGACGGCCACCGTGATGGTGTCGCCGCGTACGACGTCGCCGCCGACCACGGCCGCTCCCGCGACCTGGCACTCGTCGCGGATGCCGTCCATGAGTTCGACGGCCCAGGTGGCGGGGAGTTCGGCGGGGACGACGAGGCCGAGCAGCACGGCGGTGGGGAAGGCGCCCATGGCGGCGATGTCGGCGAGGTTCTGCGCGGCGGCCTTGCGGCCCACGTCGTAGGCGGTGGACCAGTCGCGGCGGAAGTGGCGGCCCTCGATGAGGACGTCCGTGGTGGCGACCACCCGGCGGTCGGGCGCGGCGACCACGGCCGCGTCGTCACCCGGTCCGATTTTCACCGCGGGTGTGGTGGTGAGCCGGGAGGTCAACTCCCTGATGAGCCCGAACTCGCCCAACTCGCCCACAGTCCCCTTCATCCCAACGTCCCCTCGAGTCGCGGCCTGAGCCGGTTCTGCTGCGTGTTTCCCGTCAATACGGGCGTGAGACCCGTCAATACGGGGGTCAGGTACCGCGCGGGTCTCCCCGCTGTGCGCGACGACGCGATAACGTGGCGTCCCCCTTCCCACATGATCCTCGAAGCCGCCCTGGAGGTTCCGTGGTACAGGCGTACATCCTGATCCAGACCGAGGTCGGCAAAGCCTCGGCAGTAGCGGAGGTGATCTCCAAGATCGAAGGAGTCATTCAGGCCGAGGACGTCACCGGTCCTTATGACGTCATCGTCAGGGCCCAAGCAGACACGGTCGATGATCTCGGCCGCATGGTGGTCGCCAAAGTCCAGCAGGCGGACGGCATCACTCGAACGTTGACCTGCCCCGTCGTCCATATCTAGCCCCCACTATGCTCACCGGTGATGCTGTATCGCCGAGTTGTACTGACCGCCGTGTCCGCCGTCGCGTGCCTTTCTGCGGCGGCGGTCTACGCGTTCACGTCCGGTACGGACGAAGCGATCGCCGTACCGGTTCCTGACGCACGTGTCGCCGGATACTGTCACGCGCTGTACGGCGATCTGCCCGCGAAGGTCGACGGTCTCTCCCGGCATGATCTCAAGCCGGAATCGGAGCTGACAGCCGGGTGGGGCAATCCGCCGATCGTGTTGCGCTGCGGTGTCCCGCGGCCCGCCGCCGACGCGGACCCCTCCACTTACGGCGCCGAGGTGGACGGCGTCTCCTGGTCGGTGGAGCAGGGAGCCGACGGTGGGGTGCTGATGACGACGACGCTGCGCAAGGCGTATGTCGAGGTGGCTCTGCCGAAGCGTTTCGCCCATGACATCAGTCCGCTGACGGATCTCGCGGACGCGATCAAGCGCACGATCCCCGAGGGGGTCTGACCCCCTCGGGGTTCGGCTGTCCGTCCGAAGGCCGTGCGCAGGCGCGGCCCCGGCGGGCTAGCGCAGGCCGGTCGAGCGGCGCAGCGCCGCCTGGATGAGCAGGTCGACCAGTTGCCGGTAGTCGACGCCCGTCTCCTGCCACATCCGCGGGTACATCGAGATCGGGGTGAAGCCCGGCATCGTGTTGATCTCGTTGATGACGAACTCCCCGCTGTCCAGCAGGAAGAAGTCGGCGCGGACCAGGCCCTCACAGGACGCGGCCTCGAACGCCTCGACGGCGAGCCGCCGTACCTCGGCGGTCTGCTCCTCGGTGAGCGGCGCAGGAACGATTCCCTCGGCGGAGTCGATGTACTTCGCCTCGAAGTCGTAGAACGCGTGGCTGGTGACCGGCGGGATCTCGGCCGGTACGGAGGCGCGCGGGCCGTCCTCGAACTCCAGGACGCCGCATTCGATCTCGCGTCCGCGCAGCAGCGCCTCGACGATGACCTTGGGGTCGTGCCGCCTGGCCTCGGTGATGGCCGCGTCGAGCCCTTCCGGGCCTTCGACCTTGGTGATGCCGAAGGACGATCCGGCGCGGGCGGGCTTCACGAACAGCGGCCAGCCGTGCTCGGCGGCGAAGTCGGTGACCTTGCGGCGTACGGCGTCGCTGTCGCGTTCCCATTCGCGGGGGCGGATGACGGTGTAGGGGCCGACGGCCAGGCCGAAGGAGGTGAAGACGCGCTTCATGTACTCCTTGTCCATGCCGACGGCGGAGGCGAGCACGCCCGCGCCGACGTACGGGACGCCGGAGAGTTCGAGCAGGCCCTGGAGGGTGCCGTCCTCGCCGTACGGGCCGTGCAGCATGGGGAAGACGACGTCGACCTCGCCGAGCGCCTTCGGGACGGCGCCCGCTTCGGTGTAGACGACCTCGCGGTTGGCCGGGTCGACCGGGAGCATGACGGCGCCCTCGTGGTCGGTGACCTGTTCGACGGTCGGCATCCGGCGGTCGGCGATGGCCATCCGCTCGGGGGCGTCCGCGGTCAGTGCCCAGCGGCCCTCGGTGGTGATGCCGATGGGCAGGACGTCGTACTTGTCGCGGTCGATGGCGCTGAGCACGCTGGCCGCGGTGACCACCGAGACGCCGTGCTCGGAGCTGCGTCCGCCGAAGACGACCGCGACCCGCGGCTTGCGCGGGTAGTTCTCGCTCGCGTGGCCTACCACGCGCCGGTCCGCGTACGGGTCCGCGGGCCGGTCCGGGCCGGATTCGCGCCGGTCAGGGCTCTGGGAGCTGTCGTGGGATGCAAGGTTGCTCATGTCGCGATGACCCTACCGTTCCGGCTTGGCGGAGCGTGACATCAACTCCTGTACGGCCACGACGGGCGGTTTCCCGTTGTGCACGATGTCGACCACGGTGTCCGTCAGCGGCATGTCGACGCCGTGCCTGCGGGCCAGATCGGCCACGGACTCGCAGGACTTGACGCCCTCGGCCGTCTGGCTGGTGACGGCGATGGTCTCGGCCAGGGTCATGCCGCGGCCGAGGTTCATGCCGAAGGTGTGGTTGCGCGACAGCGGTGAGGAGCAGGTGGCGACCAGGTCGCCCATGCCCGCGAGGCCGGCGAAGGTGTGCGCGTCGGCGCCCATCGCCATGCCGAGCCTGGTGGTCTCGGCCAGGCCGCGGGTGATCAGGGACGCCTTGGTGTTGTCGCCCAGGCCCATGCCGTCGGCGATGCCGACCGCGAGGCCGATGACGTTCTTGACGGCGCCGCCGAGTTCGACGCCGACGACGTCGGTGTTGGTGTACGGGCGGAAGTAGCCGGTGTGGCAGGCGGCCTGGAAGCGGCGGGCGACGGCTTCGTCGCGGCTGGCGACGACGGCGGCGGCGGGCTGCCTGGCGGCGATCTCCGGGGCGAGGTTGGGGCCCGACAGGACGGCGACGCGGTCGGGTCCTGCCTTGGCGACCTCCTCGATCACCTCGCTCATCAGCTTGGCGGTGCCCAGTTCGACGCCCTTCATCAGGCTGACCAGGACCGCGTCGGGGCGCAGCAGCGGTGCCCAGTCGGCGAGGTTGGCGCGCAGCGTCTGGGACGGGACGCACAGGATGACGAATTCGGCGTCGGCGGCGGCTTCCGCGGGGTCCGCGGTGGCGGTGACGGCGGCGGGCAGTTCGAGGTCGGGGAGGTATTCGGGGTTCCTGCGGTCGGCGTTGATCGCCGCGGTCAGCTCGGGGCGGCGGCCCCAGAGCGCCACCTCGCACCCGGCGTCGGCGAGGACCATCGAGAAGGCGGTGCCCCAGGAGCCGGTGCCGTAGACGGCGCAGCGGACCGTCATGCGCCCTCCCGTGCCTTGCGCGGGTCGTAGAGACCGGCGGGCGCGGGTTCCTGGCGTACCTCGGCGAGCAGCGCGGTGACCGCGAGCATGATGGTCTCGGTGACGGCGCGCAGCACGTCGGGGGTGGGGTCCTGGCCGTAGAACGCGGTCAGGTCGACGGGTTCGCCCGCGAGGACCCGCAGCGTCTTGCGCGGCAGCAGGCGTACGCGCTTGCTCTTGGCGTACGGCGGCACGGCCTCGTTGGCGCCCCACTGGGCGACGGGGATCACGGGCGCCTTGGTGAGCAGCGCGACGCGGGCGACGCCGGTCTTGGAGACCATCGGCCACATGTCGGGGTCACGGGTGAGGGTGCCTTCGGGGTAGAAGGCGACGCACTCGCCGGAGTTGATGGCGTCGACGGCGGCGCGGAAGGCGTTCGCGGCGTCGGTGGTCTCGCGGAAGACGGGGATCTGGCCGGTGCCGCGCAGCATCGTGCCGACGAAGAAGGGCTTGAAGAGCCCCGCCTTGGCCAGGAAGCGGGGGACGCGGCCGGTGTTGTACTGGAAATGCGCGTACGACAGCGGGTCCAGGTACGAGTTGTGGTTCACCGCCGTGATGAAACCGCCGTCGGCCGGAATGTGCTCCATTCCGTGCCAGTCCCGCTTGAACAGCACAATGAGCGGCGGTTTCGCGATGACGGCCGCCAGGCGGTACCAGAAACCGATTCTGCGGCGGGACACCAGGACTCCTCTTCGTTGCTGTGACGCTGCGCTCGTAGAGGCTCGCGCAGCACCACCCGTGCGGCAGCCGCACAAGTCTGCGGCTATGGACACGTTAACGCCAGGGCCCGGCGGCCCGTGGGGCGCCTGGGGAAGGCCGCACAATGGTGCGGTGGCGATAGATGTGACCTGGAAGTGGTCCCTTGTCGTGCCGCTGAAGCCGCTGGCCGTGGCCAAGAGCCGGTTGGCCACGGCGGCCGGTGCGGTACGGCCCGCGCTGGCCCTGGCGTTCGCGCTGGACACGGTCGCGGCGGCGCTGGCCTGCGCCGAGGTGGCCGACGTGACCGTGGTCACGGACGACGAGCGGGCCGGGGCGGAGCTGGCCGCCCTGGGTGCCTTCGTGGTGCCCGACGCCCCGGCGGCGGGGCTGAACGCCGCGCTGCGGTACGGGGCGGACCGGGTGCGGGCCCGCGATCCGTACGCGGCGGTCGCGGCGCTGAACGGCGATCTCCCGGCCTTGCGGCCCGCTGAGCTGGCGTGGGTGCTCCGGGAGGCCGCGGGCGGCCAGGAGCGGGCTTTTCTGGCCGACGCGGCCGGTGTGGGGACAACCTTGCTCGCCGCTCCGCGCGGTTCGGCCCTCTCCCCCGCCTTCGGCGGCGCCTCCCGCGCCCGCCACCTGGCCACCGGGGCCCGCGAGATCGCCCTGCGACGGGTGCCGTCGGTGCGGCAGGACGTGGACACCGGCGACGACCTGCGCGCGGCCCTGGCCCTGGGCGTCGGCGAGCGTACGGCGCTGGCCGCCGCCGGGCTGCTGATCGCGGACTGAACCACCGGCCGGGCCGGGCACCCGTGCCGTGACCGGCGGTCTCCCCCGGGCCGGGCACTAGGCTGCGGCCCATGCAGGCAACCGCGTTCACCTACGACCCCGAGACCCGCGGCGGCAGCGTGCTCCTCGACGACGGGACGCCGCTGCCCTTCGACGCCGCCGCCTTCGACGCGGGCGGCCTGCGCCTCCTGCGCCCCGGCCAGCGCGTCCGCATCCGCACCGACGGCTCCGCCGACACCCGCCGGGTGGTCTTCATCACCCTCCAGACCTTCCCGGACCCTGCGGCGTAGCGAAGCTCCCTGACGCAGGGCGGTTCGCCGGTAGCCGGCGAGCCAAAGGCGGGTCCAAGCCGCCCATGGGGGCACCCCCGGACGGAGTCCGGGGGAGAGAAGGCGGCCAAAAAACGAGCGCGGGCCGGGCTCCCCTGGGGGAACCCGGCCCGTCGCGGTCCGTGGGACGGACTACTACCTGGTGGCGCTCCGCTTGGCGGCGGTCTTGCGGGCGGTCGCGCGCTTGGCCGGGGCCTTCTTCGCGGCGACCTTCTTGGCCGGGGCCTTCTTGGCCGCCGCCTTCTTGGCGGTGGTCTTCTTCGCCGTGGCCTTCTTGGCGGTGGTCTTCTTGGCCGCCGTGGTCTTGGCCGCGGCGGTCTTCTTGGCGGCGGAGGCCTTCTTCGCGACCGTCTTCTTGGCCGCGGTGACCTTCTTGGCCGCCGCCTTCTTGGTGGTGGTCCTCGTGGTGGTGGAAGCGCCGCCGCTGAGGCTGCCCTTGGGCGCCTTCTTCACCGCGACGTCGTTCTTCGGGAGCTTCTTGGTGCCGCTGACCAGGTCCTTGAAGCCCTGACCCGCGCGGAACCGCGGCACCGAGGTCTTCTTGACCCGGACCCGCTCCCCGGTCTGGGGATTGCGGGCGTAACGGGCCGGACGCTCCACCTTCTCGAACGAACCGAAACCGGTGACCGAGACCCGGTCGCCCGAGACCGTCGCACGGACGATCGCGTCGAGAACCGCGTCAACCGCGTCCGCGGCGGCCTGGCGGCCACCTACCTTGTCGGCAATCGCTTCTACGAGCTGCGCCTTGTTCACGTCTTCCCCTTCGGAAACTTGCCCGGCGAATGAGTGCGGGCTTTTTCGCACGCTAGGCGGATATATACCGCAAATCAAATACGAAACGGGCGAATCACCCTTGTGCCGCAACGAACTCGGTGCTCTACGGGATCAGCGATCCGGGATTCCGAGGTCGTCCAACTCAGCCGTTAACACGTCCAGGCGCCGTGCCGCGTCGGCGAGATCGTGCTTCGCCACAGCGGTCACCGCGAGCAGCCGGCGACTCAACTCCCGCCGTGTCCCATCAGGGACTTCGGGATTCGCGACGCGCAGATGCGCCTGCTTCAGACGCGCGGCGAGAACCCCGTAGAGCTGGAGTTGGCCGTCGCGTTCCATGCGTCGATTGTGCCATCTGCGGCGAGTTGTCGGGAGCGACAGGGCCAACCGGGTGTTCCGGGCCGTTTTCCGGACACTCCTGGACCGCCCGGACGGACCCTCCTGGGCCGCCCCCACGGGCACTTCGGGACCGGCCCAGACATCGCCCGGACACGCAGAAGCGCCCTCTGCGGACGGGCAGAGGGCGCTTCTTGGGGCCGAACAGGGCCGAACGGGTCGGTCAGACCTGCACGGTGCTCGGCTTGAAGGACGGGCGGCCGGCTTCGAACGCCGAGATGTCGGCCTCGTTGGCGAGGGTCAGACTGATGTCGTCCAGCCCTTCCAGCAGCCGCCAGCGGGCGTTGTCGTCCAGCTCGAACGCCTCGGTCAGCGACACACCGGGGCCCTCGGCGCGCACCTCGCGGGCCACCAGGTCGACGGTGATCTCGGCCTGCGGGTCGGCCTCGACCAGCTTCCAGAGCGATTCCACCGTCTCCTGCGGCAATACGACCGTGAGCAGGCCGTTCTTCAGCGAATTGCCGCGGAAGATGTCCGCGAAGCGGGACGAGATCACGGTCTTGAAGCCGTAGTTCTGCAAGGCCCAGACCGCATGTTCGCGCGACGAACCGGTGCCGAAGTCGGGTCCGGCGACGAGCACGGTGGCGCCCTGCCGCTCGGGGGCGTTGAGGACGAAGTTCTCGTCCTTGCGCCAGGCTTCGAACAGGCCGTCCTCGAATCCGTTGCGCGTGACCTTCTTCAGCCAGTGCGCGGGGATGATCTGGTCGGTGTCCACATTGCCGCGGCGCAGCGGTACGGCCCGGCCGGTGTGCGTGGTGAAGGCTTCCATGGGGGCTCAGACCTCCGTCAGGACAGGGGCGTCGGACAGGTCGGCGGGCGAGGCGAGGTGGCCGAGCACCGCGGTGGCGGCGGCCACCTGCGGCGAGACCAGGTGCGTACGGCCGCCCTTGCCCTGCCGTCCCTCGAAGTTGCGGTTCGAGGTGGACGCGGAGCGCTCGCCGGGGGCGAGTTGGTCCGGGTTCATACCCAGGCACATCGAGCAACCCGCGTGCCGCCATTCGGCGCCGGCGGCGGTGAACACCTTGTCCAGGCCCTCCTCGACGGCCTGCAACGCGACCCGTACGGAGCCCGGCACGACCAGCATGCGGACGCCGTCGGCCACCTTGCGGCCCTCGACGACCGACGCGGCGGCCCGCAGGTCCTCGATCCGGCCGTTGGTGCAGGAGCCGACGAAGACGGTGTCCACGGCGACCTCGCGCAGCGGCTGGCCCGCGGACAGGCCCATGTACTCCAGCGCCTTCTCGGCGGAGAGCCGGTCGCCGGGGTCGGCGAAGGACGCCGGGTCCGGCACGGCCGCGCTCAGCGGCGCGCCCTGGCCGGGGTTGGTGCCCCAGGTGACGAACGGCGCCAGGGTGGCGGCGTCGATCCGCACCTCGTGGTCGAAGACCGCGTCGTCGTCGGTGCGCAGCGTCTTCCAGTACGCCACCGCCGCGTCCCAGTCCGCGCCCTTGGGGGCGTGCACGCGCCCTTCCAGGTAGTCGAACGTGGTCTGGTCGGGGGCGATCATGCCGGCCCGCGCGCCCGCCTCGATCGACATGTTGCAGACGGTCATCCGCGATTCCATCGACAGCTTCTCGATGGCGGAGCCGCGGTATTCGATGACATAACCCTGGCCGCCGCCGGTGCCGATCTGCGTGATCACGGCGAGGATCAGGTCCTTGGCGGTGACGCCGGGGGGCAGTTCGCCGTCCACGGTGATCGCCATCGTCTTGAACGGCGCGAGCGGCAGCGTCTGGGTGGCCAGCACGTGCTCGACCTGGGAGGTGCCGATGCCGAACGCCAGCGCGCCGAAGGCGCCGTGCGTGGAGGTGTGCGAGTCGCCGCAGACCACGGTGGTGCCCGGCTGGGTCAGCCCGAGCTGCGGGCCCACCACGTGGACGACGCCCTGCTCGACGTCGCCCAGCGGGTGCAGCCGTACGCCGAACTCCGCGCAGTTCTTGCGCAGCGTTTCGAGCTGGGTGCGGGAGACCGGGTCCGCGATGGGCTTGTCGATGTCGAGGGTGGGGGTGTTGTGGTCCTCGGTGGCGATGGTGAGGTCGGTACGCCGCACCGGTCGGCCGTTCATCCGCAGCCCGTCGAACGCCTGGGGGCTGGTCACCTCGTGGAGCAGGTGAAGATCGATGAAGAGCAGATCGGGCTCGCCCTCGACGCGGCGGACGACATGGTCGTCCCAGACTTTTTCCGCGAGTGTCCTACCCATCGCTGTCCCTCCGGCCCGCACCCTCGCGGGCCAACTCGTGTGTGGTGCACGTGTATGCCGGACGCCGTCGGTTCCCCTGGTGTCTCCGCGGGAGCACGGCGGTCCTGCCCTGTGCCCCCAGCCTGACGGCTTCCCCGGAAAATTGAGCTTGCGTTTCACAGTGTGAGACGCGAATATCGTTGCATGGACAATTCTAGCGGCGTCGGCGTTCTCGACAAGGCGGCTCTGGTGCTCAGCGCACTGGAGTCGGGACCGGCCACCCTGGCCGGCCTCGTCGGCGCCACGGGCCTGGCCCGCCCCACCGCGCACCGCCTGGCGGTCGCGCTCGAACACCACCGCATGGTGGCCCGCGACATGCAGGGCCGTTTCATCCTGGGACCGCGGCTGTCGGAGCTGGCCGCCGCCGCGGGCGAGGACCGGCTGCTGGCGACGGCGGGCCCGGTCCTGACCCACCTGCGGGACGTCACGGGAGAAAGTGCCCAGCTCTACCGCCGTCAGGGCGACATGCGCATCTGCGTGGCCGCGGCGGAGCGCCTTTCCGGCCTGCGGGACACCGTGCCGGTCGGCTCCACGCTCCCGATGAAGGCCGGGTCCGCCGCGCAGGTCCTGATGGCCTGGGAGGAGCCCGAGCGGCTGCACCGCGGCCTCCAGGGCGCGCGCTTCACCGCCACCGCGCTGTCGGGCGTACGCCGCCGCGGCTGGTCGCAGTCGATCGGCGAGCGGGAGCCCGGTGTCGCCTCGGTGTCGGCGCCCGTCCGCGGCCCCTCCAACCGCGTGGTCGCCGCCGTCTCCGTCTCGGGACCGATCGAGCGGCTGACCCGGCACCCGGGGCGGATGCACGCGCAGGCCGTCATCGACGCCGCGGCCCGGCTGAGCGAGGCGCTGCGCCGCAGCGGCTGAACCGTCCTCGGCAGGGGCCGCCGGTGCGCGAACGCCCCTGCCCGGTACGGCGGTTGGACCGCGGGAGAGGACGACGGCCGGAAACGGCGGCCGGAAACGAAAAAGGCCCCCACCTGAGTGAGGACCTCGGCCGTACCGTTACTTCTCTGCTTGCGTACCCCCGACCGGATTCGAACCGGCGCTACCGCCTTGAGAGGGCGGCGTGCTAGGCCGCTACACAACGGGGGCCCTAGCGATCCTGCATCATGACCAACGGGTGCGACCCAGGTGATCACGCGGGAAGGATCTGTACCCCCGACCGGATTCGAACCGGCGCTACCGCCTTGAGAGGGCGGCGTGCTAGGCCGCTACACAACGGGGGCTCGCACTGCAATGCACTGAACTATGCGCTGGGGTACCAGGACTCGAACCTAGAACAACTGAACCAGAATCAGCCGTGTTGCCAATTACACCATACCCCATCAAAACGCAACCCCTTGCGGGATTGTGCTTGGATCACGCCCCCCTGCCGGACCTTTCGGCCCTCTCGGGCGGCGCAGGAAGAACATTACCCGATGCGGGACACCGCTCCAAAACGAGTATCGCCGCGCAGCAGGTCAGCAAGCTCGGCGAGACCGGTGATGCGGGTGAGGTCGGGACGGGAGCCGAGGTCGTGGCGGTCCAGCCAGATGCCGACCAGGCCCGCGTCGGCCGCGCCGCGGGCGTCGATGTCCGGCTCGTTGCCCACGTACGCGACCTCGTGCGGCTCCAGGGACAGCGCCTCGCAGGCCGCGTGGAAGGCCGCGGCGGCGGGCTTGGAGACCCCCAGCTCCGCGGCGCACAGCAGCACCTCGAAGCGGTCCCGTACGCCCAGCGCGCGCAGCTTGCGGTCCTGTACGACGAAGGCGGAGTTGGACAGCACCGCGTGCCGGTAGTGGGGGGTGAGGCCGTCCAGGGCGGGTACGGCGTCGGGGAAGAGGGACCAGGCGGCCTCGTAGTGCGTGCGGTGGCGGTCGAACCACTCCTCGGCCTCCGCGTCCGTCAGCGGCAGCCCCAGGAAGTCGCGCACGCGGTCCCTGCGCTGCGCCTCGAAGTCGCACTCCCCCGCCGAGAACCGCGCCCAGTGGAGCTCGGTCAGCTCGGCCCAGCGCAGCACGGCGGCCTCCACGCTCCCGCACCCGTCCGGCAGTCCCTCGACGGCCAGATGGGCCCGCAGGCCGACGCGGTCGGCGCTCGCGTAGTCGAAGATCGTGTCGTCGATGTCCCAGAGAACCGCTCGTATCGGCATAACGCCCAGGGTACGAAGCGGGTCAGCTCCGCGCGACGACCTTGTTGGTCAGGGTGCCGATGCCCTCGACCGTCACGGAGACCTCGTCCCCCGGCCGGATCGGGCCGACGCCCGCGGGGGTGCCGGTGAGCAGCACGTCACCGGGGAGCAGCGTCATCGCCTCGGTGATGTTGACGATCAGGTCCTCGATCGAGTTGATCATCTGCGCGGTGCGGCCCGCCTGGCGCAGCTCGCCGTTGACCGTCGCGGTGATGGCGAGGTCGGAGGGGTCGAGGTCGGTCTCGATCCAGGGGCCGAGCGGGCAGGAGGAGTCGAAGCCCTTGGCGCGCGCCCACTGCTTCTCGGTCCGCTGGGTGTCGCGGGCCGTCACGTCGTTGGCGCAGGTGTAGCCGAGGATGACGTCGCGGACCCGCTCGCGCGGCACCTCGCGGCACAACCGGCTGATGACGACGGCCAGTTCGGCCTCGTGGTGCACCTCCTGCGAGAAGGAGGGGTACACGATCGGGTCGCCGTGGCCGATCACGGAGGTGGAGGGCTTGAAGAAGGCCCAGGGCGCCGTCGGCACCTCGTGGCCCAACTCCTTCGCGTGGTCAGCGTAGTTGCGGCCGATGGCGACGACCTTGTTCGGCAGCACGGGCGGCAGCAGCCGCACCTTGTCGAGCGGGACCCGCGTACCGGACAGCTCGAAGTCCGCGAAGGGGATGCCCTTCATGATGTTGATGACGAGGCCGTCGTGGCCGGCTGTTCCGCCGTCGCCTTCGCCGCCGTCGGTGCCTTCGGCCGCTTCGACAGCCCCAAAGGCGACATTGCCGTCGATCGAGAACCTCGCGATACGCATGGGCCCAGCTTAGTGGCCGGGCCCATACGCGCCGATCAGGCGGTGGGCAGCTCGTGCAGGACGGTGCGGCGCGGGTTCGCGGTGACCTGCGGCAGGGGCTCGGCGACGGCCTGCTCGGCGGTCGTGGCGGCTTCGGTGTCCGACGCGGCGGGGACCCCGAGTTCAGCGGCGTCCTTGAGGTGCGCGAGGGTGGTGCGGCGCGGGTTCGCGATCGGACGGAACAGCATGGTGGTCTTCATCGGCCGTGTGGACCTCGGTGACTCGGGGCGCCCGCAGGGCGCGGGTTGACAGAAAACCGCGATGTGTAAAGCACCAGGCTAGTGCGGCCCTTTCCCGGAACAACGTGGCCCAGACATGCACCAGGCTGTGATTTTGCTCACTAAGTGAGTCGCAAAGCAGGCATTGCGCGCATCCGACCGGCAGACTCAAACCGGTCAAGTCCCACACAGTCGTACGATTCAGCTGTCATCGACCCGGCTGGGACAGCGAGTGACTCGTGCGAACAGGGGGGTGCTAGGTCCGGAATCCCCCGCTTTCACCACATCAAATGTCAACACTCAGTGCTTGGCCCGACGCGACGAGTAACGGATTCCAACAGGTCGGCTACGGCCCTTGTTGGGAGATCCAGCACTGTGCTGGAATTCCCCGGACCGCCGCATCACATCGAGCCGGCGCGCAGGGGGCGCGTTCGAGCACCGAGCGGTGGTGAAGGGCATCAATCGGCCTCCTCGCAACCCGGGGCGGCCTGAGCCCCCATGACTCGACACCGTCCTGTCCGCTTCATCGCGGGGGACGCCTGGTCCAGAGGTTGCGACGCTAGTGCAGGGACGTTTCAAGAGGGACAGCGGCGCTGCGGGCGACCCGGAGCAGCAGCCCGGCGGGACCGGCAACGGCCCGACACCGCAGCAGGCGGGTGACTCGGCGAGCACTGCGCCGGGCACGACGGCTGCCACCGGACGACCGAGCACGCCCAGCGGCATCGAGGCGGGCAAGATCACCGGTCTCGCGGGCAAGCCGGGGCCCCGAATAGCCATGCGCAACTGGCGCATCAGCACCAGACTCGTCTCCCTGCTCGCCCTCCCGGTGGTCACGGCCACCGTCCTGGGCGGCATGCGCATCAACAGCTCGCTGGACAACATCAACCAGCTCGAGCACATGAAGACGCTGACCGACATCACCGAGCACGCGACGCAGCTCGCCGCCGCGCTCCAGGAGGAACGGGACAGCTCGGCCGGACCGCTGTCGTCCGGCGACAAGACCAACGACGCGGTGGAGGCCTCCCGGCAGGCCACCGACCGCGAGTACAAGCAGTATCTGAACGCCAGCGACAACGTCTCCGAGCGCGACCCGGTCTTCTCCGGCGTCCGCGCCACCCTGCTGGCGATCGGCACGCAGCTCGCCAACCTGGCGGAGATCCGCGACGAGGCGTACACCTCGACCTCCACCATCTCGCAGACGGTCTCGCAGTACGACGACCTGGTGCAGTCCCTGCTCTCGCTGTCCCAGGACATGGCGCAGGCGACCAACAACCCCGAGATGATCCAGAGCACCCGCGCGCTGGCTGCCTTCTCCTCCGCCAAGGAGTACGAGTCGATCCAGCGCGCGGTGATCAGCGCCGCGCTGGCCACCGGCGGCAAGCTGAACGCCAACGACTACCAGTCGGTGAAGTACGGCGCCGCGAACGAGGACACCGCGCTCACCCGGTTCCAGAAGATCTACGGACCCAAGAGCGCGGCGCTGCTGACCCCGATCGAGGGCGGCAACCTCACGATCAGCGCGCACGACACCACGCGCCAGCGCATCGCCGCCTCGCAGAACGCGATCACCAAGATCGACAGCTCGTACCTCGACTGGGACGACGCGGCCAAGACCAAGATCCAGGCGATGAGCCAGATCGAGCGGTCGCTGCTCAACGAGATGCAGCAGAAGGCCCTCAAGCTGCAGAGCGAGGCCAAGCAGTCCGCGCTGATCTCCGGCGCGATCATCCTGCTGGTCCTCGGCGTCGCCGTGGTCGGCGCCTTCATCGTGGCCCGCTCGATGATCCGGTCGCTGCGCAGGCTCCAGCAGACCGCCAACGACGTGGCCCAGAAGCGGCTGCCCGAGCTGGTCAAGCAGCTCTCCGAGACCGACCCGCAGGACGTCGACACCTCGGTCGAGTCGATCGGCATCAACAGCCGCGACGAGATCGGCCAGGTGGCGCGGGCCTTCGACGAGGTCCACAGCGAGGCCGTACGACTCGCCGCCGAGCAGGCCCTCCTGCGAGGGAACGTCAACGCGATGTTCACCAACCTCTCGCGCCGCAGCCAGGGCCTCATCCAGCGTCAGCTCTCGCTCATCTCCGAACTGGAGTCCCGCGAGGCCGACCCGGACCAGCTCTCCTCGCTCTTCAAGCTCGACCACCTCGCGACCCGCATGCGCCGTAACGGTGAGAATCTGCTGGTCCTCGCCGGTGAGGAGCCGGGCCGCCGGTGGACCCGCCCGGTCCCGCTGGTCGACGTGCTGCGCGCCGCCGCGTCCGAGGTGGAGCAGTACGAGCGGATCGAACTGACGTCGGTACCGTCGGCCGAGGTCACCGGCCGTATCGTCAACGACCTCGTCCACCTGCTCGCCGAGCTACTGGAGAACGCGACGTCGTTCTCCTCGCCGCAGACCAAGGTGAAGGTCACCGGTCACTCGCTGCCGGACGGCCGGGTGCTGATCGAGATCCACGACACCGGTATCGGCCTGTCGCCCGAGGACCTCGCGGACATCAACGAGCGGCTGGCGAACCCGCCTACGGTGGACGTCTCCGTCTCCCGCCGCATGGGTCTGTTCGTGGTCGGCCGCCTGTCGCTGCGGCACGGCATCCGGATCCAGCTCCGCCCGTCCGACTCCGGCGGTACGACCGCGCTGGTCATGCTGCCCGTGGACGTCACGCAGGGCGGCCGTAACCCCAAGAACATCGGCCAGATGGGCGGCGGGCGCCCCGCGGGCGCTCCCCCGGCCGCCGCGGGCTCCGGCATCGCCGGCGCGTTCGGCAACTCGCCCAACTCCGCGCCGGTCAACCGGCCGCCGCAGCGCACCCCGGTCGCGGGCGGCCAGCAGCGTCCGGCGCTGAGCCCCGGAGCGGGCCGTCCCGGCGGTCCCCCGCAGCAGGGCGGCACGCCGCGCTGGGCGCAGGACCAGAACGGCGGCCAGCAGGGCTTCCCCGACGACCGCGGTCTCCAGGACACCCCGCGCGGCCACGAGGACGTCGAGGCGGCCTCCGCCTTCGACGCTCCCGGACAGGGCCCGCGCGGCGACTTCCAGCAGCCCGGTGGCGCCTTCGGCCGTCCCCCCGGCGGCGGTCAGGACTTCGGCCAGGGCGGTCAGGGCGGTCAGCAGGGCGGCCAGAACTTCGGCGGCCGGCAGGGCGGTCAGCAAGGCGGTCAGCAGAGCGGTCAGCAGCAGCCGGGCCAGTTCCCGCCGCCGCAGCCGCAGAGCACCGGCCCCTCCGGCTTCCGTTCCGACGTGTTCGGCGGTCGCTCGGGCCCCGCGCCGCGGCAGAACGGCCCCGCTGACACCGCGCAGTTCCCGCCGGTCCGCGACGACGACTTCGCACCGACCGGCCAGGGCAACCAGGGCCAGGGCGGCCAGGGTCACGGCAACCAGGGCAACCAGGGCAACCAGGGCGGCGGTCGCGGCACCAGCGACACCGGGCAGTTCCCGGTGCAGGGCGGCCCCAACCCGGGCCTGCCGCAGCGCGGCGCCCGCAGCCCCGAAGAGACGTACAGCACGGGTCAGTTCGCGATGCCCGGCCAGCCGCAGGGCGGCCAGGGCCAGGGCGGTCCCGGCGACACGGCGCAGTTCCCGGCCGTGCAGGCCGACGGCACCGGCGAGTTCCGGATGCCCGGCCAGCAGCCGCAGGCCCGTCCGGGCCAGGGCGGTCAGCAGGGACAGGGCGGTCAGCCCGGTCAGCAGCAGGGCTTCCCCGGCAACAACCAGTACCAGGGCCCGCCCCCCAGCGGCCCGCGCCCCGACGCCTTCCCCGGCCAGGGTCTGCCGCAGCGCGGCGGCCCCCAGCAGGGCAACGGCGGCCAGGGCTACGACCAGAACCAGCAGCAGTACCAGGACCCGTACGGGACCGGGCAGTTCCCCGTGCAGCCGCAGCAGCCGCAGCAGGGCAACACCGGTCAGTACCCGGTCCAGCAGCCGATGCAGAGCCCGCAGCAGCCCCAGGCGCCGCAGCCTCAGCAGCAGCAGCCCCAGCAGCCCGCCGAGCCGATGGCGCTGCCCCCGGCCCCGACCCGCGGGGACGAGCCGACGCCGATCTTCTCGTCGATCGAGTCGGACTGGTTCCGCACCGGCCAGGCCGAGCGGATGCAGCAGATCCACGTGGAGCAGAGCGCGCGCGGCCAGGAGGCCCCGCCGGTCCGCCCGGTGGGCCGTACGGCTCCGCCCGCGGCCCCGCAGCGGTTCCGCCCGCAGCGCCCCGGCACGACGGCGCCCGGTGTCGCCAATGGCAACGGAAACGGCAACGGCGGCAACGGCGGGAACAGCGGGAACGGCAACGGGAACGGCGTCCAGCGCCCCGGCGGCGGTCAGCAGCAGCCCGTACAGGCGCCGCCCGCCTCCGTGCCCGCTTCGGCGCAGTACCAGGGCCAGGCTCCCGCCGCTCCGGTGGCGCAGCCGCTGCCCAGGGAGACCCCGAACTGGCGGACCTCGCCCAACGACGCGCTGCGTCAGCGGGCCGAGCAGATCCGCGAACCTTCGGCCGGCGGGGTCACTCCGTCGGGGCTGCCGCGCCGGGTGCCGAGGGCCAACCTCGTCGCCGGTGGCGCGGCGCCGCAGCAAGCGCCGCAGGGCGGCCCGCAGATCTCGCGGGCGCCCGACGACGTACGCGGACGTCTGACCAACCTCCGCCGTGGTATCCAGCAGGGCCGCGAGGCCGGGGGCAACACCGACGGCCGTGGTTTCGGTACGAATCAGGAGCGTTAGTTGAGTGCGATGAGCCAGGCGGCACAGAACCTGAACTGGTTGATCACCAACTTCGTGGACAACACCCCCGGGGTGTCCCACACGGTGGTGGTCTCCGCCGACGGCCTGCTGCTCGCGATGTCCGACGGATTCCCCCGCGACCGCGCCGACCAGCTCGCCGCCGTCGCCTCCGGGCTGACCTCCCTCACGGCCGGGGCGTCCCGGATCTTCGAGGGCGGCGCGGTCAACCAGACCGTGGTGGAGATGGAGCGCGGCTTCCTCTTCATCATGTCGGTCTCCGAGGGTTCCTCCATCGCCGTGCTGGCGCACCCCGAGTGCGACATCGGCCTGGTCGGCTACGAAATGGCCCTGCTCGTCGACCGAGCGGGCACCGTCCTCACCCCGGATCTCCGTGCAGAGCTCCAGGGCAGCCTCATGCACTGAACCATCCGTCTCCCCCCATGTTTTTCCGTACTTCCCGCACCGCGACAGCACTGCCCGGACACGGAGGACCCTCATGACCCCGCCACCCGCTTCGCCGGGCCCGTACGGCGCGTCCCACCACGCGCCGTACGGGGTGGAAGGCGATCAGCCGCTGGTTCGGCCGTACGCCATGACAGGTGGCCGCACTCGGCCCCGCTACCAGCTCGCCATCGAGGCGCTGGTCAGCACGACCGCCGACCCGGGGCAGTACGCGGGGCTGCTGCCGGAACACCAGCGGATCTGCCATCTCACGCGCGAGATCAAGTCGGTCGCGGAGATCTCCGCTCTGCTCGCCATCCCGCTCGGTGTGGCCAGGATTCTTGTGGCCGACCTCGCCGAGGCCGGCATGGTCGCCATCCATCAGCCGGGCAGCGGCGAGGCGGGCGGCCAGCCTGATGTGACACTGCTTGAGAGGGTGCTCAGTGGACTTCGGAAGCTCTAGGCCGCAGCCGCAGCCGGCGTACGGCGCGCAGCAATCGGTGCGGTCCACCACGTCTGCGAAGATCGTGGTGGCGGGTGGCTTCGGTGTCGGCAAGACCACGTTCGTGGGTGCCGTGTCGGAGATCAACCCGCTGCGCACCGAGGCCGTGATGACCTCGGCCTCGGCCGGGATCGACGACCTGAGCCACGTCCAGGACAAGACCACCACCACGGTGGCCATGGACTTCGGCCGTATCACCCTGGACGACGACCTGATCCTGTACCTGTTCGGGACGCCCGGCCAGGACCGTTTCTGGTTCATGTGGGACGACCTGGTGCGCGGTGCGATCGGCGCCGTGGTGCTGGTGGACACCCGCAGGCTCGCGGACTGTTTCCCGGCCGTCGACTACTTCGAGAACAGCGGCCTGCCGTTCGTCATCGCCCTCAACGGCTTCGACGGACACCAGCCGTACCGTCCGGAGGAGGTGCGCGAGGCCCTCCAGATCGGGCCCGAGGCACCGATCATCACGACCGACGCCCGCCATCGCGGCGAGGCGAAGAGCGCGCTGATCACGCTGGTCGAGCACGCGCTGCTTGCCCGGCTGAAGTAGCGGGCAGGCTCGGAAGAAGGCTCAACAGACAGGCGCCAGCGGCGAGTTGCTGGTGAAAACAAGCCACGGGGACCGGCTGTGTCAGGAGACACGGCCGGTCCCCGTCTTCATAACATTTCGAGAGAGTTTCGGCGGGCGTCGAACACGGCTCGCGCTCAGCCGGTGTCGCAGCGCGTACATCTGTCATATGGTTTGACGGGGGATTTTACTTATGCCCGTTTTATCTTCGCCGTTACTGTGCCGCGTCCCATATGCCGGACGTTTGGCTGGGGCCTACATGACGTGCTGGAATTCGCAGAACCCGAGAGTAGTAACGGCCTTCGTTCGTGCCGTCGCCGAGAGGTTGTTGGTCCAGTGAGGAACACGAGGCGAGCAGAAGCGGGCCCTGCTCAGGGTCCGCGGGGGAACTTCACGCCGCCCCAACGTCCCGGGGGCGCACCCGCCATCTCGGCTCCCGAGCCGCCGGACGACCCGGGCACCCGGCTGAGCATGCGCAACTGGCGGGTCGCGACCCGCCTCAACGTCATCCTGCTGATCCCGGTCCTGGTCGCCCTCGTCTTCGGCGGCTTCCGGGTCAAGAGCTCGGTCGACACCTGGAGCCAGGCCGACGACGCCGTACGTACCGCGAATCTGGTACGCGCCGCCACGACCTACAGTCACGCACTGATCAACGAACGTGATGTCACCGCGGTTCCGCTGCTGGCGGGAAAACGTGACGATCCGGCGGTCTCCACCGCCCGCGCCGCCACCGACGAGGCGGCCCGCGAATTCGACGCCGCCGCGGCCAAGATGCCGAACGAGGCCGGGCTCAAGCGCCGGATGGCCAACTTCAGGACCGTCGAGCCGCAGCTCGCCACGCTCCGCAAGGTCGCGTACACCCGTCAGCTCTCCGGGGTGCAGACCGAGGAGTTCTACGTCAAGATCCAGCACCCGCTGTTGGAACTGGACAATGAGCTGGGTTACGGCACCAGCAATGTCACCGCCTACGGCCGCACCCTCTACGCGGTGTCACTGGCCAAGGCCGCCGAGTCCCTGACCAGGTCGATCGGCACGCACATCCTGGTGCAGAAGCCGGTCTCCGGCAAGGAGTTGGCCCTCCAGAAGACCGCGCTGGGCTCGTACCAGTACCTCCAGGGCATCTCGGTCGCGGAGTACAACGGCAGCGGTACGGCCGCGGACGTGCAGCGGCTGAAGGACGCGCAGGCCGCGGCGGAGAAGAAGGGCACCGACCTGATCGGCGAGGCGCAGCGCAAGGCGGAGGCCGCGCACACGGCGTTCGTCGTACCGCCGGACCTGCCGAAGATGGTCACCGAGATCGCCACGCCGGGGAAGACCGTCGCGCAGCTGCGCGCCGAGGGCATCACGCCCGAGTCGTACTTCGCCGCCTCCACGCTCTCCTTCGACGCGTATCACACGGTCGAGAACTCGCTGGCCGACCAGGCCGCCGCCGACGCCTCGACGATCGCGTCGAACGCCAAGCGGGACGCGATCGTGAACTCCGCGATCGTGATCGTGGCGCTGATCCTGGCCTTCATCGTGGCGGGCATGATGGCCCGCTCGATGAGCCGGGCGATGCGGCGGCTGCGCGGCGCGGCCTTCGAGATCGCCGAGACGCGGCTGCCGTCGATGGTCGACCAGCTCTCGCGGACCGACCCGGGCCGGGTGGACACCACCGTGGCGCCGATCCCGATCAACAGCCAGGACGAGATCGGCGAGGTCGCGCGCGCCTTCGACCAGGTGCACCGCGAGGCCGTGCGGCTCGCCGCGGAGCAGGCGCTGCTGCGGGGCAACGTCAACGCGATCTTCACCAACCTCTCGCAGCGCAACCAGGGCCTCATCCAGCGCCAGCTCACCCTGATCACCGAGCTGGAGAACAACGAGGCCGACCCCGACCAGCTCGAGCACCTCTTCCAGATGGACCACCTCGCCACCCGCATGCGCCGCAACGGCGAGAATCTGCTGGTCCTCGCGGGTGAGGAGCCGGGCCGGCAGTGGAATCAGCCGATTCCACTGGTCGACGTGCTCCGCGCCGCCGCGTCCGAGGTGGAGGCGTACGACCGTATAGAGCTGGTCGGCATCCCGGAGACGGACATCCACGGCAGCGCTGTGACCGACCTGGTGCACCTGCTGGCCGAGCTGCTGGAGAACGCGACGACGTTCTCCTCGCCGCAGACCAAGGTGCGGGTGACCGCGACCCGGCTGCCGGACGGCCGGGTGATGGTGGAGATCCACGACAAGGGCATCGGCCTGACCGCCGAGGACTTCGCCGACATCAACCACAAGCTGGCCGACCCGCCGACGGTCGATGTGGAGATCGCCAAGCGGATGGGCCTGTTCGTGGTCGGGCGGCTGTCCGACCGGCACGGCATCCGGGTGCAGCTCAGGCCGTCGGGCGAGCAGGCGGGTACGACCTCGCTGGTGATGCTGCCCGAGCCGATCACCCACGGCGGTGGCGGCGAGGCCCTGCTGCCGGAGGACGACGAGCGCGACTTCACCGTCTCGCGGATCGTGCCCGAGCAGTCGGTGCAGGACGTCGGCCACATGCCGACCGCGGCCGAGCTGGGCTTCGACGACTCGCGTTACGAGACCGCCGACGGTACGGCGGCGCCGACGCTCGACCCGGTGGGCCGGTCGCTGGTCCGCGAGGAGCGCCGCGCCCAGCTCGAAGCGGCCACGTCGGACCGCCAGGGCGACGAGCCCGGCTTCCCGGAGCAGAACGGTTTCCCCGGACAGGGCGGCTACCCGGAGCAGGCGGAGCAGAACGGCTACCCGGAGCAGGGCCGGCAGGCGCAGCCCGCGTACGACCCGAGCTTCGACCCCGGCTATCAGCAGCAGACCTACGAGCAGGGCTTCCAGTCCGGTTACGAGCAGCAGGGCTACCAGCGGAACGGTTTCCCCGAGAGCGCGCGGGCCTTCGACGACGGCGCGGTGCCGGGGTACGGCCAGGGCGCTCAGCAGGGCTATGACCAGGGCGTCCCGCAGGGCTTCGACCAGGGATTCGACCAGCCCTACGACCCCGCGTACGGCCAGAGCTTCCAGCCGGAGTTCACCGGTTACCAGGCCCCGTCGCAGGAGTGGCCGGTTCCGGAGCCCCCGCAGGAGCCCGAGCCGCGGGCGGACGTAACGGAATCCGCTCCGCCGCTCCCCCAGCGGCCGTCCGAGAGCGTAGGCTCCCCTTCGCTGACGGACGCGGGTTTGCCGCGCCGTGACCGCCAGCGGCCGGAACCACCTCAGGAACAGCCTGCCCAGGAGGCTCCAGAGCCCCGGCAGCACCGGGAACCGGAGCCGACGACCGAATGGCGGTCGACGAATGACGAGAACTGGCACCGGGCCGAGCAGGTCCGCGAGCCCAAGGCGGGCGGGGTCACCCCCTCGGGCCTGCCCCGACGGGTGCCCAAGGCCAATCTGGTCCCGGGTACCGCGGCGCAGACCCCGCAGGGCGGCCCACAGGTCTCCCGCGCCCCCGAGGACGTACGCGGCAGGTTGAGTAACCTGCGGCGTGGCGTCCAGAAGGGACGCACTGCTGGAACTGATACGAACGGACAGGCCACCGAGCACCCATTCGGCGGCCCCCAGAACCAGGAGCGCTAGTTGAGTCCGATGAGCCAGGCGGCACAGAACCTGAACTGGTTGATCACCAACTTCGTGGACAACACCCCCGGGGTGTCCCACACGGTGGTGGTCTCCGCCGACGGCCTGCTGCTCGCGATGTCCGACGGATTCCCCCGCGACCGCGCCGACCAGCTCGCCGCCGTCGCCTCCGGGCTGACGTCGCTCACCGCCGGGGCCTCCCGCATCTTCGAGGGCGGCTCCGTCAACCAGACCGTGGTGGAGATGGAGCGCGGCTTCCTCTTCATCATGTCCGTCTCCGACGGATCCTCGCTGGCCGTACTGGCGCACCCCGAGTGCGACATCGGCCTGGTCGGCTACGAAATGGCCCTGCTCGTCGACCGAGCGGGCACCGTCCTCACCCCGGACCTGCGGGCCGAGCTTCAGGGCAGCCTGCTCAACTAGCTCGAACAGCGTCAACAAAGAGAAGGGCAGCGGTCGTCCGAGTACCAGCCGGGTACTCGGACGGGGGATCGCAGCCGTATCAGGAGGAGGACTCGTGAGCACGTCCCCCGGTGGAGACCCGTACGGCAGCCAGCATCAGCCGCCCCTCAACCCCTACAACTTCCCCTCGGCGCCCTCTCCGGAGCCCGAGCCGCAGTACCGGCAACCGCGTATCCAGCCCTACGCGCCGCCGCAGGGCCCCCGCCACGGCGGCGGCAGCGGCGGTCACGGGGGCGGCGGCAGTTACGGGAACGGCGGTGGGAGCGGCGGCGCGAGCAAGCGGCCCCCCGCCCCTTCCGGGCTCGTGCGCCCTTACGCGATGACCGGCGGCCGTACCAGGCCGCGTTACCAGCTCGCCATAGAGGCGCTGGTCAGTACCACCGCCGACCCCGAGCGACTGCGTGGGCAGTTGCCGGAACACCAGCGGATCTGCCTGCTCTGCCGGGAGATCAAGTCGATCGCGGAGATCTCCGCTCTGCTGACGATTCCGCTCGGTGTGGTCCGGATTCTCGTGGCCGACCTGGCTGAGGCCGGACTGGTCCAGATCCACCAGCCCGGCGGCGACGAGTCCTCGGGCGGACAGCCAGCCGTGACATTGCTTGAAAGGGTGCTCAGTGGACTTCGGAAGCTCTAGCGGGGGCTCCAGCGGGGGCGATACGGTCCGCCGGTCGACCACGTCTGCGAAGATCGTGGTGGCCGGCGGGTTCGGCGTGGGCAAGACCACGTTCGTCGGGGCCGTGTCGGAGATCAATCCGTTGCGCACCGAAGCAGTGATGACGTCCGCGTCGGCCGGGATCGACGATCTGACGCACGCGCCGGACAAGACCACGACGACCGTGGCGATGGACTTCGGCCGCATCACGCTCGACGAGGATCTGATCCTCTATCTGTTCGGGACGCCGGGGCAGGACCGATTCTGGTTCATGTGGGACGACCTCGTGCGCGGCGCGATCGGCGCGATCGTGCTGGTCGACACGCGGCGCCTGGCGGACTGCTTCCCGGCCGTCGACTACTTCGAGAACAGCGGCCTGCCGTTCGTCATCGCCCTCAACGGCTTCGACGGACACCAGCCGTACGGTCCCGAGGAGGTCCGTGAGGCCCTCCAGATCGGGCCCGAGGCCCCCATCATCACGACGGACGCGCGCAATCGCGGCGATGCCAAGAGCGCGCTCATCACGCTGGTCGAGCACGCCCTGATGGCGCGGCTGCGGTAGGCGCCGGGTCCCCTCTCCCACGACGGCTTCGGGCCCCACCGCTTGCGCGGTGGGGCCCGAAGCCGTCGTGTGTCGCGCCGGGCGGCCCGTGGAAGGTGCGGCTCAGCCCTGCCAGGAGTGCGGGGCGCGGAAGCCGGGGGTGCGCTCCAGGCGGCGCCAGCCGGCCGTGGAGCGGCGCTTGGGGGTGTCGGCGGCCTCGGGGGCGTCACCGGCGGCGGCACGCGCCAGCAGGATGGCGGTGAGCGCGGCCAGCTCCTCAGGAGCGGCGTGCCCCTTCTCGACGCGCACGAGGGAATCGGCGGGAGTGCTCAAGGTGGTCTCCATGACTACTGGGGCGGGTTGCCGTGCTTGCGCGACGGCAGGTCCGCGTGCTTGGTGCGGAGCATCGCCAGCGAGCTGATCAGCACCGCGCGGGTGTCCGCGGGGTCGATCACGTCGTCGACGAGGCCGCGCTCGGCCGCGTAGTACGGGTGCATCAGCTCGGACTTGTACTCCTTGACCATGCGCGTCCGCATCGCCTCGGGGTCGTCGGCCTCCGCGATCTGGCGGCGGAAGATGACGTTGGCGGCGCCTTCCGCTCCCATCACCGCGATCTCGTTGGTGGGCCAGGCGTAGGTCAGGTCGGCGCCGATGGACTGCGAGTCCATGACGATGTACGCGCCGCCGTACGCCTTGCGCAGGATGATCGAGATGCGCGGCACGGTGGCGTTGCAGTACGCGTACAGCAGCTTCGCGCCGTGCCGGATGATGCCGCCGTGCTCCTGGGAGACGCCGGGCAGGAAGCCCGGCACGTCCAGCAGCGTGACCAGCGGGATGTTGAAGGCGTCGCACATCTGGACGAAGCGGGCGGCCTTCTCGGACGCCTCGATGTCCAGCACACCGGCCAGCGACATCGGCTGGTTGGCGATGATGCCGACCACCTGTCCGTCGAGCCGGGACAGCGCGCAGATGATGTTGGTCGCCCAGCGCTCGTGGATCTCCAGGAACTCGCCCTCGTCGACGATCTCCTCGATGACCTTGCGCATGTCGTAACCGCGGCTGCCGTCGGCCGGCACCAGGTCGAGCAGGACGTCGCCGCGCCGGTCGGCCGGGTCGTGGCTCTCGACGGCGGGCGGGTTCTCGCGGTTGTTCTGCGGGAGCAGCGAGAGCAGGTAGCGCACCTCTTCGAGGCAGGTCTGCTCGTCGTCGTACGCGAAGTGCGAGACGCCGGAGACCTCGGAGTGGACGTCGGCGCCGCCGAGTCCGTTCTGCGTGATCTTCTCGCCGGTCACGGCCTGGACGACGTCGGGACCGGTGATGAACATTTGCGAGGTCTCGCGGACCATGAACACGAAGTCCGTGAGCGCCGGGCTGTACGCCGCGCCGCCCGCGCACGGGCCGAGCATCACCGAGATCTGCGGGATCACGCCCGACGCCTTGGTGTTGCGCTGGAAGATGCCGCCGTATCCGGCGAGCGCCGAGACGCCCTCCTGGATGCGGGCTCCGGCACCGTCGTTGAGGGAGATCAGGGGCGCGCCGGCCGAGATGGCCATGTCCATGATCTTGTGGATCTTGGTGGCGTGCGCTTCGCCGAGCGCGCCGCCGAAGATCCGGAAGTCGTGGGCGTAGACGAAGACCGTACGGCCGTGGACGGTGCCCCAGCCGGTGATGACGCCGTCGGTGTAGGGCCGCTTGGCTTCGAGACCGAAGCCGACCGCACGGTGCCGCCGCAGCGGTTCCACCTCGCGGAAGCTGTCCTCGTCGAGCAGCAGATCGATCCGCTCGCGGGCGGTGAGCTTGCCCTTGGCCTTCTGGGCCTCGGTCGCCCGCTCGCTCGGCCCGCGACGGACCTGCTCGCGGATGGCGAGCAGATCGGCTACGCGACCGCGGGCGTCGTTCACGTCCGCAGGCACCTCTTGCGATGTGGTCATGCCTCGACAGTACGAGCGGGAACCGAATAACGGGCCATCTACTTCGTACAGTGTCCGTCCGCACTTCATGGTGGATCCCAACAGAAGCGCATGCGGGCGGGGCCCCGCCGCCGGTCGGCCGGGCCCCGCTTCTTGTCGCTTTTTGCCCGTCCTTGACGGGCATTCGGGTCAGCGTCCGGCGACGGCCTCGGCCAGGGCGAGGACCCTGCGGGCCTCTTCCACGTGCAGATTCTCGATCATCCTGCCGTCCACGGTGACCACGCCTCGCCCCTGTGACGTGGCCTCTTCGAAGGCTTCGACGATCCGGCGGGACCTGTCGATCTCCTCCTGCGCGGGGGCGAAGATCCGGTTGCACGGTTCGAGCTGTGTGGGGTGGATCAGCGTTTTGCCGTCGAAGCCGAGCTGCCTGGCTTGTCGGGTCTCGGCTTCGAAGCCGGGCAGATCACGTACGTCGTTGTAGACACCGTCCAAGACGGCCTTGCCGCTGGCGCGGGCCGCGAGCAGGGCGAGGGACAGACCGGTGAGCAGCGGGGCCCTGCCCGGTACGTGCTCGGCGCGCAGTTCCTTGGCGAGGTCGTTGGTGCCCATGACGAGGACGGTGAGCCGCGGGGAGGCCGCCGCGATGGCCGCGGCGGCGAAGACGGCCCGCGGGGTCTCGATCATCGCCCAGATCGCGGTGCGGTCCGGGGCCCCGGCCCTCACCAGGGCCTCCTCGACCTCCCGTACGGTCTCCGGGGAGTCGACCTTCGGTACGACGACGGCGTCCGGGGCCGCTTCCGCCGCGGCCTTCACGTCGTCGGCGTGCCAGGGGGTGCCGGGCGCGTTGACCCGGACGGTCACCTCGCGGTAGCCGTACTCGCCGCTCGCCGCGGCCTCGGCGACGCGCTTGCGGGCGTCGGCCTTGGCGTCGGGGGCGACGGAGTCCTCCAGGTCGAGGATGAGGGCGTCGGTGGGGAGGGTCTTGGCCTTCTCCAGGGCGCGGTCGTTGGCGCCGGGCATGTAGAGGACGGAGCGGCGGGGGGTGATCCGGTCGTTCATCGGGTGTCCTCCTTCTCGGCCTGCCCGGCCATCTCCACTTGCTCGGCCTTCTCGGCCTGCTCGGCGTTCTCCGCCTTCTCCGCCGCCGCGTAGGCGTCGGCCAGCTCCGGGTCGCGGGCGGCGAGGGCGTCCGCCAGTTCCGACACCACCAGGCACTGCTTGTACGTGGCGTCGTCCTGCATCTTGCCGTCGATCATCACCGCGCCCGTACCGTCGCCCATGGCGTCGATCACCCGGCGCGCCCAGGCCACGTCCTCGGGGGCGGGCGAGAAGACCCGCTTGGCGACCGCGATCTGCACCGGGTGCAGCGACCACGCGCCGACGCACCCGAGCAGGAAGGCGTTGCGGAACTGGTCCTCGCAGGCCGTCACGTCCTGGATGTCCCCGAAGGGCCCGTAGTACGGCAGAATCCCGTGCGCGGCGCAGGCATCGACCATTCGGGCGATCGTGTAGTGCCACAGGTCCTGCTGGTACGTCGCCCGGGGCACGCCGTCGCCCTTCGGGTCCTCCCGCACCAGGTAGCCGGGGTGTCCCCCGCCGACCCTGGTGGTCTTCATCCGGCGGCTCGCGGCGAGGTCGGCCGGCCCGAGCGACAGCCCCTGCATCCGGGGGCTCGCGCCCGCGATCTCCTCCACATTGGCCACGCCGGTCGCCGTCTCCAGGATCGCGTGCACCAGGATCGGCCGTTCGACGTGTGCCTTGGCCTCGAGCTGCGCCAGCAGCCGGTCCACGTAGTGGATGTCCGCCGCGCCCTCCACCTTCGGCACCATGATGACGTCGAGGCGGTCGCCGATCTCCGTCACCAGCGTCAGCAGGTCGTCCAGCGCCCACGGCGAGTCCAGGCTGTTGATCCGCGTCCACAACTGCGTGTCGCCGAAGTCGTTCGCCTTCGCGACCGCCACCAGGCCCTCGCGCGCCGCCACCTTGCGGTCCGCCTGTACGGCGTCCTCCAGATTGCCCAGCAGCACGTCGACCTGCGGCGCCAGCGTCGGCACCTTCGCCGCCATCTTCTCGTTGCCGGGATCAAAGAAGTGGATCATCCGCGAGGGCCGGAACGGCACCTCCCGCACGGGGGCCGGTGCCCCCACGGCCAACGGCCGAAAGAAGTCCTTCGCCGAGCGCATGCCATCTCCCGTTTCATCGATCGAGGGTGGGGAGCCTACGTCTGTGCCCGCACGTATGAGCCCGCGCGCGCCCATCCGTACGCCGCTCACCTTATGACCGCGCCCCTCTCCGGGTTACCCGACAGTACGTGTGCCGTTCGTCACCGGCCCGTTTTCGATATCGGGCGAGATATACTCGACACCTAAGTTGATATCACCGGAGGTGCATCATATGAGCCGGACCGTGATCGACCTGGACGACGAACTGCTCGCCGATGTGGCCCAGGCCCTTGGCACGGGCACGAAGAGAGAGACCGTCAACACAGCCCTGCGTGAGGTTTTGGAGAACCGGAGACGAGCGCTCGCCCTCACGCGTTTGCGTGCCCAAGCCGCCAACGGGGCCTTCGACTTGGAGATCTTCGAGGACAAGACGAACTACCGCCGGTGAACGCGGCGCAGTTTCTGATCGACACCAGCGCCCTCGCACGGATCATGCGCGGCGACGCGGAGCAGTTCGGCTGGGACCAAGCGGTAGCGGCCGGTCTGATCGCCACCTGCCCGATCACCGAGTTGGAGTTCTTCTACAGCGCACGGTCGGCCGCCGACCGTGCGCAAGCCACCGCGGACATGCGCATGCTGTTCGGCTGGGTGCCCGTGGACGACCGCGCGTACGACCGCGCCTGGCAAGTGCAGGGCCTCCTCACGGAACGCGGAGAGCACCGCGGCGCCGGCGCCGTGGACTTGGTGGTCGCCGCCACAGCGGAACTGCAGGGCCTCACCCTCCTGCACCGCGACCGCGACTTCGAGCGCGTCGCGGCCGTTACCGGCCAGGCACTCCAGTGGTACGGGCCTCCGGCCGGGAAGTAGTCGGCCCCAGGGCAAGCCGGGCTCTGGGGGCCTCCTACGGGTCCACGGAGTCGGAGACGGTGGCCGAGTCGCCTCGGACGACGTAGATGGCGCTGCCCGGCGGGGACTCGTCCGAGCGGGAACGGAGGTCGGCGAGGTCGAAGCCGGGGGGCCAGCGGGTGCCGGTCTCGGTCCAGCGGACGGCGGTGAGGTCGGCGCCGCGCAGGTCGACCGAGGTGAGGTCGGTGACGGTGAAGTCGTCCAGGAGCAGGGCGAGACGTCGGTCGTCGCGGGTGGGCAGGCGGTGGGCGAACTGGCGCCATACTCGGTCGATCCGCACGGCGCCGAGGACGTGGGTGGCATGCTCCGCGAGGGACTGGTCGAGGCCGGGGGCGTCGGCGATCTCGTACGCCAGGTCCGCGAGTCGGGCGAGGTCGTCGTCGCCGTACAGTGGGCCGCGCTCGCTGGTGTAGGCGAGCGACCGTCCGAGTTCCCGGGCCTGTTGGAGCAGCCACGCGACGCTGGGGTCGGCGCCCAGACGGTCGTGCGGAACCCCGTCCGGGTCCAGCACGCGAGTCTGGGCCAGTTTGAGGACGAGGGCGAGCTTCTTGTGCCCCACCACAGCAAGTTCGCAGCCGAATTCGAGCACACCCACGAGCAGATCGACGCAGTCGAGGGTGCGTCCCCGGTGGTCGCCCGCCTCGTCCGCGAGGCGTTGCGCCAGGGCAACGGCCCGCGTACCGGCGGCGATCTGCGGCTGGCTCCGCACTTCCATGCGCCCGACGGCCGGGGTCAGCGTGGATTCAAACTTGGCCATGCCAGCAGGGAAGTTGACGTGCAGCATCGCCTCCACGAGGTTCGGACTCCTGGGCGGGGCGTACTTCGTGGTCGGGGCGGGTGGCGGCGGCGCGCCGGGAATCCGGTCCGGGTCCGGCGCGGGGAGTACGGACGCGAGGCCCGCGTCGACGTCGAGGGGCACGTCCTGCGTGAGAGCCGCGTGGCGGGACTGGAGCAGCACCTCGGACAGACCCGCCTCGATGTCGAGGACGGCGTCGAGGTCCCCGGCGAGGGCGAGTGCGTGCTCGGCGAGCAGCCGCTCGTCGTGGTGGTGTTCCGCGGTCACCGGTCGTCCTCCTCGGCGAGGAGACGCACGGCGGCGCGCCGCGCCTTCTTCAGACTGGCGCGTACGGCCTCGGGAGTCATCGTCAGTTGCTCGGCGATCTCGGCGGGCGCGTACCCGTCCAACGTCCAGGCCAGGATCTGCCGTTGGCGCGGCGGAAGACTCCTGAGCAGGGCGAGCGTCACATGCCGCTCCTCCCAGTCGGCGTACGCGTCCGGACGCGGCAGCAGCGAGGTGGGTTCCGGCACCTCGTCCACCGGGTCCTCGCGGACCGCCGCCGTCTTGCGGGCGAGCGCGCGGGCGGCGACGGTGCGGACGTACGCGCGCGGAGTGCGGACCGTGGTCCAGTAGCGGTGGACCTGGATCATCGCCTCCTGCGCCATGTCGGCCGCGACGGCCAGCGCGGCCCCGTGGTGCAGCAGAAAGACGACGAGGCCGCGTATCTCGGCGCGGTAGAAGTCCGAGAACTCCTCGTCCACGGTGCCGCGTACGCGCTCGGGGGCGCCGGTCTCCCCCGGTAAGCGCTGTGCCGACGCGGTGGTCGGCGGTTCATGGTCGGTCACGTGCTCTCATCGTCCCTTCGGCCCGCCGCGCGGCTGATCGTCAGGTGGAGCCGGTGGCCGCCACCGCGTGCGTCGTCCAGTTCCAGCCGGTCCCCCGCCCCGAGGCCGTTGACGGCCTCGGCGAGATACGCGGCGCGCGCGTGCTCGTAACGCGCCCGCCAGCGCAGCCGCAGCCAATACCCCAGCAGCGCGCACCCCTTGGCCGTGAGGACCGAGAGAACGGTGACGGCAAGCGTGGCCCGGTCCATGGTGTCCCTCCCCGAGGGGCCGTGGATTTCGGCCCGCTACAGAAGAAGAGGCGCGGGACCGTACCCCGCGTGAACCCGTACAACCGGACTGTACGAGCCGGACGAGGGTGGCGCGGGTTTGGGACGGAAATAGAGATCGCATGCCCTACGGAAAGCGACCACGAAAAAACTCAGCGTGGCGCGTCATCGGCGCCACGGTCGGCCAGTTCAGGCGTGCGAGCGGTATGTCGCAGCAGCGGCTCGCCGACGAGGTGAACCTCAGCCTGGACCAGATCGCATCGATCGAGCAGGGCCGCAGACCGCTCGGCCTGCGGCTGGCCCGCCAGCTCGACCAGTTGCTCCGCACGAGCCAGACGCTGGAGGTGGCCGTCGCCGAAGTCCCGCAGGCGGAGCGGTATCCGCTGTTCGCGCAGGACTACATGGAGGAGGAGCCGCTGGCGCTGAGCCTGATGTCGTACGAAAACGCCCTGGTACCGGGCTTGCTCCAGACCGAGGAGTACATGCGGGCGGTCTTCAACGAGCAGTTTCCGCCGCTCAGCCCCGACGAGGTGGAGCAGCGGGTAGCCGACCGGCTCGTCCGACAAGCAATGTTCGAGCGCAAGCCGTCGCCGCCGCTGATGTCGTACGTCCTGGAAGAGGCTGTGTTCGACCGGCCTCTTGGTGGCAAAGCGGCCATGCGCCGCCAGATCCAGCGTCTCAGGGAGGTGGCTGACCTCCCCTTCAGCTGTCTCCAGGTCATGCCACGAGACCGCCCGCACGCTTCCCTCGCCGGTCCCATGGTGCTCCTGGAGACCCCCGCCCACGAGCACTTGGGCTACTTCGACGCACACGGCTTCAGCGTGCTCGTCGATGATCCGGATGAAGTCAGCGTGCTCCATCAGAGATATGCGATGCTGCGTTCACAGGCCCTCACTCCTGAGGAGAGCAAGCGCCTGTTGGACGATTTGCTAGGAGAGCAATGAACCACGTTGTACGGCCGCAGCCCTCCCCCGACCTGATCTGGTTCAAGTCGAGCCACAGCAGCGGCGATGGCGGGAACTGCGTCGAACTCGCCTACGACTGGCGCAAGTCCTCGTACAGCAGCGATGAGGGCGGCAACTGCGTCGAGGTCGCGTGCGACTGGCACAAGTCCTCACACAGCACCGGCGAAGGCGGCAACTGCGTCGAGGTCGCCGCGCATCCGCAGGCGATTCACATCCGCGACTCGAAGGACCCCGAGGGCCCGGCGCTCACCGTCACGCCCGCCGCGTGGTCGGCGTTCGTGACGTTCGCCGCCGCGCAGCAGCCCGCGCTCTGACGTATCGGGCGACACGTCCGACGGATCGCCCGCACGGCGTGAGTGCGGGCGCCGACGTTGCGGTCCTAGACTCGGCTCATGGGTAGGACCGACCGCGCCAGCCGGGTGATCGCGGCACCACCGGCGACCATCTACGGCGCCCTCATCGACCGCGACTCCCTCGAAGCCTGGCTGCCGCCTGACGGTATGCGCGGCCGGATCGAGCACTGGGACCCCCGCCCCGGCGGCGGCTTCCGTATGGTGCTCACGTATCTCGACGCGGCCGACAGCCCGGGCAAGTCCTCGGACGCGACGGACGTCGTCACGGTCGCCTTCACGCAATTGGTCCCGCACCGCCGCGTCGTCCAGCAGGCCGTCTTCGAGGCGGACGACCCTTTGTATGCGGGCACCATGACGATGACCTGGTCTCTCACGCCCACCGACGACGCCGCCGACGCCACCGAGGTCGCCGTCACCGCCACCGACGTACCGCCCGGTATCGACCAGGCCGACCACGAAACCGGCATCGCCTCCTCGCTCGCCAACCTCGCCACGTACGTCGAACCGATCGGCTGACCGGCCCCGGCTGGGCGAGTGGTACGCAATCGTTGCAGGTAGAGGGTTGTCTCCTGCCGGTAGGCCCTGTGTACTCGGCGGCATGAGTGACAGACAGCCACCTCCATACGACGGCGACAACGGCGGACAGTCCGGCCCCTGGGAGCACAACCCGCAGGGGCAGCAACAGCCCAACCCCTATGGCCAGCCCGGCCCTTACGGGCAGGGACCCATACCGTCCTACCCCGGCGGCGGCCAGCCTGACGTCGCGAACTACGGTCAACAGCCGACCGGAATGCCCCCGTTGGCCAACTGGGGGGCGCGGGCGGGTTCGTATCTCATCGACGCGCTCATCCTCGGTGTCCCGTACGCGATCCTGCGCTTCGGCATCGGCGGCACGGCCGGGGCCCTGCTGGGCGCGGTCGTCGCCCTGGCCGGTTCGATCTACTTCTCCTACATGGAGGGAACGACCGGGCAGACGCCGGGCAAGAAGGTCGTGGGCACCCGCACGCTGCGCGAGGCGGACGGCCAGGTCCTCGGCTTCGGTCTGGCCTTCGGCCGGCGCCTGCTGCACATCCTGGACGCTCTGCCCTGCTACCTCGGCTTCCTGTGGCCCGCCTGGGACGCCAAGAAGCAGACCTTCGCGGACAAGATCGTCCACTCCGTCGTCATCAAGCCCTGACCCGCACCCTGTTGTCCGTGTGCCCCGGCCCTGCCGCCGGGGCGCCCGGACACGGATAGGCCCGCCTCCATGGACTGGGACCGCGAACGTCCCTGGCGCGACAACATATGGGTCCGCCTCGCGCCCGCCGTGCTCTACGTCGCCGTGTGCCTGTTCTGGCTGCCCGCCCCCACCGTCCCGCTCGTCGGCGGCATGGCCGGCGGCTTGGTGTTCGCGTGGCGAGACCTGAGAAGCCGGCGGCACATCGCCTCAGAGACCGGGCTCACCCCCCGGCAGGTCGCCGTGGCCGCCCGCCTCATGCGCAAGGAGGTCATCCCCTCCGACCCCGCGGCCCGCCACGCCATGACCCTCCTCCTGCACCGCCAACGCCGGGCAGCCCGCACCACCCGCCGCCTGGCGCTCGCCCTCGCCACCCTCTTCGCCGCCCTGGGCGCCGCCGTGCTCCTGTGGGGCCCCACCGCCAAGGACCTCGCCGCCATCTACCTGGCCCTCGCCGCCCTCCTTCTCCTCACCACCCTCCCCTCCACCCGCCGCACCACCCACCGCCTGGCCCGCACCGAAGCCCACCTCACCCCGCCCCCTCCCCTGCTGGAGCAGTGATCCGCAGGCCGCGACCACCTGTTCCGGTCATCGGGAACCCCGCCGCAGTTCCCACACGTCACTCATGACCGAGGTGAAACAATGCCCCGGAGCTGACGGGGACCACGGGGGGACGGGCGTCACCACGCCGGACGGCAGCGTCTGGCGCTATCTGTACGACGCGCTGGGCCGTCGGATCGCCAAGCAGCAGTGGGGCGACAGCGGCCTCATCGCGGAGACCGTGTTCGTCTGGGACGGCGCGCGCATGACGGAAGAGGTGACGGGGCAGGCCGCCACGACCTGGGAGTACGCGCCTGGCACACACCGTCCGCTGGCCCAGATCGACGAACGCTTCTACGCCATCGTCACCGATCTCATCGGTGCCCCCAGCGAACTCATCGGCTCCGACGGCGATGTGGCGTGGCGGAGCACGCGCACGGTATGGGACCGGCAACCAGCCGTCGACGGGCAGACCGACTGCCCGCTGCGCTTCCCCGGCCAGTACGCCGACGCCGAGACCGGACTCCACTACAACCATCTGCGGTATTACGACCCGGTCACCGCCCGCTATCAGAGCCCCGATCCCCTCGGCCTGGTCCCGGCTCCCAACCACCACACGTATGTGGAGAATCCATACGACGAGATCGACCCGTTCGGCCTGAGTCCCTGTACGGAACTGGGTCGCGCCCTCAAGCCGGGCGAGATCTTCATCTACCGTGCCGTCCAGGCCAAGGAGCTGGCACAGCTGCTCAAGACGCGGCGGTTCGAGAACGTCCTCGGCATCGAGACCAAGTACTTCTCGACGACGATGGAGGGCGCAGCGGCTTATGCCCGGGCCGCGTTCAAGGCGTACAAGGAAGAAGGTCCTTATACCCTGGTCAGATCGGTGATCCACAAGGACGCGATCAACCCCGAGAGCCTGATCGACCACCTGGCGGACGCGGGCGGCGGAATCGACGCTCTGGCCCTGTCCGTGGAAGAGATGGCCCACGCGGGACGAGTTCGCATCCTTCCCTTCATGCCCCTGCCCTGATGCACCCCTTCTGAGTGGAACGCGACGTGGACATCATCATCGTTTCGGACAACGCACGGCTTCTTGAGGTGTGGCGGCGGCATTTGGGGGATGGCCTGCCGGTGGAGTTGCGGGAGGCCGAGGCCCGGGATGTGGGCGCTGATGCCGTGATGGTGGCCGGGGTGTTCGCGCACGGGCGGTACGGGGGGAGGCCGACGCCGGGGCGGGCGCAGATTTTGCGGAACGTGCGGGGGGACGGTTATCCGGGTCTTGTCGTGGTGCCCGCCACGCGCCCGGCGATGCTGGACGGCGAGGGGCGACCGGTGGTGCGGCCGGAGTACGCCGACGTCAGCCCCGCGTATTTCGGGGTGTCGCGGGCGCTCGAGGCGGTGCGGGAGTGGAACGCGGGCGGGGAGGTGCCGCGAGTGGACGTACTGCTGTTTCCGCTCGGGCTGTTGGGAATGGAGTCCGTCGAGGACACGGCTACGCCGGAGGCCGTGGGGAGGGCGGTGCGTGAGGGGAGGGAGGCGCTGGGAGGGGCTAGCTGAGCCAGAGGGCTATCGCGTCGCCTTCGGCGGCTGCCGCTTGGAAGAAGGGGACGAGGGCCTCGTAGTGCTGGGTCGCGTATTCGAGCGTTTCGAGGGCTTGGCCCTCGACGCTCGGGTAGAGGACGCCCTCTTCGACCTCGGCTTCGGTGAGGTCCTTGGTGAGGGCGGCGGCGGGGAGTGCGGTCAGGGCGGCGGCGGCCGTGCGGACCTGGTCGGGGGTGAGGTAACGGGGCGGGCCGTAGCCCCAGTCGCCGGCGCCGGGTATCGGCTGGCCGCCGTGGACGATGTCGAGCGGGAACTCGATCCGCCGGAACAGGAAGTCCAGGGCGTCCCACGCCTTGTCGATGTCGAGACAGCGCGGCTGACCCGCGCCCGTGGTCTCCTCCGACTCGGCGTACATCAGGTCGAAGACGAACTCCTGCGTCCAGTCCGGTTCCCGGACGGCGCGGTCGAGTTCGGCGGGTGTCAGACGTGCGTAGTTCTCGATCATGCCCATGCGTCGCATGCTAGCGCCGGGGTCTGACACCCGCCGCCCCTGGAAAGGGGGTTACGGCCAGCGCATGGAGAGGTCGGGCTCCTTCTCCATGTTGCGGGAGCCGTCGTTGGTGTCGACCAGCGTGAAGCCGTGGTGCTCGTAGAAGGCGCGGGCGTCGGTGTTGCGCTGGAAGGCGAAGAGGGTGAGGCCGGCGGGGCTGTGCGCCTTGGCGCGGGCGAGGAGGCGGCTGCCGATGCCCTGGCGGCGCACCTCCGCCAGGAGGTAGAGGGCGTCGAGGACCCCGTCCTCGACGGACGCGTAGCCGACGACGGCGCCGCCCTGCTCGGCCACCCACACCGCCGAGCCGGGCAGCACGATGTCCCGCACCCACGCCTCCACTTGGGCGTCCGTCCGCTTGCGCGGCGGCAGGTACGGCATGGTCACCTCGCGCGAGGTGACGTGGACGTGCGCGATGGCGGCGGCGTCGGCCGCCACCGCGTCCCTGACGATGGTCTCGGGGGTCTCTGTCACCCGCGTGACCTTACGTATCGGGGGCCGTGGGCTCGACCCATTTTCCGTCACCCCTGACAGGACGGCCCCGCCCGGGACGGCCCCGCCCGGGACGGCCCCGCCCGGGACGGCTGCCGCCGTGGGCGGGGCTCGGGGTGCTGGCCGCGTGGGCGGCGGCGGCCCTGCTCGGGGGCGGGGTGCTGCTGCGGGGACGGGACGCGTGACGGAGCAGGGGGGGGCGCGCTCCTCACAGGGCGGGCAGGTGCAGGCGGCCCCGGCCCTCCCGCACGTGGGGCAGGACGGTCGGGTCGCCGACCAGCGCGCCGTCCAGGTCCGTCGTCACGCGCAGGGCGTGTTTGCCGAGGTAGACGGGGCCCGGCTCGGGCTCGTCGCGGTAGAGGACGAAGCCGGTGACGCGGTCGACGCGGTTCGGGAGCAGCCGCCACACGCCGGTCGCGGAGCACACCGTCGCCTCCGGGACCGCCTCGGCCAGCCACGCGGCGGCGCTCGCCTCCACGGCGGCGGCGAAGCGCTGGCTGTCGTCGAAGGGGCGGACGAGGTCGAGGCGCCCCGAGCCGGGGACGGGGACGCCGTCGCGCCATTCGAACCAGGCGCGGTAGTACGGGCGTTGGCCGGACAAGGCGGCGAGCCGCCGTCTCGCGGTCACCCGCAGCAGCGTCGGGGCGCTCGGGTCCCGGTCCTTCAGGCCCGCCACCAGGTCGGGGTGGGCGATCAGTACGGTCGTGGGCGTGGCGCCGGACCAGCGGGTCAGGCACGCGGCGATACGGGTGAGGAGGTCGTCGACCGTTCCGTTACGGGGGTCGGCCGCGATCCACGGCTCGGCGACGACGTTGCCGAGGGCGTACACCTCGTAACCGCCTTCGCGGAACGCCGCGTCGAGGCCGCGCCAGGTCCGCGCCCGGTCCAGGGCGTCCGCCACCGCCTTGCGCAGCTCGTCCTCTTCCGGCTCCGCCCGGTCCACCCTCAGCCGCACGACGGCGTCCGGGTCGTCCGTCACCCGGAACATCACCTCGGCGCCGCCGGCCGCGGGGAAGCGGGAACGCGCGCCGTAGACGGCCAGTCGGCCGGGGAAGAGGCGGTCGCCCATGCGGGCCGCCGTGCGGCGCTGCCGCCGCGTGCCGAGCAGACCTGTCGCCGCTCCGAGCAGCATCACCAACCACAGCACGGGGGGCTCCTTTCGCCTGACCCGACGCTAGCCGTCCGCCTCCGGCGCGGGCCTGAGCATCCGTACTCATCCTTCCCGGGGCGCGGCCCCGTGCGGTTCCTCTGCTGTGGGGCGGTTCGCCGATCTTTTGAGGGGCGCGGGGAACCGCGCGCTCAGCCGCCGACGGTGGCGCGGCCTTTTGAAGACCGGCGCCAGCGGGGCAGATGCCGTTGTCTTCGGGCTTTCAGCCCGGTGGGGGCTGGTCGCGCGGTTCCCCGCGCCCCCGAGAACAAGGCCCTGCGCTGTGGCAGCGCACGTTCCCCGCGCCCCGGAGGGGGTCAGCAGCCGCCGCAGGTGTAGAACAGGGCGTCCCAGTGGCTGCCCTCGTCGGCGTAGATGTTGCCGGAGGCAGCCTGGTACTGGGGGTAGCCGTCACCGCGGAGACCGATGTAGGTGAAGGCGCTGTGGATGTAGTTGGTGATGCAGGTGTTCTTGCCGAAGTCGAGCTTGTAGCCGTTCCAGTGGGAGTACGTGCCGCTGGCGTGGCCGGTCTCGGTGCCGCCGGTGATGTTGAGGGCGCAGCCGCTGGCGTGCTTGAGGGTGACGGCGCCCTGGGCGGTGGTGAGGTTGAGCTGGTCGAAGGACGTACACGTCGAGACGTTGCGGTTGGAGCAGCCGCCGGAGGACGACCAGGTGATGCCCGCGCCGCTGAACATGCTCGTCGCCTGGGCGTGGGTGAGCTTGGTGACGGCGAACGCGTCGGTGGAGCTGGCCAGTCCGATGCCGGGGGCGAACACCGCGGTGAGGACGAGAGTCAGGACACTGAGCACGGATCGGGCGCGCAGACGTAGCGTCATGCGATTCCTCCTGCTGTTTCCGCTGGGGTGGGTGGTGTGCGGGTGACCGGTGTGCAGGTGGCGCAGGAGGAGTGTGCCCGAGCTCTACGCGCGTCCGCCAGTGTCCGCACATGAACGGTCCCGGTCGCGGGGAACACGACCGGGACCCGGAGCACGGCAAAGACCGGTAAAGGCCGGTAAAGGCCGGTAAACGGCCCGCGAGGGGTGACGCCCAGGGGGCCAAATCCCGCTACTGCTCCTGGGGTTCGAGGCCCGCGCGCAGCAGCCCGTACGTGTACGCGTCGTCAAGTGCCGCCCAGGACGCGGCGATCACGTTGTCCGCGACGCCGACCGTGGACCACTCGGCGGCGCCGTCCGTGGTGGTGATCAGGACGCGGGTGGTGGAGTCGGTGCCCGAACGGCCTTCGAGGATACGGACCTTGTAGTCGACCAGCGCGAAGGCGGCGAGCTGCGGGTAGATCCGGCCGAGGGCCGCGAGCAGGGCGCGGTCCAGGGCGTTGACCGGGCCGTTGCCCTCGGCGGTGGCGACGATGCGCTCGCCCTTGGCCCACATCTTCACCGTCGCCTCATTGGCGTGGGTGCCGTCGGGGCGGTCCTCGGTGATGACGCGCCAGGACTCGGTGCGGAAGAAGCGGCGCGGGCCGCCGTTCTCAGCGCGTTCCAGCTCCTCGCGCAGCAGCAGCGCGAACGACGCGTCGGCGGCCTCGTAGGTGTACCCCTTCAGCTCGCGTTCCTTGACGCGCGCGACGACCCGGCCGACCAGCTCGCGGTCGCCGCCGAGGTCGATGCCGAGTTCCTTGCCCTTGAGCTCGATGGAGGCGCGGCCCGCCATGTCGGAGACCAGCATCCGCATGGTGTTGCCGACCTGCTCGGGGTCGATGTGCTGGTAGAGGTCGGGGTCGATCTTGATCGCGGAGGCGTGCAGACCGGCCTTGTGCGCGAAGGCGGAGACGCCGACGTAGGGCTGGTGGGTGGAGGGCGGCAGGTTGACGACCTCGGCGATGGCGTGCGAGATGCGGGTCATCTCGCCGAGCGTGCCGGGCGGCAGGACGCGGCGGCCGTGCTTGAGCTCCAGCGCGGCGACCACCGGGAAGAGGTTGGAGTTGCCGACGCGCTCGCCGTAGCCGTTGGCGGTGCACTGGACGTGGGTGGCGCCCGCGTCCACGGCGGCCAGGGTGTTGGCGACCGCGCAGCCGGTGTCGTCCTGCGCGTGGATGCCCAGGCGCGCGCCGGTGTCGGCCAGGACCAGCCCGGTGACGGCCTGGACCTGGGCGGGCAGCATCCCGCCGTTGGTGTCGCACAGGACGACGACGGACGCGCCCGCCTCGTGCGCGGCCCGTACGACGGCGGTGGCGTAGGCGGCGTTGGCCTTGTAGCCGTCGAAGAAGTGCTCGCAGTCGACGAAGACGCGGCGCCCCTGGGCGACGAGGTGGGAGACGGTGTCCGTCACCATCGCCAGGTTCTCTTCGAGAGTGGTGCGCAGGGCCAGTTCCACATGCCGGTCGTGGGACTTGGCGACCAGGGTGATGACCGGGGCGCCGGAGTCCAGCAGGGCCTTGACCTGCGGGTCCTGCGCGGCGACCGCGTTGGGGCGGCGGGTGGCGCCGAAGGCCACCAGCGTCGCGTGTTTCAGGTCCAGTTCGGTGGCGGCTCGGGCGAAGAACTCGGTGTCGCGGGGATTGGCGCCGGGCCAGCCGCCCTCGATGAACCCCACTCCGAAGTCGTCCAGGTGCCGGGCGATCGTCAGCTTGTCGGCGACGGTGAGGTTGATTCCCTCGCGCTGGGCGCCGTCGCGCAGCGTGGTGTCGAAGACGTGGAAGCTGTCGTCCAGTTCGGCGGTCATGGCTGTCGTAACTCCTGTCGGGTGAGTGGGTTCCCGTCCGGACATGCGGATATCGGGAGGATCCAGCTCCACTTGCCCCCATCGTCCCTCGCGCCCCGCCTCCCGGCGGTGGTGGGCCGGAAAACGAAAAAACCTCTCGCGGATGCGAGAGGTCTGCACGCGGGTCTGGGCGGGTGACGCTCCCCTGTGGTCAGGGGATCAGTCACTGCGGACCGGCGTGCCTGCGGCCAATAATCACGTTGGCGTACGGGTGCACGTTGGCAGTGTGCCACAAACCGGCCCGCTCGGGACGCCGGTCTCACCATTCGGTCGCTTCCCTGGTGGGCGGCGCCTCGCGGTCCGACGCGCCGCCCCCGCCCGCGCTCAGCCGCCCAGCGGGTGCATCCAGCCGTACGGGTCGGCGGCCCGGCCGCCCTGGATGTCGAGAAGCGCCTCCCGTAGGCGCATGGTGACCGCGCCGGGCGCGCCGTCGGCCACCGGCCAGCTCGCGCGGGTGGACTTGACGGACCTGACCGGAGTGATCACGGCGGCGGTGCCGCACGCGAAGACCTCGGTGAGGGTGCCGTCTGCGGCGTCCCGCTTCCAGTCGTCCACGGAGATCCGGCCCTCGCCGACCTCGTAGCCGAGGTCCGCGGCGATGGTGAGGAGGGAGTCGCGCGTGATGCCCGGCAGGAGGGAGCCGGACAGCTCGGGGGTGACGATGCGGTTGCCGTACACGAAGTACAGGTTCATGCCGCCCATCTCCTCGATCCAGCGGCGCTCGATCGCGTCGAGCCAGACCACCTGGTCGCAGCCGTGCTCGATGGCCTGGGCCTGGGCGACGAGGGAGGCGGCGTAGTTGCCGCCCGCCTTCGCGGCGCCGGTGCCGCCGGGCGCGGCGCGCACGTACTCCTCGGACAGCCACACCGAGACGGGCTTGACGCCGCCGGAGAAGTAGGAACCGGCCGGGGAGGCGATCACCAGGAAGAGGTACTCGTTGGCCGGGCGCACCCCGAGGCCGACCTCGGTGGCGATCATGAAGGGCCGCAGGTACAGGGACGCCTCGCCCGCGTCCGGCACCCACGCCTTCTCCTGCCTGACCAGCACGTCGCACGCCTCGATGAAGGTCTCGACCGGCAGCTCGGGCATCGACAGGCGGCGCGCGGAGGACTGGAAGCGCCGCGCGTTGGCCTCGGGCCTGAAGGTGGCCACGGTGCCGTCGGGCTGGCGGTACGCCTTCAGGCCCTCGAAGATCGTCTGCGCGTAGTGCAGCGTCATGTTCGCCGGGTCGATCGAGAGCGGGGCGTACGGCACGAGCTGGGCGTCGTGCCAGCCGCGGCCCTCGGTCCACTTGATGGTGACCATGTGGTCGGTGAAGTACCGCCCGAAGCCGGGGTCGGCCAGGATCGCCTCGCGCTCGGCGGCGGCCAGCGGGTGGGCGGAGGGCTTCAGCTCGATCGTGGGTGTCGTCATGTCCGTGTCCTTCGCCGTGTTCGCTGTCGTTCGCCGTCGTTCGCCGTCGTGCGCTGGCAGGTGCTGTCAGCGCAGGTCAGCCGTTGTCGTTCGCCGTCGTGGCGGCGGGGACACCGGGACAGGTCCTAGGACGTCCGAGCATCCGGTCGCACCGCGGCCCCACCGCCGATTATCGCAGCGGTGGGGCCGGGTACCTACAGGTGGGGCCGGGGCAGCCCCTGGCCTCGAGGTCGGACCGCCGCGTCAGGCGGATACCCGGGCGGCCAGCGCGTCACCGATCGCGACCGTGCTGCGGGCGGGCTGTCCGGTGCGCTCGGACAGGTCGGCCTGGACGGCGGCGTCGATCCGCTCGGCCTCGGCCTCGTAACCGAGGTGCCGCAGGAGCAGGGCGACCGAGAGCACGGTAGCGGTCGGGTCGGCCTTGGACTGGCCCGCGATGTCGGGCGCGGAGCCGTGCACCGGCTCGAACATCGAGGGGAAGTCGCGGCTGGGGTTGATGTTGCCGCTGGCGGCCACGCCGATGCCGCCGGAGACGGCCGCGGCCAGGTCGGTGATGATGTCGCCGAAGAGGTTGTCGGTGACGATCACGTCGAACCGCTCGGGCTGCGTGACGAGGAAGATCGTCGCCGCGTCCACGTGCAGGTAGTCGGTGCTGACCTCGGGGAACTCGGCGCCGACCTGCTCGAAGATCCGGGTCCACAGGTGGCCCGCGTGCACGAGCACGTTGTTCTTGTGCACGAGCGTGAGCTTCTTGCGGGGGCGGGCCTGGGCGCGGGCGTACGCGTCGCGCACCACGCGCTCGATGCCGAAGGCGGTGTTCAGGCTGACCTCGGTGGCCACCTCGTGCTCGGTGCCGGTCCTGATCGAGCCGCCGTTGCCGGTGTACGGGCCCTCGGTGCCCTCGCGGACCACGACGAAGTCGATCTCCGGGGTGCCCGCGAGCGGCGAGGCGACACCGGGGAACAGCTTGCTCGGCCGCAGGTTCACATGGTGGTCGAAGGCGAAGCGGAGCTTGAGCAGGAAGCCGCGCTCCAGCACGCCCGACGGCACCGACGGGTCGCCGATCGCGCCCAGCAGGATTGCGTCGTGCGCCTTGAGCCGGCCGAGGTCGTCGTCGGTCAGCGTCTGACCGGTGGCGTGGTAGCGCTTCGCGCCGAAGTCGAACTCCTCCGTCTCCAGCTTGACGTCCTGCGGAAGCACGGCGGCAAGGACCTTGAGGCCCTCCGTCACGACTTCCTGGCCGATTCCGTCACCGGGGATCACTGCGAGGCTGATGCTGCGAGACATGCCGTGCACCCTACTCCGCGTCCCAGCCCCTGACACGGCGTGTCCGCATGCCGGACGACCGGAGGTATCCGGCATCCTGGGCGTCAGCCGGTCGCCACGCCGCGTTCACCGCGCGGACGGACGCCAGTCGGGCCACGGTAGGACGGCGCTGGGAGATTGCGCGTCATGGACACACCACAGATGGGTATCGACGCCAGGCTCGCCGGTCGGATGAGCATGGCGGAGCAGCACGAATACCTGCGCGCCAAGCTGACCCGCCGCCGGGTCATCGGCGGCAGTGTCGCGGCCGCGGGCACGATCGCCGCCTCCGGCCTCCTCAGCGGCGTCGCCGCCGCGAGCACCCCGAGCCCCGGCGCGGGCCCGACGCTGCTCGGCCGGCCCGCCACCGGGCACCACGTCGACGGCGCGCTGGTCGCCCCGTTCGGCCGCCACCTCGCCTTCGGCCCCGACCCGAAGACCCAGTTCCGGGTCTCCTGGCAGGTGCCGCTCGCGGTCCGCAGGCCGTTCCTGCGGGTCGGTCTCCAGCCCTGGTCGCTCAGCCACAAGATCGAGGCGGAGGTGCGGGCGCTGCACACCCCGCAGCTCCTCAACAGCAAGCTGCCGCCGGTCGACCAGTTCTACCTGCACGTGGCCCTGGACAAGCTGCGTCCCGACACCACCTACTACTACGGCGTCGGCCACGAGGGCTTCGACCCGGCGGACGCCGCCGCCTTCGCGACCGTGGGCTCCTTCACCACCGCTCCCTCGCAGAGCAAGCGGGAGCGCTTCACCTTCACCGCCTTCGGCGACCAGGGCGTCAGCTACCACGCACTGGCCAACGACTCGCTGATCCTGGCCCGCAACCCGGCCTTCCACCTGCACGCGGGTGACATCTGCTACGCCGACCCGGACGGCGCGGGCCTGCCCGCGGACGGCGCGGACTACGACGCGCGCACCTGGGACTCCTTCCTCGCGCAGACCGAGTCGGTGGCCGCGCGGGTGCCGTGGATGGTGACCACCGGCAACCACGACATGGAGGCCTGGTACTCGCCCAACGGCTACGGCGGCCAGGAGGCCCGCTGGGCGCTGCCCGGCAACGGCCACGACCCGAAGAACCAGCCGGGCTCGTACTCCTTCGTCTACGGCAACACCGCGGTGATCGCGCTGGACGCCAACGACGTCTCGTACGAGATCCCGGCCAACTACGGGATCACCGGCGGCAAGCAGACCGCGTGGCTGGACCGGACGCTCGGCCAGTACCGCAAGCAGCACGGCATCGACTTCCTGGTGGTCTTCTTCCACCACTGCGCGTACTCGACCACCAACGCGCACGCCTCGGACGGCGGTGTGCAGGCGCAGTGGGTGCCGCTGTTCGAGAAGCACCGGGTGGACCTCGTGATCAACGGCCACAACCACGTGTACGAGCGGACCGACGCGATCCGCGGCGGGCAGGTGTCCCGGCAGGTGGCGATCGGTGCGACGACCCGGCCGGAGACGGACGGCGTCGTCTATGTGACCGCGGGCGGCGCGGGCCGCAGCCTGTACGACTTCCCGGCGCCGGACTCGGTGGAGGGCGCGGAGCACCACGTGGACTCGGTCACGACGTGGCACTCCGCGAAGGGCGGCGGCAAGGTCGCCGACACCGTCGAGTGGTCGCGGGTCCGCTACACCGGCTACTCGTTCATCTCCGTGGACGTCGAGCCCGCGCGGCCGGGGCGGGAGTCGACCCTGACCGTGTCCGCGCTGGCGGAGACGGGTGCGCGGATCGACCACTTCACGGTGGCGCGGCGCGCGCGGTAGGGCCGGAACCGTGAGACCGGTGGTGTGGAGCCGGTCTCATGAGGCCGGGCCACGGGGCCGGCCGCGGGCCGCGCGCCGCTCGTGCGGGGTGCGGTCAGCGGGCCTCGTGGCCCGTGCTGCCGCCGTTGTCGCGGCGGTCCATGCTGCGCTGGAGGGCGCGGAGGGCGTTCTGGCGGGCGGTCTCGTCCATGGTGATCAACTCCAGGGAAAACTTGAGGAGATGGATGGCGGTCGCCACGGAACGGGGCGGGGAGCGGGCGCCGCGGGGGTGACCCGCGCGAAGGGCGCTGCTCGCATCCGCCGCTCGCTCGATGGAGCGAGACGTTCGGCTTCTTACAAAGTTAGGTCAGCGTGGCCGTCCTGTCGCCACAATTACTCGGACTTCCTACTATCTGAGACGACCGTCACCCATGAGGAGGCCCCCGCCACCGGATGGGGACCGGTGACGGGGGCCGCTGAGGGCAGGGCGTGGTCAGCCCTGGTGCGGGTAGCGGTAGTCCGTCGGCGGGACCAGCGTCTCCTTGATGGAGCGCGTGGACGTCCAGCGCAGCAGATTCTGCGCGGCGCCCGCCTTGTCGTTGGTGCCCGACGCCCGGCCGCCGCCGAACGGCTGCTGGCCGACGACGGCGCCGGTCGACTTGTCGTTGATGTAGAAGTTGCCCGCGGCGAACCGCAGCTTCTCCATCACGTCGGCCACCGCGACCCGGTCCTGCGCGATGACCGAGCCGGTCAGGCCGTACGCCGAGACCGACTCCATCTGCGCGAGCATCGTCTCGAAGTCGGCGTCCTCGTAGACGTACACGCCGAGCACCGGGCCGAAGTACTCCTCGCGGAAGATCTCGTTGGCCGGGTCGGTGGAGACCAGGACGGTCGGGCGGATGAAGTACCCGACCGAGTCGTCGTACGTGCCGCCCGCGACGACCTCGATCGTCGGGTCGGCCTTGGCGCGGTCGATGGCGGCCTTGTTCTTGGCGAAGGACCGCTCGTCGATGACGGCGCCGAGGAAGTTGGACAGGTCGGTGACGTCGCCCATGGTGATGCCGTCGACCTCGGCCGCGAACTCCTCCTTGAAGCCGCCGTCCCAGATCGAGCGCGGGATGTAGGCGCGGGAGGAGGCCGAGCACTTCTGGCCCTGGTACTCGAAGGAGCCGCGGGTCAGCGCGGTCTTCAGGATCGCGGGGTCGGCGGACGGGTGCGCGACCACGAAGTCCTTGCCGCCGGTCTCGCCGACGATCCGGGGGTAGGACTTGTAGCCCTCGATGTGCTCGCCGACCGTGCGCCACAGGTGCTGGAAGGTCTTGGTGGAGCCGGTGAAGTGGATACCGGCGAGGTCCGGGTGGGTCAGCGCGACCTCGGATACGGCGATGCCGTTGCCAGTCACCAGGTTGATGACGCCGTCGGGCAGCCCGGCCTCGCGCAGCACCTTCATCAGCAGGACGGCCGAGTGGGTCTGCGTCGGCGACGGCTTCCACACCACGACGTTGCCCATCAGGGCGGGCGCGGTGGGCAGATTGCCCGCGATGGCCGTGAAGTTGAACGGCGTGATCGCGTAGACGAAGCCTTCGAGCGGGCGGTGGTCGAGGCGGTTCCAGACGCCGGGGGCGTTGGCGACCGGCTGCTCGGCGAGGATCTGCCGCGCGAAGTGGACGTTGAACCGCCAGAAGTCGACCAGTTCGCAGGGGCTGTCGATCTCGGCCTGCTGGGCGGTTTTGCCCTGGCCGAGCATCGTGGAGGCCACGATCGTCTCGCGCCAGGGTCCGGCGAGCAGTTCCGCGGCGCGCAGGATGATCGCGGCGCGGTCGTCGAAGGCCATCGCGCGCCAGGCGGGGGCGGCGGCCAGCGCGGCGTCGACCGCGTCCTGCGCGTCCTGCGCGGTGGCCTCGGCGTAGCTGCCGAGCACGGCGCCGTGGTTGTGCGGCTGCACGACGTCGGAGCGCTCGCCGCCGCCCATGCGCTGCTCGCCGCCGATGAACATCGGCAGGTCGACGGGGTTGCCCGCCAGTTCCTTGAGCTTCGCCTCCAGACGGGCGCGCTCCGGGCTGCCCGGCGCGTACGAGTGCACCGGCTCGTTGACCGGCGCGGGAACCTGGGTCACGGCGTCCATGAAGCGTTTCTCCTTCGGTGAAGAAAGGGGGATCAGCGGGCGGGAGTCGACGGGCGGATCAGGGGCCCGGGACCGGCGGGCCGGATCAGCGGGCGGGGAGGAAGGAGCGGAGGAAGAAGGCGAGGTTCGCCGGGCGCTCCGCGAGGCGGCGCATGAAGTATCCGTACCAGTCTGCGCCGTACGGCACATAGATGCGCATACGTTCGCCTTCGTCCGCGAGCCGCCGCTGCTCCGCGGCCCGGATGCCGTACAGCATCTGGAACTCGTACGACCCGGCCGGCCGGTGGTTGCGCGCCGCCAGGTCCTGAGCGATGGCGATCATGCGCGGGTCGTGCGAGCCGACCATCGGGTAGCCGTCGCCCGCGAAGAGGATGCGCAGCGCCCTGACGTACGCCTTGTCCACGTCGGCCTTGGCCTGGAAGGCGACCTCGGCGGGCTCCTTGTACGCGCCCTTGACCAGCCGTACGCGCGAGCCCGCGACCGCCAGCGCGCGGGCGTCGTCCTCGGTGCGGAAGAGATACGACTGGAGGACGGCGCCGGTGCCGGGGTGCTCGCGGCGCAGCTCGTGGAGTATCGCCAGCGTCGAGTCGACGGTGGTGTGGTCCTCCATGTCGAGGGTGACGGTGGTGCCGACCTCGGCGGCCAGTTCGGCGACCCGCCGTACGTTGGCCAGCGCGATGTCGTGGCCGCCGTCGGGCAGCGTCTGGCCGAAGGCGGACAGCTTCACCGACACCTCGGCGCGGCTGCCGAGGCCGTCGTTCCGCAGCGCTTCCAGCAGCCGCAGATACGCGTCCCTGGTGGCCTGCGCGGTGGCCCGGTCGGTGACGTCCTCACCGAGGTGGTCGAGGGTGACGTCGAGGCCGGAGGCGGTCAGCGACCGCACGGTGTCCATCGCGGGGCGCAGTTCGTCGCCCGCGATGAAGCGGTTCACCACGGGACGGGTGACGGGTGCGGCGGCGACGACGCGGCGCATACGGTCGCTGCGCGAGGCGGCGAGCAACACGGGACCGAGCACGGTGGCTCCTCCGGGACGAGGGCGGTACGGGGGAACGGCCGTCCCCGGCCGTCGCCCCGAATCTAGGATTCGCCTACCCGTTGGACCAGCGACACCTGTCACGCATCAGGGTGTGGTCCCTCATACAGATGTATGAGGGAGAATGGACGAGTGCGTAGTGACTACGGCGGCAGCGGCGGTTTCAGTGGCTTCGGCGGCGATCTCCAGGAGCTGGTCGACGAGGTGTCGGCGCTGCTGGGGGCGCCCGCGACCTTGGAGGACCGGGACTTCCGGCTGATCGCCTTCGGCGTGCACGACGGTGACGACGGCGCGACGGACCCGGTGCGTACCCGGTCGATCCTCACGCGCGGCTCCACCACCGAGGTCCGCGCCTGGTTCGAGCAGTTCGGCATCACCCGCGCCACCGGGCCGGTACGGATTCCGGCCGCGCCCTCGGCGGGCGTCTTCCGCGGCAGACTCTGCCTGCCCGTGCGGCACGGCGGCGTGGTGCACGGCTACGTCTGGCTGCTGGACGAGGCCGAGCACACCGCCACCCAGCTCGACGCGGCGATGGCGGTGGCCGCCAGGATCGGCGACCGGCTCGCGGTGACGGCCCGCGAGGGCGCGGGCACCGGCCGGGCGCTGCGCGACCTGCTGACCGCCCGCACCCGCGCCGCCCGCGACAACGCGGAGGACGCGCTGCGGACGGCGCTCGGCCCGGACGCCGACGAGCCGCACGCGCTGGTCTGCATCCGGCCGCCGTCCGGCGGCGAGGACGACCTGCCGGGGCCGCGGACGATCCCGTCGGCCGCCGCGCTCTGTTTCGTGCCGGGCCCGCGCGGCGACTGCGTCGCGCTGCTGGTGCGGCTGCGCACCGTACAACTGCTGGCCACGGCCAGGTCGGCGGCGGCGCGGGTGCTCGGGGAGGTGGCCTCGGAGGGCGCGGTGGCCGGGGTCAGCGACGGGCGCAAGTCGCTCGCGGAGCTGCCGGAGGCGTGGCGGGAGGCGGGGGACGCGGCGCGCGCCGCGCTCGCGCAGCCGCTGCACGGGCCGATCGCGAAGTGGTCGGGCATCGGCCCCTACCGTTTACTGACCGCGCTCCCGGCGGACGTCCCGCCGGACCCGGTGATCGCCCCCTTGCTCTCCCCCGCGCACCGCGAACTGGCCCACACCGCCGAGGCGTTCCTCGACAACGCCGGGCAGGCCGGCCGCACCGCCACCGCGCTGGCCATCCACCGCCAGACTCTCTACTACCGGCTCTCGCGCATCGAGCAGTTGACCGGCCTCGACCTGGCCGACGGCGAGTCGCGGCTGCTGCTCCATATGGCCCTGAAGGCGGCGCGGCTGTAGGGCGGCCGGGACATACGGACGGCGCCGCCCCCCACACCCGGTGGGAGGCGGCGCCGTCGTACGCGTGCGGACCGTCAGTCCGTCAGGTTCACCGCGCGGGCGGACGTCGCGCCGATCTCCGCCGCGATGTCGCTGAGGACACCGGCCGGGATCGTGGAGTCGACGGTGAGGGCGACCAGCGCGTCGCCGCCGGCGGCGGCGCGGGCGACCTGCATACCGGCGATGTTGACGCCGACCTCGCCGAGGATGCGGCCGAGGGTGCCGACCACGCCGGGGCGGTCGGTGTAGCGCAGGAAGGCCATGTGGTCGGCGAGCACCAGGTCGGTGTCGACGTCGCCGACCGCGACGATCTTCTGGATGTTCTTCGGCCCGGCCAGCGTGCCGGAGACCGAGACCTCGGTGCCGTCGGCGAGCGTGCCGCGCACCGTCACCAGATTGCGGTGGTTGGGCGACTCGGAGCTGGTGGTGAGGCGGACCTCGACTCCGCGCTCCTGCGCGAACAGCGGCGCGTTGACGTAGGAGACCGTCTCGGCGACGACGTCCTCGAACACGCCCTTGAGCGCGCTGAGTTCCAGCACCTTCACGTCGTGCTGGGTGATCTCGCCGGAGACCTCGACGTCGAGGCGGGCCGCGACCTCCCCGGCCAGCGCGGTGAAGATCCGGCCGAGCTTCTCGGCGAGCGGCAGAGCGGGCTTGACGTCCTCGGCGATGACGCCGCCCTGGACGTTGACCGCGTCCGGGACCAGCTCACCGGCGAGCGCGAGGCGCACCGAGCGGGCGACGGCGATGCCCGCCTTCTCCTGCGCCTCGTCGGTGGAGGCGCCCAGGTGCGGGGTGGCCACCACGTTGTCGAACTGGAACAGCGGGGAGTCGGTGCACGGCTCCTTGCTGTATACGTCCAGACCCGCGCCCGCGACCCGGCCCTCCTTGAGCGCCGAGGCCAGCGCCTCCTCGTCCACGATCCCGCCGCGCGCGGCGTTCACGATCCGGACCGACGGCTTGACCTTGTGCAGCGCCTCGTCACCGATCAGGCCGAGCGTCTCGGGCGTCTTGGGCAGGTGCACGGTGATGAAGTCCGCGGCTTCGAGCAGCTCGTCCAGCGTGAGCAGCTTGACGCCCATCTGCGCGGCGCGCGCGGGCTGCACATAGGGGTCGTACGCGACGATGTTCATCCCGAAGGCGGACATCCGCTGGGCGACCAGCACGCCGATCCGGCCGAGGCCGACGACGCCGAGGGTCTTCTCGCTCAGCTCGACGCCGGTGTACTTGTTCCGCTTCCACTCGCCGTTCTTGAGCGCGGCGTTGGCCGGGGCGATGTTGCGCGCGGTGGCGATGATCAGACCGCAGGCCAGCTCGGCGGCGGTCACGATGTTGGAGGTCGGCGCGTTGACGACCATGACGCCGGCCTTGGTGGCGGCGGAGACGTCGACGTTGTCGAGGCCGACGCCCGCGCGGGCGACGACCCGGAGTTTGCTCGCGGCGGCTACGGCTTCCGCGTCGACCTTGGTGGCGCTGCGGATCAAGATGGCGTCGACATCGGTGATCGCGGACAGCAGGTCGGCTCGGTCCGCCCCGTTGCAGTGCCGGATCTCGAAGTCCGGGCCGAGCGCGTCCACCGTGGCGGGCGACAGCTCTTCTGCGATGAGTACGACAGGCTTCTGGCTCACGTGGTCCTCACTTGTCCTTCGTGGGCGGCCGGTCCCGCGGTCGCTCCAGGGAGGGAGGGGATGGCATGCCGCGTGGAAGACGCACGACGCTGTGAGCCTGACGCGCTTGTTAAGGCAGTGTATCGGCGCGTTGACGGGCACCCTACGCCTTGGTGTAAGGATCACCCGAAGGTGGTTGTACGCCACGGCCAAGGGGCTTCTCACCCGCCGGACAGACCCCTTGGCCCGCCCGGCGGCCGAGAGCCCCCGAGACCGCGTGAGGGGTGTTACGCCTCTTCGTCGACCCAGCTCATCAGCTTGCGCAGCTTGCGGCCGGTCGTCTCCAGCAGGTGGTCCTCGTCGGCCTTCTTGTACTCGTTGTACTTCGGCAGACCGGCGTTGTACTCGGCGATCCAGTTGTTGGCGAAGGTGCCGTCCTGGATCTCGCCGAGGATCTTCTTCATCTCGGCCTTGGTGTTCTCGTTGATGATCCGCGGGCCGGAGACGTAGTCGCCCCACTCGGCGGTCTCGGAGACCGACCAGCGCATCTTCTCCAGGCCGCCCTCGTACATGAGGTCCACGATCAGCTTCAGCTCGTGGAGGCACTCGAAGTACGCGATCTCCGGCTGGTAGCCCGCCTCGACCAGGGTCTCGAAGCCGGCCTTGACCAGCGCGGAGGTGCCGCCGCACAGGACCGCCTGCTCACCGAAGAGGTCGGTCTCGGTCTCCTCGGTGAAGGTGGTCTTGATGACGCCGGCGCGGGTGCCGCCGATGCCCTTGGCGTACGACAGGGCCAGCGGGAAGCCCTTGCCGGTGGCGTCCTGCTCGACGGCGGCGATGCAGGGCACGCCGCGGCCTTCCTCGTACTGACGGCGGACCAGGTGGCCGGGGCCCTTGGGGGCGACCATGCACACGTCGACACCGGCCGGCGGCTTGATGAAGCCGAACCGGATGTTGAGGCCGTGGCCGAAGAAGAGGGCGTCGCCGTCCTTCAGGTTGTCCTTGATGGACTCCTCGTAGACCTTGGCCTGGATCGGGTCCGGGACCAGGATCATGATCACGTCGGCCTCGGCGGCGGCCTCGGCCACCGACACCACGCGCAGGCCCTGCTCCTCGGCCACGGTCTTGGACTTGGAGCCCTCGTGCAGACCGACGCGCACGTCGACGCCCGAGTCACGCAGCGACAGCGCGTGGGCGTGGCCCTGGCTGCCGTATCCGATGACCGCGACCTTGCGGCCCTGGATGATGGACAGGTCGGCGTCGTCGTCGTAGAACAGCTCGGCCACTTCGGGTCTCTCCTTGGATCGGGTTGTACGGCCCACCGTACGACGGGTGGGGACACGGGGGTTGCGGGGTCTCGCCATACGGATTCGGGCGAGGAGGCGTTACGTGACGCCGCGGTGCTACGCGGAGCGGTCCAGCGCGCGCAGGCTGCGGTCGGTGATGGAACGGGCGCCCCGGCCGACGGCGATGGTGCCGGACTGGACGAGTTCCTTGATGCCGAAGGGCTCCAGCATCTTGAGCATGGCCTCCAGCTTGTCGGCGCCGCCGGTGGCCTCGATGGTGACGGCCTCCGGGGAGACGTCCACGGTCTTGGCGCGGAAGAGCTGGACGATCTCCACGATCTGGGAGCGCGAGTCGTTGTCGGCCCGCACCTTCACCAGAACGAGTTCGCGCTGAACCGCCGACGCGGGGTCGAGTTCGACGATCTTCAGCACGTTGACGAGCTTGTTGAGCTGCTTGGTGACCTGCTCCAACGGCAGTTCGTCCAGCACGTTGACCACGATGGTGATGCGGGAGATCTCGGGGTGCTCGGTGGTGCCGACCGCGAGGGAGTCGATGTTGAAGCCGCGCCGGGAGAACAGCGCCGTGATCCGGGCGAGGACACCGGGCTTGTTCTCCACCAGGACGGAGAGGGTGTGCTTGGACATGGTCGGGATTCCTTCTCTCACGTGTCCGCGGTCGCTTCAGTCGTCCAGCTCGTCGCTGAAGTCCGGGCGGACGTCGCGGGCGGCCATGATCTCGTCGTTGGAGGTGCCTGCGGCGACCATCGGCCACACCATCGCGTCCTCGTGGACGATGAAGTCCACGACGACGGGGCGGTCGTTGATGGAGTTGGCCTTGGCGATGACCGCGTCCAGTTCCTCGGGGGTCTCGCAGCGCAAGCCCACGCAGCCCATCGCCTCGGACAGCTTCACGAAGTCCGGGACGCGGGTGCCGCGGTTCTGGATGGAGCCGACGCCCTGCGTGGAGCCGGGGACGTTCTCGGCGCCGGAGTGCAGCACGGTGTTGGAGAACCGCTCGCCGTAGAAGAGGTTCTGCCACTGGCGGACCATGCCCAGCGCGCCGTTGTTGATGATCGCGATCTTGATCGGGATGTTGTTGAGCGCGCAGGTGACCAGTTCCTGGTTGGTCATCTGGAAGCAGCCGTCGCCGTCGATCGCCCAGACCGTGGCGTCGGGGCGGCCGGCCTTGGCGCCCATGGCGGCCGGGACCGCGTAGCCCATGGTGCCCGCGCCGCCGGAGTTGAACCAGGTGGAGGGCTTCTCGTACTTGATGAACTGGGCGGCCCACATCTGGTGCTGGCCGACGCCCGCGGCGAACAGCGTGCCCTCCGGGGCGAGTTGGCCGATCCGCTCGATGACCTGCTGCGGGGACAGGCTGCCGTCGGAGGGCAGGTCGTAGCCGAGCGGGTAGGTGTTGCGCCAGAAGTTCAGGTGCTCCCACCAGCCGGTGTAGTCGCCCTTGTGACCGGCCTCGTGGTCGGCCTGGACGGCGACGATCAGATCGGCGAGCACCTCGCGGGCGTCACCGACGATCGGGACGTCCGCGACGCGGTTCTTGGAGATCTCGGCCGGGTCGATGTCGGCGTGCACGACCTTGGCGTACGGCGCGAAGGTGTCGAGGCGGCCGGTGACGCGGTCGTCGAAGCGGGCGCCGAGGGCGACGATCAGGTCGGCCTTCTGGAGCGCGGTGACCGCGGCGACGTCGCCGTGCATGCCGGGCATGCCGACGTGCTGCGGGTGGCTGTCGGGGAAGGAGCCGAGCGCCATCAAGGTGGTGGTGACGGGCGCGCCGGTCAGTTCCGCGAGGATGCGCAGCTCGCCGGTGGCGCGGGCCTTCATGACGCCGCCGCCGACGTAGAGCACGGGGCGCTTGGCCTCGTTGATCAGCCGGGCGGCCTCGCGGATCTGCTTGGCGTGCGGCTTGGTCACCGGGCGGTAGCCGGGCAGGTCCTGCTGCGGCGGCCAGGAGAACGTCGTCTCGTTCTGCATCGCGTCCTTGGCGATGTCGACCAGGACCGGGCCGGGGCGGCCGGTGGAGGCGATGTGGAACGCCTCGGCGATGGTGCGCGGGATGTCGGCCGCGTCGGTGACCAGGAAGTTGTGCTTGGTGATCGGCATGGTGATGCCGCAGATGTCCGCCTCCTGGAAGGCGTCGGTCCCGATGGCCTTGGCGGCGACCTGCCCGGTGATGGCGACGATCGGCACCGAGTCCATGTGGGCGTCGGCGATCGGCGTGACGAGGTTGGTCGCGCCGGGGCCCGAGGTGGCCATGCACACGCCGACCTTGCCGGTGGCCTGCGCGTAGCCGGTGGCGGCGTGACCGGCGCCCTGCTCGTGCCTGACCAGGATGTGCCGGACCTTCGCGGAGTCCATGAGCGGGTCGTACGCGGGCAGGATCGCGCCCCCGGGAATGCCGAATACCGTGTCGGCGCCAACGGCCTCGAGGGAGCGGATGAGCGACTGCGCGCCCGTCATGCGCTCGGGGGTGGCTGCTGCGGCGGGAGCCGCGCTGCGGGTCCGCGGCTGCGGATGGTGGGACCCGTTGGCCTGCTCGGTCATCTGCGTTCTCTTCTCTCGAAGATGGGGGTGATGAGGGTTTTGTGGGGGTGTCCGACGGGGGCCGGACAACAAAAAACCCCTCGTGCCGTGAGGCAAGCGAGGGGAGCGCGTCGGTGCGTGTGCGAGGCTGTACGGCCTCGGTCAGCCGACGCGCTTTCCAAGTACGAGAATTCGGGTGCGCATGGCCTTGACCTTCCTCCCGGACCCCGGCGGGTGTCAAGCCGGTGGGACACGCGTCTCAGTATTTGAGCGACGCGAGGGCAGCGGAAGTCCGTTCGATGTGACCTGTTCACGGGGTGTTTCCCGCGGTACGGGATAGCCGCCGCGGGTCAGCGAGCCGCGCAGCCGGTGCTCGTCCAGCGGCCCCGAGAAGGCCATGCCCTGGCCGTGCGTACAGCCCATGTCGCGCAGGACGTGCAGTTGCTCGGGGCGGTCCACGCCGTCGGCGACGCTGCCCACGCCCAGGTCGTGGGCGATCCGCAGCAGACCGCGGGTGATCTTGTGCAGCCGGGCCGACTCCACGACGCCCTCCACGAAGCAGCGGTCGAGCTTGACGAGGTCGACGGGGAGTCTGCGCAGCGCGATGAGCGAGGCATAGCCGCCGCCGAAGCCGCCGAGCGCGATCCGTACGCCCATCCTGCGCAGCGCCGACAGCCGCCGTTCCAGGTCGTCCAGGGCGATCCGGGGGTCGCCGCCCGCCAGCTCCAGGACGAGGCCGCCGGGGGGCAGTCCGTGCCGGGTGAGCATGGTCTCGATGCCGGACACGGGGAGGTCGCGGTGGAGCAGGCGGTGGGCGGGGAGCCGGACGGCGACGGGGACGGTGTGACCGGCCCCGTACCGCAGCGCCGCCTGCTCCACCGCCTGTTCCAGCAGCCACCGCCCCAGTTCTAAGGAACGGTCGGTGTCCTCGGTGGCGCGCAGGAATTCGGCGGGGGTGAAGAGGATGCCCTGCGCGGACCGCCAGCGGGCCTGCGCCTCGACGGAGGTGACCCGGCCGCTGTCCAGTTCCACCACGGGCTGGTGGAGCAGGGTGAACTCGCCGTCGTGCAGCGCCTTGCGGAGCCTGCCGGCCAGTTCGGTGCGGCGGACGACGTCGGCCTGCATCTGCGGTGCGTAGACCTCGACGCGGCCCTTGCCCGCCTGCTTGGCGCGGTACATCGCCAGGTCCGCGTTGCGCATCAGCTCGCCGGGGGTGGCGCCGGGTTCGGCGAAGGCGATGCCGATGCTGGCGGCGACCCGTACCTCGCCGCCCTCCACGCGGTACGGCTCGCAGAGCACCGACCGCAGGCGTTCCGCGATGTCGAGGATCTGGAACTCGCGCTCACGCGGGTCGGCGCTGGCGCCGCAGACCAGGGCGGCGAACTCGTCGCCGCCGAGCCGGGCCGCGGTGTCGCCGGAGCGCAGCGCGTCCCGTATCCGCCGGGCGGCCTGGACCAGCAGTTCGTCGCCCGCCTGGTGGCCGACCGTGTCGTTGACGGCCTTGAAGCCGTCGAGGTCGACGTAGAGCAGGGCGGCGTGGGCGTCACCGGCCCTCCGGCCGCTCAGGGCGCGGGTGACGCGCTCGGTGAACAGCGCGCGGTTGGGCAGGTCGGTGAGCGGGTCGTGCGAGGCGTTGTGCTGCAACTGGGCCTGGAGCCGGACGCGTTCGGTGACGTCCCGGCTGTTGAAGATCAGGCCGCCCTGGTAGCGGTTGACGCTGGACTCGACGCTGAGCCAGCAGTCGTCGGCCATCGAGCCGTCCTGGTTGCGGGTGTGGCCGGAGCGGATGCGGCACTCGATCCTGGTCGCGGGTTCGTCGCCGGGCGGCGCGGCGAGGAATCTGCGGACCTCGTGGACGACGCGTCCCAGGTCGTCGGGGTGGATGTGCGCGGCCAGTTCGGTGCCGACCAGCTCCTCCGGGTCGCGGCCGTAGACGCCCTGCGCGGCGGGGCTGACGTAGCGCAGCACTCCGGTGGGCGCGGCGATCATGATGACGTCGCTCGACCCCTGGACCAGGGAGCGGAAGTGGTTCTCCTTCTGGGCCAGTTCCTGGGTGAGCGAGATGTTGTCGAGCAGCATGATGCCCTGGCGTACGACGAGGGCGAGGACGACGGTGCAGCCGGTGAAGAGGACGACGCGGTCGCACTTCTGGCCGGTGATCACGTTGTAGAGGATGCCGAGAGTGCAGACGGCGGCGGCCAGATACGGCGTGAGGGCGGCGAGCGAGCCGGTGACCTTGCGGGTCGCGGTGGCGGTGCGCCGCACCGGGTCGGTGCGGGTGCCGGTCCACGGCGCGTACGCCAGCAGCATGCTGCCCGCGAACCAGCCCGCGTCGAGGATCTGGCCCGAGCGGTAGTGCTCGCGCAGGATCGGCGAGGTGAACAGGGCGTCGCACAGCACGGTCATGGCGAGCGCGGCGATGGCGGTGTTGACCGCGGCGCGGTTGGCGGCCGAGCGCCGGAAGTGCAGGGCGAGCACCATGCTGACCAGGACGATGTCCAGCAGCGGGTAGGCCAGCGAGAGCGCCATGCGGGCGGTGCTCGGGCCGTCCCAGGCCGCGGTGTGGGCGAGCGCCAGGCTCCACGACAAGGTGAGCAGCGAGCCGCCGATCAGCGACGCGTCCAGCGCCAGGCAGACCCAACCGGCTCTGGTGACCGGGCGTTTGGCCAGGACGAGCAGGCCGATGATGGCGGGCGGCGCGAACATCAGGAAGCAGAAGTCGGCGGCGGAGGTCTGCGGCACCGGGCGGCGCAGCACCACCTCGTACCAGCCCCAGATGCCGTTGCCGAGCGCGACCATCGCGGAGGAGACCGCGAACAGCAGCCAGGCAGGGCGGTGTTGGCCGCAGACCTTGCGCGCGTAGACCAGCGAGGAGACGGTGGCGGTGGCCGCGGCGGCGGAGAGTCCGAAGTCGCCCATGACCAGGGCGACTTCGCTGGAGCCCCAGCCGAGCACGGCGCCGGTGGTGTAGCCGCCGCACAGGACCGCGACCAGGAGTTGGGGCAGCAGGCCCGCCCGGCCGCCGCGCGCCGAAGGGCGGGCGAGCACCGCCCCGGTGGAGCTCACCGTGCGGTCCGGTGTCGTCGGCGCGGGCCGAACGGCCGCGGTGTGCTGCTCAGTACGGCGCTCTGGGCCCGCGCGCTGGAGTGACCGGAGTGAATCCATCGGCCGTGCATCGCCCGTCGCCCCCCTTCACTTGCTCGTCGTTCACATCACCGTGGCCGTCCCTCCCGGCCCCGGTGAGTCCCCCGATCGGGACGATACACCAGATCCGTCACTCAGGGACATAGTTCCTCTACTCAGCGTAACCACAGGGAAGATGGCGGACACGCGTGCGGTCGCCGCGTGCCGAAGGGCCGTCCTCCCCCGTGCTGTAGGCGTGCCCGTCCCGCCTCACGCATACGCGTCGGCCGCGCCCCGGCGGCCGTGCGCGGGACGTCTCGGTCCGCCCATCGGCCGGTCGGCCGGTCGCTCGGCCAGCCGGGTCAGCTCGTCGCGACGACGTTCTCCAGCGGTTCACCGGCCGCGAAGCGTACGAGCTGCTCGCGGATCAGCCGCTGGGCGCGCGGCATGAAGGCCGAGGTGCTGCCGCCCACGTGCGGGCTGATCAGCACGCCCGGCGCGTGCCACAACGGGTGCCCCGCGGGCAGCGGTTCGGGGTCGGTGACGTCGAGCGCCGCGGTCAGCCGCCCCGCCCCGGTCTCGGCGAGCAGCGCCTCGGTGTCGACGACCGGGCCGCGCGCCATGTTCACCAGCAGCGCGCCGTCCTTCATCCGGGCCAGGAACTCCGCGCCGGCCAGGCCGCGGGTCTGCTCGGTCAGCGGAGTGGTGAGCACCACCACGTCGGCGGACGGAAGGAGGCGCGGCAGCTCGGAGAGGGCGTGCACCGGTCCGCGCGGCGCGTTCCTGGCGCCGCGCGCCACCCGCACCACCTCGCACTCGAACGGGATCAGCCGCTCCTCGACGGCCGCTCCGATCGAGCCGTACCCGACGATCAGCACCTCGCGGTCGGCGAGCGCCGGGTAGAAACCGCCGTGCCACTCCTCGGCGTCCTGGCCGCGCACGAAGCGCGGGATGCCGCGCAGCGAGGCGAGGACGAGCGCGAGGGCGAGTTCCGCGGTGCTCGCCTCGTGCACCCCGCGCGCGTTGCACAGGCTCACGCCGGGCGGCAGTCGCTCCAGGTGCGGCAGGATGTGGTCCACTCCGGCGCTGAGCGTCTGCACGGCGCGCACCCCGGTCATCCGCGGCAGCGGCAGCGCTCCCGCGGTCGCGCCCTTCATGTAGGGGACGACGTAGAAGGCGGCGTCCGCCGGGTCGGCGGGGAAGTCGCCGTCACCGTCCCAGAAGACGTACTCGAAGGCGTCCGGCAGTCCGTCCACGCCCTCGGGCGGCACGGAGAGCCACACCTGGGGACGGCGGTCTCGGGTCATGTCGTTCATGGTCAGGAGGCTATGACACAGTGGGGCGGCGGCTGGGATCGGTCCGGCGGATCACGAACGGCCCTTTGAGGGAGGACGGTCGGGTGGAGCGCAGGACAATCGGTGCAGCAGCTCTCGAAGTGGGCGCCGTGGGCCTGGGATGCATGCCGATGAGCTGGGCGTACAGCACCTCGCGCCAGGACGGCGAGACGTCGCTGCGGGCCGTGCACACCGCGCTCGACACGGGTTCGACGCTGCTGGACACCGCCGACATGTACGGCCCGTTCACCAACGAGCTGCTGCTGGGGCGGGTGTTGAGGGAGCGGCGGCGCGACGCGTTCGTCTCCACCAAGTGCGGGCTGCTCGTCGGCGAGCAGCACATCGTCGCCAACGGCCGCCCCGGGTACGTCAAACGCGCCTGCGACGCGTCGCTGCGCCGCCTCCAGACCGACGTCATCGACCTCTACCAGCTCCACCGGGTGGACGCCGAGGTGCCCATCGAGGAGACCTGGGGCGCGATGGCGGAACTGGTCGCGGCGGGCAAGGTGCGGGCGCTCGGCCTGTGCGCGGTCGGCGCGCGCGGCAACCGCCGCACCGGCGCGCACCTGCACGACGAGACGATCCGGCACCTCGTACGCGCCCAGCAGGTCTTCCCGGTCAGCTGTGTGCAGGCCGAGCTGTCGGTGTGGGCGGCCGAGGCCCTGGAGTCGCTGCTGCCGTGGTGCGCGGCGCGCGGGATCGGCTTCATGGCCGCGATGCCGCTGGGCAACGGCTTCCTCACCGGCACGCTGACGCCCGGCGGCGGTTTCGAGCCGGACGACCTGCGCGCCCGGCATCCGCGCTTCACCGCCGAGATGATGGCCGCCAACCAGCCCGTGGTGGCCGGACTGCGCCGGGTGGCCCAGCGGCACGACGCGACCGCCGCCCAGGTCGCCCTGGCCTGGGTCCTCGCCCAGGGGCCGCACGTCGTGCCGGTCCCCGGCGCCAAGTCGGCCCGCTGGACGGCCGAGAACGCCGGGGCCGCGCGGCTGCGGCTGACCTCGGAGGACCTGTCGGAGATCGCGGAGCTGCCCGCCGCGCGCGGCTCGTGGGACTGACGCGGGTCTGCCGTGCGGCCCCGGCGGGTACGGGTGATCGGCGGGCGGGACGCCGCTCGCGTGTGATGTGCTGGGGCGAAACGAGGGAGTGAGCGCCGTGAGGTCTTGGAGCGCAGTGCGCCGCGGGCCGGTCCGCCGGACGGCGGCCGGGACTGTGGCCGCCGTGGCCGTACTCGTCCTCGGCGGCTGCTCGTCGGACGGCCCGAATCTCGTCACTCCCCGGCCGTCGGGCAGTGGCGCCTCGCCGTCCGCGCCCTCCCCGAGCGGCGGCACGGCCGGGACCACCGCGCCGCCCGCCAGCCCGTCGGAGTCCGCCGCGCCCGCCAAGGGCACCGCGAAGGTGACCGGCACCGTCGCCTCCGGGCTCGACACCCCGTGGGGCGTCGCGACGCTGCCGGACGGCACCATGCTGGTCGGCTCCCGCGACACCGGCCGGATCGTCCGCGTGGACCCGGTCAAGAAGACCACCAGCGCGGTCGGCACCGTGCCCGGCGTCCAGGCGGGCGGCGAGGGCGGTCTGCTCGGCCTCGCGCTCTCCCCCGACTTCGGCTCCGACCGGCTGGTCTACGCGTACTTCACGACCGCGTCGGACAACCGCATCGTCCGGATGCTGTACGACACCTCGCACGCCGAGGGCCAGCAGCTCGGCGCCCCCGACACGATCCTGCGGGGCATCCCCAGCGGCACCATCCACAACGGCGGGCGGATCGCCTTCGGCCCCGACAAGATGCTGTACGCCGGGACCGGCGAGACCAACCAGCGCGGGCTCGCGCAGGACAAGTCCTCGCTCGCCGGGAAGATCCTGCGGATGACGCCCGACGGGCAGCCGCCGAAGGACAACCCCACGCCCGGCTCCCTCGACTACTCCGACGGCCACCGCAATGTGCAGGGCCTGGCCTGGGACGACAAGGGCCGCCTGTGGGCCTCGGAGTTCGGCCAGGACACCTGGGACGAGCTGAATCTCATCGAGCCCGGCAAGAACTACGGCTGGCCGGTCGTCGAGGGCATCGCGCACCGCGCGGGGTACGTCGACCCCGTCGTCCAGTGGCACACCGACCAGGCGTCGCCCAGCGGGATCGCCTACGCCGCCGGGTCCATCTGGATGGCCGCCCTCCACGGCGCCCGCCTGTGGCGCATCCCCCTCGACGGCGCCCACGCCGCCGCCGCCCCGCAGTCCTTCTTCACCGGCGTCTACGGCCGCCTGCGCACCGTCGTCGCCGCCGACGACGGCACCCTGTACCTGACGACCAGCAACACCGACGGCCGCGGCACCCCCGCCAAGGGCGACGACCGCATCCTGCACCTCACGGTGAGCTGACCCGCGCGGGCGGCGTCAGGACGCCGCCGGGGCGAAGAGGTTCAGCCGGTGGGCCAGCGCGGCGGCCTCACCGCGGGTGGACAGCGAGAGCTTGGCGAGGATGTTGGAGACGTGGACGCTCGCCGTCTTGGGTGAGATGAACAGGACTTCGGCGACCTGACGGTTGGTGAGGCCGTCGGCGACCAGGCGGAGCACGTCGCGTTCACGGGCGGTGAGCCCGAGGGATTCGACGGGGTCCGTGGCGGGGGGCGCGGGGCTGTCCAGGGGCAGGCGACCGCGCTGGGCCAGTCGGGTGATCCGGTCGCGCAGGGGGCGCGCGGCGAAGGCGTCCGCCGTCGCGTACGCCTGCGCGAGCAGGCACCCGGCCTCCTCACGGCCCTCGGGCCCCGCGGCCAGCAGCGCCTCGGCGTGCCGGTGGCGTACGGCGGCCAGTTCGTACGGCCGTTCCTGGCGGGCGAAGGCGAGCGCGGCGGCGGCCCACAGGTCGGGCTCCGTACGGCCTTCGGCGCGGGCCAGTTCGGCGTCGACCACCAGGGCGTACGCCTCGGCGAGCGGCGTCGGCCGGGACAGCTCGCGGGCGGCGGCGCGGATACGTTCCAGGACGCGCGGTTCGGCGGCGCCGTCGGCCTCGGCGGCGGCTCCCGCGGCGAGCAGGGGCCAGGCGAAGCGGGTGGTCCCGGTGGCGAAGCCGCTGTCGATCGCGCCGAGGAGTTCGCGGCGCGCGTCGTCGAACCGGCCCTGGGCCGAGGCCAGTTGGAGCGCGAGGGTGCGGCTCGGGATGAGGTGCTGCGGCTGCGTGTCGTGGAGGAGACCGGACCGGGCGGCGGACTGGTAGCGGACGGCGGCCTCGGTGTCGCCGAGCAGCAGGGCGAGGAATCCGTGGTGCATCTCGATGCCCGCGCGCGGATACGAGCCGTCGGCGTACCGCAGCGCCTCGGCGAGGGCGACGGCGGCCTCCGCGTACCGGCCGAGCGAGATCAGCGACTCGCCCTCGTTGGTGAGCAGCCACGAGCGGATGCCGAGCGAGACGCGCGCGCCGATCAGCCGCTGGCCCTCGCGGGCGACGGCGACGGCCTCGCGGGAGCGGCCCGCGCCCTCCAGGACGGAGGACAGATTGCCGTAGGTGCGGGCGATGGCGCCGGGCACCGCGTGGTCGCCGCTGAGCAGCCGCCGTACCTCCTCGACCTCCGCGATGCCGCCGTCGATGTCACCGCCGTCGGCCTGGAGCAGGCCGAGGGTGACGCGGGCGTGCAGTTCGGTGTCGCGGGCGCCGGCCTGCCGGGCGTACTCGACGGCGCGGCGCCCGATGTCGACGCCCTCGGCGCCGGATTTGTGCACCATGATCCAGCTCGCGATCATCGTGAGGACCTCGGCGTGCGCGGCGGACGGCGGCTGGCCGCGGACCAGTTCGCGGGCGCGCGACAGCTCGTCCCAGCCGTCGCCGCGGCCGAGCGCCTCGGTGACACGGGAGCGCTGCGCCCAGAACCAGGCGGCGCGCAGCGGGTCGTCGCCGCTGTCGTCGCGGTCCATCAGCCGCAGTGCCCGCTTGGCCATCGCGTGCGCGCGTTCCCGCTCGCCGCCGAGCCGGGCGGCGACGGTGACCTCGGCGAGCAGGTCCAGCAGGCTCAGCGGGGTGTCGGGGTGGCAGCCGCACGCCGGGTACGCCTCCGCGTAGTCGGCGGGCCGCAGCTCGGCGCGGGTCTCCTCGGGGGCGTCGTCCCACAGTTCGAGCGCGCGTTCCAGCAGCCGGTACTGCTCGGCGTACGCGTGCCGCCGCCTGGCCTCGACGGAGGCGCGCAGGACGGCGGGCAGCGCCTTGGCCGGGTCGTGGGCGGCGTACCAGTAACTGGCGAGCCGCGCGGCCCGCTCGTCGGCGCGGACGAGCGTCGGGTCGGCCTCGACGGCCCGCGCGTACCGCCGGTTGATCCGGCTGCGCTCGCCGGGCAGCAGGTCGTCGCCGACGGCCTCGCGGACCAGGGAGTGCCGGAAGCGGTAGCCCTCACCGCTGTCGGAGGGCAGCAGGATGTTGGCGCCCACGGCGGTGCGCAGCGCGTCCAGCAGGGCGTCCTCGTCCAGTCCCGTGATGGCTTCGAGCAGCCGGTACTCGACCGTGCTGCCGCCTTCCGCGACGAATTTCGCCACCCGCTGGGCGTCGTCGGACAGCGCCTCGACGCGGACCAGCAGCAGGTCGCGGAGGGATTCGCTGATGCCGGTGGCGCAGCCGCGGGTGATGCTGCACGCCAGCTCCTCGACGAAGAAGGGGTTGCCGTCCGAGCGGGTGAAGACCTCGTCCACGACGGCGTCCGCGGGCTCCGCGCCGAGGATCGACGCGAGCTGACGGCGCACTTCGGCGCGGCTGAAGCGGGGCAGCTCGATGCGCTTGACGGTCCGCAGCCGGTCGGTCTCGGCGAGGAAGGGCCGCAGCGGGTGCCTGCGGTGGATGTCGTCGGCGCGGTAGGTGCCCGCGATCAGCACGCGGGCGCGCTGGAGGGAGCGGAAGAGATACGCCAGCAGCTCGCGGGTGGAGCGGTCGGCCCAGTGCAGGTCCTCCAGGACGACGACGAGCGTACGGTCGGCGCCGAGCCGTTCCAGCAGGCGGGCGGTGAGCTCGAAGAGGCGGACCCGGCCGTCCTCGTCGTGCGGGTCGCGCGGCAGGCCGCCGCCGGATTCGGCCAGCTCGGGCAGCAGCCGGGCCAGCTCGGCCTCCTGCCCGGCCGCGGCGGCCGTCAGCTCGGCGCCGAGCGCCCGGTACAGGGCGCGCAGCGCCGTCGAGATCGGGGCGAACGGCAGTCCGTCCGCGCCGATCTCCACGCAGCCGCCGACCGCGGTGACCGCGCCGGCCGCCCGCGCGGCGGCCACGAATTCCTCGGTCAGCCGGGTCTTGCCGACCCCCGCCTCCCCGCCGATCAGCACCGCCTGCGGCTCCCCCGCCGCCGCGGCGGCCAGCGCGGCGCCGAGCTTCGCCAGCTCGGCGTCACGGCCAATGAACTCGGGACTCAGCGACTGCGTCTGCACGCTGCCGAGCATCGCACGCCCACGCCTTCCCCCGACACCGATTACCCGGGCGGCGCCTTGCCCGTCCCTGCCGCCGGGCGCGGGAGAGGGGCCGCCCGCCGGGGGCGGCCCCTGCGCCCGCGCACCCGGCGGCGCGGTCGCGGTGGTCCGGGCCGGCGCCGGGTGCGGCGCAGTCATGCGGCTTGGTGGCGGGCTCGGCCGCGGGACGGGCGCGGGGAGGCGGGGGCCTCCGCGGCCGAGTCCGCCTCGGTGCCGGTGCGGGCGGCGGTCCTGGTGGTCCTGCGGTTCCTGCGGGCGGCGTCGCGGGCGGCCTTGGCGTCCCGGGCCAGCCGCCAGGCGTCGGCGCGGTGCTGGAGGTCGTCACGGCGGGCCTGCTGGAGTTCGTACGCGAACATCGGTCTCTCCCCTTGGATGATGTGCTTGTTCCGCTGCCACAAGCTTCGTCTCCAAGGGGGTCCCGCCACATCGGGCAGTTGCCGCAACTCTCGGCCCCAGGGGGCCTTAGACGGCCGCCCCGTACGGGGTGCGAGTGCCTTAGACGCTCACCGCGCGGGGGTCAGGACGCGGGGACCGTAGGGAGGTCGGCGAACACGTCGAACCACATCGCGCCCGCGATGAGCAGGCCGATGAAGGCCAGGACGACACCGCCCCAGGCCAGCGCCTGGCTCCAGTGGCCGCGGGCGGCGCGGGCCCGGGAGGCCGGGTGCAGCAGCACTCCGCCGCAGACGATCAGCGCGACGACCGCGAAGATGCCGTTGACCAGGGCGATCGCGTGCCAGGGCGTGCCGTATCCGGCGGCGATCTGCTGCTTGGCGGTGCCGCTGGACGTCTTGATCTGGCCGATCAGGCCCTGCCGCTGGGAGACGACGTTGCTGAGCCAGGTGCCGGTGAGCGAGGACAACGCGAGCGCGGCGCCCGCGACGGCGGCGGCGCCGGTCACGATGGCGGAGGCGGCGGACGGCTCCGCGGCGAGGGCGTCGTCCTCCTCCTCGGCGTCGGCTCCGTCGCCGATCACCTCGTAGTCGGTCTCGTCCACGACTTCGAGGTCGGCCGCGGTCTCCGCGGCGGGGGTGCCGGGCTTCTCCCGCGCGGACGCGGTCTCGGTCCCGGTCTCGGTCTCGGTCCCGCTCTTGGTCCCGGTCTCGGTCTCGGTCCCGCTCTCAATCCCGCTCTCGGTCTCGGCGTCGGTCACTGTGGGGGGCTTGGTGGTCTCCATGGTCCGCACCGTAGGGATGCTTTCTGAGAGCGGACTGAGAGCCGTCTGAGAGTGCCCGCCTCAACCTGTGAGATCCACTGTCCACATCCCGGCCGACTCACGTCGCCGGGCACGGCCGAGGCCGCCCACGGCGACGGGGGCCGCCCACGGCCGAGGGCGGCCCCCGCCACCGGGAACCGCCCTCGTATAACCGTCCGGCGCGCGCGGGCGGCCTGGCCTCAGCCCTGCACGCCCAGCTTCTCCAGCACCAGCTCACGGACCCGCTTCGCGTCCGCCTGCCCGCGCGTGAGCTTCATGACGGCGCCGATCAGCGCGCCCGCCGCGGCCAGGTTGCCGCCACGGATCTTGTCCGCGATCGCCGCGTTGGCCGCGATGGCCTCGTCCACGGCCGCGCCCAGGGCGCCGTCGTCGGACACGACCTTCAGGCCGCGCTTGTCGACCACCTGGTCGGGGTCGCCCTCGCCCGCGAGAACGCCCTCGATGACCTGGCGGGCCAGCTTGTCGTTGAGGTCGCCCGCCGAGACCAGCGCCGCGACCCTGGCCACCTGCGCCGGGGTGATCGGCACATCGGCCAGCTCGGTGCCGGACTCGTTGGCGTGCCGGGCCAGCTCGCCCATCCACCACTTACGGGCCGCCGCCGCGTCCGCGCCCTCGTCGATGGTGGCGAGGATCAGGTCGAGCGCGCCCGCGTTGAGCACCGACTGCATCTCGTGGTCGGCGATGCCCCAGCTCTCCTGGAGCCGCTTGCGGCGCAGCCGCGGCAGCTCGGGCAGCCCGGCGCGCAGCTCCTCGACCCAGTCACGGGCCGGGGCGACCGGCACCAGGTCGGGCTCGGGGAAGTACCGGTAGTCCTCGGCCTCCTCCTTGATCCGGCCGGAGGTCGTCGACCCGTCCTCCTCGTGGAAGTGCCGGGTCTCCTGGAGGATCGTGCCGCCGGAGGACAGCACCGCCGCGTGCCGCTGGATCTCGAAGCGGGCCGCCCGCTCCACACTGCGCAGCGAGTTGACGTTCTTGGTCTCGCTGCGGGTGCCGAACTTCTCCCGCCCGTGCGGGCGCAGCGACAAGTTGACGTCGCAGCGCATCTGGCCCTGCTCCATCCGGGCCTCGGACACGCCCAGCGCCTTGATCAGCTCGCGCAGCTCGGCGACGTACGCCTTGGCGACCTCGGGGGCGCGCGCGCCCGCTCCCTCGATCGGCTTGGTGACGATCTCGATCAGCGGGATGCCCGCGCGGTTGTAGTCCAGCAGCGAGTGCGAGGCGCCGTGGATCCGCCCGGTGGCGCCGCCGACGTGCAGCGACTTGCCGGTGTCCTCCTCCATGTGGGCGCGTTCGATCTGCACCCGGAAGACCTCGCCGTCCTCCAACTGGACGTCCAGATAGCCGTTGTACGCGATCGGCTCGTCGTACTGCGAGGTCTGGAAGTTCTTCGGCATGTCCGGGTAGAAGTAGTTCTTCCGGGCGAAGCGGCACCACTGCGCGATGTCGCAGTTGAGCGCGAGGCCGATCTTGATCGCGGACTCCACGCCGACCGCGTTGACCACCGGCAGCGCGCCGGGCAGGCCAAGACAGGTCGGGCAGGTCTGCGAGTTGGGGTCGGCGCCCAGTTCGGTCGAGCAGCCGCAGAACATCTTGGTCCTGGTGCCCAGCTCGACATGGACCTCGAGGCCCATCACCGGGTCGTACGACGCCAGCGCGTCCTCGTAGGACAGCAGCTCCGTGACGGTCACAGTTCCCTCTACCTTCTCAGTCCGTCCGGTCAGCCGGTCAGGATGTCGTCGTCGTTCGCCTGGCGCAGCTCGCGGATGAGCAGGGCGACGCCGGTGGCCACCGCGGCCACCCGGATCAGGCCGTCGACCAACTGGAGGGTGTCCTGCTCGCCGCGGGCGGTGCGGACCTTCTTGATGTTGCTGAAGGCCGCGAAGAGCGTGCTGCCGATGGCCAGGTACGTGCCCGGCTTGCCCTTCTTCTTCACGGTGCTCATAGCTGGGGTGCCTCCTCTAGCAAGGGGTGGCCCCACTTCTTCACGAAGGCGGCCTCGACGGCGGCGCCGACCCGGTAGAGCCGGTCGTCCTTGAGTGCGGGTGCGATGATCTGGAGTCCCACCGGCAGCCCGTCCTCGGGGGCCAGTCCGCAGGGCAGCGACATCGCCGCGTTGCCCGCGAGGTTCGCGGGGATGGTGCACAGGTCCGCGAGGTACATCGCCATCGGGTCGTCGGCGCGCTCGCCGATCGGGAAGGCGGTGGTCGGCGTCGTCGGCGAGACGATCACGTCGACGCTCTCGAATGCCTTCTCGAAGTCCCGGGTGATCAGCGTGCGGACCTTCTGCGCCGAGCCGTAGTACGCGTCGTAGTAACCGGAGCTGAGCGCGTACGTGCCGAGCATGATGCGGCGCTTGACCTCGGGGCCGAAGCCCGCGTCACGGGTCAGCGCGGTGACCTCCTCGGCCGACTTCGTGCCGTCGTCGCCGACCCGCAGGCCGTAGCGCATGGCGTCGAAGCGGGCCAGGTTGCTGGAGCACTCCGACGGCGCGATCAGGTAGTACGCGGCGAGCGCGTACGTGAACGACGGGCAGGAGATCTCCACGATCTCGGCGCCCAGGTCGCGCAGCAGCTCCACCGACTCGTTGAACCGCTGGACGACACCGGCCTGGTAGCCCTCGCCGCCGAACTCCTTGACGACGCCGACCCGCAGGCCCGCCACGCCGCCGTTGCGCGCGGCCTCGACGACCGGCGGCACCGGCGCGTCGACGGAGGTCGAGTCGAGCGGGTCGTGCCCGGCCATCACCTCGTGCAGCAGCGCGGCGTCCAGCACCGTACGGGCGCAGGGGCCGCCCTGGTCGAGCGAGGACGAGAAGGCGACCATGCCGTACCGCGAGACGCCGCCGTAGGTGGGCTTCACGCCGACCGTCGCGGTCACCGCGGCGGGCTGCCTGATGGAGCCGCCGGTGTCGGTGCCGATGGCCAGCGGCGCCTGGTACGAGGCGAGCGCCGCGGCCGAACCGCCGCCGGAGCCGCCGGGGATACGGGTCAGGTCCCACGGGTTGCCGGTCGGGCCGTACGCGCTGTTCTCCGTCGAGGAGCCCATCGCGAACTCGTCCATGTTGGTCTTGCCGAGGATCACCACGTCGGCGGCCTTCAGCCGCTTCGTGACGGTCGCGTCGTACGGCGGGATCCACCCTTCGAGGATCTTCGAGCCCACGGTGGTGGGCACGCCCTCGGTGGTGAAGATGTCCTTCATCGCCAGCGGCACACCCGCCAGCGGGCCGAGCGGCTCGCCCGCCGCGCGCTTGGCGTCCACGGCGCGGGCCTGCTTGAGGGCGCCCTCGCGGTCGACGTGCAGGAAGGCGTGCACCTTCTCGTCGACGGCCTCGATCCTGGCCAGGTGCGCCTCGGTGACCTCGACCGCGGTCAGTTCGCCGGACGCGATCTTCTCCGCCGTCTGAGCGGCGGTCAGCCTGATGATGTCCGTCATGGTCTTAGTCCTCCCCCAGGATCTGCGGCACCTTGAAGCGCTGCTGCTCCTGCGCCGGGGCGCCCGACAGGGCCTGCTCCGGGGTCAGCGACGGCCGGACGTCGTCCGGGCGCATGACGTTGGTCAGGGGCAGCGGGTGCGAGGTCGGCGGTACGTCCTCGCCGGCCACCTCGGACACGCGGGCTACCGCGCCGATGATGTCGTCGAGCTGTCCGGCGAAGTGGTCCAGCTCGTCGGCGGACAGTTCCAGCCGTGCCAGCTTGCCGAGGTGGGCGACCTCCTCGCGCGTGATGCCAGGCATGCGATTGCGATCCTCTGCGGGGTGAGATGTCGGTGGACCCCTCATCCTACGGGCCCGGGGGCACGCCCCCAGACCCCATTTCCCTCCCGCGCGCGGCAACCCGATCTTTTCAGGGGCGCGGCCCCGGTACGGTGCGCTGACGCGGGGCCCTGCTTTTCAGGGGCGTACCCACCTGCGCAAGTGGACGCACAAGGGCCGTGCCCATGGGCGCGTCAGGGTCGGCGGATCTCCGGCAGAGCCGAATGCTCGGGCTCGGGCTCGGGCGTCGCCGCCAGCGCGGCGACAGGCCGCTGCCACCCTCGTTCACCGCGGGCGCGCAGCCACGCCGTGGCTTCGTCGGGAGGCATGGCGGCGGCGACGAGCCACCCCTGGACGGCGTCGCACCGCAGGTCACGAAGGCGTTCCCAGGTCTCGTCGTCCTCGACGCCCTCGGCGACGACGAGGAGGCCGAGGGAGTGGGCGAGGTCGATGGTGCAGCGCACGATCTCGGCGTCCTCGTTGTCGATGACCAGGCGGGCGACGAAGGAGCGGTCGATCTTGAGTTCGCTGACGGGGAGCCGTCGCAGGTGGACCAGGGAGGAGTAGCCGGTGCCGAAGTCGTCGAGGGACATCTTGACGCCGTGTCCGGTGAGCCCGTTGAGGGTGTCGGCGGCGCGCTGCGGGTCTTCGAGCAGGACGTGCTCGGTGATCTCCAACTGGAGCGAGCCCGGCGGGACCTGGTGCCGGGCGAGGCGGGCGGCGACGGCGCCCGCGAAGCCGGGGCTGTGGACGTCGCGGGGCGAGACGTTGACGGCGACGGGGACTTCGAGGCCCATCCGGCGCCAGCGGGCGACCTGCGCGAGGGCGGTGTCGAGGACGTACTCGGTGAGCTGCGGCATGAGCCCGGACGTCTCGGCCATCGTGATGAACTCTTCGGGGTTCACCCGGCCGCGCTCCGGGTGCTCCCACCGCACCAGCGCTTCGAGTCCGGCGACCTGGCCGTCGAAGCGGACCTTGGGCTGGTAGTGGAGCTGGACGTCCCCGGCGTCCAGGGCGCGGCGCAGGTCGCCGAGCAGGCCGAGCCGGTCGGGGGTGTTGCCGTCGCGCTTGGCCTCGTAGACCTCGACGCCGCTGCGGTCCAGCTTGGCCTGGTACATCGCGACGTCGGCGCGGCGCAGCAGCCCTTCGGCGTCCACCGCGTGGTCGGGGAAGACGGCGACCCCGGCGCTGGCCTCCAGCACCAGGGTCAGGCCGTCCAGGCTGATCGGGGAGCCGAGCGCCAGGGCCAGCGCGCGGGCGACGCGCTGGGCGCGGGTCGGCGAGTCGCAGATGGGCAGCAGAACGGCGAATTCGTCGCCGCCGAGCCGGGCGGCCTCGGCGCCGCGCGGCAGCGCGAGCCGCAGCCGGTCGGCGACCTGGAGGAGCAGCCGGTCGCCCGCGAGGTGCCCGAGCGTGTCGTTGACCGAGCGGAATTTGTCGAGGTCGATGAGGATCAGGGCGCTGCGCTCGCCGCGTCCCTGGGCGATGTCGAGCGCCGACCGGACGCGTTCCAGGAGCCATTGACGGTTCGGCAGGCCGGTGAGCGGGTCGCGGAGCTGTTCCTCGGCGCGGGCGTGCGCGATCCACAAGGTGGAGTCCAGCGCGATCAGCGGGACGGAGAACAGCGGCAGCAGGACGGGCATGTCGCAGGCGACGACCAGGATCAGCGGGGAGATGCCGAGCAGGGCGACGCCGACCATGCCCTGCCGGATGAGCGCGGTGCGCGCGACCGTGGGCAGGCCGCCGCCGCGCGGGGCGAACGCGAGCCACAGCAGCAGCCGGGTCGCGGTCAGATAGGCCAACGCGGTGACGAGGATGGCCGGGGCGGCGGACAGCGTCCAGGCGGCGGGCCGCCAGGGGCCCTCGACGGAGGGGTGGTCGCCGAAGCAGTAGAGGGCGAGCGCGCCCGCGCCGATGCCGAGGATGTCGATGGCGCCGTGCAGGGCGGCCTCCCGCCAGCGGTGCCTGCGGGCGGCCCCGACCAGGACGACCACGGCGAGGCTGACGAGGACGGCGGGCACCCAGCCGTAGAGCAGGAGCATGGCGAGGGTGAGGGCGGCGCCGGATCCGGTGCCGCCCCACCAGCGGTCGCGGCCCATCGCGACCAGGTGGCCGACAACGATGCCGGTGAGTACGGCCAGGGCCCAGCCGATGGTGCCGCCGGGGAAGAGCGCGTGGCCGCTGACGACCATGCGGACGACGCCCGCGACGAGCGCGGCACCGGCCACCGCCGGCACCCCTATCCGGATCGACGGCCGGGTCGCGCACGGGAGCGGTGTCGCGGCCTGGCTGCTGGGCAGCGGCGCCGCTACGACGCCCTCCGTCGTTTCCATGCCCGTCCCTCTCGCAGCCTGGTGTGGCAAGCAGGTCCACCGCGCCGGTGCCCGCGGTGGGACCCGCTGAGGCCGCTGGAAGGTTCATGCCCGGCGGGCGCGCTTCTCAACAGTAGGCCGCGACACGCCACCTCGGGCACCGATCGGCAGGGGTTCCCGGAATGCGACCTGGGCGATCGCCGTATTCTGATATAGGCCGAACGGGTGACATCCCAGGGCCATTCAGCCGGATTCGGCGGCCGTTTCTGTGCCGTCGGCGTCCGCCGCTTCCGCGTCTTCGGCCACCGGCTTGTCCGCGGCACCTTCCTCCGTTTCCGCCGCCTCCGGCGGATTCACCGCCACGGCTCTGGCGGCTTCGGCCCCCTGTTCGAGCAGGACGGCGAAGCCCGGCTCGTCCAGCACCGGCACCTTCACCTGGAGCGCCTTGTCGTACTTGGAACCGGGGTTGTCGCCGACGACGACGAAACTCGTCTTCTTGGAGACCGAGCCGGTGACCTTCGCACCGCGGCTGACCAGGGCCTCCTTGGCGCCGTCCCGGGTGTGTCCGGCCAGTGTTCCGGTCACGACGACGGTGAGTCCTTCGAGGGGACGCGGTCCCTCGTCCGAGCCCTCCTCGGTGAACTTGACGCCCGCGGCCCGCCACTTCTCGATGATCTCCAGGTGCCAGTCCTCGGCGAACCACTGCTTCACCGACGCGGCGATGGTCGGGCCGACGCCGTCGACCGCGGCCAGTTCCTCCTCTGCGGCGTCCTTGATCCGGTCCAGGTCGCGGAATTCGCGGGCCAGCGCCTCGGCGGCCACCGGGCCGACATGACGGATCGACAGACCGGTGAGGATGCGGGCCAGCGGGCGCTCCTTGGCCGCGGCGATGTGCTCCAGCATCGCCAGCGCGTTCTTCTTCGGCTCGCCCTTCTGGTTGGCGAAGAAGGTGACGATCTTCTCGTCGCCGCTGTCCGCGTCCCGCTTAGGCAGGCCGGTGTCCTGGTCGAGTACGTAGGAGCGGATCGGCAGCAGCTCCTCGATCTCCAGGCCGAACAGGTCGCCCTCGTCCTTCAGCGGCGGCTCGGAAGGCTCCAGCGGCTGCGTCAGAGCGGTCGCGGCGACGTATCCGAAGTTCTCGATGTCGAGGCACTTGCGGCCCGCGAGGTAGTAGATCCGCTCGCGCAACTGGGCAGGGCAGTAGCGGGCGTTGGGGCACCGCAGGTCGATGTCCCCTTCCTTCATGGGCTGGAGGGCGGTGCCGCAGTCCGGGCACTCGGCGGGCATCACGAACTCCCGCTCGCTGCCGTCCCGCAGGTCCGCGACCGGCCCGAGGATCTCCGGGATGACGTCGCCCGCCTTGCGCAGCACGACGGTGTCGCCGATCAGGACGCCCTTCTTCTTCACCACGTCCTGGTTGTGCAGCGTCGCGAACTCGACCTCGGAGCCCGCCACCGTCACCGGCTCGACGACCGCGTACGGCGTCACGCGCCCGGTGCGGCCGACGCCGACGCGGATGTCCACCAGCTTGGTGTTGACCTCCTCGGGCGGGTACTTCCAGGCGATCGCCCAGCGCGGCGCCCGCGAGGTGGAGCCGAGCCGTCCCTGGAGCGGGATCTCGTCCACCTTGACCACGACGCCGTCGATCTCGTGCTCGACGTCGTGCCGGTGCTCGCCGTAGTAGGCGATGACGTCGGAGACCTCGGCGAGCGAGTCGACCACCTTGTTGTAGCGGGCGGTCGGCAGGCCCCACTCGCGCAGCAGCTCGTACGCGTGCGACTGGCAGTCGATGTCGAAGCCCTGGCGGGCGCCGATGCCGTGCACCACCATGCGCAGCGGGCGGCTCGCAGTGATCCGCGGGTCCTTCTGCCGCAGTGAACCGGCCGCCGCGTTGCGCGGGTTGGCGAAGGGCTTGTCGCCCGCCTCGACCAGCCGCTCGTTCAGCTCCTCGAACTTCTCGCCGGGGAAGTACACCTCGCCGCGGATCTCCACCAGTTCGGGCACGCGGTCGCCCGCGAGCCGGTCGGGGATGTCGGCGATCGTCCGCACGTTGGGCGTGATGTCCTCGCCGGTCCTGCCGTCGCCGCGCGTGGCGGCGCGGGTGAGGCGGCCCTGTTCGTACGTCAGATTGACCGCGAGGCCGTCGACCTTCAGCTCGCACAGGAAGTGGTACGGGCTGTGCGTGTTGTCCGGCGGGCCCAGCTCCGCGGCGACGCGCTCGGCCCAGGTGGCCAGCTCCTCCGGCGCGAAGGCGTTGTCGAGCGACAGCATCCGCTCGCGGTGCTGGACGGAGGTGAACTCCGTCTCGTACGCGCCCGCGACCTTCTGGGTCGGCGAGTCGGGGGTGCGCAGGCCCGGGTGCTCCTCCTCGACCGCTTCGAGTCGGCGCAGCAGCGTGTCGAATTCGGCGTCGCTGACGACGGGCGCGTCGTTGACGTAGTAGCGGAAGCGGTGCTCCTCGATCTGCTCGGCGAGGCGTGCGTGCTCCTCGCGTGCCTCGGCGGGGATCTCCGCCGCGCTCGCCTCGCCCCGGCTTGCGTCGTCGTCCACGGCTGCCACGAAACTGTCCCTTCCCTCACTCAGGGTTGTCGACGAGCGATCGCGCCGCCTTCGCGCAGTGCACCAGGGCGGCACGGGCATAGGCCGGAGAGGCCCCCGCCAGACCGCAGGAAGGGGTGACCGCGACCGAGGAGCCCAATGCCCCCGGTGCCAGCCCCAGCCTGCGCCACAGCGCCCGAACACCACTGACGCTACCGCCAGGGTCTGACAATGGGGCATCCTTGCCGGCGACGACACCGGCGAAGAGCGCGGTGCCGCCTTCCGCGGCCTCCCCGAAGTCGTCCCAGTCACGCTCGGTGAGCAGGTCGAAGTCGAAGGAGATGCCGACGACCCCGGCGCGCCGCAGCAGACCGAAGGGCACCTCGGGGGCGCAGGAGTGGACGACGGCCGGTGCGCCGACCGCCGCGATCAGGTCGCGCAGCGTCGACTCGATGACGGCGCGGTCCACCGCGCGGTAGGTCTGGTAGCCGCTGGCCGTCCTGATCCTGCCGTGCAGCACGGAGGTGAGCGACGGCTCGTCGAGCTGGAGCACGATCTGGGCGCCGGGGACCCGGCGCCGCGCCTCCTCGACGTGCAGCCGCAGGCCCTCGGCGAGCGATCCCGCCAGGTCGCGTACGGCCCCGTGGTCGCGCAGCGCGGCCTCGCCGTTGCGGGTCTCGACCCCGGCGGCCAGCGTCCACGGGCCGACCGCCTGGATCTTGAGCGGCCCTTCGTAGCCCTGGGTGAACTCCTCCAGCGCGTCCAGGTCCTCGCCGAGCCAGGACGTGGCCCGCTTCGAGTCCCGTCCCGGCCGGTCGCCGAAGCGCCAGCCGCTGGGCTCCACGCGGGCGTAGAGGTCCACGAGCATGCCGAGGGTCCGGCCGATCATGTCGGCGCCGGGGCCCCGGCCGGGCAGCTCGGGCAGGAAGGCCATGCCCGCCGTGGCCTCCACGGCCACCCGCGCCGCCTCCCGGGCGTCGCCGCCCGGCATGGACCCGACACCGGTCGCGGTGCCCGCGGGCAGGGAGAAGTCAGTCTGGGTACTCACGTCCGAAAGCGTATGCGCTCCGCGGCCGGTCGCTTTCCCTCGCGGCGGTCGCCCTCTCCTCCGGCGGTCGTCCTCTCCTGCCGGTCGCCCTCCCCTACGGCGGGCCGTTCCACACCAGGGACAGGTGGACTCCGTAGATCGCGGAGGCGACGGCGGCGAAGGAGAGGGTGCAGGCGATGGTGCGCGGGTGGGTGCGGGCGAGGACGCGGGCCAGCGGGATCAGCAGGGGGAAGCCGGGGAGCAGGAAGCGGGCGCGGGCGATGTAGACGCCCGCGCCGAGGGTGAGGACGGCGAGGAGCGCGCCGCTGAAGAGCAGCAGCGGCAGCGGCTGGCGCTGGACGAGGCTGAAGGCGAAGAGCGCGAAGCAGGCCACGACGACGAGGGTGACGACGACGAAGGCGACGGGTACGTCGCTGCCGCGCGGGCCGAGGAAGACCCAGCGGAAGCGCCGCAGCAGGTAGCCGCCCTTGCTGAAGCGGTTGCCCCAGGCTTCCTGGACGGCGAAGTAGCCGTCGGCGCGGTGCACGCGCACGCCCACCCAGACGACGAAGGCCAGCCATCCGGCGGGCGCGAGCAGCATGCCGAGCGCGGGCCGCCAGACCGGCCCCCACCAGGGTCCCTCGCGCGGCTGCCGCAGTGCCCGGACCGCGGCGAGCCCGGCGGTGAGGCCGACGGCCGCGGCGATGGCGACGCCGGTGGGCCGGGTGAGTCCGGCCAGCGCGGCGAACGTCCCGGCCCACACCCAGCGTTTGGCCAGCGTGGCGTAGAGGGCGGCGGCGCAGAGCGCGGTGAACAGCGACTCGGTGTACGCCATGCTCTCGACCAGCGCGTGCGGCAGGCAGCCCCACAGCACCGCGAGGATGACGCCGGTACGCCGCCGGTGGAGGCGGTTGCCGACCAGGAAGATCAGCCAGGCCGCGGCCATCGAGGCGGTCAGCGAGACCAGCCAGGACGCCTTGGCGTCGCCGACCGGCAGGACCGCGTCCGCGACGCGGCAGAGCGCCGGGTACAGCGGGAAGAACGCGAGGTTGCTCCAGCCGTGCCAGGCGTTGGGCACTCCGGTGACCGTACGGTCGTAGCCGTGCTCGACCACGTCCTGGTACCAGCGCGAGTCCCAGGACCCGTACAGCACCGCGCCGGGTGAACGGCCGCGCCGCTCGGCGAAGTAGCAGAGCAGGACGATGCCGAGGGCGCGGGCGGCGCCGTAGCCGAGCAGCGCGGGGGCGGCGAGCCGCAGGGCGGCCTCGGCGCGGGTCCGTACGTCCCGCCCGGCGCTGCTCGGCCGGGGTACTGCGGTGGCAGAGGCCATGGTCGGTCCGCTCCCTCGGATCGGGGTGGGGCGCGGATGACCTTAAGGTGCGAGAGTGACGAAAGGGGTCGGATATCGGCTGCGCCGGAGCAATCGACCGGCATAAGTACACGGTTGGGCGACCGCCCCCTGCGGGAAGCCCACCGAAACCGGCGGGGCGGGGGGCCGCCCGCCCGAAACGTGACGCGCCCCCGGCCGCCGAGACGCGACGCGCCGGTCCGGGGCCGACGCATGACCGGGCACCGGGCGGCCTCACGCGCGGCGCGCGCCACCTGCCACAGCCCGCACCCCGCCGCCGCCGTCAGCCGTCGCCGTCAGCCGTGCCGGAGGCGGCACACCGCCGCGGCCAGGCGCGCCCGAGGCGTTACCGGCCCGGTCGGACCGTCAGGTCGGTGATCTCCGCGTCCCGGGGCAGGTCGATCGCGGTGAGGACCGTGGTGGCGACCGACTCGGGCGCGATCCAGCGCTCGGCGTCGTACTGCTTGCCCTCCTGCTGGTGCACCTTGGCCTGCATGGGCGTGGCGGTGCGGCCGGGGAAGACGGAGGTGACGCGCAGGCCGTTGGCGTGCTCCTCGCGGCGCAGGGCGTCCGCGAGGGCCTTGAGGCCGTGCTTGCTGGCCGCGTACGGGCCCCACTGCGCATGCGCGTCGAGTCCGGCGCCGGAGTTGACGAAGACCACATGGCCGCGGGAGAGCCGCAGTTGGGGCAGGAACAGCCGGGTCAGCTCGGAGGGGCCGACGAGGTTGACCGCGAGCGTCTCGTTCCACACCTTCGGGGTGAGGTCGCCGATGTCGCCCAGTTCGACCACGCCCGCGATGTGCAGCAGCGAGTCCAGCCGGTCGGGCGGCGACTGGTGGCCGAGCGCCCAGGACAGCCGGGACGGCTCGGCGAGGTCGCCGACCAGGGTCCGCGCGCCGGGGAAGGCGGCGGCCAGCGCCTTGGCCCGGCCCGCGTCCCTGGCCAGCAGCCACAGTTCGTCGCCGCGCTCCAGCAGCCCGCGCGCGACCGCGGCGCCGATGCCGGAGCCGGCTCCGGTGACCAGGTGGATGCTCACACGTTCTCCGTCAGGTAGGTCATGGCCTCTTCGCCGGTGTCGGCGAAGGCCACCAGATCGGCCAGCGGGAGCGGCAGGAAGCCCTCCGCGTCCATCCGGTGCAGTTGTTCCCTGAGCCCGTCGTAGAAACCGGCGCTGTTGAGCAGCACGACGGGCTTGGCGTGCAGCCCGTGCTTCTTCAGCTCCAGGATCTCGGTGGCCTCGTCCAGCGTGCCGGTGCCGCCGACCATGATGACGATCGCGTCCGCGCGCCGCAGCAGTTCCGCCTTGCGCTCGGCGAGGTCGACCGCGGTCACCATCTCGTCCGCGTTCTCCCGCGCCTTGGACCGGAGGAATTCCACCGACACCCCGACCAGCCGGCCGCCGCTCTCCTGGACGCCGTCCGCGACGACCTTCATCAGGCCGACGTCCGAGCCGCCCCAGACCAGGGTGTGGCCGCCGCGCCCGATCAGCTCGGCGAATTCACGCGCAGGGGCCGTATACCGCTCGTCGAGATCGGCGGCAGAGAGGAAGACACAGATGTTCATACGGTCACGGTATCGGCGCCCGCGCGCGCTCCTGCGGCCTGATCGGCGTTCACGGCGGCGGTCCGTTCCGGCCGCGGGTCCGTCCGGTCGCCGGTGGCCCGGTCCGCGGCCGAACCCGCCCGGTCCGTCGTGGCGATCGTCGCCGAGCCGACGACGCGCGTGCCGTCGTACAGCACGACGGCCTGGCCCGGCGCGATGCCGCGCACCGGCGCGCCGAAGCCGACCCGCAGCTCGCCGTCCACCAGCTCCGCCGTCACCGGTACGTCCTCGCCGTGCGCCCGCAGTTGCGCGGTGTACGCGGCGGGGCCGGCCGGCGGGGTGCCGCACCAGCGCGGCTTGATCGCGGTGAGCGATGTCACGTCGAGAGCGTCGAGGGGGCCGACCGTCACGGTGTTGTCGACCGGCGAGATGTCCAGGACGTAGCGCGGCTTGCCGTCGTCCGCGGGGACGCCGATCCGCAGGCCCTTGCGCTGGCCGATGGTGAAGCCGTAGGCGCCCGTGTGCGTGCCGACCCGCGCGCCGTCCTCGTCCACGATCGCGCCCTCCGCGGTGCCGAGGCGCTTGGCCAGGAAGCCCTGGGTGTCGCCGTCCGCGATGAAGCAGATGTCGTGGCTGTCGGGCTTGCGCGCCACCGCGAGCCCGCGCCGCTCGGCCTCCGCGCGGATCTCGTCCTTGGTGGTCAGGGTGTCCCCCAGCGGGAACATCGCGTGCGCGAGCTGCCGCTCGTCCAGGACGCCGAGCACGTACGACTGGTCCTTGGCCGCGTCGCTCGCCCGGTGCAGCTCGCGCGTGCCGTCGTCCTTGACCAGCACGGTCGCGTAGTGCCCGGTGCAGACCGCGTCGAAGCCCAGCGCCAGCGCCTTGTCCAGCAGCGCGGCGAATTTGATCTTCTCGTTGCAGCGCAGGCAGGGATTCGGCGTCCGGCCCGCCGCGTACTCCGCGACGAAGTCCTCGACCACGTCCTCCCGGAAGCGCTCCGCGAGGTCCCACACGTAGAACGGGATGCCGATCACGTCGGCCGCCCGCCGCGCGTCCCGCGAGTCCTCCACCGTGCAGCAGCCCCGCGCGCCCGTCCTGAAGCTCTGCGGATTCGCCGACAGCGCCAGGTGCACGCCGGTCACGTCGTGCCCCGCCTCGGCGGCGCGCGCCGCCGCCACGGCGGAGTCCACACCGCCGCTCATCGCGGCCAGTACGCGCAGCTTCTTGCGATCGGCGTCAGGGAAGTCATTCACTCCCCCAGAGTAACGGCCTCCCGGCCCGGCCCTCAGGTCTGGCCCGCGGCCCTGGCGCGTTCGACGGCGGGGCCGATGGCGGCGGTGAGGGTGGCGATCTCGGCGGGGGTGGTGGTGTGGCCCAGGGAGAAGCGCAGGGTGGCGCGGGCGTGGGTGGGGGGCTGGTGCATGGCGAGCAGGACGTGGCTGGGCTGGGCGACGCCCGCGGTGCAGGCGGAGCCGGTGGAGCAGGCGATGCCCTGGGCGTCGAGGAGCAGGAGCAGGGCGTCCCCCTCGCAGCCTGGGAAGGTGAAGTGGGCGTTGCCGGGGAGGCGGCCCGCGGGGTCGGGGTCGCCGTTGAGGATGGCGTCGGGCACGGTGGCGAGCACGTCGCGGACGAGGGTGTCGCGCAGGGCGCCGATGTCGCGGGTGAAGGCGGTGCGGCGCTCGGCGGCGAGGGTGCCTGCGGTCGCGAAGGCGGCGATGGCCGGTACGTCGAGGGTGCCGGAGCGGCTGCGCTCCTGGCCGCCGCCGTGCAGCAGCGGTACGGGGGTGTCCTCGCGCCGCAGCACGAGCGCGCCGACGCCGTACGGGCCGCCGATCTTGTGGCCGGTCACCGTCATCGCGTCGAGGCCGCTCGCGGTGAAGTCCACCTCGGCCTGGCCGAACGCCTGCACGGCGTCGGAGTGCATCGGAATGCCGAACTCCCGTGCCACCTCGGCCAGTTCGGCGACCGGCAGCACCGTACCGACCTCGTTGTTCGCCCACATCACGGTGATCAGGGCCACGTCGTCGGGGTCACGCTCGATCGCGGCGCGCAGTGTCTCGGGGTGGACCCGGCCGTAGCCGTCGACGTCCAGCCACTCGACGACGGCGCCCTCGTGCTCCGCGAGCCAGTGGACGGCGTCCAGCACCGCGTGGTGCTCGACCGGGCTGGCCAGTACGCGGACCCTGCGCGGGTCGGCGTCCCTGCGCGCCCAGAACAGGCCCTTCACCGCCAGGTTGTCCGACTCGGTGCCGCCGCCGGTGAAGACGATCTCGCTGGGGCGCGCGCCAAGTGCCGCGGCGAGCGCTTCCCGTGACTCCTCGACGGTCCGCCGGGCCTGCCGCCCGGCGGCATGCAGTGCGGACGCGTTCCCGGTCACCGTGAGGTGGGCGGTCATCGCCTGGACCGCCTCCGGGAGCATGGGCGTGGTGGCGGCGTGGTCGAAGTAGGCCATGGTGCCCCGATTCTACGTTCGCCGGAGCAACCTTCCGACCCCCACCCGCGTCCGCCCCCTCCCCGAGGCGCCTCACCCCGGCGACAACGCCCCCGGCGCGAGGCAACCGATTGGCCGGAGCGATGGATGGCGGATGCTCATGGCTACCGTCTTTCGCGGTGCGGGCGTCCACCGGCCGCCTTGTCGCGCCGATGGCGGAATACCTCGGAAACCACTCCGCACATGAGGAATCCGTACCAGATGGCACCCGCCAATGTGGCGTCGGCCACCCCCGAACGCCGCACCGCGAAAGCCGTCAATCCTCCAGCCGCGCAGAACGCGAAGACCCTCGCGAACGCGGGAAACAGGTGTGTCCTCACCGCTCCATGCCCCCTCTCCGGGTGGGACCCGGCGCCTCACCGTATGGCCAACGGCACCGGCGTGGTGGCCGACCGCGGCGGGAGGGGGGTCAGGGGCGGGGGGCGCGGGCGAGTTGGCGGGACTGGGCCACGAGGCGGTTGGCGGTGTCCCAGACTTCGGCGTCCTCTTCGAGGAGGCCGCCGGCGAGATTGCGGGTGGTGAGGGCGATGCGGAGGGGGCCGGGGGCCGGGCGGGCGCGGAGGTGGACGGTGAGTTCGAGGGTGGGGACCCAGCCCTTGAGGCCGAGGTCGAAGGCGGTGGGGGGCAGGGCGTCCACGGCCAGGAGGAGCGAGAGGACGTCGTGGTCGCGGCCGTCGGCCAGGCCGAACCAGCCGCGCATGTCACCGCGCCCCGAGGGCGCGCCGACGGCCCAGCCCGCGGTGGCCGGATCGAGCCGGAGCGCGATGCGGTCGAGGAGGGCGCTGGAGCCGGGCAGCGGCGCGCCGCCCTCGGGGGCGTCCTCGGGGCCGACGCAGTCCGCGTACTCCGGCATCGACGGCTCGGGCGCGGTGGTGCGTACGTCGTCGGGCAGCGCGCCCAGGTCGCCGTACGCGGCGATGACCCGCATCCGCTCGACCTCGCGGCCCTGCTCGTCGGTCTGGTAGAGCGACGCCTGCCCGCTGGAGAGGGTCCGGCCCGCCCGTACCGTCTCGGTCCTGATCACGGCGGGGCCGGGGCCTGAGGCGGTCAGGTAATGGGCGGTGATGGTGAAGGGGTCGTCGTGCGGCAGCGCGTCGCGCAGGGCGCGGGCGACGACGGCGAGCAGATACCCGCCGTTGACGGCCGCGGCGATGGTCCAGCCCGGTGACAGGTCGATGTCGTACGTGCCGGGCTCGCCCGGCCGGGCCGTCACCGTCGTGTCGCGGTCGAATTCGCTGTCGCCGAGGGTCGCGCGGGCTGTCGCATGTGCCATGCCCCGATGTTACCCAGCGGTAGAGACTCCGTGTCCAGCGCTGGCGGTTTCCCGCCGCGGCGACCGGCCGCGCGACCCCGCCGTTCATACGCACGGCCCGGCACACGCGCGGCCCGCGTACGCACGGCCCGGCACACGCGAGGCCCGCGTACGCACGGCCCGGCCCGGACGGAGTCCGCTACTCCCCCTCCGCCGCCGCGCTCCTGCGGTGCCACGCCCGCGGCGCCCGCCAGTGGAACCGCAGCGCCAGCAGCCGCAGGACGAAGGCGACCAGCGCCGCGAGCCCCGCGGTCACACCGCCCAGCACGTCGAAGTGGATCAGCAGCGCGACCGTACTCGCGCCGACCAGGGCCGGGACGGCGTACAGATCGCGGTCCCAGCGCAGCAGCGACGGCACCTCGTTCGCCAGCAGGTCGCGCAGGACGCCGCCGCCCGCCGCCGTGGCGAGGCCGAGCGCGACGGACGGGGTGAGCCCGAGCCCGTACGTGTGCGCCTTGATCGTGCCGCTCACGCAGAACAGCCCGAGCCCGGCCGCGTCGAAGACGTTCATCGTGGCGGTGATCCGCTCGACCTCGGGGTGCAGGAAGAAGACCAGCGCGGTGGCGACCAGCGGCGTCGAGAAGTAGCCGACGTCGGTGAAGGCGGCGGGCGGCACCGCGCCGATGACCAGATCGCGGAAGACCCCGCCGCCGAGCGCCGTGACCTCGGCGAGCACCGCCATGCCGAACACGTCGTAGTTCCTGCGGACCGCCGCCAGCGCGCCGGAGATCGCGAAGACGAAGATCCCGACGACGTCGAGCGTGTGCTGGACGGTGGGCGTGAACAGATCCGTGGCCATGCCGATGTTGTACTACGGCCCGCCGTACGAACCGCGAGGCCCACCGTACGAACCGGCGCCGGACCGGCGGCGCCGGCCGTACGGCCAGAAAGCAGCGACCGTACGGCCCGTCCCGTCACGACTGCCTACGGCGTGACAGCCGCGCTGTCCTGCTGGTTCTCCGGGTGGTGGCACGCCACTTGGTGGCCGGTCGCCAGCGGCGCCAGCGGCGGCTCCTGCGTCTTGCACACCTCCGTCGCCTTCCAGCACCGGGTGTGGAAGCGGCAGCCGCTCGGCGGCGAGATCGGCGACGGCACGTCACCGGTGAGCAGGATGCGCTTGCGCTGCGTGCGCCGCCGCGGGTCGGGCACCGGCACCGCCGACATCAGGGCGGTGGTGTACGGGTGGAAGGGCGCGCTGTACAGCGCCTCCCGGTCCGCGATCTCCACCACCTTGCCGAGGTACATCACCGCGATCCGGTCCGAGACATGGCGGATCACCGACAGGTCGTGGGCGATGATCACATACGTCAGGCCCAGCTCCGACTGGAGGTCGTCCAGCAGGTTCACCACCTGGGCCTGGATGGACACGTCCAGCGCCGAGACCGGCTCGTCGGCGACGACCAGTTTCGGCTTGAGGGCGAGGGCCCGCGCGATGCCGATCCGCTGCCGCTGACCGCCGGAGAACTCGTGCGGGTAGCGGTTGTAGTGCTCGGGGCTGAGCCCGACCAGCTCCAGCAGATTCTGCACTTCGCGCTTCACACCGTGCTCGGTCGCGACCTTCTGGAGCTTGTACGGGGCGCCGACGATCGTGCCGATGGTGTGCCGCGGGTTCAGCGAGGAGAAGGGGTCCTGGAAGATCATCTGGACGTCGCGCCGCATCGGGCGCATCGCCCCGGTGCTCAGGTGCGTGATGTCCCGGCCCTGGAACTCGATCGTGCCGCCGGTCGGTTCGAGCAGCCGGGTGATCAGCCGTCCCATCGTGGACTTGCCGCAGCCCGACTCGCCGACCACGCCGAGCGTTTCGCCCGCCGCGACCTCGAAGTCGATGCCGTCCACGGCCTGTACGGCGCCGACCTGGCGGCGCAGCAGGCCCTTGGTGATCGGGAAGTGCTTGACCAGACCGGTCACCTTGAGCAGCGGCTCGCCGCCGCGCTGCCGCGGCAGCGGGACGCTCTTGTCGAGCGAGGGCCTGCCCGACGACGTGCCGCCGTCCGGCGCGGCGTTGTCCGAGGGCGCGTCGTCCGCAGCGGCGTTGTCCGGGGGCGTGCCGTCCGACTGTGTGCCGTCCGACGAGGACGCGTCCTGCGGCGGCTCGTCCGGCGAGGGGTTCTCGGCCACGGGTTCTTCCTGACCCTTCACAGCTTCGGTTCGATCTCTTCGGTCCAGATCCGGAGGCGGTCGGCCTCGCCGAGGTGGCAGGCGGCCATGTGGCCGGGGCCCACCTCGCGCAGTTCCGGCACGTCCGTCTCCGCGGCGCCGCCGGTCAGCGCCGCGTACGGGCAGCGCGGGTGGAAGGCGCAGCCGGACGGCACGTTGATCAGGCTGGGCGGGGTGCCCTTGACCGGGTTGAGCCGCTCCAGGCGCTCCCGGTCGAGACGCGGCATGGAGCCCAACAGGCCCCAGGTGTACGGGTGTCGGGGCGCGGTGAACAGCGTCTCGGCGGTGCCGCGCTCCACGGCCCGGCCCGCGTACATCACCAGCAGGTCGTCGGCGACCTCGGCGACCACTCCGAGGTCGTGGGTGATCATGATGACCGCGGAGCCGAACTCCTTTTGCAGGTCCCGGATCAGGTCCAGGATCTGCGCCTGCACGGTCACGTCGAGCGCGGTCGTCGGCTCGTCGGCGATCAGCAACTCGGGGTTGTTGACCAGCGACATGGCGATCATCGCGCGCTGCCGCATACCGCCGGAGAACTGGTGCGGGTAGTCCGAGAAGCGCTTCCTGGGCTCCGGGATGCCGACCCGGTCCAGCATCTCCACGGCCCGCTCGGCCGCGACCTTCCGCGACACCTTCTGGTGCACCCGGTACGCCTCGACGATCTGCGCGCCGACCGTGTAGTAGGGGTGCATCGCGGAGAGCGGGTCCTGGAAGATCATCGCCATCTTGCGCCCGCGCAGCCGCCGTACGTGGTCCGGGTCGGCGGCGACCAACTCCTCGCCGTCCAGCCAGACCTCGCCGGATATCCGGGCCCGCGAGGTGCGGTGCAGGCCCATGATGCCCAGCGACGTCACGGACTTGCCCGAGCCGGACTCGCCGACGATGCCGAGCGTACGGCCGCGCTGGAGGTCGAAGCTGAGGCCGTCGACCGACTTCACCAGGCCGTCGTCGGTGTCGAAGTGGATCCGCAGGTCACGTACCGACAGATACGCGTCCCCCGCGGGGGCCGGGCCGGGGTCCGCCACCGGCTCCCCGACGACGGACGCCGCCTTGTCGAACCCGACGGCGCCGCCCTCGGACGCTTCGGACGTGCCGCTGTCGGGGGCACTGCCGTCCGTGGTGCTCACGAGTACCTCACGCGGGGGTCGATGGCGGCGTACAGCAGGTCCACCACAAGGTTGCAGAAGACGATGAAGGTGGCCGCGACCATCGTCACGCCGAGCACGATCGGCAGGTCGTTGTCCTTGACGCCCTGCACGGCGTAGGCGCCGACTCCCTGGAAGGAGAAGACGCGTTCGGTGATGATCGCGCCGCCGATCAGCAGGCCGAAGTCCATGCCGAAGATGGTGACGATCGGGGTCAGGGCCGCGCGCAGCGCGTGCTTGCCGACGACCGTCCGCTCCGGCAGGCCCTTGGCCCGCGCGGTACGGATGTAGTCCTCGCCCATCGTCTCCAGCATCCCGGCTCTGGTGAGGCGGGCGTACAGCGCGGAGTAGAGGAAGGCCAGCGCGATCCACGGCAGGATCAGATTCCACGCCCATTGGGCGGGATCGGTGGTGAACCCGACGTATTCGACGTTGTCCCAGATCGTCCACTTGTAGGAGAACAGGCCGAGCAGCACCATGCCGGTGAAGAAGATCGGCAGTGAGACACCGGCCAGGGCCACGCCCATGGAGATCCGGTCGAAGACCGTGCCGCGCTTGAGCGCGGAGATGACGCCGATGACGACACCGGAGACCACCCAGATCACGGCCGCGCCGATCGCCAGCGAGAAGGTCACCGGGATACGGGTCTTGATCTGCGGCCACACCTCGACGTGCGACTTGAAGGAGTAGCCGAAGCAGGGGCGGTGGCAGACCGCCGCGTCCGGGCCGAACTTGTAGTTCGCGCCCATGACGATGGCCTTGATGAAGTGCCAGTACTGCTGGTAGAGCGGCAGGTCCAGCCCGAGGTTCTTCTTGACCGCCGCGATCGACTCGGGGTTGGCGTCCTTGCCCACGTACTGGGTGGCCAGTTGGGTCGTGCTCTGGCCGCCGATCTTGGGGACCAGGAAGAAGATCGCGAAAGTGACCGCGCTGACGACAAGCACCAGGATTATCGCGGCGATCACGCGTCGAATGATGTACGCAGTCACAGCGGTTCGGCGCCGGGTCCGCCGGGCCGGGGGTCAACCCCGGTCCCGGCGGACGCCGATGCCTTCACCTGCCTTCCGGTGTTCGGTGCTCTCGCTTACTTGGAGGAGCTGAGCAGCAGGTAGTCGTACATGCCCAGGTACGCCTGAGTGATCGTCACATTCGTGGCGCTCTCCGGGCGGTACAGCAGGTTCTTGCGGTAGATCAGCGGCACGACGGTGGCGGTGTCGAGCACCATCTTGTCGATGTCGCCCCAGGCCTTCTCACGGGCGGCCGCGTCGGTGTTGGCGATCGCGTCCGACAGCGCCTTGTTGATGGCCGGGTCGTTCAGCTCCATCAGGTTGTTGCCGCCGGAGGGCTTGATGGCGCTGCCGTCCACGATCTGGTCGAGGAAGCCGTAGCCGGTCGGCCAGTCGGCGCCCCACGCCATCATCATCAGGCCGAGCTGGTGCTCGTGCACGTAGCTCGGGACACCGGCGAAGTTGGCGAAGTACTTGCCCGCCGGGTAGCTCTTGATGTTGGCGGTGATGCCGACCTGCTTGAGCGAGTTCTGCACCGCGGTGGCCTGCGCCATCTCGGCCGGACGGTCCGAGCGGGCGGTCAGGTTGGTGGTGAAGCCGCCCGGCTTGCCGCAGGCGCTCAGGGCCTGCTTGGCCTTGGCCACATCGCCCTTGTTGCCCTCGGTCGGATACTGGTCGAACTTCGCGTAGCCGTTGACGGTCGGCGGGAGCAGCGTGGTGGCGATGTCGCCCTTCACGCTGCCGCCGATCGCGGTCTGCACCGAGACCTTGTCGATCGCGTACTCGACGGCCTTGCGGCACTCGATGTTGTCGAACGGCGCGACCTTGGAGTTGATCGCCATGTACGCGGTGGCGCCGGCGTACGAGTCGTCGGTGCTGCCCTTGTACTTGGGGCCGAGCACCTTGCCCTGGGTCTGCGGGGTGACACCGGTACCGCCGGAGTCCACCGTGGTGTTGCCCGCCAGCAGGTTGTTGTCGATGGTGACCGCGTCGACCTTGAACTTGATCGTGTACTTGTCCGGCAGCGGATTGCGCACCGGGTCGGTGGCCTGGCTCCACTGCGGGTTACGGACCAGCGTGGCGCCCGCGCCCTCGGTGTACGAGGAGAACTTGTACGGGCCGGACGACACGATGTGCTTCACGTAACCGGCGCCGTCGTCCTTCGCCTGCGGCACGGGGGCCGTCTGCGAGAACGTCGCCAGGTAGTCGAAGTCCGCGAAGGGCTTCGCCAGGTGGAAGACGATCGTGGTGTCGTTCGGGGTCTCGATGGACGCGAGCCCGTTGGGGTTCTTGTCCTTGTACGGACCCTGGTACTTGTCGCCGCCCGCGAGGTACGCCTTGAAGTACGTCGGGCCGTTGGACAGCGCCTCGGGCGCGAAGTTGCTGCGCTCGATCGCGTACTTGATGTCCTTGGTGGTGATCGGCGTGCCGTCTTCGTACTTCAGGCCGGACCGGATGGTGTACGTCCAGGTCTTGGCGTCCGGGCTGGCCTTGCCGAGTCCGGTGGCGAGGTCGGGGACGACGGTGAGGCCGTCCTTGCCCGCGGCGGGCTTGAAGGTGAGCAGGGTACGCGCGTAGAGGCGGGAGAAGTTCTGGACCCAGCCGTAGTACGTGTTGCCCATGTCCAGGGAGTCCGGCACGTCGGAGTTCTCCATCACGACCGTCCCCCCCTTCTTGTCGGACTTGTTGACGATGGAGGTGAGCGCGGCGTCGGAGCCGGAGGCGGACTTGCTGCTGCCGCCGCTCGGGTTCTTGCCGCCCTTGTCGTCCTTCGAGTCACTGCTGCACGCGGATGCTCCCAGGGCCAGAGCCATGGCAAGCGCCAGCGCGGCTGTCGCTTTTCTGCTGTTCATGCCGAGGAAAGCCTCCAAATCGAATGGATATACGTGGTTTCAGCGGTGGTACGGGCGGGCTGGTACCCGGTACGGGCGGTGCGGCGTGGCGTGCTGCGGCCGTTCACTTGCTGCGCGGGTCGAGGGCGTCGCGCAGTCCGTCGCCCAGCAGGTTGAAGGCCAGGACGGTGATGAAGATCGCGAGGCCGGGGACGACCATGTACTGCGGGTCGGCGTAGAAGAGGTCGACGGCGTCGTTGAGCATGCCGCCCCACGAGGCCTGGGGCGGTGCGATGCCGACGCCGAGGAAGCTCAGGGCGGCCTCGAAGAGGATGTTGGTCGGGATCAGCAGCGTCGAGTAGACGAGGATCGGCGCGACCAGGTTGGGCAGCAGTTCCTTGAAGAGGATGAAGGGGCCGCGGGCGCCCATGCTGCGGGCGGCTTCGACGAACTCGCGTTCGCGCAGGCTCAGCGTCTGGCCGCGCACGATGCGTCCCATGTAGGGCCAGTTGAAGAAGCCGATCACGAAGATCAGCACGCTGATCCGCAGCGGCAGCCCGTTCATCCCGAAGGCGCCGTCCTGGAGGGAGGCGGAGATCGAGATCGCGAAGAGCAGCAGCGGGAAGGCGAGGAAGGTGTCCATCAGACGGCTGATCAGGCTGTCGACCCAGCCGCCGTAGTACCCGGCGATGACGCCGAGGACGGTGCCGATGATGTTGGACAGGATCGTCGCGCCGGTCGCCACCAGCATCGAGACCCACGAGCCCTCGATGATCCGGGCCAGCAGGTCACGGCCGAACTGCGGGTCGATGCCCAGCGGGTGGGCCCAGCTCATGCCGCCGAAGGGGCCCTTGGGGGCGACGCGGACGGGGTCCACGAGGTCCTGGTGGAAGGCGGTCGGGTCGAGGCCGAAGACGTGCTCGATCGGCTTGGCCAGGATCGCGAGCAGCACCAGCAGGATGACGACGACACCGCCGGCCACCGCCACCTTGTCGCGCTTGAAGCGCATCCAGGCGATCTGACCGAGGGACCGGCCCTCGATCTGGCTCCGCTCGACCCCGCTGAGGATGGCTTCCGGCTGTGCCTCGGCCTGCCCATGGGTGGTCTCAATCGGTGCGGTCATGGTGTGACTGACCCCTCTCGCCGGCGGGTAACCGGCGCGCGCCCGCCGCTGTAGCGGCTTTACTCATCAGTCGTGCTGCTGGTGCGAGTCTCATGAATTGCGTGATGCATGAACTGGCTCTGCAGAAAGTGCTGTTGGTACGAGGCGGTGCAGGTGGTGCAGATGACAACGGGGGACCTGAGGCCCTTGCCGCTGGATTCTTCTGCGATGTGTCGATCACCCGCCAGCCCTCACCACGAAGGGATGCGCAACTGTGATGTGGTGATTCATCGACCGTTACCGACGCGTACCTCGGGGTACGGTCGTGTGGTGAACGAGCGGCTGCGTGCGGTATGCGACCTGATGGTGCCGGTGGTACGGGAAATGGCGGGGCGTCACGAGTACGACGGCCGCGTCCAGGACCTGTCGCCGGACGGCGTCCGTCGCGGCCTCGACGCGATGGCCCGCGCACAGCGCGCCGCGGGACCGCTGGAGTCCGCCCACGACGACCGGCACCTGACGGTCTTCGAGGAGGCGCTGCGCGTGCAGTACGGGGAGCTGGAGCTGCACAGGCGCGACCCGTACCCGCATCTGTCCAATCTCGAACTCGCCTGCTACGACCGGGAGTACGCCTCCGGGCGGGAGCGCGCCAAGGCCCGCCGCAAGCATCTGGCGCGCTGGCCGGAGGCCGTGGACGCGGCGGTGGCGTCACTCGACCGGGTGAGCGCGCCGGTCGCGGACGCGCTGCTGGGCGCCGTACGCGGACTCGCCGCCGGGCTCGACGCCGAGGACAGCCCCGACACCGCCGCCGCGCTGGCCGCGCACGGGCGGCTGGTCGCGCACATCGAGCGGGCCGCCGAGCACGGCGACCCCGACCCCCGGCTCGGCGGCAACGCGCTGGCCGCGCTGATGGGCAGTCAGGAGGGCCTGAGCGTCGACCTGTCGGCGCTCGCCGTCGAGGCCGACCGGGAGCGGGCCCGGCTCACCGAGCTGCTGGTCGACTCCTGCCGCGCGTACGACCGGCACCGGCGGGTGGACGAGCTGCTCCCCGAGCTGATGGCCGACCACCCCGACGCCGACGGCGTCATCCCCGAGGCGGCCAGGCTCACCGACGAGGTGATCGCCTTCACCCGCGCGCACAAGCTCGCGCCGTACGTGGACGGGGACTGTCTCGTCGGGCCCGCGCCGCCCTCCCGGCGCTGGGCCATGGCCATGATGAGCTGGGCCGCGCCCGCCGAGGCCGATGCCGCGTCCTGGTACCACGTCACTCCGCCGGAGCCGGACTGGCCGGCCGAGGAGCGCGAGGAGTGGCTGACCGTCTTCAGCCGCACCAGCCTGCCGTCGATCACCGTCCACGAGGTCGCTCCCGGGCACTTCGCGCACAGCCGCTCGCTGCGCCGGGCCGCGACGCCGGTGCGGCGGGTCCTGCACAGCCTCTCCTTCGCCGAGGGGTGGGCGCACTACGTCGAGGAGGTCTGCCTCGAAGAGGGGTTCCGGGCGCGGGACCCGCGCTTCGCGATCGGGGTCGCGCTCGAAGCGCTGGTCCGCGTGACGCGGCTGACGTGTTCCATCGGGCTGCACACCGGGGCGCTGTCCCTAGAGGACGCGACCCGGCTCTTCATGCGCGACGCCCATCTCGCCCGGGCCGGGGCCTCCGCCGAGGCGCGGCGCGGCACCTTCGACGCGGCCTACGGGCGGTACACCTGGGGCAAGCTGGAGATCATGCGGCTGCGCGAGCGGGCCAAGCGGAAGGCTTCCTTCACCTTGCCCGAATTCCACGCCGCCCTGCTCGCCCTGGGCAGTCCGCCGCTCGGCCTGATGTCCGCCGCCCTGGACGATTCCGGCGCTTGAAGGTCGCTCATCGCCGTTCGGGATCCGCCGGACAGGCCCTAGCGGGGGCCCCAGGCCGGGCCGCCGGCGAAGGCTTCGCGGTCGAAGAAGGGCTGCCCGTTGGCGCGCATCCACATGGCGACGGGATCGTAGACGTCGGCCATGGCGACGGTGGAGACGGGCAGGCCGTCGGGGACACCGGCGACGGACTGCTGCATCATGAGGCGGACGGACTCGACGGACTGCGGAGAGTCGTCGTAGACCTCGACGCCGATGGCGAGATAGGGCTCGCCGAGGGTGGGCTGGACCCAGGCGCGCCGGAGGGCGCGCACGGCGGGCGTGCGGTGCGCGGCCTGCGCGAGCAGAGCGTAGAACTGCGGAATCTGTAGCGAGGGTTCGCCGATCTGGAGCGGCCCGGCGGGCAGCAGGTCGAGCCCGGCGGCGATCCGGCGCAGGTCGAGCCAGGGCACCCCGACCCCGCCGCCCGGCGCGTGCGGGTTGAGCCAGAGGCCCCAGCGGTCGGGGAAGAGGGTCAGGGCGATGTCGCGCCCGGAGACGACCTCGTACTCCCGGGTCCAGCCGCTGGCGGCCAGCTCACGCGGCGAGGTGACGCACGGCGCGTAGCCGTGTCCGCCGATCCGGAGGTTGCCGTACTGGGCATCGGCCGAACCGGGCGTGCCGTGCCAGAGCAGCATCCACACCTGGCCCTCGGCCAGCGACGCGAGCAGGTTCTCGTATGCGTCGAAGCGACCGGGCGCCACCTGGAGCAGCATCTGCTCCACATGGCCGGCCGCCGCCGCACCGCCTTGCGCGCCCGCGATCACGTGGGACCGCCCCTTCCCCTCGTTCGGTCTGCCCGGCGCACACCTGTGCGCCGCCCGCCATCAAACCAGGTCACGTCCTGGATCCCCACCCATGCCGTACGGCCTCCCGCCGGTCGGTCCCGTTCGGTCCCGATGAGTCCGGTTCGGTCCGGTTCAGTCCCGCGTGAAGAACGGCCGTACGGTCTCCAGCATCCAGTCCGCGACCGGGTCCTGTGCGACGTCCAGCAGAATCAGGTGGACGGGCCAGGGCAGCGGCGCGGCGCCGAGGGCGCGGCCGATGGCGTCCATGGCCGCGGCGCGGTCCACGTCCTGCCAGCGGTCCAGCTCGACCCCGACGAAGAGCGCGGGCGGCTCCTCCTCCACGGCGGCCAGCGCGCGGCGGGCGGACAGCACGACCGGGGTGACGGCGAACTCCCCCGCGGCGGTGGCGAGGAAGTCCACCGGCTCGTCGTCGTGGTCCGGTTCCCACAGCCGTACGCGGGCGCCGACCGTACGGCCGGGCGTGCCGTCCTGCTCGTACCGTTCGGCGGCGCCGCCGCGGCACAGCTCGGCGACGGCGGCGGGCGGCAGCGGCACTCCGACGGCGCCGCCGGGGTTCAGGGCGATGCCGACCAGCGGCGGCAGGCCGCGGGCGAATTCGTGGACGGGCGCGACGGTGCAGGCCATGCCGTCGGCGGCCTGCCGGAACTGCTGCTCGGAGCTGAAGACCGGCACATAGGTCGCGCCCTCCAGTTCGACGGTGGGCAGGTCGAGCCCCGGCGCGTCCGGCGCCCCGCCGTTCGGCAGCGGCACCCAGACATGGGAGCGCCCCAGCACCTCCAGCAGCCGGGGGGCGGCCGAGGGGTTGCCGAGGCTCGCGGTGAGCACCTCTTCCAGCTCGTTGGCCGGCCATATGTACGGTGCCGTGTACGGTGCCGGAATCTCCATGTCCACCCTTGTCCGCCCATGTGCCACTGTCCTGCCCGGAAACCCTAGCGGCTGGCGTGCAATGATTGGCGGCACAACTTGCATACCGGCCGTTGGAGGCCGCGCGGGAGAGTTCCGTCCCCTCACCGGGCCGGGCGCCGAAGGAGCAAGCCCTCCCTTGAATCTCTCAGGCACAGATACCGCGCGGGCGAGGCAGATCTGAAAAGCGGGCGGCTCCCTTGACGGGGAGCGGCCCCACCCAAGGTGCAAACCGGGACCCGCGAGGGTCACGGTGAACCTCTCAGGTTCCGATGACAGATGGGGAGACCCGGGGCGAGCATGCCCCGGCCCGCCCTGTCCGTCCCGTGCCGTCACCCCTCTGGGAGCCCTCCGATGAGCCAGCCACCGACCTCCCCGCGCCACACCGCCCTCGACGCGTCGCACCGCGCGCTCGGCGCGACCATGACCGACTTCGCGGGCTGGGACATGCCGCTGCGGTACGGCAGCGAGCGCGACGAGCACACCGCCGTCCGCACCCGCGCCGGACTCTTCGACCTCTCCCACATGGGCGAGATCACCGTCACGGGACCGCAGGCGGGCGAGGCCCTCGACCACGCGCTGGTCGGCCACCTGTCGGCGCTCGCGGTCGGCAGGGCCCGCTACACGATGATCTGCGCGCCCGACGGCGGCATCCTGGACGACCTGATCGTGTACCGGCTCGCCGAGCAGGAGTTCATGATCGTCGCCAACGCCTCCAACGCCCAGGTGGTGCTGGACGCCGTCACCGAGCGCGCGGCCGGTTTCGCGGGCGCCGCCGTACGCGACGACCGGGACGCGTACGCGCTGCTCGCCGTCCAGGGTCCGGAGTCCCCCGGCATCCTGAAGTCGGTCACGGACGCGGACCTGGACGGGCTGAAGTACTACGCGGGCCTGCCCGGCACGGTCGCCGGGGTGCCTGCGCTGATCGCCCGTACCGGTTACACCGGCGAGGACGGCTTCGAGCTGTTCGTCGCGCCCGCCGACGCCGAGCGGCTGTGGCAGGCGCTCACCGAGGCCGGGGCCGCGGCCGGGCTCGTACCGTGCGGCCTGTCCTGCCGGGACACGCTGCGCCTGGAGGCGGGCATGCCGCTGTACGGGCACGAGCTGACCACCGCGCTGACGCCGTTCGACGCGGGGCTCGGCCGGGTCGTGAAGTTCGACAAGGCGGGCGACTTCGTGGGCCGGGCGGCGCTGGAGGCCGCGGCGGAGAAGGCGGCGGCCACCCCGCCGCGCAAGCTGGTCGGGCTGATCGCCGAGGGCCGCCGGGTGCCGCGCGCGGGGTACGCGGTGACCGACGCCTCGGGCGCCGTGGTCGGCGAGGTCACCTCGGGCGCGCCGTCCCCGACGCTGGGCGTGCCCATCGCGATGGCGTACGTGGACGCCGCGCATGCCGCGCCCGGTACGGAAGGGGTCGCGGTCGACATCCGCGGCACCCGTGAGCCGCACCGGGTCGTGGCGCTGCCGTTCTACAAGCGTGAGCGCTGACACGCTCGTACCGCCACCTGGTACCGGGCCTGTCCGGCCGGTACCGGACCTGTCCGTCGAGCCGACCGACCGCGCCGTCCCCGCGCGCGGGCACCCCTTCGCATCCGGGAGAATTCCGTCATGAGCATCAACCCCCAGAATCTTCGGTACACCAAGGAACACGAGTGGCTGTCGGCCCCCGAGGCCGAGGGCGTCACCGTCGGGATCACCTCGCACGCCGCCGACGCGCTCGGCGACGTCGTGTTCGTGCAGCTTCCCGCGGTGGGCGACGCCGTCACGGCGGGTGAGACCTGTGGTGAGCTGGAGTCCACCAAGTCCGTCAGCGACCTGTACTCGCCGGTCACCGGCGAGGTCACGGAGATCAACCAGGACGTCGTGGACGACCCGGCCCTGATCAACTCCTCGCCCTTCGCGGACGGCTGGCTGTTCAAGGTCCGCGAGCCGCAGGCGACCGACGAGCTGCTGTCCGCCGCCGAGTACGACGCCTTCATCGCGGGCTGACCTTCCGGCCTCCGCCACGGGCCGGTCCCCCGGCCGTCACGGCGGGCCGGCCTCCGGCTGTCATCGCGGGCTCGCTTCCCGCCGGGCCCGCCGTCATCACGGGCTCGCTTCCCGCCGGGCCCGCCGTCACCGGCCGTTCGCCGGCCCCCGGTATTCATCGACCTTCTGACCAGGAAGATCTCATGTCGCTGCAGAACCAGTCCCTGCACGAGTTCGACCCGGACGTCGCCGCCGCGGTCGACGCCGAACTCCACCGCCAGCAGTCCACCCTCGAAATGATCGCGTCGGAGAACTTCGCGCCGGTCGCGGTCCTCGAGGCCCAGGGCTCCGTGCTGACCAACAAGTACGCCGAGGGCTACCCGGGCCGCCGCTACTACGGCGGCTGCGAGCACGTCGACGTGATCGAGCAGCTCGCGATCGACCGCGTCAAGGCGCTGTTCGGCGCCGAGGCCGCGAACGTGCAGCCGCACTCCGGCGCGTCCGCGAACGCCGCCGCGATGACCGCCCTGATCAAGCCGGGCGACACCATCCTGGGCCTCGACCTGGCGCACGGCGGCCACCTGACCCACGGTATGAAGATCAACTTCTCCGGCAAGCTGTACAAGGTCGCGGCCTACCACGTCGACGAGCACACCGGTCTGGTCGACATGGCCGAGGTCGAGAAGCTGGCCAGGGAGCACCGGCCGCAGCTCGTCATCGCGGGCTGGTCGGCGTATCCGCGCCAGCTCGACTTCGCCGAGTTCCGCCGGATCGCGGACGAGGTCGGCGCGTACCTGATGGTCGACATGGCGCACTTCGCGGGCCTGGTCGCGGCCGGTCTGCACCCCTCCCCCGTGCCGTACGCGGACGTGGTCACCACCACGACCCACAAGACGCTCGGCGGCCCGCGCGGCGGTGTGATCCTCTCCAAGGCCGAGCTGGCCAAGAAGATCAACTCCGCGGTCTTCCCCGGTCAGCAGGGCGGCCCGCTGGAGCACGTGATCGCCGGAAAGGCGGTCGCCTTCAAGGCCGCCGCCACCGACGAGTTCAAGGACCGGCAGGCGCGTACGCTCCAGGGCGCCAAGATCCTCGCCGAGCGGCTGGTACGGGACGACCTCACCGAGGTCGGCGTCTCCGTCCTGTCCGGCGGCACCGACGTCCACCTGGTGCTGGTCGACCTCCGCGACTCCGCGCTCGACGGCCAGCAGGCCGAGGACCGCCTCCACTCGGTCGGCATCACCGTCAACCGCAACGCGATCCCCAACGACCCCCGGCCGCCCATGGTCACCTCGGGGCTGCGCATCGGCACGCCCGCGCTGGCCACGCGGGGCTTCGACGCGGAGGACTTCCGGGAGGTGGCGGAGATCATCGCGGCGGCCCTCAAGCCGAGTTACGACGCCGCGGCTCTCCGGGACAGGGTCGCCGCCCTGACCCGCAAGCACCCGCTCTACGCGTAGCCCCGTAGGGGCGAGGGGGGCACCTCCCGGCCGGAGGCCGGCGGAGGAACCGCGTGCTCAGCCGGAGCGCTCCCGCAGGTCACCACCCGCCCCGGCGGGCAGTCCGGTTGTCGCCGGACCACCCGCCGGTGGGGGCTGGTCGCGCAGTTCCCCGCGCCCCTGGGGAACCCTCCTCCGCGGAGGAACCGTGAAGGGGCCGTGCCCCTTCGAGATCTGGAGTCCTCATGGCAATATCCGTATTCGACCTCTTCTCCGTGGGCATCGGCCCCAGCAGCTCGCACACCGTGGGCCCGATGCGTGCCGCGGGCATCTTCGTGCACCGGCTGAAGAACGAGGGACTGCTGGCGCACACCGTGTCGGTCCGGGCGGAGCTCTTCGGGTCGCTGGGGGCGACGGGCCACGGGCACGGGACGCCGAAGGCGGTGCTGCTGGGGCTAGCGGGCCACTCGCCGCGGACGGTGGACGTGGAGACGGCGGACGACGAGGTCGCGGCGGTGCGCGCGGCGGGCAGGCTGAGCCTGCTCGGGGCGCACGAGATCGCCTTCGACCCGCAGACGCAGATCGTGCTGCACCGGCGCAGGTCGCTGCCGTACCACGCCAACGGGATGACGCTGTTCGCGTACGACGCGGACGGCGCCCCGCTGCTGGAGAAGACGTACTACTCGGTGGGCGGCGGCTTCGTCGTGGACGAGGACGCGGTCGGCGAGGACCGGATCAAGCTGGACGACACGGTGCTGCGGCACCCCTTCCGCACCGGGGACGAGCTGCTGCGGCTCTCGCGCGAGACGGGGCTGTCGATCTCGGCGCTGATGATGGAGAACGAGAAGGCGTGGCGTACGGAGGAGGAGATCCGCGCCGGGCTGCTCGACATCTGGCGGGTGATGGAGTCCTGCGTGCGGCGCGGGATGTCCCGTGAGGGCATCCTCCCGGGCGGCCTGAAGGTCCGCCGCCGCGCGGCGCAGTCGGCGCGCCAGCTGCGCGCCGAGGGCGATCCGGCCGCGCACGCGATGGAGTGGGTCACCCTCTACGCGATGGCCGTCAACGAGGAGAACGCGGCGGGCGGCCGGGTCGTGACCGCCCCCACCAACGGCGCCGCGGGCATCATCCCGGCCGTCCTGCACTACTACCTGAACTTCGTCGCGGCGCCGACCGCCGGCGCCGTCGACCAGGAGGACGCGGTCGTGCGCTACCTGCTGGCGGCGGGCGCGATCGGCATGCTCTTCAAGGAGAACGCCTCCATCTCCGGCGCCGAGGTCGGCTGCCAGGGCGAGGTCGGCTCGGCCTGCTCGATGGCGGCCGGCGGCCTCGCCGAGATCCTCGGCGGCTCCACGGAACAGGTCGAGAACGCCGCCGAGATCGGCATGGAGCACAACCTCGGCCTCACCTGCGACCCGGTCGGCGGCCTCGTCCAGATCCCCTGCATCGAGCGCAACGGCATGGCCGCCGTCAAGGCCGTCACCGCCGCCCGCATGGCCATGCGCGGCGACGGCCGCCACCACGTCTCCCTCGACAAGGTCATCAAGACCATGAAGGAGACCGGCGCCGACATGAAGGTCAAATACAAGGAAACCGCCCGCGGCGGCCTCGCCGTGAACGTCATCGAGTGCTGAGCTTTTAGGGCCTGAGCTGGGGTTTCCCGTCTTTCGGCGCTGTCGGAGCCTTCCCGGTTTGCACAGCGAAAGTCCCCGGGAAGTCCCTCCGACAGAGTGGAGAGTCCCTGACTCCGCGTAGGCACGCATGGGCTCGGCCGTTGAGGCAGTGCTTCACGGTGCGAAACCCGAGCACCAAAGAACAGGGCAATAGACGAGCGACCCAGGAGGTCGCCACTGGCCGAGCGCATCACGACAAGGAATGTCACCGACCCTGCGGAAATCCGCACGCCCAAGGGTGCCGCACGGAAGATCTTTCGCAGGCGTTGGCGCTGCCCTCGGGGATGGGGTTTGCTAGGCCCTCCCTGAAGGGAGGACCTAGCGGGCTGTGTTCCCCAAGGGGGGACGAGTTGTGCGGCTGCTTGACGCGACAGTGCTCGTCGCGAGTTCCTACTCGTGACGGTTGTCCCGCAGCGCTCTTACGATATCGATGACCATAAAGCCTATACCGACGCCCATGAGGGCTACAATGGGCCACGAAGAGTGGCTTATCGCTTCGATCATTACGGCCGCGAGCAGTAGGGCGATAAGCGCCGGGATAGTGATCCGGACAGGTCTAGGCATCGATCAGCACTTCCGTTCGTTGATTCGCTGACGAAGGTGACACAGCGTGCTTCGCACTGCTGCGTGGGACGCCTTGGCCGTGACTGCCCACAGCCCCCAACGGAGCGCGTAGGCAATAGCCTTGACAGCGGGCCACGGAATCGTGGATTCGATCATGCCGAAGCCCCCCCCGCCACACCGGTTCCCCAGGCAACGTGCCTGGTCAGTTGCAGGATCGTACTGTCCGGGTCGCTGGCCGCTGTGGCGGCGGCGAGGTCGCCGCCGATGCTCTGGACGTTGCGGGTGGGTATGCCGGTGGCGTCCTGGGCGGTCCACGCCGGAGCCGGTGGCGGAACAGTAGGTCTTGACGGTGGCCCCGGGTCGGTGCCCGTGGACTTGGGCAGGGTGGCCTTGATGACGCGGCCCTGGGCGTCGTAGGCGGTGGTCTTGACCAGGTTCAGTCCGGCCGGGTCGGTGTCCTTGTTCGGACCGGCGTCGGCCGCCACGCTTGTGGTGTTGAACACCGATACGGTCGACAGCAGTTGAGCACGTAGCCCGAGAGATCCTCGACACGGCCGAACCGTCAGTAGAATGCGGGGACTTACCGTAGTGAGTACGGCACGCAGCCCGGGGGCGAACGACCGAGTGCACGAACTCGCCGTGACGGAACAGGAAGTCGTGGTCCACGTCTTCGTCCCGCTCGACGCGCCGCGTGCCGACGTCTGGCCGACCGCAGTCCGCGTGATGTGGCAGCGCTTCCGTGCCCTCCAGCGCGCGAACCAGCCGGTGTGGGCGACGGCACCCACCGAGATCCCGGAAGTGCTGCCGGACGCGGCGCTGCACGGCTCGGTGACGGTGGCTGCCGTCCAGTCGCCCGGGGGCCTCGACCAGGCGATCGTGCGACGTCACGGTGCCGTACTGAATCTGTCGCTGCTGCTCGGGGCGCGCGAGGACCGTGCCTGGCCGGAGTTGGAGCAGCGGGCCGCCGACGTGCTCGGCCCGCTCGACGCCAGCTGCCTGGGCGCCGTGGTGCTGCTGGTCGGCAAGCAGCCGGGCGGGGCGGTCGGCGGGCTGGACCTGCTGGAACCGGAACGCGAGGACGACGACCGGTACCTGCGCCGGCTCCTCCTGCTCGGGCATCCGGAGCAGGACGCCTTCCTCGGTGCCTGGGCGTGGTCGGCCGACAGCAGTGCCGAGATGCCGCCGTTCGTCAGCTACCTGATGCATATGGCCGCTGTCCGGCATCAACTGCGGGTCCACAAAAGGCTCTCCGCCATCGACGGCGGCGACACGGGTCTGCGGGCCTTGGTACGGCTCCCCTACGGCGGCGGGATCGGCGAACTGCCGCTCGGCGATCCGGCGCGGGCACTGCGCGCCCTCCGGCACACCGTGGACGTCACGTGGACCAACGCGCGACTGGCCCTGCGTCGGAGCCGCGAGGCACACGGCGGCGATGTGACCGACACCGACGTGCTGGACGACGACCGCGAGGTCGTCGACTGGTTCGTCCAACTTCTTGAGGACGGCATCACGCGCGTGGAGACGACCGACAGCCTGCCCGTAACGGCAACCGCCGAGCGTCAGGGCGCACGGCAACCGCCGCCGGACAACGACGAATCGGAACCGTCGGCGGAGTTGGCGCCGGTCGCGGCGACGGCGCCGACGCGGCCGGACGGCTGCCCCGTGCGGGTGCTCGCGGTGACCGACGAGTGGTTTCCCGCGCACGGCGGCCTGACGGCGTTCAACCGAGGGCTGTGCCTGGCGCTGACGGCGGCGGGCGCCGAAGTCCACGTGCTGGTGGAGAATTTCACCGCCAAGGAACAGGCCGACGCGGAGGAGCACGGGGTGCGTCTGCTCGCCGCGGCCCGGCCGGGCCGTACCGGGCGGCAGTCGCTGATGCGTCGCGCCGAATTGCCGGAGGGAGTCGTGCCGGACCTCGTCATCGGGCACGGCAGGGTCAGCGGACCTGCGGCGCAGGCACAGGCGGAGGACCATTTCAGGGGGGCGCGGCGGCTGCACTTCCTCCATGTCGAGCCGGACCAGGCGGAATGGTCCAAGGAAGACGAGGGTGACGACGTGGGTGCCCGCGCCGAGGCCCTCACGGAGTTGGAGTTCGACCTGTGCCGAGGTGCCGCCCGCATCATGCCGGTGGGACCGCGCCTCGAGGAACTGCTGGAACGGGAGCGGGGTCTGCCGGGATACCGGGACCTGCCCCCGATACAGCGCATCGACCCCGGATTCGACGGCGAGGCCGACCCGGTGGACGGACCGCGCTCCGGTCGGACGCAGATCCTGTTCATGGGGCGCCTGAAGGATGCGCAGTTGAAGGGGCTGGACATCGCCTGCCGGGCACTGGAGAAAGCGGTACCGCCGAGGTCCGGGCCCGGACACTGGGAACTGCTGGTCCGCGGCGCGCCCGAGGACACCTCCCGCAGCCTGAGCGAGTACGCGAAGGACTTGATCGGCCATCCGGCCATCGACGTCAAGGTGCGGACCTACACAGAAGACCAGGAGAAGATCCGCAGGGATGTGCGGCGGGCCAGTCTGGTGCTGATGCCGTCCCGAGCCGAGGCGTTCGGTCTGGTGGCGCTCGAGGCGATCGTGGCCGGGGTGCCGGTTCTTGTGAGCGGCCGCAGCGGGCTGGGCATGCTGCTTCGCGAGATCCTGCCCGCGGAGGCGGAGCAGGTCGTCGTTGACGTGGACGGTTATGAGAAGCGGCTGGCGGCGGACGCCGCCGCGTGGGAACGGGCCATCAACTCGGTGATGTTCGACCGGCCGAGCGCCTTCGCCCGGGCCGCCCGCCTGCGCAAGGCGATGGCTGAAAGAGTGACGTGGGGCACGGCCGCCGCCCACGTGCTGCGGTGCGCGGAGGTGGACGGCCGGCCCCAGGAGTCCTGAACCGACGGTCGTGCCGGGGTCTTCCGGTGTGTGTCCTCAGTGAGTCTGCATGGCTGTCGTCCTCCCGGGGCCGGCCCGGCGAACAGCGCGCCGCCGGTGTCGGACCCCACCGGAACACGCGGATCATCAGCACTCCCGGCCGCTCTGGAAGACACTGGACAAGTCTGGAGGCGCGGTACGAATCCGCACGGGTCGTATGCGTCACGATCCGGGTACGAGACACGCGGCGGGCACGCCGTACGGGTGTGCACGTCAGCCACGTCCGCCAAGGCGTAGGGCCGGTACGGAGGGAAAGCGGTGGCAGGGGATCGGACCCCGGCGACGGATGAGGACCCGTCGGCGCTCAGGCAGCGGCTGGCCGTCGAGTTGGCCCATGCCGTGGTCCGCGCCGAGAAGCGGCTCGGCCGCGCGTTGGACCGGACCGAACTGGCCAGACGGCTGAACGTCTCGCCGAGCAGCCTGTACGCCTACCTCAACGGGACGACGCTCGCGGGGGTGGGCGTCTTCGATGAACTGCTGGTCGCACTCGGTGTCGGCGGCCCGGAAGCTGGTCGGCTGAGCACGCTCCGGGACCGCGCCGAAGCGGCCCGGAGGCTCCGCCCCGCCGCGGCCAGAGCGACCGTCGGCACGAGCGGTCCACCACCGTCCTCCCGCGTGCCCCACCAACTTCCCCCGTCTCTGCGGAATTTCGTCGGCCGGGAGCCCGAACTGCGGCGGCTTGACGGGCTACTGGAGCCGGATTCGGTCGCGGCGGTCCGGCCGGTGGTGATCACCAGCATCGAGGGCACTGCGGGAGTCGGCAAGACATCCCTGGCGCTGCACTGGGCACGCCGGGTGGAGGAGCACTTTCCCGACGGTCAACTCCACCTGAATCTGCGGGGCTTCGACTCGGGAGCGCCCATGTCCCCCGCGGAAGCGCTGCACGACCTGTTGCAGTCGCTGGGCGTGACGCCCGACGCGATCCCGGCCAGGGAGACCGCCGCCGCCGGCCTGTTGCGTACCGTGCTGGCAGGCCGTCGGGTGGTGGTGGTGCTCGACAACGCGCGCTCGGCCGATCAGGTTCGCCCGCTGCTGCCGGGCGGGCCGGGATCGCTGGTGATCGTCACCAGCCGCAACCGCCTCGACGGACTGGTGGTACGGGACGGGGCGTTCCGGGTCACCCTGGACGTGCTGCCGCGGTATGCCGCCCGGGCCCTGGTGGAAGGGCAGATCGGGGCCGACCGGTTGGCGGACGAACCACGGGCCGCTGACGAACTCGTTGACCTGTGCGCCCGGTTGCCCTTGGCCCTGAGCGTTGCCGGCGCGAGGGCGGCGCTGGAGCCCAAGGGCTCGATCGGTCTTTTCGTCGCACGGCTCCGGCAGGCCAACGCGCGGCTGGGCATCCTGGAGCTCAAGGACGCGGACGTCAACCTGCGGTCGGTCTTCCAGGGTTCGTACGCCCTGCTGCCACCGCCCGTGGCGCGGCTGTTCCGGCTGCTCGGCTGCCACCCCGGCCCTGACCTCGACGCGACCGCGTGCGCGGCGCTGCTCGGCGAACAGGCGCCGCCGGACGAACTGCTCGACGCGCTCACCGCCGCCCATCTGGTGCGGCAGCACGCGCCGGGCCGGTATGTACTGCACGACCTGTTGCGGCTGTACGCGAAGGAGTTGGCGGACGACGGCCCGGCCGCCGAGCGCGCCACCGCCGTCGAGCGCCTGCTGCGGCACTATCTGAGTGCCGCGCGACTGGCGGACCGCCGCCTCGAACCGTGGCGGCGCGCTCCGGTCGAGCCGACTGGCACCGAACCGCCCGTTGAGAATCACGCGGCGGCCATGGCGTGGTTCGAGGCCGAGTTGGGCACGCTACAGGCGGTGATCGCGCTGGCCGCGCGGAGCGAGGGGCTGGAGTCGTACACCTGGCGCCTCGCCCAGGCGTGCGCGGTCTATCTGCGTCGCTCGGGGCGGCGGTTCCAGCGCGGTCTGGTGCACGAAATCGCCCGGGACGCGGCCGCGAAGGCCGGGGACCGCCGGGCCTGGGCGTCGGCCACCCGCCGGCTGGCGGACGCCCTCTCCCGCCTCGACCGGTCCGACGAAGCCCTGTCGCTGCTCTACGAGGCGCTGCGCGAATGCCGCCGGCTGGGTGATGACGACGGCGCGCGCCAGGTGCGGCTGTCCCTGGTGCGGGTGTACGCCGCGCGCGGCGACCACCGGCGGGCGCTCCCGCAGGCCCGGCTCGCGCTGGCGATGGCCGAGCGGACCGCGGATCCGCTGCCGCTGGCAGATGGCCTCAGCGCCCTGGCCCAGGAGCAGGAACGCTCGGGGGACCACGCGGCGGCGCTGGTACACGGCCGCCGGGCGTTCGACCTGTACGCGGAACTCGGCCATCTGGACGGCCAGGCGGCGATCCTGCTCACCACCGGGCGGGCCGAGCAGAGTTCGGGCCGGCACGCGGCGGCGATCGGCACCTATGAACGGTCCCTGGCTCTCGACCGGGCGGTGGGCGACCGCTACCGCGAGGCGCACGCCCTCGATCATTTGGCGGACGCGCACGCCGCGCTCGGCCACGACCGCGACGCGTACGCGCTGCGACGGGAAGCGCTCGATGTGCTGCGGACCCTGCACCACCCGGACGCCGCCCGGATCAGCGCCAAACTGCCGGACGCGCCGATCTCTCAGTAGCCGGGCGGCACTTCGGGGTCGGGCTCGGGTGCGGCAGGGGCGGGTCCGTCCTGCCAGCACAGTCCGTAGCCGTATCCCACCCGCATCGCGTCGAACTCCACTGCCACCGTGCCCTGCCGGTCGGGGCGCAGGAGGGATGTCCCCGGCGCTCGCTGGTAGATGACGGCGGTCGGGACTCGGCTCAACTGCCAGACGGACAGCGGCGGACGTCCGGGGGCGAAGCGCACCCGCAGGCTGAAGCGTTCGCTGCGGGTCAGCGGGACATGGACGAAGTGCGGTGCCATCGGCTGGTCCTGGGGGATGCGCAGCCGGAGCGTGTACGTGTGGCGGGCACCTGTGCGCAGCGGGGTCGGGAGGATCAGCCGCTGTTGGAAGAAGCTCTCGTAGGGGTGTTCGGGCAGATCGAGGCGGCCGCCGTCGAGGACAGAGACCTCCAGACCGTGGCCGTCGGCCTCGTCGTCGGTGCGGCGCGGCACGCTGAACGCGACCGGGATCTCGGCCAGGCCGTCGCAGGTGGCGACGATGACCCGCCGCTCCACCGCCTCGGGTGTCACGGTGTCCAGACGCAGCCGGGTCTCGACCGACTCGGTGTACCAGCCGTGCGGATCGGTACGGGCGCAGCCGCTCGGACAGAGTTCGCCGTGCGCCCCGCCCGCGATCGACGGGGTCCAGGGGGGCGGCGAGACGATGACAGTCCCGGGCACGGCGTCCTTGTCCAGGGCGCGGTGCACCTCGGCCCAGAACGCGCCCCACTTGTCGATGTCGCCGCCGCAGGCGCCGACGATCGCCATCGTCACCGGGAGCGTCGGGTGCGAGTCCCCGCGGAGCGCGTCGGTCATGGTGGTGCGACCGTACCCGGTGTGACGGGACAGTTGGTCGAAGGTCAGTCCCGCGGTCCGACGCAGATCTCGCAGCCAGAACGCGAACAGCGTGACGGGCGAACCGTCGGGAGGCAGTTCCTTTTGCGGACGGCCCATGCCCCGAACTCCCTTTCGCCGCCTGCTGCCACCGCCGAGTCTGGCACAACGCCCGGTGGCCTGGGAGCGCCCGGCGGCCGGTGCCGGTGCCGTGCGGAGTTCTCCGGAGATCGTCCGGGTACGCCGGAGAACCATTGTGCCCATTCTCCGTCCGTTGCTAGACACGTACTGCCGCCGGACACGTATCGACCGGACACGCGGACCGGTTCGCGGCCCACGTCGCCGTGGACGGCACGGTCGAAGCAGGGAGGGATCATGAAAGTCGCTTCGGACGCCACAGGCTCCTCACGGCTCCCGGCCGATGTCGTTCTGCGGATGGAGCGGTTCGGCCGTTTCGAATTCGATGCCACGGGGATCGAATTCGGCACTGATCTGGTGTGGAGCGAACTACAGGCGCCGTTTCTGGAATTCGCCCAGTCCGACAGTGACCGGTTCACCACTCAACTGGCCGCGGCCGTCATACCGGCAGGCGGCTTCGCGCTCTTCGGAGCGGCCAGGACGGTCTGGAACCTGCTCGGCCCGGACTTCGCGCATCCCTGCTACGACGCCTTGCGGATGGACGCGCTGGAGTTCTTCCGAGCTCGCGGGGTACCCGGCAACCGCCTGTCCGCAGGGGATCGCGAGTTCTGGCGACTGCACCGGGGACCCGACGAGCCTTGGCTCGTCGGCCGACCGCCCCCGGCGCCGGGGGCGGCTCTCCCACCGCTGGCAACAGGGGAACTGCGCCCGGTCGCCCGGATGTCGGCCGGACCTCACGCCGAGACCGTGTACGCCAGGGCCGATGTCCAGGACGGCTGCGTGGCGGTGGTCGAGGCATGCGGTCGGGGCCGCGATCCGGCCGGTTGCCGGTTCGACTGGTTCGGCGCCGCGACGCAGTACGAACTCTATCTGCGGATCGGCGAGGCATTACAAGTCCCGGCCCATTGGGTCGCCGACGAGCTCATGCCGTTCATTCCCTTCTCCGCGCCGAGCCTCTGACCGGCCGACCGAAAACGCCGCACGTCACGGTAACCGCTGCCGTACTTCCGGAAACCGTGCAACAAAACCCACCGCGGTTCCGTTTCAGTGAGAAGGTCGTGGCGGAACGCAGTTCCCGCACAAGAGCACCGCCCCCACGGCACCACGGGGTTCACATCGGGGAGTTGAGCAGATGACCAAGCAGCCGGTGGATATATCCACCACGGCCTCCGTGGAGGACGCAGCGGCCTTGTTCCGCACGGATATGCGAGCGAACTGGTTCGGGGAGAACAACACCGGAATCGCCACGACGTTCACGGAGAGCGGTGGTTCACCGCTCGGCATCCACCACACCGATATGCCGGACCTCGCGCTGACGGCCGAACTCGTGAGCCGGGGAGAGAGCACCGAGCGGTTGTCGGTCCACCTCCTCATCTGGGACCGGGGGGAATGCCGGAAGATCCGGCTCGAAGCCGAAGGCAACGTGCGCGCCCTGCGCATCCTTGCGAACCGCAAGATGCGCCGATTCGTCGTCTCGCTCCAGGAGGAAGATCCCTCCCTCACCTACACGGGCATCTGAGCGGACAAGGGGAGGGGCCGCAAGGCCGGTCCGCCCGCCCGACGAATGAACGTCCGGCTTCGCGCCGGGCGTTCATTCGTGTCCGAAGGCCGTGGCCGAGACGTCCCGTTCCAGCGCGGCCCGGTGGATTCCGTATGTCGTGAGGTGCGATGCCTTGATCACGATGCAGTAGCGGTCCACCGAGACGAGGGTCCTGCCGAGCCGGTCGTACTCGCGCCGCAGGAAGTTGATGGCCGCCTGGTTCGCCGCGGAGGTCTGGCCGCATATCAGCAGCACGGGGCGGCTGGACTCCGCAGGCGTGAACTTGGCGACGAGGGCGTACTCCTGATTGCCGCGGTCGAAGAGGAAGCGGTCACCTCCGACCTCGATGGCCACCGAGTCGGGCCCGCCGTTGTAGGGGTGGATGGTCACGCCCGGCAGGTGGGCGGCCAGATGGCCGCCGGTGCGAATGTTCGAGTCGCCGATCGGTCCGCCGACACAGAATTCCGTGCGGTCGGCGTTGCTGCCGCGGAACTCTCCGGACTCGACGGTCACCCGGCAGCCCAGCTCACCGGCGAGCATGGCCAGTTCGATGACCGCCCGCACGTCCCGGTGCTGTGCGGTCCCGGGGGCGTTGTGCTTGTTGCCGAGCACGATGAGGCAGGTTTCGCCGGGGCGGACGCCGAAGAAGGCAGCCTTTCTATTCAGTGCGCGGGACCGCCTGCCCCGCTCCCACAGCCAGCCGAAGCCGAGGCCGAGGAGGCTCGTCACCAGCCCGATCGCTATGTTCACCAGCACTGAGATAATCGCGCCGCCCTCCCCCGGACAGTCCCCCATTGTGCGGCAGTTCACCGTGCGGCCGGAAGATCTCGACCGGTCACACCCATGGCCACGTCATGCCTTGCCTTTGCCCGCGGGCGGTGCCTGGCCGCCGCCGCCCGCCGGCTTCGAGGCCGGGTCCAGGGTGTGGATGAGAGCGACGACCCGTTCGCGCACCCGGGGCGGCGACTGCTGCTTGCCGTCGGGTGTCGTAGTGCCGTGGGGACCCATCCGTCCGACACGCCGACCGTTCGTCTCCAGCTCCGCCGTCACCTCACCGACCAGGACCGTGTCGCCCTCGCCGACCGCTTTCGTCAGCACGGCGATCCGCTCGTCGACCTCCTCCCACGAATCCGGCGGCAGCCGCCAGGCCAGCACCGCGTCAAGGACCGCCAATGCCTCGAACCTGGCCGTCCTTCCGATCCGTCGTGCTCCGTCCGACGTACCCATCACTGCCTCCTGTTGATCTTGCTGATCCTGGAAGTGCTGCTGATCCTGGAAGTGCTGTCGGTCCTGGTGGCGCTGCCGGTCGTGGTGGCGCTGCCGGTCCTGTCGACCGTCGTCATCGGCGGCCGGAAAGGCGTACTGCCTCACCGGCCGGTGTGGATGTAGGGCGCCCACGCCGCCGGTGAGGCGGCGTGGCGAGCGCGAAGTTCGCGTACCACCCCGTGCAGGGCGACGGCGCAGTCGCCCACGTCGATACCGCCGCCGTAGCGCCGCAGCGAGCGGTACAGCCGACGGGCGAGGCCGGCCGAGACCAGGTCCGCCGCCTCCCACAGTGAGCCGATCACCTGGGGGTATCCCGCGGTCAGGAACGCCGACGTCAGGTGAATCGCCTCGTCCGGGAGCCGGTCGGTCCGCGAGGTGTTGCAGGCGAGCAGCACGGCGAGCTGGGCGTACGGCAGTTCGTGGCGGTTGACGGCCCGCACCTCAAGGGGTCCGTCGGCCAGCAGCAGGTGGCTCTTCGAGGGGTTGTCGGGGTCGCTCACACCGTGACAGGCGAAGTGCACCGTGGACGCCGACGGCAGTGCGGCCAGCACCCCGTCGACCGTGGCGTCGGCGTCCGCGATCACCCGCAGTCCGGCCAGCGCGCCGGCCGCGGCGGAGATCTCCGCCGCGGCCGCCCCGGAGCCGCCGTCCGTACCGGTGGCGCGGCCCACCGCGAGGTGCCGGGCGGCGCCCTGCGCCGCGGGGCGACGTTCCAGTCGGGCGTGCCGCAGCGCCCTGATGCTGGGCGTGTAGGAGGAGGCGACCCGGTCGAGCACGGAACGGCGCTCCCCCAGGTCCGCCTTGCGCTGGTAGCCGGCGGCGTGCAGCGGCAGATGCGCCAGCGGGCCGGAGGCGGACCACCACAGCCGAGGGACAGCGTGTCTCGGCGTCCCCTCCGGGATCGGCTCGGTGAGGCCGGCCGCCCGCAGCACCGGTTCCGCGACCTTGTCCCACAGCCACTCAAGGGTCCGGAAGATGGTCTCGGCCGCCGCGGCGCGCACGTCCTTCGGGCTGTCCAGATCCACGGCGACCGCGGCAAGGAAGTCCCGGGCCGTGTGGGCCAGCAGTCCTTCGGTCACGTCGAGTGTCACGGTCCTGATGCCCCGGGACGTGACCACCAGCGCGTCACATCGCAGCCGGTCAATGTTGATCAGCACGATGGGCCCCTGTACCGCCTCCGCCTGCATCTGCATCGCGGTCGGCGGCAGCAGGAAGCTGCCGAAGCCGGGGTGGGACCGGATGTCACCGAGGAGCAGCCGCCACTGCTCGGCCGCCCGGTGCTGCGCCCGTACGCCCGAGGTCTCGTCCCGCGACGCGATGTCATCGGCCTCCCGCATCCGCCCGGCGAGGTCGGTGAAGCGCGCGGCGAGCCGCGGATGAGCCTCTGCGAGGTCGGACACGTCGCCGCGCGCCTCCAGGTCCTGGCTCATGAGGACGGCACGCCCTTGTTCCAGCAGCGCGGCCGCCTGTTCGGTCCGGCCGGCGGCGAGCGCCACCGCGCACCCGGTTCGGGTCAGGCTGGTGCCCGTCGAACTGTCCGGGGACGGCCCTTGGAGGGCAGAGTGCACGGCGCGCTGGCGATCGTCGCGGTGCAGCGCCCGCGAGGTGAGCAGCGGCAGCATCTCCAGCGCGACGGCCGCGGCGTCCGCGGCCCGTGCCCAGTCCCCGAGCTCCACCCGGCGGCCGAGCGCGACGCGCGCGTTCTCGAATCTCACCGCTGGGGGCAGCTTGGCCTCTGCCTCAGGCTGCCACCGCACCTCGGCTTCCTCGACCCCGATCAGGTCTCCGCGGAGGTCGTGGTCGGCCATCACCACCAGGTCGGTGATCGTACGCAGCGTCGGCCGCAGGCGTTCACGCTGCTCCGCCATGCTGCCCCAGTGGCCGGGGGCGTCCGGGAGCGCCTCCAACGTGCGGGCCACCTTCCGCACCAGCCCGACCGCCTCCTTCGACATGTCCGGGTCGCGGCGGAGCATCGAGACCCCGGCGAGGGCCTTGGCGTAGAACATCGCGCAGGCGACCCACTGCGGTGACTCGGGGCGGACGTGGTCCACGGCCCACCGCAGGCCGTCGCAGGCCCGGAGCATCGTCGCGGCGTCGCCGCGGAGCGAACCGTACGCCTGCCGGTGCTCCTCGACCGCGCACAGCAGTTCGATATAGCGGGAGCTGGTGGCCGGGAGGGTGGCGAGTACGTCGTCGCCGGCCCGCACAGCCCGCTCCAGGTCCGCGGCGTCCCTACTGATGAGGTACTTCGCGGCCCACACCTGGAGCAGGGCCGCGGCCGTCCATCCCCGGCGGCCGGCACTGAGTCCTGGTTCGGCCAGCCTGGCGAGCAACTGCTTCTCGGCGAGCGCCAGTCGGCGCGGGTCCGACGGAGACGTGTCGACCCCGACGAGACTGCGGAGGACCGCTTCCGCGTCTGGTGGCAGACCGGTCAGGTCGGACTCCAGGGCAGGGTCGCAGACGAGGCCGGGCGCGGGCGCCGGGCAGGGCGGCCAGTGCGGTGAGGTGGAGGACGCGGGTCCCCCGTCGCCGCCCGGTGCGCGTTCGCGGTCCGGCCCGCGAGGAGTTCGCGCCTCCGGGTCCGGAGCACCGCCGAAGGAGGCCATCTCCTCCGGTCCTGCGCCCGGTGACCGGTAACCGGGGCTGCGTGGCGGTTCGTACAACCGGATCGGCGGCAGCGGGGGAAAGGTCAGGAGTGGACCCATCCACGGCCGCACGAGGCGGAGAAGACCTCCCGACTTGAACGGGAGCATTCCCATCAGCCGCACCATCTCGGCGGTCGCGGCGCGCTTCTGGGCGATATGCGGAAGCAGCGGGTCGCCCGGCCGCAGGTCCCGCTGCAACATCGCCCACAGCTCGTCCGACCTGGCGACGTCCCGCCGGGATCCGCTGAGGACGGCGCGCGCGGCCAGCAAGGACGCCATGTTGACCGCGTAGACACCGCCGTCGTCCGGTGGGCCATCGGCCCGGAACGCCTCCATGTGCGCGATGGCCTCGTCGGCCGTCTTGAGGTCGAGTTCGTAGGTCAGTACGGACATCAGGGCTATCGCCAGCAAGAGGTGCACCGGGGCGGCCTCGTGGGGCCGGTAGTCCGTGCCGTGGACCCGCGCGTGCTCCACGCCCGCCAGCGCCAGTCGGCCGGCGGTGACCGCGAAGGCGGCCGAGGCGCGGTCCTTCGGGTCCGCACGGAATCTGACGACGGCGGCGTGTGCGGCCGTGCGCCCGACCAGTTCCGCCTCCAGGTGGTCGGGCGTGACGGCGTCGTGGGCGGCTCGGGCGAGCCGCCACATCTCGGGGAGCGCCGACTCGTCGCCGGACTCGTACCGGAAGCACGCGGACTGGGCGAGCCGTACCAACAGGCAGCAGCGTGCGATGTCGTCCCGCGGGAGCGAGTCCGCCAGCCGGGCCGCCGCCGACTCGATGGGCAGGACCGGCTGGAAGTGCCGGGGCAGCGGCAGTTCGGGGTAGGTGGCGGCGACCCTTACCGGGTCGTCGGCCGTACGCCCCTGCTTCTGCGCGCCGAGATGGTGCTGAACGTCGCGCGACAACCGGTAGTCGCCGAAGCGGAACGACAGGGTGCGCTCGGCCAGCCACAGGTGCAACACCCACGCAGGCCGCCCGGGATCGTCCCGCGCGCCGGTGTCCAGCGCGAACTCCAGCAGCGCCGCGGCGGCCACCGCCGCGTCGCGGCCGCCGCTCGACCAGGAGGACAGCAGCAGTCCGTCGGCGGCGGACAGCCAGCTCCGCGGGTCGGCGCGGACCGCGCCGACCCGGCGTTCGATGTCGGACGACCAGGACGCTTCACAGCGTCGCATCACGCGGTCCACGACTGCTCTCATATCCGGCATGTCGAGTCCTCTCTGAAGGGTGGGACGGTCGGGACTTGCGGGTCGGCCGCGCGGCACGTGGCGATCGGCGGGCCGCGGGGTGGGGCGGTCGGCTGCCGACGAGCGCGCGCCCGGACGGGCGGTCATGTCCGAGCGCGCGCCCGGACGGTTCAGCAGACGAGGTCCAGGACGACGGAGCGGTTGCGTTCGGCGGGGCCGGGCAGCAACCGGCCTTCGCTGTCGAGGTCTTGGACGTGGCCCGGCCACCGCGTGCCGACTCCCCGCAGCGTGATGTCGTGGGCGGCCACACCGAGCGAGACGAGGACGTCGCGGACCGCTGTTGCGCGGTCGAGGGACAGTCGCCTACGGCCATCGGCCGTTCCCGCGGACGCCGTCGTACCGATGAGCCGGATCTTCGCGTGGTGGGCCACGGCCCAGTCGGCGAGTTCCCTCAGGGCGGCGGCGGCAGCAGGCCGGTCGCGCAGTACCGACGTGTCGGGCAGGAATCCGACACTGCCGCTGTTCCGCAGCACGTGGTTCCCGCAGGAGGGCGGATACGTTTCCAGGGGACGCACCGTGACGACGGACACGGCGGGGGTGTGCGGTACGGCGGCACCCGTCGCCGGCACGGGGTCGGCCGCGACACACTCGGCCCCCGCCTCGACGGCGATCGCCTTCCATATGGCGACGAGGTTCTTGTGCTCCGGGAGCGGCAGTCTGGCCTGCGGCGGCGCCGTGTCGCCGACGCCGCTGAAGAGGACGGAGATACCGGTGAGCTGCGGGAGCGAGCCCTGCCGCTTCAGGAAGTCGGCGACATCGGTGGCCTGGGCGTCCAGCACGCCGTCACGGCGGAAGTCCAGTGGCGCGACAGTCTGAAGCCCGGAGTCGGCCACCACGACCGTGCCGCCCGGACCGACGTTCCCCGCGGCCTCGGCCAGCGCCGCGAGCAGGTCGGCCTCGGGACGGCCGGCTTTCATGCGGTGGATCGTGTTCGTCAGCGACTTCACGAATGTGTCGTGGTCTTTGGCGCTGCGGGAACCGTTCTTGCCCGTGTCCTCGAAGGCCCCGCGGAATTCCACGTCGGGTGCGCCGTCCACTCCGACCACGGAGATCAGCTGACCCCCGTCGATCGCGGTATCCACCAGTGAGAGCGCGGCGGGTGTCAGCCGGGGCGCGGGTGTGTTGGCTCGGGCGCCGAGGACGAGGGCGACGCGGCCTCGGCCGGTGGCGCACGCGGCGGCCTGCTCCCGCTGCTCCGACGCGCTGTTCTTGGCCGGGTGACCGCAGCCGGATGCCGCAAGCGCCACGGCACCCAGCAGGCAGAGAGCGGTGAGTCCGCGGAGAAGGGATCGTAATCTCGGTGATGCCATGGTGTGTGCTCCAGGAGTTCGAATCGATCGACGGCGCGGGGCCAGGTTCAATGAGCCCGGCCGCCCGGAGGCGTCCGGGCGACCGGATGACGAGCGGGAAGTGGCGGGACGCTGCGCAGACGTCAGGGGCTGGTCCAGTGCCGGCCGCACGACGGGCAGCGCAGGCCCAGACGGCAGTTCGAGCAGTCCGGACACGGCAGCAGACGACGAGCGCAGTGGGGGCAGAACTCGGGCCGGGGAGCGGGCGGCCGCATCGGGAACGGGCGCGGCTGCGGGCTCACGCCGCCGCCCCTTGGCCGTTCTCCGCATCGGGCTCGTCGGACTCCCCCGGTCCGTCGGGCCGATCGGCGGCGCGCAGGTCGGGGCCCTTCCAACCGCCGGGGACGAGCCGGTCCCCTGAGTCGGTGAGTCCGTCGGTGGCCGCCGGGTCAGCGATGTGCACGGCCATCAGGAACCGGGCGTAGTGCTTCAGGTCGTCGGCCCAGCCGAGGCATTGCCCGGTAGCCACCTCCCAGCGCCGGTGGTCGCGCTCGCGCTCGGCCAGCTCCTGCTGGTGGCGGTGGACGGCACGGACATGGCGTGGCGTCAGCCGCTGCACCTCCTGCCGGGCGGCCGCACGGTGTGCCAGGGCCATTCGGTACGCCGTGGCCAGCGGATTGTGGGCGAGGTACGCCGTGACCGCCGCCAGCAGGCCGCCGGCCAGGTAGAGGCCGAGGAACAGCAGGGCCGTGCCGAGATTGGCGCTGCCGGTCAAGTCGTCGGCGGGCGCCCCCGCGGTGCTCGGGAGACCGAGGGTCTCGAGCCCGCTGCCCCCCGACGTGGCGGGCGTGTTGGTGGCGCGGACGAAGAAGCACACGGCGCCCATGAACAGCCAGACCATCGTCAGCACCACCGCGAGAGCACCCACGGCCGGCGTGGACCGCTCCACGAACCTGCGGGCGAGTACACCCACCTGGTGGCTCACAGCCAGCGCCAGGCCGGTGAACCCGAGGACAAGCGGAATGATCATCCACCCGGCCTCGTTCACCAACAGGCCGACGACTTGGTAGAAGGCGATCCCGTCTGCCCCCACCGCCAGCACCAGCGCGAGGTAGGGGTAGTAGTGCCTGGTTCTGCCGACGACCAGATCAGGGTCGGCGAACGGCATGTGACCGGGCGGGACGGTTCTGCTCATGGGGTCGGTCCTCCTTGCGGGGGCGGGGTGGGTTCAGCGGGCGACGCGGCCTCGGCAGGCCCGGCGGGCGACACGCTCACAGTGGCGGGCGGGGAGAGACGGGCACGGAACGCGCTCAGGTCGCTCTCGGCCCGGCTGAGGTCGTCCTTGGCGTGGTCGAGTGCCGTCTGCGCGTCCGAGAGCTCCTCGGCGGCCACGCCGATCAGGTGGTCGCAGACCGCCTCGCGGAGCTTGTGCTCGGATTCGAGCCGGGTGACCCACTGGACCGTCCAGGCGTCGATGAGGTTGTCCAGCGCGGTGCCCGTACCGGCGTCGATGGCGTTGGGGGCGAGTTCGCCGACGAGTTGGCGCACGGTCTCCTCGGCGGTGCCGAGATCGGCCGGTGGCGCCATCCGGTAGAGCGCCGGAATGGTCCAGCTCGGGTCGCCGTCGACCACGGTCGAAAACGTCGGCTCGGGCTGTTCGGGCGGGCGCTTGGTCTTACGGCGGAGAAAGGGAAGGTCCACGGAGGGTCCTCTCGGGGCGGGTGTTCACGGGTCCCTGGGTGGTTGGGCCGTCCAGGGAACGGCCGTTCACGAGTCCGGCGGAATTCAGCCGAGTTCGGGACGGTGGCCCGCAACCCAGGCGGGCAGCTCGGGACCGCCGTACTTGGCCTCACCGTTGATCCGGGCACCGTCCGCGTGTCGCCGGACCAACTGCCGGTCGTAGGCCATGACACGGCGCATGGCCTGCTCGTGCAGGTAGACCGCGCGTGCCGCGGCGGCTTCCTGCCGCACCGCGATACGGGCCTCGACCGTGTGCAGTTCGACGGTCAGTGCGGCAGCACGCCCGGCGGCCTGTTCGGCGGCGGAGCGCAGGTCGGCGAGCCGGCGCGACCATTCGCGCGCCCGGCGGGCGCGCACCACCGCCTCGGCGGTCTTGTGCTCGCCGCCGCGCCGCCGGTTCTGCTCTTCCTCGCTCAGGGGGCCGGCCGACTCGGCGACGGCTGCTTCGGCCTCGGCGGCGAGCCGTTCGGCCTCCTGTACGCGGGCCCGGAGGACCAGCGCCCGGCCCCGGTCCTCGGCGGTCTCCCTGAGGCAGAGGATCCATTCGGCCTGCTGACCAGCGGCGGCTCCGCGACCGAGGAACTCGGGCGTCGGGGTGCCGCCGACGCCGCTCTCGCCGAGCGCGGGCAGTCCGGCCTTCGCGTCGCGGTTGGCATGGTGCCGGTCCACCAGGCGCAGGTGGATCGCATAGCGCCGGGGCTTGGGCAGGGGTGCGGGCTTGGTACGGCCGTTGAGGCGAGGGGACATCTGGGGCCTCCCGTGGGCTTGGCAGGCACCGCGAAGCGGTGCGACGGACGGGAGGGACGCCCTGTGCACCCTCGCAAGTCCATCGACATGAAGCGTCTCTTCTTGTCTAACCAGAGTCAACTCTGTTTGTGAATATTCTCTACTTCAGGAGCAAAAGTTATCTGGGGTTTACAGATCGCTACAAGCCAGTACTCTCGTGACGTGCACTGACCTGCGATTAGAGGAGAGACGGCCAGTGATCCTCAAAGCCCAGATCCCCCCCATCCCGGAGAGCCGGGGCCGGCAGATGCCGGCCCGGCTCGCCCGCAAGGTGGGACCGCTCTTCGGAGTCGCCTGGGACGGCGCCCCGGGCGGCATGCATTCCTGGTGCTGCGACTACGCGCAGGTGACGCTCGCCGAGATCATGCGCGGCGCCCCGCGCCCCGCGAAGCCGTCCGAACTGGGGGACCACACCGACCGCGGCCTGCCGGACAGCGAGGTGACCAAGGCGGGGCACACTCCGATCGCCAACGCCACGGCGTCGCGCTACGGCCCCGACACCAAGGCCGCGTTCGTCCTCATCGGCACCAATGTGCTGCTGGCGCCGGTCACCGAAGCCCTCGGTCGGGCGCTCGACGAGATTCCCGTCGAGGACCCGCACCTGCTCATCGGCGCCTTCGCGTACAGCCTGCTCGAAGTCTTCCGCTCGGAGCCGATCCTGCTTGTCGCCGCGCTCCAGGCGCAGGGCGTGCAGCACGCGCTGGGCGCCCTGGACGCCCCGGTCCGGAGCGAGGGCGTGCGGAGCCTCGCCTCCCACGAGTACGGTCCGATCCGGGCGCGGTACGACGCCGATCACGCGCCGCTCGGTCTGGACCTCGTGGAGAAGTTGGCGACGGTCCTGTGCGCGCGCCTGCGCCCCAGGGAGTCGAACGAGGTCGGCATGAACGAGCCGCTGCCGGGCGGGAGCGCCCGCGACCGCTTGCGCCGCACCGTCGTGGGCATGGCGCAGGCCACGCTCTTCGACCTCTCCGCGGTCACGGACGACGCCGCGGTGCGCATCGTGGACAACAAGAAGGGCCGGAGGGCTGAGCTCCATCTGCACACCGAGGTACGGGTGCGGCGCTTCGCGCAGGCGGTGCTCCCCCACGTCGAGCTGCCACCACAGGAGACCCCCGCCCGGATGGCGGACAAGCTCAGCTTGCTCCAGTCCGTGATCGAGGAGACCCCGTCCGGTCCCGATCTCGACGTCAAGGCCGCCCTGACCGTGCGACAGGGCCTGGTGACGGCGACGCTGGCGCTCTTCGAGGACCGGGACGAGTCGACCCGGCACGTACGGGCCCGCATGCTGGAACAGTTCGCCGACCGGGTCCGCGAACTGTTCGGCGCGGACTCCCCCGAGTTCCTGTTGGAGCGGCTGCACGCGCTGGCCGATCTCGTGCAGTTCCCCGCCGCGCAGGACGAGGACCCGTCACACCCGCAGATCGTCACCCGGCGTGCGGGGTGGCTGCGCGAGGGCGTCGCGCTGGCGAAGACGCTGATGGGCCGGGTCAGCGGGGGCAGCGTGGACGGCGGATACCTCGCCACCCGCCTCGACGACCTGCTGGTCGGCGTGAACCAGTTGCGCAAGGCCCAGTATGAGGCTCACGTCACCGGGCTTCCCGACGCGGAGCAGATCACGAGAGAGCTCATCCCGCTCTGGGACGACTGCATCGAACTGCTCACCTGCTTCTTCGAGAACGGCAGCCCGCGCTACTACGTGCGGCTGCACAACTACTGCGCCTTCCTCGTCGGGGCGGGCTCGAACGTCGAGATGCGCGAAGAGGGCCTGGAGCTGTACGACAACGAGGTGATCCCGGTCCGCCGCCGGATGAACGAGTTGGGCACCGCGTTCACCTCCCTGCGCAACGTCCTCCAGGTAGCGATGCGCGGGCACGTCTCGCTGGCCCGGGACCTTGACGACCCGCAGCGCTCGCGCGAGCACCTGGCGGCCGCCCGGACGTACGCAGCGGAGATCCGGGCCAACACCGACGAGGTGGACCGACTGCTGGAGTACGCGGGCGAGCGGGCGACCGGGTTCGTCATGGCGCTGAGCCTGGCGAACTGCTTCCTGACCTCGGCGGAGTACGCGCTACCGGACGATAGGGCGGACCGCGCCAGGTGGGCCGAGCAGGCCGCGGAGCTGATGGCCGTCGCGGCACCGTACGTCTCCGGCGGCCAGAGGAACCGCGCAGACCGCAGAAGGGAGTTCGAGAACCTCGGCAGCCGACTGCGCGCCCTCGACAGCGCCGCCGCGTGAGACACGCGCCGGGCATGAACCGCGCCGGCGAGGAGTACGGGGACCGGTCGCAGCCGGCCCCGTGACAAAGAGCACCGCGCACACGTCGACGACCGTCGATACCCCCGCCGCACGGGTCTGGCCCCCGCGATACGGTGCGCGTTCCCGCCGCGGCCCGCTGAGTCAGCGGCGGCGGAGGGAGGGGTCGAGGAGGGCGGGCGGGGTGTCGAACTTCTCCTGGGGGGCGAGGTCGGTGCCGGGCGGGACGATGGCGTCGAGGGCGTCCAGGACGTCGGCGGTGAGCACGGTGTCGGCGGCGGCGAGCTGCGAGTGCAGGTGGTCCAGGGTGCGGGGGCCGATGATCGCGCTGGTCACGGCGGGGTGCGCGGTGACGAAGCCGAGCGCGAGCTGGATCATCGTCAGGCCGGCGTCGTCGGCGACGCGGGCGATCCGCTCGACGGCGTCGAGCCTGGCCCGGTTGGACGGGACGGTCAGGTCGAAGCGCTCCGGGAGGTGGGCGGAGCGGTTGGTGGTGATGTCGCGGCCCTCGCGGACCGCGCCCGACAGCCAGCCGGAGGCCAGCGGGCTCCAGGCGAGCACGCCGAGCCCGTACTCCTCGGTCACCGGCAGGACATGGGTCTCGATGCCGCGCTGGAGGATCGAGTAGCTGGGCTGCTCGGTGACGTAGCGGGCCAGGTGCTGCTCGCGGGCGGCCCACTGCGCCTGCACGATGCGGTACGCCGGAAAGGTCGAGGAGCCGAAGTAGCGGATCTTTCCCGCGCGTTGGAGGTCGGTGAGGGCCGACAGCGTCTCCTCGTCGCTGGTGCGCGGGTCCCAGCGGTGCATCTGGTAGAGGTCCACGTGGTCGACGCCGAGGCGGCGCAGGCTGTTGTCCAGTTCGGTGACCAGCCAACGGCGCGAGCTGCCCCGGTGGTTGCGCTCGTCGTCCATCGGCATGGTCGCCTTGGTGGCCAGCACGATGTCGTCGCGGCGCCCGGCGATGGCCTTGCCGACCATCTCCTCCGAGTCGCCGTGCCCGTACATGTCGGCGGTGTCGATGACGTTGATTCCGGCTTCGAGGGCGGCGTCCACGATGGCGGTGGCCTCGTCCTGCGTGGTGCGGCCGATCGCGCCGAAGTTCATCGCGCCCAGCGCGAGGGTACTGACCTGCACGCCGGTGCGGCCCAAAGTGCGGTACTGCATGAGTGGAATCCTCCGTGCTCTGGCATCATGAGATAAACGGAACATTGTTCCGCCACAAACGACGATACGGAACGACGTTCCGGATAGCAAGCGCGACTGCCGGGGACACGGGACGGAGGACGGTGCGGTGAACGACGGAGAAGGCGGCGCGGGCGTGCGGGGCGGCGCGGACGCGGGGGGCGGCGCGGACGCGCGCGGCGATGCGGACGGCAGGGGCGGCGCGGCAGGCGGCGCGGGCGCGGCCCCCCGGCCCAAGCGTGCGGACGCCCGGCGCAACAAGGAGGCCCTGCTCGACGCGGCGGCGGCCGTCTTCGTGACGTCAGGCGTCGAGGCGCCGGTACGGGACATCGCCGCCGAGGCGGGCGTCGGCACTGGCACGATCTACCGGCACTTCCCGACCCGCGCCGACCTCATCATCGCCGTCTACCGGCACCAGGTCGACGCCTGCGCGGAGGCCGGTCCCGCGCTGCTGGCGGCCGACCCGTCCCCGTACGCCGCCCTCGGGCAGTGGATCGACCTTTTCGTGGACTTCCTGGTCACCAAGCACGGGCTGGCGGGCGTGCTGCACTCCGACGAGGCCGGGTTCGACGCGCTGCACGCGTACTTCCTCGACCGGCTCGTGCCCGTGTGCACCCGGCTGCTCGACGCCGCCGTCGCCGCCGGCGAGATCCGCTCGGACGTCGAGGCGCGAGTGCTCATGCGGGGCGTCGGGAATCTCTGCATCGGGGCGGACAGCGATCCGGGGTACGACGCGCGGCGCCTGGCCGGTGTCCTCGTCGCCGGACTGCGGCTGCTGCCGTAACGGTTCCCGCCGCCGCTCTCAGCAACCCAGACCGCCCGAAGCGTCACGCCCCCGTACGCCCCGCCCGGAGCCTCACGCCCTCCTTACGCCCCGCCGGAAGCCTCATGCCCCCTTACGCCCCCGCCGGAAGGCGGCTGTCCAGCGCCCGGATGAACCCGGCGACGGTCGCGGTCATGGCGCGCCGCCCCTCGCGGAGATAGACGCGGGGGTCGGTGATGTCGTCCACGGCGAGGCGGGCGCGGACGGCGCCGGTCATGGCGATGTCGAGCCCGGTTCCGACGGTGACCTTGCTGATCCCCTCGGCGGCGGCGAGGCCGAGTTCACCGGCGGTGGCGCCCGCCGTGTCGCGCAGGACGAGGGGGACGTCGAGGGCGGTACGCAGCCGGGCCAGCAGTCGGCGGTCCGGGCGCGCGCCGAGCGGGACGGTCAGGGCGTCGACTCCCGTCGCGGCGACGAAGGCGCGGGCCGCGGCCGGGCCGCCGCCCGGCTCGGGACGGGTCGCCGCGCCCGCGGGGACGGCCGCCGCGTCGGCCTCGATCCACAGATTCTGCTCGTGCGCCCACTGCGCGGCGTCGCGCGTCACCGCCACGTTCTCCGCGTACGGCAGGCGCGCCGCGTCGTACATGATCGAGCTGAAGCCGCAGTGCGCGGCCTGGGCGAGGAGCGCCGTCCTGCGCACCCGGTCCAGATGCAGCGCGACCGGTACGGCGGCGGCCCGCGCGGTCTCCGCGGCGGCGCGGGCGAGCGGCAGCAGTCGCCCGTCGTAGTACTGCACCACGCTCTCGCTGACCTGGATGATCACCGGGGAGCCGACCGACTCCGCGCCTTCGACGACGGCTTGTACGTGTTCGAGGGTGATCGCGTCGAAGGCCGCGATGGCGCGGTGCTCGACCGCTGCGGCGGTGATCAGCGCGCGGGCGGCTGCAAGAGGCATGGGTTCTCCCGACGGTGCTTGCGCGAGGATGCTTGTATTTGCACCTTACTCCGCACAATCGAACACTTTCAAGCATTCCTGGTGCGCGCAGTCCGCACGGCCGTGGGGTCCGCGCGCGTGTGCCACGCTGGTGCGCGCACGATCACGCCGAACCGGTCGAGCCGCGCCCGATCAGCCGCGCACGGTCAAGCCGAACCGGCCAAACCACGCACGATCAAGCCGAGGACGATCACGTCACGGAGGAGAACGCCTGTGTCCAGGGACGCCCGGTGGACCGCACTGCTGGATCTGCTGGCCGAGCACGGCCGCGTGGAGGTGGAGGAGGTCGCGACCACGCTCGACGTCTCCACCGCCACCATCCGCCGCGACCTGGACCAGCTCGCCGAGCAGCAGATGCTCACCCGCACCCGCGGCGGGGCCGTCGCGCACGGCGTCTCGTACGAGCTGCCGCTGCGCTACAAGACGGCCAGGCACGCCTCCCAGAAGCAGCGCATCGGCAGGACGGCCGCCTCCCTCGTCGCCCTCGGCGACGTCGTCGGCCTCACCGGCGGCACGACCACCACCGAGGTCGCCCGCGCGCTGGCCCTGCGCGGCGACGTCACCGCGGACGGCACCCGCCAGCCCGCCCTCACCGTCGTCACCAACGCCCTCAACATCGCCAACGAGCTCGTCATCCGGCCCCAGATCAAGATCGTCGTCACCGGCGGCGTCGCCCGCCCCCAGTCCTACGAACTCACCGGCCCTCTCGCCCGCGGCGTCCTCCAGGAGATCATCCTCGACATCGCCGTCCTCGGCATCGACGCCCTCGACCCCGCCCAGGGCGTCTACGCCCACCACGAGGACGAGGCCAGCATCAACCGCCTCCTCGCCGAACGCGCCCAACGCGTCGTCATCGCCGCCGACTCCTCCAAAATCGGCCGCCGCGCCTTCGCCCGCGTCTGCGGCCTCGAAACCATCGACACCCTGATCACCGACGAGGCCATCCCCCCGGAAACCGCCGCCGCCTTCGAAGAAGCCGGCATCACCGTCACCATCGCCTGACCCGGGCCCCGCCCCTGACCCCGCCAGGCGCGCCCGTGGCCGTTCGCACCCCTTACCCTTCCGCCATGGCACCGAGCGACGTCACCCGTACGGAAATCAGCCGGGCGCTCGAGGAGTTCGACCGGCTCGGCCGCGACGCGTTCCTGCGGACGTACGGCTTCCGCCCCGCGCTGCGTTACTTCCTCCTGCACGACGGAGAGCGGTACGACTCCAAGGCGATCGTGGGCGTGGCCCACGGCTACCTCCCCGGCCGGCAGCCCCTCGCCCCGGCCGACTTCTCCGGCGGGCTGGCCGCCGCCGTCGGCGTGCTCCGCGCGCTCGGCTACACGGTGGTCGAAGCTCAAGCCGAGGCCGAGGCCGAAGTCGAAGTCGAGGCCGAAGTCGAAGTCGAAGTCGAAGTCGAAGTCGGGGCCGAAGCTGCGAGCGGGGCCGGGTCCGGGTCCGACGACAACGCCGTCCTGCTGGGCGCGTACGGCGAACTCGTCGGCCGCATAGGGCGGTTGAAGGTGAACAAGGCGCAAGGGGCCCCGCTGCTGTACCAGCCCATGACGCTGCTCTGGGCGCTCGGGCGGGCGGGGCGGGGGCGCGCGCGGGTGCTGCCGTGGAGCCGCGTCGAGGAGGAGCTGGGCGGGCTGCTCGAACGGCGCGGGACGCGGGGCGAGCGGGCGCGGGCCGACTATCCGGTGGCGGCGCTGTACCGCGCGGGGCTGTGGGAGCTGTCCGGCCACTCGGGCGCCGTACCGCCCGCGCACGGTGATGCGACGCTGGCGCGCTGGTTCGCCGAGCAGCAGCCGTCGGGCGGTCTGACCGAGGCCGTGTACGACCTGCTGCGCCGGTCGGGCGAGGCGCGGGCCGTCGTCGTCGACACGCTCGTGGACACGTACTACCAGGACGTCGACCCCGGCCCGCTCCTGCGCGAGGTCGGGCTCGATGACGACGAAGTCGACGTGCCCGACGAGACCCACGACACCCACGAGACCGAACGGTACGGAACCGGGCCGCATGAGGACGGTCAGCCGTATCAGGACGGCCAGGTCGCCGAGGGCGCGGAACGCTTCACCCCCGACCCCGTTGTCCTCGCGGCCGCTTACGACCGGCTCTGCCGCGCCGCCGAGCACCACGAGAAGCGACGCGGGACCGGCCGCGTGAGCACCACCACCGAGCGCTACGTCCGGTCGCGCGCGGCGCGTCAGGCCGTCCTCGAGCGCTGCCGCGGACTCTGCGAGAACCCCGGCTGCACGGGCCAGCCCGCGGACACGACACCGAGCGGCGCGGCCATAGTGGAGATCGACCACGTCGTCGACCTCCAGCTCGGCGGACGCGACCACCCGAGCAACATGGTCGCCCTGTGCCCGAACTGCCACGCGGTGAAGACCCGCGGGCGCAGGCGCGAGAAGCTGCGCGCCGTCCTCGCCGAAGAGGCCGGAAAGCGGCACGCGGCGACTCTCGCCCGTCGGCGCAGCCGCGGTCCTGGCGGTAGCACTGGGCGGGGGGACTGATCGGCGGTACGGGAAAGCGTCGTCGGGAACTACGCAGATTTAACCTCTCGGCTCCTTCTACGGCGGGGTCTACGCGCGTATCTTGAGCCGGATCGCTCATTCCGGCTCATGGTGATGTGCCGTCATGAGACGTGGAAACACGACGTATTCATCGCGTTCAACGCACCGCACGAAGGAGACCCTCACCGGTGTCGCACATCTCTGGGGCAGAGCCCCGCCCTGACAGACCCGGTACTGCCGGGAACCGCAAGCGGCTGGTCACGATCGGGATAGCCGGCGCGGTGGTGCTGGCCGCGGTCGGCGTGCACACCGCCTTCGCGACGCCGTCCGCCGATGTGATGGTGTCCGAGGTGTACGGCGGCGGCGGCAACTCCGGTGCCACGTATACGAACGACTTCATCGAGCTGGCCAACTCGGGCAGCGCTCCGCTGGACCTGAGCGGGTACAGCGTGCAGTACCTGCCGGGCGCGCCGACGCCGACGTCCAAGTGGCAGGTGACGCCGCTGACCGGGTCGCTCGGCGCGGGCGCGCGGTATCTGGTGCAGGAGGCCGCGGGCACCGGCGGGACGACGGCGCTGCCGTCGCCGAACGTGGTCGGCGCCATCAACATGTCCGGTACGACGGGAACGGTCGCCCTTGTGCACGGCACCGACCCGCTGACCTGCGTGACGAAGGCGGACTGCGCCGCCGACGGCACCATCCGCGACCTGGTCGGCTACGGCACGGCCGCGGTGTTCGAGGGCAACGGCCCGGCGGCCGGGGCGAGCAACACCGACTCGGTGGCGCGCCCCGCCCTGACGGACACCGACGACAACGCGGCGGACTTCACCGCGGGCGCGCCCACCCCGGGCGCCGCAGGTGACGGCGGCGGCCCGACGACGCCCCCCACCACCCCGCCGACCACGCCGCCCACCTCGCCCCCGACCGGCGTCGAGGCGAAGATCCACGACATCCAGGGCGACACCCGGCTCTCCCCGCTCGCGGGCAAGGCGGTCACCGGCGTGACCGGCATCGTCATCGGCGTCCGCTCCTTCGGCTCCTCGCAGGGCTACTGGGTGCAGGACCCGACGCCGGACGCCAACCCCCGTACCAGCGAGGGCATCTACGTCTTCACCGGCTCGGTCACCCCGACCGTCGCGGTCGGCGACAGCGTCTCGCTCGCGGGCACCGTCTCCGACTACTACCCGGGCGGCACCTCCGCCGGCGGCCAGCCGGTGACCGAGCTGACCAAGGCCGCCGCCACGGTGGTCTCGCACGGCAACGCGCTCCCCGCGCCCGTCGTCCTGGACAAGAAGAGCGTCCCCGACGCGTTCGTCCCGGCCGTCGGCGGCGGCACGATCGAGAACCTGCCGCTGCGTCCCGACGAGTACGCGCTCGACCTCTTCGCCTCGCTCGAGGGCATGAACGTGCAGATCGGTGACAGCCGCGTCGTCGGTGCCACCGACCCGTACTCCGAGCTGTGGGTGACGGTCAAGGCGGACCAGAACAAGACCAAGCGCGGCGGCACCCTCTACACGGGCTACGACCAGCCCAACTCCGGCCGCCTGATGGTGCAGTCGCTCATCCCGACCGCCACGCAGGCGTTCCCGGTGGCGAACGTCGGCGACACGCTGCGCGGTACGACGGCGGGTCCGCTGGACTACAACCAGTACGCGGGCACCTTCGCCGTCCAGGCGCGCACGATCGGCACGGTCAAGAGCGGTGGCCTCAAGCCCGAGGTGACCGACAAGGCCAAGTCGGACCAGGCGACCATCGCCACGTACAACGTGGAGAACCTGGCGCCCGGCAACCCGCAGTCGAAGTTCGACGCGCTCGCCAAGGGCCTGGTCACCAACCTCCGTTCGCCCGACATCGTGGCGCTGGAGGAGATCCAGGACAACAACGGCGCCACCGACGACGGCACGGTCGCCGCGGACAAGACGCTGACCAAGCTGACCGACGCCATCAAGGCGGCGGGCGGACCGAGTTACCAGTGGCGCTCGATCGACCCGGTCAACGACAAGGACGGCGGGGAGCCCGGCGGCAACATCCGCTCGGTGTTCCTGTTCAACCCCGACCGTGTCAGCTTCGTCGACCGTCCCGGCGGCGACTCCACCACCGCGGTGGGCATCACCGGCACCGGCTCCAAGACCGCGCTGACCGTCTCCCCCGGCCGCATCGCGCCCACCGACCCGGCGTGGAACAGCAGCCGCAAGCCGCTGGTGGGTGAATTCACCTTCCGCGGCGAGAAGTTGTTCGTGATCGCGAACCACTTCAACAGCAAGGGCGGCGACCAGGGCATCGACAGCCGCTTCCAGCCGCCGGTCCGCAGCTCGGAGGTGCAGCGCAACCGCCAGGCGATCCTGGAGCACGACTTCGTGCAGCAGCTCGAGAAGGCCGACCGCAACGCCAACGTCGTGGTCCTCGGCGACCTGAACGACTACCAGTTCTCGCCCGCCGCCCAGGCCCTCACCGGCAACGGCACGGTCCTCACCGACCTGGTCAACACCCTGCCCAAGGACGAACGTTACTCCTACGTGTACGAGGGCAACTCCCAGGTGCTGGACCACATCCTGGTCAGCCCCAGCCTGAAGCACGTCGACTACGACGTGGTGCACATCAACTCGGAGTTCGCCAACCAGACGAGCGACCACGACCCGCAGGTCGTCAAGATCAAGCCGTAGCAGGTCGTCATTCGTACGGCGTCACGTCGTCGCAGGTCGTCGTACGCCTGAGTGACGCGTGAGGCACATGTGAGGGGCGGGCCCGGCGGGGTCCGCCCCTTCGCGCTGCCCGGCTTTTCTGCCCCACGCCTTGACGCGCGCATGGCGGAGTTATAGACCATTACCTGTTTGAGAGAGCGCTCTCACGAGCGTGCCCCACCCTGTACACGGTCCCCCACCCGGTCAGGAGTCCTCATGCACGCCACGCCGGAAGGCAGCGCGATGCCACACGGCAGCCTCTCGCAGTCAGCGCTCCCGCACGCGCCCTGAGCCGCCGGAAACGGTTACGCCGTAACGCGCGGTCCCGCCGCACCCAGCGGTCACGCCGCGCTCAACGGCCCCGCCGTACACGGCGGTCACGCCGTACGCGGCGGTCACGCCGTACTCCGCACACGGGCGCACCCCCCACAACGCTTCGTCGGGACAGGAGATCTCGCATGTCCACCGGACACGCACCAGAGCAGGACCACGGGCACGACCCTCAGGACCGGGCCGGTACGGCCGGCGCCGCGTCGCACCGCGGGCGCCGCTCCCGCACCCGGATCGGCCTCGCGGCACTGGCCGTCGGCGCGCTGGCCCTGGCCGGCCTGACGGCGGTGGCGAGCCCGGGCGGCGCGGCCACCCCCGCGGCGGCCCCGGCCGTCGCACCCGCCGCCATACCCGCCCCTCCGGCCGGTTTCACCACCACCTGGAGCGACGACTTCAACGGCGCCTCGGGCACCGGGGTCGACGGCGGCAACTGGAAGTACGACACCGGCCCCGGCAGCAGCTTCGGCACCGGTGAGATCGAGACGATGACCAACAGCACGTCCAATGTCTTCCAGGACGGCAACGGCCATCTCGTGCTGCGCGCCCTCCACTCGGGCAGCGACCCGCGCGCGGGCTGGACCTCGGGCCGGATCGAGACGCAGTCGTCGTCCTTCGGTGCGCCCCCCGGCGGCGTCGTGATGATGCAGTCGTCGATCCAGCAGCCGAATCTGACGACCGCCAACGGCGCCGGCTACTGGCCCGCGTTCTGGATGCTCGGCTCGACGCTGCGCACCGGCACCACATGGCCGACCTCCGGCGAGGTCGACATCATGGAGGACATCAACTCCCGCAGTTCGGTGTTCGGCACGCTGCACTGCGGTGTCAACCCCGGCGGTCCGTGCAACGAGTCCACCGGCATCGGCAGCGGTGAACGCGCCTGCTCCGGCTGCCAGACCGGCTACCACACCTACGCCGTGCAGATCGACCGCTCGGTCTCGCCCGAGCAGATCCGCTGGTACCTGGACGGCGCCAACTACTTCACCGTCAACGCCAATCAGGTCGACGCCACGACCTGGGCCAACGCGGTGGACCACCCGTTCTTCATCATCTACGACCTCGCGATGGGCGGCGGCTTCCCCGACGCCTTCGGCGGCGGCCCCAACGCGGCGACCGTCAGCGGCGGCCAGATGAACATCGACTACGTGGCCGTCTACAACAAGGGCCCGGGCAGCACCACTCCGCCGTCCAACGGCACCAACCTGGCGCTGAACAAGCCCGCGACGGCCTCCTCCACGGAGAACGCGGGCACCCCCGCCTCGGCCGCCGTCGACAACAGCACCACCACCCGCTGGTCCAGCGCCTTCAGCGACCCGCAGTGGCTGCGCGTCGACCTCGGCGCCTCGCACGCCGTCAACCAGGTCAAGCTCAACTGGGAGGCCGCCTACGCCAAGGCGTTCCAGATCCAGGTCTCCAACGACGGCACCAACTGGACCAGTTGCTACAGCACCACGGCGGGCACCGGCGGCCTCCAGACCCTCAACGTCAACTGCACCGGCCGCTACATCCGCGTGTACGGCACCCAACGCGCCACGGCCTACGGCTACTCCCTCTGGGACTTCCAGGTCTTCGGAAGCTGACACCGCCCGAAGCCCGCACCTCCAGGAGAGCTGAACGCCTCCCCCGCGTACCAGGGCGGGCGGACCCCCTGCCGGGCCCGCCCGCCCTCGCCGCGTACCGCCGCGTGCCCTACGCCGTCGCGAAGCGGAAGGTGCTCGTCACCGCGTCGAAGATGTCGTGGAACGCTTCGGCGAGGTCGAGGACGGGGCTGGCGCCGGAGACGAGGACGATCTCGGCGGGGCGGCCGGGAACGGGGATGTAGGTCTGGGTGAGCGCCATCCGGACCGTGCGGGTGTCGCCCTGCTCGACGGGGACGTCCTCGACGCCCACCGTGCGGGCGCACAGGCCGACTTCGGGGATCTCGACGGTGGTGACCCGCCGCCAGGCGTCGCCTTCGCGGCGGGGGGTGATCGTCCTGAGCGTGTCGGCGATGACGCGCGGGTCGGTGCTCAGCGTGGAGCCCTGGGAGCCGGTGGCGCTCACGACGGTGACGGTGACCATCGCGGTCAGCGGGACGCCCTCGAAGTTCTCGGCCATGCAGCCGCAGTAGAGCGCCCCCGCGTCATGGGCGTCACGGGCCATCCGGCGCAGCAGCGCGACCAGGTCCTTGCGGTACGGGGCCAGTTCGGGGACGGCCCGGACGCGCGCGTCGATCAGCGCGCGGACGGTCTCCTCGCGGCCCTCGGGCCGTACGTCGAACTCCCACCACGACTCGGGTACGGACAGGGAGACGCCGACCGGCGGGGCGGCGGGGGCTTCCGGCGTGCTCTCGTTCATGACCGGCTATTCCTTCGTGCCGTGCGGGGCGGGCCCCTGCTGCGGGCCGGGGGCGCTCTCGGTGGAGTCGGCGAGCTGCTTGGCCAGGTCGGTGTCCACCTTGCGGATCTCGCTGACCACGGTGGTCGCCATCTTCTCCAGGCCGGTGAGCTGCTTGTGGATGTCGCCCCTGCCGTCCTTCCAGTTGGACTGGAAGTGGTCGAGCGCGCCGGCGACGCTGCCGTCGCCCATGTCGTCCTCGAAGGCCCGCAGGGTCGCCTTCGTGTCGTCGAGCCGCTTGGTGATCAACCCGAGCATCGTGGCGAAGTCCTCCAGCAGGTCGAGCGGTATCGCCAGCCGGTCCTCGCTCATGCGTCGCCGTCCTCCCAGTCCAGGCTGCGGGCGCGGTACGTGTAGGTGGCGCAGAATGCGGCCAGTTCGGCGGGGAGCGGCTGGACGCAGTCCACCGAGTAGTCGAGGAAGTATTTCGGCGCGATGGCGTTGTACTCCCAGAAGGTGTATTCGGGTTCGAGCCGGTCGAGCACTTCCTGGTAGAGGTCGCGGACTTCGAGGAAGTCGAGCAGTTCCGGCAGCGTCCATTCGGCGACGGATTCGCCGGGGTCGCTCGGCAGCCGTGTCGTACCGGCTTCCGAGGACTTCCGCAGCGGACTCCCTGCGGCGAGCGTCCGCACGTCGTCGGCGGAGAGGAAATGCCAGGGGCCGTCCTTCTCGACGAACACCCAGCTGTCGACGTTGGCATGGCGGAACAGCTCGCCGGACGCGCCGAAGAACACCTGCTCGGTGAAGGCCATTCCGGGGCGGCGCTGCTGCCGGGTCCGCCCCTCGAACTCGACCTCCACGTCGTGGTCGCCCTGGGTGAGCTGCCGCAGCGCGTCCGCGCGGAACTCCCGCCGGTACGGGGAGGTGCGCAGGCACGAGTGGTGGAAGGAGCCTTCCAGGAACCCCTCTTGGGGGTCCCAGGGCGCCAGCAGCATTCGGTAGCTCTTCACGAACGTGGTCCAGCCCGGCACCTGGAGGACATAACGTCCGCAGAACTGGCAGGCGTTGGGTCCGTTCATCGCGCCCGAATCCTCCGTACTCACACTCAATGCCGTCGCTGAAGGTGATTCACGCCGACTATACATGAGGCACTCTCACCACGTACCCGCGGTCATTCATGGGACCGCCCGGCGGATATTGCCCCTGTGGCACGTCGATAATTCCGTTGTGGTCGAAGAACGTGACATTGCCGTCGCGGCTGACCACGGCTTCCACGTGCCTGCTCGCCTTGTTGTCGAGGTCGAACTGCATACTGTTCCGCATTCCCCGGGCCCGTTCGATATCGGTCGGCGGCCCCGGTATGCGGTCCTCGGGGTGGGTGTGGACGGTGAACTTGTAGCCCCGGCCGCGCAGGTCCTTCGGAATGGAACTGCCGATCTCCGTGCCCCGGAAAAGCCGCAGTTCGCCGCCGGGGCCCTGGACGATGGCGTGTTCCACACCCGCGAATTTCTGGAGTTCCGCGAGGTGGGTGACATTCACCTCGGCGGGGCGGATCTGGATGTGGCCGTCCTCCAGCGCCTTCACCAACTGCTTGGCCTTCGGTGACAGATCGCGGAAGGGAATGGTGCCGCCGGGCAGCCGGTCGCCGCCCTTGAAGGCGACCGTGATCGCCCGGAGACCCTCGCCGCCGTCCCGGATCAGCGATGCCATGTTCTTGAGCGCGCCCTTGGCCGAACCCAGCGCGTGGGCACCGATCTTGAGCAGGCCGCCCGCCTTGTAGAGCTCGGCGAGCTTGCCGAGGGAGGTCAGGCCCTTGGTCATGGGGACGCAGTCCAGGACGGCGAAGAGCACGTCCCACAAGCTGGGCGTCGGCCCGACGGGCCTTGGCGGCGGCCAGGTCACGGGTGGCCTGGCGGACCTGGTCCGAATCGGGCGGCGGGACGGTCGCGCCGTGGTTCTTCGCCGGATCGTACGAGTCGGCGGTCGACGTGGCCGTGTGCACCCAGTCCTGCGCACCGTTCAGACCGCTCTGCGCGGAGACCAGCCGGGCATGCGCCGTGCGCCCGTCGGCCAGGGCGCGGTCCGCCTGGTACTGCGCGTGCTCCAGATCCGGCCAGTACGACTCCAGCGCCTCTGCCGCGATCCGGTACGACGTATGCAGCTTGTCGAGATTCTTCGGCGTCGACCCGAACTCCTCCCGGAACGCGTCCGCCGATAGCCCCGCCCACGCCAGGATCGCGTCCTCCGACTGCATCCCCTTCACCAGCCGCAGCGCGCCGCCCACATCGTCCGCGAACTCGTGCAACTGCCGCGACAACGTCTTCACCCGCGACGCGTCACCCGGAACCGGATCGCGATCCATGTCGAGTATGTGCCAGTCGCTCGGACCACCCATGCGTCAATTCCCCCGTCGGCGCGTGGTGTTCAGCGGGTGGTGTTCACGGGTGGTGAACCGGTGATCAACAGCTGATCATCAGTAGAGACGTTTCACGCTACCTGAAGGGTTCCCGGTCGCGGTATCGGCTTTCTTTTGGTCAACCAGTGGTCAAGTCGCGTGTGAGGAAGACGAACTGAGCGGGTTTGTCCGGGAGTTCGACGCGGGGGCCGAGGGTGAAGCCGGTGCTGAGGAGACGGTCGATCGCGCGGGTGTTGCGGGCGTCGGGTTCCGCGACGATACGGCGGCAGGCGGGGTCGGCGAAGACGTGGGCGAGGAAGGCGGTCAACAGGTGCCGCGTGTAGTCGGGTTCGCGTTCGGCGCCGGGGTCGATGGGGCCGACGAAGACGTGGACGCCGACGTCGCCGGGCAGCCGCTCGTAGAAGTCGCCGATGGGGTCGGCCTCCGGCTGGTAGGTCTGGAAGAGGGCCACGGGGCGGTCGTCGCGGCGGACCAGATAGGCGTGGTGGGTGTCGAGCGAGTCCAGGAAGGCGTAGATCTCGCGCACCTGGTCGCGGGTCGCGTCGCCCATGCCCCAGAACCGGCCCCGCTCCTGGGTGACCCACGCGTGGATGAGGTCGATGTCCCGGTCGGGGTCGACGGGCACGAAGCGGACGGTCCCGAAGCCGGCGGGCGGCCCGTGAAAGGCGGCGGCTCCAGCGGGGCCAGCGGCAGGCGCTTCGGGTGCTTTCGGGGCTTCGGGGGCTTCGGGGGCTTCGGGCACAGAGGTCTCCCTGGTGAGTCGGGTCCAGTCGGTGACCACGGGGACGAGGTCGCCGCGCAGCCAGTACGGAAGCTGGTCGCGGTGGTGCGGGCCGCCGGGCACTCCGCTCGCTCCGAAGGGCACGACCCACCGGCTGTTCTCACGGTCGGCCAGATCCCATACGTAGCGGGCGGCGGGCCCGCGCAGGCTGTGGTGGGTGATGCCGGGGACGCTGGACGTGGACAGCACGCAGTCGTGGTCCCCCGCCAGCCCCGGCCACACCTCGGGCGCGTGCCCGTACGCGTCGGGCGGCAGCGCCTGCCAGGGCGCGAGCCGGTGCAGTTCCCCCCAGGTCCGCTCCCCCGCACCCGCCTCCCCCGCACCGGCCCCCGCCGTCTCCTCCAGCGCGGCCCGTACGATCTCGGCCCGGTCCCGCGCGGGTATGAGCCCGCCGCCCAGCAGCGTCTCCAGCGCGAACGCCACCCGGGGCACCAGTGCCAGCCACGGCGTGAACGTCGCGGGATACGACGGCGGATGGACGAGTTCGGCCAGCGGGGCGAGCGCGGAGTGCGCGGCGAGACCGCGGACGACCGCCGCCCGCAGTACGGCGTATGACGCGGCGTCAGTGCTCTCGGCCGCCATCCGCCGGTCCCAGCGCAGGAGCCGCGCGCCGAGAGCGGAGGCCGCGGGGCTCAGCGGCGGCGTGTCAGGGCCCTGGAGGTCGGCCACGTGGTCCAACAGGGCGCGGGCGGAGCCGAGATGGACGTCGGTGTGGATCGCCCCCATGCCGTCCGCCGTCCAGTCGTCGGCGGATGCCAGTAGGCGGCGGATGCGGCGCGCGCGGTGCGGCGCGGCGAATTCCGTGCCGAGCGGGGCGGCCAGTTCGCGCGCGTTGGCCATCACCGCGAGGCCGTCGCGGACGTCGGCGCGCGGCAGGGGCGCGTAGGCGCCGGTCCACGCGTGCTCCTTCCGCCACGCGGGCACGGCGTACAGGGAGTTGTCCGGATGCCGTACGGGCACCCGGCCCGCCGTCCGGTGCAGGAGGCCGCCCTCGGCGTCGGCGGCCTGCACGACGTTGACCGGCTCGACCCAGCCGTCCAGCGCCCGGTCGACGTCGCCGACGGTGGTGGCGCGCAGCAGCGACGGCAGTGCGGAGAAGCCGAGTTCGGCTCCGGCGCGGGCGGGACAGCGCAGGCTGACGGCGTTCCAGATGGTGTCCGCGCCGCCGTCCGACGCGCCGCCGTCCGACGCGGCGGGGGTCTCGGGCGCGTCGGGGTTCTCCGGCGCGTCGGGGCCGCCGATGATCACCGGGCCGCGTGCGGTCTCGACGATCTCGACGCGGACGGGGTCGGCGTCCGCGACGGCGACGGACTCGGTACGGGAAGCGGCGGGCTCCCAGCCGTCGGGGCCGAGGGCCCGGACGGAGCCGTCGGGGGCGCGGCGCAGGTGTTCGCGGTAGAGGTCCTGGTAGTCGGCCATGGCGTTGGTGATGGCCCAGGCGACCCGGCCGGTGTGGCCGAAGTGGGCGAGGCCCGGGACGCCGGGGACGGCGAGGCCGACGACGTCGAACTCCGGGCAGGCCAGGCGGATCTGCTGGTAGACGCCCGGTGCCTCGATGAAGCGGTGCGGGTCGCCCGCGAGGAGCGCCGCGCCCGTGGCGGTGCGGTCCCCGGTGATCAGCCAGCCGTTGCTGCCCGCGGTGCCGGGCCCGTCGGTGGCGAAGGCCGCGACGGCGTCCGGGCCGAGCCGCCGGGCCGCCTCGTACCGCCAGAGTTTGGCGGGGAAGCCCGCGAAGAGGATGTGGGTGGAGAGCCAGACGGCCAGCGGCGTCCAGGGCTGCCAGCGGCCGGGTGCGAGGCCGGTGGCGGCGAACTCCGGTGCCTGCGCCGCGCCTTGGGGCAGCCCGGCGTTGACGCCGTCCACGTAGGCGGCGACCCACCGCGCGGTGTCCCGGTCGAGCCGGGCGTGGCAGCGGCGGGCGGTGTCGGCCAGCAGCGCGCGGCGGGCGAAGCGGTCCCACTCGACGGCGTCGGCGCCGAGGAACGCGGCGGTGCCGCCCTCCGCGCGGTGCCGTTCGGTCTCCAGCTGCCAGGCCCGGTCGACGGCGGCGTTCCGGCCTTGAGCGAAGGCGAGTTCGCGGGCGCTGTCCGCGCGGAGGTGGGGGATGCCCCAGGCGTCCCTGAAGACCTCGCTGCTCACCCTGACTCCCTCTGATCATTAAGGTTAGGGTGCCCTAACTTAACAGGAATCGGGGACCTCACGAGGGCCGGACACCTCACAGGGGCTGGGGACCCACAGGGGCCGGGGACCCCACGAGGGCCGGGGACCCCACAAAGGCCGGGGACCTCACAGGGATCGCGGGCCACACGGCGGCGGGCGGTACGGCTGCGGGCGGTACGGAGCCCGCCCGTACCGCCCGCCGTCACGCCGCGTCCCCGGGTCCGCGCGTCAGACGCCCTCGGACACCTTGAGCACGATCTTGCCGGTCAGGTGCCCGGCCTCGCTCGCGCGCTGCGCGTCGGCCGCCGCCTCCAGCGGGAACACCTCGTGGACGGCGATGGTCAGCTTGTCCGCGGCGAACAGCGCCAGCGCCTCCGCGAAGGCGGGCTCGCCGTAGTACCCCTCGGCGCCCGAGGTGAAGCGGACGCCGAGCTTGCCCGCGCCCGGCGCGTCGGCGATGGACAGCACCCGCTCGGTGCCGCCGGTCAGCTCGACCGACGCCTGGAGCGCGTCGCCCCGCCCGGCCGCGTCGAGCGCAGCGTCGATCCCCTCGGGTGCGGCGGCCCGCACCCGTTCCACCAGCCCGTCCCCGTAGGCGACCGGGACCGCGCCGAGCGCCCGCAGGTGCTCGTGGTTGGCCTCGCTCGCCGTGCCGACGACCTTGACGCCGCGCGCGACCGCGAACTGTACGGCGACGGTGCCGACGCCGCCCGCCGCGCCGTGGATCAGCAGCGTCTCGCCGGGCCGCACCTTGAGCATGTCGAGCGCGCGATACGCGGTCTCCGCCGCGACCGGCAGCGCCGCCGCCTGCTCCCAGCTCAGCGTGCCGGGCTTGAGGGCGACCTTCGCGACCTCGGCGAGCGCCCGCTCGGCGTAGGCGCCGGTGGCGGTCTGGCCGAAGACGTCGTCGCCGACCGCCAGGCCCTCGACGCCCTCGCCCAGCGCCTCGACGACACCCGCCACCTCAAGGCCCGGCACATGCGGGAAGTCCACGGGGAAGACCTGCTCCATGTAACCGGCGCGGATCTTGCTGTCGAGCGGGTTCACGCCCGCCGTGCGCACCGTGATCCGCACCTGGCCGGGGCCCGGCTCCGGCACGTCGGTGTCCACGGCCCGCAGCACGTCCGCGGAGCCGTATTCGGTGAAGGCGATGGACTTCGTCATGGGTTCACAATCCTTCGGAGGGCTCGAAAATATTCGAGAACATTCGGAAACCTGAAGCAATTGCCTTGGCGGGCGCCCGAGGAGACGCGGCGCCCCGGTGCGACGGCGGCATTCCCCGGGCGTTCCGCCGGCACCTCCTAGGCGTTCCCCGGGCGTCCCCGGGCATTCCCCGGGTGTCCCGGGGAACTCCCCGGGTGTCCCCGGCACTCCCCGGGGTCCTTCAGGGCACTTCCCAGCATCGCCGCGGGCCGCCGCCGACCCGGCCCGCCGTTCGGACGGTTCCGCCCGGCCGAAAGGACAGTCCGCGCCCATCATCGCCGCCGTACGCTCGGGAGGCATGCCGAGCCATGACGGAATCCGCCCGCAGGACGCCCTCGCGCGGGCCCTGGTCGTCACCCGCGCACCGCTGCCCGACACCATGCGGCGGCTGTCGGAGGTGCTGACCGACCTGGTGCCGCACCGGGCGGTCGCCCGGCGGAGCGCCGTCTGCACGTTCACTCCGACGGCGGCCTTCGGCGATGAGGAGCTGACCGGCCGGATCACCGGCGCCGAACTGACGCGCCTGGCCGGGCGGGTGACGGCGGGCGCGCCCTGGCAGGGCGAGGCGGTGCTGGCCGGGGCGCCGCACCCGGTGCTCGCCGTCGCCTCCGCGCGTGAGTTCGCCGAGCCCGCCGAGACCACCGAGGCCGCCGACACGGGCGCGGGCGCGGGCCCGCTGCTGGTCGTCGTACGCTCCTCGGCCGAGCCGCTGGACGCCGACGTCACGGCGGTGGCGCAGGGCCTGTGGGACCTGGTCACCGTCAACCAGGAGCGCCGGATGGCGGAGGCAGGACCGACGCAGGCGGCCAGTTCGCGGGCCGCCGCCGCGGCCAGGGCGCGAGCCATCGCGGAGCTGACCGACGCGCACTCCTCCGTACTGTCGGCGATCCTCGGTACGCTGCGCGCCGCGTCGCTGGACGACACCGCCGCGCGGCGCGGCGCCGTGGACCTGGCCGTCGCGGCCCTGATCGACCTGCGCGCGGGCGCCGACCTGGACCGGGAGCTGAGCGAGGAGCCCGCGGACGCCGCCTTCGGCCGCCTCACCGCCGAGCTGCGCCCGCTGCTGCGCTACAGCCCCGTCGAGCTGGACCTGCGACCTCCCGCCTCCCGCCGCACGCTGGCCGCCGACGTGGCCCACGGCGCGCGGGCGGCGGTACGCGGGGCCGTCCTGGCCATGCTGGAGCAGGGCGACCTGGGGCGGCTCCATGTGAGCTGGCAGCTCGACGAGGACACGCTCCGCGTGCTGGTACGCGACGACGGGCCCGGCCTGCTCGCCCCGGAGGCGCTCGCCGTCCACCGCTTCACCGACCGGCTCACGGCGCTCGGCGGGCGGCTCGTCCTCGACGCCCTGCCCGGCTGGGGCTCCACCCTCACCGTCACCCTGCCGCTGTCCCCCGACCTCCCGGCGGCCCCCGCTGCGGCCGGGCCGCTGGACGCCCTCCATCCGAGGGAACGGCAGGTCCTCGAAGAGCTCGCCCTCGGGCGCCGCAACCGCGAGATCGCCCTCGCCCTCCACATCAGCGAGTCCACCGTGAAATTCCACGTCGCCAACATCCTCGCCAAGCTCGGCGTCGCCTCCCGCGGCGAGGCCGCCGCCCTCGCCCGTACGGCGGCGGCCACCGCGTAGACCGCGGGCAGCGGTCACCGGTCGGGCGTCAGGCCGCGACGGCGACCGCCGCGCGGCCGAGCCGGACACCGCCGCGGGCCGACCGGAAGACGACGAGCCGCAGGAGCAGAAAGCGGCCGAGGCCGGCGAGGGCGGAGGCCGCGATGTAGACGCCCTGCCGGGTGAGGGCGTCGCCGGACGGATACGCGGAGGCGTAGGCGAGCAGCGCCCCGGTGGTGAAGAGGTACGACAGCAGGACGGTGAGCGCGCAGGCGCAGTGGTCGGACCAGGTGGCGCCGCCCCGGCCGAAGGTGAAGCGGCCGTGGAGTTCGGTGGCCAGGACCGTGGAGCCGATGGTGACGACGGCGTTGGACAGGGCGAGGGGGACGCTGTCGCCGATCAGCAGGAGGACGCCGCTGGCGAGGACGGTGACTCCGCCGCCGCACAGCACGAAGCGCACGAAGGAGGCGAGGGCCGCGGTGCGCGAGGACGGGGACGCGATGGCCGCCGGGCCGGTGATCGCCGTGCTGGCGGCCATGGTCAACTCCTGTGTCGGTGACGGCCGCTGAGGGCGCCCGTCGTCGTGTCACCGACTCTTCCGCACGGCCGCGCGCGGGCCCATCAGGTGTGTCCCCCATTGCGTGTGGGGGCTACCCCCACCCCTCCTCAGGGGCGTACCCCCCACATCCCCGAGGGTTCCGATCATTAGAAGAAGATGAACGTACTTATCCATGGTTTACAAGGCGGGTGGCGCACATCACCCTTGCTTTGCGCGGCACAATGCCTCTTTTGTCCAGATGTGAGCCATATACGCGTTTGACCATGCCTGGCACTGCGTGCCAGAGTCTTCTCAACGGCCCGCACCGACCCGCGCTCGGCCGTTCCACAGACGCCGCGAACCACACCCCCCTTGCTTCGCGGCGGTTCGAAGAGGCCCTTGCGCAGTCGTTACCACGACGCGAAGGGCCTCTTCACAATATCCGGGCCTGTCACGGCGGTACGGCCCCGATGCCCCCGCACGACGGCCCCGACTCCCGCGCCGGGCGCGAACTACCGCTCCGGGACCCGCAGTTCGAACCATGTCGTCTTGCCGCGCGGCTGGAGGTCGACACCCCAGCGGTCGGAGAGCTTGTCCACCAGGAACAGGCCCCGGCCGCTGGCGTCCAGGCCGCGGACCGGCAGCAGGCAGGGCAGCGCCCGCGAGGGGTCCCGCACCTCGACCCTGACCCAGCCCCGGCGCCAGTGCATCCGCAGCCCGAACGTCCGCGCCCCGGTGTGCCGTACGGCGTTGCCCACGAGTTCGGAGACGAGCAGTTCCACGGTGTCGGCGAACTGCGGGAGGCCCCAGACCCGTACCACGGAGAGCGCCAGGCGCCGGGCGGTGGAGGCGGATTCGGGACGGGAGGTCAGATGGACCTCCTGGACGGACGGGTCGCCGTACAGATCGAGGGCCTTGGCCGCCGTGTCGTCGGTGAGAACGGGAACCGCACCCGCGGCGGTGTCCACCCGCTGCGGCTGCTCAGATGCTCCCCGGCCCGCCATGACTTCATGATGGCTGCAATTGCAGCGCTCCGAGGGGTAACCGGGGGAATTCGTCCGACGGAGTACGCCGCCCCACGCCTGTGACTAGGCATATGCCCTGGGCACAGAACACCCCTCAACGGCCCTGCTGATCAGTGGAGTTGACGTATGCAACCATCACAGCGGATGGTGGCGGCCTCCTATTCCTTAAGGCTGGCATAAGGTTGCCTTAAGGTGAGCCGCGCACCCTGCGTCACCTCTGACGCGCCGTCAGCCGAGCACCCGTTCGACGCTCAGCCGCATGTGCGTCGGATCGCCGTCCCCGGCTGACCACGCGTCAGCATCCGCGGGCTCAGCGGAAGGTGGCCTTCCCCGGTCCGTCCTCGACGAAGCTGCGCATCCCCGTCTCGCGGTCCGCCGTCGCGAACAGCCCCGCGAACAAGGTGCGTTCGATCGTCAGCCCGGTCTCCAGATCCGTTTCGAGACCCGCGTCGACGGCCTCCTTCGCGGCCCGCAGCGCGTACGCGGGACCGCGCGCCAGCCGCTCCGCCCAGGCCCGCGCCCGCGCGTACACCTCGTCGGCCGGGACGACCTCGTCCACCAGACCCAGCGACAGCGCCTCCCGCGCCGTCACCATCCGGCCGGTGAAGATCAGGTCCTTGGCGCGCGAGGGACCGACCAGCCGGGACAGCCGCTGGGTGCCGCCCGCGCCCGGGATCAGACCGAGCAGGATCTCCGGCTGTCCGAGCTTCGCGTTCTCGCCCGCGATCCGGTAGTCGGCACACAGTGCCAGCTCGCAGCCGCCGCCGAGCGCGTAACCGGTCACGGCCGCCACCACCGGCTTGGGAATCCGCGCCACCGCCGTGAAGGACTCCTGGAGCGCCCGCGAGCGGTCGACCATGTCCTCGTACGACATGGCCTGCATCTCCTTGATGTCCGCGCCCGCCGCGAACACCTTCTCCCCGCCCCACACCACCACGGCCCGCACCTCGGGACGCCGCGCCGCCTCCTCGGCGACCTCCTTGAGCCGGTCCTGCGTGCCGGAGTCCAGGGCGTTCATGGGCGGCCTGTCGAGCCGGACGGTGCCGACGCCTTCGTCGACTTCAAAGGTCACAGTCATACGGGCGAGCGTACGACGGACGGCCCGCCCCAGGTCAGGGGCGGGCCGTCGCGGCTCACGTGCGGTGCCTCACACGGGCGGAACCCGATGCGGAACCTGATGCGGAACCCGGTCAGGACGTCCACTCGCTCCAGGGGAGGTTCCAGCCGTTGAGGCCGTTGTACCACTGGACGGTCTTGTCCTTGGAGTTCTGCACCTGCACCACGTCACCGATGATCGACTGGTTGTAGAACCAGGCCGCGGGGGTGCTCGCGTCACCCGCGCCGCGCACGTCGTGCAGACCCACGCAGCCGTGGCTGGTGTTGCTGTTGCCGAAGACCGAGGTCGCGGCCCAGTAGTTGCCGTGGATGAAGGTGCCCGAGGTGGTCAGCCGCATGGCGTGCGGCACGTCCTTGATGTCGTACTCACCGCCGAAGCCGACCGTGTCGCCGTTCATCCGGGTGGTCACGTACTTCTCGGAGATGACCATCTTGCCGTTGTACGTGGTGTGGTCCGGCGCGCCCGAGGAGATCGGGATGGTGCGCAGCACCTTGTTGTCGCGGTAGACGGTCATGGTGTGCTTGGCCGCGTCCACGATGCTCACCTGGCGGCGGCCGACGGTGAAGTGGACGTCCTTGTGCTGCTTGCCGTAGACGCCGGGGGCGCCCTCGACACCGTTGAGGTTGAGGCTCAGCGTGACCTTCGTACCGGCCGCCCAGTACTCCTGCGGGCGGATGTAGAGCTGCTGGTCGCCGTACCAGTGCGCGGCGACCGGGACCGACGGGCTCGCGGTGACCTTGACGCCTTCCTCGACGGCCTTCTTGTTCGTGATCGGCCGGTTGAAGTTGAGGAAGACCTCCATGCCGACGCCGACGGTCGAACCGTCCTCCGGCGTGTAGTAACCGACGAAGGTGTTCTTCGGGGTGACCGTGGTGAAGCTGGAGTGCTTGTCGGACTCACGTCCCGCGTCGTCCTTGGCGACCGCGTCCACCGAGTACTGCGTGGACGTGTCCAGGTGCCCGGCCGGCACCCATCCGGCGCCGTCGGCGGAGATCGCGCCCTCCACCTCCGTGCCCTTGTCGTCCTTCACGACGACCGACGAGAGCTTGCCGCCCTGCGCCGTGACCTTCAGCGTCCCCGTGGTCGACACCTCGGTCGAGCCGTCCTTCGGCAGGATCGTCACGACGGCGGTCGAGGCGACCGTGTCCGACGCGTTCGCCTTGCCGTTCGAGGCCGACGTGGAGCCGTTCCCACTGCCGGACTTGCCGCCGCCACCGCCGCCACCGCACGCGGTGACCATCAGCAGCAACGCTCCGAGCGCCAGCACCAGAACGTTTCTCCTGATACCCGGCGCAGCCAATATCGGCTTCAACTCTTGCTCTCCCCTACCGCCCGGAACACCTGAACTCCCCTGGTCAGCGCAAGACAATCACACGGAACAAGCGCGAGTGCTCACGAGATTGTCACCGTTCCGTCCCAGATGGCTGTGGACCGGGGCCGGTCGGGGGTGTAGTGGGGGTGCGGCGGACGGGGAGCCTGCGTGCGCGGACGGGCGGCGGACGGGGAGCCCGCGCATGCGGGACGGGGGCGGCGGACTGGCGAGCCCGCGCGCGGGACGGGCGGGGCCGCCGCTACAGCGCGGAACCCGCCTGCCACTGGGCCCAGCTGAGATTCCAGCCGCCCATCCCGTTGTCGGCGGCGACCGTGCGGTCATGGGAGTTGGTCACGCGGATCGGGTCGCCGACCAGGGAGTGGTCGAAGAACCAGCCCGCCGGGCTGGTGGCGCTGCCGCCCTTGACGTCGCGCAGCCCGATGCAGCCGTGGCTGACGTTGGTGGTGCCGAAGACCCCGGCGGGCGACCAGTAGTTGCCGTGCACGAAGGTGCCGGAGTTGGTCAGCCGCATCGCGTGCGGGACGTCCGGGATGTCGTATTCGCCGCCGAAGCCGACCGTCTGGCCGTTCATGCGCGTGACGGCGTGCTTCTCGGCGATGACCATCACGCCGTCGTACGTGGTGTGCTGGGGCGCGCCGGTCGAGGCGGGGAGGGTGCGCACGACCGCGCCGCCGCGCCGGACGACCAGGGTGTGCGCCACCGCGTCCACGGTGCTGCGCTGGTCGCGGCCGATGGTGAACCGCACGTCCTTGGACTGGGTGCCGTAGACGCCGGGCGCGCCCTGGACGTCGCGCAGCCGCAGGTGGAGGGTGACGCGGGTGCCGGCCTTCCAGTAGTCGGCGGGGCGCAGGTCGAGCCGCTGGCCGCCGAACCAGTGGCCGGTGACGGTGACGGCGGGTACGGACGTGACCGTGATGGCGCGTTCGACGGCGGCGCGGTCGGTGACCGGGCGGTTGAACCTCAGCGAGACGATCATGCCGACGCCGACGGTCGAGCCGTTCTCCGGGGTGAAGAAGCCGATGAAGGTGTGCTGCGGCACGAGGGTGGTGAAGTCGGCGTGCTTGGCGGCCGGGCGGCCCTGCTCGTCGACCGCGTAGGCGTCGACGGTGTAGCGGGTGGCCAGCGCGAGGCGTCCGGTGGGCTGCCAGCCGCTGCCGTCGGCGGCGAGGGTGCCGGGCACGGGGGTGCCGTCCGCGCTCTTGGCGGTGACCCCGGTGAGCTTGCCCTGGCCGACGGTGACGCGCAGCGTCCCGCTGGCGGGTACGTCCTTCGCGCCGTCGCCGGGCGATACGGTGATGGCCGCCTGCGAGACGTCCGGTACGGCGGTCGAGGTGTCGGTCGACGTGGCGCTCGGCGCCCGGTCGTCACCCCCGCCCGTCCCGCCGGACCCGCCGGACCCGCCCGGTCCCCCGCAGCCCGCGATCAGCGTCGCACCCAGTACCACTCCCGCACCCGCGCGCAGCACGCGCCTCACCGCTGTCTTCACGCACCGTCAACGAGACGACCGCCGCCGGGGAAACGCGCTGTCCGCCGGCACGTGCACCGATCAACCGTGTGACTCCGTACCCCCCGGTGGGAATGAATGGAGCAGCGGGTGCGGGGAAACGGCCGTCGACGCGGGGAGGGACACCCGGCGTACGGTACGGACCCGGCCCGCCCTGCCGGCACAGCGCACCTGGTCACAGCTCGGTCCTTCGGAGCCGCGGGAGGCATACACGTGTCAGAGACACGCGAACACGGCGTCGTGGGACGCCCGGAGGGTCTTCCGCTGCCCGCAGGCGATCCGGGGGTGGCGACCGTACCGCCGCCGTCGCCGGTGCCGGGCCCGGCCGTACCGCGGGACCCGTCTGTCGCACTCGCCCCGGCCGTACCGCGGAATCCGCCGGTGGCTTCCGTATCGCTGCCGTCCGGTGCGTCGGACCGGCGGGTGGCGCCGCGGCTCGCGACCGTGTGGCCCGGCTCGGCGCAGCCGCTCGGCGCGCGTTTCCACGCCGGTCCCGGCGGGCGCGCGGGCACCAACTTCGCGCTGTGGGCGGGCGGGGCGGAGTCCGTCGAGGTGTGCCTGTTCGACGCGGACGGCACCGAGACGCGGGCGCCGCTGACCGAGCTGACCCACGAGATATGGCACGGCTTCGTACCGGACGCGCTGCCGGGCCAGCGGTACGGCTACCGGGTCGGCGGTCGCTGGGACCCGTGGACCGGCGCCCGCTGGAATCCGGCGAAGCTGCTGCTCGACCCGTACGCGCGGGCGGTGGACGGCGACTTCACGCTGGTCCCCGAGGTGTACGGGCACGTGCGCGACTGGCCCGAGCGGCAGGTCGCCGACACCGTGCGCGACAACCGCGACTCGGCGCCGTACGTCCCCAAGGGCGTCGTGGTCGACGATGACGACGACTGGGAGGACGACCACCGGCCGAAGACGCCCTGGTCGGACTCGGTGATCTACGAGTTGCACGTGCGCGGTTTCACCCGGGCGCACCCGGACATTCCGCCGGAGCTGCGCGGTACGTACGCCGGTCTCGCGCACCCGGCGGCCATCGCCCATCTGACCCGGCTCGGGGTGACCGCCGTCGAGCTACTGCCGGTGCACCACTTCGCGCACGAGGAGCACCTGGAGCGCAAGGGGCTGCGCAACTACTGGGGTTACAACTCGATCGGCTACTTCGCGCCGCACGCCGCGTACAGCGCGAGCGGCACGCGCGGCGAACAGGTCGGCGAGTTCAAGCGGATGGTGCGGGCGCTGCACGCGGCGGGCATCGAGGTGATCCTCGACGTGGTCTACAACCACACCGCCGAGGGCGGCGAGGGCGGCCCCACGCTGTCGCTGCGCGGTATCGACAACCGCGGTTACTACCGGCTCCAGCAGGACGCGCGGCGCTACGCCGACTACACCGGCTGCGGCAACACCCTCAGCGTCGTCCAGCCGCACGTGCTGCGGCTGATCACCGACAGCCTGCGCTACTGGGTGACCGAAATGGGCGTGGACGGCTTCCGGTTCGACCTGGCGGCGGCGCTGGCCCGCTCGACGCACGACGTGGACATGCTCTCCCCCTTCCTCACGGTGATCGCCCAGGACCCGGTGCTGCGCCGGGTCAAACTGATCGCCGAGCCGTGGGACGTGGGCTCCGGCGGCTACCAGGTGGGCGCCTTCCCGCCGCTGTGGACGGAGTGGAACGACCGGTTCCGCGACACCGTACGGGACTTCTGGCGGGGCGCGGCCGGGGACGTACGCGATCTGGCGTACCGGCTGTCCGGGTCGAGCGACCTGTACGACTGGGGCGGGCGGCGGCCTTACGCCTCGGTCAACTTCGTCACCGCGCACGACGGTTTCACCCTGCGCGACCTGGTGAGCTACGAGCGCAAGCACAACGAGGCCAACGGCGAGGACGGGCGGGACGGCACCGACGGCAACCGGTCGTGGAACTGCGGTGCCGAGGGGCCGACCGACGACCCCGGCATCAGCGCGCTGCGCCGCCGCCAGATCCGCAACCTGCTCTCCACACTGCTGCTGTCCACCGGGGTGCCGATGCTGGTCGCGGGCGACGAGATGGGGCGGACGCAGGGCGGCAACAACAACGCGTACTGCCAGGACAACGAGGTGAGCTGGATCGACTGGTCGCTGGCGGACGATCCGGCCTGGCGGTCGCTGTCCGATCTCGCGGCGCGGCTGATCGCCCTGCGCAGGGCCCATCCGGTGCTGCGGCGCGGCGGCTTCTTCTCCGGGCTCGCGCAGGCGCCGGAGGGGCTGCGCGATCTGGCCTGGTTCGGGCCGCGCGGCGAGGAGATGACGGACGAGGACTGGTTCGCGCCGGGCTCGACGCTGGGGATGTTCCTGTCGGGGCAGGAGATTCCGCAGCGGAACGCGCGGGGGGAGGCGGTCGTGGACGACAGCTTCCTGCTGATCGCGCACGCGGGGTCGCGGCCCGCCGCTTTCACGCTGCCGGGGTCGCCGTGGGCGGCGGCGTACGAACTGCTCGTCGACACCGCTCTGGAGGAGCAGACGGCGGCGCCGGAGGGGGCGCGTGCGGCGGCTGGTTCGGAGGTGGCGGTGGCGGAGAGGTCCGTACGGCTGTACCGGGCGTGCGGCGGCGGGGAGGGGCGGGAAGAGCTGCTCAGCGGGTGAGTTCGGTCACCGGAGCGGGCGGGCGGCGGGGGGTGGCGGGGGCCGGGGTGGGGGGTGGCGGGGGCCGGTGCGTTGACCGGGGGGTTGACCGGTGCGGGGGATGGCGTGGACCGGTGCGTTGACCGGCGCGGGGGATGGCGTGGACCGGTGTGGACCGGTGTGGACGACACCGAATGGTCCAGTCCACTATGTCCTGGTGACCTCTTCCGCGCCCAGCCCCGACCGCGCCGGGGCCGATGCCGCCGAGCCGCTTTCGCAGCCGAATCTCATGCCATTGTCCGACGCCGCGGTGGACCTCCCGCGTACCTCCCCGGTAGACCTGCCGCGCACGTCCCCGCTTCCTGGCAAGGAGCGGCTGTGGTCGGCGAATTTCCGGTTCTACTTCACCGCCCGCTCCGTCGCCATGCTCGGCGACACGATGCTGCCGGTCGCGCTGTCCGCGGGCCTGATCCAGTACGGCTACTCGGCCGGTGACATCGGCCTGGTGATGGCCGCGTCCACCGCGTGCTTCGCCGGATTCGTGATCTTCGGCGGGGTCTTCGCGGACCGCTTCAACGCGCGGCGGCTGATGATCGGCGCCGATCTCGTACGCGTCGGCACGCAGTCCACCGCGGCGGTGCTCTTCCTCACCCACCACATCACGCTGTGGGAGATGGCGCTGATCGCCGTCGTCAACGGCACGGCGGCGGCCATGTTCCAGCCGGGCGTGGCCAGTACGGTCGTGCGGGTCGCCACCGATGTGCAGGGCGCCAACGGTGTGACCCGTACCGCCGAGTCCGTCGCGGGGCTGGCCGGGCCCGCGGTCGCCGGTGTCCTGGTCGGCTTCACCTCACCGGGCGTCGTCTTCGCCGTCCACGCGTCCACGTATCTGGTCAGCGCGCTGTGTCTGATCGCGCTGCGGCTGCGACCGCTTCCGGCGAAGACGGGTGCCGGGACGGGGTCGGGGTCGGGCACTGGCACTGGCACTGGCACTGGCACTGGCACGTTCAAGGCCGATCTCGCGGAGGGCTGGCGGGAGTTCCGCGCGCGCACCTGGATGTGGGGGGTGATCGTGATCTGGATGGGCTACATGATCTTTGTCTTCGGCCCCTACATACCGCTCGCCGCCGGTCAGATCATCCCCGAGCACGGCGCGGGCGCCTACGGCCTCGTCAACTCCGCCCTCGGCGGCGGCACCGCGGTCGGCGCGCTGATCGCCATGCGCGTACGCGCGGACCGCCCCTTGCGCGCGGGCTCCATCGCCCTCTTCGGCACCGCCCTGATGCCCGCCTCGGTCGGCTTCGACCTCCCGGTCCCCGCGATCGCCGCCTGCGTCTTCGGATCCGGCATCTGCTGGGCCTACTGGGGCGTCAACTGGGCCACCAGCGTCCAGACCCAGGTCCCCGGCGAGATCCTCAACCGCATCCACGCCTACGAGGTCGCCGGCTCCATCGCCATGATGCCGGTCGGCCAGTCCCTCGCCGGCCCCGCCTCCGCCGCCTTCGGCGCCCGCCACGTCCTCCAGACCGGCGCCGTGGTCACCCTCATCGTCTGCACCCTCCTCCTCTCCGTCCCCGCCATCCGCAACCTCCGCCGAGTCCCAACGCCTTAGGGCCTGTCCGGCGGATCACGACCGGCCCCTCACCACCCGCCCCGGCGAGGCCATTCCGTTGCCCCGGACGACCGGTACAACCAGGCTCACTCTGGCCACAACGAGGTCGGTCAGCGCGGCGAGGAACCGCCGCCCTGCTGGGGCGAGTTCGACGACCATTGCGCCACCGACCACGAGAAGCGTCCCCTCGCACCGTCTCCACGTCATCGGTGGGCACGGCCAGGTCGTACGACCCGCTTCCGGTCGTCAACTCGAACCGCCGAAACGTGAACGCCCCCGTCACGCGTTCCCTCAACTAAGGACTGTCCCGCAGAGAGTTTGTAAGGCTTGGGTGACGGCGATGCCGGTGTGGCGGATACGGTGGAGCGGTTCATCGGTAGGGGGCTGGGGGGAACAGTGGGGCGCAGTGAGCTTCCCGTGGAGAACGCTGGCGAAAGGGATCTCTGTCTGTTCATCGAGCCGTACGGCGAGGACTTCTACCTCAAGCCTGGGGAGGTCTTCACGGTCGCACCTGAAGCCGAAGGGCTCGATGTCTGGTTCTCCACCCTTGTCTGGGAGGGAGGCATCACCGTGTGGCCCTACGAGAACGGCGATCCGACCAGGATTGTCCTTGAGTACACAGTGACCGACGCCAACGGGACTCGGCTGGAATGCGGTCACCAAAGGCCGCCGAGGCCGACCGGTTCTGACATGCCTGCACTGGATTGACCCCCTCAGTCACCGGGTCGGAGCAAGATTGTGAAGCCGGGCGACGCCGAGCACAGCTCGGTACACGCCATCGCCTTTGAGGCGGCAGTCGCGGAGGATCTTCCAGCTCTTCATCCGGGCGAAGGTGTGCTCAACGCGGGCGCGGACCTGTTTGTGGGAGCGGTTGTGCTTCTCCTTCCGGGGCGAAGTTCTTCGCCCTTACGGCGGCGGTGCGGGATGACCAGACCGGTGTCCTGGTAGCCGCCGTGACGATAGTCATAGCGGTGCCGACGGCAGCCTTGGCCCCGGACTCCCCCCAGCCACGGGAGGGTGGGCACCAGGGTCCCGCCGACGATGAGGCACGGTGACCTTGCGATCGTTTCACTCGGCAGAGAAACAACCACCGCCCCATACCTCCCGGCCTGAGTCGGTCCAAAATGCCGCCATGGATGACGAAGAGCACAACGAGGCAGCTGCACGCACATTCCTGTCATGCGCCACCGAGGTGGCGCGGCTGATGGATCTCGGGAACGCGGCCGACGTGCCGGAAACCCGCCGGGCACGGCACCTGGCCCATGCGGTGCGCAAGCCACTGCTCCAACGCGCCTACCTACCCGAAGAGTTCTTCGCCGCGTTGATGGCCGCAGCGGTCTACGACCCGGACCCTAGCTTCTGCCGCTGGTTCGCCGAACCAGCCGTCTACGCCTTCGGACGACGCCGTGTCATGAGCGCACTACTCGACTATCTACGGACAGGCACGGACGCCGAGCAGGCGGGGGCCGAGCGGGCCTGGTACTGCGCCCACGTGCCGCTCCGCGCAGAGCGGTCCCCGGCCTATGCGCCAGGCGGAAGGCGCGATCCCGCGCTGGATGAGTCCAGCGATGTGAAGGACGAGTGGCGGGAAGCGCTTCGACGATCGGCCAGGTGACCGGGCCGCCTCGAAACCTGAGCCAGCCCCGGTGCCATAGACCTGCTGCTCACTCTGACCATTGAGCGGGACAGCCCTTAATCCTGGTTATCTGTCCTTCGTTCTAGCAGCCAAATGCCCGATTGAGCCGCGGCAATGTACTCCTCACCCAGATCAGGACGTCCAACTGCAACTTCACTCGAATGTGATTCTCCAGAAACCAACCGGAGCAGAGTAACCATAAGATGACTTCACACGAATGGCTTTACCCCATACCCAAGCCGGCCAAATTTACGGAAACCGCTGGGACCGCGGCCTCGAAAAGCATTGACTGGACTTCCAGATGGCCATCCAAGCCGTGATCAAAGATGTCACCGGGCACAGCAGCGTCGAACAGCCACGATAAGGTCTCCGGAATGCGCCTCGCCGTCTCCCCGCACCCGCACCGGTACGCATCCCAGTCGTGCCGGTGCAATTGGCATCTCATGCCACACCTTGCCCGCACCAGCGTTCCGCACAGCTTCCGCCACACGAGCAGGGTACTGCCATGTCCCCCATGGGTACCCGTATACCCGCGGTACAAGTTCGACACTTCGCTTTCTCCGTGGCCGCACTTCCGGCTCGACCGCGATACTCATTTGCCGCCGGAATACGACTCTCATTCAGCGTGACGGGAAACCGGAGGGCCGCCAACTGCGGATTCTGCGCGGCCGCGCGCGACTTGACGACCACGTTCTCGGCGAATCCGTCCGCGACCGCGGAGACCACGAGGTCCACGTCGGGCAGCACGGAGGCGCAAGTGGCCGTGGCCCGGTCAGGGTCGGCGCCGGGAGCGTCCACGGAGCGGTGGTGCCGTACGACTTGCCGTCCACCGTGACGGTCGCCAGCGGGCTGGTGCCACCGCCGAGTCCCGACGGCCTCACCCGCCCCCGGCGCGGGGACCACGCGGAGGGCGGCCTCGCCGTCTGGTCCGGGGGCCTCGGGTCATGGGGAGGTAATGAATTCTTCAAGGATTCGCATGGTGTGCGACAGGTGATCGCGGGGGCGGCCCCGTGCCTGTGGCGGGAAGAGATCGGAGGGGCGTGGGCGCGGCGGAAAACAGGGTGAGCGGTGTCGGTGGTCGCGCCTAATGTCGGGAGGGATGTCTGCCACGACCACTGACCCCGCGCCCGCCGTCCGTTCGAGATCAGCGATTCGGTCGCTGCTGCGCCTTTGGCCTTATGTGCGGGCGGTACGGGTGCGGTTGGGGGTGTCCGCGGTGGTGGGCGCGGGCGCGTCGTGCGTGGCGCTGCTGATTCCGCTGGTGCTGAAGTGGATGGTGGACGGGCCGGTCTCGGACCACGATCCGGCCGGGGTGTGGCTCGGCGGCGGGCTGATCCTGCTGCTCGGGCTGCTGGAGGCGCTGCTGTTCGGGATCAGGCGGTGGCTGGTGGCCCGGCCGCTGGCCGGGGTCGAGGCGGCGATGCGGGCGGATCTGTACCGGCATCTCCAGCGGCTGCCGGTGGAGTTCCACGACCGCTGGGCGTCGGGGCAGTTGCTCTCGCGGGCGACGATGGACCTCCAGATCCTGCGGATGTTCCTCGCCTTCCCGCTGGTCTTCCTGGTGGTCAACACCGTCACCGTGCTGATCGGCTTCGCGATCCTGTTCGCGCAGTCCTGGCTGCTCGGCCTGGTGCTGCTGGCGCCCGCCGTGCCGCTGATGATCATGTGTTCCGTCTTCGAGACGCGGTACGCGCTGGCCGCCCGCCGCGCGCAGGACCAGGCGGGCGATCTGGCCACGCTGGTCGAGGAGTCGGTGCTGGGCATCCGGATCATCAAGGCGTTCGGCCGGCACCGCAGCCAGGCGCGGGCCTTCCGCGCGCAGACCCGGGGGCTGTGGCGTACCGAGATGCGCAAGGCGCGGCTCCTCTCGGACATCTGGGCCGTGATCATGACGCTGCCCGAGGTGGCGATCGGCGCCGCGCTGGTGTGCGGTGTGCTCCAGGTCGCGGACGGCAAGCTGTCGGCGGGCACCCTGGTGGCGTTCCTGTCGACCGCGCTCGCGCTGCGCTGGCCGGTCGAGTCGATCGGCTTCCTGCTCGCGATGAGCAACGAGGCGGCCACCGCCGCCGACCGGTACTTCGAGGCGATGGACACCCCCGAACCCGACAGCAGCGGCAGGACCGGCAGCACCGGCAGCACCAGCGGGAGCGAGAACGACGGAAGCGCCGCGAGTGCCACGGACGGCACCGGAGTCGGACGACCGAGCGACGGCCTGCGCATGCACGCCGTCCGCTTCCGTTACCCCGACGCCCCCGACGCGGGCCCCGACCTCCTCAAGGGCGTCGACCTGCACATCGGCCCCGGCGAGACGATGGCGCTGGTCGGCGCCACCGGCAGCGGCAAGACGACGCTGACCGCGCTGCTCCCCCGGCTGCACCAGGCGACCGGCGGCCGGATCACCCTGGACGGCGCGGACATCGCCGACCTGCCGGTCAAGCGGCTGCGCGAACTGCTCGCCGTCGCCTTCGAGGAGCCGACGCTGTTCTCCGCGACCGTACGGGAGAACGTGGCGATGGGCGCGGGCCCTGAGGGCGCCGACGAGGCGGACATCGTACGAGCCCTGGCCGTCGCGCAGTGCGGCTTCGTGGAGCGGCTGCCGCAGGGCCTGGACACGCAGGTCGGCGAGCAGGGACTGAGCCTTTCCGGCGGGCAGCGGCAACGGCTCGCGCTGGCCCGCGCGGTGGTCGGCCGCCCGCAGTTCCTGGTCCTGGACGACCCGCTGTCGGCGCTCGACGTGCACACCGAGGCGCTGGTCGAGGCCGCGCTGCGCGAGGTGCTGGCCGACACGACCGCGCTGGTCGTCGCGCACCGCCCGTCCACGGTGATGCTCGCGGACCGGGTGGCGCTGCTGGAGGACGGCCGGATCACGGCCGTCGGCACGCACGCCGAACTGCTGCGGGACAGCGCGGTCTACCGCCACCTGATGTCGGGCGCCGACGAAGAGCCGGGCGCCGACGAAGAGTCAGGCGCCGACGAAGAGCCGGACGCCGAGGGGCACCCGGACCTGCCGGAGCAGCACGGCGCCGAAGAACGGACCGGGGAGGCCGACGAGGCTTCCGCCGCGCGGGAGAGGAGCGACGCCCGATGACCTCCGCGACAGAACAGGGCTCGACAGAACAGGGCTCGACGAAAGAGAGGGCGGCGAAAGAGAGCGCGACGAAAGAGGACGCGACGAAAGAGGACGCGACAGAAGCCGGCGCCACCGAGGAGTACGACTTCGACGAGCCCACCGCCGCGCCGCTCCCGCCCGACGACCCCTTCGCCAAAGACGTCCTGCCCGCCCCGAAGAACGCCCAGTTCACCCTCCTGCGCTCGCTCCTCGGCCCGCACCGCGCCCGCGTCTGGCTGGCCGCGATCCTGCTGCTGGTCCAGCAGGCGGCCGTGCAGGCGGGCCCGCTCCTGGTGGCGTACGCCATCGACCACGCCATCCCGGCGGTGCGCGACGGCCGGCACGGCGCGCTGATCGCGGTCGCCTGCGGCTACATGGGCTGCGGCATCGCCTCCGGCACGCTCCAGCGCTTCTTCATCCGAGTCGCCGCCCGCGTCAGCCAGGACGTGCTGGTCGACCTGCGCGGCCGGATCTTCCGGCACGCCCAGACCCTCAGCCTGGACTTCCACGAGCGCTACACCTCGGGCCGGCTGATCTCCCGCTCCACCTCGGACGTCGAGTCGATCCGCGAACTGCTCAACGACGGCCTGGACGAGCTGATCGAGGTCGTGCTGTCGGCGGTCTACATCACCGCGCTGCTGATCTTCCTCGACTGGGAGCTGGGACTGGCGGCCCTGGTGTCGTACGCCCCGCTGTACGTGGCGATCCGCGTGTACCAGCGGCGCTCGATGGTCGCCTACCGCAAGCGGTCCACGGCCATCGCGGCCGTCATCGTGAAGTTCACCGAGACGATGAACGGCATCCGCCCGGTGAAGGCGTTCCGCCGCGAGGAGCCGAACGACGAGGCGTTCCTCGAACTGAACCACCGCCATGAGCGGGCCAACGGCGACGCGATCCTGGAGATGGCGCGTTACGTCGTCGGCTCCCGCGTGATCGCCAACGTCACGATCGCCGCGATCGTGATGTGGGGCGCGTACCGGGTGGCGGACGGCGGGATGGCGCTCGGTGTGCTCGCCGCCTTCGTGCTGTATCTGCGGCGGCTCTACGACCCGATCGACCGGCTCGGCATGTTCCTCAACTCCTATCAGTCCGCGGCGGCTTCACTGGAGAAGATCGCCGGGCTGCTGGCCCAGCGGCCGACCGTGCCGGAGCCCGCGCCCGAGCGCGCGGTGCCGCTGCCGGAGCGGGCGGGCGAACTGCCGGGCCGCGAGGTCGTCTTCGACGAGGTGCGCTTCGCGTACCGCACGGGCGGCGAGGTGCTGCCGCGGTTCTCGCTGCGGCTGCCCGCGGGGCAGACCGTCGCCGTGGTGGGCGCGACCGGCGCGGGCAAGTCGACGCTCGCCAAACTGCTGGCCAGGTTCTACGACCCCACCAGCGGCCGAGTGCTGCTGGACGGCGTGGAGTTGAGCGATCTCACGCAGACCGATCTGCGGCGCGGGGTCGTGATGGTGACGCAGGAGGCGTTCCTGTTCTCCGGGACGGTCGCGGAGAACATCGCGATCGGCCGGCCGGACGCCTCCCGCGAGGATGTGGAGGCCGCCGCGAAGGCCATCGGCGCCCATGACTTCATCGCGGCGCTGCCGGACGGCTACGACACGGACGTACGCAAGCGCGGCGGCCGTATCTCCGCGGGCCAGCGCCAACTGGTCGCCTTCGCGCGGGCGTTGCTCGCCGACCCCGGCGTGCTTATCCTGGACGAGGCGACGTCCTCGCTGGACGTGCCGGGCGAGAAGGCCGTCCAGCACGCGATGCACACCGTGCTCAACGGGCGTACGGCGGTGATCATCGCGCACCGGCTGTCGACCGTGGAGATCGCCGACCGGGTCCTGGTCATGCGCGACGGCAGGATCGTCGAGGACGGCACCCCGGACGAACTCATCGCGGACGACGGCCACTTCGCCGGACTCCACCAGGCGTGGCGGGACAGCCTGGTCTGACCGTCAGCGCCCCTACGACGAGGCCGTCCACGCCGACGCGGCACCCGCCCGCGTCGGCGCACCACCCCGCTGGTGTCGGCGAATCACCCCGTCCGGATCGGCGCACCGCCCCGCCCCGCGGCGCCGCACCGCCCGGCCCGCGCCAACGAACCGCCCTTCGCGCCACGCGCGAAGGGCGGTTCGTATTGCCGGGACACCAACTGCGCCTGATCCAGAGGGCCGGATTGGCCCCCTCTTGACCCCATTCGCCCGCAGAAAAACTTCTTCTCCGCGCAACACCGCGATGACAAATGACCGCTATGCGAACACCGCTCACCGAACAACGGACTGTTTTCGGCCAAGTTTGCCCCACGCCACTGACATGTACCGGTAAAGGATGCCACTCTGTGCCCCGTTCCACAGCAACGCCACAGCACTACAGCAGTGCCACAGCTCTACCCGGACAGATCACCAACCCCACCTGTCCGGACTGTCACCGACCGCCCATCCGCGGTCGCCGCAGAAGGAGTGACGAGTGCGCAGATCCCCCCGCAAGGCAACAGCAGCAGGAGTGCTGATTGCCGGTGCAGCGATGCTGGCGGTCGCACTGCCCGCGGGTACGGCCTCAGCAGGCGTACCCGGGCAGGCAACGGCCCAGGCCAGTACACATGTTCAGCCGCGAGCGGGTGCGCTGCCCGCATCGCTCTCCCCGGCCCAGCAGGCCACCCTCGTCTCGCAGGCGCAGACCAAGAGCGCGGCCACCGCGTCCTCGCTGCACCTGAGCTCGGGTGAGAAGCTGGTCGTCAAGTCCGTCACCAAGGACACCGACGGCACCGTCCACACCCGCTACGAGCGTACGTACCAGGGTTTGCCGGTCCTCGGCGGCGACTTGATCGTGCACCAGGACGCCGCAGGGGCGACCACCGGTGTCGACAAGGCGACCAACGCCTCGGTGGCGGTGGCCAGCACGACCGCGGTCAAGAGCGCGGACTCGGCGAAGACCACGGCGCTCGCCCGCGCGAAGGCGGACGGCGCGGCCTCCCCGGCCGCGGTCGGCGCGCCGCACAAGGTCATCTGGGCCGCGTCCGGTACGCCCGTACTGGCCTGGGAGTCCGTCATCGGCGGCTTCCAGGAGGACGGCACGCCGAACCAGCTCCACGTCATCACCGACGCGAGCACCGGCAACCGCCTGTACGAGTACCAGGGCATCGAGACCGGCATCGGCAACAGTGAGTACAGCGGCCAGGTCACCATCGGCACCACGCAGTCCGGGTCGACGTACACGCTGACCGACGGCGGCCGCGGCGGCCACAAGACGTACAACCTGAACCACGGCACCTCCGGCACCGGCACGCTGTTCTCGCAGTCCAGCGACACGTGGGGCGACGGCAACCCGTCGACCGCCACCACCGCCGGTGTGGACGCGGCCTACGGCGCCCAGGAGACCTGGGACTTCTACAAGAACACCTTCGGCCGCAGCGGCATACGCGGCGACGGTGTGGCCGCGTACTCCCGCGCCCACTACGGCAACAGCTACGTCAACGCCTTCTGGGACGACTCCTGCTTCTGCATGACGTACGGCGACGGCAGCGGCAACACGCACCCGCTGACCGCGCTCGACGTCGCGGGCCACGAGATGAGCCACGGCGTCACCTCCAACACCGCGGGGCTGAACTACTCGGGTGAGTCCGGCGGTCTGAACGAGGCCACCTCGGACATCTTCGGCACCGGCGTGGAGTTCTACGCCAACAACACCTCCGACCCGGGTGACTACCTCATCGGCGAGAAGATCAACATCAACGGCAACGGCACGCCGTTGCGGTACATGGACCAGCCGAGCAAGGACGGCGGCTCGAAGGACTACTGGTCCTCCAGCCTGGGCGGCCTCGACGTGCACTACTCGTCGGGCCCGGCCAACCACTTCTTCTACCTGCTCTCCGAGGGCAGCGGCGCCAAGGTCATCGGCGGTGTGAGCTACAACAGCCCGACCTCCGACGGTCTGTCGGTGCCCGGCATCGGCCGGGACAACGCCCTCAAGCTCTGGTACAAGGCGCTCACCGAGCGCTTCACCTCGACCACCAACTACGCGTCGGCCCGCACCCAGTCGCTGCTCGCGGCGGCCGACCTGTGGGGCGCCAACAGCGCCACGTACAACACGGTCGCCAACACCTGGGCGGCGATCAACGTCGGCAGCCGGGTCACCACGCCCAGCGGCGTCACCGTCACCAACCCGGGCGCCAAGTCCACCGTGGTGAACACGGCGGCCAGCCTCCAGATCCAGGCGAGCACCACCAACGGCGGCGCGCTGACCTACACCGCGACGGGCCTGCCGGCCGGTCTGTCGATCAACGCCTCCAGCGGCCTGATCTCGGGCACCCCGACCGCGACCGGCAGCTCCAGCGTGACGGTCACGGCGAAGGACTCCACCAACGCCACCGGTACGGCCACCTTCACCTGGACGGTCACCAGCGCGGGCGGCGGCGGCTGCACCGCGGCGCAGCTCCTGACCAACCCGGGCTTCGAGAGCGGCAACACCGGCTGGACGACGACGTCGGGCGTGATCGACAACAGCACCGGCGCCGCGTCCCACGGCGGCTCGTACAAGGCGTGGCTGAACGGCTACGGGACCACGCACACCGACACGCTCGCCCAGTCGGTCACGATCCCCGCCTCGTGCACCAGCGCCACCTTCACCTACTGGCTCTACATCAGCAGCCAGGAGACCTCCACGACCACGGCGTACGACAAGCTCACCCTCACGGCGGGCAGCACGACCCTGGTCACCTACTCCAACGTCAACAAGGGCACCGGCTACGTCCAGCGCTCGGTCGACCTGTCCTCCTACAAGGGCCAGACCGTCAGCCTGAAGTTCACCGGCACCGAGGACGCCTCCCTCGCGACGTCGTTCCTGATCGACGACGCGGCGGTCAACGTCAGCTAGCCCGTACGGCTCGTGTCTGAGTCCTGCGGCGGGTCCCCACCCGCCGCAGGACCCGGGCGGAGGAACTCGCCGGGACAAGATCGACCGGAGGCCGCAGGACTCTGGTATGCTGGTCGCGTTGCAGTTGTGGTACCCAGAACTTTTTGTGCGCCTGGATGATTGCGATTCCGGGCGCACTTTTGTTTTGCCGGATTTCTCCGGTGTGGGGTGATCATCTACAGCGACCCATATCCGTACAGTGCGGGTTTGGAAACTGCCCCACCATAGGGAGATTGTTATGGCTACCGGAACCGTGAAGTGGTTCAACTCGGAAAAGGGCTTCGGCTTCATCGAGCAGGAGGGTGGCGGCCCGGACGTGTTCGCCCACTACTCGAACATTCAGTCCCAGGGCTTCCGTGAGCTGCTTGAGGGCCAGAAGGTCGAGTTCGACGTCACGCAGGGCCAGAAGGGCCCGCAGGCGGAGAACATCCGTCCGCTCTAATTCAGAGTAACCGGGCCGCGACGCTCGGTAACGGGAGGCCCGCACCGCACGGTGCGGGCCTCTCGCGTGCAGCCGCCGCAATGGCTCCCGCCGTGGCGGCCCGAGGAAGGAATCCCGCTTTTGTCACCCGTGTCCCCCGTAAAGCTGTTCTCCGAGCTTCCGCTCGACCCGGCGCTGGTCGCCGCCCTGGACGCCGACGGGGTGACAGAACCGTTCCCGATCCAGGCCGCGACGCTGCCGGACTCGCTCGCCGGCCGTGACGTGCTCGGCCGCGGCCGTACCGGCTCCGGCAAGACGCTGGCCTTCGGCCTGCCGATGCTGACCCGCGTCAAGGCGCTCGGCCGCCGCGCCGACGCCAAGCGTCCGCTGGCGCTGGTGCTGGTGCCCACCCGCGAGCTGGCCACCCAGGTGACCGACGCGCTCGCGCCGTACGCGAAGGTGCTCGGGCTGCGGACCACCGCGGTGGTCGGCGGCGCCTCCATCACCAAGCAGATCGCCGCGCTGCGCGGCGGGGCCGAGATCCTGGTCGCGACCCCCGGCCGGCTCTTCGACCTGATCGAACGGCACGCCTGCTCGCTGGACCAGGTCGGCGTGACGGTACTGGACGAGGCCGACCAGATGGCCGACATGGGGTTCCTGCCGCAGGTCACGCGGCTGCTGGAGCAGGTCAAGCCGGGCGGGCAGCGGATGCTGTTCTCGGCGACGCTGGACCGCAATGTCGACAAGCTGGTCAAGCGGTTCCTGAAAAATCCGGTCACGCACTCGGTGGACCCGTCGTCCGCGACGGTGACGACGATGGAGCACCACGTGCTGCACGTCGACGAGGCGACCAAGCGGGCGGTGACCGCGGAGATCGCCGCCCGGCAGGGCGGCGTGATCATGTTCGTCGGCACCAAGCGCGGCGCCGACCGGCTCACCAAGCACCTGCTGGGCCTCGGGGTGCGGGCGGTGGCGCTGCACGGCGGCAAGTCGCAGCCGCAGCGGAACCGGGCGCTCGACCAGTTCCGTACGGGGACGGCCGACGCGCTGGTGGCCACGAATGTCGCGGCGCGCGGGATTCACATCGAGGGTCTCGACCTGGTCGTGAACGTCGATCCGCCGACCGAGGCCAAGGACTATCTGCACCGCGGCGGGCGTACGGCGCGGGCCGGTGAGTCCGGCACGGTCGTCACGCTGGTGCTGCCCGAGCAGCGGCGCGAGAACGCCCGGCTCATGACGCAGGCCGGTATCCGGCCGCACACCGCCCGGGTCCGTCCGGGCGACGCGGATCTGGTCAGGATCACCGGTGCCCGGCAGCCGTCCGGCACCCCGGTCACGCTGCCCGCCGCCGAGGTCCCGGCGCCCAAGGCCAAGGCTCCCGGCGCGGCCCCGTCCCGCCGCCGTCGCGGCGGCAGTGGACGCGGCGGCGCCGCTACCGCCGGTGAGCGTCAGCAGCCCGCCAAGAAGGCCGCATCCCGCCGTACCGGCGCCACCGCCAACGAGGGCGCCGCCGGCCGCGGCCGCCGCACCGGCCCCGGCGCCGCCGCCGGCCGCGGCGGCGCGGTGGGCCGCCGCGCCCGCGGCGGCGACACCGGCAGCTCAGGCCGCGCGGCCTGACCCCACCCCGCACACCGAAGCGCCCCCGCCGATCCCCTCGGCGGGGGCGCTTCCCCCTCTCCGCCGCACCACCTCGGCCGCCGGGCGGGCGGGCGGCTCCGAAACAGCCCCCGGCCGCAGGCCGAATCGGCGACCCGAACCTTCCGGCCCCCTGCACCGCACGAGCCGAGCAGGCCGGAGACACCGGGCGAAGCCCCGGTCGGAAGGCCGACCCCACGCCGGAGGCGAGCCCCGGCCGCAGGCCGACCGGCGGATCGGGGCCGCAACGGTTCCCACGCCGAAGGCGAGCCCCGGCCGCAGGCCGACACGGCGAACCGGAGCCACCGGCCCCCGGCACCGCACGAGCCGGGCAGGCCGGAGGCGCTGGGCGAAGCCCGGGCCGGAAGGCCAGCCCCACGCCAGAGGCGAGCCCCCGGCCGCAGGCCGACACGGCGACCCGAAGCCTCCGGCCCTCTGCACCGCACGAGCTGGGCAGGCCGGAGGCGGGCCCCCCGGCCGGAAGGCCAACCCCACGCCGGAGGCAAGCCCCCGGCCCGAGGCCAGCCCCGCTGGGGAGGCGGGCCCCGGTCGGAGGGCGGCTAGCGGAGGAGGCCGGCGGTCATGCCCTCCGTTTCCGGGGGGATGGCCATCAGGCCGAGCTCGGCGGGAGTGGCCAGGTGGGGGTGGGTGGGGAGGACGCGGACGGTGTAGCCGAAGGGGCCGGTGCGGTCGAGGGTGAGAGGCCCTTCGTAGTGGTAGCGCCCCGCGCTGTCGGTGCGGGAGGTGGGCTTGAGCGAGGCGACGGTGGGATCGGCGAGCCGGTCGGCGGCGTCGACGCGGCCGGACAGGAGCTGGACGTCGACGTCCGTCGGGTCCAGCTCGCCGAGGGCGACCTCCACCCGGAGGGTGAGCGTGGAGCCCAGCTCCGGGGTGCCGCCGACCGAGCCGGTCTCCACGTGCTGGACCGAGACCCGCGGCCACTGCTGCCGTACCCGCCGCTTCCAGGCGGCCAGCGCCCCGGCCTCCTCCCCGTGTACGGCGCGGTGCGAACGGGCGGCGGGCGCGTACAGCGTGCGGACGTAGTCCTGGACCATCCGGCCGGCCACCACCTTCGGGCCGAGGGTGGTGAGGGTGTGCCGGACCATCTCGATCCAGCGGCCGGGCAGGCCCTGCGCGCCCTGGTCGTAGAAGCGCGGCGCGACCTGCTTCTCCAGCAGGTCGTAGAGCGCGGCGGCCTCCAGCTCGTCGCGGCGGTCCTCGTCGACGACGCCGTCGGCGGTGGGGATCGCCCAGCCGTTGTCGCCGTCGAACCACTCGTCCCACCAGCCGTCGAGCACCGACAGGTTGAGGCAGCCGTTGAGCGCGGCCTTCATCCCCGAGGTGCCGCAGGCCTCCAGCGGACGCAGCGGATTGTTGAGCCAGACGTCGCAGCCGGGGTAGAGCAGCCGCGCCATCCGCATGTCGTAGTCCGGCAGGAAGACGATGCGGTGCCTGACCCGGGGGTCGTCGGTGAACCTGACCAGCTCCTGGACCAGCCGCTTGCCGCTGTCGTCGGCCGGGTGCGCCTTGCCCGCGACCACGATCTGGATCGGCCGCTCGGCGTGCAGCAGCAGGTCCATCAGCCGGTCCTGGTCGCGCAGCATGAGGGTGAGCCGCTTGTACGACGGGACCCGGCGCGCGAAGCCGATGGTGAGCACGTCGGGGTCGAGGACGCTGTCGGTCCAGCCCAGTTCTGCCTCTCCCGCGCCGCGCTGCCGCCAGGACTCGCGGACCCGGCGCCGTACGTCCTCCACGAGCTGTTCGCGCAGTTCGCGGCGGAGTTCCCAGACGGCGGCGTCGGGGATGTCGGCGATGGCCTCCCAGCGGTCGGCGCCGCCGACCATCAGGGCGTCCTCGGCGCGCTGGGTGCCGATCTGCCGGGCGCCGAGCCGGAACACCTCGGGGGCGACCCAGGTGGGCGCGTGCACGCCGTTGGTGATGGATGTGATCGGCACGTCCTCCGGGTCGAATCCCGGCCAGAGCCCGGCGAACATCTCGCGGCTGACGGAGCCGTGCAGGGTGGAGACGCCGTTGGCGCGCTGGGCCAGCCGCAGGCCCATCACCGCCATGTTGAACAGGTTGGGGTCGCCGCCGGGGTAGGTCTCCATGCCCAGTTCGAGGACGCGGCCTATGTCGACGCCGGGCAGCTCGCCGCCGTCGCCGAGGTGGCGGCCGACCAGTTCGCGGTCGAAGCGGTCGATGCCCGCGGGGACGGGGGTGTGCGTGGTGAACACCGTCCCGGCCCGTACGGCCTCCAGCGCCGCGTCGAAGTCGAGCCCTTCGAGGGCCAGTTCACGGATGCGCTCCAGGCCGAGGAAACCGGCGTGGCCCTCGTTGGTGTGGAACACCTCGGGTTCGGCGTGGCCGGTGATCCGGCAGTAGGCGCGGACGGCGCGGACGCCGCCGATGCCCAGCAGCATCTCCTGGAGCAGCCGGTGCTCGCTGCCGCCGCCGTAGAGCCGGTCGGTGACGTCGCGCTCGGCGGGTTCGTTGGCCTCGACGTCGGAGTCGAGGAGCAGCAGCGGGACGCGTCCGACCTGGGCCTTCCAGATCTGGGCGCGCAGCGATCGGCCGCCGGGCAGGACGAGGGAGACCTCGGCGGGGGCGCCGTTCGTCTCGCGGAGCAGGGTGACGGGCAGTTCGTTGGGGTCGAGGACGGGGTACTGCTCCTGCTGCCAGCCCTCGCGGGAGAGGGTCTGGCGGAAGTAGCCGTGCCGGTAGAGCAGGCCGACGCCGATGATCGGGGCACCGAGGTCGCTCGCGGCCTTCAGGTGGTCGCCGGCGAGGATGCCGAGGCCGCCGGAATACTGCGGCAGCGCGGCGGTGATGCCGAATTCGGGTGAGAAGTAGGCGATGGCTGCGGGCAGGTCGCTCTGTTCCTGATACCAGCGGGGGTTGCTGGTGTAGTCGGCCAGTTCCTCCGCCGCGGCGGCCAGGCGGCGCAGAAAGCGCCGGTCCCCGGCGAGCGCGGCGAGCCGTTCCTTGGACACGGCGCCGAGCAGCCGCACGGGGTCGCCTTGGGCGGCCCGCCAGCCCACGGGGTCGACGCTCTGGAACAGCTCCCGGGTCTCCGGGTGCCATGACCAGCGTAGGTTCTGGGCCAGCTCCCCGAGCGGGCGCAGAGGTTCCGGCAGGACGGTGCGCACGGTGAATCGACGGATTGCCTTCACGTATTCGACCGTAGACCCGATGGCGGGGGGCCTGCGGCCAGTGTCCACGATCCGGTGGTTCAAACGCGCGAACGGCGGCTCACGGAAGCGACCGGTCGCAGTGCGGATCACGCCGGTGGGCGGGGCAGGTCGTACGGGCCCGGTCGGGGGTCACCGGCCCGGCGCGTGACCGCCGTCGCCCTGGGGGTTCCGGGTGACGTGAGGGTACGGCCGTACGCGGGCGTGTCGGGTGCTTCGCGTACGGTGGGGGCGTGCGCGGGGGCGCTCTCGGGGGCGCGTGTCAGGCGCGCCCGTGGTCGGCCCCACAATGGCGTCAGGGGCAGGTCGGGGGTGGCGGATTGAGCATTCGTGACGCGCTCCCGAAACGCTTCGGTGAGGTGCTTTCGTCTCGCGGAGCGTGGGCAGGCTCCGATTGCGGGGCTTCGCGCGGAGCACGAGACTGCACCACACAGCGTCACAACGCACCGTCAGGTCCCACGGCACCACACGTACGGCACCACAGTCATGGCAGCAATCGTCCCGGATCGTCACCTATCACCTCCACACGAGTGAACGCGGACTGGAGCGGCCATGCAGGCAAGCCCGCACTGCCCGGAACAGCTAAAAAGAGCGGGGGCCCGCGAGGGAGCGGCCCGTCGCGACGCTGCTCGCCGCCGCCGTGGGCCGCTGTCCGGCGCCCCCCATCTCCGCCGTCCCATCCACAGCGCTGTCAGGTGAGGCAATGATCGGTCGTATTCCCGTCGTCGATGTCCGTCCGTTGGTGGACTGTGGCCGCCGCCCGGCGAAGGCGGTGGCAGGAGAGACCTTCGAGGTGACCGCCACCGTGTTCCGGGAGGGGCACGACGCGGTGGCCGCGAACGTGGTGCTGCGGGACCCGACCGGCAGGTCGGGGCCGTGGACGCCGATGCGCGAACTGGAGCCCGGCACCGACCGGTGGGGCGCGCGCGTCACCCCGACGGCCGAGGGGCGCTGGACGTACTGCGTGGAGGCCTGGTCCGACCCGGTGGCGACCTGGCGGCACGCGGCGGGCATCAAGATCCCCGCCGGGATCGACACCGAACTGGTGCTGGCCGAGGGCGCGCTGCTGCACGAGCGGGCGGCGGCCGGGGTGCCCAAGGGCGACGGCAGGGCGGGTGTGCTGGCCGCGGTGGACGCGCTGCGGGACGCCTCGCGCACCCCCGCCGCCCGGCACGCGGCGGCGCTGGCGGACGACGTGGTCGGCGCACTCGACCGGTATCCGCTGCGCGAGCTGGTCAGCGCCTCCCGGCCGCTGCCGCTGCACGTGGAGCGGGAGCGGGCGCTGTACGGGTCCTGGTACGAGCTGTTCCCCCGCTCGGAGGGGGCGGTGCTCGAAGAGGGCGCCCCGCCGCGCTCGGGCACCTTCCGTACCGCGGCCGAGCGGCTGCCCGCGGTGGCCGCGATGGGGTTCGACGTGGTCTATCTGCCGCCCATTCACCCGATCGGCACAGCTTTCCGCAAGGGCCCGAACAACAGCCTGACGCCCGGCCCCGACGACGTCGGCTCGCCGTGGGCGATCGGCTCCCCCGAGGGCGGGCACGACGCCGTCCACCCGGACCTGGGCACCCTGGCGGACTTCGACCACTTCGTGGAGCGGGCCCGCGAGCTGCGGATGGAGGTGGCGCTGGACTTCGCGCTCCAGTGCTCGCCCGACCACCCGTGGGTGGCCAAGCACCCGGAGTGGTTCGCGCACCGCGCGGACGGCACGATCGCGTACGCGGAGAATCCGCCGAAGAAGTACCAGGACATCTACCCGATCGCCTTCGACGAGGACTTCGCGGGCATCGTCAGGGAGACCCTGCGGGTGCTGCGGCACTGGATGGCGCACGGGGTGCGGATCTTCCGGGTGGACAATCCGCACACCAAGCCGGTGGTGTTCTGGGAGAAGGTCATCGCGGACATCAACCGCACCGACCCGGACGTGATCTTCCTGGCGGAGGCGTTCACCCGTCCCGCGATGATGGCCACCCTCGGCCAGATCGGTTTCCAGCAGTCGTACACGTACTTCACCTGGCGTAACGACAAGAGCGAACTGACCGACTACATGCGGGAGTTGAGCGGGGAGGCGGCAGCGTGGATGCGGCCCAACTTCTTCGTGAACACCCCCGACATCCTGCACGCCTTCCTCCAGCACGGCGGCCGTCCGGCCTTCGAGGCGCGGGCGGTGCTCGCCGCGACGCTCTCGCCCACCTGGGGCGTCTACGCGGGCTTCGAACTGTGTGAGGGCACCCCTGCCAAGCCCGGCAGTGAGGAGTACCTGCACTCGGAGAAGTACGAACTCCGGCCGCGGGACTGGGCGGCGGCCGAGGCCGAGGGCCGCTCGCTCGCCCCGCTGATCACCACGCTCAACCGGCTGCGCCGCCGTCACCCGGCGCTCCAGCAGCTACGGGACATCACATTTCACCCAGTGGACAACAGCGCGGTACTGGCCTACTCCAAGCGCCGCGACGACGATGTCGTACTGGTGGTCGTCAACCTGGACCCGTTCCACACCCAGGAGGCCACCGTCTCGTTGAACATGCCGGCACTCGGGCTCTCCTGGCACGAGTCATACCCGGTGCGCGACGAGCTCACCGGGGACACCTACCACTGGGGCAGAGACAACTATGTGCGCCTTGAGCCGGGCCGCGCGCCCGCGCATGTCCTGTCGCTGCGACCGTCTCCTTCGATCGGAGGGTCACTCAGTTGATCGTCAACGAACCCGTCCCTGACACCTTCGAGGACACACCGGCCAAGGACCGTGATCCCGACTGGTTCAAACGGGCGGTGTTCTACGAAGTCCTCGTCCGGTCCTTCCAGGACAGCAACGGAGACGGCGTAGGCGACCTGAAAGGCATCACCGCCAAGCTGGACTATCTCCAGTGGCTCGGCGTGGACTGCCTCTGGTTGCCGCCGTTCTTCGCGTCACCGCTGCGGGACGGCGGATACGACGTGGCCGACTACACGGCCGTGCTGCCGGAATTCGGCGACCTGGCGGACTTCGTGGAATTCGTGGACGCCGCGCACCAGCGCGGCATGCGCGTGATCATCGACTTCGTCATGAACCACACGAGCGACCAGCACGAGTGGTTCCAGCAGTCTCGCAGCGACCCGGAGGGACCGTACGGGGACTTCTACACCTGGGCGGACGACGACAAGCAGTACGACGGCGCCCGCATCATCTTCGTCGACACCGAGACCTCGAACTGGACGTTCGACCCGGTGCGCAAGCAGTACTACTGGCACCGGTTCTTCTCCCACCAGCCGGATCTCAACTACGAGAACCCGCGGGTGCAGGAGGAGATCCTGGCCGCGCTGCGCTTCTGGCTCGACCTCGGGATCGACGGTTTCCGGCTGGACGCGGTGCCCTATCTCTTCCAGGAGGAGGGCACCAACTGCGAGAACCTGCCGCGTACCCACCAGTTCCTGAAGAAGGTGCGCTCCGAGATCGACGCGCACTACCCCGACACCGTGCTGCTGGCCGAGGCCAATCAGTGGCCCGAGGACGTCGTCGACTACTTCGGCGACTTCCGCAAGGGCGGCGACGAATGCCATATGGCGTTCCACTTCCCCGTCATGCCGCGCATCTTCATGGCGGTCAGGCGGGAATCGCGCTACCCGGTGTCGGAAATCCTGGCGAAGACTCCCGCCATCCCGGCGAGTTGCCAGTGGGGCATCTTCCTGCGGAACCACGACGAGCTGACCCTCGAAATGGTGACCGACGAGGAACGCGACTACATGTACGCGGAGTACGCCAAGGACCCGCGGATGCGCGCCAACATCGGCATCCGCAGGCGGCTGGCACCGCTGCTGGACAACGACCGCAACCAGATCGAGCTGTTCACCGCGCTGCTGCTCTCCCTGCCGGGATCCCCGATCCTGTACTACGGCGACGAGATCGGCATGGGCGACAACATCTGGCTCGGTGACCGGGACGCGGTCCGTACGCCGATGCAGTGGACCCCCGACCGCAACGCGGGCTTCTCGTCCAGCGACCCCGGACGGCTCTACCTGCCCACGATCATGGACCCGGTCTACGGGTACCAGGTCACCAATGTCGAGGCGCAGATGAGCTCACCCAGCTCGCTGCTGCACTGGACGCGGCGGATGATCGAGATCCGCAAGCAGAACCGTGCCTTCGGGCTCGGTTCCTACACCGAGCTGCCGTCGAGCAACCCGGCCGTGCTGGCGTTCCTGCGCGAGTCCGGCGACGACCTCGTGCTGTGCGTGAACAACTTCTCGCGGTTCGCCCAGCCCACCGAGCTGGATCTGCGGAGCTTCGCCGGGCGGCACCCGGTGGAGCTGATCGGCGGGGTGCGCTTCCCCGCGATCGGTCAACTGCCGTACCTGCTCACCCTCGCGGGCCACGGCTTCTACTGGTTCCGGCTCCGCCGCGAGCAGGTGTGACGGCGGGGGGCCGGAGCGACCGGCCCCCCGCAGCCGACGCGGGTGGCGCACCGCCCCCGCGGCCGGCCCCCGCTCCGAGTAGCGGGCATCCCGGACCCCTGGCAGTATCCGGAGTACCCCAGCAGCACCCGCGGGGCGCATTCCGTCGTACGTCGGCTCGCTGACACATGATCGTCACGCGGGCGGGCCGTACGGCGGTTTCCTGTCACCCGCCCGGGGCAGGCTCCCCGTGTCGCCGGACAGCCCGAACCCGTCATCCGGGAGGCTGGCGCCCCCGCCGCGCGTCGAAGCGGCCGGGTGCGCGACTCCCCGGGGAAAGGACGTCATGTCGGACCGCTCCTGGACCCGTGCTCCTTCCGTACCCACCTCACCATCCGGATCCACCTCACCGTCCGTATCGAATTCACCATCGAGTTCACCATCCGTGTCGGGGTCACGCCCCGTGACGGACGCGCGCTCGGCCGCGGCTTCCTCATCCGCCCCGGCCGCCGCCTCGGCCGCGGCCTCGGCCGCCGCTTCGCCGACGGGCCCGGACGTGCCGTCCGCGAGCGGTGTGCCGCCCGTCGCCGGGCGGCCGCTGGCGCCCGGCCTGCTGCGGTCGCTCGAACCGCTGCTGCGCTCCTGGCTGCCCAAACAGCGCTGGTTCGCCGGCAAGGGCCTGCCCATCGGCGGCTTCCGGCTGGCCGCGGCCACCGAGCTGATGCCTCCCGGCGGCCGGCTCGGCCCGCTGGGGCTGCTGCACGTCCTGGTGGACGTCGAGCAGCCCGGCCGCCCCGCCGACTGCTACCAACTGCTGCTCGGCGCGCACCCGCTGCTGCCGTCGGCGCTGGTACGGGCCGCGCTCGGCCCGGCCGTCGGCGGCCCGTACGACGGCCTGACGCTCTACGACGCGCCGCACGACCCCCGGCTGGCCGCGCTGCTGCTCGAACGGCTCCGCGCGCCCGGCACCACCGGGCGGCTGCGCTTCAGCGTCGAGCCGCAGGAGGAGTTCCCGCCGGGGCTGACCCCGCGCGTCTCCACCGCCGAGCAGTCCAACACCTCGGTCGTGTACGGGGACGCCTACATCCTCAAGCTGTTCCGCCGCGTCTCCCCCGGTACCAACCCGGACCTGGAGCTGTCGCTCGCGCTGGCCCACAAGGGCTCGCGTCGGGTCGCGGAGCCGGTCGCCTGGTTCGAGGCGCTGCCGCCGGAGGGCGTCATGGGCCCGCAGGGCGCGGCGGCGGGCACGACGGAGCCGACCACGCTCGGTGTGCTCCAGCGCTTCCTGCCCGGCTCGTCCGACGGCTGGGCCCTGGCCCTGGCCTCGGTCGCCGAGGACGGCGACTTCACCGGCGAGGCGGCGGCGCTCGGCCGCGCCACGGCCGAGGTGCACGGCGCCCTGGCCGACGCGCTGCCGGTCCGTACCCTGGACGGCCCAGCGCTGGAACGTATCGCCTCGGCGATGACCCGGCGGCTGGACGAGACCGCGAAGGAGGTCCCGGCCGTACGGCCGCACGTCGCGGCGCTGCGCTCGGCCTTCGACGACCTCGCGCGGCTCGGCGCGGCCCCCGGCAACGCGGTGACCGCCCAGCGGATCCACGGCGACCTGCACCTGGGGCAGGCGCTGCGCGGTCCGGACGGCGAGTGGGTGCTGATCGACTTCGAGGGCGAGCCCGCCCGGCCGCTGGCCGAACGGCGCCGGGCGGCGCCGCCGGTCCAGGACGTGGCGGGCATGCTGCGGTCCTTCGACTACGCCGCCCACCACAGCGGCAACGGTCCCTGGGCCGCCCGCCACCGGGACGCCTTCTGCGCCGGGTACGCCGCCGTGTCCGGGGTGGACCCGCGCGAACAGCCCGTGCTGATACGGGCCTTCGAGACCGACAAGGCGGTCTACGAGGCCCGGTACGAGGCGCGGCACCGCCCCGCCTGGCTCCCCATCCCGCTCTCCGCCCTGGCCCGCCTGGCCGCCGCCACTTCTGACGCCGCCCCTTCTGAGGAGTCCAGCCCGTGACACGCCCCGACGACCGTTTCCTCCCCGAGGCCCAGGCGCGCGGCTACGACCGCGGCACCCCCCACCCGGCCGCCTCCGGCACGGCTCCGGGGCCGGCCCCGCTCGCGGATACGACCCCGCCTGCCCCACCGTCCGACGCCCCGGCGGTACCGGCCGCCCCGGTGCCGGGCGCGGGCCCTGTGGCCCCGGCGGTCACGGTGCCCGGCGCGGGCCCGGCCGCGACCGGCCGGCTCGCCGAGAGCGCCCCTCAGGGGCGCGGGGCCGAGTCCGACGTGCGGCTGCCGCCGCGTGAGCGCGAGCAGCCCACTACCGGCGGGAGGTCCGGGGCCGACCCCGAGCCCTCCTTCGGGCCGGAACCCGGAAGCCTGGTCGGCGACGACCGCCGGCGGCTGCTGGACGGCGCGCACCACGACCCGCACGGAGTGCTGGGGGCGCACCCGGTGGACGGCGGCGTCCGGATCAGGGCGCTGCGGCCGTTCGCACGGGCGGTGGCGGCCGTCGTGGACGGCGAGCGGTTCGACCTCACCGACGAGGCCGACGGCCTCTTCTCCGCGGTGCTGCCCCGCACCGACGTGCCGGAGTACCGGCTGGCCGTCACGTACGACGACGGCGAGCACATCGTGGAGGACCCGTACCGCTTCCTGCCGTCCCTCGGGGAGCTGGACCTGCATCTGATCGGGGAGGGGCGGCACGAGGAGCTGTGGAAGGCGCTGGGCTCCCGGCCGATGACGCACGGCGGCGTGACCGGTACGCGCTTCGCGGTGTGGGCGCCGAACGCGCGCGGGGTGCGCGTGGCCGGGGAGTTCAACTACTGGGACGGCACCGGCTTCCCGATGCGCTCGCTGGGCGCGACCGGGGTGTGGGAGCTGTTCGTGCCGGGCGTCGGCGCCGGGACGGCGTACAAGTACGAGATCACCCGGCCCGACGGCTCGCGCGGGATGAAGGCCGACCCGATGGCGCGGGCCACCGAGGTGCCGCCCGCGACCGCGTCGGTCGTCACGGAGTCGGCGTACGAGTGGGCCGACCAGGAGTGGATGGCCCGCAGGGGCGAACTCCCGGTGCACCGGGCGCCGTTCTCGGTCTACGAACTGCACCTGGCCTCGTGGCGGCCGGGGCTGACCTACCGTGAGCTGGCCGAGCAGTTGCCCGCGTACGTGAAGGAACTCGGCTTCACGCACGTGGAGTTGATGCCGGTCGCCGAGCACCCCTTCGGCGGCTCCTGGGGCTACCAGGTGACGTCGTACTACGCGCCGACCTCGCGGCTCGGCTCGCCCGACGACTTCCGGTACCTGGTGGACGCCCTGCACGCGGCCGGGATCGGCGTGATCATGGACTGGGTGCCCGCGCACTTCCCCAAGGACGACTGGGCGCTGGCCCGGTTCGACGGCGCGCCGCTGTACGAGCCCGCCGACCCGCGCCGGGCGGAACACCCGGACTGGGGCACCCTGGAGTTCGACTTCGGCCGTACCGAGGTGCGCAACTTTCTGGTGGCGAACGCCGTGTACTGGTGCGAGGAGTTCCACATCGACGGGCTGCGGGTGGACGCGGTGGCCTCGATGCTCTACCTCGACTACTCCCGCGAGGGCGGCGACTGGCTGCCCAACGCGTACGGCGGCCGGGAGAATCTGGACGCGGTGGCGTTCCTCCAGGAGATGAACGCGACCGTCTACCGGCGCTGTCCCGGCACCGTCACCATCGCCGAGGAGTCGACGGCCTGGGACGGGGTCACCCGGCCCACCCACCTGGTCGGCCCGGCCGGCTTCGGCGGCCTCGGCTTCGGCCTGAAGTGGAACATGGGCTGGATGCACGACTCGCTGGACTACGTCTCGCACGAGCCGGTGCACCGCAAGTACCACCACAACGAGATGACGTTCTCCATGGTGTACGCGTACTCGGAGAACTACGTGCTGCCCATCTCGCACGACGAAGTGGTGCACGGCAAGGGCTCGTTGGTGGCGAAGATGCCCGGCGACTGGTGGCAGCAGCGGGCCACCGTACGGGCGTACCTGGGCTTCATGTGGGCGCACCCCGGCAAGCAACTGCTCTTCATGGGGCAGGAGTTCGCGCAGGGCGCCGAGTGGTCGCACGAGAACGGCCCCGACTGGTGGCTGCTGGACGAGAGTTACCCGGCCGCGGCCGACCACAGGGGCGTACGCGACCTGGTCCGCGACCTGAACGCGGCGTACACGGCCGCGCCCGCGCTGTGGCAGCTCGACACCGACCCCAGCGGTTTCACCTGGATCGACGGCGGCGCGGTGGAGGACAACACCTTCTCCTTCCTCCGCTACGACGAGGCGGGTGACCCGCTGCTGTGCGTCAGCAACTTCTCCCCCGTCGTCCGCGAGAACTACCGCCTCGGCTCCCCCGACGTCGTCTGGAAGCAGGTGCTGAACACCGACGAGGCCCGCTACGGCGGCAGCGGCGTCGTGGTCGCCGAGCCCGTCAAGAGCGAGCCGACGCCCTGGAACGGCCAGCCCCACAGCATCTCGCTGACCCTTCCCCCGCTGGCGACCCTCTGGCTGCGCCCGGCGTAGCCCTCGCGTGACCGACACGGCCCCCGCGGGCCGGGCGACGGCCCGGCCCGCGGGGGCCGTTTGCGCCCCACCAGCAGGACAGGAAAGTTTCCTAACCAAAACCCTTGTTGCGGACACGCCAGCGCTACTACCGTTCCGGCAACGCCTTTCCGGGCCCTTCCGGAAGCTCGACTCCCCGCTCAGGCAAGGAGTGTCCCCCCATGTCGTCCTCCGCAACCCCCCGCCTCCGCAGGACCGCCCTCGCCGCCGCCACCGGGCTGACCGCCGCCCTCGCGCTCGGCCTCGGCACGGCGGCCGGTTCCGCCCACGCGGCGGCGACCGCGCTGCCCAGCGGCATCTCGGCGCCCTATCTCTACCTGGGCTGGGGCAACCCGCCCTCGGCCACGTCGGTGATGTCGGCGACCGGCATCAAGCAGTTCACGATGGCCTTCATGCTCTCCGACGGCGGCTGCAACCCGAAGTGGGACGGCAGCCGCGCGCTGACCGGCGGCACCGACCAGTCCACGATCAACGCGATCAGGAACGCGGGCGGTGACGTCACCGTCTCCTTCGGCGGCTACAGCGGCAACAAGCTGGGCCAGAAGTGCACATCGGCGTCCGCGCTCGCCGGGGCGTACCAGAAGGTGATCGACGCCTACTCCCTGAAGTCGATCGACATCGACATCGAGGCGGGCGAGTTCAGCAACGCGACCGTGCGGCAGCGGGTGGTCGACGCGCTCAAGACGGTCCGCGCGAACAACAGCGCCCTGAAGATCTACGTCACCTTCGGCACCACGCCGACCGGGCCCGACTCCGCGGGCAAGGACCTGATCAAGAAGGGCGCCGCCGCCGGGCTGAACATCGACGCCTGGGCCGTCATGCCCTTCGACTACGACCAGGGCGGCACCACCGACATGCTGGCCACCACCAAGTCCGCGGTGGACGGCCTGAAGAACGCCGTCGCCAGCGCGTACGGGCTGTCCTCCGACGCCGCCTACCGCAAGGTCGGCCTGTCCTCGATGAACGGCAAGACCGACAGCGCGGGCGAGACCGTCTCGCTCGCGGACTTCAAGTCGATCGTGTCCTACGCGACCAGCCACCACCTGGCCCGCGTCAGCTTCTGGGCCCTCAACCGGGACCGCAAGTGCGGCTCCGGCGAGTCCGCGGGCGACTCGTGCAGCGGCATCACGCAGAACACGTACGACTTCACCAAGGCCCTGGCCGCGTACACCGGCTGAGGCCGCGTCAGACGGCCTCAGCCGGCCTCGGGCGAGGCAGCAGCGGAAGGGGCGGGGTCAGAAGACCGACTCCGCCTCTTCCATGCGCTCCTCGGGGACGGTCTTGAGCTGGGTGACGGCGTCGGCCAGCGGGACCAGGCCGATCGTCGTGCCCTGGAGCGAGGTCATGTGACCGAAGGCGCCCTTGTGGGCCGCCTCCACCGCGTGCCAGCCGAAGCGGTTGGCCAGCACCCGGTCGTACGCGGTCGGTACGCCGCCGCGCTGGACGTGGCCGAGGATGACCGGGCGGGCCTCCTTGCCCAGCCGCTCCTCCAGCTCCATGGCCAGCGTGGCGCCGATGCCGGCGAAGCGCTCGTGCCCGTACTTGTCGATCTCGCCGACGCCGTAGTCCATGCTGCCCTTGGCCGGGTGGGCGCCCTCGGCGACGCAGATGACGGCGAATTTCTTGCCGCGCGCGAAGCGTTCCTCGACCATCGCCACCAACTGGGACGGCTCGAAGGGGCGTTCGGGGATGCAGATGCCGTGCGCGCCGCCCGCCATGCCCGCCTCCAGGGCGATCCACCCGGCGTGCCGGCCCATCACCTCGACCACCATCACGCGCTGGTGGGACTCCGCGGTGGTCTTCAGCCGGTCTATGGCCTCGGTGGCGACGGTCACGGCGGTGTCGAAGCCGAAGGTGCGGTCGGTGCCGTTGATGTCGTTGTCGATGGTCTTGGGCACGCCCACGACCGGCATCCCGGCGTCGGAGAGCATCCGGGCGGCGGTCAGCGTGCCCTCGCCGCCGATCGGGATCAGCACGTCGATGCCGTACTCGGCGCACATCTCGTCCGCGTTGTCCGCCGCCTCGCGCAGCCGGGCGCGCTCCAGCCGGGCCGAGCCGAGGATGGTGCCGCCGCGGGCGAGGATGCCGCTCACCGAGTTGAGGTCGAGCGGCCGGAAGCGGCCCTCCAGCAGGCCGACGAAGCCGTCCTCGAAGCCGATGACCTCGTCGTCGTACCCGGTCAGCGCGCGGTGCACGACCGACCGGATGACGGCGTTGAGGCCGGGGCAGTCGCCGCCGGCGGTGAGGACTCCGATACGCATGGGCCTGTCTCTCCAGACGGTCGTCGGCTGCTGCTGTGGCGCGTGCTGTCACGCGCTGTCGGTATCCAGTGGATCACAGCGCCTGGTCACCCCGGAGCGGGGCTCCAGGTCACGGGGACTTCGGGACCAGCGTGCACTCGGTGATCCGGCCCGCCACATAGTCGTCCACATTGCGGACGGTGGCGGCGACGATCTCGTCGATCGCGTCCACCGTGAAGTACGCCTGGTGCGAGGTGATCAGCACATGCGTGAAGGTCAGCAGCCGGGCCAGGGTGTCGTCCGTCATCACCTCCAGCGACTTGTCGTAGAAGAAGACCCCGGCCTCCTCCTCGTACACGTCGAGCCCGACGCCGCCGAGCCTGCCCTCACGCAGCGTCTCGACCAGCGCGGCGGAGTCGATCAGGCCGCCGCGGCTGGAGTTGATCAGGATCGCGTCGTCCTTCATCAGCGCCAGCCGCCGCTCGCCGACCAGGTGGTGGGTGGAGGGCATCAGCGGCACATGGAGGCTGATCAGGTCCGACTCCCGGAAGAGCCGGTCCAGTTCGACGTACTCCATCCCCAGTTCGGTGCAGGCGGGGTTGACCGCGATGTCCCAGCCGAGAATCCGCATGCCGTAGCCGCGGGCGATGGCGGTGAAGGCGGTGCCGATCTTGCCGGTGCCGACCACGCCGACCGTACGGCCGTGGAAGTCCCGGCCGAGCAGGCCGTCGAGCCGGAAGTCGAAGTCGCGCGTGCGGCTCGCGGCCCGGACGATCCGCCGGTTCAGCGCCGAGGCCAGCGTCCAGGCGAACTCCGCCACCGAATACGGGGAGTAGCGGGCCACGCGCGCCACCGTCATCCCCAGCCGCTCCGCGTGGTCCAGGTCGATGTTGTTGTAGCCCGTCGAGCGCTGCGCGATCAGCTTCGTGCCGCCGCGCACCAGGGCTTCGAGAACCGGCGCGTCCAGCACCGCGTTCACACTCGTCGACACGGCCTCGTACCCCGCCGCCAGCGGCACGGTGTCCTTGGTGAGGAACGTCTCAAGACACCGCACCTGATGGCGCGCCCCGAAGGCCGCCTCCAGCAGAGGGCGCTCGTCGCGCTGCACCCCAGTCGCCAACACGTCCACAGGACCGGCCCTCCTTACGTGAGTCCTTCCTCACTCTACGTGCGCGCCGCGCGCCCCGCGCCACGCCTCGCGGAGGCGGGCCGGTGCCCCTGGGCGGCAGGCGGTACCCGGGAGCGTTAGCGTCAGGGGTGCGTACGGCCGTACGCGAAGGGTTCAGGGCAGAACGGACGGATCAAGCGTGACGCGCAGCGTCTACCTCACGGGGATCGGCCGCGGCGACGGCCGCCAGGTGATCGAGCTGGGGGTGATGGAGCTGCTGACCCGCCAGGTCGACCGGGTCGGCGTCTACCGCCCGCTGGTCCACGACACCCCCGACCGTATTTTCGAGCTGCTGCGCAGCCGCTACCGGCTGACCCAGGACGCGGCGAGCGTCTTCGGCATGGGGTACGAGGAGGCGGCGGCGCTCCAGGCCGAGCAGGGCCAGGAGGCGCTGACCGCCCGGTTGGTGGACGGCTACCTGAGGGTGGCGGCGGAGTACGAGACGGTGCTGATCCTGGGGTCCGACTTCGCGGGCACCAACCTCCCGGCGGAGCTGGGCGTCAACGCGCGGCTGGCGAACGAGTGCGGCGCGTCGGTGCTCGCGGTGATCGGCGGTCTCGAGCAGTCGGCGGAGTCGGTGGTCGCCGAGGTGCGCAACGCGTATCACGCGTACACGAATCTGGGCTGCGACGTGATCGCGATGATCGCGAACCGGGTGGCCCCGGCGGAGGTCGCGGAGGCGGCGGAGCGGCTGGGCCGGGTCCCGGACGTGCCGGTGTACGTGCTGCCGGACGAGCCCGCGCTGTCGGCGCCGACAGTGGCGCAGATCGCGGAGACGCTGGGCGCGCGGGTGCTGCTGGGCGACGACGCGGGGATGTCCAGGGACGCGCTGGACTTCGTGTTCGGCGGCGCGATGCTGCCGACGTTCCTGCCCGCGCTGACCCCCGGCTGTGTGGTGGTGACGCCCGGCGACCGGGCGGATCTGGTGATCGGGGCGCTGGCGGCGCACTCGGCGGGGTCGCCGCCGATCGCGGGGGTGCTGCTGACGCTGGACGAGAAGCCGCCGCCGCACATCCTGGCGCTGGCGAACCGGCTGGCGCCCGGCACCCCGGTGCTGTCGGTGGCGACCGGCTCCTTCCCGACGGCGGCCGGGCTGTTCGCGCTGGACGGCAAGCTGGGCGCGGGCACACCGCGCAAGGCGGAGACGGCGCTGGGCGTGTTCGAGACGCATGTGGACACCGCGGAGCTGACCGAGCGGCTGTCGGTCGCCAGGTCGGCGCGGGTGACGCCGATGATGTTCGAGCACGCGCTGATCGAGCGGGCGCGGTCGGCGCGCAAGCGGATCGTGCTGCCCGAGGGCGGCGAGGAACGAATTCTGCGGGCCACCGAGGTGCTGCTGCGCCGCGGGGTGTGCGACCTGATCCTGCTCGGCGAGGAGGACACGCTGCGCAAGAAGGCGGCCGACCTCGGGATCTCCCTCGACCAGCCGGGCGTGAGCGTCGTCGACCCGCAGACCTCACCGCTGCGGGACCGGTTCGCCGCGCTGTACGCGCAGCTGCGCGCGCACAAGGGCGTCAGCTACGAGCTGGCGTACGACGTGGTCGCGGACGTGTCGTACTTCGGCACCCTGATGGTCCAGGAGGGCCTGGCCGACGGCATGGTGTCGGGCGCGGTGCACTCCACGGCGGCGACGATCCGCCCGGCCTTCGAGATCATCAAGACCCGCCCCGACGCGGCGATCGTCTCCTCGGTGTTCTTCATGTGCCTGGCGGACAAGGTGCTGGTGTACGGCGACTGCGCCGTCAATCCGGACCCGGACGCCGAGCAGTTGGCGGACATCGCCATCCAGGCGGCGGGCACCGCGGCCCGCTTCGACGTGCAGCCGCGGATCGCGATGCTGTCGTACTCGACCGGCACCTCGGGCTCGGGCGCGGACGTCGACAAGGTGCGGGCGGCCACCGAGCTGGTCCGCGAGCGGCGGCCCGACCTGCTGGTGGAGGGGCCGATCCAGTACGACGCGGCGGTGGCGCCCTCGGTGGCGGCCACCAAGATGCCGGGGTCCGCGGTGGCCGGGCAGGCGACCGTGCTGATCTTCCCCGACCTGAACACCGGCAACAACACGTACAAGGCGGTGCAGCGCTCGGCGGGCGCGGTCGCCGTCGGACCGGTGCTCCAGGGTCTGCGCAAGCCGGTCAACGACCTGTCGCGCGGCGCGCTGGTGCAGGACATCGTCACGACGGTCGCGATCACCGCGATCCAGGCCCAGGGAGAGAACCCGTGAGCGCGACCCGTGTACTGGTCATCAACTCCGGCTCCTCGTCGGTGAAGTACCAACTGCTGGACATGGCCGACCACGCGCGTCTGGCGACCGGTCTGGTGGAGCGGATCGGCGAGGGCGGCGGTGCGCCCGACCACGCGGCGGCGCTGCACACCGTGGCGGAGCAGCTCGACGAGCAGGGCCTCGGCCTGGACTCGCCGGAGCTGGCGGCGATCGGCCACCGGGTGGTGCACGGCGGTACGCGTTTCACCGAGCCGACGCTGATCACCGACGAGGTGGTGGCCGCGATCGAGGAGCTGGTGCCGTTGGCACCTCTGCACAATCCGGCCAACATCACCGGTATCAAGGTGACGCGTGAGCTGCGGCCCGATCTGCCGCAGGTCGCGGTCTTCGACACGGCCTTCCACTCGACGATCCCGGAGGCCGCGGCGCGGTACGCGATCGACGCGGCGACCGCCGACCGGTACGGCATCCGCCGCTACGGTTTCCACGGCACCTCGCACGCCTTCGTCTCGCGGGCGACGGCGGAGCTGCTCGGCAGGGAGCCGGCCGACGTCAACGTGATCGTGCTGCACCTGGGCAACGGCGCGTCGGCCTCCGCGGTGCGCGGCGGGGTGTGCGTGGACACCTCGATGGGCCTGACGCCCCTTGAGGGGCTGGTCATGGGCACCCGCTCCGGCGACCTCGACCCGGCGGTGGTGTTCCACCTGGAGCGGGTGGCCGGCATGGGCACCGACGAGATCGACACGCTGCTGAACAAGCGCAGCGGTCTGCTGGGCCTGTGCGGTGACAACGACATGCGGGAGATCGGCCGCCGGATGGCCGAGGGCGACCGGGCGGCGCAGCTCGCCTTCGACGTCTACGCGCACCGGATCCGCCGTTACGTGGGGGCCTTCAGCGCGGTGCTGGGCCGGGTGGACGCGATCGCCTTCACGGCGGGCGTCGGCGAGAATTCGGCCGCAGTTCGCGAAGCGGCTTTGTTGGGTCTCGACAATCTAGGTGTCACTATGGACCCTGTACGCAACGCGCTTCGCGGCACTGCGGCCCGGCTGGTCTCGGCGGCGGCGTCGCGGGTGGCCGTCGCGGTGGTGCCCACTGACGAAGAGCTGGAGATCGCCCGCGATACTTACGTACTGGCGACCGAATAAGCATGGCTGACCGTCCCGCAGCCACGACCGCCCCTGGAATATTCCGGAGCGGAACAAACCGATAGGATAGCGCCCATGCGCCGAGCCAAGATCGTCTGTACCCTGGGTCCCGCCGTCGACTCCTACGACCAGCTCAAGTCGTTGGTCGAGGCGGGCATGAACGTGGCCCGTTTCAATTTCAGTCACGGCAGCCACGCCGAGCACGAGGAGCGCTACCAGCGCGTCCGTAAGATCGCCGCCGAGACCGGCCGGGCGATCGGAGTCCTCGCCGACCTCCAGGGTCCCAAGATCCGCCTCGCCAAATTCGCCGACGGACCGGTCGAGTTGATCGCGGGCGACGAGTTCACCATCACCGTCGAGGACGTCGCGGGCGACAAGTCCATCTGCGGTACCACGTACAAGGGCCTGCCGGGCGATGTCTCCAAGGGCGACCCGATCCTGATCAACGACGGCAACGTGGCGCTGCGCGTCATCGAGGTCGAGGGCCCGCGGGTCCGCACGCTGGTGGTCGAGGGCGGCGTGATCTCCGACCACAAGGGCATCAACCTGCCGGGCGCCGCGGTGAACGTGCCGGCGCTGTCCGAGAAGGACATCGACGACCTGCGGTTCGCGCTCCGGATGGGCGTCGACATGGTCGCGCTGTCCTTCGTGCGCGACGCCAAGGACGTCCGTGACGTGCACCGCGTCATGGACGAGGAGGGGCGCCGCGTCCCGGTCATCGCCAAGGTGGAGAAGCCGCAGGCGGTCGAGAACATGGAGAGCGTCGTCGCGGCGTTCGACGCGGTGATGGTGGCGCGCGGCGACCTCGCCGTGGAGTACCCGCTGGAGCAGGTGCCGGTCGTGCAGAAGCGGCTGGTCGAGATGTGCCGGCGCAACGCCAAGCCGGTGATCGTGGCGACCCAGATGATGGAGTCGATGATCACCAACTCGCGGCCCACGCGCGCCGAGGCGTCCGACGTGGCCAACGCGATCCTGGACGGCGCGGACGCGGTCATGCTGTCCGCCGAGTCGTCGGTCGGCAAGTATCCGATCGAGACCGTCAAGACGATGTCGCGGATCGTCGTGGCCGCCGAGGAGGAGCTGCTGTGCCGCGGGCTCCAGCCGCTGGCCCCCGGCAAGAAGCCCCGCACCCAGGGCGGCGCCGTGGCCCGCGCCGCCGCCGAGCTGGGCGACTTCCTGGACGCCAAGTCCCTGGTCGCCTTCACCAAGTCCGGTGACACCGCCCGCCGCCTGGCCCGCTACCGCGTGCCGGAGCCGGTCCTGGCCTTCACCACCGACCCCGCCACCCGCAACCAGCTCGCGCTGACCTGGGGTGTGGAGTCCTTCGTGGTCGAGCACGTCGACAACACCGACGCCATGGTCGAGCTCGTCGACCGCGAGATGCTCAAGCTCTCCGAGTACGCCAAGGGCGACACCGTCATCATCACCGCCGGCTCCCCTCCGGGCGTCCCCGGCACCACCAACCTCGTCCGCGTCCACCACCTCGGCGACTGACCGCCCCCTCCCCCGGAGAAACCAGCGACCAGCAACCGCCCGCGGCCCGCGCCCCTTCCGAAAGGGGTGCGGGCCGCGCGGCGTTGGGGGCTCGGCTAGCCGGGGGTGCCGTAGATGTGCATGCCGGGGACGTGGAGGGTGCCGCCGAACTGGGCCGCCTGGATGACGGTGGCGTTGGTGAAGAACAGTTCGGGGAGGGTCAGCGGCGGGGGCGCCTTCGGGGTGAAGGTGATGGGGATCAGCCCGAGGAGATTGCCGCTGAGGGACTCGGTGTAGAGCGTCACCGTGCCGTTGGTGAACTTCGAGGTGGAGCCCTTGGCCGCCTCGACGTTCGTCTTCGTGCCCTTGGGGCCGTCGACTATCTGGTGCAGATTGTCGATGTCGATGCCGGAGACGGTGAACTTCAGGACGTCCTTCACCGTGCCGTTGTGCGTCTTGACCTTGACTATGCCGTGGTACGACAGGCCGTGCAGGGTCAGCTTCGTGGTCTTCAGGACCCACGGGGTGTCCGGCAGCAGGGGTATGCCCTGCTCGACATCGGCGTCGGCGAGCGCCTTCGCGTCGTACACCGGGCACGGGTAGGACTGCGGGTCGTCGGTGCCGCCCGCGCTCGGGGTGGCACTGGGCGACGCCTTGTCCTTGGCGTCCTTGGCCGCGTCCTTGGCGTCCTTGGCGTCCTTGGCGTCCTTGGCGTCCTTGGCGTCCTTCACCGTTTTGTCGAGACCGCCGACGGCGGTGTCCACGGTGTCCTTGACGGTCTTGCCGGCCGTGCCCACCGGGTCGTCGCCCTTGGCGGGCGCGCTCGCCGACGGCGACGTGCTCGGCTCGGGCTTCGCGGTCGTCGGCGCCGGGTCCGGCTGCGGGGCCTGGGTGGTGGGCGTCGCGGTCGGGGTCTTGCCGCCGCCGAGCAGCCCGCTCACCAGGTCGCCCAGGCCCAGCGGGTCCCACGGGTTGACCGACTTGGTCGGGCTCGGGGTCGCGCTCGGCGTGCCGGTCGCCCGGGACGTGTTCTCGGTCTTGCTGTCGGCGCCGCTGTCGGACGACGGGGCCTTCGCCGAGTCGGTCGGCGCGGGCGCCTCCGGGCTCGTGGAAGGACTCGGACTGCTCGACGGGCTCGGGCCGGTCGTCGGCTTCGACGTCTCCTGCCCGCCCGGCTTGTCCGTGGCCTTGCCGTCCGCCGCGCTCTTGGAGGCCGAAGGGCTCGGGGTGTCCGACTGGGTCACGCAGGGGCCGGGCTTGTACGGGTTCTTGGGCATCTCGTCGGCCTGCGCGAGATGCGGCGTGAAGCCCATGCCCATCAGCACGGCCGTGGGCATCGCGGCCAGGGCGACCGCCTTCCCGGCGGGCACGTGCAGCTTGGTCAGCAGGGACTTGCGGGGAGCCGCGTGCCGCGGTCCCGAGGTGGCCCGGTTACGGGACCCGTCGCTCTCGGCCTGCTGAGCGTCGTCACCCAGCACGGTGCCTCCCGTTCTCCTCGGTGTTCTCTTCGTCGGGCCGCGCTCCGGCGTGGACCGGCTCGGGCTGTCCGTACGCCTCAGCGGGCTCGTGGGGCCCCTGGGACTGCGCGGGCAGGGTGGGCGGAGCGTTCTCGTCGCCGCCGCCCTCAGGGGCGCCGTCGGGCAGCTCCGCCTTCTCGCCCGGCTCGTCGGTCGCCGGGACACCCGGCGCCCAGGAGACGGCGAGCGCGCCGCCGAGCAGCGCGGGCAGGAAGCCGACGAGGAAGCCGCCGAAGTTGGAGACCACCAGCGACACCAGGGCGAGCAGGATCGACGCGACACCGGCGAAGATGCGTACCGCGCTCTGGAACCACATGGTGAGGCCGAGCACGAACAGCAGGACACCGATGATCAGCGAGCCGGAGCCCGCGGTCGTCGCCATCCGGACGGTCAGTTGGCCGAGCGTGAGGTTCGCGTACGGGAAGTAGGCGATCGGCACTCCGGCGAGGAGGGTCAGCAGACCCGCCCAGAACGGGCGCCCCCAACGCCAGTGGCGGAACGACAGCCGCCAATAACGGATCCGGGCACTCAGTCCTGTTGACTCGGCGCTCATAGGAAACAGCTCCCTGGGACTGGCTTTGCTGAGAGATCGATCGGTGGCGCCGGGTGAGCCGCGTCCCGCGCGGCTCACCCGGACCACTCAGGCGGTGCTTAGTAGCACTCCACCCCGGCGCCGGAGCCCTTCTTGACGCCGAGGCTGAGGCCCGCGAGCTTGAAGGTGCCCGCGCTGGTGGCCCAGGCGGTCTGGTGCACGCCGTCGAGGATGGCCCGGTCGGCCTCCTGGGCGAACGACCCTGGGTCCGTCGCGTCCTTGTCCTTGATGCCAGGACCCTTGTGACTGTCACCGGCCGCGACACCGATGTTGATGTTCCGGAACTCCGCATCGGCGTCGAGCTGGTCGAGGTCGATGTAGAGGTTGTGTGCCACAACCGGCTTCTTCGGGTCCTTGCCGGCGGTCAACTTCAGGGTCACGTCACCGATCGGCGTCGGGACGACCACGGACTGGCACAGGCCGTTGATGGTGGCGTCGGTGAACGCCGAGACCGCGACCGGAATGTACTTGCCACCGTGCTGAACGTCGAGCGCGCCGTACTGCTCGAAGCCGGTGCCGTCCAGGTGATCCGCCGTTACCTTGAACTGCTGACCTGACACGCTGAACGACGCGGCGAGCGCGCCCTGAGCGATGGCTATACCCACCGCGGCCGTAGCCGCGACACTCGGCACCATGACGACGGCGAACCGCCGCCATCTGGTACCGCCACGAACGAGCGACTCCATTTTTCCTCCTTCTCGGACGTACATCTCCGGCCGGGATGTTCGGGTCCTGGCCTGGGATGGGAGAAGTGCTACGTCCTCGGGAAGGAGAGCGCCGGTGATCGGCGGACCGTCCCTCCCCACGAAGAAGCAAGGAGTACGGACGGCGGTGTCCGAATCTTCGGCGATCACCCCCGAGCGACAACCACTGGCCACGCTCTCGCGCAACCTGCTGGACAGGCTCCGCCGGTAGGCGAAGACCCCCCTGTCCCGGAGCGGCGGCATGAGCCGTACGCACCCACTCGGCGGGGACCCGCGGACCGTGGCGCCGACTGGCGGCCGGGCTGTGGCAACGGACCGAGCTTGGCCGATCGTGGTCCATTCGGGCGCGCCGCACAAGGGGCTCATTACTAGCGAGTAACGGATGGGTGTCGCGGCCGTGCGCCCCGCACGGGGCGATTTCACGCAGAGTGAGGAAGACCGGGGCAGGTAAATCCGGCATAAAGAACATCAGCGGTCGAAACGGAGCTGATTTCTTACCGGAGGTAACGGCGACCGCTCATTGTCACGGTTTGATAAAGTGCGGTCGCCGTATCGCTAAATCTCTGAGTAAAACCGGGGCGGGCACTCGGGGAACCGGCGGTAACTGACCGCAGGGTCAGCTCGGCGGAGCGTCCCGTTCAGCCGCCCGGCCGCCTCAGAAGAGGACTCTGATCAGCGCCGTACGCGCGGCGACCACCCGGGGGTCGTCGGGGCCGATGACCTCGAACAGCTCCAGCAGCCGTACGCGGACCGCGTCGCGGTCGTCGCCCGCGGTGCGGCGCACGGTGTCCACCAGACGCGAGAAGGCGTCCTCCACATGACCGCCCACCAGATCGAGGTCGGCGGCGGCGAGCTGCGCGGTGACGTCGGAGGGTGATGCGGCGGCGGCCTCGCGGACCGCCTGCTGGTCGGCGCCCTGCACGCGGTCGAGCAGCTCGGCCTGGGCCAGGCCCAGCTTGGCCTCGGCGTTGCCCGGCTCGTCGGAGAGCACATTGCGGTACGCCTGGATGGCGCCGCCCAGGTCACCGGCGTCCAGCGCGTCGTGCGCGGCGGACAGCGCCAGCTCCTGCGGGGTGGCCGGGCGCGGCGGCGCCTCGGCGGCCGGGGCCGCGCCCTGGGCGGCGGCGTCCGTGTCGACCTCGGGGCCGACGATGCCGAAGCGCTGCTCGGCGACGGCGATCAACTGGTCGAGCACTTCGGTGATCTGGTCCTCGGGCGCGCTGCCCTGGAAGAGCGGCATGGCCTGCCCGGCCAGCACCGCGAAGACCGCGGGCACTCCCTGGACACCGAACTGCTGGAAGAGCATCTGGTTGGCGTAGACCTCGGCGGTGGCGAGGACGAAGCGCCCGCGGTACTCGGCGGTGAGCCGTTCCAGTACCGCGTTGAGCTGCTTGCTCGCGTCGGCCTGGTCGGCCCAGAAGCTGATGACGACCGGGACTTCGGCGGAGCGCTGGAGGACGTCGCTCTCGAAGGTCTCCTCGGTCACCTCGATGACGAGCGGCGAAGCGGTGTGGGCGTCGGCGTTCGCGGGGTCCTGCCGCTGCGCCCTGGCCTGCTCGGCCTTCACCTTGGCCTCACCGGCCGCCTTCACCGCGGCGAGGTCGACCACGCCGCTCATGGACATGTTCCGTGGCTGCATGAGGTCAATCCTCCCCCCTACCGGAGCCGATCGTGCACAGACCCCGGATAGACCCCGGATCTGGTGGTGCTGAGCGGTGCTGTCGGTACGGATCCCCATCCGCACCCGTGGTTGTCGCACGTTTCGCTACGGGTCGTAGCGTAACTGCCCTGAGCTGCCCGGCGGAAGCCGCCCGATGTGATACCGGTCACTCGTCACGTAACCTACCGGCCGGTATGGTCCGCCTTATGGAGCCGCTCGTGGAGCCCCCCGCCCCTCACAGACGCACCGGCCGCCCGCGAAGTGCCGAGGCGGACCGCGCGATCCTCGGCGCCACCCGCGAGGCGCTGGTCGAACTGGGCTGGGGAAAGCTGACGCTGAGCGACGTGGCGGCCCGCGCGGGCGTCGCCAAGACCACCCTCTACCGGCGCTGGAACGGCAAGAACGAGCTGGTCGTCGACGCCATCGCCGCCCTGTTCGAGGAGCAGCTCGACCTCCCGGACCTCGGCAGCCTGCACGCCGACATCCGCGGCGTGGTCCTGCGCTTCGCCGAACTCCTCAACCGGCCCGCCATCAGAACGGGCCTGATGGCCGTCGTCGCCGAGGCCACCCACGACGACGCCCTGCGGCTGCGCATCCGCGAGGCGATCGTCGACCGCCAGAAGCACCTCGTCCTCCTCGGCCGCCACCGCGCCCAGCAGCGCGGCGAACTCCCCCCGGACCCGCCCGCTCCGTGCGACCCCGCCCTCGCCGGCCGCGACGCCGACCTCATCTTCGACGTCATCGCCGGCTCCGTCGTCCACCGCGTGATGGTCAGCGCCGGCCCGGTCGACCCCGACTGGGCCGACCGCCTCGCCCTCCTCCTGACCACCGGCCTCACCGGCGTCAGGAGCTAGGGGGCCGGAGCCAGGGGGCCGGAGGCGGCCGGCCCCGGCGTCAGGGGGTCGCGTTCACAGCGCCGCACTCCGGGGTCTCCACGCCTGCCACGAAGTGGTCGAACTCCCCGGCGCGGACGCCCTTGACGAAGGCCTCCCATTTGGCGGGGGTGGTGACGGCCACGATCTCCGGCTGCTCGGTTTCGCGGATGTGAATCATCCCGTCGTCGCCGACGGTCGCTTCAAGGGCCACGAACGTCCTTTCGCTGGAGGGCCGGTGGATTGCGCACGAGATGTCGAGGCTACCCAGCGAACAGCGAACGGAACGGGCCGTGACGACGACGGACTACACGGCGCGCCGGACGGACGACAGGCCACGGCCCGACCGGCGGCGTACCAGCGCGGGTCAGAAGCGGGCGGGCTCGGTGTAGGTGCCCCATTCGGCGCGCAGGGCGTCGCAGATCTCGCCGAGGGTGGCCTCGGCGCGGACGGCGTCGAGCATGGGCGGGATCATGTTGGAGCCGTCGCGGGCGGCGGTGAGCATGGCGTCCAGGGCGGTGCGGACGGCGGCGTCGTCGCGGGCGGTACGGCGGGAGGCGAGGTCGCGGACCTGGTCGCGCTCGACCTCGTGGCTGACCCGCAGGATCTCCAGGTCGCCGGTGACGGAGCCGTGGTGCACGTTGACACCGACGACGCGCTTGTCGCCCTTTTCGAGGGAGCGCTGGTACTGGAAGGCGGACTCGGCGATCTCGCCGGTGAAGTAGCCGTCCTCGATGCCGCGCAGGATGCCGGAGGTCATCGGCCCGATCGGGTGCTCGCCGCTCGGCACGGCCTTGGCGCCCAGCGCCCTGATCCGGTCGAAGATCTTCTCCGCGTCGGCCTCGATGCGGTCGGTCAGCGCCTCGACGTACCAGGAACCGCCCAGCGGGTCCGCGACGTTGGCGACGCCGGTCTCCTCCATCAGCACCTGCTGCGTGCGCAGCGCGATCTCGGCGGCCTGCTCGCTGGGCAGCGCCAGCGTCTCGTCGAGGGCGTTGGTGTGCAGCGAGTTGGTGCCGCCGAGCACGGCGGACAGCGCCTCGACGGCGGTACGTACGACGTTGTTGTACGGCTGCTGCGCGGTCAGCGACACCCCGGCGGTCTGGGTGTGGAAGCGCAGCCACTGCGCCTTGTCGCTGGTGGCGCCGTACTCGTCGCGCATCCAGCGGGCCCAGATGCGGCGCGCGGCGCGGAATTTGGCGATCTCCTCGAAGAAGTCGAGGTGCGCGTCGAAGAAGAAGGACAGGCCGGGCGCGAAGGTGTTGACGTCCAGGCCGCGCGACAGGCCGAGCTCCACGTAGCCGAAGCCGTCGGCCAGGGTGTACGCCAGCTCCTGCGCGGCCGTCGCCCCGGCCTCGCGGATGTGGTAGCCGGAGACGGACAGCGGCTTGTACGCGGGGATGGAGGCGGCGCAGTGCTCCATCAGGTCGCCGATCAGCCGCAGGTGCGGGGCGGGCTCGAAGAGCCACTCCTTCTGGGCGATGTACTCCTTGAAGATGTCCGTCTGGAGTGTGCCGTTGAGCACGGCCGGGTCGATGCCCTGCCGCTCGGCGGCGACCAGGTACATGCAGAAGACCGGGACGGCGGGTCCGGAGATGGTCATCGAGGTGGTGACGTCGCCGAGCGGGATGTCGTCGAACAGGACCTCCATGTCGGCGGCCGTGTCGATGGCGACACCGCAGTGGCCGACCTCGCCGAGCGAGCGGGGGTCGTCGGAGTCGCGGCCCATCAGGGTCGGCATGTCGAAGGCGACGGAGAGGCCGCCGCCGCCCGCGGCCAGGATCATCTTGTAGCGCTCGTTGGTCTGCCGCGCGTTGCCGAATCCGGCGAACTGCCGGATCGTCCACGTACGCCCCCGGTAGCCGGTCGGGTGCAGTCCGCGTGTGAACGGGTACTCGCCCGGCCAGCCGATCCGCTCGAACCCGGGGACGTCCGCACCCGCCGGCGGGCCGTACACCGGCTCCACGGGGTCGCCCGAGAGCGTGCTGAAGTCGGCCTCCCGCTTACGGGCTGAGTCGTACCGTGCCTGCCAGCGCTGGCGGCCTGTCTCGATGCCTTGGGAGTCCATACCCCTGAATTTACTTGGACGTCCTAGTAAATGTCGATGGGAACACGGCTCACCCTTGGGGTGAGCCGGGTCTCAGAGGGCTGGGGCCCAGACGTGACGGCCCAGACGTGACGGCCTTGACGGGCTCGGGCTTGACGCGCTCAGGCTTGACGGGCGCGGGCTTGACGCGCCCAGGCGGTCGACGGGCTCAGGCGTCGACAGGCTCAGGCGTTGACGGGCTCGGGCTTCTCCGGCTGGATCACCTTCGGCGCCAGCTCACGCGTCACGCGGCGCTCCACGAAGAACGCGGCGGTCGGGACGGTGCCCGCCAGCAGCACCCAGGCCATCCGGCCGATCGGCCACTTCGCCTTGTTGCACAGGTCGAAGGCCATAACGAGGTAAACGACATAGAGCCAGCCGTGGGCGAAGCCCACCGCGCTGGTGAAGGTGCCCGCGCCATTGATGTCGAACACGTACTTGGCGATCACGCCCAGGGTGAGCGCGATCAGCAGCACGCCTGTCACGTAGGCCATCACGCGGTAGCGGGTCAGCACGCTGGATTTCATGGCATCGAGCCTAGCCGCCCCGAAATGCCGGGCTCATCCGGGTCGGGGGACGACGGGACGCGCGCAGCCGACCGCAGGTCAGGACTCCTCGAAGTCGCCCGCCGCTATCCGCAGGGGGCGCAGCAGCGCGAAGATCTCGCCGCACTCCTCCGCGTCGTAGGCGCTGAGGCCGAAGTCCATGGCGACCAGGTCGCGGGTGGCGGACTCGACGATCTCGCGGCCCTTGTCGGTGATCGAGGCGAGGGTGCCGCGGCCGTCGTTGGGGTTGGGGCGCTTGGCGACGAGACCGGCGGAGACCAGCCGGTCCACGGTGTTGGTGACGGACGTCGGGTGCACCATCAGCCGCTCGCCGATCTTGGACATCGGCAGCTCGCCCGCCTTGGAGAAGGTGAGCAGCACCAGCGCCTCGTACCGCGCGAAGGTCAGCCCGTACGGCCTGACCACCGCGTCGACCTGGCCGAGCAGGATCTGCTGGGCGCGCATGATCGAGGTGATGGCACCCATCGAGGGGACCCCGCCCCAGTGCCGGGTCCACAGCTCGTCGGCGCGGGCGATCGGATCGAAGGGCAGGCTCAGCGGCTTTGACACGGCGAAGAGCCTACCCGTCGGTCACATAGTGGGCACAAGTGTCTCGTCAGGCGAGCGCGCTGAGCCGGCGCCACGCGTCCTTGCCGAGGTTCCACTCACCGAAGCCGTTGCCCTTGTCGACGGTGGCGCGCGTGGAGCCCGAGGTGATCACCAGGTCGCCGCGGACCGACCGGTCGAAGAACCACTTGGCGTCCGCGGTGTGCATGCCGATGCACCCGTGGCTGCCGTTCTGCACGCCCATCATCGCGTCGTTCCAGGGCGCCGCGTGGGTGTACGTGCCGGAGGTGGTGATGTGGACCGCGTACTTCACGTCCTTGTCGTAGAAGTCCGCCGAGTCCTCGGAGGTGGCGATGCCGACCGACGAGGACGTCATCCGCACGGTGGACTGCTTGCTGATCACCACCATCTGCCCGTTCCAGGTGGGGAAGGCGGGCTTGCCGCCGGAGATCTTGAAGTTCTTGACGGTCTTGCCGTTCTCGGTGACCCGCATGGTGTGCGCCTTGAGGTCGACGTACGAGATCCGGGCGGTGCCGATGGTGAACGTGTCGTGGATGTCGCGGCGCAGATAGCGCCCGCCCCCGGTGTCGATGCCGCTGAGCCTGGCGGTCAGCGTGACCTTGGTGTTCGGCGTCCAGTACGTGTCCGGCCGCCAGTCCACCCGCTGGATGCCGGTCAGCGGGTCGGTGATCCAGCCCCAACTGCCCTGGACGGCCGGGCTGGTGGTGACGGTGAGCGCCTTCTCGACCGCCGCCCTGGCCGCCTTGTCGGTGACCGGCTTGTCGAAGGCGAGGGAGACGGGCAGGCCGACGCCGACGACCGCGTTGTTCAGGGGGGTCGGGGTGACGCCGTTGACCTTGGCCGCCGTGAGGGTGCGGAAGGCGCTGGTGGTACGGGTCTGCTTGCCCGCGCTGTCGGCCGCGGTGACCTGGACGGTGTAGGCGGTGCCGGGGGTCATCGTGCGGTCGGAGGTCCAGGTGTGCTTGGCGGCGTCCAGGGCGCCGGTCACCTCGATCGGCGTCACGCCGTCCTTGGACGTGCCCTCGGGGGTCACGGTGACCGTGCCGAGTGTGCCGCCGTCGACGGTGACCTTGACCGGCGCGGCCGGGTCGACGTCCGCGGTGTCCTTGGCCGGTGTGACGGTGATCCGCGCGCCGGAGTCGGCGGACGCGGACCGGCCCGCGCCCTTGCCGTCGGACGAGCCGCCCGCCTTGTCGCCGTCGTGGCCGCCGCACGCGGTGACGCCCATCGCCACGGCCAGCAGGAGGGCGGGCACGGCGAGCGCCCGCGGTCGGGGGTTGCGTATGCGAGTGCGGTACACGGCAGTCGGTTCCTTGTCAGAGGTGGTCGGGGCGAAGAGTGTTTGGCTCGGCGGCGGGCAGGTCGGCGGCGGATGAGGTCAGGACAGAACGCGGCGGCTCAGCACGACTTCCCGTCGCCGACGAAGCCGCGCGACATCGTGGACCCGCCGCCGACCCCGCTGCCGACCCCGCCGCTGGTGCCGTCGATGGAGACGTCCGGCGGCGACATGGAAGCGCTCGGTCGCGCGCCGGCCTCCGTCAGCCGGTTCAGCGACGCCGCGATGCAGGCGATCGGCTGCGGGTGCTTGTTGGCATAGTCGCTCCCGGAGCCCAGCGGGTTCCCCAGCCCGCGGATCAGCAGCACGGCGAGGTAGGCACCCTGCCGGTTCATCAGGATCTGCACCCCGGTGCCCGTTCTGCTGCTGCCCTGGTAGGTGACCGGACTGTCGGCGGCCTCACCGGTCGTGCCGAGGTCGGTGGTCAGCTCGACACCGCACGTGTCCTTCACCGCCTCGCCGAACCGTTCCGTCCGGTAGCGGGCGGCCTCGGCGTCGGTGAACGCGTAGAGCAGGTACTCCGCCTCCTCCCCCGCCGACGCGCCGTACAGCCGCACCGCGCCGGCCCGTACGTCTCCGGCGGGAGACGGTACCGGGCAGGCCCCCATGAGCTTGAGCGCGGTGCCCGGGGCGAGGGTCTTCCAGGGGGCCACCGGGAAGAACGGCAGGGCGCCGGGCGGCAGCAGCTCGTCGGTGAGGCGGTGGGCCAGGGCGGCCGGGTCGGGCGGCTCCGGCGGGGGCGTGGTGGACGCGACGGTGCCCGGCAGCGCGCCGGTGCCGCGCGGGCCGTCGGAGCCGGGCAGCAACTGCCAGGTGCCGACAGCGACCGCGAGAGCCGCGACCAGCGACACGGCCCCGGTCCTGCGGCGGGCGCGCCGCCGTTCGCCGAGCCTGCGGGCGGCCGGGGCCCCGGCGAGTACGACCAACGGCTCGGTGTCGCGGGCGAGTCCGCGCAGCCGCTCGTCCAGCGGATCGGCGGAGTCCGAGCCGATGTCGGAGTGCAAGCCGATGTCGGAGTCCGAGCCGATGTCGGAGTGCGAGCCGATGTCGGTGTCCATGTCGGCGGCGGGGGTGTCGGCGGCGGTGCCGAGGGGGTCGGGACCGGCCGGGCGGCCGAACGGGTCAGCCATGGAGGGGCACCTCCTCGGTGCGGTGGCGCGCCGCACGTGCGTGGCGTGCGTCGTCGGCTGTGGCGGTAGCGGTAGCGGCGTCCCGACCGGCGGGGTCGTGAGCGCCGCGACCGGCGGTGTCGTGGGCGGCGGACGCGGACGCGGCGGGTTCGGGCTCCGCGTCGTCCGCCGGGTCGTCCTTGAGCAGGGCCCCCAGTGCTCTCCTCCCCCGGCTCAGCCGGGTCCGTACGGCGGCGCTGGACACGCCGGTCTGCCGGGCGATCTCCTCCACCGGCAGGTCGAGGAGGTGGTGCATGACCACGGCGGTGCGCTGGTCGTCGCCGAGCGCGCGCAGGGCGTCGATCAGCGCGACCCGGTCGGGTGCGAGCGCCGGGGCGTCGGGCGGCGGCCCGTGCCGGAAGTGCGCGCGCACCCGGTTGCGGGCCTTGCGCCAGGTGCTCACCGCCAGACGTACGGCGACGGTACGCACCCAGGGCGCGGGGTCGCCCTCCGCGGTGAGCTTCGGCCAGCGCTGCCATGCCCTGGCGTACGCCTCCTGCACGGCGTCCTCCGCCTCACCCAGATCCCCGGTGATCGTGTAGACGACGGCCACCATGCGCTTCGCCGTGGCGGCGTAGAACTGGTCGAAGTCCGCCGCCGGTTCTGGCTGTGCGGTCATGTGGTTCTTCCCTCCCTCAGAACTACACGCGCGGCGGCGGCCTTATGTGACAGGCGGACGGGAGTTTTTTTCCGTGGGCCCCGCGCCACGCCTCTTGGCAGGCCCTCCCGTGAGCCGCGACACCGGTCCGAGGTCGAGCCCGAGCGGCCGGGCCAGCACCAGCGCGGGCAGGCACAGGGCGGCGGCGCCCAGCAGCAGTCCCGTGAGGTCGCCGGCCGGGCCGCCGCCGAGCCGGGCGGTGACGGCGTGGGCGGTGAGCAGCGCCAGGGCGGCGCCCGGCAGGAAGGCCGCGGTGAGCCGTACGTGGTGGCCCAGGACGCGGGGCCGCCAGCCCAGGCGGCGGCGCAGCAGCGCGGCGGTGGCCAGCAGGCCGACCGTGCAGGCGAGCGCGTATCCGGCGGCCATGCCGGTGACCGCCCAGCGGGCCGGGAGCAGCGCGTAACAGGCGGCGGCGCTCGCGGCGTTGACGGCGGCGATGAGGACGTTGAGGAAGAAGGGCGTACGGGTGTCGCCGAGCGCGTAGTAGCCGCGCGCGAGCAGGTACTGGCCCGCGAAGGCGGGCAGGCCGACGGCGAAGGCGACCAGCATCCAGGCGATGGCGCGGGCGTCCGCCTCGCTGGTGGCGCCGTGCTGGAAGACGACGCCGGTGATCTGCGGGGCGAGCGTGAGGAAGGCGAAGACGGCGGGGACGACGGCGGTGCCGGAGACGGTGAGGCCGCGCGTGAGGTCGGCGCCGATCGCCGCGTGGTCGCCGTCGGCCGCGGCCCGGCTCATGCGCGGCAGCAGCGCGGTGGCCAGCGACACGGTGACGATGCCCTGCGGGACGACCCACAGGCTGTACGCGTTGCTGTAGGCCGCGTAGCCGACGCCGGTGGAGTGGCCCGAGGCCAGCGCGCGCAGTCCGGCGGAGGTGGACAGCCGGGTCACCACCCAGTACGCGCCCTGGTTGACCAGGACCAGCAGCAGCGTCCACACGGCGGCCCGCATCGGCTGGGTGAGTCCGGCGCCGCGCCAGTCGAACCGCGGGTGCCAGCGGAAGCCGGTGGCGCGCAGCGACGGCAGCAGCGCGAGGGCCTGCACCGCGATGCCCGCGGTGCTGCCGAGGCCGAGCAGCAGCGCGTCCCGGTGTCCGATGCCCCCGCTCGCGACCGCGAGGTACAGGCCGAAGACGGCGATCACGACGAGGTTGTTGAGCACCGGGGTCCACATCATGGCGCCGAACCGGTCGCGGGCGCCGAGGACCTGGCCGAGGAGCGTGAACAGGCCGTAGAAGAGGATCTGCGGCAGGCAGTAGCGGGCCAGCGACACGGTCAGGTCGCGCTGGCCGCCGCTGAAGCCGGGCGCGTACGCGCTGACCAGCCAGGGCGCGGCGAGCACCGCGAGGGCGGTGACGGCGAGCAGCGCGACCGCGCACAGGGTGAGCAGCCGGTCGGTGTACGCCTGGCCGCCGTCGGCGTGCTCGCGGGCGGCGCGGACGAGTTCGGGGACGAAGACGGACTGGAGGGCGCCGCCGATCATCAGCGCGTAGATGATGTTGGGCACGGTGTTGGCGACCCCGAAGGCGTCTCCGGCCGCCGCCGTGCCGAGCGCTGCGGTGATCGTCGCCAGCCGCAGGAAGCCGGTGGCGCGGGACACCAGCGACCCGGCCATCATCAGACCGCCGCTGCGCCGCAGGGAGTTGGTGTCGCGGGCGTGCGCCCGCCGCCCCTTGCGGTGCGTGGAGCCGTCCACTGCTGAAGTCACCCGTCGGTCCCCTGTTCACGCTGATCGTCCTGTGCCCGGTACCGGCTGGTCGCGCGGGTCCCCGTCCCCTGGGCAGACGCGCAGTCTGCCCCGGCGGTCACGGCTGACGGAAGTCGCGGGGCGGTACGGCGGGTGTCGGAAAAGTCTCTGTCACCTGACGGCCGCGCCGGGCGTGTCCTTCGTGAGCGGGCCGCCCCGGCCCGCCCCGCAGCGCGGAGGACGACGCCTTGACGATGACCACTCACCAGCGTTCCGGCTCCGGCTCCGACCGCGCCGCGAGCGACAAAGGCACCGGCACCGGTGCTCTGCGGCTGCTGCCGATGCCCGCCTCCGCGCACGCCGACTTCGTCCGCCGCCCCGGCCCGTACACCGCGAGCTTCCTCCAGACGCCCGCCTGGGCGCGGGTGAAGTCCGGCTGGCAGGCGGAGAGCCTGGCCTGGCTGGACGAGCACGACCGGCCGGTCGGCTCCGCGCTGGTCCTGTACCGCCAACTGCCGGGCGTACGGCGGTCGTTCGCGTACCTCCCGGAGGGCCCCGCGGTGGACTGGGCCGATCCGCGCCTGGACCGCTGGCTCGACCCGCTGCTGGAACACCTGCGCGGTACGGGGGCGTTCGCGGTACGGATGGGGCCGCCGCTGGCGTACCGGCGGTGGACGGCGCGGACGTTGAAGGACGCGTCGGGCCCCGGGCGCCGGGTCGGTGACGTGCTGCCCGACCTGGTCGAGCCGTTGGGCGCGGCGGTCTCCGACCGGCTGCGCGAGGGCGGTTGGCGGCGCTGCGGCGAGGACGGGCAGGGTGGGGACGCGCAGCCGCGGCTGGTGTTCGAGATACCGCTGGCCGGGCGCGGTCTGGACGACCTGTGGACCGGCCTCAACCAGGAGTGGCGGCGCAACGTGAAGAAGGCCGCCAAGTGCGGTGTGCGCACGGGTGTCGAGGGCCCGGAGGCGCTGCCGGCCTTCCACGAGCTGCTGCGGGTCACCGAGGCCCGCGACGGCTTCGACCTCGGCCGTTCGCTGGACTACTACCGGCGGCAGTACGAGGCGCTCAACGCCGAGGAGCCGGGCCGCATGCGGCTGTACACCGCGCGGCACGAGGGCGAACTCCTCGCCGCGCACACGCTGTTGACCGCGCCGGACGGCGGCCGGGTCTGGTACCAGACGGGTGCCTCCGCCGACCACCGCCGCGAGGTGCGGCCGAGCAACGCGCTCCAGTGGCGGATGCTGTGCGACGCGCAGGCGATGGGCGCGGCGGTCTACGACATGCGCGGGGTGCCCGACGGCCTCGACCCGGCGGCGCGCGCCTACGGGCTGCTGCGCTGGAAGTTGGGCACCGGCGGGGAGGCGGTGGAGACGGTGGGCGAGTGGGAGCTGCCGCTCCAGGGCGCGGTCAACAAGACGCTGCACCGGGCGATGCACGCGTATCTGACCCGGCGCTGAACGCTCGGGGGCCACGGGCTGACAAATTCACGGGCTCACGGGCCCACGGGCCCAACGCGTAGCCCCGACTGGGCCGTTGCCGCTCAGGCGGGGCTGGCCGCGGCGCCCATCGGCTGCGTGCGGCGTACCGACCGCAGCACGGGCACGACGCTGAGCGTGCCGAGTATCCCCGCGCCCGCGATCACCGCGTAGGGCGGCACCCACTCCGCGACGGCGCCGCCGACCGTCATGCCGACGCCCTGGAGCGTCATGATCCCCGCGCCGAGCAGCGACATGGCCCGGCCGCGCATGTCCTCGGGCACGTCGTGCACGAACCACTTGTCGATGCCGAGCGCGTACGCGGTGGTGACCCCGGTGATCAGCAGCAGCACGATCGCCAGCGGCAGCGAGGGGTGCACGAGGAAGCAGACGAAGGGCAGCATCGAGACGGCGGCGAGCGGGATGGCGATCCGTTCGCGGGCGGACGGGGTGAGCAGCGTGCCCGCCAGCACCTCGCCGACGACGGTGCCCGCGGGCATCGCGGCGAGCAGGATGCCGAAGCCCGCGGAGCCCGCGCCCGCCGCGTCCGCGTAGGGCGCGGCGACGCCCTCGGCGACGACGCAGAACATCGGCGGCACCCACCACATGAGCATCAGCGAGCGGATTCGCGCGTTGCGGAACAGCCGCCCCGCGGAGCCGATCGAGTCGCGCATCATGGCGCCGGTCCCGGTGACCCGGGCGGGCCGGTCGCGGGTGCCGAAGCGCAGCAGCAGCGCGGAGCTGAGGAAGGTGCCGATCGTCACCAGCAGCGCGGCGCGCGGCGACAGCCACACCAGGACGAGACCGCCGATTCCGTAGCCGATGATCTGCGAGCTCTGGCCGACGATCCGCACCAGGGAGCGGCCGAGCACGAAGACGTCGCCGTGGAGGATGTCGGCCAGGCTGGCGGCCCTCGTGCCGGTGAACAGCGGCGTGATCATCGAGACGGACACGCGTAGCACGAAGAGAAGGGCGAGCGGCGTGGCCGGCACGGCCATCACCGCGACGAAGGCCGCGCAGAGCAGATCGCAGGCCACCAGGACGCGGCGGGTGGGGTACCGGTCGGAGATTCCGGACAGCAGGATGCCGCTGAGCGCGTAGGGCAGGAAACCGAGCGCGAAGATCAGCGCGGTGAGGACGGCGGAGCCGGTCTGCCGGAAGACGAGGACGGCCAGCGAGACCTCGGCGAAGACGCTGCCGAGGACGGACAGGACATGCGCGGCGAAGATCGGGCGGAATTCCCTGACCGCGAAAACGGCACCGTAGCCGGTGGGGGTGCTGTCGCCGGTGGCGGTCGCGCCGCTGGTAGGAGGCGTGCCGTCGCCCTTCCCGTGGGTGGTGGGAGCGGGCTGCGAACCGGTCGGCGATGGGGTGCGTCCACCTGGTGGGGGGTGCTCGCTGTCCGTTGTCATGACATCACCCTGGTGGCATGAGCACTGCATATCGTAGTGTTTCGGACTGAGCCGAATCTTGGGGGTCGTGATGTCGTTTCGTATGCGATTTGCGGCTGAGGACCTTCTGCGGTGCCGCTTCGCCATCTCACCGCTGCGGGAGACCCAGGGGGCGATACGTACCCTGTCCCGGCCGGACCGACACGGCTACCACCTGCCCTGGTTGCGGCAGGTCAGGGCCGCCGCGGCCGGTCTCGACCTGGCTCCGCTGTGGCTGCTGGCACCGGATCACGGGCACCCCCCGGACTTTCTGCACCCCCCGCCCCAGGCACCCCTGGGCACCCTGGACGACGAACTCGACGTCGTACGGGCCACGGACCCGGACGAGGCGCACCGCCAGATCCAGGCCGCGCTGGCCCAGACCCCGGGCGCGGAGCACGGCAAGCGGGGCCGCGCGATGCTCGCCGATCCGGCCGGAACCGTACGGCAGTTGGCCGGTTTGTACGAGCATGTGTGGGCTGCCCTGCTCGCCCCGCACTGGCCCCGGCTGCGAGCGGTGCTCGAGGCGGACATCGCCTATCACGCGCGGCGGCTGGCGGACGGCGGCATGCAGCGGCTGTTCACCGCGCTGCACCCGAAGCTGAGCTGGTCGGAGGGCGCGCTGACGGCGGCGGGGCACACCTCGCACCTGCCGGACCTCAGCGGCCAGGGGCTGGTGCTGGTGCCCAGCGTCTTCTTCTGGCCCGAGGCGGGCAACGCCTTCGACCCGCCCTGGCAGCCCACCGTCGTCTATCCGGCACGCGGCATCGGCGGGCTGTGGGCCGAGACCGGGCCGACCGCGTCCGCCGCGATGATCGCGCTGCTCGGCGCCAACCGGGCCGCGATCCTCAGCGACCTCGACGCGCCCAGCACCACGACGGCGCTGGCCCACCGGCACGCCCTCGCGCTGTCGTCGGTCTCCGCGCATCTGGCGGTGCTGCGCGACGCGGGTCTGCTGGCGTCCCGGCGCTACGGACACCAGGTGCTGTACGAACGGACGCCGCTCGGGATCGCGCTCACGACCGGCGGGCTGTTCTGAGCGCGCGCGGGACAACGGGCCGCTGACGGCGCCCGCCGCCATCCGGGCGTCCGCCATCGCGGCACTCCGCCGCCCCGCCGCTCCGCTACTCGGAGAGGTGGCGCTCCACCGTCTCGACCTTCGAGGCCAGTCCGTCCGTCACGCCCGGCCTGATGTCGGCCTTGAGGACCAGCGACACCCGGGGCGCACGCGCCTCGACCGCGGCGACGGCCCGCCGTACGACGTCCATCACCTCGTCCCACTCCCCCTCGACGGAGGTGAACATCGCGTCCGTACGGTTCGGCAGCCCGGACTCGCGGACCACGCGGACGGCGTCGGCCACGTACTCGCCGACGTCCTCGCCGACGCCCAGCGGGGTGACGGAGAAGGCGACGATCATGCGCCGACCGCCTCGCCCTGAGCGCCGCGCGCGGCCACGACCGACTCCTCGGACTCGCGGCGCAGCATCCGCTCGGCGAAGAAGCCGCCGGTGGGCAGGACGGACAGCACGAAGAAGAGGGCGCCGCGGGCCGGCGACCACTTGGCGCGGCGCCAGGCGTCCGCCCAGAAGACGACGTAGAGGACGAACAGGACTCCGTGCACCATGCCCATGACGGGCACCGCGTTGAAGTCGGTGGTCCGCTTGAGCACCGAGCAGACCATCAGCAGCAGGAACGACACCGCTTCCGGGGCGGAGATCAGACGGAGTCTGCGCAGGGCGGTGGCGGTCTTCAGGTCCACGAGAACCTCACTGTCGGTGGCGGGAAACAGGCTTGTGAACGTGATCACAAGACCACCCCATTATCACCGGCCCGTATCGATGGTCCGCCCCGGGGGTAGGAAACCGCGGGACGGGCGATAGCGTCCCTGTCCACGACACGACCCGTACGCACCACCCGCACGACGTGATCCGCACGACCTGACCGACCACCCAACGGGGACCGAGACACGATGACGATGGACTGGGACCGGCGGCACTGCGCCCGCAAGGGGCACATCACCTACGCGCCCGACGAGAACCACCTGCGGCAGAAGCTGCACGCGAGCACCGCCGTCGGCACGGTGTGGCGCTGTCTGCGCTGCGGCGACTTCGTCCTCGGCGACCCGCACGGCGCCGGCCCCGCCGACCGCGCCCCCGAGGTGCCGCGCGGCCGGGCGCTGCGCGACCTGTTCATCCTGCGCTTCCTCGCCGTCGAGCGGATCCTGCGCGGCCTGCTGGTCCTGATCGCCGCCTGGGCGGTCTGGCGGTTCAGCAACTCGCAGAACGCGGTGCGCGACCTGTTCGAGAAGGACCTCACCGTCTTCAAGCCGGTCGCCGAGCACTTCCACTACGACCTGGACCACTCGCCGGTCGTCGACACCATCCGCAAGACCTTCGACTACAAGCACTCCACCCTCCAGCTCGTCGCCGCGCTGCTGCTGGCGTACGCGCTGATCGAGATCATCGAGGGCTTCGGCCTGTGGTGGGGCAAGCGCTGGGCGGAGTATCTGGCGGTGGTGGCGACCGCCGCGTTCCTGCCGATCGAGGGCTACGAGCTGACCGAGCGGGTCAGTTGGTTCAAGGTCGCCACGATCACGCTCAATGTGCTGGCCGTCCTCTACATCCTGCTCGGCAAGCGGCTGTTCGGGCTGCGCGGCGGCCACAAGGCGTTCGAGGCCGAGCGCCGGAGCGCGTCGCTGCTGGAGGTCGAGGAGGCCGCGGGCGAGGTGCCGGGCGACCACGCGCCCAAGCCGCCGCTGCCGGTGCGGCAGCGGTCCACGGCGGACGGCGTCTGATCCGCGATGCCACGCTTCCGGCTCCAGGGCACCCGGGTGCTCGCCGTGGACCTCACCGGCGACACCGTCAAGGCGAAGAACGGCGCGATGGTCGCCTATGAGGGCGAGATGACGTTCAAGAAGATGACCGGCGGCGGCGAGGGCCTGCGCGGCCTGGTCACCCGCCGGATCACCGGTGAGTCGATGGCCGTCATGGAGGTGAAGGGGCACGGCACGTGCTACTTCGCCGACCGGGCCACCGAGATCAATCTGGTCCGGCTGAACGGCGAGAAGCTGTACGTCGAGGCGAGCAATCTGCTGGCCACCGACTCCGCGCTGCGCACCGGCACCACCTTCACCGGGCTGCGCGGCGCCTCGCAGGGCAACGGCCTGTTCACCACGACCGTCGAGGGCACCGGGCAGGCGGCCGTGATGTCCGACGGGCCCGCGATCGTGCTGCGGGTGTCGGCCGCGACGCCGCTGATCGTGGACCCGGGCGCGTACATCGCGCACACCGGGAATCTGCGGCAGCAGCTCCAGCAGTCGGTGGGCTGGCGCACGGTGATCGGCGAGGGGTCGGGCGAGAGCTTCCAGATCCGCTTCGAGGGCGAGGGGCTGGTGTACGTGCAGCCCAGCGAGCGCACCACGATCGGGGGTCAGCTCTGATGCCGTTCACCAGGATCAACTCCAAGATGGTGGAGGCCGCGATCGCCCCGGGTCAGCGGATGTTCAGCCAGCGCGGGGCGATGCTGGCGTACCGTGGGGAGGTCTCCTTCACGCCGAGCATCACCGGCGGCCAGGGCGGTGTGATGTCGATGATCGGCCGCCGGGTCGCCAACGAGGCGACGCCGCTGATGACCATCGAGGGCGACGGCTCGGTGATGTTCGGGCACGGCGGGCACCACATCCACTCCATCGACCTCGCGGGCGAGACGCTGTACGTCGAGGCCGACCGGCTGCTCGCCTTCGACGGCTCGCTCCGGCAGGGCACCATGTTCATGGGTTCGCAGGGCGGTGTCATGGGCGTCATACGCGGTCAGGTCACCGGGCAGGGCCTGTTCACCACCACGCTCCAGGGCAAGGGGTCGGTCGCCGTCATGGCGCACGGCGGTGTCATCGAACTGCCCATCGCCCCGCAGCGCCCGGTGCACGTCGACCCGCAGGCGTATGTCGCCCACCGCGGCGACGTACGCAACAAGCTGTCCGCGGCGCTCGGCTGGCGCGAGATGGTCGGGCGCGGTTCGGGCGAGGCGTTCCAACTGGAGCTGTCCGGGCAGGGAATGGTCTACGTACAGGCGTCGGAGGAGAAGCTGTGAGCGGCGGTCCGATGGGCTGGGGCCCTCCGGGGGGCGGCGTACCGGGCGGCGCGCCGGGCGACAGCGGCGGGCCCGTGGTGTACGACCCGTACACGCTGCCGGTGAACGACAACGTCAACCCGTACGCCTTCTGCGTGGAGCTGGACGGGCAGTGGTTCCTCCAGAAGGGGAAGATGATCGCCTATTACGGGCAGGTCGACTTCCACGCGATCGGGCACGGCCCGCTGGACCGGCTGGTCGCCACCAGTTTCCACTCGCCGCTGCACGCCGCGGACTGGGTGGTGGCGCAGGGGCGCGGCAAGATGCTGCTCGCCGACCGGTCGTACGACATCAATTCGTACGATCTGGAGGACGGCAATCTGACCATCAGGTCGGGGAATCTGCTGGCCTTCGAGCCCACGCTGGCGCTCAAGCAGTCGATCATTCCCGGCTTTCTGACGCTGATCGGCACGGGGAAGTTCGTGGCCGCGTCGAACGGCGCGGTGCACTTCGTGGAGCCGCCGATCCGGGTCGACCCGCAGGCGCTGGTCGGCTGGGCGGACTGCCCGTCCCCCTGCCACCACTACGACCACGCGTATCTGCGCGGTGTCCTCGGCGGTATCCGCGCGATGACCGGGATCGGCGGGGCGTCGGGCGAGGAGCACCAGTTCGAGTTCGTCGGCGCGGGGCAGGTGCTGCTCCAGTCCACCGAGACGCTGATGGCCGAGGTCGACACCGGCGGAGTGCCGGGACAGGCCGGACCCGGCGTCCCCGGCGCGGGCGCACCCGGGCAGGGCCGTTTCGGACGGTGACCGTCCCGCTACCCTGACGATCATCCGCGGTGTGACCGCCGGTAGAATTCACTCTATGGAGACCGTGACAGCAGAAGCTGAAAGCGCTACGGCTTGGCTCACCGAGGACGAGCAGCGCGCCTGGCGCATCCATCTGGACGTCAGCCGGCTGCTCATGTACCAACTCGAGCGGGACCTCCAGTCCTTCGGCCTGACCAACAACGACTACGAGATCCTGGTCAACCTCTCCGAGGCCGAGGAGCGGCGGCTGCGCATGAGCGATCTGGCGCGCTCCACGCTCCAGTCCAAGAGCCGCCTCTCGCACCAGATCACCCGCATGGAGGCGGCCGGTCTCGTCCGCCGCGAGAACTGCGAGTCCGACCGCCGCGGTCTCTACGCGGTCCTCACCGACCAGGGCTGGGCCACCATGCGCCAGGTCGCCCCCCGTCATGTCGCCGCGGTCCGCGCGCACTTCATCGACCTCATCGCCCCGGAGGACCTCGCGACCTACCGCCGCGCCATGGCCCCGGTGGCCGACCACCTCCGCACGGTCCGCGAGAAGTAGCCCCGCGGGCCTCAGCGCCTCAGGGGCTCAGCGCCTCAGTTCTCAGGAGAGGCCCCGGGGCTCGTTCGAGGTGAGGCCGGCGATCAGTTCGTCGGCCGCCGCGTAGGGGTCGAGGGTGCCGTCGGTGACGCGCTCGGCGAGGGAGTCCAGGCGCTGGTCGCCGCGGAGGTCGCCGATGCGGGAGCGCAGGGCGGTGACGGCGATGTGCTCGACCTCGGTGGCGGCGCGGGCCCGGCGGCGGGTGGCCAGGACGCCGCGCTCCTCCATCCAGGCGCGGTGCTTCTCCAGGGCTTCGACGACTTCGTCGATGCCCTCGCCGCGCGCGGCGACGGTCTTGACGATGGGGGGCCGCCAGTCCCCCGCCTCGCGGGCTTCGCCGAGGCCGAGCATGTGGTTCAGCTCGCGGGCGGTGGCGTCGGCGCCGTCGCGGTCGGCCTTGTTGACCACGTAGACGTCGCCGATCTCCAGGATTCCGGCCTTGGCGGCCTGGATGCCGTCGCCCATGCCGGGGGCGAGCAGCACGACGGAGGTGTCGGCCTGCGCGGCGATCTCGACCTCGGACTGCCCGACGCCGACGGTCTCGACGAGGACGATGTCGCAGCCCGCCGCGTCCAGCACCCGGATGGCCTGGGGGGCGGCCCAGGCGAGGCCGCCGAGGTGGCCGCGGGTGGCCATGGAGCGGATGTAGACGCCGGGGTCGGAGGCGTGCTCCGACATACGGACGCGGTCGCCGAGCAGGGCGCCGCCGGAGAACGGCGACGACGGGTCGACGGCCAGGACGCCGACCCGCTTGCCCGCCTTGCGGTACGCGGTGACCAGCGCCGAGGTCGACGTGGACTTGCCGACGCCGGGCGACCCGGTGAGGCCGACCACGTACGCGCCGCCGGTCAGCGGCGCGAGTGCGGCCATCACCTCGCGGAGTTGCGGGGACGCCCCCTCCACGAGCGAGATCAGCCGGGCCACGGCCCTCGGCCGCCCCTGCCGCGCCTGCTCGACCAAGGTGAGGACGTCCACCACGTCTGTTCGCTCCCTCTTCCCGCTCACTACCGAAAAAGCCCGAAAAGACCCGGGAAGAACCCGGAAAAGCCGTGGAGCCGAAGGGCCGGGGCCCGTCAGTTCCCCGCGACCGTGATGATCAGCGCGTCGCCCTGTCCGCCGCCGCCGCACAGCGCCGCCGCTCCCGTACCGCCGCCGCGCCGCTTCAGTTCGAGGGCCAGGTGCAGCACGATACGTGCTCCCGACATGCCGATCGGGTGGCCCAGGGCGATGGCGCCGCCGTTCACGTTCACCTTTTCAGGGGTGACGCCCAGGTCCTTCATCGACTGGACGGCGACGGCCGCGAACGCCTCGTTGATCTCGATGAGGTCGAGGTCGTCCACGGTCAGGCCCTGCTTGCCGAGCGCGTGCTTGATGGCGTTGGACGGCTGGGACTGGAGCGAGTTGTCCGGGCCGGCGACATTGCCGTGGGCGCCGATCTCGGCGAGCCATTCCAGCCCCAGCTCCTCCGCCTTGGCGCGGCTCATGACGACCACGGCGGCGGCGCCGTCGGAGATCTGCGAGGCCGTACCGGCGGTGATCGTGCCGTCCTTCTTGAAGGCGGGCCGGAGCTTGCCCAGCGACTCGGCGGTGGTCTCGGGGCGGATGCCCTCGTCCTGGCTGAAGACCACCGGGTCGCCCTTGCGCTGCGGGATCTCCACCGGGGTGATCTCGGCGTCGAAGACGCCGTTCTTCTGCGCGGCGGCGGCCCGCTGGTGGGACAGCGCGCCGAACTCGTCCTGCGGGGCGCGCTCGATGCCGAGCCGCCCGTTGTGCGTCTCGGTCGACTCGCCCATCGCGATGTTCTCGAAGGCGTCGGTCAGCCCGTCGTACGCCATCGCGTCCAGCATCTCGATCGCGCCGTACTTGTGTCCCTCGCGGGACTTGGGCAGCAGGTGCGGGGCGTTGGTCATGGACTCCTGGCCGCCCGCGACCACGATGTCGAACTCGCCGGCCCGGATGAGCTGGTCGGCCAGCGCGATGGCGTCGAGGCCGGACAGGCACACCTTGTTGACGGTGAGCGCGGGCACGCTCATCGGGATGCCGGCCTTGACCGCCGCCTGCCGGGCCGGGATCTGGCCCGCGCCCGCCTGGAGCACCTGGCCCATGATCACGTACTGCACCTGGTCGCCGCCGATTCCGGCGCGGTCGAGCGCGGCCTTGATCGCGACACCGCCGAGGTCCGACCCGGAGAAGGTGCGCAGGCTGCCCAGGAGCCTGCCCATCGGGGTTCGGGCACCTGCGACGATCACGGATGTACGTGCCTGGCTGGTCATGGTGCGGCCCCTTCGGCTGAAGAGAGAAGTTAACGAGGGTTATCGTCAATGTACTGAGGGGTAGGCCGCTCGGTCACCCGTCGGAACGTGTGACGGCGCGCACGTTGCGTGACCACATACCGGTGCGGTGCACTGTGTCCATGGCTACTGGGCTGACCCGCATCGACCACATCGGCATCGCCTGCTTCGACCTGGACGCGACCGTCGAGTTCTACCGTGCCACCTACGGCTTCGAAGTGGCGCACAGCGAGGTGAACGAGGAGCAGGGCGTACGCGAGGCCATGCTCAGGATCAACGGCACCTCCGACGGGGGCGCCAGCTACCTCCAGCTCCTGGAGCCCACCCGGGAGGACTCCGCGGTCGGCAAGTGGCTGGCCAAGAACGGCGAGGGCGTGCACCACATCGCCTTCGGCACCGCGGACGTGGACGCCGACTCCGCCGCGATCCGCGACAAGGGCGTACGGGTGCTCTACGACGAGCCGCGCAGGGGCTCGATGGACTCCCGGATCACGTTCCTGCACCCCAAGGACTGCCACGGCGTACTGACCGAGCTGGTCACCTCGGCGGAAAAGACCACGGCAGAGACAGCGAAGGGCTCCCGGGACCACTGACCCAACCCCCGTCCTGCCCGGTAGAGTGACCGGGCCGACCGGGGTGGGCACGCGGGTACGCTCGCGCTCCGCGACGTTGATCTGACACCATTCTTCGTAGAGCTCTGTCTTCAAACGGAGTGACGAGGAATCTCACCCGGTTGGCGGGTGAGTACGCCAGGAGACCGATGGGACCGCGGAGTGCGGGGCAACGACAGCTACCAGGCTGACGACCACCTCTCTCAGCTCGAAGCCGAGATGGAGCGGCTTCGTACCGAGCGGGGCAAGGCCGTCGACCACGCCGACGACCTCGGATACCAGGTCGAGGTGCTGCGCGCCAAGCTGCACGAGGCGCGCCGCAATCTGGCGTCCCGCCCTGCCTACGACAACATCGGCCACCAGGCCGACCAGCTCCTGCGCAACGCCCAGATCCAGGCCGACCAGCTCCGCGCCGACGCCGAGCGCGAGCTGCGCGACGCCCGCGCCCAGACCCAGCGGCTGCTCCAGGAGCAGGCCGAGCACCAGGCCCGCTTCGAGGCGGAGTGGCACGCCGAGGCCATCGCCCGGCGGCGGCAGCTCGACGAGGAGCTGGGCGAGCGCCGCGCGACCGTAGAGACGCACGTCAACGAGAACGTGGCGTGGGCCGAGCAGCTGCGGGCCCGCAGCGAGTCGCAGGCCCGCCGCCTGCTGGACGAGACCCGCGCCGAGTCCGAGGCCGCGCTGGCCGCCGCCCGCGCCGAGGCCACCCGGGTCGCCGAGCAGACCCGCGAGCGGCTGACCTCGGAGGCGCAGGCCGCGCGCAACGAGGCGGAGCAGCTGCTGCGCCGGGCCCGCACCGACGCCGAGCGGCTGCTGACCGCCGCCTCGACGCAGGCGCAGGAGGCCACCAGCGAGGCCGAGCAGCTGCGCACCTCCACCCGCAGCGAGTCCGACGAGGCCAGAAGCCGGGCGATCGAGCTGTCCCGGCTGGCCGAGGAGCGGCTGCGGGAGGCCGACGAGGCGCTGCGCACCGCCCGCGCGGAGGCCGAGCGGCTGCGCGAGGAGGCCACGGCCGGCGCCGCCAAGCGCCTGGCGGCCACCGAGACGGAGAACGAGCAGCGCACCCGTACGGCCAGGGCCGAGATCGCCCGCATGGTCGGCGAGGCCACCAAGCAGGTGGACAGCGCCAAGGCCGAGGCCGAGCAGACCGTCGCCGACGCCCGCGCCGAGGCCGAGCGCATCCGTACCGAGGCGCAGGAGACCGCCCGCGCCGCCGCGTCCGAGGACGCCGCCGCCCAGCTGGCGCAGGCCGCCAGGTCGGCCGAGGAGATCCTGACCAAGGCGTCGGAGGACGCCCGCTCCACCACGAAGTCGGCGGGCGAGGAGGCCGAGCGGATCCGGCGCGAGGCCGAGGCGGAGGCCGAGCGGCTGCGCAGCGAGGCCGAGGCGTCCGCGCAGGAGCTGCGCGGCGCCGCCCAGGACGACACCGAGGAGTACCGGGCCAGGACCGTCGAGCTCCAGGAGGAGGCCAGGCGGCTGCGCGGCGAGGCCGAGCAGCTGCGAGCCGACGCCGTCGCCGAGGGCGAGCGGATCCGCGGTGAGGCCCGCAGGGAGGCCGTCCAGCAGATCGAGGAGGCCGCGAGCCGCGCCGAGGAGCTGCTGGCCAAGGCGAAGGCCGACGGCGACGAGCTGCGGCAGGGCGCGGCCGCCGAGGCCGACCGGATGCGGACCGAGTCCGTCGAGCGGGCCTCCGCGCTGAACACCAAGGCCGAGGAGGCCCTCCAGCACGCCCGCGCCGAGGCCGAGGAGCTGCGCCAGGAGGCGGAGCGCCAGGCCGCGACGGTCAAGGAGGAGGCCGAGCAGGCCGCCGAGCGGCAGCGCACGGAGGGCGAGACGCTCGTCGCCCGGATGCGCGAGGAGGCCGAGACCGACCTGGTACGGCTCCGCGAGGAGGCCGAGGCCCGGCTCGCCGCCGCCGAGCAGTCGCTGCGCGACGCGGACACCGAGGCGGAGCGGCTGCGCCGGGAGGCCGCCGAGGAGGCCGAGCGGCTGCGCCAGGAGACCGCCGAGCGGATCCGCACCCTCCAGGAGCAGGCCGAGGCCGAGGCGGTACGGCTGCGGGACGAGGCCGCGGCGGACGCGGCGCAGACCCGCGCGGAGGGCGAGAGCGTCGCCGTACGGCTCCAGGCGGAGGCGGCGGCGGAGGCCGAGCAGCGGCGCGCGGAGGCCAAGGAGCACGCGGACCGGGTCCGCGCGGAGGCCGCCGCGGCGGCCGAGCGCCTCGGTACGGAGGCCGCGGAGGCGCTGGCCGCCGCGCAGGAGGAAGCGGCCAGGCGCCGCCGCGAGGCCGAGGAGCTGCTGGGCGCCGCCCGCGGCGAGGCCGAGCAGGAGCGCGCGCAGGCCCGCCGCGAGAGCGAGGAGTTGCTGGCCGCCGCCCGCAAGCGCGTCGAGGACGCGGCGGCGGAGGCCGACCGGCTGGGCGCGGAGGCCGACCAGCGGGCCGCGGAGGCGGTCGCGGCGGCCGAGGCCACCGCGCAGCAGGTCCGCGACTCGGTCGCGCATCTGCACCAGGAGGCCGAGGAGGAGATCGCCGGGCTCCGCTCGGCGGCCGAGCACGCGGCCCAGCGGGTGCGCGGCGAGGCCCAGGGCGAGGCGGACCGGCTGCGCGCGGACGCCAACTCCGAGCGGGAGCGGGCGTCGGAGGACTCGGCGCGGATCCGCCGGGAGAGCCAGGAAGAGGCCGACGCGGCACGGCAGTTGGCCGACCGTACGGTCACCGAGGCGATCGAGGAGTCCGACCGGCTGCGCGCCGAGGCCCGCGACGACGCCAACCGGATGCGTACCGACGCGGCGGGCCAGGCCGACCAGTTGGTCACCAAGGCCCGCGAGGAGGCCGAACGGCTCGGTATCCTCGCCAAGGACGCGCTGGACACCGCGGAGCGCGAGGCCGAGGAGGCGCGGACGCATTCGCAGCGCGTCCTCGACGAGGCGCGCGAGGCGGCCAACAAGCGCCGCAGCGAGGCCGCGGAGCAGGCGGACGAGCTGATCGGCAAGGCGCAGGCGGAGGCCCGCAGGACCGCGGCGACGGCCGAGGAGCAGGCCGACGCGATGGTCGGCGCGGCCCGCGGCGAGGCCGAGCGGCTGGTCAACGAGGCGACGGCGGAGGGCAACGGCCTGGTCGAGCGGGCGCGGACCGACGCGGACACCATGCTCGGCGAGGCCAGGCACGACGCGACGGCCATAAGGGAACGTACCGAGGAGCTGCGCCAGCGCGTGGAGTCCGAGGTCGAGGAGCTGCACGACCGGGCCCGCAAGGAGGCCGCGGAGGCGATGAAGACCGTCGGCGAGCGGGTCGACAAGCTGGTCACCGCCGCCACCGAGCAGCTCGCCGAGGCGGAGCAGAAGGCCGCCGAGATCAAGTCCACGGCCACCTCCGAGGCGAGCAAGGTCCGTATCGCCGCGGTGAAGAAGGTCGAGGGCCTCCTGAAGGAGGCCGAGCAGAAGAAGGCCGAGGCCGAGCGCGAGGCCGAGCGGGTCAAGGGGGAGGCCCGCAGCGAAGCCGATCGCATCGTGACCGAGGGCAGACGAGAGCTGGAGATCCTCGTGCGCCGCAGAGAAGACATCAACGCGGAGATCTCTCGCGTCCAGGACGTGCTGGAGGCGCTGGAGTCGTTCGAGGCACCCGGTGGCGGTGTCACCGCTGGTGCGGGCGCGGGAACCACTCGTTCGAGTGGCAAGCGCATCGACGATGCTCCACTCGATTGAGCGGACATTCTCCATACCTAATAGGCAATGGCTCGGTGACACGCCGCCTGGGCCCCTAGGATTCCCCCTATCACCTCAACCGGTCTGAATCGACAGGATCCCCATGAGCGACACTTCCTCCCCCTTCGGCTTCGAGCTCGTTCGGCGCGGATACGACCGCGGACAGGTGGACGACCGCATCACGAAGCTCGTCGCCGACCGTGACAGCGCACTGACGAGGATCACCGCGCTGGAGAAGCGCATCGAGGAGTTGCACCTCGAAACCCAGAACGCCCAGGCCCAGGTCAATGACTCGGAGCCGTCGTACGCGGGTCTCGGTGCCCGTGTCGAGAAGATCCTGCGCCTCGCCGAGGAGGAGGCGAAGGACCTGCGCGAGGAGGCCCGCCGCGCCGCCGAGCAGCACCGCGAGCTGGCCGAGTCGGCCGCCAACCAGGTGCGCAACGACGCGGAGGCGTTCGCCGCCGACCGCAAGTCGAAGGCCGAGGACGAGGGCGTCCGTATCGTCGACAAGGCGAAGGGCGACGCTTCGCAGCTCCGCGCCGACGCCACGAAGGACGCGCAGAACAAGCGCGAGGAGGCGGACGCCCTCTTCGAGGAGACCCGCGCCAAGGCCGCCCAGGCCGCCGCGGACTTCGAGACGAACCTGGCCAAGCGCCGCGAGCAGTCCGAGCGTGACCTGGCGGGCCGTCAGGCCAAGGCCGAGAAGCGCCTGGCGGAGATCGAGCACCGCGCCGAGCAGCTCCGCCTGGAGGCGGAGAAGCTGCGCACCGACGCCGAGCGTCGCGCGCGTCAGACGGTGGAGACCGCTCAGCGTCAGTCCGAGGACATCGTCGCGGACGCGAACGCGAAGGCCGACCGGATCCGCAGCGAGTCCGAGCGCGAGCTGGCGGCGCTCACCAACCGCCGCGACAGCATCAACGCTCAGCTCACCAACGTCCGCGAGATGCTGGCGACGCTGACCGGTGCCGCGGTCGCCGCGGCCGGTGCTCCGGCCGACGACGAGCCGATCTCGCGTGGCGTCCCGGCGCAGCAGTCCCGCTGATCTCCCGATCGGAAGCTCGGGCCCGATCAGGAGCCGCGGCCGAAGGAAGGGCCAGAGCGTCTGAACACGGGCTGAAGCCTCTGAACACGGGCTGAACGTTCGCCGACGGGTCGCCCGACACCCCCGCCCAACCCGGGCGGGGGTTTCGGTTTACTCCGGGGCGGTTGCTAGCCTCGCCACCATGATTGAGTTGCAGGGGCTCACCAAGCGGTACGGGGACAAGACCGCCGTCGACAATCTGACCTTCACCGTGCGCCCCGGCGTGGTGACCGGCTTCCTCGGGCCCAACGGCGCGGGCAAGTCCACGACGATGCGCATGATGCTCGGGCTGGACAACCCGACCTCGGGCAACGTACGCATCGACGGTCAGCACTACGCGCAGCTCAGCGAGCCGCTGAAGTACATCGGCGCACTGCTGGACGCCAAGGCCATCCACGGCGGGCGGACGGCGTACAACCATCTGCTGTGCCTGGCGCAGTCCAACCGCATTCCGCGGCACCGGGTGGACGAGGTGCTGGAGACGGTCGGTCTGACGGCCGTGGCGAAGAAACGTTCCAAGGGCTTCTCGCTGGGCATGGGCCAGCGGCTCGGCATCGCGGGCGCGCTGCTCGGCGACCCCGAGATCCTGATGTTCGACGAGCCGGTCAACGGTCTCGACCCCGAGGGCATCCACTGGATCCGCAACCTCATGAAGGGGCTGGCCGCGCAGGGCCGTACGGTCTTCGTCTCCAGCCACCTGATGAGCGAGATGGCGCTGACCGCCGAGCATCTGATCGTGATCGGCCGCGGCCGGCTGATGGCCGACACCTCGATGGCCGACTTCATCGAGAAGAACTCCCGCTCCTACGTGCGGATTCGCACCCCCCAGCCGGAGCGGCTGAAGGACGTGCTGGCCACGGCGGGGTTCACCCCGGTGACCACGAGCGACGGCACGTTCGAGATCCAGGACGGCGACACGGCGCAGCTCGGCGAGCTGGCCGCGCAGCATCAGGTGGTACTGCACGAACTCAGCCCGCAGCGGGCATCGTTGGAGGAAGCGTTCATGCAGCTCACCGCGGACTCGGTGGAGTACCACGCGGGCGGTGTGCTCGCGCCGCCGCCCGGTCCGGGTGGTGCCGCGCCGCAACCCGGCGCCCCGGCCCCGCAGTGGGGTGCGGACTGGCGCAACTCCGGCTCCGGGAAGGGGAACTGACATGGCGTCTCCTACCGCCGTCCTCCAGTCGGAGTGGACGAAGATCAAGTCGGTACGGTCCACGGTCTGGACGCTGGCGCTCGCCTTCATCGTCACCGTGGGTCTGGGCGCGCTGATCTGTCTGGTGGTCAACAACACCTTCCACGACAGGTCCGCCACGGACAGGGCGACCTTCGACGCCACGAACACCAGCTTCTTCGGCATGTCGCTCGGCCAGTTGGCACTGATCGTCTTCGGTGTGCTGGTGATCTCCAGCGAGTACAGCACCGGCATGATCCGCACCTCGCTTGCGGCCGTCCCGCAGCGCGGGATGTTCTACTTCTGCAAGGTCGCCATCGCGGGCCTGCTGGGCCTGGTGGTCGGCATGGCCACCAGCTTCGTCGCTTTCTTCCTCGGCCAGGCGCTGCTCGGCTCGCACAAGACGTCGATCAGCGACTCGGGGGTGCTGCGGGCCGTCTTCGGCGCGGGGCTCTACATGACGCTGATGGTGCTGCTGTGCGTCGGCGCCGCCGCGATGATGCGCAGCCCGATGCTGGGTCTCGGCATCCTGATGCCGTTCTTCTTCCTGGTCTCGCCGATCCTGTCGGCGGTGCCGAAGGTGAAGACGTTCGCCAGGTACCTCCCCGACCAGGCGGGCCAGAAGATCATGCAGGTGGTGCCGGATTCGGGCGACCACACCGCGTACGGCCCCTGGGGCGGTATCGGCATCATGGCGATCTGGGTGATCGTGGCGCTGGTCGGCGGTTACGTGGTGCTGGCCAAGCGCGACGCCTGACGCGGTAAGGGGCCGCCTCCCGGGCGGCCCCGCACGTCGGCCGAGTCCCGATTGTCGCGATGGTGGCACCTCCCGGGTGCAACTCCGGGGGACGGTGGGGGGAACCAACCCCCACCGGCTACGCTTCCTCCCTCACGGGGGCGAGTCGCCTCCGTTGCAGCGAGGGGCGGAGCATGATCCAGGCAGTCGGCCTGACCAAGCAGTACGGCGCGAAAACAGCCGTGTACAACCTGTCGTTCCAGGTACGGCCTGGCACCGTCACCGGATTCCTCGGCCCGAACGGGTCGGGCAAGTCCACGACGATGCGGATGATCCTGGGCCTGGACGAGCCGACCTCCGGCCAGGTGACCATCGGCGGAGTGCCGTACCGGCGGCTGCCGAACGCGCCGCGCAAGGTGGGCGCGCTGCTGGACGCCAAGGCGGTGCACGGGGGCCGCAGCGCCCGCCAGCACCTGCTCTGCGTGGCGCAGCTCTCCGGCATCCCGGCCCGCAGGGTCGACGAGGTGCTGGGCGTCGTCGGCCTCCAGGACGTGGCCTCCCGCCGCTCGAAGGGCTTCTCGCTGGGCATGGGCCAGCGGCTCGGCATCGCGGGCGCGCTGCTCGGCGACCCGGAGGTGCTGCTCTTCGACGAGCCGGTCAACGGCCTCGACCCCGAGGGCATCCACTGGGTGCGCAATCTGATGCGCAAGCTGGCGAGCGAGGGCCGTACGGTCTTCGTCTCCAGCCACCTGATGAGCGAGATGGCGCTGACCGCCGACCACCTCATCGTCATCGGCCGCGGCCAACTGCTCGCCGACATGAGCGTCAAGGACTTCATCGCGCACCACTCGACCGGCTACGCGCTGGTCCGCACGCCCGCCGAGGGCGGTGAGCGGGAGAAGTTCAGCAAGGCGCTCACCGACGCGGGCGCCGCCGTACAGCCGGAGCAGGACGGCGCGCTGCGCGTCACCGGCCTCGAACTGCCCAGGATCAGCGACATCGCGTACGACGCCGAGGTCCGGATCTGGGAACTGTCGCCGCACCAGGCGTCGTTGGAGGAGGCGTACATGCGCCTGACCAGCGGCGCGGTCGACTACCGCTCGACGCAGGACCCGCGCCAGGGCCTCCAGCACGCGGCGCCGTACGCCGTCCAGGGCCCCGGCGGCTACGCGCCGCCGCCGGGAGCGCAGGGCTGGCAGCAGCCGTACGGGCAGCAACAGCCTTACGGGCAGCCGGGTTACGGGCAGCAGCAGCCCGGCTGGGGGTACCAGCAGCAGCCGGTGGCCGCGCCCGTACCGCAGCAGTCGTACGCTCCCCAGCCGCCGCCGGCCGCTCCCGCCGCTCCCGCACCTCAGCCCGCCGCACCCGCCGCACCGCCCGCACCCGCCGCTCCGCCCGCACCCGCCGCCCTGAACATGGACAAGTCCGACAGCGAGGACGCCCGATGACCGCCCCGGCCCAGTTCCCGGCCTCCGCCCCCCACGGCGGCTACCAGCAACAGCAGCCGCCGCAGCCGCAGTTCGCCTCGCAGTTGCCGGTCGCGCAGACCACCCTCGGGCAGGCGGTGCGCTCGGAGTGGACGAAGATCCGGACGGTGCGCTCCACGGTGTGGACGCTCGGCGTGATGCTCGTCCTGGTCATCGGCATCAATCTGCTGGTGGTCGTGCCGATCGACCACAGCAACGACACCAGCGTGCCGGTGCTCGCGCCCGGCCTGTTCGGCCTGATCCTGGGCCAGTTGGCGATCATCACGCTGGGCGTGCTGGTGATCACCTCCGAGTACGGCACCGGCATGATCCGCACCACCCTGACCGCGTGCCCGCGGCGCTCGCGGGTCCTGACGGCGAAGGCGATCGTCTTCTTCCTGCTGTCCTTCGTGACCACCACGGTCGCCTGCACGATGACCGCGCTCATCAGTTGGAGCGTGATGTCCGGCAAGCGGGTCTCCGGATACGACCTGGAGGACCCGCACCCGGGCGTCGTCATCAAGGACGGCGTGACCGCCGCGAGCGGCACCGAATGGCTGGGCGCGACCGTCGGCGTCGGCCTCTACGTGGCGCTGCTCGGCCTGCTGGCGCTCGCCGTCGGCACGCTGCTGCGGCACTCGGCCGGGGCGATCACCACCATGCTGGGCGTCGTCCTGCTGCCGCTGCTGATCGCGATCTTCCTGCCGTCCAGCCTGGACGGGGCCCGCGACAAGCTGGTGCGGTTCTCCGCGCCCAACTCGCTGGCCTCGCTCTACCACTTCCCGATGATCGGCGAGGGCGACCAGAACGGCCTGCCCCAGCTCATCACGCTGGCCTGCGTCACGGCGGTGCTGCTGGGAGCGGCGTACGCGACCCTCAACAGCAGGGACGTCTGAGCGTCAGGGGCGTCTGAGCACCAGGAACGTCTGAGCGTCAGGAACGTCCGAGCGCCAGGAACGTCTGAACACCGGCGCCGCCCGAGGCGTACCGGACGGCTCAGCCGCTTCAGCCGCCGCCGGACATGGCCCCGGTTCAGTGCCGGGGGGCGTTACGGGACCGCTGCACCTTGCTGGTGCGGCGGTCCCTCGCGTTCCAGCACGCCCGGTGCCAGTGCCGCCGGTCGTCCACTCCCCCGTACTCCCGCCAGGCCACCACGTGCCCGACGCCGGGCGGGATCTCCTGGTCGCAGCCGGGGCAGCGGTAGTGCTTGCCGGAGGCGCTGCCCGCGACCGGGCGCACCACCCACTCCTCGCCCTGCCACTCCACGGTGCTGCCGGCGCCGAACCCCGACTCCTGCTGCTCCGTACGGTCGGCGGGGCGGCCTCCGCCGGGCGGGCGGTTTCGACGCGGCGACACGGGACACCTCGCGCTCTGCTGGGCTTCGCGGACTCTCCGTCAAGGGTACGCGGCCGGTCGGTCCATACCGGAACACCCGCCTCGCGCACACCAGAACGGCTCATCTCCGATATGACTGCCGAAAATCATGAAAACGTCCCAGAAAGCCGTGCCTTTGGCACGTGCCAAGCGTTACCAAGGGAGGAGGGATGAGCAATGCGAGTTGGGACTTTCGTCATAGCGGCCCAGTTCCCCGGTCAGGGCCAGGGAGAGGCGCTGCACCGGGCGATATCCTCGGCCGAGGCCGCTGACGCCGCGGGACTTGACACGGTATGGCTGGCAGAGCACCACTTCGTCCCGTACGGCGTGTGCCCGTCGGCCGTCACCCTCGCCGGGCTGCTGCTCGGGCGTACGCGGCGGATCGGCGTGGGCACCGCGGTGAGCGTGCTGCCGACCGCGCATCCGGTGGCGCTGGGCGAACAGGCCGCGCTGCTGCACCTGGCGTCCGGCGGACGCTTCACCCTCGGGGTCGGCCGCGGCGGCCCGTGGGTGGACCTGGAGGTCTTCGGCACCGGACTGGCCGCCTTCGAGGCCGGTTTCCCCGAATCGCTCGACCTGCTGCTGCGCTGGCTGCGCGAGCCCGCGGTCGGCGCGGACGGTCCGCGCTACGCCTTCCGCGAGGTGTCCGTCGTACCGCGCCCCGACGAGCTGTACGACCCGGCGGCCGAGCCGGTGGCGGGCTCGGGGCCGCCCGTCGTGGTCGCCTGCACCTCCCCCGCCACCGTCCGGCTGGCCGCGGAGCGCGGGCTGCCGATGCTGCTGGGGATGCACTGCGGGGACGAGGAGAAGGCCGCGATGGTGGGGGTCTGGCGGGAGACGGCGCTGGCCGCCGGGCACTGCCCCGACGCCGTGTCGGCCGCCGGTCATGTCTCGGCGGGCGTGGCCCAGGTCGGGGACACCAGGTCGGACGCGGTGGAGACGCTGCTCAAGTCGATGCCCGGCTGGCTCCAGCGCGGGCTCGGCGCCCACCGCACGGTGGACGGCAGCGCGCGGGCCATGCGCGACCCGCACGCCTACACCGAACTGCTCTGTGATCTGCACCCGGTGGGTCCGCCGCGGCTGTGTGCCGACCGCCTCGCGGCGACCGCGGAACGGACCGGTATCACCCGGTTCGCCCTCCTGGTGGAGGGCTCGGGGGACCTCACCGCCACCTTGGACAATGTGGCCAGGCTGGGCGCCGACGTGCTCCCGGAACTGGCCTGATTACGCGGGCGGGTCCGGTTGCGGGAGCGGGCCGCATTGTGCCGACGCCCAGTGCGCGCTAGGGCCGTGACCGGCGGTGTTCGCCGGGCGGGGCGTTACGTCAGCAGTCCCTGAACTCCGGTGACTGGTTGAGCACTTGGGACCTGACGGAAGTGAACTTGCCGTAGCTCTCGGCGATCCCGGGGTCCACCGTGTCCAGTGGGAAGACCGCCACGCGGTGGCAGTTCTGGAAGGCGAGCCGCACCCCGAAGTGCCGCTGTAGGGCCCCTCGTATCGCGTCGCTGGCCAGTGCACGGAGCAACTGGCCGCGTTCCTTCTCGCTCGGCGGCGGCACCTGGTTGTCGGCGAAGGCTCCGCCGTCGACCTTGAGCTGTGCCACCAACGAGCTGATCATCTCCCACGCGTAAGGGAGGGACGTCCTGACGCAGTCGACGAATTCCTGTTCGTCGACCTCGCCTCGCTCGGCCTGTTCGAGGAGGGCCGGTGAGACGTCGAGCGACATGGGTACTCCTCTCGTGACCCCGTGATCACACGGAGCCAGACGGACGGGTTGCCGGCGGCCGGACCAGCGTTCCCGCACGTCCGGCCTCCGCTTCAACCGTAGGGTCGTTGGTCCGACCGCACCAGGAGGTAGCACACTTAACCGGCCAAGTTTCCGCAGTCGTCCGGAGTCGTACGCACAGGGGCGGACGGGACGTGCGGGGGCGAAACGTGCGGCGGTGAATCACACGGGGCCGAATCGCGTACGGGGCGGCGCGTCCAGTAGCGTTGCGCACCATGCGTCTCGTCATCGCCCGCTGCTCCGTCGACTACGCGGGCCGGCTCTCCGCCCACCTGCCCTCCGCCACCCGGCTGCTGCTCATCAAGGCGGACGGCAGTCTGTCGGTGCACGCCGACGACCGGGCCTACAAGCCGCTCAACTGGATGTCCCCGCCCTGCACGCTCAAAGAGGGCGACGACGGCGTCTGGACGGTCGTCAACAAGGCCGGTGAGCAGCTCATCATCACCATCGAGGAGGTCCTGCACGACTCCTCGCACGAACTCGGTGTCGACCCCGGCCTGATCAAGGACGGTGTCGAGGCGCACCTCCAGGAGCTGCTGGCCGACCGGATGGAAGTCCTCGGCGAGGGCTGGACCCTGATCCGCCGCGAATACCCCACCGCCATCGGCCCGGTGGACATCCTGTGCCGCGACGCCTCGGGCGCCACCGTCGCCGTCGAGCTGAAGCGGCGCGGCGACATCGACGGTGTCGAGCAGCTCACCCGTTACCTCGAACTCCTCAACCGCGACCCCCATCTCGCCCCGGTCCGCGGGGTGTTCGCCGCCCAGGAGATCAAGCCCCAGGCCCGCGTGCTGGCCACGGACCGCGGCATCGGCTGTGTCGTCCTGGACTACGACGGCATGCGCGGCATCTCCGACGACAAGCTGCGGCTGTTCTAGCCCGCCGCGCTGACCCGCCGCCTTTGACTCGCCGCGCTGGCCCGCCCCTTTGCCTCACCGCTTTGACCCGCCGCGCTGCTCCGCGGCTTCGAGGGAGTCGAGCCGGCGCGGGAGGCGGGCGCCGGCCCGGGCGGGGGTCAGTCGAGGCAGAATTCGTTGCCCTCCGGGTCGGTCATCACGATGTGGCCCGGACTGAGGAGGGCGGGCTCGTGGCGGGCGAGGCGGGTGGCGCCGAGGGCGACGAGGCGGTCGGCCTCCTTCTCGTGGGCCGCCATCCGCTCGTCACCCTCCAGGCCGGGGGCGGCGCGGACGTCGAGGTGGACGCGGTTCTTGGCCTGCTTCCCCTCGGGGACGCGCTGGAAGAAGAGCCGGGGCCTGACGCCCGAGGGGTCGACGGCGGCGGAGCGTTCGTTGCGCAGCTCGGGCGGTACACCCATCGACTCCAGGGCCTCGTCCCAGGACGAGAAGCCCTCGGGCGGGTCCTGGAGCCGGTAGCCGAGGGCCTCGGCCCAGAAGACGGCCAGCGCGTTCGGGTCGGCGCAGTCGAAGGTGATCTGGATGTCGCGGACTTCCTGGTGCTCGTTCATGATCCCAGCGTGGCGCATATAGCGGACAGATACGTTCCGTGATGGCCGGGCGGTGTGGAACGATCACCCGATGACCGTAGAAGCGACGACCGAACGGGTGCTGCGGCTGCTGTCGCTCCTCCAGCACCGCTCGTCCTGGACGGCCGGTGAACTCGCCGCCGAGCTGGGCGTCACCGACCGCTCGGTGCGCCGCGACGTGGAGCGGCTGCGCGCGGTCGGCTACCCCGTGCACGCGGTCCCGGGCGTCGGCGGCGGCTACCGGCTCGGCGCGGGCACCCGGCTGCCGCCGCTGCTGCTGGACGACGACGAGGCCATCGCGACGGCGGTCTCGCTGCGGCTGGCGTCGGGCGGCACGGTCGCGGGCGCGAGCGAGGCGGCGCTGCGGGCCCTCGCCAAGCTCGACCAGGTGATGCCGCCCCGGCTGCGCGCCGAGGTGCGGGCCGTCCAGGGCGCCACCGACACCCTGGTGGGCCCCACCGACGAAGTCGACCCGGACCTGCTGATGACCTTCGCGCGGGCCTGCCGGGACACCGTACGCGTACGGTTCGCGTACAGCGGCCGGGACGGCGGCACGGCGCGCGAGCGTACGGTCGAGCCGGTGCGGATGGTCACCACGGGACGCCGCTGGTACCTGATGGCCTGGGACGTCGACCGCGACGACTGGCGCACCTTCCGGCTCGACCGGATGCGCGACGCGCAGACGACCACCTGGCGCTTCCGGCCCCGCGAGCACCCCGACCCGGTCGCCTACGTGCGGCGCTCCGTGACCGAGTCCCCGTACGCGCACCTGGCCCGCGTCCGGCTGCGCGCCCGGACGGAGCTCGTGAGCGACATGGTGCCGCCGCAGGTCGGACGCGTCGAGGACGACGAGCGCGACGGCTGGTGCGTCCTCGTCATCGGCGCGGATTCCCTGGAGGTGACCGCCGCCCGCGTGGCCGCGCTGGGCTTCGAGGCCGAGGTGCTCGAACCGCCGGAGCTGCGCGAGGCCGCCGCCCGCCTGGCCCGCCGCCTCGCCGCCATGGCGGAGGGCGGCTGACCTCAGCCGGTCGGCGCGACGGTGTCCGTGGGTGCGGGGCCGGTGGCTCCGGGGCCGGTGGCTCCGGCTTCCGTCGTCGGCGGGGTGAAGGTGCCGGTCCTGGTGGGGGCGGCGCCGGAGGGGGTGAGGTTCGGCGGGTTGGTGATACCGGTGGCCTGGCCGTCCGGCGGCGGATCGGTCGGTGTCTCCGTCGTGGGAGGCGGACTGGTGGTTGTCGGCGGCGGAGTCGTATGCGTCGGCGGCGTCGTGGGAGGTCTGCTCGTCGGCGGACGGCTCGTCGGCGGCCTCGACGTCTGCGTGTTGCGCGGCGGCGTCGGCGTATCACCCGGTGCCGACGTCAGGCCGCCGTCAGGGGGCGTGACCGGGGCTCCGTGGGCCGTTGTCGGGCCGCCCGTCGTCCCGGCCGGTGTCGACGGCGTCGGGGACGTGGCGGAGGCGGACGGCGAGGCGGCCGTGGGGCCGTCCGTCGAGGGATCGTCCGTCGGGGCGTCGGTTGAGGGGTCGTCCTGCTGGGCGGACTCGACCGGCTGGACCTGGTTGGGCTTGGGGCCGTCGCCCGAGGTGGCGCCCATGGTGACGATGGTGGCGAGGGCCGCCGCGAGAGCGACGCCGGTGCCGACCACCACCAGATTGCGGCGTCGGCGGTGCGTGGCGGGGCGCGCGGCCTCGCCCTGCGGTGCCGGGGCGCCGCTCTTGTTGATCACCGTCAGCGGCGTCGTGGCCGCCGTGATCGCGAGCGGCGCCGTACCGCCGGAGCCGCCCGGCGGGAGTTCGAGCAGCGCGGGCAGGTTCGGGACGCCGCCGCCGTCACGGTCGTTGACCAGCGCGAGCGTACGGCGGCCGACGACGGTGCCCTGCCGGTCGGCGAGGGCCCCGCGCAGGGCGATGGACGCCTCCAGTTCGGCGCGGGCGCGGTCGGTGTTGCCGGTGCACAGCGCGAGGACGCCCAGCTCGTGGTGGAAGTACGCCTCTTCGGCGACCTCGCCCGACAGCCGTGCGGCCTCCTGGCCGATCCGCAGTGCCCGCTCCCAGGCGCCCCAGTGCAGCGCGGCGGCGAAGGCGGGCGCGACGGTGCGGGCGAGCAGGACGGCCGCGCTGGGGTTGCCGCCGTCGCGGCAGGCGGACATCGCGGCGAGGATCGCCTCGGACTCGGCGGCGGCGCGCTCGGGGCCGACCGAGGGGTGCCCGGTCCACCAGGCGTAGTGCAGGGCCGCGGTGTGCGACTGGACCGCGCTCAGCTCGCCGTCGGCGGTGAGCCGCGGCGCGAGCTGCTGGACGACTCCGGCGGCGAGGCGGAAGTGGGCGGAGACCGGTACGGCCAGGCCGACCGCGGTGAGTTCGCCGAGGGCCGCGTCGCCGTGGGTGTCACCGACGAGGGCGGGCAGGTGCGAGGGGTGCGGGCACTCGCCGTCGAGTGCCACGGCGAAGGCGAGGGCTTCGCGGGCCGATTCGCTCAGCCTGCTGGCGAGCAGTTCCGCGGGTGCCGCGCTCTCGGCGAGCGACGGCAGCGGCAGGTCGACGGGCGGGCCGGTGTATCCGGCGGGGCCGGGCTTGGGGGCGGACCCCGGTATCTCCGGTGTCGCGGAAGTCGCCGCGGTGTCCGGGCCGGTGGAAAGCGCGTCCTCGGGGTCCTCGGCGCCGTGCCCGGAGGCTGCGTCGGGACCCTGGAGTATGTCGAAGCCGGTGAGGTCGGGTATGGGCGGCGTTCCGGCGCCCTGCGGGCCGGTCGGCGAGCCGTTCTCCCACACCGAGTCGTCCCAGTCGGGCTCGGGCGGCTGGCGCAGCGCGTCCCGCTGCCGCAGCAGCGCGCCGGCCTGCACGAAGCGCAGCGGCAGGCCCTCGGACTCGAACCACAGGTCGGCCGCCCACGCGGTCTCGTCCTCGCCGAGGGGCCGCCCGGTGACGAATTGCAGCAGGTCGACGCAGGCGACGCGGGTCAGGCCCGACAGGAAGACCTCTTCGATCATCGAGTCGGCGGACGGTGTGGTGACGTCGGGCGTCGCGGACATCAGGAAGGCGCACTCGGGGGCCGCGGAGAGCAGTTCCTCCAGCCCCGCGCCGCCGAATTCCAGGTCGTCGATGACGACGACGGCGCCGGTGTCGCGCAGCAGGCCCGGCAGGTCCGCGCGGTCGGGGCGGTGGCCGTCGGTGGCGTAGACGGTGGCGAAGAGTTCCTGGAGCACGTCGGCGGGGGTGCGGCGGTAGCCGGACAGCCAGAGCACGCCGTCGGGGGCGAGGTCGGCGCAGGCGTTGGCGACGGATTCCAGCAGCGCGGTGCGGCCCGCGCCGGACGGTCCGGTGACCCGTACGGAACGGCCCCTGGCCAGCAGCCGGATCAGCCGCTCGCGCTCCTCGTCGCGCTCCAGCAGCGGCAGTTCGGGGGCGGGCGGTCCCGGCGGCGGCGAGGGGCGGCCCGCGGCCAGGTGCGCGACGCGCTCCTCGGGGGTGCGGCGCAGCGGCAGCGGGCGCTCGGCGGGCGGGCAGAGGGTGACCTCGGTGCCGTCGATCGGGTTGACGGTCAGCAGGTAGTCGGAGGTGGTGACGCGCAGCACGCGGGCGTTGCCGCCGCTGGAGGTGCCGCCCAGTTCCGGGGTGAGCGGGTCGCGGGAGGCGCGGGGGCCGCGCAGCGCCAGGGTGCTGTCCGTGAGGGCGGGCAGGGACCCGGTGGCGGGGCCATTGCCGTTGCCGTGGCCGTGGCCGTGGTCGGCGGGGGCACTGAAATCGGAGCCGGAGCCCGCGGCGAAGTCGGAGCCGAAGCCGGTTCCCGGGCCGGGCGTGGGGGCCGGGCCGAAGTCGGCGGCGAAGTCCGCGCCGTGCCCGAATTCGACGCCCTGGCCGAAGTCGGGGCCGGTGGCGGGGCGCGCGTCGGCGTCGGCGACCGTCAGGTCGTCGACGTCCGGTATCGGGCGTTCGCCCGACTCGCCGGTGCGGTGGTCCATCTCGTACGCCCCCCAGGTGCGTGACGTGCGGGGGCCCGATCGGGCCGCCCTGTGTCCGCTGCCGGACTCGGCCCGATTCCCCTTTTCTGGCGTACGGGGTGGCACGCCTGCTGGCAATCTGCGGCAAACTCTAAAGGCTGCCACAGTATTCATGAAGTGCCGGGGCCACGGTGCCGCCCTTACGTCACCTTTCGGCCTCGATCGCGAGGATTCGGTGCAGCCGGGTGGCGACCAGCAGGCGCTGCATTCGCGGCGGGACCCCGCGCAGCACGAGCCTCCGGTTGGCGCGGCCCGCTCTGCGGTGGGCGCCCATGATCACGCCGAGACCGGTGGCGTCCCACGAGTCCAGCTCCGTGAGATCGAGCACCAGGTCCCCGCGGCCGGAGTCGACGGCGGTGTGCAGGGCCGAACGGGCGTCCGCCGCGCTCCGGACGTCGAGGCGGCCCCCGACGACCAGCTCGGCGTGGTCGCCCTTGATGTGCATAGTCGCTCCCCGAGGAGTGCCGGCTCGTGGGCCCGGCTCATGGCATGGCCGCCGCGGGACGGCGACGGCACGGATCATCCGTATGTCTTCACACAACTGACGGTCCGTCGTATGGAGAAGTTGCCGTCTGTGAGCGAACCGATACCGAATTCACTCCTGGGGGTGACGTTGTTTAGTACGCGTGCCCAGGATGCGCGTTCCGTACGGTGCCCCGGTGCGGGTGGAAACTCAGTACGAGTAGAAGCCCTTGCCGCTCTTGCGGCCGAGGTCGCCCGCGTCGACCATGCGGCGCATGATCTCCGGCGGCGCGAACTTCTCGTCCTGCGACTCGGTGTAGATGTTGCCCGCGGCGTGCAGCAGGATGTCCACGCCGGTGAGGTCGGCGGTGGCGAGCGGGCCCATCGCGTGGCCGAAGCCGAGTTTGCAGGCGATGTCGATGTCCTCGGCGGAGGCGACGCCCGACTCGTAGAGCTTGACGGCCTCGACGACCAGGGCCGAGATCAGCCGGGTGGTGACGAAGCCCGCCACGTCGCGGTTGACGACGACGCAGGTCTTGCCGATCTCCTCGGCGAAGGCGCGGGCGCGCTCCAGCGTGGCGTCGCTGGTCTTGTAGCCGCGGACAAGCTCGCAGAGCTGCATCAGCGGGACCGGCGAGAAGAAGTGGGTGCCGACGACGCGTTCGGGGTTGCGGGTGACGGCGGCGATCTTGGTGATCGGGATCGCGGAGGTGTTGGAGGCGAGGACCGCGTCGTCGCGCACGATCGTGTCGAGGGCGCGGAAGATCTCCTGCTTGACCTCGATCCGCTCGAAGACGGCCTCCACGACGATGTCCGCGTCCGCGGCGGCGTCGAGGTCGGTGGTCGCGGTGATCCTGGCCAGCGCCGCCTCGGCGTCCGCCGCGTCCAGCTTGCCCTTGGAGACGAACTTCTCGTACGAGGCGCGGATGCCGTCGGTGCCGCGCTTGAGCGCCGCGTCGGTGACGTCCCGCAGGACCACGTCGTACCCCGCCTGGGCCGACACCTGCGCGATACCGGAGCCCATCAGTCCCGCTCCGACGACGGCGAGCTTCTTCGCCACGGCACACACCTCTCCATTGGGGCCGAGCCATTTGCGGCCGACTGGCCGAATTCGCTGATCTCGCCGGACCTTAACGCCCGTTCACCTCCGCGCGCAGCAGGAAGTAAGCGGTGTCACCGTGTGTCCTTCGTCGCACTGGGCGTCAACCGGCCGTCGGACGGGGGCGGGAGACGGCCCGTCGGGCGGGCACGCTCTACGCTCGACCGTATGGTCAACCTCACCCGCATCTACACCCGTACCGGCGACGACGGCACCACGGCGCTCGGCGACATGAGCCGGACCGCGAAGACCGACAGCCGGATCGCCGCCTACGCCGACGCCAACGAGGCCAACGCCGCGCTCGGTGTGGCGCTCGCGCTCGGCGCGCTGCCCGAGGAGGTCGCCACCGTCCTGGTGCGCGTGCAGAACGACCTCTTCGACGTCGGCGCCGACCTCGCCACTCCGGTGGTCCCCGACCCGGAGTACCCGCCGCTGCGGGTCGAGCAGACCTATGTCGACCGGCTGGAGGAGGAGTGCGACCGCTTCCTCGCCGATCTGGAGAAGCTCCGCAGCTTCATCCTCCCCGGCGGCACGCCCGGCGCGGCCCTGCTCCACCAGGCGTGCACCATCGTCCGCCGCGCCGAACGCTCCACCTGGGCCGCTCTGGAGGACCACGCGGACACGATGAACCCGCTCACCGCGACCTACCTGAACCGGCTCTCCGACCTGCTGTTCATCCTCGCCCGCACCGCCAACAAGTCCCGCGGGGACGTCCTGTGGATCCCCGGCGAGAACCGCTGACACCAGGGGCCCGACATGGTCCAGACCTCTTGACCGGTGGTCCAGACCTTTCTAGGCTCCGGCTGACCCATACGGCCGGGGGTCGACACCGCCGCCCGTCGGCCTCCGGTCCTCACCGGGCGCGCCCGGGAATCCGCCCGCGAATCCGCCCGGCCGAAACCCGCGCCGAGCGACGCACCGGCCCCTGAAACGCGCGAAGCCGCGCCTCCCAGAGGCACGGCAAGGAACAGGTGCTACGCCACGTTGACCCGCTGGCCGGGCGGCGCCGCTTCGAGCCAGGCGAGGAAACCCGTCAGGGCGTCGTCGCTCATCGCCAGCTCAAGCCGGGTGCCCTGATGCTCGCAGGAGAGCACCACCGCGTCCGACAGCAGGGCCAGCTCCTCCGAGCCCTGCGGGTCCCGGCGCCCCAGTACCTCGATCGCCGGACGCAGCAGCACCCGCCGCGGGCGGGGCGCGTACGAGAAGACCCGGAACCACTCCACCCGGTCACCGCTGTAGCGCGCGACTCCGTACACCCAGCCCTTGCCGCCACCGCCGGCCGGCTCCGCGTCCTGCTCGGGAGCGGGGCGCAGGCTGCAGTCGAAAGTGCCGCCTGGCCGTTGGATCAGCCGGCGGCGCAGTCCGAAGACGAAGAGTCCGAGCAGCGCGGCGGCGATCACCGCGCCACCCACCTCAAAGGAGAGGATCACGTCCACCGACCTCCTCGCCTAGAAATGGGTTACTGCCCTTGCTGTACCGGAGCCGCGGACCGCCCAGGAAGGCAGTCCGCGGCACCGTGGTCGTTCGGTCACGCCTGGTACGTCTGCTGATGCGGTTGTGGTGGTGCGGTTGCCCGGTCAGCCGGTCGCGCCGACCCGCGGACCGTCCTGCGGACCGGTCAGTGCGCTCCCGCGGCGGCGGCGAGCCGGACCTCGGCGCGGCGCTCGGCCGCGGCGTCGGTCTCCGACTTCGACCGCTCAAGAGCACGCTCGGCGCGCGCCACATCGATCTCGTCCGCCAGCTCCGCGATCTCCGCGAGAATCGAGAGCTTGTCGTCGGAGAAGGAGATGAAGCCACCGTGCACGGCGGCCACGACAGTGCCGCCGTCAGAGGTGCGCACCGTCACCGGGCCGGACTGGAGCACCCCGAGGAGCGGCTCGTGTCCCGGCATGATGCCGATGTCACCCGACGTGGTACGGGCGATGACCATGGTGGCCTCGCCGGACCAGACACTACGGTCCGCGGCGACCAGCTCGACGTGAAGATCGGCCAAGACGGCTCCTCGGGTTGGCACCCACCGTCCTCAGTGGATGCGTAAGACACAGAATAAGGGGTGCGAGAGGGGGCGGGCGCCCCGGGGCTTCGCCACGGGACTCACCGCCCCCCTTTTACGCTGTCGCGCGCGCTCCTACCGACGCGGACGCGCGGCCTGCGCGAGGCTCCCGCGTCAGTTGACGCCGAGCTTCGCCGCGTTGGCCTTGAGGTCGTCCAGGCCACCGCACATGAAGAACGCCTGCTCCGGGAAGTGGTCGTACTCACCGTCGGCGATGGCGTTGAACGCGGAGATCGACTCGTCCAGCGACACGTCGGAGCCGTCGACACCGGTGAACTGCTTCGCCGCGTGGGTGTTCTGCGACAGGAAGCGCTCGATCCGGCGGGCGCGGAAGACGGTGAGCTTGTCCTCTTCGCCCAGCTCGTCGATGCCGAGGATGGAGATGATGTCCTGGAGGTCCTTGTACTTCTGCAGGATTCCCTTGACGCGCATGGCGCAGTCGTAGTGGTCCTGCGCGATGTAGCGCGGGTCCAGGATGCGGGACGTGGAGTCCAGCGGGTCCACCGCGGGGTAGATGCCCTTCTCCGAGATCGGCCGCGAAAGCACGGTCGTCGCGTCGAGGTGGGCGAAGGTGGTCGCCGGGGCCGGGTCGGTCAGGTCGTCCGCGGGGACGTAGATCGCCTGCATCGAGGTGATCGAGTGACCACGCGTCGAGGTGATCCGCTCCTGGAGCTGACCCATCTCGTCGGCCAGGTTCGGCTGGTAACCCACCGCGGACGGCATACGGCCGAGCAGCGTGGAGACCTCGGAACCGGCCTGCGTGAAGCGGAAGATGTTGTCGATGAAGAACAGCACGTCCTGCTTGGCCACGTCACGGAAGTACTCCGCCATGGTCAGACCGGCCAGCGCCACGCGCAGACGGGTGCCCGGGGGCTCGTCCATCTGACCGAAGACCAGCGCGGTCTGCGGCAGCACGCCCGACTCGGCCATTTCCGCGATGAGGTCGTTGCCCTCACGGGTGCGCTCGCCGACACCGGCGAACACCGAGACGCCCTCGTGCAGCTTGGCCACACGCATGATCATTTCCTGGATGAGCACGGTCTTGCCGACACCGGCGCCGCCGAACAGACCGATCTTGCCGCCCTTGACGTACGGGGTCAGCAGGTCGACGACCTTCAGGCCGGTCTCGAACATCTCGGTCTTCGACTCGAGGTCGTCGAACTTCGGCGCCTTGCGGTGGATCGCCCAGCGGTCGGTGACCTCGGACTCGGCCTCCGGCTCGTTCAGGATCTGGCCCAGGGTGTTGAACACCCGGCCCTTGGTGACGTCGCCGACGGGCACCGTGATGCCGTCGCCGGTGTCGGTCACCGGGGCCTGGCGGACCAGGCCGTCGGTGGGCTGCATCGAGATGGCGCGGACCAGGCCGTCGCCGAGGTGCTGCGCCACCTCCAGCGTCAGCGTCTTCGTGCCGGACTCGGCGCCCGTGTCGGCCACGTCGACGTGCAGCGCGTTGTAGATCTCCGGCATCGCGTCGACGGGGAACTCCACGTCGACGACCGGGCCGATGACCCGCGCGACGCGGCCGGTGGCCGTAGCGGTTTCAACAGTGGTGGTCATAGTGGTTAGTCACTCCCCGCGTTCGCGTCGGCCAGCGCACTGGAGCCGCCGACGATCTCGCTGATTTCCTGGGTGATGTCGGCCTGTCGGGCCGCATTGGCAAGCCGCGTGAGCGACTTGATGAGGTCTTCCGCGTTGTCGGTCGCGGACTTCATCGCACGGCGGCGGGCCGCGTGCTCCGAAGCCGCCGCCTGGAGCAGCGCGTTGAAGATGCGGCTCTCGACGTAGCGAGGCAGCAGCGCGTCCAGCACACCCTCGGCGGAAGGCTCGAACTCGTAGAGCGGCAGGATCTCGCCCTTGGCGGCCCGCTCCTCGGCACCGGCGGCGGCCGTCTCGTCCAGCGAGAGCGGCAGCAGCCTGGCGTCGACCGGGGACTGCGTCATCATCGACACGAACTCCGTGAAGACGATGTGCAGTTCGTCCACGCCACCGTCGGCCGTGTCCTTGAGCACCGACTCGATCAGCGGCGCCGCGACCTTCTTGGCGTCGCCGTAGCCGGGGCTGTCGGAGAAGCCGGTCCAGGACTCGGCGACCGTCCGCTCGCGGAAGCTGTAGTACGCCACGGCCTTGCGGCCGATGAGGTACGAGTCGACTTCCTTGCCCTCCGCGCGCAGCCGCTCGATGAGCCGGTCGGCCGCCTTGATCGCGTTGGACGAGTAACCGCCCGCCAGACCGCGGTCGCTCGTGACGAGCAGGACCGCGGCGCGGGTCGGGTTCTCGGCCTCGGTGGTCAGCGGGTGCTTGGTGTTGGAGCCGGTCGCCACCGCCGTGACCGCACGGGTCAGTTCATCGGCGTACGGGGACGAGGCCGCCACCTGGCGCTGCGCCTTGACGATGCGCGAGGCGGCGATCATCTCCATCGCCTTGGTGATCTTCTTCGTGGCGGTGACGGACTTGATCCGGCGCTTGTAAACCCGAATCTGTGCGCCCATGCGATCAGCCCTCGACCAGCAGCGCGCCCGAGGACGTCTCGAACTGCTTCTTGAAGGCGGCGACCGCGTCGGTGAGCACCTCGACGGTCTCGTCCGGCAGCTTGCCGGTCTCGACGATCGCGGTGAGCAGCGACTTGTGCTCGCGGTGCAGGTAGTCGAGCAGCTCGCGCTCGAAGCGGCGGACGTCCTCGACCGGTACGTCGTCCAGCTTGCCGGTGGTGCCGGCCCAGATGGAGACGACCTGGTCCTCGATCGCGTACGGCGCGTACTGGCCCTGCTTGAGCAGCTCGACCATCCGCTGGCCGCGCTCGAGCTGGGCCTTGGACGCCGCGTCCAGGTCGGAACCGAAGGCGGCGAACGCCTCCAGCTCGCGGAACTGGGCCAGGTCCACGCGCAGCCGTCCGGCCACGCCCTTCATGGCCTTGATCTGCGCGGAGCCGCCGACGCGGGAGACCGAGATACCGACGTTCAGCGCGGGGCGCTGACCGGCGTTGAACAGGTCCGACTCCAGGAAGCACTGGCCGTCGGTGATGGAGATGACGTTGGTCGGGATGAACGCCGACACGTCGTTCGCCTTGGTCTCGACGATCGGCAGACCGGTCATCGAACCGGCGCCCAGGTCGTCGGAGAGCTTGGCGCAGCGCTCCAGCAGGCGGGAGTGCAGGTAGAAGACGTCGCCCGGGTAGGCCTCGCGGCCCGGCGGACGGCGCAGCAGCAGGGAGACCGCGCGGTAGGCGTCGGCCTGCTTGCTCAGGTCGTCGAAGACGATCAGTACGTGCTTGCCCTGGTACATCCAGTGCTGGCCGATGGCAGAACCGGTGTACGGGGCGAGGTACTTGAAGCCGGCCGGGTCGGACGCCGGGGCGGCGACGATCGTCGTGTACTCCAGGGCGCCGGCCTCCTCCAGCGAGGCGCGCACGCCCGCGATGGTGGAGCCCTTCTGGCCGATGGCGACGTAGATGCAGCGGACCTGCTTCTTCGGGTCGCCGGAACGCCAGTTGTCGCGCTGGTTGATGATCGTGTCGATCGCCAGGGCGGTCTTGCCGGTCTGCCGGTCGCCGATGATGAGCTGGCGCTGGCCGCGGCCGATCGGGGTCATCGCGTCCACGGCCTTGAGGCCGGTCTGCATCGGCTCGTGCACCGACTTGCGCTGCATGACCGTGGGGGCCTGCAGTTCAAGGGCGCGGCGGCCGTCGGTCTCGATCTCGCCGAGGCCGTCGATCGGGGTGCCGAGCGGGTCCACGACCCGGCCCAGGTAGCCCTCGCCGACCGCGACGGAGAGCACCTCGCCGGTGCGCTGCACCGGCTGGCCCTCCTCGATTCCGTTGAACTCGCCGAGGACGATCGCGCCGATCTCGCGCTCTTCCAGGTTGAGGGCGAGACCGAGGGTGCCGTCCTCGAACTTCAGCAGCTCGTTCGCCATGGCCGAGGGCAGACCCTCGACCTTCGCGATGCCGTCTCCGGCAACGCTGACCGTGCCGACCTCCTCGCGCGAGGCGGCGTCCGGCTTGTACGACTGGACAAAGGTCTCCAGCGCGTCCCGGATCTCCTCCGGCCGGATCGTGAGCTCCGCCATCTGGGTTCCCTGCTCTCCTTGTTGGGCCCGAAAGTCTTCTTGGGGGTTTCTGGGGTCAACCCCCAGAAAGGCTCTGTTAGGCTCCGTCGGCCCAACTCGGGCCGCTCGTACTGCGTCGTCGTGCTTCGTACTGCGTTCTGCGTGGCTGGTGCCGCGCGGTCCTGGTGGAGCGACCGGCTGTCAGCCCGCCATCCGCCGGGCCGCCTCGTCGAGACGGTCGGAGATGGCTCCGTTGATGACCTCGTCACCGACCTGCACCCGGACTCCGCCGAGGACCGTGGGGTCCACGTCCAGGTTCAGATGGACCTGGCGGCCGTAGATCCGGGCCAGCGCGGCGCCGAGGCGCTGCTTCTGCTGGTCACTGAGCGGAGTCGCCGACACCACTTCCGCGACCATCCGGTCACGGCGGGCCGCGGCCAGCTTGGACAGGGATTCGATCCCCGACTCCAGGCTACGTCCCCGCGGCGTGGTGACCAGCCGGACGACCAGCCGTTCGGTGACCGGATTGGCCCGCCCGCCGAGCAGCGTGTGCAGCAGTGCGGCCTTGGCCGGAGCGCCGACGACGCGGTCGGTGAGAGCGGAGCGCAGTTCGGTGCTGCCGGAGACGATCCGGCCGAAGCGGAACAGCTCGTCCTCGACGTCGTCGAGGTGACCGGCCCGCTGGGCGGTGGCGAGGTCGGCGCTCGACGCCAGCTCCTCGACCGAGTCGACCAGGTCGCGCGAGCGCGACCAGCGGGACCTGACCATGCCGGTGAGCAGGTCGAGGCTTTCGCCGCCGATCTGGCCGCCGAGGAGCTGCCGCGCCAGCGACGCCTTGGCCTCGCCGGACTTCGCCGGGTCGGTCAGGGCGCGACGGAGCGTGCCCTCGCGGTCCAGCAGCCCGGTGACGGCGGCCAGGTCCTCGGCGAGCTTGGCCACGTCGACGGACTGGACGTCCGTCAGCGCGTCGAGCCGTTCGCGGGCCGCGCCCAGCGCGTCGCGGCTCGCGCCGTTCATCGCGCCGCCTCGGCCGTCGCGGAACCGGCGGCGGGAGCCGCGTTGTCCAGGCCGTCGAGGAAGCGGTCGATGGTGCGGCTCTGCCGGGCGGAGTCCTCCAGGGACTCACCGACGAGCTTGCCCGCCAGTTCGGTGGCGAGCTTGCCGACGTCCTGGCGCAGCGCGGCGGCGGCGGCCTTGCGGTCGGCCTCGATCTGCGCGTGACCCGCGGCCACGATCTCCTCGCGCTGGCGCTGGCCTTCGGCCCGCATCTCCGCGATCAGCGCGGCGCCCTGCTCCTGCGCCTCCTGGCGCAGTCGCGCGGCCTCGTGCCGGGCCTCGGAGAGCTGCTCGCGGTACTGCTCCAGCGTCTGCTGGGCCTCGGCCTGGGTGGCCTCGGCCTTCTCCATGCCACCTTCGATGGCCTCACGGCGCTCATCCAGAACCTTGTTGATGTTCGGGAGGAGCTTCTTGGCGAGGAAGAAGAAGACGATGGCGAAGGCGATCAGGCCGATGATGAGCTCGGGGATCGGCGGGATGAGCGGGTTCTCCGCTGTCGCCAGCGGTACCTGGGCGATCACATCAGTGCCTTCCGTCTAGGTTTCTGTTCGTCGGCCGGGATCAGGTGGCCGGGTAGACGAACGGCATGACCAGACCGATGAGGGCGAGCGCCTCACAGAAGGCGAAGCCGAGGATCTGGTTGGCGCGGATCAGACCGGCCGCCTCGGGCTGGCGGGCGAGGGCCTGGGTGCCGTTACCGAAGATGATGCCGATGCCGACGCCGGGGCCGATGGCCGCGAGGCCGTAACCGATCGAGCCGAGGTTGCCCTTGATCTGGGTGGCGGCGAGCGTCGCGTGCGCGAGAGCGGACATGCCGGTTCTTCCTTATCTTTCTCGGACCGGTGGGGGTTGGCCACCGGACATCTATCGGGTCGTGGGGGCGGTGCTCAGTGGTGCTCGGCGAGCGCGCCCTGGACGTAGCTACAGGCCAGGAGCACGAACACGTACGCCTGAACGGCCTGGATGAACAGCTCGAAGGCGGTCATCACGATGGTCATCACGAACGAGACGCCCGCGTAGGCGATGCCGATGCCGTTGAGCATGTACCAGCTCGCGATGGTGAACAGCAGCAGCAGCGTGTGACCGGCGAACATGTTGGCGAAGAGCCGGACCGCGTGGGTGAAGGGCCGCACCAGGACGTTCGAGAAGAACTCGATGGTCATGGAGAGCGGCAGCACGGCGCCGAGTGTCTTGTCGTAGCCGGTGATGTTCTTCAGGCCGCCGACGAAGCCGTGCTTCTTGAACGTCAGGTACATCCACGTGACGTAGACGATCGCGGCCAGCCCGACGGGGAAGGCGATGATCGACGTCACGGGGAACTGGGCGACCGGGATGACCGACCAGATGTTCATGATCCAGACGAAGAAGAACAGCGAGACCATCAGCGGGACGTACTTCTCGCCGACCTTCTTGCCGAGCGTCTCGTAGACGATGCCGCGGCGGACGAAGTCGTAGCCCGCCTCGCCCACCATCTGGACCTTGCCCGGGACCACCTTGGGCTTGTTGAACGCGGCCCAGAAGAATCCGACGACCACGATCGTGCTCAACAGCGCCAGCAGCATCGGCTTGTTGAAGTGGAAGCTGCCGATCGAGAAGATCGGCTCGAAGACGAACGAGTGCAGTCCGGGGGCCGGGAAGCCGCACCCGTCGAAGAGGTGGCAGTTCGTCTCGAAGGCGAGAACCTGGTCAGCACTCACCGCGAGCTCCTTCAGCGTGGCGCATGGGTACGGCAACCTCGATGTGTCGGCGGGCCTGACGGCCACGGAACGGCACTGGACTGGTGGGTCGGATGTGTACGCGGCGAGTCGGCGCTGAACCGAGCGGCAGGGCAGGCTTGAGCGCCGCTCGCGGCAGCTCCGCCGCAGTTGAGTCCGGACGATAGCAAACGAGCGGCAGGGTCTTTACACCGGCCCTACCGAACCCGCGGCTCACGACGGTGTTCCCGCCGACTCGGGCTCGACGTAAAGGATCTTGGTCTTCATGTGCGCGCGTGCCTGCGCGGCGATCCAGACGAGCGCCGCGGCCAGCAGCGAGAAGGCGAACGCGCGGGTGTTGAAGAGCGAGGTGTGCTTGAACACCGCGAGCACGATCGCCAGCAGCAGGATCTGCACGGTGTAGAGCACGAGGCCCATCATCTGGAACAGCGACGGGTACGCCTTGGCGGTGCGCTGGAGCACCACCATCCCGATCGCCATGAAGGCGATCACGACCAACGTGCCGGCGGCGGCGCCGATCGCTCCCTTGCCACCGGCCACCGCTCCGCTCACAGCGGTGGCGATGACACCGGCCGCGGCAGTGGGGACGGTGCAGTTGAGGAGAGTTCGGACGTCGTTGGACTGCATGGTGGCAGCTCCTCCGGCGGGAGTTGGGGAAAGCGGGTGTCGTCGGAGACGAGCGTAATCCGGGTTTGGGGACGTGCCTCACGCCGGAAGACCATCTCACTACGGTCTTTCGGCTTGTTTCCCGGGTTTCGTGAACGGTATCACAAAGTATTTAGCCAGGGCTTTACCATGGAGATGTGCTCACTGTCACACGGGAGAGGTATCGACACGCCGTTCAACTGACGTCCTATTTGCCCACTTCGGGGAAATTGCCGGATATGCCGGACTTAAAGGACTTTATCGATGACGGTCAACTACCGGCCGCCGACGCCGCTCAGAGCCTGCCCGACACCTACCGGCGGCTCTCGACGGGACGCCGGTCCGGCAGCCGCGAACGGTCGCCGATCGCGGTCGATCCGTGCAGCGGCGGACGGTCCTCGGAGCGCATCTCCCGCTCGGCCGCGGCAGCGGCGGCGGCCAGCCGGCGGCGTCGGCGCCGGTAGCGCGGCGGTACGAACGCCTCGGCCCAGCGCGGCGCGCGCGGCCGGAACCGCGGCAGCAACAGGACCAGCAGACCCAGCGCGCTCAGGCCGACGATCACCATGACGATGCCGAGGCTGGAGGAGTTCACCGAGAACGCCACCGCGGAGAAGGCGAACAGCGCCGACCAGAAGTACATGATCAGCACGGCCCGGCTGTGCGAGTGCCCGATCTCCAGCAGCCGGTGGTGCAGGTGGCCGCGGTCGGCGGCGAACGGCGACTGCCCCTTCCACGTCCTGCGGACCACGGCCAGCACCAGGTCGGCGGCCGGGATCGCGATCATCGTCAGCGGCAGCAGCAGCGGCATGTAGACCGGCACCATGAAGTGCACGGTGCTGCGGCTGGAGCCGGTGAAGTCGGTGATGGCGTCCGGGTCGACCTGCCCGGTGATGGAGATCGCGGACGAGGCGAGCACCAGGCCGATCAGCATCGACCCCGAGTCGCCCATGAAGATCCGCGCCGGGTGGATGTTGTGCGGCAGGAAGCCCACGCACATGCCGATCAGGATCGCGCTGAACAGCGTGGCGGGCGCGGCGGCCTCGACCCCGTAGCCGTACCACATGCGGTACGCGTACATGAAGAACGCGATGGCGGCGATGCAGACGACGCCCGCGGCCAGACCGTCGAGGCCGTCCACGAAGTTGACCGCGTTGATGGTGATGACGACCAGCGCGACCGTCAGCAGCGTCGACTGGATCGGGGTGAGCGCGACCGGGCCGACACCGGGCACCGGCAGCCACAGAATGGTCAGGCCCTGGAAGACCATCAGACCCGCGGCGATCATCTGCACGCCGAGCTTGACCAGCGCGTCGACGCCCCACTTGTCGTCCAGCACACCGAGCAGCCAGATCAGCCCGGCGCCGGACAGCAGCGCGCGCGGCTCGTTGGACTGCGAGAACACGTCCCCGATGTTGCTCAGGTGCGCGGCGACCAGCAGACCGGCGCACAGCCCGCCGAACATCGCGATGCCGCCCAGCCGGGGCGTGGGCTCGCGGTGCACGTCACGCGCGCGGATCGGCGGCATGGCGCCCGCCGCGATGGCGAACTTCCGTACCGGGCCGGTCAGCAGATACGTGACGGCGGCGGCGACGCACAGGGTCAGCAGATACTCGCGCACGAGCAGCCTCCGACGACTTCGGGGGCGTAGCAGCGCTGCGCACACGTCCGGGGGATCCTCACAGCGTCACACCCTAGTGGTGGCCGGGCCGAGACGGCGAACATCAATCAAGACTCACAGGGAGGGCCCACGGTTGCACACCGGCTGTACGGGGAATGTGAAGGGGTTGTCCCGGGCGTGCCGTCGCGGGCTCAGACGGCCGCGGGGATGCCCGTCAGGGCGGTGACGACGGGGTCGAGCGCGGTGTGGATCTCGTCGCCGATGCTGCGGAAGTACGAGATGGGAGCGCCGTACGGGTCGTGGACCTCGTCGGCGTCGGGGCTGGGCGCGAGCAGCCAGCCGCGCAGCGCGGCGGCGGCGCCGACCAGGGCGCGGGCGCGGTCGGTGACACTGCCCTCGGGCAGCGTGGTGGGGTCTATGGCCCGCACCAGGCGGGTGAACTCCTTGAGCGTGAAGGTACGCAGACCCGCCGCGTGTCCCATCGAGATCACCTGGGAGCGGTGGTCGCGGGTCGCGGTCAGGACGAGGTCGGCGTCGATCACATGGTCGTCGAGCAGCTCCCGGCCGGTGAAACCGGTCGGGTCGGCGCCGTACTCGGCGAGTACGGCGGCGGCGTGCGCCTCCATCGGCGCGCCTTCGTGGCCCCAGGTGCCCGCGGACTCCACGACGATGCCGGTGGCGCCGTCGCCGAGGCGGCGCGCCAGCCCATGCCGCGTCAGCCGCTCGGCCATCGGCGAGCGGCAGACGTTGCCGGTGCAGACGTGGAGGATGCGGAAGGCGTCACCGCCCTGTCCGGGGAGGGTCCCCGCGCGGGCGGCGAGGCCCGGTATGCCACGCCCGTCGGGCGCAGTCAACTGCGCTCCTCCAGGTCGGGGACCACCTTGCGCAGCTCCTCCGCACTGATCGCCCCGGCCCGCAGCAGTACCGGGACCTTCCCCGTCACGTCCACGATCGAGGAGGCGACGGCGGACGGGGTGGGGCCGCCGTCGAGGTAGACCGCCACGGAGTCGCCGAGCATGCCCTGGGCGGCGTCGCAGTCCTGCGGCGAGGGGTGTCCCGTGAGGTTGGCGCTGGAGACGGCCATCGGCCCGGTGGCGGTCAGCAGCTCGATCGCGACCGGGTGCAGCGGCATCCGGACGGCGACGGTGCCGCGGGCGTCGCCGAGGTCCCAGTTGAGCGACGGCTGGTGCTTGGTGACCAGGGTGAGCGCGCCAGGCCAGAAGGCGTCGACGAGCTCCCACGCCTGCTCGGAGAAGTCGGTGACGATGCCGTGCAGGGTGTTCGGGGAGCCGACCAGGACGGGCGAGGGCATGTTGCGCCCGCGGCCCTTGGCCTCCAGCAGGTCGCCGACCGCCTCGGCGTCGAAGGCGTCCGCGCCGATGCCGTACACGGTGTCGGTGGGCAGGACGACGAGTTCACCGCGCTTGACGGCCGAGGTGGCCTCGCGCAGGCCGGTGGCCCGGTCGGTCGCATCCGAGCAGTCGTATCGCCGTGCCATTAGCTGACCTCCAGAAGATGCTGTGTCCCCGTCATGGTGTCGCCTTACGGGCCGTGGTGAAACGGGGGCGGTTGTTGAGATCGGGGTGGTCGGCCGCGTCCGCCCAGCCCGCGTCCTCCTTGAAGATCCACGGCACTTGGCCGCCCTGGGAGTCGGCGTGCTCGATGACGACGACGCCGCCGGGCCGCAGCAGCCGGTGCGCGGTGCGCTCGATGCCGCGGATGGTGTCCAGGCCGTCCTCGCCGGAGAACAGGGCGAGTTCGGGGTCGTGGTCGCGGGCCTCGGGCGCCACGTACTCCCACTCGGTGAGCGGGATGTAGGGCGGGTTGGAGATCACCAGGTCGACGTGGCCGTTGAGTTCGGGGAACGCGGTCAGCGCGTTGCCCTGCCGCAGGTCGACCTTGCTGCCCTCGACGTTCTTGCGGGCCCACTCCAGGGCGTCCTCGGACAGCTCCACGGCGTGCACCCGCGAGCGCGGCACCTCCTGGGCCAGCGCCAGCGCGATGGCGCCGGAGCCGGTGCACAGGTCCACGATCAGCGGTTCCGCGACGTCCATGGCGCGTACGGCGTCTATCGCCCAGCCGACCACCGACTCGGTCTCCGGGCGGGGCACGAACACCCCTGGCCCCACCTGGAGTTCGAGGTAGCGGAAGAAGGCCCGGCCGGTGATGTGCTGGAGCGGTTCGCGTGCCTCGCGGCGCGCCACGGCCTCCCAGTACCGGGCGTCGAACTCGGTGTCGGCGACGCCGTGCAGTTCGCCGCGCTTGACCCCGTGGACGTACGCGGCGAGTTCCTCGGCGTCGAAGCGTGGCGACGGCACGCCCGCGTCGGCCAGTCGCTGGGCGGCCTGCGCCACCTCGGCGAGCAGCAGGTTCACTCTGCCTTCCCCCCTTAGCTGCCGTCGCCAGCGGCGGCCAGTTTGGCCGCCGAATCGGCGTCCACGCAGGCCTGGATCATCGCGTCCAGGTCCCCGTCGAGCACCTGGTCCAAGTTGTACGCCTTGAAGCCGACCCGGTGGTCCGAGATGCGGTTCTCGGGGAAGTTGTACGTACGGATGCGCTCGGAGCGGTCGACGGTACGGACCTGGCTGCGGCGGGCGTCGGAGGCTTCCTTCTCCGCCTCCTCCTGCGCGGCGGCCAGCAGCCGGGAGCGCAGGATGCGCATCGCCGACTCCTTGTTCTGGAGCTGGCTCTTCTCGTTCTGGCAGGAGACGACCAGGCCGCTGGGGAGGTGTGTGATGCGGACCGCGGAGTCGGTGGTGTTGACGGACTGGCCGCCGGGGCCCGACGAGCGGTAGACGTCGATCCGCAGGTCGTTGGGGCCGATCTCGACCTCGACCTCCTCGGCCTCCGGGGTGACCAGCACACCGGCCGCGGAGGTGTGGATACGGCCCTGCGACTCGGTGGCGGGCACCCGCTGGACGCGGTGCACGCCGCCCTCGTACTTCATACGGGCCCAGACGCCCTGGCCGGGCTCGTGGTTGCTCTTGGCCTTGACCACGACCTGGACGTCCTTGTAGCCGCCGAGGTCGGACTCGTTGGCGTCGAGGATCTCGGTCTTCCAGCCGACGCGCTCGGCGTAGCGCAGGTACATCCGCAGCAGGTCGCCGGCGAACAGCGCGGACTCCTCGCCGCCCTCCCCCGCCTTGACCTCCAGGATGACGTCCTTGTCGTCGCTGGGGTCGCGGGGCACCAGCAGCAGCCGCAGCCGCTCGGTCACCTCGTCGCGCTGCTTCTCCAGGTCCTTCACCTCGGCGGCGAAGTCCGGGTCGTCGGCGCCGAGTTCGCGGGCGGTACCGATGTCGTCGCCGAGCTGCCGCCAGGAGCGGTACGTGCTGATGATGGGGGTCAGCTCGGCGTAACGCTTGTTCAGCTTGCGGGCGTTGGCCTGGTCCGCGTGGACCGCGGGGTCGGCAAGCTGCTTTTCGAGGTCGGCGTGCTCGCCGATCAGTTCCTCGACCGCCTCGAACATCTTCGGTTCCCTAGCTGGATGAAGTGGCTGCCTGGCCTGGCTGGCCCGGGACGACAAAGCGCCGGTCCGGTCACCCATGACTGGGCGACCGGGAACCGGCGCTTGCGGGTCGCTACTTCTTGGCGGACCCGGCGGCCTTGCCGAAGCGGGCCTCGAAGCGGGCCACACGGCCGCCGGTGTCGAGGATCTTCTGCTTGCCCGTGTAGAACGGGTGGCACTCGGAGCACACGTCGGCGCGGATCTGGCCGCTCTTCTCGGTGCTGTGAGTGGTGAACGAGGCGCCACAGGTGCAGGTGACCTGGGTCTCGAAGTACTTGGGGTGGATGCCTTGCTTCAAGGGATGCTCCTAGGTTCGGGAGGGCGCCGGGTCGTACCGCGGGTTTGCGTGCACGTGAACCGGAGCCAGCGGTCCAGTCTGCCAGGACTGGCCGTATCTCCCAAAACGAGGGGTGGGCCCGGATAATTCCCGGCCCGAAAGCGCAGGTCGGAGCGGGTGCGGGGCGCGGGCCCCGGGGCGGGTCCGGGGCGGGTCCGGGGTGGGTCCGGGGCGGGTCCGGGGTGGGTCCGGGGCGGGTCCGGGGTGGGTCCGGGGCGGGTCCGACCAGGTCAGGGCGTGGTGCTCGGGCTGAGGCCCGGGCTCGGCGAGGTGCCCGGGTCCGCGGTGGCGCCGGCCCCGACCACCTTCTTGGCGTTGACCTCGTCGGCGGCCGAGCCCTTGGTGGCGGCGGCCGGGATCGGCCGGTCGGCCCGCAGCGCGGCCCACACCATCGCGGCCTGCGCGGGCATCGGCTCCACCCGGTTGGGATCGCTGACCGCGTACTGGACCGGCAGTGTCACCATGTGGACATTCGTCGAGTCCAGGCCGCGCACGCTCTCCGCGAAGCCCATCAGGGAGCCGACCGAGGCGAGGTCGGAGTCGGTGGTGATGGCGCTGGTGGCGGTGTCGGCGACGTCGATCAGCTTGGTGGGGCTGGTCAGCAGGCCGAGCCCGCTCACCCGGTTCATCAGCGCCTTCATGAACGCCTGCTGGAGCTGGATCCGGCCCAGGTCGCTGCCGTCGGCCACGCCGTGCCGGGTGCGGACCAGGCCGAGCGCCTGCTCGCCGTTGAGGGTGTGGGTGCCCGCGGCCAGGTCCAGGTGGCTCTTGGTGTCGTGTATGGCCTGGGTGGTGGTGAGCGGGACGCCGCCCAGCGCGTTGATGAGGTTCTTGAAGCCGGTGAAGTCCACCTCGATGTAGTGGTCCATCCGCAGGCCCGTCATGGCCTCGACGGTCTTGACCGCGCAGGCCGGGCCGCCGACCTCGTAGGCGCTGTTGAACATGACGCTCCGCACGGCCGGTGCGGTGCCCCCGCCGGGCTTGGCGCACACGGGCCGGGGGACGAGGGTGTCGCGCGGGATGCTGACCACGCTGGCGGCCTTGTGGCCCTTGTTCAGGTGCACGATCATCGCGGTGTCCGAGCGGGCGCCGCCGCCCGCGTGGCCGTACTCGCTGTTGGCGCCGGACCGGGAGTCCGAGCCGAGCACGAGGATGTCCATCGCGCCGTTGTCCAGGGCCGCGGGGCGGTCGGTGCCGAGCGCGGAGTCGATGTCGACGCTCTTGATGTTGCCGTTGAGCCGGAAGTAGAGATAGCCCGCGCCCGCGCCGCCGAGCAGCACCAGGCCCGCGGTGCCCCAGGCGACCACGCGCAGCACCCGGCGGCGCCGGGTGCGCTGGTGCCGCCTGCTGCCCTTGCCGTCGCTGACGGCAGTGGCCCCGGTCGGCAGCTGGTCCTCGGACATGGCTCCCTCCGTTTCCTGGGCGTCGTGGGCGTGCACGGTCTTCGTGGGCTTCGCCGGCGTCACGGTCCCCGTGGGCTTCGCGGGCATTCGTCCCGAAGTGTCAGACGCTCCATCCTCCGCCGAGGTTCCCCTTCCCGGCATCCGGGGAGACCGGGAGAAGACGTGCGAGCGCCCGCGTACCCCCAGGTCAGGGGGTACGCGGGCGCTCTTTTGATCACCCTGCGTGAAACTCAGCCGAACAGGTTGTACGCGTTCCAGCCGGTCCCGATCTTGACCTTGGCCGCGTAGGGGCCGGACGCGGAGCCCGTGCCCTTGTACAGCCACAGCGTGCCCGAGGCGTCCCGGGCGATCAGGTCGGCCTTGCCGTCGCCGGTGATGTCACCGACGGCCGCGAAGGCGTTGTACGCGTTCCAGCCGGTCCCGATCTTCGTACGGGCCGCCCAGGGCCCGGACGCGAGGCCCGTGCCCTTGTAGAGCCACAGGGCGCCCGCGCTGTCCCGCGCGATGATGTCGGGACGGCCGTCGCCGGTCAGATCGCCCTTGCCGTAGATCTGGCCGTTGAAGATGTCCCAGCCGCCGCCGATCTTGGCGCGGGCGCCGAGGGCGCCCTTGCCGTTGCCGGGGTAGAGCCACGAGTTCCCGCTGGTGTCGGTGGCGACCACGTCCGGCAGACCGTCGCCGTTGACGTCACCCGGCGTGATGATCGACTTCATGACGTTCCAGCCCGGACCGATCAGCACATTGTTACCGCTGTATCCGTCCAGCCAGAACAGCCGGCCGTCCGTGGTGCGGACGACCAGGTCCTGGTAGTCGTTCCGGTCCAGGTCGCTCTGACGGACCAGGTTCAGTCCGCTGAAGTCGCCCATCGACGCCTTCGGGGCGAAGGCGCCGCCGGTCGACACGTACTCGTACGCCGATCCGGCCGGTGTCACGGCGACCAGGTCGGCCTTGTCGTCCAGGCTGAGATTCGCGTCGTCGATCCGGGGGTTGACGGCGCCGACGTAGGCGCTGACCCGGCTGAAGACGCTGTACGTGCCCTGCGCGACACAGTCCTTGGTGCCCCACGAGACGACGCCGACCAGCTTCCCGGCGACCACGAGCGGACCGCCCGAGTCACCGTTGCAGGTCGCGGTGGTCCCGGCGTCCGCGCCGGAAGCGGGCGCTCCCGCGCAGACCATGTGGCCCGCGACGAATCTCGACCCGTACACCGTTGTGCACGCGGTGTTCGCGGCGACCGGCAGGGTCGCCTTCCGCAGCGTCTGCGAGGGGTCCGGGCTGCCGGAGCTGGTGCGCCCCCAGCCGTAGACGGTTCCCTGGGTGCCGGTGACGTACGAGGCGCTGTCGGTCGCCGTGGTGATCGGCAGCGGCTTGGCCGTCGTGGGGACGTCGAGCGTCAGTACGGCCACGTCGTTGTCGTACTCGGGGTTGTCGTACGTCGGGTTGCTCCACTGCCGCCACACGCCGGTGGCGGTACCGCCGTGCAGATCCGTGGTGGTGCCGTCGGCGCTGTCGGTGGGGAGCTGGTCGGTGCCGCCGATGACGACACCGTGCAGATTCCAGTTGAGGCCCGCGACGCAGTGGGCGGCGGTCAGGATCTTCGACGGGGACACCACGGTGCCGCCGCAGAAGAAGCTGTCGTCGTCCTTCGTCGAGTCGGTGCCCTTGTCGTCGAAGTACCAGAGCTGGACCATCCACGGCGCGCTGGAGATCGTCGTGGTGGTGCCGCCGATGATCTTCGGGTCGACCGTGTGCGGGCCGGCGGAGAGCTTGGTGCGGGACGGGCCGTCGTCCGCCGCCACCGCGCCCGCGACGCGGGCGCGCAGTTCCGCCTGGGACGGCGCACTGGGGTGCCCGGCCGGGTGGAGAACGGGCGGCTGCGGGTCGCCGGCCTGGGCCGGCGTCGCCAGGAACAGACTCACGGCGCCCGCGGCGACCGTGGCTGCGAGGACCGCTGTACGGCTGCGCCGCCAGCGCCCCCGGCCCTCATGGGCAGAGAACACTCAGAACTCCTGTCGTAGAAATGCGCGACGGCCGCCAACGGGCGGTGGCCGCACGGGAGATGTGCACAGGAGCGAGTAGCTGACCGGACGTCGGCGAAAAGGGGCGCGGGCAGGCTGAAGCACAGCCCTGCGGCCGGGTCGGACGTCCGAAGATGGTTCCCCCCACCTGCGACTGGCAGATCATATGACTGCCAGCTTGGCCCGGACCACCCTCGCCGGTAGCCGGGAACACATGTTTGAGCAAAGAAACAGCTCGGCCCGCCGGGAAACCGGCGGGCCGAGCTGTTTCTCGTCTGTCCTGACCGGAAGGTCAGTCGTTGTTGCCCGGCGTCGTCTTCGCGATCTGCATCAGGAACTCCGCGTTGGACTTCGTCTGCTTCATCTTGTCCAGCAGCAGCTCGATCGCCTGCTGGGAGTCGAGCGCGTGCAGAACGCGGCGGAGCTTCCAGACGATCGCCAACTCGTCCCGGTCCAGCAGGATCTCTTCCTTACGGGTACCGGACGGGTCGACGTCCACCGCGGGGAAGATCCGCTTGTCCGCGAGCTTGCGGTCGAGCTTGAGCTCCATGTTGCCGGTGCCCTTGAACTCCTCGAAGATCACCTCGTCCATCCGCGAGCCGGTCTCGACCAGCGCGGTGGCCAGGATGGTCAGCGAGCCGCCGTCCTCGATGTTGCGCGCCGCGCCGAAGAACCGCTTCGGCGGGTAGAGCGCGGTCGAGTCGACACCACCGGACAGGATGCGGCCGGAAGCGGGCGCCGCCAGGTTGTACGCGCGGCCCAGACGGGTGATGGAGTCGAGCAGCACGACCACGTCGTGTCCCAGCTCCACGAGCCGCTTGGCCCGCTCGATGGCCAGCTCGGCGACCGTGGTGTGGTCCTCGGCGGGGCGGTCGAAGGTCGAGGAGATGACCTCGCCCTTCACCGACCGCTGCATGTCGGTGACCTCTTCGGGACGCTCGTCGACCAGGACGACCATCAGGTGGCACTCGGGGTTGTTCGTGGTGATCGCGTTGGCGATGGCCTGCATGATCATGGTCTTACCGGTCTTCGGCGGGGCCACGATCAGACCGCGCTGGCCCTTGCCGATCGGCGACACGAGGTCGATGATCCGGGTGGTCAGCACGCCCGGGTCGGTCTCCAGACGGAGCCGGTCCTGCGGGTACAGCGGCGTGAGCTTGTTGAACTCCGGACGGCCGCGGCCGGAGTCGGCGCCCATCCCGTTCGCGGAGTCCAGCCGGACCAGCGCGTTGAACTTCTCGCGGCGCTCACCGTCCTTGGGCTGCCGTACGGCGCCGGTGACGTGGTCGCCCTTGCGCAGGCCGTTCTTGCGGACCTGGGCGAGCGAGACGTACACGTCGTTGGGACCCGGCAGGTAGCCGGAGGTCCGGATGAAGGCGTAGTTGTCGAGGATGTCCAGGATGCCCGCGACGGGGATCAGCACGTCGTCGTCGGAGACCTGGACCTCGCCGCCGCCGAACTCGTCGCGGCGGTTGCCCCGCCCGCGGCGGTCGCGGTAGCGCCCGCGCCGACGGCCGCGACCGTCGCCGAACTCGTCGTCGTCCTGCGCGTTGCCGCCGCCGCCCTGGCCGCCCTGCTGCTGGTTCTGGCCGCCCTGGCCGCCGCCCTGCTGCTGGTTCTGGCCGCCCTGGCCGCCGCCCTGCTGCTGGTTGCCCCGGTCGCCGCGGTCGCGGTTCTGCCGGTTGCCGCCGTCGCGGTTGCCGCCCTCGGCGCCGTCCTCGCCGCGCCCGCGGCGGTCGCGCTGCCGCTCACGGCGGTCGCCGCGCTGGCCGCGCTGCCGGTCCTGGCGCTCGTCACCGGACCCGGCGGCGCCGCCGCCGTTCTGCTGCTGCTTGCCGTCGCCCTTGGCGTCCTTGGCCTCGGTACGGCTGTCGGTCTTGCCCTCCGCGGTGTCGGCGGCGGCCTCGGCGGCGCGCTCGGCCTTCGCGGCCGACTTGGCCTGCTCACCGGCGGGCTGGCCGGGAATCTCGATCTGCTGGGGCTCCGCGGGCGCGGTGGCGGCGGCCTTGGCGGGGGCGGCCTTGGCCGCACCGTCCGCCTCGGCGGGCGCCTCGGCCAGCCGGGCCCGCGACGTCGCGCGGCGCTTGGGCTTCTCGGCCGCGGGGGCCTCTGCCGCGGGCGCGGCGGCCTGGGCCGTCGCGGCGCCGCCGCCCGCCTGCCTCTCCTTGATGGTCTCGATCAACTGGCTCTTGCGCATCCGCGCGGTGCCCTTGATCCCGAGACCGGAGGCGAGCTGCTGCAACTCGGCCAGGACCATGCCGTCAAGACCGGTCCCGGACCGGCGTCGCCGTGAGGCACTGGCCGTGGCAGCACCGGTAGCAGGCGCGTCGGCATCGGACGCGGCGACAGAGTTCTCTGCGCGCACGCCCATCAGATCGGTGGTGTCGCTCACGAAGGGTCCTTCCCTGGAGCGGACGTCGGCCTGTCTGGCTCGGCGACCGGTCGTGCTGTCCGGATCTGGGCGTTTCCGCTGCTCAGAGCCGGGGCGGTGGTCCGCCTGACGGCGGCAGAAATACATTCGGGGCTCGGCACGACAAGGGTTCTGGTGCCGACTCCGGAGCGTGCTCGACACTGCGCAGGACTGCTGCCTATGCGGTGTGGGAGGCTCCCGGAAGATAAGCGGTCCCACGGAAGGGACACAGTGCATCGCGCCCATTGGGCGTCGAATGCAGGCTTGAGGTTAACACTACCGGATCCAACAAACATTCCCCCTCTCTACGACCGGCAATCGTGTCACTGCCCCCCTGCGAGCGGCAGGACACTGGCTCCGGCCGTGTCGAGCGCCAGACGGTTGGCCGCCCAGCCCTCGCCGGCGAGCCGGGTGACCTTGTCGGCGGCGCCCTCCTCGGTGAGCGCCAGCACCGTGGGTCCCGCACCGGAGATCACGGCCGGTACGCCGTCGGCGCGCAGCCGGTTCACCAGCGCCAGGCTCTCGGGCATGGCGGGCCCGCGGTAGTCCTGGTGCAGGCGGTCCTCGGTGGCGGGCAGCAGCAGCTCGGGGCGCCGGGTGAGCGCCTCCACCAGCAGCGCGGCCCGGCCCGCGTTGGCCGCGGCGTCCACATGCGGGACGGTACGCGGCAGCAGCCCGCGGGCGGTCTCGGTGAGCAGGGGGGTGGCGGGTACGAACACCACGGGGACCAGCGAGCGCGCCGGGTCCAGCCGGATCGCGCGGGCCGCGCCGCCCTCGGTCCACGCCAGGGTGAAGCCGCCCATCAGGCAGGCGGCGACGTTGTCGGGGTGGCCCTCGATCTCGGTGGCCAGCTCCAGCAGCGCGATGTCGTCGAGTACGGCGGGGCCGCCTATCGTCACCGCGCGGGCGGCGATGATGCCCGCGCAGATGGCGGCGGAGGACGAACCGAGGCCGCGGCCGTGCGGAATGCGGTTGGCGCACACCACCTCAAGGCCGCGCGGCTGACCGCCCAGCAGGTCGAAGGCGGTCCGCAACGACCGTACGACCAGGTGCTTCTCGTCCCTGGCCAGGGTGTCGGCGCCCTCGCCCGCGATGTCCACGTGCAGGCCGGAGTCGGCGACGCGGACCACGACGTCGTCGTACAGGCCGAGCGCCAGGCCGAAGGCGTCGAAACCGGGGCCCAGATTGGCGCTGGTCGCGGGGACGCGCACTCGTACTGCGGCGGCGCGGAACGCGGGACCGGCCATCGTTCGACGAATCTCCTCGTGCGGTTCGCCCTGCGGGCGCGGCGTCATCGCCGGGCGGCGGGGCGGGGGAGGCACTGCCCATTGGCAACTGCCGGAGTCGGGCACACTGCGGTGCCGCTGAGGTAAGCCTATCGAAGGAAGGTTCTCCTGCGACATAGGGCGCACGAAGAGCGCGTGATGCGTGTCGCCCCTCCCCTGTGCGCCCCGTGCCTGCGGCACGCTTCCCCATGACGGCGAGCCGATCTTTTCAGGGGCGCGAGGAACTGCGCGACAAGCCCCCACCGGGCTGTCAGCCCGGAAACAGCCGCAACTGCCCCGCTGGGGCCGGTTGTTAGGCCGCGCCACCGTCGGTGGCTGAGCGCGCAGTTCCCCGCACCCCTGGCGGGGCGCGTCCCGCCCCGGGGACGGCCCGGCTCAGATCAGCCCGAGCCGCTGCGCAGCAGCATCGGCATCGACCGGCACGATCACCGGCTGCGGAGCACCCTCCACGGCCCACCCGGGGTCCTTGAGCCCGTTCCCGGTGACCGTGCAGACGATCCGCTGACCGGGATCCACCTTGCCCTCTTCGCGGGCCTTGAGCAGCCCGGCGACCGAGGCGGCGGAGGCGGGCTCGACGAAGACGCCCTCCTTCGCGGCCAGCAGTCGGTAGGCGGACAGGATCTGACGGTCGGTCACGGCCTCGATGAGGCCGCCGGACTCGTCGCGGGCCTGCTCGGCCTGCTGCCAGGACGCGGGGTTGCCGATCCGGATCGCGGTGGCGATCGTCTGCGGCTGACGTACCGGCGCGCCGTTGACGATCGGCGCGGCGCCGTGTGCCTGGAAGCCCCACATCCGCGGGCGCGAGGCGGACACACCGTCCGCCGCGTATTCGCTGTACCCCTTCCAGTACGCGGTGATGTTGCCCGCGTTGCCGACCGGGAGGAGGTGGATGTCGGGGGCGACACCGAGCGCGTCCACGATCTCGAAGGCGGCGGTCTTCTGCCCCTCGATACGGGCCGGGTTGACCGAATTGACCAGCGCCACCGGGTACTTCTCACTCAGCCCGCGCGCCAGGTCGAGGCAGTCGTCGAAGTTGCCGTCGACCTGGAGGATGCGGCTGCCGTGCACCAGCGCCTGGCCCATCTTGCCGAGCGCGATCTTGCCCTGCGGCACCAGCACCGCGCAGACCATGCCCGCGCGCACCGCGTAGGCGGCGGCCGACGCCGAGGTGTTGCCGGTCGAGGCGCAGATGACGGCCTGCGCGCCCTCTTCCTTGGCCTTGGAGATGGCCATGGTCATGCCCCGGTCCTTGAAGGAGCCGGTGGGGTTGGCGCCCTCGACCTTCAGGAAGACGTCACAGCCGGTCAGCTCGGACAGGAGCTGGGCGGGGACCAGCGGGGTGCCACCCTCCAGCAGCGTGACCACCGGGGCGCCCGGGGCGACCGGCAGCCGGTCCCGGTACTCCTCGATGATGCCGCGCCACTGGTGGGTGCCCGACATTCGGGGCCGGTCGACGGTTCCGTTGTTCATGGTGCTGTTCATAGCGGGCCCTACTCCCCTTCCACGCGCATGATGCTGGCGACGCCGCGTACGGTGTCGAGTTTCCGCAGGCTGGCGACCGTCGCCGAGAGGGCGGAGTCGAGCGCGCGGTGAGTGACGACGACGAGAGAGGCCTCGCCGTCCTTACCCTGCTGCCGCACCGTGTCGATGGACACGTCGTGCTCGGCGAAGACCGTCGCGACCTGAGCCAGGACGCCCGGTTTGTCCGCCACGTCGAGGCTGATGTGGTAGCGGGTGACCACATCGCCCATCGGGCTCACCGGCAGTTGCGTGTACGCGGACTCGCCGGCGCCGGTGGTCTCGGCCAGCTTGTTGCGGCAGGCGGCCACCAGGTCGCCGAGGACGGCGGAGGCGGTGGGTGCACCGCCCGCACCAGGACCGTAGAACATCAGCCGCCCGGCCGCCTCCGCCTCGACGAAGACCGCGTTGTACGCCTCGCGCACGGAGGCCAGCGGGTGGCTGAGCGGGATCATCGCGGGGTGGACGCGCGCGGTCACCGAGCGCCCGTCGGGGCGGCGCTCGCAGATGGCGAGCATCTTCACCGTGCAGCCCATCTTCCGCGCGGACGCGATGTCGGCGGCGGTGACCTCGGTGAGGCCCTCGCGGTGCACGTCGTCGATGGTCACGCGGGTGTGGAAGGCGATTCCGGCGAGGATCGCGGCCTTCGCGGCGGCGTCGAAGCCCTCGACGTCGGCGGTCGGGTCGGCCTCGGCGTATCCGAGCGCGGTCGCCTCGTCCAGCGCCTCGCTGTACCCGGCGCCGGTGGAGTCCATCTTGTCGAGGATGAAGTTCGTCGTGCCGTTGACGATGCCCAGCACCCTGTTGACCTTGTCGCCGGCGAGCGACTCGCGCAACGGCCTGATCAGCGGGATCGCCCCGGCGACGGCGGCCTCGTAGTACAGGTCGACACCGTGCTCGGCGGCCTTGGCGTGCAGCTTCGCGCCGTCGGCGGCGAGCAGCGCCTTGTTCGCGGAGACCACGGACGCGCCGTGCTCGAAGGCGGTGGTGATCAGCGTGCGGACCGGCTCGATGCCGCCGATGACCTCGACGACCACGTCGATGTCGCCCCGTTTGACCAGGGCGGTCGCGTCCGTGGTGAGGAGTTCGGCGGGGACGCCCTCGCGGACCCGGTTGGGGCGGCGTACCGCGATCCCGGCCAGTTCGATGGGGGCACCGATCCGCGCGGCGAGGTCGGCGCCCTGCGTCGTGAGGATGCGCGTGACCTCTGAGCCGACCACTCCACAGCCCAGCAGCGCCACCTTCAGCGGACGCGTACGCATCATCCGACCTCGTCTCTCGTACAGCTCCGTGCGGACCCGGGGTCCGTACAGCTCGTGGATGGGAACCAGTCTCACTCACCGGACGGGAGATGCCACGCCCTGTCCGGTGAGTGAGACCGGCCGTTCACCCGGCGATATTTCACGTCACCGAGCGCGTTCGGCCCGTGAGATTACGCGTCAGCGGGCCCTCGTACTGCCGAATCGCCTCAACGTACTTGCGGGGACGGTGAATTCTTCACCATCGCGGGCGCTTCGCGCTGCCGTCGTCCCGGCGGCGTCTGGCGGCATTTCGGCGGCTCTTCTGCGGCTTTTCCGCGGCCTTTTCGGCACCTTCGGGGTCAGCCGACGTCCAGCCGCAGCAGGTCGTCCTCCGTCTCGCGGCGGACGATCACCCGCGCCCGGCCGTCGGTGACCGCGACCACCGGGGGCCGCAGCGCGTGGTTGTAGTTGCTGGCCATGGCCCGGCAGTACGCGCCGGTGGCCGGTACGGCGAGCAGGTCGCCGGGCGCGAGGTCGGCGGGGAGGAAGGCGTCCTTGACGACGATGTCGCCGCTCTCGCAGTGCTTGCCGACGACCCGGCTGAGCATCGGCTCGGCGTCACTCGTACGGGACACCAGCGAGACGCTGTACTCGGCGTCGTAGAGCGCGGTGCGGATGTTGTCGGACATGCCGCCGTCGACGCTGACGTACGTGCGCAGGCCGTCCAGCGGCTTGATCGTGCCGACCTCGTACAGCGTGAAGGCGGTCGGTCCGACGATCGCGCGGCCCGGCTCGACCGAGAGCCGGGGCACCGCGAGCCGGGCCGCCTCGCACTCGCGGGTGACGATCTCGCCGAGCGCCTTGGCGATCTCCTGCGGCTCGCGCGGGTCGTCGTCGGTGGTGTACGCGATGCCGAGGCCGCCGCCGAGGTCGATCTCGGGCAGCTCGACGCCGTGCTCGTCGCGTACCTCCGCCAGCAGCGACACGACGCGGCGGGCGGCCACCTCGAAGCCGGCCATGTCGAAGATCTGCGAGCCGATGTGGCTGTGGATGCCGACCAGTTCGAGGCTCTCCAGCTTCAGCACCCGGCGGACCGCCTCCGCGGCCTGCCCGCCCGCCAGCGCGAGACCGAACTTCTGGTCCTCGTGCGCGGTCGCGATGAACTCGTGGGTGTGCGCCTCGACGCCGACCGTCACCCGGATCTGCACGCGCTGCCGCTTGCCCTGCCGGTCCGCCTCCGCGGCGACCCTGGCGATCTCCTGGAACGAGTCCAGCACGATCCGGCCGACGCCGGTCTCCACCGCGCGCTCGATCTCCGCGGTGGACTTGTTGTTGCCGTGCAGCGCGATCCGCTCGGCGGGCATCCCCGCCTCCAGCGCCACCGCCAGCTCCGTACCGGAGCAGACGTCCAGATTCAGCCCCTCCTCGTGCAGCCACTTCACGACCGCGCGGGACAGGAACGCCTTGCCCGCGTAGAAGACGTCCGCGTCGTGCCCGAAGGCCGCCCGCCACGCGCGGCAGCGGGCCCTGAAGTCCGCCTCGTCGAGGATGTACGCGGGCGTGCCGTATTCCTCGGCGAGCGCGCGCACGTCCAGGCCGCCGACTTCGGCGGCGCCGTCGGCGTTACGGGTGACGGTGCGGGACCAGACGCGGGTGTCGAGGGTGTTGAGGTCAGCGGGCGGGGCGGCGTAGTGGCCCTCGGGCAGCACATCGGCGTGGCGGGGCCCGGCGGGGTGTGCGGAACGGCTCACGGTGTCGTCTTTCTTCGCAGATCGGGGGTTGTTTTATGGGGTGCTGGGTTGTGGACCGGCCTCGTCGTCGGCCCGCTGTCGCTCGCCGGGCTTCCGGCCCTCAGACGCGGTCGGGAGCGCTGATGCCGAGGAGGTGGAGGCCGTTGGCGAGCACGATGCCGGTGGCGTCGGCGAGCCGGATCCGGGCGGCGTGGACGGCCGAGGGTTTCTCGTCGCCCTTCGGCAGCGCGGGGCACTCGTCGTGGAAGCGGAGGAAGGCGTCGGACAGCCGTTCCAGATGGCGGGCGAGCCGGTCGGGCGCGCGGCGCCGTGCGGCGGTCTCGATGACGCGGGGGAAGTCGGCGATCAGGCCGAGCAGTTCGGTCTCCGCGGGGTGGTGGTACGGGTCGTCCACCGTGCTCTCGATCTCCACGCCCAGGTCATGGGCGTTACGGAGCAGCGCGCGGGTGCGGGCGTGGGCGTAGCGGATACGGAAGAGCGGGTTGCTCTCGCGCTGCGCGAGGAACGTGTCGTCCGTACGGGGCGGGTCCTCGGCGGGCGGCCGGAGCAGCGACCAGCGGGCGGCGTCGGGGCCGAGGCGGGCGACGGGGTCGTCCTGGGGTTCGGCCGCCGTCACGCGTTCCTCGGCGGCTCCTGGCGCGGCGCCCGCGGCGCGCAGCAGCCGGTTCACGGCCTCGGCGACGGCCTGGGCCCGTACGGCCCCTTCGTCCGCGGCCACGCCGCCGGCCTCACCGGCCAGGCCGTCCCCGGTCCCGTACTCCGGGCCCTGGGCGCGCACCTGCCGGACGACGTCCGCGTACGCCCACGCGTTGAGGGTGATGTTGAGGAAGCCGGGGCCCGCGATCTCGACCAGCGCGATGCCGGGCTCGGCGCTGAGCCGCCTGCTGAGGATCTCCGCGACCTGTCGCGGCGGGCGCCCCGCGGCGCCCGCGAGCTGCAACGCCACGTTCGTCGCGTAGTCCCCGCATCCCGGCCGTGGGGGCCTCTGCACCACGACTCGCTCCGGCACCTCCACCCCCAGCTCCCCCGCCGCGACGGCACGGCGCACCGTACTCAGCACGGTGCGGGACAGCTCAGCGGGGGTCACGCGGCAAAGCCTAGGCGAGGGGGTGGGCCCGGGGGCGACCGGGTTTTCCCAGGGGGGTCGCGGCCGCGGCTTTGCGGGGAGGGCGGGGGGCGTCTTTCGACGCGGGGGGGGCAGGGCGGGGGCCGCACGGGGCGGTGCGGGGTGCGGCGCTAGCTCTCCGCGGGGGCAGGTGCCAGGCCCGACCGGCCTTGTGGGGTGGGGCGGGGTGGGGCGGGCGCAGCGCTCGCGCCCTGCCGAACGGGCCCCTGCCGAACGGGCTCGGGTACGGTCCCCCAGCCCTGCCCAGGCGCCGGGCTTACGCGGAACCGGGTGCGGAAGCCGTCTGCCCGCGGGGCTCGGGCGGCACGGGGCCGCGCCGGACCAGCCCACGTACGGTCTCCACGAGGTCGGCGGGCTCGAAGGGCTTCGCGACATAGGCGTCCACCCCGCCCGTCCCCTCCGGCAGGGACCCGGCGCTCACCATGACGATGCCCACGCGCCGCGTCTCCGGATCCGGGTCCGCCCGCAGCCGCGCCGCCGTCCGTACCCCGTCCAGCCGCGGCATGACCACATCCAGCGTCACCACATCCGGCCGCACACTGTGCACGATCTCCAGGCACTCGGCACCATCAGCCGCGGTCACGACCTCGAAGCCCTCCAGCTCCAGGTTGACCCTGATCAGTTGCCGGATCACCTTGTTGTCATCCACAACAAGCACCCGGCCGGACGCACCCGCCACACCTCGAAGAGTAGGCGTGCCCCTCGCGATGCGTCCGCGTTTTGCCCATTTCTTCCCCGCCACGGGTGAACCCCCCTCCCCCCAGCACCCCCCACCTCCCCTCCCCCACCCAAACCCTGTCCAGCCCACCTCCCCCAACCTGCTAATGTTCTTCCCGTCGCCCCCGTAGCTCAGGGGATAGAGCAACGGCCTCCGGAGCCGTGTGCGCAGGTTCGAATCCTGCCGGGGGCACTCCGGAAACAAGGCTCTGACCAGCAGAAATGCCGGTCAGAGCCTTTCTTGTACCTGCCACCACGCACACGGTCTTCTGGCCGATGCTCTTTTCGGGGCCGCTCGGGCCTCCCAGAGCCGGTGCCAACCGCCACTCCCCCATCTTTGCGCTGGTCAGCGGCCTTGCACGTCGAAGTGGACGGGGCGCACGGCCGGCGCTCGGGGCCGCTCGGACGGGCCGGGCGCCCGGCTGCCACTTCCTTGGGGCAACCGCCCATGACCTGCCCCGATGCCGCGAGAGCCCTCGAAAACGCAAGCGGCGTTGGGCCGTTTGCGCATGACTTGAGTTGTTACAGGTGGTAGGGCTGTCCGGCCTGCGTGGGGGTGATCTGGTCGGTCGGGACCTCCTTGAGGGCGGCCATCACCTCGGGGTCGGAGACGAGGGAAATCAGTTGGGCAGCGGTAAGAGGCTGGCCTTTCTCCAGGGACTGCGTTTTGGGATTCACCGCCGTGGCGCCGTTGGACAGACCCCATGCCTGACCGTCTTGGGTGTATATCCGCACGGTCACGGTGTACCCGTCCTGTTGAGCGGCCGCTTCCCATGCCCAGCCCCGGGAGCCGTCCGCCAGCGAGACGGGCTGGCAGTTGCTGTTGATCTGGGAATCGGTGCACGGGTTCTTCGCGCCTGCGAGGTTCTGCAGCCCGACCAGCGTCCCCAGTTCTGTCACCGTTCCATCGGAGCGCACCAAGTTGAAGTCACTTGGCCCGGAGCCGTCTTCGAGTGTCATTCCCGCCGGCAAGCGGCCGACCAGCGCCGCGCGCAAATCGGCGTGTGCCTTGTCGAGGTTGGCGCGGCTGTTGTCGTGGGGCGGGAGCGAGGGGGTTCGGGCCTGACCCGCCAGATCCGTTGTCACGCTCTGATCCTTCGAGCCTGCTTGGGCGTGCGTCAGGCTGTATCCCACGCCGAACCCCGCAACGGCCAGGACCGCGGTGCCCAGCGCGACCTGCCGTACGATCGCGCGCCGCTGCTTCCTGCCTCCCCGGACGATCTCCTCCATGTCCGGTCCGTCGTCGGGCTCGGCGTTCAGGGCCTGCCGCATCGCGTTCTTCACGTCGTTCTCGTTCATCACCTGACGGTTCCTTTCTCCCCCAGCGTTTCCCGCAGCGCGGCCAGGCCTCGCGTCGCGTCCGATCGGACGGTGGCGGGTTTGCGGTTCACGATTCGTGCGACCTCGTCCACCGGCATGTCCTCCCAGTACCGCAGCACCACGACGGCGCGCTGTATCGCGGGCAGTGATTGCAGTGCGGTCAGCAGCGTCTGACGCAGTGCTATGTCGGTGTCGTCGAGGAGCTGGTCGGCAAAGTCTTCGGCGGGGAGTTCCCCTGCTGATCCTTTGCGTTGCCAGTCGATCCAGGTGCGGGTCAGTGTTGTACGTGCGAAAGCGCTGGCTCGGGCGGCCCGGCGTAGCGTCCACCAGCGGACGTACACCTTGATAAACGTTGCCTGCACCAGATCCTCGGCGGTGTGCCAGTCGCCGCACAGCCAGAACGCCGTACGCCGCAGCGCAGCCCATTCCGTGCGGGCGAACTCCTCGAACTCCACGCAGCTCCTCCTCGTCGAACATCTAGTAGACGAGACGTCATGGCCCCCGCGTTGCAGTTGCGGTGCGTCGGACTTACGGCTGTTTCCTCCTCATGGGCGACCGAGCTGCACGCCACGGGCTGCGCATCGATCACGGTCGACGTCGAGGTGCTGTGGCGTCTGCTTCCACCGGACAGGCCTGCGATGAGCATTCGTACCTTTTGCGGAATTAGTCAAAAGCTGTGAGTCAACGCCCAGGAGGCGCAGCCTCGTTCGGGGTGCCCCCGAGGCAAACCGATCACAGGACGTCGGTTCGACGGTTGCCTTCTGTGCCTACGCATCCGCTTAATGGAGGTCTGCGTGCTCCGTCCCGCTCGTTTCTTGCCGTGGCTGCCACCCTTGCGATGGCAGCCCTGACCGGGTGCTCCTCGTCCGGCTCGTCGGACGCCGCGGGCAAAGGCTCGTCCCCCTCCGACGGCGCCCTCGACTTCGTCCAGCGCGCCGACCACCCAAGCCGCCCCCAGCGCGAAGGCGGACGTACGGATCACGAAGGCCGGGGTGGAGGACGACCCGGTGTGGGGGCCGCACGCGTACGTCGTGCACTACACGGTGACGAACCACGGGGCCGGTGCGGCTGACTACTTCGCGCAGTTGGAGTTCCTGGACGCCGACGGTGACCACCTGGGGAACACGGGGATCACGGCTGACAAGCTCGGGGCGGGCAAGTCCAAGACGGGCGACGCCGCGCCGCTGGACGTCAAGATCCAGAACGGGAAGATCGCCGATATCCGGTCGGTTCGTGTGACCGAGGTGGACCGTACGCCGTCGTCGTGACGGTCTCGGATCCGAGGTCGGTAGGTCGTTGGACCGCAGGTGACGGACGGATAGTTGGGGGCAGAGCGGCGTGACGGCGACGACGGATGATCCGTGGCTCGTGGATGCGATGTGGCGGGCGGTCGACTTGCGGGTGGCGTACATCGAGGAGGACCGGGCTCGGGTCGTGAGCAGTCCGGCTGGCCTGGACGACGCCCGCCTGACGAAAGCTTCGCTTATCTGAAATGAACCAGAAACGCAACGAAGATAACCTCGCGGCGGGACTAGGATGCATTCTTAAAAATCGGAGGAATTTACTGCAACGAGGCCGAATGGCTCAAGAATCGGAATGAAAAACTTACAGTACCAGCCCAGATCAGCGAACCCAGAGGACTTCGAAATGAGCCTCTTGTTCACACTTGCCGAGAAAGTCACCCGAGAATACCCCGGGAAGAAAAGCAGGTCTCCACCGCTTTCAGAATTTCGAATCCCTACGGCAACTCCACTCACCGATCCGGAGATCCATGAATTCTCGATTAGGCACAGCACTGCATCCAGATCGGCGGAGTCAGCCCGGATTCAATCGTACAGATCATCCTCGGCATTTACAAAATACGAAATACCCTCACGATCAAACTCTACCCCAGCCTCTCGCAAACCACGGATGACCCCCTTAATATCCAATGGGACTTCAAAGGTAAAATCGATCGACGATTCTCTACTCATACTTTATTAGCCGCTCTCCTTCGGGATCATCTGCCACGGAATGCCCTTCTTTCGAGCCGCGAGATAATGCCTTCAGGCAATGATCCGGAATGTCCGCCTGTGTCATGTCCTAAAATTTACCGGATTTGGCCTCATGTCAAGTTTCCGCCCCGGTCACCTCGTCCGTAAATTTACCTTCTCGTGAATACAATTCTCATGCTCCGGGCCATTTCACTGGGCGGCTGCATCCCTGATTCGTGGGCTTCGTCGTAGGCTTGATTGAGGCCATCCCCGAGGGTTTTGGCGCCGTCGACGGCTTGGACGCCGCCGTAATCAACGGCAGCCGTGTTTTCCACGCCTGCGTCAAACGCTGGAGGTAGTCATAGGTGAAGCACTGCGTGTCGGTTTTCGCGGTGCCGCCGCCGTCCTGTACGTCGCTGATGGACGTGATCTGCCCGGCCGGGTCATAGGTGTAGGCAGTTGCATCCAAATGGGTGGCACCGGACTGCATATCCAGGGCGGTGTTCAGCAGCCGCCCGGTGGAGGCTTCCCAGGTCCAGGCCAGCCGACGCGCACGCCTCACGCAACGCGGCCAAGGTCGTATCGGCTGTGAACTCCGCAGCTCCGCCACCCGTTTGACCCTGGTCAGGCACACCGGCTCACCCTGCCAGCAGCGTCAGCGGTGAGGTCGGGGGCTTTGCGTATGTGCGGCCGGATGCGGCGGACCGCGGCGGCCGTTTGCCAGTGATCGCCGGTCACGACGGGTCGGTGAACGTCTATCCAGGCCAAGGGGAGAAGGCTTTCGACTGGTCGAGACGGAACAGGGGACCGGGGTTCTCGGGGGCCCAGCCACGTGTGAGGGCAGCGCGCACAGCGGAGGCGACATCTGATGGGAGCACCGGGCTGCCCGCCGAATGGACCGCGTTCCGCATGTGCGGTTGATCTGTTCTGACGGTGAGAACTGCGCCGGACCGATCAGCGCGTTCGACCGCGTATGTGCAAGGCGCCCAGCCGAGGAGCTGGTCGTACGTCGGCCTGCGCCGCAGCCGCCACCGGTAGGTCACGCCATCGACCACGATCCGTCGTGATCCCTTTTTCACCAATGTCATACGCACCCCCTCGGCAGCGCGGATGCTATCTGTTCACGCTCAACCGCCGCGATTGGATTCGGCGAAAGCTGACGGGGACCGCACCAGTTGTGCACCTCACCGGAGTGCGTTCACGCGTTGGCGAGGGAGGGGCGGGCGGCGGGTCAGGAGGAGACGGGGTAGAGGAACCAGCGGGACTCGTCGTTGGTGCCGCAGGTGGCGATCATGAGGCGGCGGTCGGAGCCGCCGGGGCTGACGTTGCCGGGGCGGATGCAGAGGTTGCCGCTGATGAAGCTGCGGATGTGGACGGCGCTGTTGCCGACGGGTTCGAGCCACCAGAGCTGGTTGTCGGCGAGGGTGCCGTCGCAGTTGGCCTCGTTGAGGGTGGTGCCGGCGGGCTGGGGGCCGCGGTTGGGCATGTCGAGGCAGAGATCGTCCTTGGCGTTGACGAAGAGGACGAGGTCGGTGCCGCCGGGGCCCTTGCCGACGGGCTGGACGCGCATGTTCCAGATCTGGTTGTCGTTGCTGGTGCCGTCGCACTTGTGGGTGTTGACGGACCCGCCGACCTTGCCCGCGCCGAAGTAGGGGATGTCGGCGCACAGCGCCGTCGCGGCGTTCAGGAGCAGCGCGGTGGAGGGGTAGACGGCGATGGTCGGCGTGGGAGTGGCGGTCGCCTTCTTGGACCGCTTCGGCGAAGGCGTCGGCGAGTGGGTGGTGTGGACCGGCGCCTTGGGCGTGGCGGAGTGCGACGGCTTCGGCCTCGGCTTCTTCGCGGTCGGGCTGACGGAGCCGGTGGGGAGGTGGGCGAGCCGGTCGGCCGCCTTGGTCTGCGCGGCCGTGAGCTCCTTCGCGTCCTGGTCGGCCTGGTGGCCGCGCCAGGCGCCGATCCCCATGGTGGCGCCCGCGGCGAGCGCCAGTACGGCCGTGGCGCCCGCGACCCTGGAGCCCAGCCGGGAACGCTCCCCCGGCTGACGGGCACTGCTCGTGAGCACCTCGACGAACCGTGCCCGCCGCCGCCGCTTCGCCTCGTCCTGATCGGTGTCGCTCAACGCCCGTTCCCCACTCGCCAAGAGTCCAACAAAGAGATGCCCATCGCTCAGACGCACATGAAGGCCCTCAGGTCACACCCGGCCAGTCAAGCACCAGGACCGAGGCCAACGGCCGCCCCCGAAACCGGATGGGCACGGAATGGGCACGACATGAGCAGAAGGACCGGCGGGACGGCGCCGCCCGGCCCGGTGCGGCGTCCACCGGCCGCGTGCCGTGCGCGGCGGTGCCCGTACCGCTTGGTGACCGGAGTCCCCCACTCCCCTTGCGCACCACGAATATCACACGGCGCGTGCACCCCGCTACGGCGGTTCCTCTCGCGGATCCGGTGCCGGTGCGGGCACCGGATCCGCCGAGGTGTCCGGGGCGATCGGCGCTCTCGCCCTCACCGCCTCGTGGCCGGGCGCGGTTCGGAGCCGAAGAAGACCTCGGGCGCCGGTTCCCCGCCGGAGGCGGCCCGGTGCCGCGGGCCACTAGCCGTACCGAAGCCGAGTCGCAGCGGCGCGGACGGGGGCGAGGACGGGACGGTGGCCGCCACGTGCCGGTCGGGTGCCGAGGGCACCGGAGCCGGGGCCTGGTCCGAGGCCAACTCCGGTGCCGACAGCGGCGATACGGGCGGTACGGGCCGCTGCTCCGGTACGCCGCCGACGGGCTCGGTCGCCGCCCACCGCGCGGTGTACGGAGCGGGGTCCGCCTGCTGGAAGAGCAGGACGGGGCGGCCGTCGTCCGGTCCTGCCGTCCAGGGGGTTCCGTCCGGCGTCAGTACGGTGACCCGGAGCCCGAGCACGGGTGCGGCCACCGCGAGCACGAGCCAGTCCGCGTCATCGGAACCGGTCCCCGTACGTACGGCTTCGACGGCCGCTTCCTCGGAGCCGACGAGCGGCACCGTCCGTCCAGGGGCGGTCAGGCCCGTGAGCGGCGGCCACAACCGCCGCTCCCCCGGCGGCCGTTGCGCGTCGGTCACGAGCGCGTCGGCCAGGGTGTCCCGCAACTCCTGCGACCCGGCGGGCCGTCCGTGCCCCACGAGCCGTCCGCTCTCCACGGGCGCGACGGCGGTCAACGCGTGTGTCACCGCGTCCCCTTGGTCGAGGATGTACAGCGGCGCCAGCCCGCGCTCGGCCAGCCGGTCCTCCTGCGAGCGTGCGGGGGACGGGAGTTCGGGGGCGGCGAGCGACGGACGTACGGCCACGGGCATCGCCGGTGCCGCCGGTGCCACGGGCGTCGCCGGTGCCGCCGGTGCCACGGCTTCGACCGGTACCGGACGGGACACGGGCGCCTGCTCCGTGTCAGGAGCCTCGTACGTGACAGGGACCTCGTACGTGACAGGGACCTCGCCCGCCGCCGGAGCCTGATCCGTAGCAGGCTCCTTGCCCTTCCCCGGCGGAACGTCCGCGCCCGCCCGCACGCGCGGCGCCGCGAAAGAGGTGCCGGTACGAGGCGTCACGGGAACGTGGACCGCCTCGTCCCCCGGCAGGGCCGGCACCATGTGCAGGCCGTCGCCGGAGAGCACCGGCACGTACGCGGTCGCGGACGGATCGAGCTCGTCCCATACCTCGGCGACCTGCTCGATGTTCCCGACCTCGCCGATCCAGCCGCTGTCCCCGTACATGATCATGCCGGTCGGCGTGTGGATGAAGTCGTCCCCGAAGCTGACCCAGCCACCCGGAGACAGGACCGTGCCGTCCGGCAGCCTGATCCAGCCGCCCGGATCGACCTCGTACCCCAACGGCCGTGACGACGACGGCGTGTCGGCCGGAGGCAGCGGCAGGTCGAACACCGCGAACTCGCCGGGCCTGTCGGCCGTACGCGGACCCGCCGCAGGAGCGGGAACCCGCACCAGACCCGTATCGGAGCGCGGCTCCATCAGCGTGACCACCCGCCCGATGCCCCACTGCTCCCGGATCGGATCGATCCCCACGTCCGGCGAACCGCCCCGCGCTCCCCACCGGTTGCCCGGCAGATCCCACGAGCCGCTCGGCCGCCCCGCCGAACTTCCCGGCCGACCCGACGACCCGCCCGGTCGGCTCGACGACCCGCCCGGACGGTCCCAAGACCCGCTGGGCTGGCCCGACATACCGCTCGGCTGCCGTGACAGTCCGCTCGGCCGCCCCGAGGACACGCTGGACCGCCGCGACAGCCCGCCCGGCTGACTCAAGGACACGCTCGGCCGCCGCGACGAACTCCCCGGGCGGCCCGACGACCCTCCCGGCCGACCTGACGAACCGCCAATCGGCCGGTTCGAGCCCGGAATTCGAGGGTGCCGGTGCGCGAAGTAGACGTCCCAAGCGTGCCCGGGCGGATACATGTTCCGGACGGGCGACGGCATCGCGAGGTCCTGGTACATGTTGTACAAGCCCTCGTACTGACTGGCCGCGACAGGCGTGCCGGTGAAGTCCATGATGTTGAGGATCGCGCCCGTGTCGATCTGGCTGAGGCCGACGTTCAGGTAGTCCACCCCGTCGTGCGGGAGCGGAACGGCCCTCGGGGTGATCGACGGCGCGTTGCGCGGACCGACCAGGAACGGGAAGGGGAAAGCGGGGTCTCCGGCGAAAATCGGAGTCGCGTTCACCTCCCACGGGTCGAGCAGCACGATGTTGCGAGGCCGCTCGGGATAGCCGACCGCGATGAACACGTGGTCGGTGTACGGCGCGATGGCGTGCAACGGGTGTTCGCCCGGGTGGAGGTTGAGCGGCACGTGCCAGATCCGCATCCCCGGGGGCAGCTGCCTCCGGTTCAGGAGGACGTAGGTCAGGGCCGCGTGCTCACCGCAGTTGCCGGTGTTGACCAGTGACGCCTGGGCCGCGCTCTGCCCCAACGACTCCTGGATATTGCGGGGTTGGACGCGGGGCACCTGACGGGCCAGGTGGTTGCGCACCAGGAGCGCCCCGCCCGTCGCCGCGACCGAGGACGCCTGATTCGACTGGCCTCCGTGCAGGATCTCGCGTACCCCGGCGAAGATCTCATGGCCGAGGTCCATCAGCCACAGCTCGTTCTGCAAAGGCTCCGACGGGAGCATGTCGGGCGGAAGGGGTTCGCCCATCCCCACCCGCCGTCCGCCGCGACTCGCCGCCTCGGCCGCGTCCCGCTGCGCGTAGTAGTTGGTGTGCCACTGCACGGACTGACGGTTGAGCCGCTCGATGGCGAACCACTGCTCGGGCGCCATGCCGGGCGGCGGAGCCGTCGCGGTCGGTACGTAGAAGGGGGCGGGCTGCCAGCTCGGCAGGCGGGGTGAGGGCGGCGCGTCCGCCATCTCCACGTCCTCCGGCTCGAAGGAGCGCGCAGGCGGCCGACTGGGCCCCGCGGCCGGCGGATACGGCTGCCTGCTCGACCCTGCGGTGGGCGGATACGGCTGCCTGCTCGACCCTGCGGTCGGCGGGTACGGCTGCCGACTCGATCCGGCGGTGGGCGGATACGGCTGTCGGCTCGATCCCGACGACGGCGGATACTGCTGCCTGCTCGGCTCGGCGAAGGAGGACTCCCTGCTCGGTCGGCGGGTGAACCCGGAGGAGGGGTAGGACAACACGCCCGTCCGCCGGACCGACCCGGAGGAGGGATAGGACCGGCGGCTCGACCGGCGACCGGAAGACGACACCGGCGGCCGGCTCTCCTCCCTCGGATCGGTGTAGACGGTGGTCCTGGAATACCCTCCCGAACCCGAGTACGACGATGACCCGCCCGGGAGCGACATCGGACGACCGGTGACGATCATCTGCGCGATGGCCTGGCCACGCGGCCGTAGCGGCATACGCTGCCGCCAGTCGGGCAACTGCGCGTGCAGCTCCGGCACATCGGCCACCGTCACCGGCGGATGCGTCGCGTCCAGCCGGTGCAGCTCCGTGTTGATGTCCTGGGCCAGGACCACCTGATCGAATTCACTCAGGTCGGAACCGTGGCCGGACGTCCCCTGCGCGGGAGGCGACGGCACGGCGGACGGCGTCGGCGCCATCGGCCGGACGACGGGCGCCCAGGCCGCCGCGGGCGTCTCGTCCCAGCCGGAAGTCCCCTCCGTCGCGGGCTCCTTGCCCTTGGCGGACGGACCCGGTGAACCGGATGTGCCCGCCGTGGCCGCCGTGGCCGCCGTGCCGGTCGGCACGGGGCCACGGGGCCGCGGCGTCCCGGAGCCGGGGTGCGCGATCGGGGCCACCGCCTGCGTCTCCGAGTCGGTACGCGGCCGCAGCGGGATGTGCACGGCCTGGTCGCCGGGGTGTACCGGCACCATGTGCAGGCCGTCGCCGGAGGGCACCGGCAGGTGCGGGGCCGCCGACGGGTCGAAGTGGTGCCAGGTCTCGGCGATCTGCTCGATGTTGCCGACCTCGCCGATCCAGCCGCTGTCGCCGTGCATGATCGCGCCCGTGGGGGTGTGGATGAAGTCGTCCCCGAAGCTGACCCAGCCGCCGGGCGACAGCACGCTGCCGTCCGGCAGCCTGATCCAGCCGCCCGGATCGACCTCGTACCCCAACGGCCGTGACGACGACGGCGTGTCGGCCGGAGGCAGCGGCAGGTCGAACACCGCGAACTCACCAGGTCGACCGGTCGTACGCGGACCGGCCTCCGGGGCAGGACCGCGCACCAGACCCGTGCCGGAGCGCGGCTCCGCCAGCGTGACCACCCGCCCGATGCCCCACTGCTCCCGGATCGGATCGATCCCCGTGTCCGGCGAACCGCCCACCGTACGGGCCGGGCCGCCCGGCTGGTCCCACGGCATGCTCGGCCGACGCGACGAGCCGCTCGGCCGCCGTGAAGAACCGCTGGGCTGACCCGAAGAGCCGCCAGGCTGGCGCGATGAGCCGCTGGGCCGACGCGAAGAACCGCTGGGCTGACGTGACATGCCGCTCGGCTGCCGCGACGGCCCGGCCGGTCGACCCGAAGAGCTGCTCGGCCGACCCGACGAACCGCTCGGCCGACTCGACGAACCGCTCGGCCGGATCAGGCCGGGCGGCTGACCCGACGGACCACCCGGCCGGATCAGACCCGACGGCTGACCCGACGAACCGCCCGGCCGGATCAAGCCGGGCTGCTGGGGGTGCCGGTGCGCGAAATAGGCGTCCCACGCGGGGCCGGCCGGATACATGTTCCGGACGGGCGCCGGCATGGCGAAGTCCTGATACATGTTGTACACCCCCTGGTACTGGCTGGCGGGGAGAGGCGTACCGGTGAAATCCATGATGTCGTGGACTTCGTGCCCGATCTGACGATGGCCGATGGCCAGGTAGTCGATTCCGTCATTCGGCAGAAGAACGGCCCGCGGGTTGATCGACGGCGCATTGCGCGGACCGACCAGGAACGGGAAGCGGAAAGCGGGATCCCCGGCGAAGATCGGAGTCGCGTTCACCTCCCACGGGTCGAGCATGACGATGTTACGGGGCCGCTCGGGATAACCGACCGCGATGAACACATGGTCGGTGTACGGGGCGACGGGGTTGTCGCCGCGTTCACCCCGGTGCAGATTCAGCGGCACGTACCAGATACGCATGCCGTCGGGCAGCCTGTGCCGGTTCACGAGCGTGTAGGTCAAGGCCGCGTGCTCACCGCAGTTGCCCGTGCCGGTGATGGATGCCGTGGCCGCGCTCTGCCCCAGTTGTTCCATGGTATTTCTGGGCTGCTCCCGGGGAGCGACCTGCCGGGCCAGGGAAAGGCGAATCTGGAGCGCCCCGCCCGTCGCCGCGACCGAGGACGCCTGATTCGACTGGCCCCCGTGGAGAATGCGGCGTACGTCTGCGAAGACCTCATGACCGAAGTTCAACAACTCGATCTCGCGCGGCAGCGGCTCGAACGGCAATGTGTCGTGCGGAGAGACCGGAATTCCCTGATTTCGCAGGTTCTGGCGGATCGCCTCCTCTTGAAGGCCCATTCGCCGGTAGTAGTCGGTGTGCCATCGCTCGGAGATCCGCTGGGCCTCCAGGATGTCGTGCCAATGCCTGTCGGAGATGCCGTGGGGCCGGACCGTCGCGGTCGGCGCGTAGAAGGGGGCGTGCTCCGGGGGCGGCGCGTCCATCATCTCCACGTCCCCGATGTCAGAGACGGGGGTGCGCGGTCGGCTCGAACTCGGCGGCGGGTACGGCTGTCGGCTCGATCCCGACGGCGGCGGGTACGACTGTCGGCTCGATCCCGACGGCGGCGGGGCGTACGACTGCCCGCGCGACCCGGAGCTGCTGGGCTGCCTCCTCGGCGCGGGGGCGGGCGGCGCGATCGGTCGGCGGCCGAGCCCGGAGGAGGGGTAGGACAGCAGGCCAGGCCGCTGGACCGACCCGGGGGAAGGATAGGACCGCCGGCTCGACCGGCGCCCGGAGGACGAGACCGGCGGCCTGCTCTGCTCCCTCGGGTCGGTGAAGACGGACGTCCTGGAATATCCTCCCGAACCCGAATGCGAGGACCCGCCGGGGAGCGACAGCGGCTTGCCCGTCACCATCGTCTGCGCGATCGCCTCACCGCGTGGCCGCAACGGCATGCGCTGCCGCCAGTGGGGCAGTTGGGCGTGCAGCTCGTCCACGTCTCCTGGGCGGACCGGAGGGCGGCGTGGATCGAGCCGGTGCAATTCGCGGTTGATCTCGTGCGCCAGGATCACCTTGTCGAATTCGCTCAGACCGGGACCGTGGCCCGACCCCTCCTGCCCATGCGGCTGTTCGCCCGGCGGCACGTGCTCCGAGGGGGGTGCCTCCTCCGACGCGGGCTCCTTGCCTTTGCCCTTGCCCTCATCGGTCGCAGGCTCCTTGCCCTTGCCCTTGTCCGACGAGGCGGGGGCGGGCTCGGTGGTGGTCTCCGACGTCGACTTGCCGTTCTGAGGCTGCTTGCCCTCCTTGCCGGAGGGCGCGGGCGACTTGGGCTCGGGGGCCACCGTGGTCGGCGGGGCCTCCTTCGTGTGCGGTGCGGCGGCCGGGGGTTCCTTGCCGACCGGCGGTACGGTCTGGCCGCCGTCGGGCCGACTGCCGTTCCCGGAACCGGAGTCCTTACCGGAACCGGGCTCGTGCGGCGGCGGCGCGGTCTCGATCTGCGTGTGGCTGCTGTTGCCCTGGTTCGGACGCAGATTGCCGGGGCCGTCGCCCGAACTCCCGTTGCCGGAGTTCGACCGCCCGCCCGGTACGTCGTCGAGCGTCGCAGGACCGTCGTAACCGGGACCCTTGCGCGTCGGCTGCTTCGGCGCGGGCGGCAGCTTCGGTCCGGCCCCGTGCGAGCCGTCGCCCCGGTTGCCTGAACCGGGCGGCTTCCACAGGCCGTTCGGGTCCGGGATGCCGCCGCCCAGGCGGTGTCCCGGATTCTCCATCGGATCGGAGCTGACAGGCTTGGACGACGTTCCGGATGATGTCCCGGACGATCCGCCCCGACCCGGCTCCTTCCAGCCCGAATCCGGCGCGGGCTTCGCGCCGCCCAGCGTCCGACCGGGATTCGCCATCGGGTCGGAGTGCAACTGCGACCCGCCGGAACCCTGCGGCTTCGACTCGGGCGCGGGGAACGGATTCTCACCCGGACCACCCAACCGACGCCCCGGATTGTCCATCGGATTCGGACTCAACGGCACCGGCGACGACTCAGAAGAACCACCCGAACGCGGCTCCGTGCCCGGCACCGGCTTCCCATTGCCCAGCGTCCGGCCGGGGTTCGCCATCGGGTCGGAGTGCGACTCCGGCCCGCCGGAACCCTGCGGCTTCGACTCGGGCGCGGGGAACGGATTCTCACCCGGACCACCCAACCGACGCCCCGGATTGTCCATCGGATTCGGACT